>NZ_CM183452.1:0-1746649 GCF_059512465.1 Candidatus Pseudothioglobus sp. uisw_142
ATGTCACAGGCCTGGGCTAAATGTTTAGACTCCCTAAAAGACTCTCTGCCGTTGGGAGAATATAGTGTGTGGGTTAAGCCCCTTAAGGCAACCGAAAGAAATGAAACTCTTTATCTAAATGCGCCAAGTGCGTCAGCTCTGAAGTACATAAGCAATCATAAAAGCTTAGAGGCGGCAATTGTCTTAGCGGTTTCTGAGTGTGACCGAAAACTCAAGGTAAGATTTGGTGTTGTTGAGTCTAGCAAAAAAGCAGCAAGCGCTAACAAACATCACACCACACCTCTGTTTCCAGAATATACATTTGACAATTTAGTTTTAGGAAGCGCAAATCAGGTCGCCGCCCTTGCTAGCAGGCAGATAGCTGAAAAGATAGGAGCATCTCCATATAATCCATTTATTATCTATGGAGAATCTGGACTTGGAAAAACGCATTTAATGCAGGCAGCTGGGCACCTTGCTCTTAAAAAAAATCCAAACTCAAAAGTTATCTATGTCCCTCTTATGGATTTTGTTCGCAACATAACAACCAGCCTTCGACACAATACAATAGAAAATGTGAAGCTTTTCTATCAGTCAGCTGACCTTTTGTTAGTTGACGATATTCACTTAATTGCTGGGAAAGATAAATCTCAAGAAGAGTTTTTTCATATTTTTAATTTTTTGTTTAGCACCAAAAAGCAAATTATATTTACATGTGACCAACCCCCAAAGAACATTAAAGACCTTGAAAACAGATTAAAAACAAGATTCTCACAAGGTCTTAATTTACAACTTTCTCCTCCAGAGCTTGAAATGAGGGCTGCCATTCTCCTTAAGAAATCTCAAAATCCACAAATTTCTCTTAACCTTTCAGAAGATGTTGCCTTATTTATTGCAAGCCACGTCATGTCAAACGTTAGGGACCTTGAGGGCGCATTACTAAAACTAAAGGCTTTTGTCGACTTCTCTCAAATTGATCACTCGCTGATTACCAAAGACGTAGTAGAGGGAGCACTAGGCGACCTTATAAAACCAAAAAAACTTTTCATTGAGGTTAATGAAGTTCAGAAGACCGTAAGTAAGTATTACGGCATTACAGTCTCCGATTTAATTTCAAACTCTCGCAAACAACATTTGGTTAAAGCAAGACAGATGGCTATCTACCTCTGCCATGAGTTGACATCATTGTCATTAGCTAAAATAGGTCAAAACTTTGGAAATAGGGACCACTCTACAGTGCTTTATTCTTGTGAAAAACTAAAAAGCCTTATTTCGACAAATGAAGAAATCAAGAACGACATTGAAAACATAAAAATCAAAATTACTAACTTATAAACAAATTAATTATTACTTGGGTTGTTAGTAAATAACAAAACATCTTATAATTAGAAAACTAATTAACATCTTTAATAATAAACAACACAGTTATTAACAACATAATCACAACACAAACTATTGATTTTTTTCAAAAAAAGAAAGTAATTAACAAATAATAGATCAGCTAATAATAACAATAATTAATTTAATAAGAAAGGCAACTTATGAACACCGAATTAAGCGTTGAAGAACTTATAGAGCCATTGCAAACTGTAATTGGAGTAGTTGAGAAAAAGCAAACTTTACCAATACTCTCTCACGTACTAATTCAATTAAAAGGCAACAAGCTTACACTAACAACCACTGATATGGAACTAGAAATCAGTGCTTCAAATAAAGTGAAAAGTGATGTGGAAGCCACCTTTACAATTTATGCAAAAGACTTGATTGACATTGTAAGAAAACTCCCAGAAAAGACCCAAATAAAATTTAAAATAGAAGAAAACAAAGTTTATCTAAATGCTAACAAAAATACGTTTGAACTAAACACTTTTAATCACTTAGACTTTCCCGCCCTTCCTAAGACTCAAAATTCAAGTATTGTCAAAATTAAGCAAGATACTCTCAAAGAGTTAATTGAAAACACCAGTTTTTCAATGGGGAACCAGGATATTAGGGCATATCTAAACGGTCTCTTTTTTGAACTAAACAAGGACTCATTAACAGTGGTTGCAACAGATGGGCACAGACTCTCAATCGGCGAAGTCAATCAAGAAAGTAGTTTAGAAGAAAAAAAGACAGTGATTCTTCCTAGAAAAGCCGTACTAGAACTAACTAAACTACTGAATAAAAGCACACAAAGCATTGCTGAAATACACCTGTCTGATAATTATTTTTCATTGATTGACTCTAGTACTAAAATTATTAGCCGTTTGATTGATGGTAATTTTCCAAACTATAAACAAGTAATGCCAACTGATTTTAGTAACACTATTGTTATTGATCGCGAAAACTTTTTATCTAGCTTGCAGCAAGCTTCAATATTTGTAGATGAAAGAACTAAAGGTGTCAAGCTTGTTTTTAGAGAAGACAAGCTCAGTATTTTTTCTCACTCAGAGAGAGGTAGGGCTGAAACCCAAATTGAGGTAACGAAGCAAGAAAAAGAACTAGAAATTGCTTTTAATATTCATTACTTAATTTCAGTTCTTGAAAAACTTACCTCTAAAGAGGTGAACATGGTTATACCGGGAGGTGAAAATAAATCGTGTTTATTAAGTGCTATCGGTGACGAAAGTTATCAATATATTATTATGCCAATGAGAATATAATTGTTGTGCTTTAATGGCAATTATTGAAAAACTGCATGTTTTAAAGTTTAGGAATTTGACAGATCAATACCTGCTGCCCAACAATAACATCAATTTAATAATTGGTCAAAATGGCCAAGGCAAAACAAACTTCATTGAGTCAATATATTACTTAGGACACAGCAGGTCGTTTAAGACTAAAAACCTAAAAGACATCATTCCATTTGACGAGCAACAAATAAAAATAACCGCCCTTGTAGATAAACAAAAAGTTAACATTAAAAAATCTCGCGATAAAAGCCAGATTTTAATTGACAAAGAAAAAATCTCTAGTAATAGTCTTTTAAGCCAAATTCTTCCGATCCAAATTATCTCACCAGATCGTGGGTTTGTTGTAGGGGGATCACCGAAATTAAAAAGATCTTATCTTGATTGGGGGGTTTTTCATAATAAAAGTAACGAAACACTTACAGCATATAAAACTTATAAAAAAACCCTTAAAAACATTAATACACTGCTCACAAGTGGGAACACAGGAGAGCTTGACGAATGGTTTAAACAGTTTGCAAGTCTTTCTGTGAACATTACAAAGGGCCGTATGGACTATGTGGAGCAGTTAAAAACTCTCCTTAACGAACAATCCAAGGGAAGACTCAATAGTTTAATCAAAACTAATGATGATTTTACTTTTCACATTCAAACAGGCTGGCCAAAAGAGGTCGACCCCCTTAGTCAGGTAAAAATATTAGAGTATCTTTTAAAAAATAAAACAAATTTTTTAAAAACCAAATACTTGAGTTGTGGACCCCATAGAGCGAACATTGAATATCTCTTAAACAAAAGAAACGAAAGCTTTCTTTCAAGAGGTGAGCAGAAAAAAATGTCAATTGTTTTTTGGATGCTTCAAGTTTTGATTCTTGTTCAAAACAAAACAAAACCCATTGTATTAATTGATGATGTTTCATCAGAGCTTGACCAGAGCAAAATTAAGTCTATTATTGATTATTTAACTGAAATTAATATTCAAATTTTTATTTCAGATATTGGCAACATTGATCTACCTTTAGATCCTAAAAAGACAACCATTTTTGAAATTAAAAAAGGCGTTCTAAAGGTTTTATAACGATCTTGTTTTTTACATAATTAGACTTAAAAAATACAGATGAAATGGCGCTAAACACCGCAGCCGTGGTATAATAAATTTATTTTTAAAGGGGCAGTTATGACCGAAGAATACCAAGCCTCCAATATTAAAGTTTTAAAGGGTTTGGACGCTGTTAGGAAGCGCCCTGGAATGTATATTGGTGATACCGATGATGGTACAGGTTTACACCACATGGTTTTCGAAGTTGTCGATAACTCAATTGATGAAGCTTTAGCCGGCCATTGCTCCAAAATTGAAGTTGTAATCCACGACGATAACTCCATATCAGTTACTGATGATGGAAGAGGCATTCCTGTAGACATTCACCCTGAAGAACAAATATCTGCCGCTGAAGTTATTATGACAGTCCTGCATGCGGGCGGTAAGTTCGATGATAACTCCTATAAGGTTTCTGGAGGACTTCATGGGGTTGGTGTTTCAGTAGTAAATGCTTTGTCTGAGTCACTTCATTTGACTATTTACAGAGGCGGTGATATTTATGAGCAAGACTATGTGTTGGGCGTTCCTAAAGAGCCAGTAAAGGCAACAGGAAAAACAGATAAAACTGGAACCACAATTCATTTTAAGCCGAGTGCAGAAATCTTTGCAGAAACCGTTTATAAGTTTGAAACACTTTCGAATAGATTAAGAGAGCTTTCATTTTTAAACTCAGGCGTACACATTGAGATCAATGACGAAAGGTCTGATAAAAAAGATGTTTTTGTTTATGAGGGCGGAATTACAGCCTTTGTTGAGCATTTAAACAAATCGAAGAACCCTATACACAGTGATATTATTTCCATCGCTACAGAAAAAGACGACATCTCAGTTGATGTTGCGCTTCAGTGGAGCGATTCTTATCAAGAGAGCGTTTATTGTTTTACAAACAACATACCGCAAAGAGATGGAGGAGCCCATCTTGCAGGCCTTAGAGCCGCTCTCACTAGAACACTTAATAATTTTATCGATGCTTCAGGACTAGCTAAAAAAGAAAAAGCAGCTATTACTGGAGAAGATACCAGGGAGGGGTTAACAGCGATACTTTCCATTAAGGTTCCTGACCCAAAATTCTCTTCCCAAACCAAAGATAAGCTTGTTTCTTCAGAGGTTAGGGCGCCTGTTGAGTCTTCTGTAAATGAAAAGCTTGGAGAATACCTTCTTGAAAACCCCGCAGAAGCAAAAATCATAATAAGTAAAATTTTCGAGGCCTCAAGGGCGCGCGACGCAGCCAGAAAGGCCCGAGAAATGACTCGCAGAAAAGGTGCTTTAGATATCGCAGGCCTTCCTGGAAAGTTGAGCGATTGTCAAACAAAAGACCCTGCTGAATCTGAAATTTTCCTTGTTGAGGGGGACTCAGCGGGAGGCTCTGCTAAGCAAGGAAGAGATAGAAGAACTCAGGCAATTCTTCCTCTTAAGGGAAAGATATTAAATGTAGAGAAAGCTAGATTTGAAAAAATCCTTTCCTCCCAAGAAGTTGGTACTTTAATTACTGCTTTGGGTTGTGGAATTGGCAAAGAAGAATATGATATTGAAAAACTCAGATACCACAAGATTGTGATTATGACGGATGCGGATGTAGACGGCGCCCACATTAGAACCCTTCTATTAACTTTCTTTTATAGACACTTTCCAGAGCTTATTGAAAATGGTTATCTTTATATTGCACAACCACCTTTATATAAAATCAAAAAAGGAAAACAAGAGCGATACCTAAAAGATGATGCAGAGCTTGATGAGTATTTGCAACAAGAAGCTATCCATGATGCTAGTCTTTTTGTTAATAGCGATACTCCAGCAATTCAAGGTGTTGCACTTGAAAAAATTGTATCAAGCTACTATGATTCTATTGGGATTATTGTAAAACTTGGTAAAAAATACAATGAGCCTTTGTTAAGGGCGATTCTAGGAATGCCAAAGATGGACCTAAATGATCCAAAGAAAGCTAAAGAATGGTGTGAGTCTCTTCAACAAAAAATGAATAATAGTAGCTCCATGTCTGAGAGTCACGATCTAAGCTTTTCAAACAATAGCGTGATTTATTTGATGAAAACATATGGTGTTGAAACAAGTAAATCTGTCCTTGATGTAGGTTTTTTTGAATCAAGAGAATATAAAAGTATAGAAAAGTACTCAAGCCAGGTTGAAAGTATGTTTACTGACGAAACATTTGTTCAGAAAGGCGCAAAAGAGGTAAAAACACCAGACTTTACTACCGCCCTCAACTTCCTTTTAGTTGAAGCAAGAAAAGGACAGGGCTTTCAGAGATATAAGGGGCTTGGGGAAATGAACCCTGATCAGTTGTGGGATACTACAATGAATCCTGAGTCTAGAGTGATGCTTAAAGTTAAAATCGAAGATGCAATTGCTTCAAACGATGTATTTACAACGCTTATGGGCGACGAGGTTGAGCCAAGAAGAAACTTTATTGAAGAAAATGCACTAAAGGTAGACAACCTCGACTTCTAATTTAGTAAACTAATAACTTGAATTGAATTAATTCGAGTTACGAATTTATTTACTAACCTACAGACCGCATTTGTAAGATAATTACTTTAATTACTTACAAATGGTAGGGTTATGTCAAAAGAACATCCTGTTATCGCTATAACTGGCTCCTCCGGAGCTGGAACGTCGACTGTAAAAAATGCATTCAATCATATATTTGGAAGGGTTGGCGCTAAGCCAGTTATTATTGAGGGCGATAGTTTTCATAAGTTTGACCGCAAACAGATGAAGACTGCAATGGAGCTTGAAGATAAAAAAGGAAATAAGTACTTTAGTCATTTTGGTCCTGAAGCAAATCATTTTGATCTGATTGAAAAAACATTTAAACAGTATGGTGAAAAAGGTCATTGTGATCGACGCTACTATATTCATTCTGATGAAGAGGGAGTTCCTTTTGGGAAAAATGCTGGTGAGTTTACGGAGTGGGAAGATGTTGGAAGAAATAGTGATTTATTGTTTTATGAGGGTTTGCATGGGGGCGTCAAAGATGGAAACATCGACGTAGCTAAATATGTTGATTTATTGATAGGTGTGGTGCCTGTTGTGAATCTTGAGTGGATTCAAAAAATTCATAGAGATAAAGAACAAAGAGGGTATAGTGCAGAGGCAACTGTTGACACAATCCATAGACGAATGTGGGATTATATAAACTACCTTACCCCCCAATTTTCAAGAACCCATATAAATTTTCAAAGAGTTCCAACTGTTGACACGTCTAATCCTTTTATAGCAAGAGACATACCAACTCAAGATGAAAGTTTTGTCGTTGTTAGGTTTCAGGACCACAAGTATTGTGACTTTGTTTACCTACAAGATATGGTAGCAGGCTCATTTATGTCCCGACCCAATACATTAGTTGTTCCAGGCGGAAAGATGGGCTTTGTAATGGAGCTAATTTTAAGAGAGCAAGTAGAGAAAATGCTAAAGCATTAAGTACGATCCATTAGACATTTAGTCTTTTACAACAATGTTGATTAGTCGATTTGGAACAACAATTACTTTGATTAATGCTTTGCCTTCAGTAAACTTTAAAACTCTTTCATCTGAAAACGCTACCTCTTCTACAAGTTTATTTTCGGAGTCTAATGGAACTACTATTTTTGCCCGTAGTTTTCCATTAACCTGGGCTATTAGTTGAACATTTTCTTGAACAAGGGCTGAATCATCAACTATAGGCCAGCTTGAGTTAACTACCGCTTCTTTCCCCCCCAACAAAAACCAAAGGTGGTGACAAACATGAGGCATAACGGGGCTGAGGCATTTAACCATTATCTCAATTGCCTCTCGTTTTATGAAGGCCCCTTCTCGTGAGTCATCATTGTATTTTGATAGCGTATTGTTTAACTCCATCATAGCGGCAATTGCGGTATTAAAAGAATGCCTTCTTCCAAAATCATCGCCTACTTTTTGCAGGGCTAAATGGGTTTTTTGACGAATTGTTTTTTGCTCTTCTGTTAGCTTAGAGTTGTCTATTTTTGAAACAACAGCGCTATTTTTTGACTCTACAAAACTACTTACAAGTCGAAAAAATTTGTTTATAAACCTATGAGAGCCTTCGATGCCAGTGTCTGACCACTCAAGATCTTGAGTTGGAGGAGCAGCAAATAAAATAAAGAGTCGTGCGGTGTCTGCCCCGTATTTTGAAATCATTTCTTCTGGATCAACTGTATTGCCTTTTGATTTGCTCATTTTGGCCCCATCTTTAAGCACCATCCCCTGAGTGAGAAGATTGGTGAACGGCTCATTTGTCTTTACAATGCCTTCATCCCGCAGGAGTTTTGTAAAAAAACGTGAGTATAAAAGATGTAATATAGCGTGCTCTATGCCTCCAATATACTGGTCTACTGGAAGCCAATAATTGGCTCGTTCATCTAATATCGCATCCTTCTGATCAACGCAGGTGTAACGTGCAAAATACCAAGAAGATTCAAAAAAAGTATCAAAGGTATCTGTTTCCCTCTCCGAACCTATTCCACATTTTGGACAAGGCGTCTTATAAAAACCAGGCATTTTTTTAAGTGGTGAGCCCACTCCATCTATAGCCACATTTTCTGGGAGTCGAACAGGAAGATTTTCAAGAGACTCTGGAATAGCCCCACAAGAAGGGCAGTTTATTATTGGTATTGGACAACCCCAATATCGCTGTCTTGAAATTCCCCAATCTCTTAGGCGATAATTGGTTTTTTCTTCACCCATTTTTAGGTTCGATAGTTTTTTGCTTATTGCCTTAAATGCGGCGCCAAAGTCAAGCCCACAGAATTCACCAGAGTTGATCAGAATTCCTTTTTCAACGAACGCTTCTTCGCTTATATCAACTAGGCCATTGGAGTCAGCAATCACTTCTTTAATAGGAATATTGTATTTATTGGCAAACTCATAGTCTCTTTGATCATGGGCTGGAACACTCATAACTGCTCCAGTGCCATAGCCCATTAAAACAAAGTTTGCAATCCAGATAGGAGTTTTTTCCCCAGTTAGGGGGTGGACGCACGTGAGTCCAGAATCAACACCCTTTTTTTCCATGGTTTCGATTGCAGCCTCAGCAGTTTCCATTTTTTTGCATTCATCAAGAAATTTTTGAACCTGTTTATCTTTTTTACCGGATTCTATTGCCAGAGGGTGCTCTGCAGCGATGGCAAGATACGTAACGCCATAGAGCGTGTCCGGCCTTGTTGTATAGACTGTAATTGAATTTGCGTTATTAAGCTTAAACTCAATATCTAGACCAATTGATTTACCTATCCAGTTAGTTTGCATCATTTTAACCGCATCAGGCCAGCCATCAAGTTTTTGAATATCTGCCAAGAGCTCGTCTGCATAATCAGTTATTTTCATATACCACTGAGAAATCTCTTTTTTCTCAACAGGAGCACCCGAGCGCCATCCACAACCATCCACAACTTGTTCGTTAGCGAGCACTGTCTGATCAACAGGGTCCCAGTTTACAACAGCCTTTTTTTTGTAGACTAGGCCTTTTTCAAATAACTTAATGAAGAACCATTGTTCCCATCGATAGTATTCTGGATGACAGGTTGCCAGCTCTCGCGACCAGTCATAGCCAAAACCTAATTCGATTAATTGATGCTTCATATGGCTTATGTTTTCATAAGTCCATCCTGCAGGTGGCACCTCATTTTTTATAGCAGCATTCTCTGCTGGGAGCCCAAAAGCATCCCATCCAATTGGCTGCATAACGTTTTTACCCAGCATCTTTTGGTATCTTGATATAACATCACCAATACTGTAATTTCTTACATGTCCCATATGGAGTCTTCCTGAGGGATATGGCAACATAGATAGGCAATAATATTTCTCTTTAGTTTCGTCCTCTGTAACTACAAAAGAGTTATTTTTTTCCCAATAATTTTGAGCCTCTCTTTCGATTTTTTTGGCGTTGTATTCTTGTTGCATTGTTTAGTTTTAATTTAAGTTGAGAGTTCCAACGAGCGAGCCCACACTATTCATTTCATGTTTTTCTAGATACTTACTAATTCCAGCATTAATTTCTTGACAGACCAGCGGGTCATAAAACAAAGCAGTGCCAATTCCTATTGTATCTGCTCCTGCAATAATAAACTCGATTGCGTCTTGTGCATTAACTATTCCGCCTTGCCCAATAATTGGAATATTATGGTTTTTGCTGACTTGGTAGACCTGATGAACCTTAAGAAGTGCTATTGGCTTTATTGCTGGACCAGAAAGCCCGCCTTGATTATTTCCAATTACGGGTTTTTGTTTTTCAATATCTATGGCCATACCCATGACTGTGTTTATTACAGCCAAACCATCACTTCCAGCATCTATGCACCGAAGTGCATTTGAGGCAATATCAGTTTGGTTAGGTGAAAGTTTTGTGATAATAGGCTTGCTTGTATTTTTGCGACATATTTCTACAACTCTAAAGGACATATCAGGATCATTTCCAAAGGCTACACCTCCTTCTTTGACATTGGGGCAAGAGATGTTAATCTCAATTGCATCAATATCTGTATCATCAAAATACTTAGCTACCTCACCATACTCTTCAACACTAGAGCCAGAAATATTAATAATAAACTTAGTTTCATCTTTATCTAAAGTGGGCAAAATATCAGCAATGACTGAACTAGTTCCTGGATTTTGAAGGCCAATTGCATTAAGCATCCCATTTGGAGTTTCGGCGACCCTGTGAACTTTATTTCCTAGTCTGGGTTCTAGAGTGGTGCCTTTTAAACAAACTGCACCCACATGAGAGTTAGAAAACCCTTTTATTCTTGTGTACTCTTCTCCAAATCCAACACACCCCGAAAGCAGAACGATAGGTGAGTTAAGGGACATCCCACAAAAACTTGTTTTAAGATTATTTTGCATTGTCGACATTATACTTTTATGATGACTTGGGAGTCATTAACTTCGTCTAAAATGTTGCTATGAATGGAGTTTTTGTCACTGGAAGCAATACAGAGGTTGGAAAAACCACAGTTTCTGTTGAAATAATAAAGCAGCTTAGAAAAAAAAGAAAAGTAGTTGTAAGAAAGCCGGTAGAAACCGACTGCGAGTTGGTAGATGAAGGTTATTTTCCAAAGGATGCGGTGAAGCTCAACGATGCCTGTGCTTCCGGAGAGAGTTTAAGTCAAGTCTGTCCTTATTGTTTTGAACTTGAGGCGAGCCCTGAAGAGGCTAGTTTGGGTGCTGGAAAAACCCTAAGCCTTGAAGACTTGGTATACGCTTGTAATGACGGTGTTGGGGAAAGTTTTGTTTTTGTTGAAGGAGCCGGCGGGTTTTATTCGCCGATTGCAGATAAAGCCCTTAATTCAGATCTTGCTGTTCAGCTTGAATTGCCAGTTATTATTATTGTTAAGGACGAACTAGGAGCAATAAGCCAAGCTTTGTTGACCATCGACGCTGTTCTTAGCAAAAAACTTAAAATAGCTTTCGTCGTTCTTAATGAGGTTCGTGAGAATACGCTTTCAAATCTTGAAGCGCTTCGCTCTTATACAGACGTGCCAGTTCTAAAGTTTTCGATTAAAAATTCTGAGTTATTTTATTTAGAGGTTGAAAAACTAATCTAGTATCGTAAGGCTTGGTTTTTTGTCCCCCTTGTCTGAACTAATGCCTTTGTTGTCAAAAAGCATTCCCTCGCCATTCTCATTGGCATAGATAGACATCACAGCCTCACAGGGAACAATAATCTTTTGGGACTTGCCGTGAAATCGCGCTTTAAAGCTTATGGACTCGTTATTGATAAGCCGATCAGCAGTTGCTGAAGCGCTAATATTTAAGACTATTTTTCCATTGTTTTCAAACCCATCAGGAATTGAAAGACCTTCACTTTTGGCGCTTACTAAGACGTATGGAGTGAGATTATTATCCTCTATCCAGTTGCAATATGCTCGGATTAAATAGGGAATAACACCTGGCATTTGTCTCTAGTTAAAGTCCTTTTCAGCAAAAGTCAAACTATCATGAAAGCCTTCTTTTTCAAAAAGCCTGTTTGCATATTCTTTGATTGGCTTTGCTTTTTCGCCTAAAGAGATTCCTAGAAGGTCTAGCCTCCAAAGGATTGGTGCAATACAAACATCAACAAGTGTCATTGTTTCGCTTTTAAAGTAAGGCTTATGAGAAAACAAGGGAAGAAGCTCTAATAAGTTTCCATTCAGAGTTTTTCTAGCAGCATCGGCTTCTTTTTTGTTTCCATTGAGAATTTTTGAGACAAGCTCATACCAGCATCCGTCTGCTCTTGTAAAGCGATAGATTAAAAGTCTCTTTTCGGCTTTTTCAATTGGATCTACTGGCAAAAGTGGCGGAAAAGGAAAGCGCTCATCAAGGTATTCCATAATAACTGAAAGATCATACAAAACCATCCCCCTATCAAAAAGAGTGGGAAGGGTCTCACAAGGGTTAAGTTCAAGAACTTCTTCTGGCATTTCATCAAATTTTAACTCTATGACTTGTCTTTCTATCGACTTGTGAGCCATAATAAATCTGACAGCATGAGATTCTAGTTCTTGTGAGGCAGAATAAAGAGTTGTTGAAGCCGGATTAGGTTTTGTTAGCATAGTTTTTACCGAATTAAAAAAAAGTCCCTTGCCGTTTTAAGGACAAAGGATGTATATAAATGATTGTATCAGAAATCAGTCGCGAGGTCTCCAAATGCCATATTTGACATCTTTCCAGTATTCTTTTTTGAGAAGATAGACTAGAACAAATAGAATGCTTAAAAACAATAGAACCCATTTGCCAAGCTGAAGTCTTATTAGTTTCGCTGGCTCGCCAACATAGTCTAAAAAGTTTGTTATGTCACGAACACTATTATCAAATTCTGACTCAGATTGAGACTCTCGAAGGGGCCATAAAACATCTGGCATAGAGGCATTTACCAAGACTGTGTTGTTTACCCCAAAAATTCTCTCATCATCATCATAAAAGCTACGTAGGTAAGTGTAAATCCAGTCAGTTCCTTTCGATCTTGAAACTAAAGATAGGTCTGGCGGGACACCTCCAAACCATTTCGACGCAGCATCTTCTGGCATAGCTGTAGTAATGGCTTGCCCTACTTTATTTCCAGCAAACATTAGATTTTTAGCAACATGCTCTTCGGTTAGATTTAGGTCTTTAGCAATTCGATTGTAACGCATTAAGCTTATCTCATGACAACCTGAGCAATAATTCATAAAAAGTTTTGCGCCGTTTTGTAAGGAGGCTTCGTCAAAAATATCAGTATTTGCATGATCTAAATGAACCTTGCTAGCAGCAAAAATATTTACTGAAAAAAGAAGAACAGAAAAGCCAACTATTAATTTTAATTTTATTCTCATATGTTATTCAGTAACCCTTTCTGGAACCTCTTTAGTTTTTCCAAGGGTGCTAAACCAGGGCATTAAGATAAAAAAAGCAAAATACAAGGTCGTAAAAATACGAGCTAGTAAAGCATATAAAGGGGTAACCGGTTGAACACCAAGCCAGCCTAAAACAATAAAGCTTACAACAAAAGTCCCAAGTATCCATTTATAAATAGGACTTCTGTAACGTATTGATTTAACTGGGCTCCTATCTAGCCAAGGAAGAAGGAAAAACACTCCAAGCGCTGCAAACATTGCTAATACTCCAGGGAATTGTGAGCCAAACAGGGGAGGAATTGCTCTTAATACAGAGTAATAAGGAGTTAAGTACCATAATGGTGCAATATGTTCAGGCGTTTTAAGTGGGTTGGCCTCAATGAAGTTCGGAGCTTCAAGAAAATACCCATTTAGGGCTGGCGCGTAAAAAACAACTGCACAAAATATCCATAAAAAACCAACAACAACAACACTATCTTTAATTGTGAAGTATGGATGAAAGGGGATTCCATCTTTTGGAATACCGTCCGCGTCTTTATTTTTCTTTATTTCAATTCCATCTGGATTATTTGATCCAACGTGGTGAAGAGCAACAATATGCAAAAAAACAAGAACAACAAGAATAAGTGGAATAACAACAACATGCAATGAAAAGAAACGATTTAAAGTCGAATCACCAACAGCATAATCACCCAAAATCCAAACTAATAGATCTGGTCCTACAATCGGGACTGAGCCAAAAAGTGAAATAATTACTTGAGCGCCCCAAAACGACATTTGCCCCCAAGGCAAAACATAGCCCATGAAAGCTTCAGCTAATAAAAGAATATACAGCACCATGCCAAGTATCCATATCAATTCCCTCGGTCCCTTATAAGAGCCATATAAAAGCGCACGCATCATATGAAGATAAATTATTACAAAAAAAGCAGAGGCTCCTGTCGAATGCATATAGCGTATAAACCAGCCCCATTCAACGTCTCTCATAATATACTCGACTGAGGCAAAAGCATACTCTGCATCAGGCTTATAGTGCATGGTTAAGAATATCCCAGTAACTAACTGCATTATAAGCATCACTACTGCTAAGCCACCAAAGAAATACCAGAAATTAAAGTTTCTAGGCGTATAGTATTCTGCTAAATGCTCATTAATAACCCTAGTTAATGGAAATCTTTGGTCTATCCAGCTTTGCTTATTATTCATATTTTCTCTTATGTGTTTTGTTGGTCAACGCCAACACGAATCAATGAATCAGTGACGTATTGATAGGGAGGTATTACTAGGTTGGTTGGGGCAGGCACACCTGCATAAACTCTTCCAGCAAGGTCAAATTTAGAGCCATGACATGGGCAATAAAAACCGCCTTTCCAGCTGTCTCCACCAAGATCAGCTGCCCCAGGCTCTGGTCTATATGTTGGAGAACATCCGAGATGTGTGCAGACGCCCACAATAACAGCAACACTTTCTTTGTTTTCAATTGAGCGATAGTTTGCTGTAACGTAGTCAGGCTGTTGGCTTTTAGAGTTGCCAGTTCCATCAGCATCAGCAAGCTTGCTGATTAGGTCCTCTGAGTCAAGAGACTCTAGAGCTTTTTCATCGCGTTTAAATATCCAAACAGGTTTTTTGCGCCATAAGACGCGAACAAGCTGACCAGCCTCTAATTTAGAAATATCAACATCTACAGGCGCCCCAGCTGCTTTAGCTTTAGCCGATGGTTTCCATGTTGCTAAAAAAGGCCATGCTGCAAACCCAACACCAACTGCACCAACTACACTGGTAGCCTTGGTTAAAAAACGTCGTTTTTTTAGGTCGATTGTTTGTTCTGACATTAAAATTCCGAATGATATTTGGTGAAAAACCGTATTATTATAAAGTAAAGGACTGATATTTAAAAGCTAAAAGTATTCAACTAATCTAGTATTTTTTTTCATCAACTCTAACAGCTAAAGATTTTGTATCAGAGAGGCCATCAATTTTTCTTATGATTGAGATAAGCAGCTTTTTTTGTCTTTTGGCGCGAAAAGCAACAGAAGCGTTTTCGGCAATGAGAAAGACCTTTTGATCATCAACAAGAGAAAGAGTGAGGCCATTTAGCTCAGTGGGAACCTGGGATTGAAATTCAGAATTAAAGCGATTGTGTGACTTTGCTTTTTCGAACATTGTTCCTAGTTTGCCTTCAGCTTTAAAATTTGTAGGGTTTTCTTTTGTTTTATCTTGCATATATGAGAAAATACCACAGTTTTGTCTACTAATGTTTCGTTCTTCCATGAGTATTATAAATAATGTTTTATCAAAGGTTTTAGGGTCGCACAATGACCGGCTAATTAAAAAGTACAATAGCCAGGTCAATAAGATCAACTCGCTAGAAGAACAGATGAAGTCTTTGAGTGATAGTGATTTGTCATCAATGACTGAAAAGCTCAAAGCAAGGCTTAAGGAAAACGAGTCTGTAGAGAGTGTTTTACCCGAAGCGTTCGCACTAGTTAGAGAAGCAAGCCAGAGAACATTAGGCCTTAGACACTATGACGTTCAGCTTATTGGCGGCATGGTTCTTAATGAGGGCAGTATTTCAGAGATGGGAACTGGTGAAGGTAAGACCCTTGTTGCAACTCTTCCAGCCTACCTAAACGCAATAACTGGAAAGCGAGTTCACATCGTCACAGTCAATGACTACTTGGCATCCAGAGACGCCGAATGGATGGGAAAAGTCTTTTCTTTTTTGGGGCTTACTGTTGGAACCTCAGTTTCAGGAATGTCTGGAGAGGAAAAACAAAAAGCCTATTCTTGTGATATCACCTATGCAACTAACAATGAGCTTGGTTTCGATTATCTTAGAGACAACATGGCCTTTTCTCAAGAACAAAAAATGCAGAAAGAGCTTTCCTTTGCAATTATTGATGAAGTTGATTCAATTCTAATTGACGAAGCAAGAACTCCGCTAGTAATCTCTGGTCCGACTGGAGATCATGCCCAGGTATACAAAGCCATTAATAAAATGATCCCTAGTTTTACACTTCAAACTGAAAAAGGGGAAGGCAAGGAAGTTGAGATTCTAATACCAGGCGATTACACGATTGACGAAAAACATAAACAGGTTTTTTTGAGTGACGATGGGCACACAAAAGCTGAAGATATGCTCATAGAGGCTGGGGCTTTGCAAGAGGGAGCTAGTCTTTATGATGCAAGCAATATTATTTTACTTCAGCATTTGATTTCTGGGCTTAGGGCGCATGTTTTATTCCAAAAAAACGTAGACTACATTGTTCAGAATGACGATGTTGTGATTGTTGATGAGTTTACCGGCAGAACAATGGAAGGAAGAAGGTGGTCTGAGGGGCTTCATCAGGCGATAGAAGCCAAAGAAAATGTAAGTATTAAGAAAGAAAATCAAACCTTAGCCTCAATCACTTATCAAAATTATTTTAGGCTTTATGAGAAGCTTTCTGGGATGACTGGCACTGCAGAAACTGAAGCTTCAGAGCTTCAAGATATTTATGGCTTAGAGGTTGTTGTTGTCCCTCCAAACACAAGGTCTTCGAGAGTTGATCATTCAGATCTAATTTATGGAACTATGCAAGAAAAGCTTGATGCAGTGGTTAAAGACATTCAGGAGTGTCAAGCTAGGAAGCAGCCTGTTCTTGTTGGCACGAATAGCATTGAGAGCTCAGAAAGCGTATCAGTTTTGCTGACTAAACACAAAATTAAACATGAGGTTCTTAATGCAAAACAGCATGAGCGGGAGGCTGAAATTGTTGCAAATGCCGGGGCACCAGGCGCTGTTACAATTTCAACTAACATGGCTGGACGAGGAACTGACATCGTTTTAGGCGGCAGGCCTTCTGAAGATGCTGGTGAGTCTGAACAGAGTGCTTGGAGAGATAAACACAATGCTGTTATTGATTCAGGAGGTCTTCATATTGTTGGAACTGAACGAAATGAATCGCGAAGGGTCGATAACCAGCTCAGAGGGCGCGCTGGAAGACAAGGAGATATAGGCTCAACAAGGTTTTACTTGTCTTTAGAGGACAATTTGATGAAGATATTTGCCTCTGAAAAAACTGCAAGCATGATGAAGAAGCTCGGCATGAAAGAAGGAGAGGCCCTTGAACATAGCTGGCTCAATAAGACAATAGCCAATGCTCAGAAGAAAGTCGAAGGAATGCACTATGATGCTAGAAAACACCTTCTAGAATATGATGATGTTGCTAATGACCAAAGGAAGGTGGTTTATGAGCTAAGGGATGAGCTCATGGGAACCGAAGATGTTAAAGTACGATACGAAGCTATCAGAGATGATGTCATTAGCGAGCTTTTTGTGGAACACATATCACCAAAAGTCCTTGAAGAGGATTGGGATATTGAGGGCCTTCAAAATATTTTAAAAAACTCTTATGGCGCCAATGTTCCTCTTAAAGGAATGGTAGAAGAGGGATTGGATGTTCATGACATACTAAAATTGATTCAAAGGGGGTTTGTTACGTCTCATGAAGTGAAGGAAAAAGCTCTTGGAGTGGAGATGATGAGAACCTTTGAAAAGGCGGTTATGCTCAGAGCCCTCGACCATCACTGGAAGGAGCATTTGGCTATTATGGACCAGCTCCGACAAAGCGTTAATTTGCGTGCAATAGGGCAAAAAAACCCAATTCAGGAGTTTAAACGAGAGTCTTTTTCTATGTTTACTGAGCTTCTTGAAACCATTAATATTGAAATTGTTCAGGCGCTTTGTAGTGTTAATCTTGAGCAGGTTAGCTCAAAGCAACAAGAAATCCTTGAAGAGCAAAAGCAAGAGGAAAGCCCAAGGCCTGTGCAGAGAAAAGCAGCGCCTCAACGTAGAGTTGTTTCATCAAAGCAACCTATCAAAAACTTAAAGGTTGGAAGAAATGATCCTTGCCCGTGTGGTTCTGGAAAAAAATACAAGCAGTGCCATGGGTAATGGATACTCTATTTTGACACGCAGTGTCGTATAAAGTGAAAAAACTAACTATAACTAAACCTGATGATTGGCACTTGCACCTGAGGGATGGTTTGGAAATGAGCTCAGTTGTTGGAATGACAGCAAAACAAATGGGCCGGGCTATTATTATGCCAAACCTAACTCCACCTATAAAGACATCAGTGCAAGCCTTGCTATATCGTGAGGAAATTATTCATGCCCTTCCCAACGATACAAACTTTAGCCCACTGATGACGTTATATCTGACAGACAACACAACCCAGAAAGACATAATTGAAGCTAGCAATGAAAAGCATGTATATGCTGTTAAGCTTTATCCTGCAGGCGCCACTACAAATTCAGATAGCGGAGTTACTAATCTGTCAAACACTTATCCCGTCCTTGAGCAAATGCAAAATGAGGGGGTTCCCCTTCTTATTCATGGAGAGGTTACAGATAGTAAAGTTGATATCTTTGACAGAGAGAAGGTTTTTTTGGACTCCGTTCTTGGGCCTTTGGTTGAAAACTTTCCTAGCCTCAAAGTTGTTTTGGAGCATATCACAACAAAGGAGGCAGTGGATTTTGTAGGCCAAGGCAGCAATAATATTGCTGCAACCATTACGCCACATCATTTGCTTTCAAATAGAAACCACATGCTTGTTGGTGGGATTAAGCCACATTTTTATTGTTTGCCTGTTTTAAAACGAAGAGCCCCCCATCAAGAGGCGCTAATTGAGGCCGCCACTTCAGGAAGCCCCAAGTTTTTTTTAGGAACAGACTCCGCTCCGCATGATAAAAGTCAAAAAGAATCGGCTTGTGGGTGCGCTGGAGTCTTCAGTGCGCATGCAGCTATTGAGCTTTATGCAGAGGCTTTTGATAGAGCAAATAAAATCGATATGCTAGAGGGCTTTGCCTCATATTTTGGTCCTGACTTCTATGGGCTGAGTAGAAATATTGAAACAATTACATTGGAAAAAACCACGTGGCAAATCCCTGAAAGCTTTAGCTTTTCAAGCTCAACAGTGATTCCTTTTTATGCTGGGAGGAGTCTTTCTTGGAAGCTAAAGACTTAAGAAATATTGTTTTGAAAGAAGAGTCTGCTTTTTTCGACATCATTTTTGATTTGTTTTTTTAGCTCGTCAAATGATTCAAATTTTTTCTCTTCACGACACTTCTGTTTGAATATTACAGTTACATAGACACCATAAATTTCTTTGTCAAAATCAAATATAAAAACCTCCAAAAGCGTTTTATTTCCTCCAAGCGTCGGTCTTTTCCCCACATTGCACACACCCTTGTATATTTTTGATTTAAGTTTGACAAGGACACTATAAACACCTAGAACTGGGCTTAATTTTCTATGTATGCTTATGTTTGCAGTGGGAAACCCAATTGTTCTTCCCAGCTTATCTCCATGCGCAACCTTGCCACTAATTGAAAAGGGCCTACCAAGAAATTTTTCAGCCCCAGTAAAGTTTCCATCGGTAAGAAAATTTCGTACCGCAGAACTGCTAACGCGGAGCCCATCTAGCAGCACACTGTTTAATTTCTCAATCGTATAGTTATTTTCATGGGAGGCTGCTTTCAGCATAGAAAAGTCACCAAGACGACCCTTTCCAAAACGAAAGTCATCACCAATAAAGAAGTGCTTTACTCCAATTTTTTGTACAAGAACTTGATTAATAAAAGAAGATGCTGAAAGCTCGGAAAAGCCTTTATTAAACCTGATTAAAAGATGTTTATCTATCCCCATAGACTCCAGAAATAAATGTTTATCCCTAAAGCTACTCAGTCTTGCCTTGGGTCTTCCAAAAAATGTTTCGGGTGTTACTGAAAAAGAGACAACCAGAGAGGGTAGTCCCATTTTTTTTGACTTGGAGACAAGCTTTTTTAATATCTCTTGGTGTCCGAGATGAACACCATCAAAGTTACCAATGGTAAGAATACAGCCAGGCTGTTTTTTTAGATTGTGAAGGCCTCTTATCAGTTCCATTCTTGTATTTTACTCACTGACTCTATTGATTATTGGTCAATTAAAGCTCCTGAAGTATCTTTTTAACTGGCGCAGGAGTGCCAAGAGCTAAGCTGCTTGCATCATAATAGTTGGCTAACCCGCCAGGTGAATCAACCAAAATTGGGTTGATCCACAAATTAAAGTGAGTGAAGTTATGCTTAAATTTTGCAAGCGGCCTTATAATCTTTGCGTTATTGTTATGCTGGCGAATTGCAAAATTAATTGCTTCAGCATTGTCATCACAATCTACAAAGCTCCATAATCCACCCCATATTCCTTTGCCAGGTCTTTTTTTAAGAAAAACCTGTTGCCTTTCGTTTGTAAATATTAGAAATGCAATAGTTTTTTCAGGCGCCTTATTTTTTTTAGTTTTTGTGTGTGGATAAATATCTTGCTCTTTGGAGAGACAGGCCCCACAATGACTAGCTATTGGACAGTTGCCACATAATGGGTTTTTTGGTTTGCAGATGGTTGCACCAATATCCATGATCGCTTGAGTGTATTCAGCGTTGTTTGTTTGAGGCGTGTGATGTTTTGCTAGACGCCACAACTCCGCCATGACTTTGCCTGAAGAGTAATGGCCTTCAACTTTGTGATACCGTGAAAGAGTTCTTTTTACATTGCCATCAAGAATTGGGGTCGATAAGCCGCTTCCTAATGACAAAATTGCACCAGCAGTGGAAGGGCCAATACCAGGAAGCGCAACAATCTCCTCGTATTTTTTTGGAAAGACGCCCTTGTGAATAGAGGTGACTATCTTTGCAGTTTTATGAAGGTTTCGTGCGCGACTATAATATCCAAGCCCTGCCCAGTTTGACATGACTTCATCTTCTTTTGCATTTGCAAGAACGGCTAGGTCTGGAAAGCAGGCGATGAACTTATTAAAGTAGTCAATGACTGTAATGACTTGTGTTTGTTGGAGCATGATTTCAGAAAGCCAAATATGATAAACATTGGGCGGGGATGATTGCCACGGAAGGCTCTTCCTCCCATTGATTTTAAACCATCGAAGTAAGTCTCTTGCTAACTCTGTCACCTTTACAAGCCAAGCGGATTTTGTGGGTCTACCGACTCCATAAATGGCAGCTTAATGTCCTCATTTGTTACCTGATAAAAGCATCCAATCCAGTTGTTGATAATAGCGCTTGCACTATCATGCCATGTATTATCAAGCGTTTGCATGATGAGCTGCTCAGGGAAGTCTTTTATTGAGGCTGACTTGGCTATAAGCCTTGTTTTATACTCCTCTAGAATTGCACAACATTGCGGTGAAAGATAATTCGTTGGAAAAGGTGGATAGTATGAACGACCGCCTTCAAGATAGATGGCAATTTCTCTTTTTAGCTCCTTTAAAAGACTAATGGAGTCATATTCTGGGTGGCCTTGAAAGAAGACAATACGAAACAAGTCTGGGCTTACAGCTAAATGGACGCCAACTTTGCTAGCAGCTAAAACTTTAATGTTGGCCTCATCAAACTGAGACCTAGAAATTTCATTATGGCGAGAGTGAGGAACATCAAATCGTGTATTAACGCCCTTGACTAATGGATGTGTTCGATCAACAACCTGATGGGGAAAAACTCCCCAGTGTTTTTTTCCAATAGGACTTCTTTTTTGTTTGTATTTAAACTCTAAAACAGCATGAGTTGCGAGACATGAACACAAGGTTGAGGTTACATTTTCATAAGACCAGTCAACAACTTCATGGAGCTCATTATAAAAAGGGGCAAGCTGAAGATCGGGGTCAGTAACATTTGCACCAGTAATAATAAGAGCATCAAGGCCTTGAAGTTTTATTTCATCAAAGCTTTTATAGTGGCTTTTAATATGCTCTGAAGCTTTTTTACCTCGTTTGATGCTAGGGAGGGAAAAAGGATGTATGTAGAGTTGAGCCACTTGGTTAGAGCGACCAACCAACCTAAAGAACTGTCTTTCGGTGGCCTCAAGCGCAGAATCAGGCATCATATTCAGCAGGCCAATATGAAGGGCTCTAATGGCCTGATGAGAGGCTCTTTCTTCAGACAGTATTGTTTCACCTTGTTTTTCAAGGCGGTCAAAAGAAGGCAGGTTTGAGTGTGCTATAAGAGGCATAACTTCAGAGCGCGCTTGAGATTAAATTAATAACATCATTCGCAGAGCGGCAATTATGAAGGTCATCGCTTTGAATTGTGCAGCCATATTTTTTTGCAATCGCTGTATATTTTTTAAGCCTATCTTCTATCAGCTTTGGAAAAACCCAGCTTACAAAATCATCTGGGCTAACTTGAGCTACATAGTCTAAGCTGTTTTCAGCAAGATACGTGTTAATGGATTTCTCAAAAAATTTTGAATCATAATACATAGGCTTTGGATGGGCTTTGGCACGTTCAATTAGAATTCGCTCATTTTCAGAGTTGGTTTGTATGTAGACGATGAGACTTTTTTCTGAGAGAAGCTTGTACAGAGCTTGGTCTTCGAGCTCACAAAGACTACCCCCGGCGTCGTTTATAAAATGACTAAAACCCTCTGCCTCGGACTTTTTGATAAAGTCAGGCACTTCGTACATTGTCTTTTTTTCTGCCTCAAAAAAAAGATTTTGACGACGAATAAATTCACCTATTGGAAGGCCCCCTTCTTCTGGGTTACCAACCTTTCCTAAGAATGCTGAGATTGGCTCTAGATTATCAAAACTTACTTGGCTATTAATGCTGATTGACTGGTTATCTAAAAGTCTCCTTAGCCAATTATCTGTTTTCATCTTATCAGAAATATTTGCAATTATAGCTTCTTTGAGGTGGGCTGCACCAATCCTATAGTCTCCAGAAAAATGAAACCAATCTCCTTCTTCTCCAATAAGCTTTGCCAGATGAGTTTTGCCAACACCAGACATACCCAAAAGAGTAATAGACTTATTTTTCAGTTTTTTAAACTTTTCTGCAGATATCATTATAAAAGACCATTAGCTGTTAATTATAAGATGATATGAGCTGAATTTTCTAAGGTTTAGCACGCCACCATCTAGTAATAAGTATTGTCCTTTAATTCCTTGCAAAACGCCAGAGATGAGGGGTGTTTTGTCAAAATTTAAAGAGACAATCTTTGTTGGATATTTTAACACAGGGTACCTGATATTGATTGTTTCGCCCTTAAGGTCTCTAGCTTGAAGCTCGTTAACTAAGCTAGGTATTTTTGCTAAAAGGTCATTTTTAGCTGTTACTAGGTCAATATCTTTGACCTCGTTTTTAAGCATTGTGCGCCAGTTTGTCTTGTCAGCCACATAGGACTTAAGGGCCATCTCAATTTTCCCAGAATCAAGCCTTGTTTTAACCTCTAAAATTGGTAAAGCGCATACTGCTCCTTGGTCTATCCATCTTCCGGGAGTATTTGTTTTTCGAGTAATCCCAACCTTTATCCCAGAAGAGTTAGCTAGATAAACGATATGTGAAGAAAAACAATTGGCAAGACCCCACTCAGGCTCTCTACAGGTCCCTAAGTGATGATGGCAGGTTTCTGGCTTCATGATGCACATGTCACATCTTGCAAGTGAGCGAGCACATGGGAAGCAATATCCTTGTGAAAAGCTTTTATTCGTTTTTTTGCCACAATTTGAGCATGTAATTTCTTGTTGAAAGCTCAGCTCAATTTGCCTGCCTACTAGCGCATTCATGTCAACAGTTTCGCTGCCAATCGGTAGGCTATATTTTGCCTCTCCATCAGCCAGAGAAGTTTGCATCATTCTTATTGGTCCAGCTAGTTGCATAATATTGACTGAATATCCATATATTTATTTGCTGCGTGGCGCATGATTTTTTGTGGAATTTCAGGTGCAGGGGGCGCCTTGTTCCAGTCAAGTGACTCAAGATAGTCTCTAATGATTTGTTTGTCAAAGCTTTTTGGACTTATTCCAGGAGTGTAGTCAGGCAGCGACCAAAATCTGGAAGAGTCAGGCGTCAAAACTTCATCCATAAGCGTGAGTTGGTTATTTGAGTCAAGCCCAAATTCAAACTTAGTGTCGGCAATAATAATGCCTTTTTCTATCGCAAGTTTTGATGCAAAGCTATATATTTTAAGACTTACCTCTTTCATTTCTTTCGCTAGTTCTGCGCCAATTAGACCTTCAACCTTTTCAAAAGAAATATTGGCATCATGCTCTCCAACTGCAGCTTTTGAGGACGGAGTAAAGATTGGTTTTTTAAGTTGCTCTGCCAGTCTTAAGTTATCAGGTAAAGCAATACCACAAACCGACTGAGACTCTTGATACTCTTTCCAGCCTGAGCCAATTAAGTAGCCTCTAACGACGGCTTCAATAGGAAGGGGCTTGAGCTTTTTAACTACAATCGCCCTTCCTGAAAGTGTCTCCACCTCTTTGGCTGTCAATACTTCTTCAAGCTTTATTTTGGTTAGATGGTTTTGAACAATATGCTTAGTTTTGTCAAACCAGAAGTTTGCTATTTCTGTAAGGATTTTGCCTTTACTTGCAATTGGCTGCTCGAAGATAACGTCAAATGCTGAGAGTCGGTCGGTTGCTACAATGAGCATGTATTGAGAATCAATATCATATATGTCTCTTACTTTTCCCTGATGAAGAAGAGGTAAGGATAGATCTATTCGAATATGAGAGCTCATTTGATTACTTTAATAGCTGTATGGCTTTATTTTAATCGATTGAGCTAAGGGTTTGTTTAAGTTGCTATGTATAGAGGCCTATTTAATTTTTAATTTTGTAAGTATTTGTTTAGCTCTTTTTTGAAAGCTTGCCATCTCAGCATTTGGAACGATTGATTTTTTGTTAAGCTTAACTTTTTCAGCATCTTTGTGAACCCCGTTGATGCGAATCTCATAATGAAGATGTGGCCCCGTAGACATTCCAGTAGTGCCCACATATCCAATGAGCTCGCCTTTTTTAACTCGCTTGCCGGACTTTAGACCCTTGGCAAATTTTGACAAATGAGCATATACTGTGACATACTCAGAGCCATGCTTTAGATAAATTACGTTGCCATAGCCTGATAGTGTCGCAACATACTTAACTAGCCCTTTTGCTGGTGCATATACAGGTGTTCCGCTTGGTGCAGCAAAATCAGTGCCTCGGTGAGGACGATAAGTCTTAAGTGTTGGGTGATAGCGACGCAATGAAAAACTAGAGCTAATCCTGTTGTACTTTGTAGGAGCAAATTTAAATGAGTCGTTTAGTGTTTCACCTTTAGAATTATAGTATTTCTTTCTACCAAGAGAGTCCTTATGAGAGAAAAGCGCAATAGTTTTTCTTCCGCTAATATAAATCATGGCACTCGGCGTCTTCTCTCCTTCCCATGATAAAAAGAACCTGTCACCTTTTCTAAGATCACGACTGAAGTCAATCTCCCATGAAAAGTTATCTACCATCATTTTTACAACTTCAGCATCAACGCCAGCCTTCTTAGCGTCGTAATTAAGAGACTTATTGATTGTAATGACAGTAAAGGACACATCTCCAACAGGTTGTATATTTGATTTTTCATAGCTAAATCTTTTTCCGTCATAGTTTATGAAGAGCGGATTATCATTTGCAGGGTTAAATATAATTTGCTTGAGAGTATGATTATCATTAAGGCTAATCTGGAATTTATCACCGGGATAAATATTGTTGAGCCTTTGAGCTCTCGGATCTGACGTCATTAGTTTTGTCAGCAGCTTGCCTGAAAGCCCTGTGCTATAGAAAAACTTATAAAAAGCATCCCCACGCGAAACCTTAAAGCTAAAGTCATGCTGACCGCCTGCAAAAGAGGGGGCTGAGAAAACCACACATGCTAGAAGCAATGAAATAAAAAAAGATTTAATCATTATTGTTGGGTTTAGTCGTTTTTAGAAATTAACGACAAGGCCAGTTGACGTGAAAGCTGGTCATTTTCCACAACACTAGGGAGTGTGTCAAGATTTTGAGTGGGCGTCTCGTTGAGAGTTTTTTCAATTATCTTACTGATGTCTAAAAAGCCTATTTTATTTTTTAAAAAGGCATCAACAGCAACCTCATTCGCTGCGTTTAGAGTGCCAGGGGCGTTTCCGCCTTGTTTTATGGCTTGATATGCAAGCTCTAAACATTTGTACTTTTTCATGTCGGGCGGATAAAATTCCAATGGAGGCTGTTTAGTAAGGTCTAGCACCTCGACTCCTGATAGCTGTCTTCCAGGAAAAGACAGCGCATAAGATATTGCACTTCTCATATCGGGAAGGCCCATTTGTGATAGAACGCTGCCATCATCATAATAGACGCACGAGTGAACAATGCTTTGAGGGTGCACAATAACTTCAATGTGAGTTGCAGGAAGATTAAACAAGAAGCTAGCCTCAATCACTTCGAGCCCCTTGTTCATCATTGTTGCAGAGTCAACAGAAATTTTTTGTCCCATTTTCCAGTTCGGATGATTACATGCCTCCTCTGGAGTGACTTTACTAAGAGAGACAAATGGCATATTTAAAAATGGCCCGCCAGAAGCAGTCAATTGAATTTTGTTTAATCCTTCCTTGCCCGCCTGAAGGCATTGAAAAATTGCGCTGTGCTCAGAGTCAACTGGAATGATTTCAGCGCCTGATTTGTTGGCGGCATTCATTAGAAGAGCGCCGCCTAAAACTAGAGACTCTTTATTAGCGAGCATTATTCTTTTACCAGCCATAGCGGCAGAAAAAGTGGATGACATGCCGGCTCCACCAACGATTGCAGCCATAACAAAATCAGTTTGAATATGAGAGGCGATATCATCAAGTGCATTCTCACCGCTTAAGACCTCCACTCCCTTTGGAGCCAACTTTCTTAGATTGTCAGCCGCCTCTTCATCGATCAAAATTGCGTATTTTGGCATATGCTTTTTGCAGAGTTCATTCAGACTTTTCCAGTTTGAGTGCGCGCTGACAGCGAACGCGCTATATTTGTCTGGATGGCGAGCAATAACATCTAGCGTGTTGAGTCCAATTGAGCCTGTCGCCCCAAGAATTGCAATATTTTTCATAGGACAAAGACCAGCAAGAGAAGAAATATTGGTGCAGACGATGTTAGGCTATCAATGCGATCCAAAAGCCCACCATGCCCTGGAAGAATATCTCCACTATCTTTATAGCCGCTAATGCGCTTTAATAAGCTCTCAAATAAATCACCAAGGACTGAGACTAAAGAGACCACGAGGGCTAAAATACTAAAGACCAAAAAGTCCTTTAAGTTAGGCGCCTGAACAACAATGAAGACATAACAGAGAGCAACAGCTTGAGCAAGAATAATGCCGCCATATAGGCCTGCAAGTGTTTTGTTTGGGCTTACCTCAGGACAGAGTTTTTTATTGCCAAACTGTTTTCCTGAAAAATAAGCGCCGATGTCTGCTGCCCAGATTAGTGCCAGTAGAAAAAGCACTAATGAACTATTTTGAGACTGAAGAATAATGATTGCAGCCGCCATCGGCACAAATAGAAAGAGCCCATTTATAACTGATGTGTAAATATTTTTGCTAACACTGGCATGACTATCTGGGTATTTTATGACCCAATATAAAGCGACAAACCACCATGCTAGTGCTAGGAATAGTAAGGGCGCTAGTAGTGTTGTGTTTTTAGAAAAAATAAAAGCCAGCGCCAATATTGCTATAGTGAAAATGGCTTTATTGGTAGGGCTGGTTATTGACACTAGTCTGCAATACTCCCAAGAGACAATAATAAGAATTAATCCAAGAGCTGCTGAGAACCAAGTCTCATTTAATAGCAGTATTCCTGCAATAGCTATTGGTGCTAAAACAAGTGCTGTTAGAGCTCTTTTAATGAGCATTACCTCTCCCCATTGCGCTCACCATAGCGCCTATCTCTGGAATGAAAGTCCTTAATTGCAATATCTAGAGAATCTTCATCAAAATCTGGCCACAAGGTTTCACAAAAATAGAATTCACTATAAGCAATATCCCACAGCAAAAAATTGCTTAGCCTAATCTCGCCACTTGTTCGAATAAGAAGGTCAACTTTTGGATAGGAGGCTAGAGAGGTGTATGATTGAAAGGTTGAGGAGTCAATATCTTCTGGATTAATGTTGCCATTAGCGGATTCAAATGCAATTTTCTTTGCCGATTTTGCAATGTCCCATTGGCCTCCATAATTAGCTGCAATGACTAGATTTAGTCCTGAATTATTGGAAAGTTGTTTTTCTGCTTCGCGAGCAAGTGATTGTATTTCAGGGGTGAATACGGAGAGATCTCCAATAATTTTTAGTTTGATGTTGTTGTCTTTAAGTTTTTTTGTCTCAGTTTTCAAAACGGTTAAGAATAGCTTGAAAAGGAGACCCACTTCTTCACTTGAGCGTTTCATATTTTCACTACTAAAAGCAAAAAGAGTAAGTGTATTGACGCCTAACTTTGCACAGTGCTTGACAATTTTTCTAACGGTTCTAACGCCCTTTTGATGGCCACTCGAGCGAGGCAGATGTTTTGCTTTAGCCCACCTTCCGTTGCCGTCCATAATGATAGCTATATGCTTAGGAGGGCTTTGATTGTTGGTTTGCAAACCGGCATTTTCTGAGCTCATAGAGCGCAATTATACCCACTAGTCATTAAATTGCCCATTGCAAAGTATTTCAATTTAAACGATTAATTAAATAGGGCTCTCGTTAGACAGTAAATGAGGATTTATACGGTAAAATCCATACTATGAGTTTAGCTAAGAGAATAATCCCCTGCCTAGATGTCCGTGATGGAAGGGTGGTCAAGGGCGTTAAGTTTGTTGACATCAAGGATGCTGGAGACCCTGTTGAGGTTGCAAAGCGCTATGACAGTGAGGGTGCAGATGAAATTACGTTTCTTGATATAACGGCTTCGCATGAAGGAAGAAATACGACAGTTGCCATGGTCGAAAAAATTGCTGAACAAGTTTTTATTCCTCTGACTGTTGGCGGCGGCATTCGAGAAGCTGACGATGTTAGAGCCATGCTTAAGGCAGGGGCAGACAAGGTTGCAGTTAATTCTGCTGCTATTTTTAACCCGGGCCTTATTAACGAGCTCTGCGCTATTTTTGGGTCCCAGTGTATTGTGATTGCAATTGATGCTAAAAGAGTTTCGTCAAACCCCTCTAAATGGGAAATCTATACTCATGGCGGCAGAAAAACAACAGGCATTGACGCTATAGAATGGGCACTAAAAATGACCAAGGGAGAAAATGGCGCCGGTGAAATACTGCTTACCTCGATGGACAGAGACGGAACCAAAGACGGGTTTGACCTTGAGTTAACGCGAGCCGTATCTGACGCTGTCAATGTTCCAGTGATTGCCTCTGGCGGGGTTGGCAATTTATTGCACTTGTCCGAGGGCGTGGTCGATGGCGGGGCCGACGCAGTTCTTGCTGCGAGCATTTTTCACTTTGCCGAGTTTACGGTTGATGAGGCCAAAAAATCGATGCAACAAAAAGGCATCGAAGTAAGGCTATAGCAAGTTGAGTTTTTGACTCCTTCAGCGTATCATTACGCAGTTTTGATTTCGGGAAAAACATGACTTTTAAAAAAGAATTTTGGGCGCTTTTATCAATATTTCTTCTTCCAATAGGGTTGGGAACTTTGTTCTTTTATTTAAACCCGTCCTATTTCAGCCAAAATACGGTTAACTATGGTGAATTAATCGCACCAGTAATTGTTACTGAAAAGTCAGACCTTGACATAAAAGGAGACGCCTCCCTGCAAGGAGTTTGGACACTGGCCTATGTAACAGATAGTTGTGATACCCTCTGTAATCAAGCTGTTGCAGACGTGAAGACTATTCGCACACTGATCAATATGGACATGCGCCGAATCCAAAGAATGCTTATTACTAATGATGGATCAGTGCCTTCTGTTGAGGATGAAAAACTCATCCTGGCGAGTATCACAAGTGACAAGCTATTAGGCCAGCTTTCAAGATTGCCAGAAAACTCTATTTTTCTGATTGATCCTATTGGAAACTTTATGCTGTATTACGATCCAAAGGATATCAACATAAAATTTGTGCTTAAGGATTTAAAGCGACTTCTTAAATACTCAAGGATAGGCTAATGGAAAACCTTCCTTCCTTGAAAGATCTTTTGGGCCTCTGTAAGATTAAAGTTGTGATGCTTATTTTGCTTACAGCAGTTGTTGGAATGCTCCTAGCTGTTCCCTATGTGCCTAATCTACTTCTTATTCTTGCAGCATCGGCGGGAATTTCATTGGCTGCAATGTCTGCAGCTGTATTTAATCATGTTGTTGACGAAAAAATTGATACGCAGATGTCTAGAACTGATCGGAGGCCTTTACCTCAGGGTAAAGTTACAAGGACGCAGGCGCTTATCTGGGGTGCTTTTTTGGGCGTTGTTGGAATCGCCCTTCTAGTCGTTTTTGTAAACTTATTGACTGCAGTTCTAACCCTTCTTTCTTTAATAGGATACGCCGTCTTTTATACGATGTATTTGAAAAGAGCCACTCCACAAAACATAGTTATTGGCGGCGCTGCAGGGGCTGCACCACCAGTTCTTGGGTGGACTTCAATTGCGGGTTCGAATGGCCTTGAGTATGCATTACTTCTGTTTCTCATTGTTTTTATATGGACCCCTCCGCACTTTTGGGCTTTGGCTATTCATAGGAGTGAAGAATATAAAAAAGCTGAAATTCCAATGCTGCCAGTTACACATGGACTAGAATTTACTAGAGTACAAATCCTTTTGTATACAGTCCTTTTGTTTCTTGTAACTTTGCTACCTTTTCTAACTGGAATGAGTGGCTTGATATATTTGATTTGTGCAGTATCCCTTGGGGCTCTTTTTTTAGGATACTCAATTAAGATTTTTCTTGAGCCTGAGAATTCTAAGATTGCGTTTAAGACTTTTAAATATTCAATTAATTACTTGATGGTTTTATTCGTGGGGCTATTGATAGATCATTACCTTCTAATGAATTTTGGGGTTGCTGCCTAGACATGAAATCTTTGCTTCAGGTTTTTAGAGCAGTGGCCTCTGCAATGATTGGAGTTGGAAAAAAAAAGAATCTTGCCCAAGATTTTGATGCTACAGAAAAAACAGGCCCATGGCCATACATCATTGTAGGTCTTATGATGACGGTGCTTTTTATCGGCTCATTAATTTTTGCTGTAAGGCTAGTTCTTTCCTAAAGCATCTATGATTTTATCAAGAGCCTCAGCCATAGGCGCAGGCTCGTGAGGGTTTGTCAAAAGAGCAACTAGCTTCAGTTCTGGATTAAAGAGCAAATAGCTGCTAGTGTGGTCAACATCGTAATGTGCAACTTTTGTAGAGCCGGGTTTTTCATCGGCTACCATTTTGTGTGAATCATGCGAATCATCATCGTGAGAATGATTATGATTGCTATGATCCTCTTGAGCTGTTTTTTGAGACTGAACCACTTCGTGATAAACGCCAAGCGTTTTGCTAATAGAAATTAGCTCATCCTGCTTTGCGGTTAAGCCCTTGAAAGATGAATTAAAAGCTTTAGCAAAGTTGTCTAGGCTTCCTATGTCTCTATCAGGATCAACAGAGACAAATACAACTTGTAGTTGATCACTATTTTCCATTAACTTCGATGCTTGGTTTATTTTAGAGAGGTCAATTGGACAAACATCTGGACACGAAGTGTACCCAAAATACAGAAGCGCCCATTTATCATCTGCCACATCTGATAAATGAGTGTTTTTTGATGCATCATCGATAAAGTTGAGTTTATCTGAAACTGATTTTGCTTCAGGGTATAAAGACGCAGCAGGAGCAACAGACTTTTTGAGTTCCTCCATGGTGGGCTTGCCACCAAGGAAGAAGAAAACTGCAGCACTAATAATAGCTACAAGAATAAGGAAATAAATTTGAGTACTTTTTGTCATAATAAGGCCTACAAAGGTGTCAATTAGCTTTGAAGAGCATTTTCTTTTGTGAACATTTTGTGAGCAAGGTTCACAAGACTCAAGAGCAGCGCAAGGCCGACTACATTATGCATTGTTGCAGCAAACATAGGCAGAGACATTACTACATTAATTATCCCCAGCGCAACTTGAATTGCTAGAAGGGCAAGAACTATAAGCACACTGTTTTTGAGTGCTTTGTAGTTTCTAAGGGCAAATGAAAAAGTAATTATTGCTGTAGTTACAACAAGTGCGCCAACACGATGAACCATTTGGATTGCTGTTCGTGTTTCATTTTCTAGGACACCAAACTCATAATCAACTCCAAGTGGCCCCCAATAGTAGGCATTATTAAAGTCCATGTCATCAGGCCACATCTCTCCTAGACAGCTAGGAAAATAGTCCCCGCAGGCAAGTGCAGCATAGTTAGTGCTGGTCCACCCTCCAAGAAAAATTTGAAAAACTAGAAGCAAACTAACAATGGCAAGCATTATCTTGTGCTTGTTGAGAATTGGCTGATCAAGAGTAAGAGGCTTACGTTCATTAAGAAGCAGCCAAAAGAGAAGAGTTGTTGTTGAAAAGCCACCCAATAAATGCATCGTAACTATTCCTGGATGTACTAATTCCGTTACTGTCCACATCCCTAGGGCGCCTTGAAAACTAACCAATAATAGAAGCGCAGTTGGCAGCTTTACAGAACGGAGCGTATCCGGCCTCCTAAAAATTGCTAATAAAAAGATAATAACAATTGATAGGCCAAGTATTGAAGCGGCGTAGCGATGAACCATTTCTTTCCAGGCTTTTGCAACATCCAGGGGCCTGTCATATTCTGCAGAGATGATGTCAGGCACTAAAAGCTGACCGTAGCATCCAGGCCAGTCGGGACATCCTAGTCCCGCATCAGCAAGGCGAGTATATGCTCCTAAGATGACAACTATGAGAGCTAAAATAAATGAGAGGTTAAGTGCTTTAGAGTACATAAAATCCAGTAAATGAGGCATCTATTTTAGTTAACAAAGTAGCTGCTTGATTAAAAAAATTCAAAAAACATTTAATAAATGTGCATCTTATATTTAGGGGTTTATTCTTTTTTTTCAATAATAGGAGTGTAATTTTTTAGTATTCAGTTTGTCGGTGAAAAAAGTTCAATCAATATTGAGAATAAAGGTGAATTATTACTTGGTAAAAAAGAGATAAACAGGTATCATTTGGTTGCATTTTTTAATTGAAACTTGAAATTACACATTCAAGTACTATTTATATAGCTAAAAAAAGGTTTAATTCGGAGAATCTATGAAACTATTGTTGACTATTACTAGCGCTATTGCAGCATTATTAGGCCCTAGATCTGCTTTTGCAGAGTATACACTTAATATGACAAAAGGCATCACTGACCTTAGCCAGGACATTTACTGGCTTCATATGATGGCATTTTGGGTTTGTGTTGGTATCGGCGTTGTAGTATTTGGTGCTATGTTCTATTCGATCATTGCCCACAGAAAGTCAAAGGGAGCTAAGGCTGCACATTTTCATGAGAGTACGACAGTTGAATTTATATGGACAGGAATTCCAATCTTAATCTTAATTGCAATGGCAATTCCAGCCTCCAAAACATTGATTGATATTGAGGTCCTTGAAAAGGCAGACATGACTATCAAGGTAACCGGCATTCAATGGAAGTGGCAGTATGACTATCCTGAAGAAGGAATCAGCTTTGTTTCAAATTTAGCACAATCTTCGAGAGACGTTATTAAGGCATCACCTGAGGAGCGTGAAGCTGTTCATAAGGAAAGTGACTACCTTCGCTCAGTTGACAATCATCTTGTTCTTCCAGTTGATACAACGGTTAGATTTTTAATTACCTCTAATGACGTTATTCATAACTGGTGGGTTCCCGCTTTTGGCGTCAAGCAGGACGCTAATCCTGGATTTATCAACGATGCATGGGCCAAGCCAAATGAAATTGGAACTTATAGAGGACAATGTGCTGAGCTTTGTGGAAAAGATCATGGGTTTATGCCAATTGTGGTAGACGTTGTTTCTAAAGCCGACTATGCGGCTTGGGTTGAGAGCAAACAGGCTGAAAAAGTTGCTGAATTAGCTAGCGCTACACAAGAATGGACAGAGGCTGATTTGGTTGCAAGGGGTGAGGAAGTTTACAACGCAAACTGCTCTGGTTGTCATCAAAAAGACGGCTCAGGTATTCCGGGAGTCTTCCCAGCAATGATAGGGTCAGAAGTAACAAATGGCCCCGCAGATTATCAAATAGGCATGGTTTTAAATGGTTTAAGGGGTATGCCTGCATTTAAGATGCTTAGCGATACAGATATTGCATCGGTAATTACCTACGAAAGAAGATCTTTTGGTAACAATGGATCAGTTGTTCAACCATCAGATGTTACATCTGCACGTTAATTTAAGGAGAAACACATGAGCTCAACTACAGCGGCAGCAGCACACGACGATCACCATCATGGTCCTGAAAAAGGACTCCTAAGATGGGTTAAGACAACTAACCACAAGGATATTGGAACGCTTTATCTGTGGTTTTCTTTTGCAATGCTCTTGGTGGGCGGCGCATTTGCTATGGGAATTCGTTCTGAGTTATTGCAGCCTGGACTGCAATTGTTTGAGCCACAGTTCTATAACCAGTTGACAACAATGCATGGGCTGATCATGGTATTTGGAGCCATTATGCCAGCCTTTGTTGGTCTGGCAAACTGGCTTATTCCTATGATGGTAGGAGCTCCCGATATGGCTCTTCCAAGAATGAATAATTGGAGTTTTTGGATACTGCCTTTTGCTGGCACGATTCTACTGAGCACATTTTTTATGGAAGGTGGTGCACCTGCTTTTGGATGGACTTTTTATGCTCCACTCTCAACAACATTTGCACCAGATTCAACTGACTTCTTTATCTTTGCAATTCACTTGCTTGGTTTCTCATCAATCATGGGCGCCATTAATATTATTGCGACCGTTCTTAATATGAAGGCACCTGAAATGAGACTAATGGATATGCCTCTTTTCGTTTGGACTTGGTTAATTACATCATTCCTCCTAATCGGTGCAATGCCAGTTTTGGCTGGAGCTGTAACTATGATGCTTACAGATCGTAATTTTGGAACCGCTTTCTTTGATGCAACTGGCGGTGGAGACCCGGTCATGTTTCAGCATATTTTCTGGTTCTTTGGGCATCCAGAGGTGTACATTATGATTTTGCCAGCCTTTGGCATTATCTCCCATATTATTCCTACTTTTGCAAGGAAGCCACTCTTTGGTTATTCATCGATGGTTTATGCAACTGCATCAATTGCATTCTTGTCTTATATAGTGTGGGCTCACCATATGTTCCTGACTGGGATGCCAGTCGCTGGCGAGCTTTACTTCATGTATGCAACAATGCTAATTGCAGTTCCAACCGGTGTTAAAGTTTTTAACTGGGTTGCAACGATGTGGAAGGGTTCAATGTCATTTGAAACTCCAATGTTATGGGCACTGTCTTTTGTATTTTTATTTACAATTGGCGGCTTCTCAGGTTTAATGCTTGGAATAGCGCCTGCTGATATTCAGTACCACGATACATATTTTGTTGTTGCACATTTCCACTACGTTCTTGTAACTGGAGCCTTGTGGGGAATCATTGCAGCTGTTTTCTATTGGCTGCCTAAGTGGACTGGAAAAATGTATAACGAGCGCTTAGCGAAAGTCCACTTTTGGATTGCTATGATTTCAGTTAATGTAACATTTTTCCCACAACACTTTATAGGATTAGCGGGGATGCCTCGTCGTATTCCTGACTATGCGCTTCAGTTTGCAGACTTTAACTTCATTTCATCAATTGGCTCTTTTGCCTTTGGCCTATCATTTCTTTTGTTTACCTATATTTTGGTTGACTGTATTCGAAATGGCAAGCCAGCAGTTGCAAGGCCTTGGGAGAGTGCTAAGGGCCTAGAGTGGACATTGGCTGCGCCAGTTGCTTACCATACATTTGATGAGCCACCAACCAGAGCTGAAATTTTAGCTGAGTCTCAGCACAGTTAATGGCAGAGAAGAACAGCAAAGGCCAAGGCCGAACTGCACTCATAGTGGCCATTGTAGCAATAGGATTGTATTTAGCAACTATAATGCTTAACGGCTGATATGGAGAGAAAAAAAATAACAAAAGGATTTTGGATAAAGCTTGTATCCGTCCCTGTTTTGATGTTCTTTTTTGCTTATGCCATGGTGCCAATATATGATGTATTGTGTGACTTAACTGGGTTTAATGGTAAGACGGGTACTGTCGAAACTGAAAAGCAGTATCAGATTAATGAAGAGCGTGAAGTAACAGTTAGTTTTTTTGCGTCAACTAGTTCTGGTTTTCCAGTTCAGTTTGCACCAAAAGTGACTTCAATGGAGGTTATTCCAGGGAAGTTTTATAACATGAGCTACATTGCTAAAAATACGACCGATGAGGTAATTTTTGGTCAAGCAATACCAAGCGTGGCGCCAACAGATGCGGCGCTACATTTTAAAAAATTAGAGTGTTTTTGTTTTGTTAAGCAAGAGTTTCAGCCTGGAGAGGAAGTAGAAATGGCGCTTCGGTTTGTGGTTGAGCCTGAAATGGCAGAATGGATTAAAGATGTGAGCTTGTCATATAATTTTTATAAGTTAGATAGTTAATTAAAGGGAGAGAAAATGAGCAACGAAAAATATTATGTTCCTCATGGTACATATTGGCCAATTATAGGATCAATAGGCATTTCAACACTATTTGTTGGCTTTGCAAATCAAATGCATGATGTCAGCTGGGGCTGGCCTGTGATGGTTCTGGGTTTTGCTATCATAGCATTTATGATGTTTGGTTGGCTTGGTACGGTAGTTGCTGAGAGCGTGGGTGGGATGTATAACTCCCAGGTCGACAGATCTTTTAGGTGGGGCATGAGCTGGTTTATTTTCTCTGAGGTTATGTTTTTTGCAGCATTCTTTGGGGCTCTTCTTTATGCAAGGGTCTTGAGTGTTCCATGGCTTGGAGGAGAGTATAACAACATTTATACACCACAGCTTTGGGAGGGATTTAAGGCGGCTTGGCCACTAATTTCTACTCCAGGTGATGTGGGCCAGAATGGGGTGGCATTTTCAACAAACTTTAAACTAGTAGACACTTGGGGGCTGCCAGCTCTAAATACGGGACTACTTTTAACTTCAGGAGTAACTCTTACATATGCACATCATGCCTTGAGAGCTGGTCACAGAGATGCTTTGATGGCATGGATGCTAGCAACGATTGCGCTGGGCGTTATTTTTCTGGGCTTTCAAATTACTGAGTATGGCCATGCCTACCATGATGGCCTTAAATTAACCTCAGGAATTTATGGGTCAACTTTCTACTTGCTGACTGGTTTTCATGGCTTCCACGTAACGATCGGCGTTATTATGTTAACAGTTATCCTTTATCGTATCCAGAAGGGACACTTTAATTTAGAAAACCATTTTGCATTTGAGGGCGTTGCATGGTATTGGCACTTTGTTGATGTCGTATGGCTGGGTCTATTTATTTTTGTTTACTGGATATAATATAGAAATAGAGGTTTATTCAATGGCCCCTATTAAGGGGCCTTTTTTTTCAAGCAATCAAGGAAAGATATGAATTTATTTGTAATTGCAGTACTTGTTTTAATATTTATATTTTTAGGCTCTGCTGTTATTGGTCTTCTTAAGGGCGGCAAAGCTGGCTCAGATAGAATGTTTAAGGCGTTAAGAATGAGAATTATTCTTTCAGTTCTCCTTTTTGCATTCTTATTGCTTGCAGGTGCATTAGGTTGGATTGAACCAAATGGCTTTAATCTTTTGCCCACTCAGTAATAATGAACTTAAGGTTCTTAATTCCTGCAGTACTAATTGTTGCAACTATTGCCTTTCTGGCGTCATTGGGGCTTTGGCAGCTTGACCGCGCTAACGAAAAACGTGCAATAGAAGCCTCAATACAAAAAGCAAATACAGGCATTGTAGAATTAATCTCTGATGAAAATAGGCTGCTTGAAAAAGAGTATTACCAGGTTAGACTTAAGGGGCAATATCTAAATAACAAACAGTTCGTCTATGACAATCAGATTATTGATCAAGTTTCTGGATATTATGTTTTAACGCCATTTAAATTAGAGAATCAATCTGGCACTATAGTTATCAATCGAGGCTTTATCCCTTGGAATGGCGACAGGGAAAAACTAGCAGACATCTCAATTGAAAAAACTAAGTCTGAGATTAAGGTTCAAATTTCAAAGCCAATCAAAAGAATTGAATTGAAATCAAGCGAGATAAGCAATAATTTCCCAACTCTAATTCAGGCAGTCGATTTAGTTAAAATGAGCGAGATAGCAGGCGTTAATTTTTCTAGTATGGTTGGACTTTTAGACGCATCAATGGACGATGGGTTTGTTAGAAAATGGGAGCCTTATACGGGAAGTATTGAGAAGCATATTGGGTATGCCATACAGTGGTTTCTGATGGCAATCGTTCTTGGGATTATAGGTATACGTATTGCTATAAAACAGCGAAAAAAGTAACTCTATTTTGAGGCTATAAAATATTACTGAAAAAAAATTCTTTACTGTATAATTTCGCTCTAAGCCGACATAGCACAGTTGGTAGTGCAACTGATTTGTAATCAGTAGGTCCGCGGTTCGAGTCCGTGTGTCGGCACCAGCAAATCTTGATTAAGCGGCCCGATGGGCCGCTTTTTTATTTCAAACTTTTCTTATAAGTTTTTTGCCTGCTCACGCAAAATAAACTTTTGTATTTTTCCTGTAGAGGTTTTTGGGATGTCCTCAAAATAGAATTGACGAGGAAGCTTAAAAGAGGCCATATGATCTCTACACCATTGGCTGAGCTCTTCTTCAGAGGCGTGGCTTGCTTTTTTAAGCTGAACAAATGCGCACGGAGTCTCGCCCCACTTTTCATCTGGCATCGCTACAACAGCAGCCGCCTCAACAGAGGGGTGTTTGTATAGCACCTCTTCAATTTCGATTGATGAAATATTTTCACCACCAGAAATAATAATATCCTTGGAGCGATCTTTCAGCTGGATATACCCATCTTCATGGATAACCCCTAGGTCTCCAGAATGAAACCAGCCGTCCTTAAATGATTCATCAGTAGCAGCCTTATTTTTTAGATAGCCTTTCATGACTACGTTGCCTCTAAACATGACTTCGCCTATTGTCTTGCCATCACGAGGCACGGGCCGCATTGTTTTTGGATTCATAACAGCTAAAGATTCAAGTGGCAGGTAGCGAACACCTTGCCTTGCTTTTAAAGAGGCTTGTTCGCTTTCAGCTAAGTCGTCCCATTCTTGGTGCCACTCATTTACCACTGCTGGACCATAGGTTTCAGAGAGTCCATAAAGATGCGTAATATTAAACCCGGCATCTTTCATGTTGGTTAAGACTGACTCTGGAGGTGGGGCCGCTGCTGTAAAAAAATCTACTTGTTTTTCTAATAATTTTTTTTCATTATCTGATGCCGCCAGTATTGTTGACATAACAATTGGAGCTCCGCATAAATGTGTTACCTTGTGCTCAGCAAGGGACTCCCAAATTGGCTCTGCCATAACACGTCTCAAGCAGACATGTGTCCCAATAATAGCTGACATTGTCCAAGGGAAGCACCAGCCATTGCAATGAAACATGGGCAGTGTCCAAAGGTAGACCGAATGCTTTTTTATTGAGGCAATCATCGCATTTCCTTGTGCCAAAAGATAGGCTCCTCGATGATGAGAGACAACGCCTTTGGGGTTTCCAGTTGTGCCAGAAGTGTAGTTTAAGGAGATTGCATCCCATTCATCCTCAGGCATGAGCCAATTGTAATTTTTATCGCCCTTTAATAAAAATTCCTCATACTCTATTGCCCCAGGCAATGATTCTTTGATGGGGTATTCGCTATCATTAAACTCAATCAAAATCGGCGATACTCCAGCAAGTTCCAGTGACGTTTTAGCGGTTTTTAGAAATTCACGATCAACTATTAAAGCCTTGGAGTTTGCGTGGTCTAGCTGATACGCAATAGTATCTGGATCAAGGCGCGTGTTAATGCTGTGTAAAACTGCGCCACACATTGGAACGCCATAATGGGCCTCCAGCATCGCGGGCGTGTTTGATAATATTACCGAGACAGTATCGCCTCGAACAATACCCTGTGCAGAGAGTGCAGAGGCAAGTTGTCTAGAGCGACTATAAAAGTCGCTGTAGTTGCGTCTTAATTTACCATGAACGATAGCAGTATGATTTGGGTATACCGATGCCGCACGTTCTAAAAATGTTAGCGGCGTAAGTGGCTGAAAGTTAGCAGGATTTCGATCAAGATTAGTATTATAAGAATTATTCATCGCCACTAATTTTGCCATTTAGGTTTACGCTTTTCTAGGAACGAGCCAATGCCCTCCTTAGCATCATGTTCTAACATGTTGTCTACCATGACTTTTGACGCGAAGTCACAAGCCTCTGATAGAGGCATATCTTTTTGTTTATAAAAGGCTTCCTTTCCAATCTTTAATGTCAGACTAGATTTTGAGGCAATAAGTTCTGCCAGAGCTGTTGTCTCTTGTTTCAAATCAGCATCATCTGTAACTCGGTTTATAAGTCCAATGTGTTCAGCTTTATCTGCACTTACCATTTCACCTGTCAGGAGCATCTCCATCGCTGCTTTGTTGGATACATTTCTGGACAGTGCAACCATTGGGGTGGAGCAGAATAGCCCTATATTTACGCCCGGAGTAATAAATCGAGCAGACTTTCCAGCTACAGCAAGATCACAACAGGCAACAAGCTGGCATCCTGCTGCTGCTGCGACGCCTGAAACTTCAGCAATGATTGGTTTGGGGTGCTCAACAATCATTTGCATTAACTCTGAGCAAGATGCAAATACTTTTTTAAAGTAGGTAAGACCTTGGTCATCGTTGTCTCTTCCGGCAGTCATTTGTTTTAAGTCATGCCCTGAGCAAAACGCTGGTCCGTTGCCCGCAATTATTATTACTCTTATGGACTTATTGTCCGTAGCATCTGTGAGTGAAGATTTGAGTTTGGCCATCATCTCTTCTGAAAGAGTGTTTCTCTTTTTGGCGTCGTTAAGTGTTAAGCGATATACGCCATTGGCTATAAATTCTTCAAGCAAAATTGAATCATCGGTATTAGCTTTGTTGTTATTATTGCTGCTCATAATTTAGGCTCCATATTAGCAGAAACGCATTGCCAACTTTTTAAATGTTGATATTGACCTCGACTTCAGAGTCTAATGTATTAGCTATAAAGCAATATCTGTGGGCCCTATCATGCATTTTTGCTAATTCTTCATCGCTGACTTCAAAGCCGCTATCGAATGAGACTACTGGATTTAAATCAATTCGGTTAACAACCATCTGTTTCTTGCTATTTTTACCCAGATGACCGACAGCATGGTCAATGTAAGAATTGACGGGCCACTTAGTTTTTGCAGCAAGAGCTAAAAAAGTCATCATGTGACAGCTGCTTAATGAGGCAGCGAGCGCCTGCTCTGGATTGGTATTATTGGCAGATCCTCCCCAGTCAGGAGCAGTGTCCGCTATTACTTTATATTGTTCGTTATAAGTAACCTGATGTTCACTGGAAAACTTTCCAGGAGAGAGCTCTTCTTCTTTTCTGTTCCAGCTGAGGTCGATAGATAGTTCAGACACAAATTTCTCCTAATCCTATTTACTCGGGCTAAGATCCCGAGGTAATTTTCTTCTTGGGGTCATAGAATGGCTTCTGGACAACCTTGATAGGAAAATTACCTTCTGGAGTTGTCGTCTCTGCAGCAGTATCTATGGCCGAGTGGTTAACATCCATCATAGCAAGTGCAATATTTTTGTCAAGTCTCGGCGAATAAACCGCTGAAGTTATATACCCAACTTCTTCTGATCCAAACATAATTGGCCAATAGCTTGTGTTTGGATGCTGAAGAGGCGGGCATGAAATTTCTATTCCAACCTGGTGTCGCTTAACCCCTTCAGATTTAATTTTTTTAAGCGCCTCTTTGCCAATAAAGTTGGCATCCATCTCAAGATCAACAAGACGCCCCAATCCGAGCTCGAACGGATTTACTGTGTAGTCCATATCAGCCTGATATGAAAGCATCCCACCCTCAATTCTTCTTATCGTAGAGGTATGGCCTGGAACTAATCCCATTGGCTTACCAACCTCCATAATGTGATCCCAAAGTTCATTTCCACGAGAGCCATCACGAAGATAGATTTCATAGCCAAGCTCACTTGACCAACCTGTTCTAGATATGATTAATGGAATACCATTGAGTTCAAATTCCTCAAGCCAGTAATATTTAAGGCCATCTATTCTCTCACCAAATATTGCTTTAGCAATATCGCCAGACCTTGGGCCTTGGAGTTGCAGCGGTGAAACATCTGGCTCACTTAAATTAACATTTAACCCAGAGTTAACAGCTACGCCCTTAGCCCACATTAAAATATCACTGTCAGCCAAAGATAGCCAGAAGTGATTTTCAGCGAGTCTTAATAGGACAGGATCATTTAATACACCACCATTTTCATCGGTGATTAAAACATATTTACATTGTCCTACTGCACATTCAGAAAGATTTCTTGGCGTTAATAGTTGGACAAATTGAGCCGCATCAGGGCCAGTTATTTCAACTTGGCGCTCAACTGCAACATCACAAAGTATTGCATCATTAACAAGATTCCAAAAGTTTTGAACAGGATCACCAAAGTCTCTAGGAATATACATATGGTTATAGACCGAAAATCCCTTTGCTCCCCAGCGCACAGTCGCATCAAAATATGGAGATTTTCTAACCTGTGTTCCAAAACTAAATTCTTTTTTCATAGCTACTAATAACCATCAAACAGAATGCAAAATAATACACATTTTTCATAATGTTGCAGATGTTTTTTTGGCGCTTTTTGACTACGTTATAAAGTTCGTTTTTCGAGTGAGTTCCGAAAGAATTTCGGGCCCATCAGCCCTTAAAATAACAATCTCTTCTAGGCGAACACCAAACCTACCCTGAAGATAAATTCCTGGTTCGATTGAGAACACCATTCCCTCATCTAGGACAACTTCAGAAGTTGCAGTGATATAGGGTGGCTCGTGTATATCAATGCCAAGACCGTGTCCTGTCCTATGAACAAAAAATTCTCCATACCCGGCCTCAGTAATAACACCCCTTGCTGCAGCATCTACATCTTTGGCCATAACTCCTGGTTTTGCTGCCGCCATTGCTGCTTGCACTGCACGTTCTACAATCGCATGAACCTCAAGATAATCTTTTGGCGGTTCTCCTACTACAGACATGCGTGTCATGTCACTTGGGAAGGTTCCTTTTCGACCACCGATATCAATCAGTACTACGTCACCATTTTCTACTTTTCTATTTCCAGTATGATGATGCGGGAAAGCACCATTTGGGCCAGATCCTACAATACAAAATTGAGGTTTCGCCCCTTCAGAAATAAAGTGTTTATTTATTGCCTCACCAATTTCAAGCTCTGTCACACCTTCTTTGATTGCTGCAAAGCCAGCTTGCATTGCTCTATCATCGATCAGCGCATTCTCTTTAAGATTAGAGTACTCATTATCATCTTTGCGCATTCTGAGCGCACCAATTGTAGAGTTAGTAAACTCATAGGTCGGTTTTGGTAATGCATCGATAAGTAATAAGGCAAAGTGAGAGCGCATTGCCTCATCTATTGCAATGTGTTTTGCATTTGATGAGCTAGTATAAGAAAGAGCCTCATCTAGTGCTTCATCAGGGCCATTTTCATCTTTCCAGCTAAACATTTTAATATCAGAGCGCTTCATAGCATCCTCTGCATTCACTGATGGCATAAGGAAGGCATCATTTTCCAATCCCATCAATAACATACAAGGTCTTTCATCAGGAGAGGGGTTGAAGCCTAACAACCATTTCATATGAGTGCCAGGACCAAGAGCAATTAAATCAACATTGTTATCCTTCATGCGATTGCGCACAGAGTTTATTTTTAGTTGCATATGTTTTTCTAATAAATTTATAAATAAATTAAATTATAGATTCAATTTTCGGCATGAGCCTAATAAGTTCTTGGGTGTAAGGATGTTCTGGATTATTAAATAACTCTTCGCTTTCTTTTGTCTCACAAACAATACCATTTTTCAGTACTACAATTCTATTACACATTTGTCTAATTACAGGAAGATCATGACTAATAAACAGCATGGCCAGATGGAGCTCATCTTGAATATCTTTTAAAAGGTTTAGAACTTGTGCTTGTATGCTTACATCCAACGCAGATGTAGGTTCATCACAAATTAATAAGCGAGGACGAGTTGCTAAAGCTCTAGCAATTGATATTCTTTGTCTTTGTCCACCTGAAAATTCATGAGGATAGCGATCCAGTGATTGTCTTGACATCCCAACAATATCTATTAAGTCATAGAGATTTTTTGTAAGCTCACTAGAGCTAATATTTTTTTGAAAAAGCCTTATTGGCTCAGATATTATGTCCCTTACTTTAAATCTTGGGTTTAAAGATGAGTAGGGGTCTTGAAATATCATCTGAACCTGTCCTCTACTCTTATCAATTTGGTATTTTCTTTTTGAATTATAAAGTGAGAGATTGTTATAAAAGATCTCCCCATTAGTTGGTCTAACGAGACCTGTAATAATTTTTGCTATTGTTGATTTACCAGAGCCAGACTCTCCAACTAAGCCTAGAGTTTCTCCCTCAAATAGTTCAAAAGAAACATTATCAACTGCCTTCACCACTTTAGCAGCGGTTTCATTTTTTGACCCAAATGAAAAATTACTCACTAAGGACTTATCATCAAAAATTTTAGTAATTCCTGAAAGCTCTAATAACTTTTGATTAGTATTTTTTCTAGCGCCCCAGGTTTTAATAATATTTTTTGTTAAATTTTTCGAGTCAGATGTAATTTCTTTTCCATCAGGGCTGATAAGTTTGAATCTATCAATTTTTTTATTTGTTGGCGGGACTGAAATAACTAAGCTTCGAGCTTCATTAGATTTAGGATTCGTTAATAGCTCCTTTGTATCGCCTTGTTCAACAATAAGCCCGTGTCTCATAACAATAACTTTGTCTGTTGTTTCTGCAATAACGCCCATATCATGGGTGATAATCATTACCCCTAAATTTCTTTTTTTAGTCAGATCCTTTAGTAATTCCAGTATTTGATGTTGAATGCTTACATCTAAAGCAGTTGTTGGTTCATCGGCTATAATCAAATCCGGTTCACAGCTAATCGCTAAAGCAATAACAACCCTTTGGCGCATGCCACCGCTAAATTGATGAGGATAATCTTCAATTCTTTTTTCAGCATTATCAATGCCTACTTCTTCTAAGAGCTGAATAGATTTTTTTAATGCATCTTGATAGTCTAAATTAAGATGTGTTTGGATGGTTTCAATTAGTTGATCTTTTATTTTAAATAGTGGATTAAGGGATGTTTGTGGATCTTGAAAAACAAATCCAATTTTCTTTCCTCTGATTTCTTGGATAAGCTCTTCGTTATCTCTTAATTCATCATTATCAATTTTAATTGATCCGCTTGTTATTTCACCTGGCGGGTCAATTAAATTGATGATGGCGTTTGCAATGGTAGATTTTCCAGAGCCTGATTCACCAACTATTCCTAATATTTCACCCCTCTCCAGCGTAAATTCAACATCCTTGCTAGCAACAATAGTTTCTTTTCTAGTTGGATAACTAATGTTTAAATTTTTAACCTTTAGCAGACTCATCTTATTTTTAATTTTGGATTTAAGGCGTCTCTCATCCAATCTCCTAGTAGGTTAATAGACAAAGCTAAAATGATTAAAAAGATAGCTGGAAAAAATGTAATCCACCATTCACCTGAAAATAAAAAACTATTTCCAAATCTAATTAATGTGCCTAGTGAAGGAGTGGTGGGTGGAACTCCTACACCTAAAAAACTGAGCGTAGACTCAGTTATGATTGCAAGAGCCAATCCTATTGTAGCAATCACTAATAGAGGCCTGAGTATGTTTGGTAAGATATGTTTAAACATAATCAGGACGTTTGATAGCCCTATAATTCTTGATGCCGAGACATATTCTTTATTTTTTTCAACCAAGGTGGATGCTCTAGAGACACGAGCAAATTGAGGCCACTCTGAGATACCAATTGCAAAAATTAACACATAAATTGCCATTTCACTATGCATCGATTGTGAAATAACTGATTTCGCGATACCGTTAACGAGTAGTGCCATTAAGATGCTTGGAATTGTGAGCTGGACATCTGTAACTCGCATGACAATTATCTCGTATCTACCGCCTATATAACCAGCAGTAACGCCAAGGAATACGCCCAGTATCATTGCAAAAAGGATTGATGCAAAGCCCACAATTAATGAAATCCTTGAGCCATAGATAATAGTTGATAACATATCTCTACCTTGTTGATCTGTTCCAAGGATAAAGCTAGAGCTTCCTCCTTCTGACCACGAAGGCGGTGTAAAGGCATCCATTAATGAGACTGAAGCTGGGTCAAAGGGGTTGTAGGGCGAAACCACACCAGCAAAAATTGAACAAAGAAAAATAATAAACAAAACAGCGGAAGAGGTCATTGCAATTTTTGAATTAAAAAAGCTATACCCTATATCGGTGTCGTAAATTTTATTGAAAGTTTTGTTTAACATTCCTAGCTTGCCTCTTCCTTAAGCCTGATTCTTGGGTCGATAAAATAGTATGTGATATCAACTATGAAATTTATCATTACAAAAATAAAGGCAACCATAATCATGTAAGCTGACATTATTGGTATGTCAACAAAGTAGACTGCGTTAATAAATAGAAGGCCCATACCAGGCCACTGAAATACTGTTTCAGTAATAATCGAAAAGGCTATTAAGGTTCCGATATTGATACCAGTAATAGTGATGACCGGTATTAAGCCATTTTTAAGTGCATGCTTATAGTTGATGGCATTTTTTTTAATACCTCTAGCCCTGGCAAATTTAATGTAGTCTGTTTGGAGTATTTCCATCATTTCTGCACGAACTAGTCTGATGACATAAGTCATTTGAAATAAGCTTAATGTGACTGAGGGCAGTATTAATGCCTTGAGGCCAGAAACTGTTAAGAAGCCTGTTGCCCAAAAACCTAACTGAACAACCTCTCCTCTTCCAAATGAAGGCAGAACCCCAAGGATTACAGAGAATAAGTAAATTAACATTATCCCTATAATGAACGTAGGAAGAGAAACGCCAGCTAGTGAAACAACAAGGATGACATTTGAAATAAAGCTATCCCTATGGATGCCTGTATACACACCAAGAATAACGCCTATTACGATGGCAAGCAAAGCGGATACAAATACTAATTCAAGTGTGGCCGGCATTCGTTCTGCAATTAAGTCAGAAACCTCTCTTTTTAGTTGATAAGATATGCCAAAATCACCCTGGACAACATTGCCTAAAAATCTTGAAAATTGAATATAGACTGGATCATTTAATCCAAGAATCTCTCTAACCTCTGCCTGTCTTTCATAAGAGGCGTCTATTCCTGTCATGCTGTTAACTGGGTCCCCTACAAAATTGAACAATGAAAAGGAAACAAAGGCTACTACAATCATTACAAGGAAAGATTGTAAAAGTCTTTTAAAGAAATAGATATACATTGACAACTGGTTGATAAAGAGGGGGGTTATGTTACATAAAAATTGAAATGATTTTCTGGCCAGATAACTGGCCAGAAAATTTTTTACTACTTTACTTTACGTTTGCAAATCTAAATAATGGTTCGTTGTTCATTCTAATTGGAACATCAACATTACTTTTTGATGCTTGGTTAACAACTTGGTGATGTAAAGGAAGATACGTTACATCGTCTTGAGTAATATCCCAAGCTTCAGCAATCATAGCATTTCTTTTATCCAGGTCTGTTTCCACACCCATTGCTGCAACCAACTCGTCAACTCTAGCATTGCTGAAATTTACTTTATTCCAGCTTCCAGAGCTTTCAAACAAGTATGAATAGACATAGTGACTGTCAAAAGTTGGGACACCCCAACCTAACATGTACATATCACTCGTCATACCATTAGCATCACCCTCTTTTACTTCTGAGAAGTGTTGGCTCTTGGTCTTCGCATCAAGATTCACTGTAACACCAATTTTTGCAAACATACTAATAGCCGCTACACAAATTGCCTCGTCATTGATATAACGATCATTAGGGCAATCTAATGTGACTTCAAATCCATCAGGATAGCCAGCTTCAGCTAAAAGTTTTTTTGATGTTGCAGGATCGTAAGCCATTCTTTGATCACGAGCTGCCGTGTGGCCATTAACACCAGGAGCAGTAATAATACCTGCCGGCACACTTTGTCCCCTCATGACCTTATCTTGGATAGCGTCCATATCTAGAGCATGGTACATTGCTAGACGAACTCTTTTATCTGCAAAAGGATTACTTCCTTTAATGTTAGATGAGTTCAATTCGTCTGATCCTTGATCCATACCAAAGAATATAGTTCTATTTTGAGGAGTCATTTTCACAGCATGACCCATAGACGAATTAATCCTTTTGATGTCTTGAACTGGGACAACATTAGTGTAGTCGATTTCTCCAGACAGAAGCGCCGCAACTCTTGTTGCATCATTCTTAATCGGAAGTAATTCAATTTGATCTATGTTGTGTGTGTAGTGATTTCCCCACCAGTTGTCATTTTTTTCAAAAACAGTCCTAACGTCCTGCTCTCTAAAAGTAATTTCAAATGGTCCAGTTCCGTTTGCATTGGATGCGCAATAAGACGTTTCACCTGCATCCCAATTGTATGAAGCTTCACAGCCATTTGCTTTTGACCATGCTTCAGACATTACAAATATCTGAGTTAGTTGGTTTAAAAGAATTGGGTTTGGCCCATCAGTTTTTATTTCAACAGTGTGATCATCAATTGCTCTTGCCGATTTAACACTTTTAATTAAATCAACCATATCAGATGGAGCAGTCTTTGCTCTATTGACACTAAAAGCAACATCACCAGCTGTTAAAGATGAACCGTCATGAAACGTTACACCCCTGCGAATATTAAATATCCACGTATCATCAGCAGTTGTTGTCCATGACTCTGCAAGCTGAGGAAGCACTTCCATATTGATACCTGGAGTGACTAAGCCCTCATATATTTGACGAGAAACCATGTGAGTCGGTCCTTCGTTTTGTGCATGCGGATCAAGAGTTAAAGAATCACCGGGCATTGACCATTTAATTGAATTGGCAAAGGCTGGTGAAAAAATACCCATTAATAGCACTGACAAAACAATACTTAAAGTTTTTTTCATTTTTCTCTCTCCTTAAAAAACGCCTTAAATAAGGCGCAATAGATTATCGATTAAAAAACCAACTAATAAAGTTGGCTTTAATCAACTTTATAGTAATGGCACTATACTGTCAAGAATATTTTTCTGCTTCTGCGAACTGAAATCAGATAGTTCCAAGGTTTTTTAGCGATTTTTTAATTAGTATTAGAAGCTCTGCTAAAAAAAACAAGGAGATTCAAAGCATTGATTTAGGACTCTGGGTCAATCGGTTCTGGTGCTAGAACGTCTCTGTTACCAGCGCTATTCATTGAGCTGACAATCCCACTAGCTTCCATGTCTTCAATAATCCGAGCTGCACGGTTATAGCCAATACGCATTCTTCTTTGAAGGCTTGATATCGAGGCTCTTCTTGTAGATGTTACTATTTGAACAGCCTCATCAAAAAGAGGATCTTGTTCTCCAGAAGACTGGCCTGGCTCTTTATCGCTGAATGACTCTGTTTGAGGATTAAGAATGCCATCTAAATAGTTAGGGTTTGAATTCTTCTTGAGGTGTTTGACAACTCTTAGTATCTCACTATCTTCAACAAAGGCGCCATGCACCCTGGTGAGGTGAGACATTCCTGGGGCCATATAGAGCATATCACCCATGCCCAGAAGCTGCTCTGCTCCAGATTGATCTAGAATTGTTCTGGAATCTGTTTTCGATGAGACTTTGAACGACATTCTTGTAGGGATGTTTGATTTGATAAGGCCTGTGATCACATCAACACTTGGCCTTTGCGTGGCAACAATCAGGTGCATTCCGGCAGCACGAGCTTTTTGAGCTATTCGGACAATAAGGCTCTCAACTCGTTTCGATTTGGCGCGATCTTCTTGTGCAAGTGCGCCTAACATGTCGGCATACTCATCAATGACTATAACAATCAGAGGGAGCGCTTCAAGTTCTGGGTGCTCCTCACCCTCTTTGGCAGTCTCTGGATTAAAAGATGGGTCTAAAAGTGGTTTCCCAGACTTTTTAGCAAGACGCTGTTTTTCATTGAATGATTCAATATTTCTGACACCAAATTTGGCAAGGAGGCTGTAGCGCCTTTCCATTTCATTGACACACCACCAGAGTGCGCTTGCAGCCTCATTCATGTTTGTCACTACCGGCGTTAGAAGGTGAGGAATGTCGGCGTATGAGGCAAGTTCAACAATTTTAGGGTCAATCATGATCAGCCTGACCTGCTCTGGAGATGCCTTATATAAGATGCTTAAAATAATCGCATTAAGGCCCACTGACTTACCCATTCCTGTTGCGCCAGCTACCAGTAAATGAGGCATTTTTGCAAGATCAACAACTACTGGCAAGCCATTAATATCCTTACCAAGCCCCATGGAGAGTGTGGAGTTTGCCTTAGCAAAAGCTTCACTAGAGAGAATTTCTTTAAGGCCAATCATCTCGCGATTGTTATTTGGTATTTCAAGTCCAATGACTGGCTTTCCAGGAATCACATCCACGATTCTGACGCTCTCAACAAGAAGCGCTCTGGCGAGATCTTTGTTAAGGTTCATAATTTGACTGACTTTAATGCCAGGTGCTAGGGATATTTCAAATTGAGTGACAACAGGGCCTGGGGTGACTGCTGTGATGGTGACATCAAAACCAAAGTCTTTCAGCTTAATTTCAACTTGCTGGCCCATCTCCACTAAAAATTCTTCTGTATAGCCTAACCCAGAATTGTCAACATCATCAAGTAGTGATAAGTCTGGTAAACCGCCCGATGTCCCAGATTTAAATAGGTTGCTGCCTTGTTCTTTTTGAGGCTTCTCAGTCTTCTTAGGTTTTTCAGCCTTCTCAGTCTTCTTAGGTTTTTCAGCCTTCTCTGCTTTATTGGGGCTGTCTATTTTGATTGACTCTACAGAAGCAGGCTTAGAGCTAATGATTTCTGGCTTTATTTTTTCCTTCTTTGGCTTGTCTTGAGTCTTTTCTCTTTTGTTGAGACGATTTTTGAACAGTGAGGTGCTAATATTTTTCCAAGAGGCGCTAGTTGCAATACTAAAACTAACCAAAATGATTCCCACATAAATGAGTGTTGAAGAGTCTCCAAAAAATCCATAAAAAAGGTGTTCGTGCATCGACTCACCTACCCATCCTCCCGATAAGAAGGCGACTTTGATGTTTTCCATTAACTCTATATTGGGTGCATACTGGTGAGCAAGGGCTGCAATAAAGAAGAGCATCACAAAGAAGGATATAAGGCGCATTAAAAATGTCAGCTGACTTTGGTGCTCCTTGTTTGCATCTCTATGGAAGTTATAGCCAAGCCATACAATGGCTATTGGGATTAAATAGGATACGTAGCCAAATATTGCAAAACTGATGTCGCTTAAGTAAGCACCAAAAACTCCTGCCTTATTCGCTACTGGCTCGTTAAGCACAGTCCCACCTGTCCAAGGGTCTTCACTGAGAGAGCTGGTTATAAGTGATATGAAAAAAATTGCACCTACCATCATCAGCAAAATAAAAATAGACTCACTGACGAGTTTTGAGCGCGGATTATTTATAGGGGTATTTTGAGTGGTTCGTTTATTATTTTTTTTCAAGACAGCTTATAATACTCATTTGATTAATTAGTATAAAGTATTTCATTATGAGTGATATTAAACATTGCCGCGTTTTGATTGTTGGATCAGGCCCTGCTGGCTATTCTGCTGCAGTCTATGCGGCTAGAGCTAACCTAAATCCAGTGATGGTGAGTGGACTTGAACAGGGCGGTCAATTAATGACCACGACTGACGTTGACAACTGGCCTGGCGATCATGATGGGCTTCAGGGTCCAGACTTGATGGAGCGGATGAAAGACCATGCCCTAAGATTTAACACTGAAATTATTAACGATCATATCACGAGTGTTGACTTCTCGAAGCGTCCTTTTACGCTTCAGGGCGGTGAGACCACTTATACTGCGGATGCTGTCATTATTTCAACAGGAGCAACCGCTCAGTACTTAGGGCTTGACTCTGAAGAAGCCTTTAAAGGTAAGGGCGTTTCAGCCTGTGCGACATGCGATGGTTTTTTCTATCGCGGCCAAAAGGTTGCTGTAATAGGCGGCGGCAATACGGCAGTGGAAGAGGCGCTTTATCTGTCAAATATTGCTGACCATGTCACCGTTGTTCATCGAAGAGATAAATTCAGATCTGAAAAGATTCTCTCAGACCAGCTTATGGAAAAAGCTCAAAATGGAAACGTCACAATAGAGTGGGACCATAATTTGGATGAGGTTTTAGGTGACGAGATGGGCGTTACAGGCCTTCGTCTAAGGGGAAATGACGGAAACACAAAAGAGATTGATGTGCATGGCGTTTTTATAGCGATTGGACATAAGCCAAATACAGGTATCTTTGAGGGACAAATTGAAATCAACAATGGCTATATCAAAGTTCAGGCTGGATTAGAGGGAAATGCGACTCAAACAAGTGTTGAAGGCGTTTTTGCAGCTGGAGATGTGGCAGATCATGTTTACAGGCAAGCAGTTACCTCTGCTGGCTCGGGATGTATGGCAGCTTTAGACGCAGAAAAATTTTTAGATAACTCTTAGACTAGGCAAGGCTTAGAGCCTTTAAATTCAAACTCAATTATGATTTGCCTTGTGTATAATTACGCGATTTGGCCATATAGCTCAGTTGGTAGAGCAAGGGACTGAAAATCCCTGTGTCCCTAGTTCAATTCTAGGTGTGGCCACCATATTTAAAGCCGAATTAGACCAAAGTTTAATTCGGCTTTTTTATAACTTACTATCTAGCTTGAAGCGCGAGTTTTCCAAAAGAATAATGCTGCTAAAATTAGAGCTGGTATCATTCCCATTGGGTCAAATTTAGCTGCTCCAGTTGATATATGTAATACCTGAACTGCAACGAGACCAAGGTTAATGTATACACCAAAGATCATTCCAACTTTCATTAGGTTGTCTCCAACCCAGCTTGGTGCCATCCATGAGAACAATCCTAGAGCAAATAATGGAACCGCTAAGATTTGTCCAAAAGAAACCATGTTAGGTGTTAAAGTCCAGCCAGGCCCTTGAGCAGCCATCTCAGGCGCTACCCAAAATAATGCAGCATAGAGCCAGACAAAGATTGCTTGTGCTTTAAATAAATTTGATAAAGTCATTCCTTACTCCTAAAGTTATTAAAGTTTTTATAGATCAGCCCTAATGAGCTAATTGATATTATAAGCCTTAATAATAATGATTCCTATTAAATCAAATGACAACTTTTAGTGGAGTTGGGTTGGGTTAATAAAGTCCTGTTTTGAGGGCTGAAGGGTTTCTTGAATAAATAAAACGCCAATTCTAACGAACTCAACGATCTCATAAAAATCCTCAGTATTATCATCAGTGTCCAGAAGGTCTGCATCAAGCTGAGATATTTCACTGATATCTTTAATCATCTCTGTTACCTCGTCATCAGAGGTCTCTACTGAGCTAAGGCCGAGACCCACTAGGTATCCTTGGCACCATTCAATCAGTGTATTTGCCTGCTCTCTGAGAGGCGAGTTATCGTCTGCAATCACAGGCCAAAAGTTGAGCGTTGGGTCGGCAAGTTGCTCACTGGTGTTGTTGAATATCTCGGCTAGTACCTGGTGCGCTTCCTTTTCAAGGAGGTTGTTAAGATCAATGCTCACTAAGATTTCATTGAGCCATTCATTCAGATGGATGTCTTGTTTGACACAATAAAAGCCGCATAGTAGGCCGTGCGCAGATGAGATCGTATCGTCGGTGTTGAGTTTATGAAGTGCATCTTTTGCAAGATCATAATTAATGGACTGGCTCATGATTTAAAAAGCTCCAGCAAGTATTTCCATAACAGCCATGCGGACTGCAATGCCGTTGGTGACCTGTTGAAGTATCACCGATTGAGGTCCATCAGCAACATTAGAGCTCAGCTCTATGCCTCTATTAACGGGTCCAGGATGCATCACAATTGCATCAGGTTTAGCAAGCTTCAATCTTTCATTTGTAAGGCCAAAACCTTCAAAATAGGTCTGCTCATCAGGAATATCTGCGGCAATCATTCTCTCTTTTTGTAGCCTCAAAGAGATAATAACATCAGCCCCTTCGATGCCCTGATCCAGATTATCAAAGCGCTCTAACCCTGGAGTCTCTTCTTTGTAATGAAGCGTCTCTGGAGCAATCAAACGAATATCTGTTATTCCCAAAGTTTTCATGGCTTGTATTAAGGATCGTGCAACGCGAGAGTGCCTGATATCACCAACAATGGCGACCGATAGATTATCAAACATCTTCTTGTGTTGACGAATTGTGAGGACGTCTAATAGCGCCTGGGTTGGGTGTGCATTGATGCCGTCACCCGCGTTGATGATGGACACGCCCTTTATATTTTCAGCTACATGATGCGGCATCCCGTTTTGCTTGTGCCTGATGACAAACATATCAATTTGCATCGCTTTAAGCGTATGCATTGTATCCATCAAGGTTTCATTTTTCTTGGTCGCCGAGTTCGCCAGGTCTACGTTTATTGTTTTGGCACTGGTTCTCTTTCCAGCAATCTCAAAGGTGTTTCGTGTTCGTGTTGAGGGCTCAAAGAAGAGGTTGGCAACCGACATATCTCTCAAGATTTTAGTTTTTTGAAGGTTGCCTTTTTTATCTATAAGATCATCAGCAACATCGAGTATTTTTTCAATTTGATTTTTGGGAAGGCCTTCTAGCCCTAATAGATGTGATAATCTTCCATTCGAGTTGAGCTGTGCATCGTTGCTAATCGTGTGTGGTTTCATTGAGCCAAGTCTGCAAAATTAGTTCTGCTGATCGCTTATCTACATCAGCCCTATCAGCGTTTTTATGAGCGTAGTGCCATTTTAGTTGGTTTTTTGCTTCTGAAGAGGATAAATATTCATCGATAAAAAAGACAGGAGTGTTAAAGCGCTGTTCGAGTTTTTTTCCAAATGATTTTGCGATGAAAGTCATTTCCTGGTCTTGATTGCTCTTATCAAGTGGAAGTCCAACGATGAATCCATCTGGATTATGCTGACTGATAAGGCCCTCAAGATCTTTCCAGTTTGTTGAACCATCCTTGTTGTGAATGACAGTGTCAATTCCATTCGCCTGGGTGGTTAGGCTATTTGCAATAGCAACGCCTGTTCGTTTCGTGCCAACATCAAAGCCAAGATAGGTTTTGATGGTCATTGGAGTTGTTGAAATAGTTCGTATCCAACGTAGCCATCTGCAACAAAGCCGATATCTGATTGGAATTTTCTGGTGGCCTGCCTGGTCTTGGGTCCAGCCATTCCATCAGGTGTGCCGGTGTCATAGCCCAAAAGATTAAGAGTGTTTTGAATCTGCATCACATCTTCTCTACTCAGAAGCGGCTCGTCCAGTGGTCTTGCAGAGAGTCTTCCAGCACCGTTCAGTCTGTCTGATAAGTAGGCTACAGAGAGTGCGTAGAGGATTGAGCGGTTCCAGCCCATGATCACTTCAAAATTTCTGTAGACCAAAAAAGCAGGGCCTTTGTGACCCATCGGAACAATTAAAGAGGCCTTAAAATTTGATTTTGGAAGGGCTGATCTATTCCCTTTAAGAACCCCAAGTGCTGCCCATTCATTAACCGTCTTTTCAACATTTAAGCCAGTTAATCGGTAGTCAAAGTTTTTAGGGATTAAAGCTTCACGACCCCATTTTTCTCCTTTTTTCCAGCCAAGCTCACTGAGAAAGTTTGCAGCACTTGCGTAGATATCTTCCTTGTTTTTCCATAGGTCAACCTTACCATCATTGTTGGCATCAACGCCATAAGCAATGACATTGGACGGCATGAACTGAACAGCACCCATTGCCCCTGCCCATGAGCCAGTCGCATCAATTGGGATGGTTTTTTTATCCATTAGTTTTAGTGCGGCAATTAGCTCTCTTGTGAAGAATTTTGAGCGCCTTGGATCATAGGCTAGAGTTGCTAAAGATTGAATAAGCCTCTCGTTACCCATGTAGTTTCCATAATTACTCTCAAGGCCCATGAAGGCTACAATGAGATGTGCTGGGACGCCATATTTTTGCGAGGCTTTGTTGAGTAATGTGGCATTTTTATTTAATGTATCATTGCCATTATTGAGCCGGGTTTTGCTGACTCTTTTGTTGACATAGCGCCAAAAATTTTGAGTAAACTCAGCTTGAGATTTATCAGAATCAATAATTTCAGGCTTTGGCTCTACTAGGCCCAAGAAGGCCTTGTCAAGGGTTGCTTTTGAGACGCCCTGTTCGGTTGCAGATTTGCGAACCTGATCAAGAAAGTCTTCAAAAGACTGTGAATTTGCAAAAACGCTTGTTGTTAGAAAAACAAGACAAAAAAATCTTAAAAACATATGTAAATTATAATGAGACAATACCACCTTATTTTAATTAATCTAAATCAAGATGTCGACCTATAAGCCATTAGCTGAAAAATTAAGACCTTCAGATCTAAATGATTTTATTGGGCAGCGCCACTTACTTGATACTGACAAGCCAATTGGCAAAGCATTGAGTGACAAGCAGCTTCACTCTATGATTTTGTGGGGGCCTTCGGGCGTAGGCAAGACGACCCTAGCAAGAATTATCTGCGCTCAGATGGGGGCACATTTTGAGCAGATGTCAGCTGTCTTGGACGGCATTAAAGAGCTTAGAAATGTTATTAAGCACGCTCAACTCTATAAGCAAAATGATACAAGCACGATACTATTTGTAGACGAGATCCATCGATTCAATAAAGCGCAGCAGGATGCTTTTTTGCCTCACATTGAGTCGGGGCTGATTACTTTAATTGGAGCAACGACTGAGAACCCCTCTTTTGAAATTAACTCCTCAGTGCTATCAAGGGCAAGAGTCTATATCTTAAATAAGCTAAGTAGCAAGGAGCTTGAAAGTATTGCCATCAGAGCTATAACTGACCAAGCCATTATTCTTGAGAATGATGGCTCCTTGTCTCTTATTATCGATAGTAGTGATGGCGATGCGCGCAGACTCATCAATATTATTGAGCAGTTAACGCATAAATCTAATCACGCGTTAAGCAAAAAAGATATTGTCAAAACGCTCCAAAGTAAAGTCAGCAGTTTTGATAAAGGCGGTGATATTTATTATGAGCAGCTTTCAGCCTTTCACAAGTCAGTCAGAGGATCCTCCCCAGACGGCGCTCTTTATTGGATGGCTAGGATGATTGTTTCAGGCTGCGACCCAAAAGTTATTGCGAGGAGGCTCCTCGCAATAGCCTCTGAAGATATTGGCAACGCTGATCCAAGGGCGCTTCAAATCACGGTGAATGCGTGGGATGTTTATGAGCGCTTGGGGGACAAGGAAGGGAACCGTGCGATTGCCCAGGCGGCGGTATTTTGTGCGTGCGCACCAAAATCAAATGCGGTTTATACCGCCTTTAATGAGGCCATCGCAGGGGCAAAAGAAACCAATGACCTAGATGTTCCTATCCATCTTAGAAATGCAAGCACAAAGCTCATGGAAGAGCTTGGACATGGAAAGGGTTATCGTTATGCGCATCACGAGCTCAATGCTTATAGCAAGGGGCAGACTTATTTCCCAGAAGAGATGGGAGAAAAAATCTATTATGAGCCCACTGATAGAGGCCTAGAGATTAAAATTAAAGAAAAATTAGATCAGCTTAGGTCAGATTTATGAGCACTTTTTCATCTATTGCGAGTATCGGTATAGGCGCCACAATTGGCGCTACCTGTCGATACTATATAGGCATTTTATCCATTCAATATCTTGGGAGCGGTATCCCTTACGGAACCCTAATTTCTAATATCATTGGATCATTTCTTGCAGGCATTTTAATTGTACTTGTCTTAGAAAAACTCTACCTGAGTGAAACCTATCGCTTGATGCTTCTTGTCGGCCTTGCGGGCTCTCTAACAACGATGTCAGCGCTTTCTATTGAGTCCGTTGAGATGCTTGGCGCCGGAGATTACTCACAAGCACTGATCAATATCTTATTAAATTTAAGCCTCTCACTTCTGGCCGCAAGTCTGGGAGTCATGCTTGCAAAATATGGATTTAATCTAGCGCAGGGATAACCTATTTTCAACTTCATCCAAAAGCATCGCTGATATATTGAGACCAAACTGTTTGTCGAGTTCACGAATACAGGTCGGGCTGGTCACGTTAATTTCAGTAATATAATCACCAATGACATCAAGACCAACAAACATCAGCTCTTTTTCAATTAGCATTGGCGCGATCTGTGAGCATAGGTAGCGATCCCTCTCAGACAAGGGCTGACCAACTCCCTTAGCTCCAGCGGCTAAGTTTCCTTTAAAGCTTCCCTCTGCAGGAAGCCTTGCTAGTGCATAGTCAACAGGCTTACCATTGATTAAAAGGATGCGTTTATCACCCTTTTTTATTTCTGGCAAAAATTCTTGCGCCATAATATAGCGACTTTGACTATTAGTGATCTTTTGAAGCACATCTTCAATATTATGATCTCCCTGTGAGAGTTTGTATATATCAGTTCCCCCCATGCCATCAAGCGGTTTGACGACCACAGTTTTTATCTCATTAATAAAGGTATTTAGTTTTTCAATATTTGAGCTAACAAGGGTTTTTGGAATGCATTCTGGAAAATTAAGGGCAAATAGTTTTTCGTTTGCATCCCTCAAAGAGCTTGGTTTATTGACCACCAGGACGCTTTCTGATTCTAGTTGCTCTAAAAGATAAGTTGCATAAATATAATCCATATCGAAAGGAGGGTCTTTGCGCATGAATACAGCATCAAGCGAGCTTAGTGAAAGGGGCTGAGTGTCTTCACGGGAATGCCAGTCTGACTTAGAATCATTCACCAATGTTTTTCTTGAATCGGCAATAACCTTGCCATCTGAGTAATACATGTCTGAGCTGTCAAAGGTGTAGATTTCCCAATGGCGCGCCTGCGCCTCAAGCATCATTGCAAAAGTAGAGTCTTTGTGGGGCTTAATGCTGGAAATATCGTCCATCAATACGCCGAGTCTAATTGGCTTCATCGACATATTATAATGCAATCAGTTTTAATAATAATACGCATGGTGGCCAAATTATGTTGAATTAGCGAGGTTTTGGGCGTATAATTTCGCCTCTTTAGTGCGGGGTGGAGCAGCATGGTAGCTCGTCGGGCTCATAACCCGAAGGTCATAGGTTCAAATCCTATCCCCGCTACCAATTTAGACCCCCTCTTTTGGGGGTTTTTATTAGGAGTTTTTTGTGGCTAAGATAGCGGATAAAGTGCTTTCAATAATTAACCCAAGTATTAAAGACTTGGGCTATGAGCTGCTAGGTATTGAATATGTCCCTAGCGGAAAGCACTCTATATTGAGGCTTTATATAGACTCAGAGGATGGCATTGGTGTTGATGATTGTGAGATTGTATCGCGCCAAGTAAGTGCAATAATGGATGTTGAGGACCCGATTACTGGGCAGTATAATCTTGAAGTGTCTTCACCTGGCATTGAGAGACCTCTTTTTGTGGTCGCACATTACATGCGTTTTTTAGGGCATGACGTACGATTGAGAACATTCAGGCCGATAGAAGGAAGAAGAAATTTTACTGGTGCCATTGGAAGCGTGAGTGAAAAAAGTAATTCACTAGAATTAGTGACAGAGCTTGGCCCTGTTACTTTAGATATAGATTTAATTGAAAAAGCAAATTTAGTTGCTCATTTTTAGGAGAAGCCCATGGATGGCAAAGAGTTATTTTTAATGATTGAGGCAATCTCAAATGAAAAGAATATCACAAAAGAGGATGTTCTTGAGTCATTAGAAGAGGCCTTAGCAGTTGCAACAAAGAAGCGCAACAACATTGAGGTTCGTGTAGAGGTCGACAGGCATACAGGTGAATTTAAAACCTTTAGGCAGTGGCAAGTCATCGAAGATGGCGAGGAGTTTGTTGATGATGATGGAAACATGTTTGATTCAGAGCTTCACATTTACCAAGCTGATGCTAATGGACTAGATATTGACGCTTTTGTTGAAGAGCCAATGGAATCTCTCGAGTTTGGCAGAATTGCAGCGCAAGTTGCTAAGCAGGTTATTATCCAAAAGGTTCGCGAGGCTGAAAGAACGGTTGTCGTTGATAACTACTCTCAGCGTGTGGGAGAGGTTGTGATGGTCACTGTCAAAAGAGTAGACCGAGGTAATGTATACGTCGATATGGGCGGAATTGATGGCATGGTTTCAAAATATGACCTCATCCCAAATGAGTCAATTAGAAAGAATGATCGTTTGAGAGCTTATATCAAAGAGGTGAAATCGACGCCGCGCGGTGCTCAAATTTTCCTAAGCAGAACTGTAAACGACATGATGATTCAGTTGTTTGAAATGGAAGTTCCTGAAATTAGTGAGGGCGTTATAGAGATTAAAGCAGGGGCAAGAGATCCAGGCCTTCGTTCAAAGTTAGCAGTTAAAGCAAAAGACAAGCGAATTGACCCAATTGGCTCATGCATCGGAATGAGGGGCGCTCGCGTTCAGGCTGTTTCAAATGAGCTTAATGGTGAAAGGGTTGATATTATTCTTTGGGACGAAGATCCTGCACAGTTTGTGATCAATGCAATGGCGCCTGCAGAGGTAAGTTCAATTGTCGTTGATGAGGATAAGGGCTCTATGGACATTGCAGTTGAAGAAGACCAGTTGGCACTTGCCATTGGAAGAGGTGGTCAAAATATCAAGCTTGCTAGCAAATTAACGGGCTGGAAGCTGAATGTCATGTCACTGAGTGATGCGGACGAATTACAAGCCAAAGAGCTTCAGAAAACTGGAGAGAAGCTTGCTGAAAAACTAGGCGTTGATGCTGAAGTTGCAGGCGTATTAATAGATGAAGGCTACACCAATCTTGATGAGATTGCTGAGGCGGAATCAGAAATTCTATCGAAGATTGAAGAATTCGATTCTGAGATGGTTGATGAGCTTCAAGAAAGAGCCCAAGATGCCCAGTTGGTTAAGGCATTAAATGATGCAGAAGCATCAGAAGTTTTACTAGGCGTTGAGGGTGTTGATGATGCATTAGCGCAAGCTCTAGTAGACGCTGAAATTAGCACTGTGGATGAGTTAGCTGAACTTTCAATCGTCGAATTATTGGACATTCAAGATATTGGAAATGATACTGCTTCAGCTGTTATCATGGCAGCCAGAGAAAAAGAAGGCTGGTTTGACTAATTGACAGGATTGATATTTAGTACAAATAACTGAAATAAATAGGTAGAAATATAATATGGCACACACTGTAGAAAGTTTATCAAAATTACTCAAGAAGTCACCTGATCAAGTTATTTCTATCTTGTCAGGTGCAGGTATTTCTGGAAAGACAGCAGAGTCAAATATTTCTGCAGAAGAGAGACAGATTTTAATGTCAAGTTTGAGTAAACGCTCAGCAACAAAATCAAGTATCTCGGTTACAAGAAAAACTACAAAGCCAGCTGCAAGCTCATCAACAGGCGGCGTTAAAATTCAGGTTAAAAAGAAGCGTGAAGTGCCACAAACTGCTCAATCTAATGGGGTGGATGATGCTGCAATATTACAGGCTAAAGAGGCTTTGGAGGCAGGAAGGCTTGCTGAACAAAAAGATGAGGAGCATGATGCAAAGCGAAATGATATGGTGCGTCAGCAAAAAGTAATGAATGAAGAGATACAGGCTCAAAAAACTCAAAAAGAATTGACTGAGAAGGAACAGCAAGCGAAAAAAGATAAAGAAAAGCTTGAAGCTGACAAAGCTCAAGACAAAAAGAAGGGCCCAAAGAGGCATAGATCAGCATCAGATTCAGCACCAAAGCGTAAAGAGCTTCATGTTGCAAAGCATAATCCTAATAGGAAGCTTAAGAAAAAAGAAAGAACACAGATTTCCCAAAAAGTTCAGGACGAGCAGGCGCAGCATGGTTTTCACAAACCTGTTGAGCCAATCAAACATGAGGTTTTAATCCCTGAGACTATCAAAATATCTGAGCTAGCACTTAAGATGACAACGAAGGCTGGAGAGGTCTTAAAGGTAATGATGGGGATGGGCGTTATGGCAACGCTTAACGATGTTATTGATCAAGATACAGCAATGCTGGTTGTAGAAGAGATGGGACACACTCCAATTGCAAGTAGTGAGGAAACAGTTGAAGATACGCTTATCCAGGAAACTAGCACAGATTCAGAATCTGCTCCAAGGCCACCTGTTGTTACAATCATGGGCCATGTTGACCATGGAAAAACATCACTCCTTGACTACATTCGCAAGTCCAAAGTTACTTCAGTTGAGGCAGGCGGTATTACTCAGCACATTGGCGCCTATCAAGTTGAACAAAAAGAGAGTTTGATTACTTTTATCGATACTCCAGGTCACGCCGCGTTTTCAAAGATGAGACATAGAGGCGCATCTGCGACTGATATTGTTATTCTCGTTGTTGCCGCGGATGATGGCGTTATGCCTCAGACCATTGAGTCTATCAAGCATGCGAAAGATTCAAATGTGCCAATCATAGTTGCTATTAATAAAATTGATAAAGAAGGTTCTGATATTGATAAGATAAAACAAGTCTTATCCACTCATGATGTTATTGCAGATGAGTGGGGCGGTGACGTCTTAATGGTTGGAGTTTCGGCGCATACAGGCGAAGGTATTGATGAGCTTCTTGAGAGCATTACCTTGACAGCTGAAATGTCTGAGATCAGTGCAGTTATTGACAAGCCAGCCAGCGGTGTTGTTCTAGAAGCCCGTTTAGATAAGGGACGAGGAAAAGTAACGACTGTTCTGATTCAGTCGGGTACCCTTAAAAAAGGTGATATCGTTATTGCAGGCCTTGAGTTCGGAAAGGTCAAACAAATTATTGATGATAATGGTAAGCCGATTAATAAGGCGGGACCATCTTCACCCGTTGAGATTTTAGGTCTTTCGGGAGTGCCAGACTCTGGTGCAGAGGTTCTAGTTGTCGAAAGTGAAAGAAAAGCTAGAGAAGTTGCAGAGTTCAGAAAAACAAAGGATCGCGAGACTAAACTCCAGAAGCAGCAAGCTGAAAAAATGGATAACTTCTTCTCAAAAATGGAAGAAGGAGAGGTCTCTACAGTTAATGTATTAATTAAATCAGACGTAAGGGGTTCAGCCCAGGCTCTAGTTGAAGCTTTAGAGGAGCTTTCAACTGATGAAGTTAAAGTTAAGGTTGTCTCTTCAGGTGTTGGTGCAATCAATAACACTGATATTTCATTAGCAAGTGCCTCCGAAGCAATAGTCCTTGGCTTTAACGTCAGAGCGGACGCAGTGGCCAGAAAAACAGCAGATACCGAGGGCGTCAGGGTCGAATATTACAGTATTATTTATAACCTGATTGATGACATTAAGGCAATTATGGGCGGAATGCTAAGTCCAGAGTTGAGCGAAAATATTATCGGAATAGCAGGCGTGAAAGATGTATTTAGATCGCCTAAGTTTGGTGATATTGCTGGTTGTATGGTGGAAGAGGGCGTAGTAAGGAAAGATAGTCCAATTCGTGTTTTACGAGAGAGTGTCGTGATTTATGAAGGCGAACTAGAGTCACTAAGGCGCTTCAAAGATGATGTAAAAGAGGTGAAATCTGGAACTGAGTGCGGTATTGGTGTCCTTAACTATACCGATGTCCAGCCTGGCGACCAGATAGAGGTCTTCGAGCGAATTGAACGAGCACGTTCACTCTAAGAGGTATAGTGTAAATGCCGCAGCAAGCTAGCTTTAGAGCGGAAAGGGTTAATGAGTTGATTAAGCGTGAGCTCGTTCTGTTGCTGTCAACTGGGACTAAAGATCCAAGACTTAAAGATGTGATTATTACAGATGTCATTGTCAGTCGTGACTTGACAAGCGCTAAAGTTTTTTTCTCTGTTGATGATGAATCTCATAATGATGTCAGTCATCTACTTAACAAGGCTAGTGGTTTTTTTAGGTCATCTCTATCCAAAGCACTTGACCTTAGGCATACGCCATCGCTGAATTTTATTTACGATACTGCTCCAAATACGGGTGCTAGAATGGATGACCTTCTAAATAAGCTTTAAATCATTGAATCGTGTCTAGACGCAATAAAAAAGGTAGAGACATTAACGGAGTTTTGCTTTTAGATAAAGCGAGTGGTTGTAGCTCTAATTCAGCCTTGCAAGATGTGAAATACCTATTTAATGCCAATAAAGCAGGCCACACTGGAAGCCTTGATCCGTTGGCGAGCGGGCTTCTTCCGATTTGTTTTGGCGAGGCAACAAAGATTGCACAGTTTTTACTCGATGGAGATAAGCGCTATTTTGTTAGGGGTAAATTAGGTCAAGTCAGTAACACTGGTGACTCTGAGGGAGAGCTGTCTGAGTATGGCTCAATTAAAGATGTTGACGATACCACTATCAAAAGCACACTGCTCAATCTTATTGGTAACATAAAGCAAATACCACCAATGTACTCTGCTCTTAAGAGAGAAGGGACACCTCTATATAAACTTGCTAGAAAGGGTATCGAAGTTGAAAGAGAAGCAAGAGAAGTCAGTATTCATGAAATCCTTTTTAAGGATTTTGATGCAGATATATTAACTCTTGAAGTGTCATGTTCAAAGGGCACCTATATTAGAACACTAATCGAGGATATTGGTAAATTATTAGGCTGTGGCGGCTATGTGATTGAGCTTAGGAGGATCGGGTTTGCTCACTTTGATATTGCCCAGGGAAAAACGTTTGAAGAGCTGGAGACACTCAAAGCAGATAACTTATCTAATTTAGATCCTGTTCTGATTGGAGCAGATAAAATGCTCCCAGCTTTAAATAGTATTTATTTAAATTTGGAGCAGTCAATTGACATTAAGTTTGGAAGAAAAATAACTTTTACGGGCTTAGACAGTGATCAAAAAGTTAAGCTTTATGATGAGAAAAAAGAATTTATTGGAATTGGTCAAAGCAACGACTTATCCGAGGTTTTACCAAAAAGGCTTTTTATAAATTAGTTAGAATTAAAATATGAACAAGATGAAAGTTTTAATTATTGGCTCTGGAGGAAGAGAGCATGCGATAGCTTGGCAGTGTGCTCAATTTGATGAAGTTGCGCAAGTATTTGTAGCTCCAGGTAATGCAGGCTCAGCATTAGAAAATAAAATTTCCAATATTCAGATTGACTCTGAAGACATTTCAGGACTCATTAAATTTGCACAGAGTGAGTCGATCGATATTACGATTGTTGGACCAGAGGCCCCACTTGTAATTGGGATTGTTGATGAGTTTCAAGATAAAGGCCTTCCAATATTTGGTCCGTCCAAGCTCGCCTCTCAGCTAGAAGGCTCTAAAGCATTTTGCAAGGATTTTTTAGCTAGAAATAAGATACCTACTGCTTACTATGAGGTTTTTACTAAAACTTTACCAGCCATTGAGTATGTAAAAGAAAAGGGCTTACCAATTGTCATTAAGGCGGATGGATTAGCTGCTGGTAAGGGCGTCATTATTGCAAATACACTTAGTGAAGCGACTCATGCAATTAACGACATGCTTGATGGTAACCGATTTGGAGAGGCAGGATCAAGGGTTGTTGTAGAGGAGTTTTTAAGAGGCGAAGAGGCAAGTTTTATTGTTATGGTGGATGGCAATAATATACTTCCGATGGCAACATCTCAAGACCATAAAGCTCGTGATAATGGCGACAAAGGCCCTAATACTGGAGGCATGGGCGCCTACTCCTGCACCAGTTGTAAGCGAGTCGGTATTTAAAGATGTTATGGAAAATGTTATCAAGCCAACAGTTAGCGCGATGAAAAAAGAGGGTATGCCCTACACTGGTTTTTTGTATGCAGGACTTATGATTGATCATAATGAAAAGGTCAAAGTACTTGAGTATAACTGCCGGTTTGGAGATCCAGAGACCCAACCAATCATGATGCGACTGAAAACTAATCTTGCGCAATTATGTATGGCTGCAACTCAAGGTAATTTAGAACTAGAGTCGGCTGATTGGGATGAAAAAACTGCTTTGGGGGTTGTGATGGCGGCTAATGGTTATCCAAATTCTTATCAGAAGGATGAGGTTATCACCATACCTGAAGCTTCATCTGAGTCCAAAGTTTTTCATGCCGGTACAAAGCTAGAGGATGGTAATATTCTAAGTAATGGCGGGCGCGTTTTATGTGCAACATCTCTTGGATTGAATCTAGAAGAGGCTCAAGAAAAAGCATACAACCTGGTCAAAATGGTTAACTGGGATGGGAGTTATTACCGCACAGATATTGGATTTAAGGGTCTATAAGTGAGTTCATTATGATTATCATTGGCGTTGATGAGGCTGGAAGAGGTCCGCTGGTTGGAAGTGTCGTGGCCGCCGCTGTTGCTTTTCCTCCTAGATTCCAAATCGATGGCCTTACTGATTCAAAGAAACTGTCTGAAAAAAAACGTGAAGTCCTATATGAACAAATTACAAAAAAGTGTTATTGGGCTTCAGCTGAATCAAGCAGCATCGAGATAGATGAGATCAATATATTGCAGGCTACTATGATGGCCATGAAAAGAGCAGTTAATGCATTACAGCATCAACTCATAAGTCAAGCCCAAGTGCAAGGTTTCAAAGTCCTTGTTGACGGAAACAGATGTCCAGATGTTGAAAATTGTGAATCGATTATTAAGGGTGATTTAATTGAGCCAGTGATATCAGCGGCCTCAATCATTGCCAAGGTGACAAGAGATAGACAAATGAATGAGCTCGATCAGGTTTATCCTGAATACGGGTTTTCTAAGCACAAAGGTTATGGTACAAGAGAACATTTGGAGGCTTTGGAGAAACACGGCCCTATAGACGGTCAACACCGATTTACATTTTCCCCTATAACAAAATTAATCAGAACCTAGTTCGAATAGTTGTTGTGTTAATTCGTTTTGTATTAACTCTTGTTCAGCCAACTTATCTTCAAGTTCAGCCCTTTTCATGGCCACTTCTTTTTTCTTGTTGTCTTTTTCAACTTCTTTAGCAGGCCTTACTAAAAGATAATTAAAAAGCTTAACAACTTTCTTTACATTCTTTGCTTTACTGGCAATATTAGTTGCATGCTCCGCCTCTCTTTTAGTAACAGAGCCCATTAAGTAAACTACTTTTCTTTCTGTACGAACTGAAACATGACTCGGGTGAAAAACCTCTTGATTAAGAAAAAGGGTTTCAATTTGTACAGTAATCACACCATCTTTAGCCCTATCAATATAGCTGCTTTTAGGCATAACCTCAACCTCATTCATGAGTTGACTTATTTTGGCAGATTTACTTTTAACAATGCTCTCAAGGTAGTCTTTTGCATTGTCATCTGGGGCTTCTCCAGTCATCAATACTGCTTGATTGAAGACATTAAAATTAATATGTGCATCCTCCAGCATTGGGTCTTTTGCAACAATATTTCCTAAGTCTATAAAAAGCGTTTTGTCATCTAGTATCTCGCCCATTGTCCTTCGATCATTAGACATAGTTGCAACAGTTGTTACAGCAGCAGCACCCTGAACTATAGGAGCACATGAGCTTAAGATTGAAGAAGTGATCATTATTGTGCACAAGATAATAATTTTTTTCATTGTTGCTCCTTATTCCCTAATTGATAAAGTGAAATAAATTCTTTGGTATGTATTTTAAAGCAGATTCATAGCTTTATCACTCAAAGAGAGAGATAAATTTAAATTCTAGTTATTACTAATAAAGCATAATACTTAAAAGAATAATTATTAAAAAAACATCATATGTCTGGAAAGCTTTATATTGTCGCTACCCCAATTGGAAACCTAGGCGATATTACCATTAGAGCAGTTGATATCCTTAAAAGTGTAGACCTCGTTTTGGCTGAGGACACTCGGCACAGTAAAAAACTATTTTCTCACTATGAAATTGATACCCCTTTGAAGGCATTTCATGAGCATAATGAGAAGAAAAAGACTGAAAAAATCATTGATGAGATTGCTGCTGGAAAATCGATAGCAATGATTAGTGATGCAGGAACGCCGCTTATCAGTGATCCTGGTTATTATCTAGTCACACAGGCTAAAAAAGTTAGCATCAAGGTAGTTCCAATTCCTGGGCCAAGTGCCCTCATAACAGCTTTATCCTCTTCAGGACTGGCCAGTAACAGCTTTACATTTTTTGGCTTTCTTCCATCAAAGCCAGTAGCTAGATTAAAGCTCCTTCAAACAAAAATAAACCTAGATGAAACCATCATATTCTATGAGTCACCAAAGCGAATCTTATCCACATTAGAGGATATGCTTGTGGTTTTTGGGGAGAGTCGTGAGGTGTGTCTTGCAAAGGAGTTGACAAAATCTTTTGAAACAATTCTGACAGATAGATTGCCAAGTTTAATTGAGTATCTTGATGCAGATATTAGCCATCAAAAGGGTGAATTTGTGATTTTAATTTCTGCTGCTGATAAAATAGATTTAATTGAGTCTGAGCGTCAGCTCGATAAAATATTGCCTATCCTGTGTTCTGAAATGGGGGCCTCAAAGGCTGCTAAGTTAGCAGCCAAGATTACTGGCATTGATAAAAAACATTGTTATAAAAGAGCTTCAGCATTATGAATAATTTTTACAAGCGACACATTTTTTTCTGCAACAACATTCGCACCGATGGCAAGCAGTGCTGCTCTCAGAGTGGTGCGAAAGAAATGTATCGTTATGCCAAGGATAAGTGCCGTGCCAATGCATCACTAGGTGAAGGACGCTTTGGGGTTAGTGAGTCACGCTGTCTTGGACGGTGTGAAAATGGTCCTGTGGTAGTTGTATATCCGGATAATGTTTGGTATCAGTATATTGACGAGGAGGACATTGACGAGATTCTTGAGTCCCATCTTGAGGGCGGTAGTATAGTTGACCGTTTACTGATTAAGTAATATTGTTATTTCAGTCTTGATATCGCTTCAACAATGTAAGGATTTAAGTTAGTGGCTATAATCTCAACTCCCTTAACATTCGGGTGCTTATAATCAGAAAGCAACAAACCTTTTTCTAGTGCAACACCTTCCAACAAGAAAGGCATAAAGATTAGGTTATGCTTTTTTGATAGTTCTGGATAAATGCTATCAAATGCGGATTGATAATCTGGGCCCATGCTCTCAGGAGAAAGCATTCCAGCTAATATTACAATGGCATTATTTTTTTTGAATTTAGTAATTATTACATCAAGGTTATTATTAGTGAGAGCTGGATTAAGGCCTCTCAACATATCGTTAGCGCCTAAACATAAAATCACTATATTTGGCTTATCACCAAGGGACCAGTCAACTCTTGCTAGGCCATTCTTAGAGGTATTTCCAGAAATACTAGCATTTATGAATGTTAACGAAGGATTACTTTCTTTAAAATTTCTTGTCAGTTCGGAAGCTAAATTCTCATTTTGAGGTAATCCATATCCAGCCATTAGGCTGTCACCATAGAGCATCACTTTCAATGAATTTTCTGCATATACATTTGATATAAAAAATATTAACAGTAATCCAATAAATACTGATCTAAGGCTATTTTTTTTTGAGATAATCATGCGCTGAATTTTATATTAGATTGAATAATGAGTGCAGCGATACAGTTCAATAATGTTTCATTAAGTTATGGCGTAAAAGATGATGCTGTAGAAGTTTTAAAAGGGATTGATTTCTCAGTAGATAGTGAGGAGGTTATTTCTATAGTTGGGCCAAGTGGCTCTGGAAAGACTTCAATTATTATGCTTGCCTCAGGCCTAGAGACTGCCTCCAAGGGGTCAATTAAAATTAATAATCAGGAAATTGTTGGACTGAAGGAAAGTGAATTATCAGAGGTTCGAAGAAAAAATATTGGTATTGTATTTCAGTCCTTCTATTTAATTCCAAATCTGACAGCTGTTGAGAATGTCCTATTATCTCTTGAAGCTAATCAACAATATAATCTTGAAAAAAATGCAGAGACACTGCTTGGAGAATTTGGACTGTCCCATAGACTGCATCATCTCCCTAGTGAGCTCTCTGGTGGCGAACAACAAAGAGTCGCCATTGCCAGAGCTTTAATTAATAAACCAAAAATTATTCTAGCGGATGAGCCTACTGGTAATCTTGATACAGTGAACTCGGATAGCATGATGGATTTACTCTTTGACTATACAAAAAAAAGCCAAACCTCATTAGTCATGGTCACACATGACAACTCAATAGCGAATCGATGTGACCGCATCATTGAAATTAAGGATGGTCAGATTGTTTGATATTCAGCAATTCAAATTAATCAATAAGTACGCTCTCAGAGACTTCTCAAGAAGCTATAAAAAATTATGGGTTATTACCTCAACTCTTTTTGTTAGTTTACTGCTGCTTTCATTAACTTTTTCAGTTAAGGAGGCCTTAAATACTGAAATAGCAAGCAACGCTAAGGAGCTTTTGGGGGGTGATATACAGATTGACAGTGATATTGAACCGTTGCCTCCTAAGGTTATTGATCAGTTTAATGCTCTTGGTAAAGTAAGTGCCGCTATTGAGTTTGCAACGATGCTTTCAAAGGAGGGCGAGTCTCCAGTATTTACTGAGCTAAGGGCAGTTGACAATAACTACCCACTTTATGGCGAGATTGAAACTATTCCTGAGGAGATGGCTAATATCATTTTCTCTTCTTCACTAAAGCCACATGTTCTAATCAATGAAAGCATCCAAAACCTTCTAAATGTTGGCCCAGGTGACGACTTAACAATAATGGGTCAAAAATTTGAAGTTGCTGGACTTGTCTCCTCAGTACCAGACCTAGCAGAAAGTGCTGTTTTTGGAGAATTTGCGATTATCAGTATGGATAGTTATGAGCAATTTGGGCTTAGCTCAGGAGGTAGTTTTCTTGACCATAAGTATAGAATTAAATTTAATAATTCAAGTCAGACCCAAGAACCAGAAACCATAGTTAACTCCATTATTGCCTATGACGATACAATCAAAACTCGACTTCCTGGGCAGAGTGGACGTCGACTTAGCAGTGTGATAGACAACTTTTCAAACTTTTTAAACTTGGTCTCTGTAAGCGCAATGGTGATTGCAGGTATTGGCATTAGTAATACACTCTTATCATTCGTAAATCAAAATAATACTAGCATAGCGGTCAAAAAATCGATTGGATTTCCGTCAAGTTTTATTCAAACAATGTATTTTTATGAAATCATATTGATTCTATTATCGACCTCGATTGTTGCCTACTTACTGGGAGTCTTTAGTCCATTGTTGGCGAACGAGCTTTTGCCCAAGTCTCTTGGTATTGATCTGCAGCCAACCTTTAGCTTAGTTGGATATCTTAACATCCTATTCATTGGACTCTTGGTTGTATTAATTTTCTCTATTCCCTCGCTGTATTCCATTAGTGAAATTAAGGCGGCCTCATTATTTCGGAATTCTTTTAATCCTGTAAGCTTAAATTTCTCAGTTAAAAATATTCTCTTATTAGGTGTTTTGGTAGTTATTTTAACTACCTATTTTGTTAATCAAACTGACCAGAAGCTTTATACAGTTTTTTACTTCGTAGCTTTTTTTACAACCATGCTGATTTTTTATGGCGTATCAAAATTATTAATGATATTTATTAAGCGCTTTCATAAATTTTCAAATAACAGCTATAGGATAGCCTATAGAAATATTGTTGCTAAAAAATCACTAGCACCAATTATGACAATCTCTTTAGGAATAGGGTTAACTCTATTATTAACCTTAAGTTTTGTTGCTAACAACTTAAAAAAAGAAATTTCAGATAGCATTCCATCTATGGCACCAGACTTATTTTTTGTGAGCATTGATAAAGATATTCAAGGGGATCTCCAGTCATTTATTGAAGGAGTTGACCCAAATGCAGAGCTTGAATTTAGTCCAATGGCGAGCGCATCATTTATCTCATTAAATGATATACCTATTGAGGAGATTGTTTCTAGGAGTAACAGGTCCGCTTGGGTTGTTAGGGGTGATAGGAGAATTTCTTGGTCTGAAAAGCCAAAGCCAGACAATCCTATTGTTGAGGGAGAGTGGTGGGAGCCAGGGAATGAGAGCGAGATGTTTATATCAATGGACAGTCGGGCTGCATATGACCTTGGGATGAATATTAATGACGAGATAGTACTCAATATACTAGGTCGAGATGTGACTGGCACTATAAAGAACTTTAGAGAGGTTGATTATCGGGACATATCCATTAATTTTGCCATCATCATCAATAAAGCTTTTGCAAACAAACTTCCTCATGAGTTTGTTGGAACATTAAAGACCGAGTTGCCATCTGGTGATGTTTTGGCAATGGTTGTTGAAAAATTTCCAAATGTATCTGCTATAAAGATTGATAGAATCCTATCACAAGTTAGTGATGTGTTAAATAAAATATTCATAGCAGTGACTGCAATATCACTCATAGTTATTGTTATTGGGTTAATTGTTATTGTGAGTGCAGTTTTGGTGCAAACAACATTCAGGCGCTATAACAATTTGATCTACAAAATATTGGGGGTAGACTTTCCAACAATCCTAAAGGCAATGACAATGGAATTTGCTGTCATCTATGGCACTTTAATATTTTTTGCTACCTCTGTTGCAGTTATAAGTTCTTACTTAGTTGTAGAGAATGCTTTGCAGCTGACTTGGCAATTTGATTTTGGGCTGACCCTTTGGATATTATTATCAACTGCATTGACATCATTTATACTAATCCTTCTGGCTAATCGAAGTATATTTAACCCCAAGGTTTATCCGCTCATTCGAAATGAGTAATTCTTTTTAGTAGAGAATTAAACTATAGCAAACAGTTTTTGACTAAGACTTTCTATGCTATCTTTAAGATCACTGATCTTTGAGTTATTATCAATAATGTCAGTAGGCAGATGGTCACCTAGTTGGACTCGCTGCTCCCTACTAGCCTGGGCTAATAGCATGGTCTGTGCTTTTGCACTATCAATATTCTCCCTAGCAGTTAGACGATTTATCTGTATATCAACATCACAATCGACAACGATAGCTCTATCAAATGGACCCCATAATTCTTTTTCAACCAAGAGAGGGATGACTACAACCATAACACCTTCTTTGAAAATCTCCATCGAAGACTTCATTTTTTGAAGTATTTTGGGGTGTAATATTTGCTCAATCTTAGCCCTATTTCGTCCCTTTTTATAAAGAACATCCCGAAGATTTTTTCGATCAAGTGATCCGTCACTTAAAAGGATCGAATCGCCAAAGAATTTTACTAGCTCATTAAGCCCCTCAGTTCCTGGTAATACAACTTCACGAGATATTACATCTAGATCAATAATATGGCAGCCATGTATTGCAAGCAAGTCGCTCACCAAGCTTTTTCCTGAGGCAATGCCTCCAGTAAGCGCTACTTTAAGAACTTTACCGGCCATATAGTTAAGAATTACTATTATTAAAACTTAAATTTTATAGCTAAATGAAGTTGAGACTATTGGAATGATAATATTATTGCTCAAATATGTTATTTAGCTTGACTTTTGAGGTAAAAATTTCGATAATAGGCGCTCTTTTTGGTTATGTAGCTCAGCTGGTTAGAGCACAGCATTCATAATGCTGGGGTCGGTGGTTCAAGTCCACCCATAACCACCATATCCCATAAGGCTTTACGCCATTTCACTTAAATCAAAATAATGCTTGGGGCTACACTGGGGTTACATCAGTAATTATTTATATAATAACTAATTATTAAGTAAATCCATATAAATCATTGATTTAACTAGGAAAATATTCTATATATTCCAAATCAGTAGAAAAATCTACCATCCCTCGCATATATATACAGACTTTGAAGGTACGGGGGGAGCCCCTCTCGACATCGGAGATAGATATATACACCCTCCCTCACACATCAGAGAGGATTTGGACTTTAGTTCAAGTTGATATACAATCCTAGTATGAAAAAACTTCTACTGCTGTTAGTACTATTCTTTTATTCTACTCAAGGTTTTACAATAATATATCCACCAGGAGCACCTTTAATTGTGTCAGATTTCCGTGATACTCTTGATGGAAAGGGAAGAATGCGAGACCAGATTCATCAGGGTATAGATATCATAGGAAATAAGGGACAGTTAATTTTAGCTGCTTCAGATGGTAAGGTGCTAGAAGCCACAGTGGAAAAATGTTGGGGCCCAACAATAGCTATAGACCATGGTAAAGGACTTGATGGTAAAAAAATTATAGCACTCTATGGTCATTTAGGTGAGATGCTTGTGACTGCTAATGAACAGGTAACACGAGGTCAACCTATTGGAAGTTTAGGAGACAATCAAGATATATTTGACTGTATAGCTGGACTTCGTCATCTTCATTTTCAGATAGGTCGTAACTATCGAGACCTCTATAACAAAGGGTTCTATTGGGGATGGGCATATTTCCTAAAAGATGGGAATAAAGGAGTAAACCCCCACCTTTATTGGTCAGATGGGCCAAACAAAGTTACCTGTTTTAAGCCAAATACAAAATACAAGCTCGGCTCTCTTACCTACCCAGTTCCATGTTAACTATTTACCTAATCTTTTTCTTGAAAAACATAAAATCTTAACTAACCATCCCCTCCAAAAAAGTATAAAAAAGCATACTTTTTATACAAAGTAATTTTATATACACCTACCTCACACATCAAACAAAATTTGGACTTTAGTTCTATTTGACTTAAAATCCAAGTATGAAAAAACTACTTGAACGTATAAAGCTTTGTAAGTTGCCACCTCCTCAAAGACGAAGTCTGCCTTACGAATGCTACTGGGAGGACTCAATTTTGACCCAAGAGCAAGAGCGTATTTTTTCTAATCAATGGCTTGGGTTGGGCAGGTCCGATAGGCTAGAAAACCCAGGAGAATATGAGGTATTTGAGCTTTGTGGTCAAGCCTTAGTTTTGATACGTAATCAAGACAAAGAATTGAGGCTTTATGCAAATACTTGCCGCCATAGAGGCGCAAAACTATTAGATGGAACTGGCCAATGTCAAGCTATCAGCTGCCCTTTTCATGGGTGGACTTACTCACTAGATGGTAATTTAATGCACGCTAAAACAATGGCAGAAAATCCCAGTTTTGATTTTGAAGAGTATTCTTTAATTGAGTACAAATTAAAAGAATTGCAGGGATTCCTATTTGTTTTTCTGGGAAATAAGCCAACAGATTTATCTAATCAGCTTGGTAATTTTTCTGAATTACATCAGCCTTGGTCTATGAATGAATTGGTTACAACTAGACGTGCAACTTTTGAAGTTCAGTGTAATTGGAAAGCATTTTTAGATGTCTTTAATGAATACTATCATTTGAATAATGTACATCCAACTAGCATCGATAATCTTTATAACAAGCCTGAAGAAGCAGATAAAACAACGGGAGATTTTGCAAGTCAATTTGGATTTACCACGGGCACAGGGGCACTACTAGAGGTGGATCAAATTAACGCTTTACCGATAATGGAAAATTTGGAGGCCCCCTGGAGCCTTGGAGCAAGGTACAGTTGGATCTTTCCAAATATGACTTTTGCAGCAAGTCAAGAAGCAATTTGGGTCTATGAAGCAAGCCCAATTACTTCAATGAGTTGTCGTATTAGACAAAGTATTTGTTTTCCAAAAAATACAACAACACTTCCTGGTTTTAAAGAAAAGTCCCAGTCATATTATCAGCGACTTGATGATGCGTTAGACGAAGATATTGTCGCACTTGAAAATCAACAGAAGGGCCTCAATAAGTCCACTTCGCTTCAGGGGCAATTCTCGACATTAATGGAGGCAAATGTTGCAACTTTTTCTGAATGGTATGCCAATAAAATAATATAAGAGGTTTGAACTTAAGTCTTTAAAAAAACAGTAAACATCAAATGAAATTTGGACTTTGGTTCAAAACTAACTTCACGAAATCTTTTTGTAAAGAACGTCTAAACTTCACTTGATAGACTTGAAGTTATTCTAAACTTCACTTTCTTATATTAACTTAGGAATGACGAAATGAAAAAATTACTCTCTATTACTTTTATGATTTTACTTTTACCTTCTATGGTTTTTGCTGGGGCATGTCCAATGCTCAAATCAGAAGTTGAAGATAAAATTGCAACACTAGACCAAACAAAGCACGCAACTTTAATTAGTTTTGCTCTTATGCTTCATGAGCAAGGTGTCAAAGCGCATGACTCTGGTGACCATGGTATGTCAGAAGACTTACTAAATGGTGCTTTAAGACTATTGGACGTCTAAATTGTAAATTTTTTTTAAATGTGCCCTGTTTATAAGGGTACATTTAATATATATTAAAATTTTAAAAAATACCTCTTCAATACATAGTCTTTCATTAGGCTCTTGGTCAAGTTGATTGCTATATATAACAGTTTGACCCGCCCGAAGCTAATAGAAGCGGAATAGCTTGAAATTAATCAATTAACTATTTTTATACCAAGATGTTGGCAATGCGACGCTAGATTGTTTTGGGTTATTATCGCTATCTAATGAATGTGGAAAGGATGTTTGATATGCAGCTTCAATTGAAAGGTCATTTCTATAAAAAGTAAATTCCATTGCTTGAATAGTTTCAACACCATTTAATTTGCTTTTGTTTGCTATATTATTTGGATGAATATGAACACAATTATGAGATTGGAGAATTTTTTTGAAAACTCTACTGATAATTTTAAAATATGAGTAGTTCCATATTTCATCTAAGCCATGAAATTCAATTACCATGATCCTAAATCTTCTGATAGTGTCTTCTGATAGTGAATGAAAAACCTCATATTCTGAGCCTTCGATATCCATTTGCAATAAAAGATCGCTATTACTATTTGGTAATTTGGAATTTACCCATTTATCTAATGTTAAATAATTATCATTATTTATTGATCCAACAAACATAGGGATAAAGTCAAATAAATCATGCTTTTGAGCTGGGGCGCTAACAGAAGCATCTGCCAAAAAAACTTTCATATTTTGATTTGCACAATCTTTTTCAAATCCTGAAGCAGTTGAAACTCCAGGAGAAAAACATGCCTCAATGCCCTCAAGATCATCTGGTATGAGATATCCACCATCACCTTCTGGGCCAAACCTTATAAGCCCTTTTTTGCAAACTACAGGATAAAGTTGTTTAATCAGATCTTTAACTTCATCGATTGGAGTCATTTTTGTTATAAACTTTTTTCTTGAGGCAAAGGTTTTTTCAAGTATGAAATACTTCATGCCTTTTTCAATCGATCTTAGAGTCTTTTTCATAAGTTATTAAATAGCTTTATATAGTAATAACTAAATACTATTTAGGCCTAGTAATAAAGTTTTTGATTGCAATAATTATTCCAATGAGAATTATCAAATAAGTTAGGCTTGATAAGATCCATTTAAATGAATTTACTCCAGAGCCAAGAGAGACTATCGTTTCATTTATAGCACCCGAATTTGAATAGGTTTTAATCATTATTAATTCAATATAATTCTCAGACCAGTCAGAGATCATTCCAAGAATAGGAATTGATGCTAACCATTTCTTATTACTAAAGAGCCACACAATCCATGATGCGTACATCAGTGTATAAATAATTGCAAATATTGCATCCCAAGTTTTAAGAAATTGGCTATAGCAAAGAAGCTGCTCTTGAGATCTTGATTCAAAGAAGCTCAGAACCATATCCTTTGTGTAAGAAAAAGAAAGGCCCAATGAATTTGAGCCACTATCCAGCTTGAAACAGGCTCCAGCAGGAGTTAAGACAAATGTGATATAGAGCATGAATGCTAAAGTAGAGCCTAATGCAAAATAGAGAATATTTTTGTTCCTTGAGCTTTGAATTGTTGTAGTCATATTTTTAAAATGATGGTTATGTTAATATTAGCCCATTATCTATTTATGAGACAATATACACTATCCATAAGTTGCCAATCAAATTTGAATGAGAGTTAGAACTAAAGAGTGCTTTAATTGTAGCAAAGAGAAAAACACGCTGTATCATTGTAAATATCAGCAGAGAGCGTGGTTATTTCTTTGTGGATGGTGCCTTGAGAAAATAAAGGCTAAGTACGAAGACTCTTATAAATATGGCGGCACATGGAAGAGCGCTAAGTAGTCTTGAAGGATTTATCTAAAGAACTCTTAATCTTCACTTTTCTTATTTATTGATTCCTTATAATATAATAATGAAAAAAATTATTTTATTGGTTTTCTCATTAGGTTTTCTGAATACTTCTTTAGCAAACGACTTAAGTGATTGGACTTCTGAAGACCTATGCAGATGGGTCGATTCTGTGTCCATTCCTGATCCTATTTCTCAAGAGATCGATTTGAGAGAGGTGATTTGTTATGTCAATCTGAAATCAAGTCAATATGCACTAGAAACTCCAACATATAACGAGCATGGTACAGTCTTTCCATCACCTGTAATTAAAGAGAAAAAGAAATCAAGCGGTCTCAGGTTTATATTTAACTACAAGATAACGCTTTAATTCTATCTGTAGAATAATTATTTACTCTTTTCAAATTAAACATTAGATTCAATAATAGTATGAGTGGTCAGAGACGATTTTTAAAAGTTTGGGCAAGGACAGTTGGGATGCCAATTGGTGTCAACGATGAGGATAAACCTGAGTTTTTACCCATTACGCAGACAGATGTAAAAAAGGCACTGGCTTTTAGAACATTTTGGATTGTGCTTCATATAGTCACCTGCGTTCTCATTATTGCAGGAAATGGAAGAGCATTAGGCTGGTGGTAAATACTGTGAAACAATTTACAGCATTCATTTTGCTGTCTTTTATAGCGACTGTTTCTCTAGCACAGAATGATCTTGTGTTTCCAATTCAGGAGGGTGCAGTTAGCGACTGGAAGTACGTTAGTGATCGCGTCATGGGGGGCGTTTCTGAGGGCAATGTTTACTTGGAAAAAGATGGAGATACCTCATTTGCAAGGCTCACTGGTGATGTGAGCACAAGGAACAATGGGGGGTTCATTCAGTTACGTTCTGCTGTCTCTCTATTTAAAAAGCCAAAGATGTTTCAGCTAATTCATGATGCTAATAAAGGGGGTCAAGAGCTTCAAGGGGTTCGATTAAATGTTCGCGGTAACGGAGAGACCTACCACGTTATGATCCGCACTTATTTCACTTGGAGGCCAAGTGATTACTATTATCATACTTTTGAGGCGGGTCCTGATTGGAGTCAAGTAGAGATGCCGTTTAGTGCATTTAAGCGTTCAACCTCAAAGACCTCCAAGCTGGACATTAATGACATAAGAGACTTTGGAATCGTTGCTTATGGGCGAGATTTTAAGTCTGATGTCTCTGTCTCTGAGGTCAGCTTCTATTTTTAATTTATCAGTTTAGCCTGAGGAGAAACTTTCAACATCATTAAAGGTTAGGTAATCAGTTGTATTTTTCCCATAGTAAGCATTCTCAAAGACTTCTCTTAATAAGGCTAATTATGATCTATAAGCTAAGGTTTAAATTTTTTTTGATTTCTTTTGTTTTTCCTTGATCCAGCGAACTCTTTTTCGCCAAAGCTTATAGGAGCTTGATTTTAGATTTGCTTGCATGATGCGCTTAACTTCGGGTTCCTTGATTCCAAGATCCCTCTCTATGTCTGAAAATGTGACATCATCACTCCAGGCCATCTCAATTAACTCATTCGTATCGATCATATTGCATTATCCTCATTCATCAGAATAGGTCTCCCATCCGGGGTGTTTAAGGGAATAACTTTGTCTTTGAACCTTGCACACAGAGTCGGACTATTTTGTTTTTTATCTCCTAGATTGACCTCAAGGTCAACGAGGACTAATTCGGCATCCAAAACTTTTAGTATTTTCATTTATCTCCCATAATTAATTGTTTTATTTGGCTCAATATGATCTAGAGCTGAGTTTATTAAATCACATTCTTGTTTAAAGATTTTTTCATCATCCGTTTCACTAAATTTATCAATTGCTGGCTTAAAAAATTGATCTTCAAGTGGATAGGTTGATGCGTAGTGTATATATTTTTTAATATGTTCAAAAGGACTATTGGTTTGAATGAGTTTTCTGTTCACAATCTCATTAGCTAGGTAGTGGAGTGACATCCATGACATGCCATCTGCGAGATTCCACATACAATCAAAAGATCCCTTGAGGTAGCCAACTTCCACTAACCCACTGAAAAGACTGAATGCAAAACCCTCACCAAATGGACTTTCACCAGTATTTCTGATCATAGGAACCCTGTCCTCAATATAGTTATTTTTGTATGCCCACTCATTAAATTTAGCAGATGAGAGTCTGTCACTAAAGTCAGATGGCTGACCTCTTGTTGCAAGCCTTTCAATGAGAACATACTCCTTTTTTTGTTTCAGATACCATTCAAGATGTCCATAATCATCATTTGAATAGAGGTTACTGTTTATAACTAGTTTATTACCCTGGTAGTCTTGATATTCACTACTGTCAGTTTCAAATAGTCTCTCACTCAGACTAAAGTTTTCAAAACCCTCGGTACCTTGAACGGATGGACTAAGGCCTAGAAGAACAAAAAGAGCCTCCTCAATTCTGGTTGTTTGAGTCTGTGAAACTCTTCTCATATCAAAGCGTGCCATCTCAAGTTTGTTGAGTCTAAAATGCCATTTCTGATAGTATTTATTCCATACTTTCCAAAATGATGAATATGATTTATCCAGTTCATAAGAGGCCCAAGTGCCACTCTGCTCATTGTCACTATTACCCTCTAAGGAAGGAAGTGCTGTAATCATTTCTTCATCGATACTGACGCTATTTGGATTGTAGAAACACCTGTAATCTTCAAGTTCTATCCAGCCAAAACTCGCATATATTTCTCTCCATTTTTCAAAGGAAATACTGTCAGTTTGTATTTTACCAAATGCTCTTTTATTCGATTTTTCTTCCCAGTAATCCACAATGTTTTTGACGCGAAGTAGCTCTTCTCTGAGCTCAGCAACAGTCTTATGAGTAAAGGCGCGGGTAACAGTAAATTTCATTTCACCGCTATATTTTTTACGAGTAATGTCGAGCATCTATTCCAATCTATTGAAAACTATGTCTTTCATTAAAAAAATACATAATTTACATTGATTCTCATAGAAAACAGCATATTTTTGATGTTTTTTTATAAACTTATTTATTATGAAGAGATACTTAATTTTCTTTACTCTGAGTTTTGCAAGCTCTTCATATGGAAATCTTTTGGATGAGTGGTCCAATGATGACCTTTGTGGATGGATGGATGGAGTCGGCGGCAACTCCTGAATATATTCAGACAGAAGTTCTTAAGAGAGAGATCATTTGTTATGGAGGTGTTGAGGTTTCTTCTTTGACAGATGATAAATTAGTTACTTCAGGAGTTGGGACAACTTTTCCTTCACCAGATACTTCTTTAATTCCAGTGACGACAAACGATAAAGATAAGTCTTACTCATATTAGGGTAACTTCAAAGGTTTACTCGCTAAACCTAAATGGCGGGTATTGATCTGTCGTCAGAAGCAGTGCAAATGCGCTAACCCTTAATGACCATCTTAGAAAACCTTCATTAAATCTAAATATGGCTATTGGATATTTACCTGTAAATAAGATAGCGATTAAAGCAAAAATTGTGCCTAGTACAACACCAATAAAAATAACGATTAGCACAATGATATGAGGGATTGCGAGGATCCATTTAACGAGTGGCATCCATCTCTTTAGATCTTGTTTAACATCGGGGTAGGGGATAGTTAGGTGGACTGATTGATCATCATCCGTAGAAGGGTACTCATCTCTCATGAGGAAAACATAAGCCACGATTCTGTATGCAAATTTAGTGATGCCAATGTTCCAGTCAAACCACCACTTCGGGTATTTTTCTTTAAAGAGAATCATCATCGCAATCGCAAAGGATAAGGCTTCAGCATAGGTTGAAATCAGGGCTAGGATAATGATAATCGGAATGACAAGAATCAGTCTAAAGACGGCAGTTAAGCGATCTGATGATTCAGGATAATCAATTTTTAAATTTACGGGATACCCTTGCATGCTTCCTCTATGAAAAAAATAATGCGTTATTTAAAAAATTCTATGTAGACAATATAACCCACAAGTATTAACCATATAAGGCCCATATTATCACTGATTCTATTTGAGTTTTTTTGGAGTTTTTCTAGATTATTGTCAATACTGCTGAGTTGCTCGATCAACTGATTTTTTTCATTTGTCATTTTTCATCTCTCTTAAAGGTTTCATTAAAAATTGCATCAACCCTCCTAGTAAATTCATCCTGCGTATAGACATCGATGAAAAGACCTTGCACGTACTCTTTAAACTTTTGAGTCTTTTGTTGATGCATTATCAGTTCGTCTTGAGTATCTTTTATTTGTGGCTCTAGTTGAGATATTTCCATTACTTTCTCCTAGTTATAATTATTAGTTTATAAAAAAAACTTCTTGTATCTCCCTATCAAATGCCAGCGCAATCTTAAATGCTAGATCTAATGAGGGCGTGTACTTATACTTTTCAATAGCAACGATTGTCTGTCTTGAGACGCCAACTAGTTCTGCAAGTCTCTGCTGCGTCATTTCATTACTATAAAACCTGAGCTTTCTGACGGCATTTTCTATGTGAATCTTTTTCTTAATCATTACTATCTGTAGAGGTAAATTTTTAAGAAAAGACTAATAATACTTCCTATAAAGCCTGCAAAAGTAATAACAATAAGGCCTGTATTGATAGAAAGATTAAACCAACCCAATAAGACAAGTATTGTTACAATCGAGATTCCAAATATAACACTGCTTAGCTGTAAGGCATAGAGTTCATAAATTTTATCCCTTTCATCATCAATATCTTTTTCGTATTGACCTGAGATGATTGATGATAGTATATTGAAAACGATATGAAGGATAATAATTAGAATAATGCTAATTCCAATTCCCTGAGCTAGGACTTTAGAGACCGACTCTATTGTCATTATTGAGGCCTCGGTTAAATGAAGCCACATCCAAGTCATCGCAATTAATGCGCCAATTATCTCTGCCAAAGTATTTCTAATTTTGATATTCATTATGCGAAGTGTTATTAATTAATGTAAAGTATACCATACACTATGTAATATATAATATACTTTATGTTAAATAAATATTACATTTATTTTTTATTTACAAAATAAATTAGAAATAGTTCTAATTGAAATATAATTGGCCTGTGTATAAATTGTTGCTTATTGTTTTTCTTTCATTCGCTGTAAAAGGTACTTTTGCTTCCTTAGATTTAATTGAGCTAAGTGATGACCAGATTTGTACCTTTGCAATAGATCCACCCTTGCCTGCAAAAGTAATTTCCGAGATAAGAGTAAGAGATATTATTTGTAATAAGGGTGTTGCATTTAAAAAATCTGATATATCTATTTCAATAGACAGTGAAAGATTCATTAGACTAAAAAAATGGAATAGAATGCTTAGAGGAAAGAGAGCAATATATTCATCACGCTCTGGAGCAAGGCTAAAGATTAATACCATTGGCGCTGAGAAATCAATAACACTAGATAAGGTGTTTTAATCTTTGAGTTTTAGTAGCCAAAGAGATTATTATTCGAAGTCGCCTTGATGGGGCCTGTGGTTAGTGCTTCAGATGGTATAAATATCTTTATCTAAAGAACTCTGAATCTACATTTAATCTTCATGTCTGACCACTATCATGTTTCTCATGAAAATATTAAATCTATTATTTGTACCATTGGTAATTCTATCTTTTAATGTTAACGCAGACCTCAAAAGAGCTCTTGCATATGACCAAGCAGGTGAGTATGAGAAATCTGCAAAAGAGCTATATAAAATCAGCCAGCTCGCAACAAGAGGCCACCCCAAGGCAATGTTCGAGTTTGGTACGATGTACATGAAGGAAGGTATGTGGGTTGTTCAGAGCGATGAATCTGCCTTCGAGTGGTGGCTCAAATCTGCCAACCTTGGTTACGCACCTGCGCAATTCTCAATCGGCGCTTCATACATAGGGGGGATAGGTGTCAATCAGGATATGCAAGAGGCAAAGAAGTGGCTTGAGAAAGCTATGGATAGTACCTATGAAAAATATAGTAAGGTTGCAGAAGAGCTATATAACATTAATGAGTTAGATAAAATTTAAACTCCAATGCCAAGGTGAGATTGGCATGAAAGACCTACAGCAAGAACTCTCACACCAAAGCTAGTAAGACGCGTCGGCTTTGAAAGCTTGCTGTAAATTTTGATGTCCTTACTAAGTTCCTATCTTGATCTTGATTAGATCGACATTATAAGGCAGGGTTTATTTCTAAAAAAGAAGATATTTAATAATTGCTTTAGGAGAAAGTAATTTTTAAATTTATACCCTGCCTTACAAATTAGTATACTAAATTTAGATATCATAATGAACTTAATTTTAAGATTTTTTTATCCACCCATAATATGAACTAAAAGTTTATGGTATATTAAAATTTCTTTTAATAATAAGGGGTTATTATGAGTTTATCTTTAGTTTTTAGACTTCAAGCTGCCTTGATGGCAATCTTTGGTTTTGGGATGTTATTATCGCCAGCTTCTTTGATGTCAGGATTCAATGTTGGTGAAAATGCGCTTGCAGCAAATATGATGCAGGGTATGTCATTAATGGTCATTGCTATTGCTTATATCAGTTGGCAGATGCCAAATTGGGCTAGCGATAACTTAAAGTCAGTCGGTATGTTCTTCGCTCTATGGCATGTAGTATATTTGATTTTAAGTGGTTACCAGATGATGACAGGTATGTTTCCTTCTGACGGTGCGAACCTCATTGGAAATTTAGGTCCTGATGTAATTTTTGCAATTTTGTTTTTCTGGAAATCTAGATAAAATTTAAAGAGTTAACAATAAAAAGGCCCTAATGATTAGGGCCTTTTTATTTGAAGTTGTGTGACTATTATGTTTTATTTCGTCTACACCTCTCACTGCAATACAGAACATTATCCCAGTCCTTTCGCCATTTCTTTCTCCAGGTAAAAGGCTTACCACAAGTCTTACAAATCTTTTCAGGCTTCATAGTGATCTCTATTCTAGAATTATGGAGGGACTTAATTTTCTTTTGAGTAAAAAAAAGCCCTCTAATAAGAGGGCTTTAACCGAGCAAAGAGTGTTAAGCGTCGCTAGACTCTCTTACAGCTACATTCCATATAATTAACCCAAACAGAATCTTATTAACAAAATCTGCAAGGTTGTAAATAATGTTTAGTGAGCCTGAGTCAACACTACCCATCATATATCCAAAGATATATCCTAGAGGGTAGATTGCCCAACCAACTAAAACAATTAGTCTTAGTGCGTTGAAAGCAGATTTAACCCCTGCATTAGCATCTGCAGCCTTACTTGCTTCACCACCGAAGATTTCCCAGATGATGATTGCCCAACCTACCATTCCTATAATAAATCCTAGGGAAGCTGAGATCAACATTGCCTCACCTGCAAATCCACCGATAAGCATAACCAGAGTACCAACTAACAGTCTCCAGAAAGAGTTTGTTGAGATGCTGGCACCAACTGCTTTAAGAATAATGAAGAATTCAATCATTAATAAAGGTACAGTGATTAACCAGTCAATATATCTATAAACTATAGGAGAATCTGGAGAGCCAGCAATTACTGAAGCAACCCAATAGTCTCTCATATAGTAGTAGTGAATTGCTGCAACTAGTGTCACTAGTCCTGCAATTGTCATTGAAAGTTTCCACTCTTTTTTTACTGACATTCCTTCATAAAAAAAGAACACTGTCGCAGCAACCATAGCAACAGATACTAACCAAAATGAGACGCCAACAAAATCTCCAGCTTGTAACATGCCTTCCATATTAACTCCTTAACTAAAAAGATAAAAATTTAAATTTTCTTGTAGCCCCTTTTTCTACAAATTCGGATTATACCAACAAAGAACTAAATAAAAAATACATGATATTAATATGGTTTATTTTGATCTACTTTTATAAATATCTCTACATACATGTCAATAAGTTGATAGTATTATTAACTATAAATTTAATAATACGGGAGCGATTACATTGGAAATAAAACTCATATATTTTAACCAGCCCTTTTGGCGTGCAGAAGTTGCTAGATTGCCATTATTTATGTCAAACATCGAGTTCGAAGATTTCAGAATCACGGATGAAGATCTTAGGTATTTGAAGTCAAATGGTAAATTAAAAGATGAAACTTCAATTCCATTTAGACAACTACCAGTTCTAGTAGTTGATGGCCATAGTATTGCTCAATCAGGAGGGATTGCTCGAATCTGTGGAAAGCTAAGTGGAATGTATTCTGAGAACATCATTGAGGCTGGTAAGGTTGATCAAATAATTGATACAGTAACAGATATCAATGAAATGATAAATCCTTCTATGCGTGAAGATAACCCTATGATCAAGAAACAAATGCGGGCTGAGTTGAGTAATGAAGCCTTGCCAAAATACTTTGGTTATTTAGAGGAGATCTTAGAGGCAAATAATTCAGGTTGGTTCGTTGGAGATGAGATGACGATTGCTGATATTGCAGTTTGGAGTTTGCTCGGCTGGATTGCTCAGGGTGTTCTTGACGATATACCAACAGATTTACCTAAGTCTTTTGAAAGGCTTACTCATTTATATAATGAGATCAGTCAAAAACCTAAAGTTCAGGAGTGGAAAAAAATGACTTACTCTTATGAAGAGTCTGCTTCTGGAGAGTATAACTATCATGTCCCTGACAAAATTTAGCCAGTCATTTTTGATAAGTACCTCATGAATTGCCATAGATTTTTTTCAATGGGGTGAAGTGTGCCTTTAGGTAATCTAGTAGAGGCACTCCCTCGGAAAAGACCCTCAACAAGAGCGCGGTCCTCTTCATTGGCATCACCCATATAGTTGATCATTTCTGTAAGCCAGTTATCATAACTATCTTTTGGGATTTCGTCTAGAATTTCAGGCGGAACTGCAACGCCCCAAGTTGCTTGGAACTTGCCAACCCCGGATGGCATAACGGAAACCCACCATAAATAATCTGGCATGAGCGTGACTAAATGGTTGGGAAAAATGCAGAAATCAACCATTGTGCGTCTCCACTTGCCTTTAAGTTTTGTATTATTTGGATGGGCTGCTCCTGAACCTTTGTCGGATTCTTGAGGGGCGAAGTGATAACAGTAATGATCGCTATCCTCACCACACTCGTAATCTTTAATTTGTTTTTTGTGGTTTGCGAATGTTTTTTGATGGGCAATTGGGACGTGATAACTTTCAGTAAAGTTTTCAATTAAGTTTTTCCAGTTAGCGTCCCAACTCATAGTTTCTCTTATGACTGACTTGTAACTTGACATATCATATTGACCCACAATATTTTCTGACAATTTTCCAAGTGATTTTGCAATACTTTTTCTAGGCTTTTGTGACAAGGTTATATATATAAAACCCTCCCAAGTCTCTGTATGGAGCAGTTCTAATTTATTTTTTTTCAGATTAAAGCCTGGCTTGCTATCCATAAATGGCGCATGATTTAATTGGCCATCAATTCCATAGGTCCACGCATGATTTGGACAGGTAAATGCAAACGCATGACCTGATCTTTCTTGAACGAGACAGGTAAATCGGTGAGCACAGGCATTCACAAAGCCCATAATATCTCCAGAATCTTGGCGAACAACCAGAACTGGAGTTCCTGCTATCTCATGAGTAATGAAGTCTCCAGACGATGAAATCTCATCGCAGCGACCAATACAGATCCATTCCTGATTAAAAATTCTCTCTTGTTCATGGTTATAAAATTGAACTGAATGATTAACAGCAGATGGAATTGGAGTCGATTTTTCAAATGTTTTTTTTGATGCCTCATTAAGCCTCTCAATGACACTATCAAGAGATGCATTTGTATTCGTATTCAGGTCAATCTCAGTCTTCATATAAAAAATTGTATCGGGAAAAAAACTGCCTCTAAAACATAGAGAAGTTTCTTTAAGGGTGTTTTGGTCTTAAGAAGCTCCAATAGATAGAGCTTCTTCAATGAAATATTTTTTAGCTATCCCAAACTGCGAATGACTTGCCCTGGTTATTGAACTCATAGCCAATAAATGGTTCATCACTGATTATTTCACCATCATGCCCTGGAGATATAGAGTATGCATCACCAGCTTTTACAATCATCTCTGTACCGTCATCATGAGTGACGCGCATGGTGCCTTGGATGCATGTTCCTAGATGTCCTGCCTGGCAACTCTCACCCCCAACATGAGGCTTAATGCATTCCGACCACATCCATCCTGGTTGCAGTGTAATTCTATTTGCTTTTACTGAGCCAAACTCTAATGTTGCTACGCTAGTTTTATCAGGCGTTACGGAATCATCTGGATTGTCAAAAGATTTTCTTACTAAATTAGCCATTGTGCTTCTCCTATATGTCAAAAAAACTTTTTATGTTCCTATGGTATTCTATAATAAATAATTAAATTCTACAAATATAAGACATTGTGAAAAATTTTCTACTCTTTTTCTTTCTTTCTATGACTATTGCTAGTTCTGCTAATGCAGATGGAGCTGATGACTGGCAAGATGTTGGTTTTAATACTGATATATTAAATCAACTGAATCAATGTAAGGGCTGTGACTTACGCTCCACCAATTTTATTCGCGCCAACCTCTCAGGCGCCAACCTAAGTGGTGCAAACTTTATTGAAGCTAAACTCAGTGGCGCAAACTTAAGTGGCGCAAACTTTGAAGGATCAAGCTTATTTGGATCTAACTTTGAAGGGGCTAATTTAGAGAATACTTCATTTTTTGCAGCCAATCTTTTTGGCGTAACGCTTAAGGAGGCCTGGTTGATTGGAGCTGACCTGAGACAAGCAGATTTAAGCAAGGCTGATTTAACGCTAGCTAATCTTACCGGTGCAAACCTGACCAATGCAAATCTAAGAGGAGCAATCCTTAATGGCACAATTTTTTGTAATACTAAAACCCCATGGGGCCTAGACAACTCTTCATGTGAGTGAAATAGGTTTAATCTTATATTTATATTCCAAAGTTTAAATTAATAGAGTTTTCTTGAATCATCTAGATAAGGTAATTTTTCGCGCACTAATAAAATATCATCGGTATCAATCTCAGCGCAAATCAGTTTTTCCCCCTGTTCCGCATTAACAAGATCTATCCCATCTGGACCAATAATCTTACTCTCACCCATGAAGTTAATATTATGCAGCTTGCCGGTTGAGTTTGCATATACTACGAATATGCCATTCTCGAATGCTCTTGTTCGGCAGTTATGAAGTGCAGCTGCTGGCCAATTTGATGACTGCCCAGTTGGGCAAATGATTAACTGAACATCTTGTAGTGCTAAATCTCTTATGAGCTCTGGAAACTCTAACTCGTAACATATAATGATTGCTATTTTGATGCCATTGATTGAGACGATAGAGCTATCCTGACCAGGTGTAAATATTTTTGATTCATTGGCAGTTGGTGGCAACATTTTTTTGCGGTGATTGGCCATTGATAGGCCTTTAGAATCAAAAAGTTGAGCTGAATTGAAAAGCCTATCATCACTTATCTCTGGGTAACCATAAATAATTGCAGTATTAGTTTCTATTGCTAGGGATGATATTCTATTGGCATATTTACCATCACTGGTTTCACTATATTGTCGTATTTTTTCAAAACTTCCATAACCGGATATAAATAACTCAGGACAGACGACCAAATCTAATTGGGGATTATTATTTAATTGGGTTTCAAGTCTGCCTATCTTTTCAAGAGGAATCTCATCCTGCATTTCATATTGAAAAATTCCGATATTTATTTTCATTAGTTTTTTTGTCGAATGTTTTTTATCAATTGATAAGGCTTTATTGCGAACCAGTATAGCCAAACTGGAGTGCCAACGATAAAAAATATATGCCAGTAGACATTGTATAAGTCGAACCAACCCACAATGATTTGGTTATTGAGTTTGGAGTAGGTGGTCGCTATGAAAAATGAAAAAAGAAGCCAGCCACCACTCAGGTAAAAACTCACTCTTGTTTTTAATGATAGCTTGATCATCTGAAATAAATATACTTAATTTGTCTTAAGATAACTATAATTTACTTTCTAAATTTATAGGAACTATTATGATAAAAACTTTGCAAATTTCTGAAAAAGAGGCGTGGGATATAGCATTCAACGCTCTAGTTAATAATAATACTTCAGAAGATAATGCCAAAGAGGTGGCTGATGCATTAATCAGTGCTGAGTTTGATGGACAGGCGGGCCATGGGCTTTCACGAGTACCCTCTTATGTTGAACAGCTGACTGCAGGCAAGGTTAAGGGAGCTGAGGCGCCATCAATCATGAGTTCAAAGGGCAGCGTCATAAGGATTGACGCTAAAAATGGCTTTGCCTACCCTGCCATTTCGTTAGCATTAAAAGAGATAACAGCTACCTGTAAAAACTTTGGAATCGCTGCTGCAAGTATAACGCGTTCCCATCACTTTGGTCAGGCTGGAAGACATGTAGAGATTTTAGCCAATAATGGACTAATCGGTCTAATGTTTGGAAATACGCCCAAAGCGATTCCGCCTTGGGGAGGCACTAAAGCTCTATTTGGAACCAATCCAATAGCATTCTCAACGCCACGTGAAGATGAGGCGCCACTCGTTATCGATATGAGTTTGAGTAAAGTTGCTCGCGGTAAGGTCATGGTCGCGAACCAGCAGGATGAAAAGATTCCAGAGGGCTGGGCGATTGATAGTGAAGGCAAGCCCACGACTGATCCAAAGAAGGCCTTGGAAGGTGCAATGCTTCCAATAGGAGACGCCAAAGGCAGTGCTCTTGCGCTCATGGTAGAAATATTAGCCGCAGGTCTAACGGGTTCAAATTTTGGTTTTGAGGCAAGCTCATTTTTAAATGATGAAGGAGATGCGCCTGGAGTTGGTCAGCTCATCATAGCAATTGATCCTAGTTTTTTTGCAGGTGATCAATTCTCTGAGAGAACAGAGACGATGGTCTCTTCAATTCTTGAGCAGCCATCAACGAGACTTCCTGGTAATAAACGTTTAGAAAAGAGAAAACTTCGTGAAAGCTCTCAGAGTATTACTATTTCAAAAGAATTATTTGAGAAGATTTCTAAACTCAGTTAGATTGGCTAAAAAAATCAGCTTTTTTAGTATCTATCATATATATATGTCTTGTTATATAATAACTCCTTTTAATGTTAGGTCTTTCTTTTATGAAAACACCAATTAATAAGGTATCTAAGGTTTTACTTAGCTCTATCTTGACAATGTCACTAGGATTTTCCTTGACGGTTAACGCGGATGATTCTGAGCAGATTAAGTCCTCATTAATGAGCAGAATGACCAGTTCAACTGGATCTTTTATCTCTTCTGGTATTGGAGCAATTCTGAGTCCTAATTTTGACACGGTAGAGGTCAGTACTAATTTAAAGGAGGGCAATTCGACTGTTGATATAGGTGTTTTAAAAGCCTTCGGCGATAATCCTAACTCTTTTCTTTTTAACCAAATAAATCTTAATAGATACGATAAAAGGACTACTTTAAACCTAGGTTTTGGTTACAGAAGACTGAATGCTGATGAAACCTGGATGACAGGCGTAAATGCATTTTATGATCACGAGTTTCCAGATGATCACAAACGAAACGGCGTAGGATTTGAAGTAGTAAGTTCAGTCTTAGAGTCCAGAGTCAATATATATAACGGAACTACTGGGTATATAAAGGACAAGAGCGGAACTGACTCAAAGGTCCTTGATGGAAGGGACATGGGCTTCAAGGTTGCGCTTCCTTACCTTCCCGGCATGATGTTTGGAATGAATGCAGTGCAGTGGGATGGTATCGATGGCCTGAAAGATCAAAAGATGAGAAAGTACTCTTTAGGTGGAAGCTTATCTGATAACTTATCTTTGAGTTATGTTCGAACTGATTATAAGGATGCCGCGAAGAAAGATATTGATTCCATTTCTCTTAACTATACATGGGCCTTTGGTCAAGAAAAACACGTAAGACCAACCCTCTTTACTTTGTCTGATAAGGCTTACGAGTTTAAGAAGCTTGGTGCTGAAAGGTATGACCTTGTTAAGCGGGAAAATCAGCTTGTCAAGAAAAAGTCTGGCACATTAACCGTAACTGGAATCTAATATGAAAACATTAAACTTAAATAAAATCATTTTATTAGCCACCTTATTTTTAGCGGCAATAGTATTTTCAAATAGTGCCAGTGCACTATGTGTTGTTAATGGTGACGGAGCTATTGTTACCGTCAGTGGAGACTCACAAACCCCTGTTAAGGATGATACTGCTGATGAAGAAGTTGCTGCAAATACAGCAAAGACGGACTGTACCATTACCCCTGATATCTACAAATTAAATATTTATAAATTTGGTCTTTGCACAAAAGATCCTGATTTGAATGATCTATCAAGCTGTCAGATGTTCTTTGAGCAAGCTGCGGGTGTTGGGGTGGATATTCAGGCTGGTGTTAGTGCAACGCTACCTATACCAGAATTCTATATTGAGCCAGGAACCTACCCATACTTGTATGTTCAGTTAAGCACTAAGCTCGGCATGAAATGGTCAGGAAGATTTAGTAACGATGTTGATGGGTCGTCTGGTGATGGCAACGGCGGAACTTATTGCTGGACGAGTAATGCTGGTGGGCGTGCTTCTAGTTATCCGGATGGCACTAATGATGCTGCATTTACTACAGCACATGGTCTCTCTTTGGCAGGAGGCGTTAAAACAATGGACTGCGGTACCGCTGAAGGTACCGTTGTTACTACGTACGAGCTTTTAACCAAGTTTAGTGAGGAAAATTGTTCTGCCTTGGCTGCTAATGGTGATAAATCAACCTTTGCTATTGAGGGCACTGGGTCGACTCGTGGAATACCAACCGTTAGCCTGCTGACAACCGCTGATGCATTTGCAACAACTTGTGCGAATGCAGCCAAAATTGCTTGGACAACAGCCCTGTCGACTCCTTATGTTGTAACAGAAAATTCCACTTTTGATATGAGCATTAAAGCAACAGCGGCAAATTCCCTTGAGTTTAGTGATGGAGATGATAACGACATACTCCTTATGGGTTCGGGTGCGCCCAGAATTTACTTGACTGTTACAAATTAATTAAATTCTATTATCTCTTTCACGCGGGTTGCTTTAGACTAAGAAAGTCTAGAGCGACCCCCATCAACTCCAATTATTTGACCTGTCACCCAAGAGCTTCCTTCACCTAGAAGAAAACCAGCAAGAGAGGCCGAGTCTTTTCCTTCGCCTAGCCTTTTAAGTGGATGGGCTTTAGCAAGTGCTTCTGCTACGACTTCACTTTTAAGCATCGACTGAGAAATCTTTGAATCAGTCAGACTTGGCGCTATGCAGTTGACGCGAATACTTGGGGCAAACTCCGCAGCAAGGGTCACCGTTAAGCCCTCAACAGCAGCTTTGGCAGATGCAATAATTGTATGATTTGTGAAGCCTTTTTGCGCAGCCACAGACGAGAACAGCACAATCGACCCATGATTCTTTTTTAGATCATCTTGAAAACCTTTGATTGCCTCGATCGCTGAGTAAAGATTTAGTTTCATACACTGATGTAAGTCAGATTCAGTTACTCTCTTGAGGGGTTTTAAGTCAATCGAGCCGATACAGTAAGCAAGACCACTGATATTAAAGTCTGCCGTATCAGATTTGATTTTATCTATAAAGCCATCCTCCAGAACATCAGCAACTGTGAAGGTAAAACCCAGATTCTCTGCGAGAGATTTGAGCTCATCTTCATGTCTGGCAACGAGATGTGCATCCTGCCCAGACTTCTTAAGTTGTTGTGCAAGGCTCGAGCCTATGGCACCAGTTGCTCCAAATATGAGGTGTTTGTTTGACATAAATAGTTGTTATTTAATTAAATTCTCAATTTTAGCAATTAACCCATTCTAAAGATGTGATTTAGATGTGATTTAGATGTTTATTTTGGTTATACTTTATCGCTTATTTATCAAATTTCTATTAAACAATATGAAGAATCTACTCATTGCTTTCACACTTTTAATTGGTTTTGTAATGCCAGCCCATGCGGATAAAGAAGTCGCAGATAGAGCAATCAGGTGCTCTGCTCTTATTTATATTGAGCTGACTAGACCTGAGATGTCTGGCCTCACTGCAGGAGAGGCGCTGATGAATAGAATCTACGCCTATCACCAAATTGATGGAACTGATACTGAGATGACAAATGGGCAAATCACTGCTGCTCAAACTGAGGCAATTACAGGCTTGACTCAAGATTATATTAAAGGAATCAATCTTGCCGAAGAGTATAGAGGATGTATTTACTGGATGACTGATGTTGCAAAATTTATCAACATTAGTGAATATGTCTCTCAAGATAATCAAATGGAGGAAGCAGAAGAGATGGCGTTATTTTTATCAGCGCCAACAGAATCCTCTGTTACAATCTTTAAAAATCCTATTGAAACATGGGAGCAGCAAGTTGATTTAGGTTTTGCTGCGTGGGCATCACAGGAGTTAAAGGTGCCATACAAAGAAGCTATTCTAGTTAAGGTTAGCGAAAAATTTGAGTAATTTTTGATAAAGTAAATGGATAAGAAAACACGAGACAACTCAGCCATGATGAATGGCCTATATTGGTGGGGCGTTCCAACACTTTTTCGTTGTCCACATAAGCCTGAGCCCGAAGGCTGTGATATTGCACTTGTTGGAGTGCCTCATAGCACAGGGAATGGAACGACTCAGCGTGATCAGCACTTAGGTCCAAGAGCGGTAAGAAACATTTCAGCACAGGGTAGAAGGGGTCATTTGAAGTTTGGCATCTCTCCATGGGAGATGTGTGAAATTAGAGATTTTGGTGATGTTCCGCTTCCAGAAGCTAATAATAACGAGCAGTGCATTGAGAGAATAACTGAGTTTTATGAAGTGCTTGCTGAGTCAGGCGTTCGCCCAGTTTCAATTGGCGGAGACCATTCAATTACAGGCGGGATCTTGCAGGCTATTGCTGGTCCAAAATCCAAACTGACCAATGGGAAGAAGGCCGTTTTAGTTCATTTCGATGCCCACACAGATGCCTTTCACCAGCTTGATCATTTTTTAGGTGCAGTCAAATCCGCAGCACACTGGGCGAGCTATTTGGTTAGAGATGGGTTTGTAGATGCGTCAAAAAGTATCCAAGTTGGAATCAGGGGAAACACGAGAACGCTTGACTGGTTGGACTCGAGTTATGAGCTCGGCTATGAGATTATTACCAAGGATAACTATGATGAATTTGGTGTTGATAAGTGCATCGAAATGATTCAAGAGCGTGTTGGTGATGCGCCTATCTATATCACATTTGATTTAGACTGTTTAGATGTGACAGTAGCTCCTGGAGTGTCCAACCTCGAGCCTGCTATCGAAGGCTTTAAAATGCCAGATGTCCTCAAGATGCTTCAAGGGCTTCGTGGTAAAAATATTATTGGGGGTGACGTAGTTTGTCTCATGCCAACAGTAGACTCACCTAACCAGATTACCTCACATGTAGCAAATTCAATCATGTTTGAGATGGTATGTTTAATCGCTGACAATATGGGCGATAAAACCTAGGATTTATAATTCTTCAGATGAATGTCGAGCGCCTTTGTTGAGATTATAGTTTCAAGAAGCGCAAAAAATAAAGAGCCAGAGAGCATCAGTAGGCCAAAACCAAAAATGTAGTTGGCGAGTATGTAATATTTTAAGTAGACCAAAATAATGGTCATCAAGTTAAAAATAAAACTCATTACGCCAAAAACCTGCATCCTTCTAATATAGATCACACGCTTTTCAAGAATATTCAGTTGCTCATCTGCATGCTTCGTCTTGGACTCATCACTTCCTTCAGTTGTCATTGCTCTAATCAAGACGCTCAGTGAGTGAAGGCGGTTTGTATAGGCTACAAATAATAAAGAGATTGCAGGAAAGAGAAGTGCGGGAGTTGTAATATCCATAGCTATCTATTTTAATAAGGAATGAGGTTCGATTAAGTCTTTTTAATACTTTGTTGTTTTAATTACTTCAATGAGATGACTCATATCTTCCTCATCATTATAAATGTGAGGCGAGATTCGAATCCCTTGACTGCGAACATCAACACTAATGTTATTTTCTTTAAGATGGCTTAAGATCCTTTCTTGATTATTTTTAAAATCAAGGATCATGGTTCCACCTCTCTTAACCTCCTCTCTTGGAGATACAAATTCATCATCAAACTCTCCTGACACTTTTTCAATGAGCATTTGATTATGCTGCCGAATTTTTTTGATTCCTATCTGATTGAAATAATTGATGCTATGCGCTGCAATGACGTAAGGAGCAATCGATGGCGTTCCTCCCCAAAACCTCATGGCAGTGTCCTTATATCTAAAATCATGAATATCAAATTCAAATGGATTTTCATGACTAAACCAGCCCACATCTTTAGGCTTACAATAAGGTAGACGTTTAGAGTTGACCCACAAGTATGCTGACCCAGGTCCGCCGCAAAGCCACTTTACCGATGATCCAATCATAAAGTCAGGCTCTAAAGCCTCCAGATCAATAGGAACAATGCCAACTGATTGCGCTACATCAAGTATTGATAATATATTTTTGGATCTAGCAAGAGAGAGCACTTTATCTATCGGGGAGAGCTGACCAGTATTTGAATAAGCATGACTGATAAAGACCATATCAATTTCATCTGTCAGATATTTTTCCCAAACAGTGTAATCAGTCACATCCTCCTTAGAAGGTATGAACCTAATTTCAGAATGATTAGGTAATGCTTTTTGTAAGACGAACCCCATGCCCGGGAAATCGACCTCACTCATCAAAACAACCATTTTTTTGTTTTGATTTTCTTCGAAGGACTGTAATATTTTAGTGAGCCCTGAAGAGAGGTTAATCTGCGGACAGAACTCCTCTTTTTTAGCATTGAATAGATGAGCTAATTCATTTGTAAAGTGATCAATGACTGGGAGCCATTGATTCCATGGCTCATCGAGAGAGCTGGACCAAGGTTCAAAAAAATGATTAGTAAAAATCGTTTCAGTGTCCTTGAGTGGCCTTCCAACTGAGTGATTAAGAAGGTAATTAGCGTTTGTTAATATAAAGTCTTTTTTGTAATTCTTGTTTTGAGTTGAATGCTTTTTCAATCTATTTTTAAGAGTTTCAATATCTTTAAATCGGGTGGGTATATCATTTCGATCTGCTGCAGCTCTTCGATCTCTTAGTTTCTCGAGTGCACTTATTAAGACCTCGAGAGGAGGACCACTCGCTGTAATGTTATCGAGCTGAGTCTCCTTTAAAGAATTAGAAGGTGTTGCGATATACTTTTCGACGAGTTGATTATGATGCTGCGTTGCAGCTTCACCATGTAGCTCACAAATGTCTAAGAATAAAGTAAGATTATCCTGATACCATTTTGCGTCACTATCAGTAGCATTTAAGAAGTCATCCATAAAGCTTGTTCTTCTCATACAGTCCCTTAAAATACCCTGGTCTTCAGGCATCATATACATAAACTTATCAACAAGCATTTGGGAGTAAGCAGGCTCTTTTGCTAAACATAGTCCCAGTAGAATATCAATGACATTGATTCCTGCAAAATCTCCAGCATTAGCTCCCCGATATACTTGAAATCCAACATGATAGGGCTTGTAGTAGGGCCTTACGCTGAAGAAAAAATCATCAACACTTAACTGGTCAAAGAGAAATTGATTGGATTGAATGACATCGTTAAGGGATACTTTTACAACTTGGAGCAGTTCCTGGCACATTGGATGCGAGATGCCAAGTGAGTGAAGTTTAAGGAGGGCATCTGCAGCTCTTTTATAAGCAAGAATTGCTTTTGTATTGTAATCAAGGAAGAGTTTTTCAGCAGGCAAACTCGTAAAGCTCTTGTAGACTCCATCGACAGCTTTGTTGTGAGTTGATAGATGAGCTGTTGCAAAGCGAGGCACCACACCTATGGATGCACCAATATTCATTGCAAGCCCAGACGCTTCTTTCAGGGGCGATGATGAGTCTTTAGATGGGTCAGTTATTTCATGTCTTCGACATGCCGCCATGTAAAGCCCAACATTTCCTAAAAGGTCAAAAGCATTATCAAAGCCTTCATCTGTATTACCCTCCGATAGAAGTTGTTTGATGAGATCACGTCCTTCATCTTCAAGTGTTTTTTTTATTTGATCACCCACTTGATTCACATTAATGCGTTCATTTTGATTTTTATAGATTAACTCTAGCTCTGTATTGAGCTCAACAAAGCGATTTCTAATCCAGTGGTCAAAGGTAAGAGAATTAGGTGTCATGAGTAATTTCTATATATATAAAAAAAAGCTTATATTATCATCAGAGTAGAAATTAAACCCACTAAAATTAACTATAAAAACTTATCAAATTGAATTAATACACTAATATAATTAATAATAATATAGAATATAGTTAATTTATATTAAATTAATAATAAATCTTGCTATGGACTCTAAAGACTTACACATCTTATCAATACTACAGAAGAATGGAAGAATTCCAATTTCAGAGTTAGCTATTAAACTCAATATGTCTGACACGCCCTGCCTCAGGCGAGTCAAAAAACTTGAAAATTCTGGGGTAATCAGTGGCTATAGTGCTAATTTAAGTGCAGATAGTTTAGGCTTTAATGCTATTGTTTATGTTTTTGTAAGGCTCACTGAAAACTCTAACGATAATGCTGATATGTTTGAAGGCGCTGTAAAAGATTTTCCTGAAGTGCTTGAGTGCTCTGTTATTTCAGGTTCTCATGATTATCTGCTTAAGATCATATCTAATGACCTATTAAGTTATGAGAGTTTTATTAAGCAATCTTTTGGAAATTTACGTTGTGTTTCTAGCATTGAGTCTACTGTTGTTCTTAAGCAAACATTTTCAAGGCAGGAGCTTCCACTCATTAAAACGGAAAAAAAAAGTTTTTTCTAGACTAAAACCTCTTCTGGGACAAGTCCACAGCTCTGATTTGCTGGTACAGCTACTTTGATCTTTTTTGGAAGTGATAGATCTAAATTATTTACATTTTGTATAAATCTATCTTGATCATAAGAGTCTTTGATCATCGTATTAAACTTTTTCTCTTCACCGATTGTGCTCACAGATAGGCCGTTATAGTCATGAGCTGGATAGACTTCAGTGTTGTCATCTAGTCTGTAGAGTTTATGAATAGATTCATACAGCGTTTCTGCTGAGCCACCTTGAAAATCACAGCGCCCTGTACTTCTTATAAATAGTGCATCCCCTGTTAAAACTTTATCTTCTACAATATATGACATGCAGCCTATAGTGTGTCCAGGTGTTTCGATTGCCTTTATTACATAAGCTCCAATTGGAAGAAGATGTCCTTCACTTACCATAATATCTGCGCAGGCTTCTGCATCAATATTTTCCATTCCTAATACGATTCTTGCATTGGGATAGTATTTTTTAAGGGGGCAAGCGCTGGTTATATGATCGGCATGAATATGCGTCTCAATAATGAACTTTAGATCAAGTTCTAGTTCTTTCAATAAGGCAGTATCCCTCTCAATCATAATATCTACAGCATCAATAATGGCAGCTTCTTTGCTCACACTATCTGCAATAAGATAGGTATAGGTACAACTCTCCCTTTCAAATAATTGTTTAAAAATTAGACTCACTTGATGCTCCTCCATAACCTAAAAAGAACTTTGTTTATGCCATATATTCTACATTCATTTTTTCACTATGAATGTAATAATCATAGAGTTTAAGACTTGATGCAGCTTGCTGATCGAGAACGATGATAGCGTTTTCATGATATTGAAGAACACTGCCTGGGCAAAAAGATGATAATGGGCCTTCAACTAGATCAGCGACTGCTTTACTCTTATGCTGACCAAGTCCAAGCAGTAATATATTTTTTGCATCCATAATAGTTCCTATCCCCATCGTAATTGCAATGGAAGGCTGCGGCTCTGAATCATCAAAGAAGCGCGCATTATTTGCAATTGTATTTTTAGTGAGTGTTTTTACTCTAGTCCTAGAGTTAAGGCTTGAGGTTGGTTCATTGAATCCAATATGGCCGTTAGACCCAACCCCTAAAAGCTGGAGATCAATACCGCCATGACTTTTTATTTTGGACTCATAATTTTCGCATGTCGTTTCAAAATCTCCATCTAGGCAATCAGGTATATGAATATTATTTTCATTAATATCAATATGACTGAACAGTTTTTCGCTCATGTAATGCCTGTAGCTTTGCTTATGATTAGGCTCTAAGCCGACATACTCATCTAAGTTGAAAGAAATGACATTTTTAAAACTTAGATTCCCTGCATTATATTTTTCAATAATTGCATCATAGGTTAATAAAACTGAACTTCCTGTGGCCAGCCCAAGAACTGAATCATGTTTTTCAGTTATAAATTTTTCAATAAAGTCGGCTGCAAAATCACTTGCCTCTTTTTCAGTTGGAAGTATTACTACTCTCATTGGGCATCCTCTTTGATTTGCTTTCCTGCGAGCCAAACATTTTGCACATGAAAGTTTGAGTCAAAATGAGCAAGATCTGCTCGGTACCCTTTTTTTAACTGACCAATATAGTCAGATACGCCTAAATATTCTGCTGGATAAAGTGTTGCCATAGAGATTGCGTTTTCAAGAGGAATGCTACATTTTTGATAAGCATTTTTAATGGCATCAATTTGAGTAATGGATGAGCCTGCAAGTTTACCTTCAGAGTTAATAATGCGTCCATTAGACTCACTAACCACTTCATCATAAAGCTCAAATGAGGGCTCTCCATGATTAATCGTTGCCATAGAATCCGATACAAAAAAGAGCTTTCCTTTTGGCTTTTGTTTGAACGAGAGATTTATTAATGAAGGGTGAACATGGTGTAAATCAACAATGATACTTGCGGATGTTTCATCAAAATCTAATGCAGATCCAACAACACCTGGTTCCCGTGCTGAAATTTGGCCCATTGCATTAAAGAGATGAGTGAAACCATCTAAGCCATATTTAACGGCTTCTTCGAGCTGATCATAGTTTGCATCGGTGTGACCTGCCAGAATTTTAAAACCTAAAGACTTAAGATGTTTAAGCTGCTTGATCGATATACATTCGGGAGCAAGCGTAAGCATGACTGGAAACTTATTCAGTGTCTCAAATAGATTTAAATAGGAAGCATTAATGGTATTAATATATTGCTTTTGGTGAACCCCTCTATACTTTACATTGAAAAATGGCCCCTCGATGTGAATGCCAAGTAGTGAGTGATTATTATTAATCTCGTTAGATATAATATCAGTGCATTTTTGCAAAATATTTAACGAGTCACTGATGACTGTTGGCATAATACTTGTAGTGCCAAAATATTGATGAGCGGATATTATTGTATTAAGGCTTTCCTTATCTGGAGAGTTATTAAATAACTTTCCACCTCCTCCATTAACTTGAAGATCAATAAAACCAGGTGACAAGATGCCCCCATCTAGTTTTTGGACTTGGTAGTCAGTGGGTATAGCATCTTCATTTACAATTCCAGCAATATGCTGATCATCAATGAGAAGTGCCTTATGCTCGATAAACATTTTACCGTTGAAAAGCTTTGACCCTGTGATTGCTTGTTTCATCCTAATTCGACCACATAATCATAGCGATCACCACGATAGTAGGATTGGGTATATTCGACCACTCGACCATTGGCATCTTTTCCCCTTCTTTCAACAAATAAAATAGCACTTCCTGGATTGACTTCAAGCTTGTCAGCTAAATTATCATCTGCAATAATCGCGTGAATATTTTGTTTTGCAGTGACTGGGTTCATTTTTTTGGATTCAAGAAGTTCATATAAAGAATTGTCAATGGCAGAGGTTATTGAAATGATTGACGCAGGTATGACAGCTATTTCATAAAGAAGTGGCTCATTAACTAGGTATCGAACTCGATTGAGTCTATGCACAAAGTCATCTTCATTTAAGTTCATTATCAACGCTTCCTTCGCGGTAGCTTTGCCTTCCTCTCTAAGAGTAATTCTTGAGTAGGACTCAAGGCCTCTTTTCTTCATATCAGCGGTAAAACTATTTAAAGAGGAGAGGTTTTTGTGAAGAACAAGGTCAACATTTTCAGATACAACTGTTCCAGCACCTTGTCTCTTAATAAGCATTCCGATTTCTACAAGCTGATCTATCGCCTTACGGACAGTGATGCGAGACATTTTTAAATTAGAAGCTAAATCCCTCTCTGGCATAAGCGCATCACCAGGCTTTAAAATTCCCTCTTGAATGGCACTATTTAGTGAGCGAGATAATTGTTTGTATAGAGATTCAGAACTATCACCAGATGGTCTTAAGAAGTTAATTAAATTGTCAGCACTCACCATATGATTGAATTAAGCTGTTAAATAAATTAACAGCATTTTTAGTTAAATTGGTATTTAATTGGTATTATTATATTCTAATATTCTAAAGAAAGTCAATAACAAGAATATAAAATATTTAAAAGCCTTTATTACCCATATAATAATCATATGTATTGGATTAAATGATCTTTATGAGATTAATTAAATACTAATCAATAAATCTTATTTGCTTTTTATTTAGTACCTGTTATATAATACCATTATATTACCAATTTTTACTAGACTAAGTGCTAATTAGACGCTGCAATGAGTCTATTTTGAGAAAGATAAATAACGATGAATACAACTGGTTTTGTGATGACTACATCAATCAATGCAGACAATTACTTTTGTTCAAGCTTGAGCAATAATTCTGATAACTCGATAGAGAATTTTAGGTTTTGTTTTAGCTTACTTGCACCTTCAAAAGCGATTGAAAATTGTAGTGTCGTCAAAAGTTCAGGTGGTTATACAGAGTTATGCCATTCTGAAGAGTTGATTTTAAAGCCTGGTGAACAGTGGAGTTTTAAATATGCCTATGAGGAGTCTAGGCACAAGCCTATGAATCATCGATGGTCACCCCAAGGCTGTTTTTTAAAAAAAGATAATGGAGATCTGATCAATCTTGAAATGATAGATTTAGATCTAGAAAGAATCTCCTCCGTGGCGCCAATTCCCAATTTTTCGGGAGATAAATTAAATTATGAATCTTTTAGATTGGTGCCACACCCTTACTCATGGAATCCAAGTGCAGGAGTTTGTAACCTGTGTTCGCCGATTAATGTAGCGTTTGAAAATCTGGAAATAATAACAAGTGCCTATCAATCAGCTTTAGAACTTGGTAATCGACTTAATCTCAATCTTTTATCTAACTCAACAAACGAGATAAATAAGAAAGCAACCACATCACTTAAGCTTACCTTTCAGGATCTTTCTGATGACTCTGCCTACAAAATTACCATAACGAGTGACGATGTCGAGATTGTATCAGGTGATGAATCAGGCTTTTATTATGCTCTTGTCTCTTTGATGCAGCTTTCCCAAAATTATCATCAGTTAGTTCCATGTGGCTCTATTTTTGATAAGCCTCGTTTTAGTTGGAGAGGACAGCATTTAGATACTGTAAGGCATTTTTTCTCGGTAGACAGTTTATTCAAATTATTAGATTTAATGAGTCTTTTCAAGCTGAATAAGTTTCATTGGCATGGAGTCGACGATGAAGCCTTTCGATTTAAATTAGATAGTTATCCTGAAGCTGCTACTGAAACTTCAAAGAGGGGAAATAATTTATTAGTGCCACCTGTTTTCGGATCTGGCTCAGATGCAACTGGCGGTTATTATGACAAAGAAGATATTGATAGAATTATTAGTAGGGCATCAGCTAACTATATTGAAGTCATACCCGAGTTTGATTTGCCAGGCCATAATATGGCGCTAATTAACTTATACCCTGAGATGAGAGACCCTGAAGACAAAAGTAATGAAGTTTCAGTTCAAGGCTATAGAGAGAACACGTTGAATCCAGCCATGCCTGAAACCATAAAGGTTGTCGAGTCTTTAATAGACGATATGTGTAATCTATTTCCTGGGGAATATATCCATCTGGGTGGGGATGAAGTAGCGCCGGGTGCTTGGGAAAAATCTCCTAAAGTACAAGACTTAATGAAAGAGCATGATCTTAACAGTGCTAAAGATGTTGCTTCATGGTTTATCAATAAGCTTTCAAAAAGAGTAGAGTTAAATAACAAAAAAACTGCCTCTTGGCAGGAGGCTGAAGATGGCAATCATCATGACGATAAGTCAGAGAAATTATTATTTTCATGGCAGAATCTTGAGTCTGGTTTTGATCTAGCAAGACAAGGCTATAAAGTGGTCTTGTGTCCAGCTGAGAACATTTATTTTGATATGGCTCAAAGTAGAAACTATGCTGATCGAGGGGCAAATTGGGCAGCTGTGATACCTTTTGAGAGTTCTGTTGATTGGCAAATTATTCCTGAAGATGAGCCAGAACTTGAATCTAATATTATGGGTATTCAGGGGCATCTTTGGTGTGAAACAATTCTAAAAGATAGTGAGATGGAATCAATGCTTTGTCCAAGAGTTATTGGACTTTCAGAGAGTGCTTGGACATCTAATGAAAACAGACGAAAAGGCACTGATCTCCATAATTTGGCCACAAATAGCTTTAGAGAATTGTTTGATAGAATTGGATGGGACTATTATATAGCCGAGAAATTTGATATCATGTCAGATCCAGCAAAGAATGAGGAGGTTCTGGCGAGTGAGTAATTTGATACAAATGCTTAAACCTAAAACAAAGGCACAAACAACAACCATGTTTGCATGGGCATTAATTGCGCCTGCTGCACTGGTTATGTTTTGGATTGTACTTTGGCCTTTATATGAAACCTTTCGACTGTCTTTTACTAATTCAAACCTTGGAACCTTGATGGGAGGTGCTGATTTTATAGGTTGGGAAAATTATGAAAAAGCTATAGGAGGACGTAAGTTTCCTGCAATTGTTACAAGAACCTTTTATTGGATGTTCCTTTCAGTTGGTTTTAAAATGATTTTAGGCTTAATCGGTGCAACACTTTTAGCAAGTAATATAAGAGGCCGAGGTCTTATGCGCGCTTTAGTAATGCCGCCATGGATTGTCCCTATTGCTATTGGCTGTTTTGGGTGGTTGTGGCTTTATAATGGTCATTTTGGATTGCTCTCAAACTTTGCAGAAATGGTTGGGATTACCAATGGACCATTTAGTTTCTTGGCTTACAAGCAGAGTGCTTTTTACTCAGCAGTTGTCACAGATGTTTGGATTGGCACGCCAATGGTAACCTTATTCTTTTTGGCGGCAATGCAAGGCGTTCCAAAAGATTTATATGAGGCTGCTTATGTTGATGGTGCATCAAGGTGGTATCGTTTTAGAAGAATCACTTTGCCCCAAATTATGCCTACTATTATCTCTATGGCTTTGTTATCTGCAATCTGGACGTTCAACTCATTTGAAATTATTTGGATTTTGACAGAAGGTGGACCTCGTGGTGCAACTACTACATTAATTATTGACACCTTCAAAACAGCAATCTTTAGTTATAAGTTTGGTGCTGGAGCAACTAGAGCAGTTCTCGTTGTTTTGATTTTAGGGGTATTTTCAGTAATATATTTAACTGTGCTTGGAAGACTGAGTAAAAAGTATGGATACGGTGGGGTTCAAAAATGATGGATAAATACTCATTACTTCACAAAATAGGCATCTATTTTTCCCTTGGGCTGTTCATATTATTTATGTTATTGCCTTTTGTTGAAATGTTTGTAGCATCACTCAGACCCATAACTCATTTGTTTAGTCGTCCAGAATTAGAGGTTGGTGAAACAATGGGTTTTCTCGACTTTATGAGTCGATTCTGGTCAGATACTATGAGTTTTCAAGCCTATAGAGATATGTGGGTTACAGTTCCTCAGTTGCCTCGCTATATATTTAATAGCGTATTTATAGCAACAGCTGTTACTCTTTTATCAATGTGCTTCATTATTCCTGCTGCTTATGCTTATGCCCGCTTTGACTTTCGAGGCAAAACAACTAGCCTTACATTATTTTTAGCAGTGAATATGTTTTCAGGGGCTGTTCTTTTAATACCTCTGTATAAATTACTACGATCTTATGGTTTGCTTAATACATATTGGGCTATGATTATTCCTGGTGTGGCTTTCCTTATACCAACGGGAATATGGCTACTTAAGTCTTTTTTAGAAAAGATTCCATACGAACTGGAAGAGGCTGCATTTGTTGATGGGGCATCTCGACTTTACACATTAAGACGTGTTATCCTGCCTCTTGCAGTTCCTGGTCTAATTGTTGTTAGTGTTGCAATGTTTATTGGTGCCTATGCACAACAGTTTTTATTTGCAATTACTTTTAACCAAAATAGAGATTACATGCCACTTCCAGCTGGCATATTTGAATTTGTTGGATACCAGACAGTGCTCTGGAATGAAATGATGGCAGCAAGCCTTATTGGAATTCTGCCTGTGCTATTAATTTTCCTGTTTATGCAGAAACATCTCATATCAGGATTAACAGCAGGGGCAGTAAAGGAGTGAGAGGTAAGAGTCTCACATAAAGTGTTATTAGATTTTTTTTAATTTCTAGTAACTTGATGTAAATAGAAAAGGAGAAGTAAATGAAAAATATACAAAAAGCACTCTTCTTAGCTGTAATGGGTGCCGGTTTAATGGCTCCAGTGCAGGCTGAAGAAGTACACATGATTATGTGCGGCGGTGAAATCCGTGAAGCTGATCAAGTAGTAATTTCTGCTTTTGAAGCGAAATACTCAGGTGTTACAGTGAATGCTGAAGCAGTTCCTTGGGGAACATGCCAAGACAAATCAATGACACTAGCTGCTGCTGGTGATCCAGTAGGTTTGGCTTATATGGGTTCACGTACTCTTAAGCAACTAGCTCGTAGTGGTCTGATTGTTCCAGTTAATATTTCTGATGAGCAACAAGGCATGTATCAGCCAGGTATTCTTAATACTGTAAGTGATGGCGGAAAAACTTGGGGCTTCCCTCATGCGTTTTCAACCAAGGCTTTATTTATTAACTGTGGTCTAGTTGAAGAAGCAGGTATGGCTTGTGTAGCACCTAAAACCTGGACAGGAATGTACAACATGGCTAAAGCTATCAATGATAATACTTCAGCTGCGGGTGTTGGCGTAACTGGAAAGGACTTTGATAACACTATGCACCAATTCTTAAATTACTTATATAGTAATGGCGGTTCAGTAAATGATGCAGCAACTGGTGAAATCACTTTTAATAGTCCCGAGACTATCGAAACTCTTGAGTTTTATGGTAAGTTAGCGGGTGTTGCTCAGGAAGGACCTATGGGATATGAGCGTTCTCAGTTGACTCAGCTTTATAACGATGGACAAATTGGTATGTATATCAATGGACCATGGGGTGCTGGACAGCATAACGATAATATTTCTGAAATTGTTGTTCCAATTCCTGCAGGCCCAAGTGGTGAGAGCGGAACACTTTTAATTACTGACTCTATTGCAGTATTTAAAGGTTCAGCTAATGAAGATCTAGCCATGGAGCTAGCTTCAATGCTTTCATCTGGTGAAGCTCAGTACGACCTAGATAAGAGCTGGGGTTTAACACCAATCATGCAGTATGAAAAAATGATGGATGATGTTTACTATACTACCGACTACTGGCAGACATTTGTTGCGCCAATTGGTAGTGGTGGTCCAGAGCCAATGTTTGAAGACTTTAAAGCATTGCAAGCTGGTATCAATGGTGCTATCCAAGGCATGATTTTGGGTGAAGGTTCTGCTGCTGATCTAGTTGCAGAAGCTGCTGAAATTTTAGCTGAAGGTAATTAAGTCAATTAATTGACTATTTCAGGGGTAACACATTGTTACCCCTGAATTTTTAAAAGGCATACCTCAAAAAGAGACTTTCCTCAAAGCATCTTTTTGAAGCTTGCTTTAACTACAAGTAGAAAATTTAAATGCGCACTAAGTTTGCGCTCTTTTTAAGGAAGAAAGAATGGCAACAGTAAAACTCGAAAATATTTATAAAAGTTTTGGTGAGACAGAAGTTTTATTTGATATTAACCTAGAAATAAATGATAAAGAATTTGTTGTTTTTGTTGGCCCATCGGGCTGTGGAAAAACAACATTATTAAGAATCATTTCAGGCTTAGAGGAAGCTACAACAGGCGGTGTAATTATTGATGATAAAGATGTTTCTAATGCCCCACCAGTTGAAAGAGGGATTTCGATGGTCTTTCAATCTTATGCTCTCTATCCTCATCTTTCAGTGTTTGAGAATATAGCCTTTCCACTCAGAGTTGCAAAAGTTAATGAGAAAGATCTTGAAGAAAAGGTATTCAAAGCTGCTGATATTTTGCAGTTAAGAGATCGTTTAGATTTCAAACCAGGACAACTATCAGGAGGCCAGCGCCAGAGGGTTGCTATTGGTCGTTCGATTGTAAGAGATCCTAAAGTATTCCTTTTTGATGAGCCTTTATCTAATTTAGATGCAGCTCTTAGAGGAGATATGAGAGTTGAGCTAGCAAAGCTTCATCAAAATTTAGCAACGACTATGATATATGTTACGCATGATCAAATTGAAGCCATGACAATGGCTGACAAGATTGTTGTATTGCGAGATGGGGTTATTGAGCAGGTTGGCTCACCAATGGACTTATACCATAACCCTAAAACAAAGTTTGTAGCAGGGTTTATTGGCCAGCCAAATATGAATTTCCTTAAAACAAGTGACACGGTTATTAAAAAGAAGAAGCTATCTGCAAATATTGGTGAACTATCCTTGGACCTAGCAGTTGATGTTTCAAACATAAAAACAGGTGACGAAATAGATATTGGAATCAGGCCAGAAGACTTGATTGTTTCTTCTAAAAAAGGAGGAATTCCAATGACTGTCGATGTTGTTGAGCATATTGGAGCAACAGTAATCCTTTATGGTTCTGTTTTGGGCAACAGTAATTTTTGTGCTGTTTTACCAAGCGACTCAGTTGTCAAACCAGGTGATACTGTCAACCTAGCTTTAGACACTCTTAAATGTCACGCTTTTGATTCATCAGGTCATTCTCTTTCAAAAAGCTAATTACATAAACAAGGAGTAAATCATGCGAACTGGTATTATTGGTTTAGGTTTAAGAGCTGCAAACGTTCTTAAAATGCTTATAGAGGATTTACCAGAGTTAGATTTAGTTGGCTATGTTGATCCTGATCCATGTGGTTTATCTTTACTTGATAATGTCCCAAATAATTTAATAAGATTTAATAGCCTTGAGGAGATGATTGAAAAATGTAAGCTTGATCTTCTGTGGGTTGCATCTCCAAACCATCTTCATCTTGAGCATATAAAATCTGGTCTTGAGGCTGGCTTACAGGTATTCTCAGAGAAGCCAATTGTGACGACAAAAGAAGACAGTTTTAGCTTAGCAAAATTAATAAAAAAATATGGCGAAAGCCAATTAATTGTGGGCCTTGTTTTGCGTTACTCAGTCCATATGCGAGAACTGAGGCGAATTCTTGATGCAGGAACCCTAGGAAATATTACTTCACTTGAAGCTAATGAGCATATAGCACCATTTCATGGATCCTTTTTTATGAGAGATTGGCGCCGACTGGAAAAATATTCAGGTGGCTTTATGTTAGAAAAATGTTGCCATGATATTGATTTATATAACAGTATTGTTGGTGATAGGCCATCGAGAGTTATTAGCTTTGGTGGGCGAAATAATTTTATTCCTTCAGAGGCACCTCCTGGAGACGAGCATGATGATGTTTACCAAATTAAAAAATCCTATTGGGAAAGTGCAGATGATCCATTCAGAAGTGACGCTGACATAATTGATCATCAGAATGCATTATTAGAATACCCTGGAAATATAACCTTCTCGTTTCATACGAGTATTAATGTCCCTGATGAACAAAGACGTTTTTGTATTATTGGCAGTCGAGGAATGGCTGAGGGAGATTTTGGAAGAGGTGGACTTAAGATTACAGATGCGCGAACTGGAGAGTGCCTAGAGGATCATGACTTTACTGTTTCTATAGCCCCTGGTGAGGTAAATTACCCAGCCCATTATGGTGCAGATAAGTTAATGTGTGAAGATATTGCAAGTTTTCTTAAGGGTGATTTAAAATCTCTTCCAGTTGGGCCTAAAGAAGCTATAACTGCTGGTCTAGTTGCTTTGGCAATTGATGAGAGTATGGCTTCAGGACAAGTTGTTGATATGACTGAAACTTGGAAAGAATTAGATTCATTATATTAAAGGAGTAGGGTTTTGATTAAAGGCATAAGTTATCTTTCTTTTGAAAATGGACTAGCAAATATTGAGTCAATAGAATCTGCATTAGCGCAAACAAATAAATTTGGTTTTGACGCGCTTGAGCTTGGTATTTCCACAGAAGGTGTCTTAACCACCAATACCTCTAAAGCTGAATGTCTAAAGATAAGAAAACAAATTAATAACTCTGGTGTTTTTGTTGATAGTATGACAAATGGATTAAGCTGGGGGGTAAGTCCAACAAGTAATGATGAAGCAACTAGAAATAAATCTATTGATCTCCATAAGGATGCAATTCAGGTAGCTAGTAATTTAGGGTGTAAAGCATTTTTATTTGTACCTGGAGTGGTTAAAAGCCCAATCTCTAGTGATATTGTTCGATATGATAGGGCTCTTGACCGACTCAGATATGCTCTTAATCAACTTCTACCAATTGCTGAAGATCTTAATATTGATATATGTATTGAGAATGTATGGAATGGTTTATTTTATTCACCAATCGAGCTAAGGGATTTTGTGGATTCTTTTGATTCAGATAAACTAGGTGTTTATTTGGATATAGGTAATCTTATTGGTTATCAGCAGTATCCACCCCATTGGATTGAGTTGCTTAATTCTAGAATAAAAAGAGTTCAAATAAAGGACTTTCAAGAAAATTTTGATTGGACTGGTAGTTTCAGTTTTTGTGATCTTGGGGCTGGTGATGTCCCTTGGAAGGAAACCATAGAAGCACTGAATTCTATTAAGTACAATAACACAATAATTGCAGAAATGCTGCCTTGGGATGAAACTATTTTGTCTCGTACATCTGCAGCAATGGATCAATTATTTGATTTTAAATAATTAATAATATGACAAAAAAAGTAAAAATTGGCTTAATTGGCTTAGGAAGTATGGGATCAACACATCTAGATATTTATTCCAAAATAAATGATGTTGAAGTAATTGCTGTTGCTGATTCAATTCAAAGTAGACTGGATGGATCAAGCAAGGCTGAGGGGAATATTAGTGGTCAAGCTGAAGGGGGGGTGACTGGTCTCAATGTAAAAAAATATCTTGATGGAATGGATCTTATTAATAACCCAGATATTGATGCAGTTGATATATGTGTTGGTACAGATCTTCATTTTATTTTTGTTGAGGCAGCACTGGCAAAGAATAAACATGTTCTCGTTGAAAAACCATTAGCTAGAACTTATGATGATGCAAAAAAAATCATTCAATTAGCAAAACAGTACTCTTCATGTCATATCATGTCAGCTATGTGTTTAAGGTATTGGCCAGCTTGGGCTTTTCTAAAAGAAGCAATTGAAAATAATGCTTATGGAAAATGTTTATCCTTAAATTTTAAGAGACAGACAAGTTTTCCTGGCGGTGCTTTTTATTCAGATGATAATCAGTGTGGCGGCGCACTTCTCGATCTTCATGTTCATGATACTGACTTTGTGAATTATTGCGTGGGATTGCCAGATGCTGTCTTCAGTCAAGGCTATAAAGGTCCAAGTGGAGGTATTGATCATGTTGTTACAAATTATATTTTTAATAAGACAAATGCATCACCTTTAGTGAGTTCTGAGGGGTCCTGGACTATGCAAGAGGGTTATGGCTTCAATATGTCATATACAGCTAACTTTGAAAACGGAACACTTAGCTATCTTTTAGATGAAGAGGAAACGTTAAAGCTATCTAGAGATGGGCAGTCTGAAAATATTAAGTTAAAAGAAGGCATGGGGTATGAGTTTGAAATTCGAGCTTTTGTTGACGAAATCTTATTTGGAAACAAGACTAATTTAGATCTATTGATCCAAGCATCTAAAACCATTGCAATTATAGAGGCTGAAAAAACTAGTATTGAAACTTGCTCAGTTGTTGCTATAAAAACCTAAATTAAAACAAAAACTTCGTAAAGTAGTTTTTCCTAGTAAGTTCCAAGCTTATATTCGTCCCAAACTTGCTGCGCAAGTGCTCCAATATATTCATCATTGTTTTCTAGAGCTTGCTTAATCCAAAACCTTGCTTCTAAGAAGTTTTTATCATCACCCTTACCGAGTATATACATTCTTCCAAGATTGTATTGAGCAGGTGCATCACCCTGTTCAGCTGCTCTGATAAACCAACTAAAAGCAAGTTTATCATTTTGGGCAGCCCCTTGTCCTCTTAAGTAGAGGTTACCCAGGTTATACTGCGCATTAACATTCCCCTGATCAGCAGACTTTGTATACCACTTAATCGCCTCTTTAAAATCTTGTGCAGTACCTTTGGCATTTGCATGCATCCAACCAAGATTATATTGCGCTCTTGCATTACCAGCTTCAGCAACTTGAGTCCATTCATGAATGGCTACAACATAGTCGCCATTTGCATAAGCTCTCTGCCCATCAAAATAGTCAGCTGATACGTTTAATGTAAAGAATAAGGAGAATAAAACAGCTAATAAAGTATGATTTTTCGACATTTTTCCCTTTTAATGTGTGCGTTTTTAAAATTCTATTTCTAATATGAAATATATTAACATAATTGTATTTAGTTATGCAGGTTTGAAAGACTCTAAAATTAACAATTATTAAGCTAAATCACTATAGAATATATTAGAAATATCTTCAAATCTATTCCTTGAATTGTTAATAATTTAATCACTAAAAAAGTCAGTAAATAAATATGTTGAATACTAAGTTAGGGATTTTCGTCTTCTTATTTGTATGCCAATTTTTTATTACCACTCATTCTGTGGCTAATGAAATAAGAATAGCTGTTGCAAGTAATTTTTATCCAACAATGAAAGCAATTGTTGAACAGTTTCATTTAGAAAATTTTGAGTCTTCTAAATTTAACAAAATAGTTCTGATTCCTGGCTCCTCAGGCAAACATTATGCACAGATCATAAATGGTGCTCCATTTGATATTTTTTTCTCAGCTGATAAAGCCAGACCTGTCTTACTTGAAAAAGAAGGAATAGTTGAGAATGAATCTAGATTTACTTATGCCTTGGGTAAAATTGTTCTATGGAGTCCAGCTAATGGATTTGTGGATCCAAAAGGACAGGTTCTTTATGATAACAATTTTCGATTTTTAGCTATAGCTAACCCTAAAATTGCTCCTTATGGAATAGCAACTAAGGAAACATTGGTATCAATCGGTTTATGGAAAAATATGGATAAAAAATTAGTCAGAGGTGAAAATATAGCCCAAGCATTTCAGTTCATAAATAGTGGAAATGCAGAGCTTGGTTTTGTCTCTTTCTCACAATTAATGAGCCCTAATTTCTCTTTAGTAGGTTCCTTTTGGGAGGTTCCAAAGTCTCTCTATAATCCAATAGAGCAGCAAGCAGTTCTTTTAAGAGACAGTTTACTCGGCAGAAGTTTTATGAATTTTGTGCAAACTGATAAGGCCTTAAATATAATTTCTAAATTCGGATATGGTTTACCATAATGTTAAATGAATTAGATTTGTCTGCAATCATTGTTACTATTAAATTAGCCTTAGTCAGTACTTCTATATTAATTTTAATTGGAACTCCGATCGCTTGGTGGCTCTCACAAACTAAGTTTAAATTTAAAGCAGTATTTGAGGCAATCATAGCCTTGCCACTGATTCTTCCACCAACAGTACTAGGTTTTTATTTGCTAATCACTCTGGGATCTAACGGTCCTATTGGAAAGCTATTGGAGTCCCTTGGAGGAAGTTCAATAGCATTTACTTTCACTGGCCTTGTTATCGGCTCAGTTATTTATTCTATGCCTTTTGTGGTTCAGCCACTCCAAAATTCCTTTAGCTCTGTTGGAAGAAAGCCACTGGAGGTTGCTTCGACATTAGGCGCGTCAAAAATCGATCGCTTTTTTTCAGTTGCTGTCCCTTTGGCGCGTTCTGGCTTTATTACTGCTGCTGTATTGGGGTTTGCTCATACGGTAGGAGAGTTTGGGGTTGTGCTCATGATAGGAGGTAATATCCCAGGTGAAACAGGAGTAGTATCAATCGCAATTTATGATCATGTTGAGGCAATGGAATATGGACAAGCTCACTGGTTAGCAGGAGGCTTACTTGCGACATCATTTCTAATGCTGCTATTTGTTTATATCATTAATCGTCATTTTTCAATTATGAGGAGTAAAGACTAGTGATTGAATGTAAGATAAAAGTTCAATTAGAAAGTTTTATGCTTGATGCTAATTTTAGTATTCCTGATAGGGGCATAACTGTAGTTTTTGGTCCCTCTGGATCTGGAAAGACGACCCTATTAAGAGCGATTGCAGGGCTTGAGAAAAGTGATAAAGGCTTTCTTAAAATTGGAGATTCAGTGTGGCAGAAAGGCGAAGATTTTTTGGCAACACATAAACGCCAGATTGGATATGTCTTCCAAGATGCTGCACTATTTGATCACCTTGACGTTAAGGGTAACCTCAACTTTGTAATTAAAAGAGCAATAGGACTAAAAGAAGATTTTATTGAATCCATACATAATTTACTAGAAATAAAAACCCTGCTTAATAGGAAGACAACTCAGCTTTCAGGAGGGGAGAGGCAGAGAGTTGCAATTGCAAGAGCTTTATTGACTAATCCTAAAATTTTACTTTTGGATGAGCCTCTGTCTGCTCTGGACTTAAAACGTAAAAACGAAATTCTACCTTACCTTGATTCTATTCATAATGATTTGGAAATTCCAATTCTTTATGTAACCCATTCTCAAGATGAGATGTCAAGGTTGGCCGATCACCTTCTTCTAATCGAAGATGGAAATATTATTGGTAGCGGGCCTGTAAATGATATGTTGACTCGATTTGATATGCCTTTATCTCATGGTGGTGACGCAGTATCAATAATTGAAGCCGAAGTATTGAAACGTGACTCAGAATTTAATTTGATGCATTTGGATTTTTTAGGGGGACAGTTTATAGTTCCAGATAATGGTTTTCCATTTCAAACCAAAGTTAGGATTAGAGTGGAAGCTCGTGATGTGAGTCTTACAAAATCAAAACAGGTTGATACAAGTATTTTGAATATTTTTCCAGCAATGGTTCAGGAAATAGTAAATGAAGGTGAAGCCCAAGTCATGGTTCGCCTCCAGATTAAGGATACCATTCTACTTGCATGCATCACTCGTAAATCATCTTATAAGCTTCGATTAGAAAAGGGATCAGAGGTTTTTGTTCAAGTCAAAAGTGTGGCGATACTCTCTTAACTGGCCTCAATGTTAGCTCGAATCCTTTTTATTGGCCGCTCATCGATGTAGACATGAATCAGCGCAGTAATTGCCGCAATGATGGCTGCCCACCACCAGACTTGATCATAAGAACCTGTTGTATCAAAGAGATAACCTCCAATCCAAACACCAGTAAATGAGCCAATTTGATGGTTTAGAAAAACGATACCGTAGAGTGTACCCATAAATCTTAAGCCAAACATCTGAGCAACTAATCCTGATGTAGGAGGGACTGTTGCAAGCCAAAGAAAGCCTGTTGCAAAAGAAAAAGCATAAATTGTAAAAGTTGAAATCGGCGTTATAAGAAATAAAACAATGATAATTGATCTAGCTGCATAAATATAAGTGAGAATCCATTTTTTTGAATAGATTCCTGAAAGGTGTCCAGAAATGAGTGAGCCAAAAATATTACAAAGACCAATAATGGATAAACTTGCAGCTGCGACAGAACTATCAAAGCCCTTGTCTGCTAGATAGGAAGGCATATGAACTACAATAAAAGCAAGCTGGAAGCCGCATACAAAAAAACCAGCAATAAGAAGCCAATAATGAATATGTCCTGAGGCTTCATTGAGAGCTTCTTTTAGAGTTTGGGATGGTTCATTATCTAAAGTAGTATTTTTGATTTCATCGCCTTTAAATACGGGTGAAAAAAGGATCATTGAGAGTGCCCCAATTGCCATAATAATAAGAGCGGTTTGCCATCCATAGGCCACTAAAAACTCTCTAGCAACAGGGATAAGTAAAAATTGACCGGCAGATCCAGCTGCGGTTCCTATGCCTAATGCCATAGCTCTTTTTTCTGGTGAAACCATTCTTGCCATAGCTGGAAGTATGACCCCTAAACCAGTTCCTGCAATACCCATACCAATAAGAATTCCTGCACCTATATGAAGACCCATAAAGCTATCTGCAGTGGCTGTAATATAGAGGCCCAGTGAATAAAAGAGAGTTCCTACTATAATGACTCGAGATGTTCCAAATTTATCTGCAAATGCTCCAGCAATTGGTTGAGATAATCCCCAAAAAAGATTTTGAAGGGCCAACGAGAATGCAAAAACTTCTCGACCATATCCAAATGTTTCTGAAACGGGCTTAAGAAATAAGCCAAGAGACGACCTCAAGCCAAAATTAATAGCCAAAAGTATACAAGCAAGTGCAATTGCCAAACTAATTATTTTTTTATGTTGAGCCATTTTTTTGTATTCAAAACTTAGGACAATATAACCACTATTATTTGACGAGCTTACGTATAAGTATTAATATATATTTTATTACATATTTTGAATTTTAAAAAGGAGTCTGCAGATGCGGGTATTAGTTTTTCAGCATGTTGATTGTGAACATCCCGGGTCATTAAGACAATTCTTGGCTGAAGATGAAATTGAATGGGATCCTGTATATCTTCATCGCGGCGATAAAATTCCTAGCTTTGATAAGTATGATGCACTTTGGGTTATGGGGGGGCCAATGGATGTATGGGACATTGAAGAAAATCCGTGGCTCGTTGAAGAAAAGGCAGCAATTAGGCATTGGGTTGCTGAGCTAGAGAGACCTTACCTTGGTTTGTGTCTGGGTCATCAGTTGCTTGCAGATGCATTAGGCGGCACATGTGGTCCACAAAAAGTTCCTGAAATTGGAGTCCTTGAAGTTGAATTAACGGAAGAGGGAAAGAAGGATCCACTATTTTTAGGGACAGCCCCTAAACAGCAATGTCTTCAATGGCACTCAGTTCGAGTGGCACAAGCGCCAGAAGGTGCAATTGTTTTGGCTAAGTCAGATGTATGTTCAATTCAGGCAATGAGGATTGGAACTAATGCCTGGTCCATGCAATATCATGTCGAGATCGAATCAGATACTGTAGATAATTGGGGGGCAATTCCAGCTTATGCTGAAGCGTTGACAAACACATTAGGTGAAGGCGCACTCTCAAATCTTAAAAAAAATACCGATGCAAATATGAGTCAATGTCTCAGCTGTGCGAGACAAATTTATGATAACTTCATGAGTGAGATAGTTTAGTTAAATTCAAGTTTTTTTTGTGATTTATTTCACATATTTTAAAACGTTCAATAGTTATATATAACAACATCTTAAAGGGAAATAAGTTCTAAAAAACTATGCAAATTGTACAATTTTTTTTAAATGTAAATTTAATGATTGACACCGAAATTAATTCAAGGTATCTTTCCGTTTTTTAAGTATTAATTATTCCTTTTAGAACCGAGGCAAAGCAATGAGTGACGAAGACGATTTTGACCTGAATGATCTCGATGATAAAGAGCTTGTAGAGCAGATACAAGATGACCTTTATGATGGCCTTGATGCAGAGGTAACTGAAGGCACCAATATACTTCTTGAAAGGGGTTGGGACGCTAATGATGTTTTGGGTGAGGCGCTCGTTGGTGGTATGAAGATTGTTGGGATTGATTTTAGGGATGGCATTCTATTTGTTCCTGAGGTTTTAAAGTGTGCTGGCGCAATGAAAGGTGGAATGAAAATTCTGAGACCAATACTTGCAGAATCGGCTGAAGATACATCGCTTGGCAAATTTGTGATCGGAACTGTTAAGGGTGATATTCATGATATTGGCAAAAACTTAGTTGGAATGATGTGCGAGGGAGCAGGATTTGAGGTCATTGATTTGGGAATTAATAACCCTGTTGAGAACTATCTTGAAGCGGTAGATACCCATGAGCCAGTTATTGTTGGAATGTCTGCATTATTGACTACGACGATGCCTTATATGGGTGTTGTGGTTGAAGAAATGGAAAAAAGAGGTATGCGTAAAGATGTTCACATTATGTGTGGTGGTGCACCTTTGAACCAAGAATTTGCGGACTCAATTGGCGTTCCTGCTTATGGTCGTGATGCAGCAAGAAGTGCTGAAATGGCTGAAGAGCATGTTCGTGGTCTGAAAAAAAATCGTGCTCACAGGTAAGGAAGTCGCCAGTGAAAATAAAAAAAGATTAGTATTAGGTTGTGGTGCGCTTGTTTATGATCTTTTAAGATTAATAAAGCAAAACCCCTCATTTTCAGATAAAGTCAATCTTCAATGTTTGCCAGCTGGTTGGCATAACTCCCCCCAATTAATTGCCCCAGGTGTGGAGGATTATTTATCAAAAAATGCTCATCTTTATGAAGAAGTATATATTGCTTACGCTGATTGTGGAACAGGTGGTGCACTTGATAGAGTTATCAATAAGTACAAAGCGAAGCGAATAGACGGAGCACATTGTTATGAATTTTTTGCTGGCAAAGATGTCTTTGATAGGCTATCAGAAGAGGAAATAGGAACTTTTTATTTAACAGACTATTTGGTAAAAAATTTTAATAGAATAATGATTAAAGGTTTGGGCCTTGATAAGCATCCAGAACTTTTTGAAGTCTATTTTGAACATTATAAAAAATTAGTATATTTAGCTCAAACAGAAAATGAGCAGTGGAATAAGGATGCAGAGAAGTATGCAAAAGATTTTGGCTTTGAATACGAGTATAGGCTTGTAGGAACAGGCAGTCTTGATTCTGTTTTTGAGGAAATAGACATCCAGCCATTAAGTTCATGAGTTAAATTAAGTGAAAAGAGATTAATATTACTGCGAGTTTTAGGAAGGATAAATAATGTCGTTACTAAGTGCATTTTCTTCAAAAGAAAATAATAAGAAAACAAGTGATCAACTTAAGAATTTTCTAGATGATTTCTCAATTGAGGTTATGCCGCGCACTGCCTCAAAAATTGAGAGCTTTAAAGAGATATTGCCACAAAATACAAGGGTCTATATCGCCCATATAGAAGGTGTTCCAATTGAAGAGATGGTTGAGACTGCAAAGCGAATTAGTGGTGAAGGTTTTGCTGTGATGCCCCACTTCCCTGCGCGAATTATTAAAGATCAAAATACGCTTGAAGATTGGATAAATAGATACCGGAATGAGGCTGGTATTGAGCAAGCGCTGCTTTTGGCTGGAGGGGTGACTAATCCCCATGGGGATTACACCAGTTCAATGCAGCTTGTTGAGACAGAGCTTTTTGAGAAGTATAACTTTAAGCATCTGCATTTTGCTGGCCATCCAGAGGGTAACAAGGATATTGACCCTGATAGCTCTAATAAGAATATTGATCAGGCCCTTAGCTGGAAACAAAAATTTAAAGAACGCACAGATATCAATCTAGCTTTAACGACACAATTCTGTTTTGAGGCTAGTCCTGTAATTGAATGGGCAGACTCTCTAATCAAAAACGGTATTGACATTCCAGTTCATATTGGTGTTGCAGGCCCGGCTAAATTACAAACTTTAATCAAATTTTCAATCGCTTGTGGTGTTGGGCCATCTCTGAGAGTTTTGCAAAAAAGAGCAAAAGATGTTAAGAAATTATTGTTGCCTTTTGAGCCAAATGATTTTTTAGAGACATTGGCTGAGCACAAAAAAGCTAACCCCAGCTTCAATATCACAAATGTTCATTTTTTTCCTTTAGGGGGGATAAATGTGAATGCTTCATGGATTAAGAATGCAACAAATAATTAAAAATAGGAGTAAGTAAATTGGCAACAACAACACTATCGTCTTCATCAAGAGAGGTAACAATTGGTTTTGGGCATCCATTTGTAATGATTGGAGAAAGAATAAACCCTACTGGCAGAAAAATTTTAGCTGCGGAAATGAAAGCAGGAGATTACTCTCGTGTTGTTGCAGATGCAATTGCTCAGGTTGAGGCAGGCGCACAAATGCTTGATATAAACGCAGGTATTCCATTGGCTGATGAACCGGCAATATTGGCGGAGTCTATTAGACGTGTTCAGGCTGTTGTGGATGTCCCAATATCAATTGACTCTTCGATAATTGAAGCGCTTGAAGCTGGATTAGGTGCATACCAAGGAAGAGCGTTAGTCAATTCCACAACTGGTGAGACAGAGGTATTGGAAAGGGTGCTACCTCTTGTCAAAAAATATGATGCAGCCATTGTTGCAATTTCTAATGATGAGACGGGAATCAGTGAAGATCCAAATGAAAGATTTAAGGTTGCTAAAAAAATTGTTGAACATGCTGCTGATTATGGAATCAAGCCACAAGATGTTGTTGTTGACCCATTAGTGATGCCAATTGGCGCCATCTCTCAAGCTGGAAATCAAGTTTTTGAGTTGGTTAGAAAGCTTCGCAGTGAATTAAAGGTGAATACAACTTGTGGAGCTTCAAATGTAAGTTTTGGCTTACCTCAAAGAAGTGGAATTAATAATGCCTTCTTACCAATGTTGATTGCAGCTGGAATGACCTCGGCCATTGTTAACCCTTTGCATCCAGAACTTGTCCAAGCCATTAGAGCTGGAGATGTGTTGACAGGTGTGGATGATGGATGTACAAAGTGGATATCAGCCTACAAAGAACCACTGAAAGAGGGTGAAAATCCTAGGGAAGGAAGAAGAAGGAGACGTGCATAAATTATGCCTAGCATAGAGTATGAGGGGTCTTGTGTTTGTGGACAGACTTCCTATACAGCTTTTGATTTGAATGATATTTCATATTGCCACTGTGAGCAGTGTCGAAAAATGACAGGCCACTTTATGGCTGCATCACAAGTAAGCAGAGAGAATATTAAAATCAAGGGTAAGATTAAGTGGTTTTATACTCATGAAGGCTCAAGGCATGGCTTTTGTGATAACTGTGGTGCAAATATGTTTTGGCAGAATGACAACAAACCAACTATAAGCGTGACAGCAGGAAGTATTCATGATTCCAAGAATCTAAGGACTTGGCACCATATATTTACTGAAGAAAAAGGATGTTATTATAATATTAACCCTAAAGAGCCTCAAAGTGAGGGCTATGGCAACAGCAAAATAGACGAGTAAGAATAAAGATGGATGATAATTATCAAGTATGTTTCACTCCTTCAGGCCGCCAATTTAAGGGTGAGTTTGGTGATACATTATTACAAGTTGCACAAGATGCAGGAGTCGCTATTCGTTCACTATGTGGTGGATATGGACAGTGTCATCAGTGCTGGATAGAGGTTTCAGAGGGAGAACATTCGAAATTTGGTGTAAAGTGTGATCCTGAAAATGTAAGCGCTGTTACAAGACTTGAAAAACAATTAATTCAAGATAACCCAACATACAAAGGAAAAAGATTGGCTTGTCAGTCCTGTATCCAGGGTGATTTAGTTATTGATGTTCCAGAAGATAGTCAAGAACACAAGGCCTATATTAGTAAGAAAAATGCTGCTCAAACTTATTCAATTTCTAGTTCAATAAGTCTAATTGATTGCACACTAGATGAGGCAACCCTAGATGAAAACCCTTCGGCTTCAGAAAACCTTATTGCTCAGCTAACAAAACAAGGCGTTAAGGCAAACATTGACTTTAATCTACTGAGAGATCTTCAGCCACTTATTCATGAATGCAAAGGCAAGCTAACTGTTGCAGTTCGTGACAGCAGTCAAATCGTTGCTGCATATCCAAAAGGCACTCATCAAATCCTAGGGGCAGCCATTGATATCGGCTCAACAACTTTAGCGCTTTATGTTTATGATCTAAAAAATGGTAAATTGGTTTATGAGTCTTCAGCAATGAATCCACAAATTCGTTTTGGTGAAGATTTAATGAGTAGAGTTTCTTATGTCATGATGAATAAGGGCGGTGATGAAAAGTTGACTGCTGCCGTTAGAGGAAAAATCACTGAAATGCTCCATGAAGCATGTGAAAATTTAGAAACAGAATGGGATAAATTACTTGAGGTTGTATTGGTTGGTAATCCCATTATGCACCATATATTTTTTGGAATCTCACCAGTTGAGTTGGGGCAGGCCCCTTTTACTTTATCTATAAGAAGCTGGCTTGATGTTGACGCTAAAGATTTGGGTTTTGACCTCTATCCAAAAACTAGATTATCATTCTTGCCTTTGATTGCAGGTCATGTTGGCGCTGATACAGCGGCAGCCTATCTCAGTCAAATGGATACAATGCATACCGAAACGACTTTGCTAGTTGACATCGGTACAAATGCTGAAATCATGCTCTCTAAAGAAGGTAAAGTTTATGCTACTTCATCACCAACAGGTCCTGCATTTGAAGGCGCTGAAATTAGTTCGGGCGTCAGGGCGACCTATGGTGCTATTGAGAGAGTTAGGATAGATAAAGATAGTTTGAAGGTCCGTTTCAAGGTAATTGGTTGTGATGCCTGGTCTGATGAGCCTGATTATGAACTCGTTCAAATGAAGGCAGTTGGGATTTGTGGAAGCGGTATTATTGAGGCAATTGTTGCATTCGCAGAAGCAGGAATTATTGACCAGAGTGGTCTTTTTGTTGAATCAATTGCCCCAGAACTCTTTTCAAAAAAAGGGAATACAACTCGATTTTTATTGGTTGATCAAGGTGCTAAATCGATCTATATCGAACAAGTGGATATTCGATCTATTCAACTAGCCAAGGCCGCCCTATCAGCGGGAGTATCAATATTGATGGACTACCTTGATTGTGATCATTTTGATAAAATATTATTAGCAGGTGCTTTTGGTGCCCACCTAGATGCAAGATATGTCGCTTTACTAGATATTATCCCAACATCAACGGCTGAAAAAATAGAATCAGTGGGCAATGCTGCTGGTATTGGCGCGAGTGCAGCACTATTAGATGTTAATAAAAAGCTAGCAATTATCGAGGCGGTAGACAAAGTTGTGAAAATTGAAACTGCTACAGAACCAAGGTTTCAAGAGTTTTTTGTTGATGCGATGAAATTCAGTGTATCACCTGTTAAGCAACAACAAACTAAAAAAGTTAGGCGCCGAAAAAGAGCGTCATAAGTTTATCAAGGAGAATTTTAATGGCTAGAGAAAGAAGAAGACGTCGGGGCGGATCTGCTGATGAGTCTGATGCGAAGAGTATTCCTAAAGCGCCGGCTTATATAAAACGAAAAATACCTCACTACAGTATTCTTAGTGATGATGATCTGAGTATTATTGAAGACAATGCAGATACTATTCTGGAGGAAATTGGCATTGTTTTCTCTGAAGATCAAGAGGCACTTGATATTCTTGAGAAGGCGGGTGCAAGTATTGACGGCATGCGTGTTAGATTTCCAAAAGGAATGTGTCGCAAACTAATTCAAGATAATGCTCCAAAGCAATTTACTCAATTCGCTCGCAATCCTGAAAGAAATGTTGAAATTGGTGGCGACAATATGGTTTTAGTTCCTGCTTATGGCCCTCCATTTGTTCATGATCTTGATGAAGGGCGACGTTATGCAACAATAGAAGATTTTAGGAATTTTATTAAACTTGCTTATATGTCAGACAATCTTCATCACTCTGGTGGGACGATTTGTGAGCCAGTTGACTTGCCCGTTAATAAACGTCATTTTGATATGGTTTATAGTCATATCAAATACTCAGACAAACCTTTTATGGGGTCTGTTACTGCAGCCGAAAGAGCTCAGGATACTGTTGATATGGTGAAAATAGTTTTTGGAGATGAGTTCGTAGACAAAAACTGTGTGTTAATTAGTTTAATCAATGCCAGTTCACCTATGTCATTTGATGCAACGATGTTAGGTGCCCTTAAGGTCTACGCAAGAAATAATCAAGCAACCATCATTACGCCATTTATTGTTGCAGGCGCGATGGCGCCAACAACCGCTGTAGGTGTTGCCGCACAAAGTCTAGCAGAGGGACTTGCTGGAATGGCATTTGCCCAACTTGTTAGACCAGGCACACCTGTTATCTATGGTAATTTTGTCACTGCAATGTCTATGAAATCTGGTGCTCCCACTTTTGGCACCCCTGAAGCTGCCCACATGATGAATATTTCAGGAGCTTTGGCTAGAAGATTAGGCGTTCCATTTAGAAGTGGAGGTGGGTTTAATGGTGCAAAGATGCCAGATGCTCAAGCAGGCTATGAGGCTGCGAATACAATGCAAGCTACTTTAAATGCAAGTGTTAACTTTAACCTTCATACCGCTGGCTGGTTAGAAGGTGGTTTATGCATGAGTTATGAAAAATTTATAATGGACGCTGATCAAGCAGGAATGATGAGGGTTTCTGCAGAGGGAATCGACATGAGTGAAAATGGCCAAGCAATGGACGCAATTCGTGAAATTGGAAGTTTTTCTGATGATGTTCCTAAACATTTTTTAGGGTGTGAACACACTAAGAAAAATTTTAAGACAGCCTTTTATATGTCAGATGTTCTTGATGATAATAGCTTTGAACAATGGGTTCAGGATGGATCAAGAGATACAGCAATGCTCGCAAATGGCATTTATAAAAAAATGCTATCAGAATATGAATTGCCACCACTTGATACAGAAATTGATGAAGCATTATTAGCCTATATGAAAGAACGCAAAGATAGTTTTGAGGATTCTAATGTTTAATTCAGTTTAGATCTGCATTTATTAAAATTCAAGCTGTTATGAATTTAATTATTAATAGCTGCTTGAATTTGTAAGATAATATCTATTCTAAAAATTCTAACACCAAGATTCAAGTTTTATACTGCCAATTTTTTTTCGTGGTAATAGACTTTTTTCTTTATTAATTGATTTAAAGCGCACTTAGGAGAAGAAATGAGCGAGTACAAAACAGATATTGATATTGCTAGAGAAGTTTCTGGTGAACACATAAATGATATTGGAGCAAAGCTCAACATTGATAAAGTGGATCTGGTTCCTTTTGGCCATGATAAGGCTAAGATTTCTTGGAACGCAATTGATGGTGTCCAAAAAAATAAGGATGGCAAACTTATTTTAGTAACAGCAGTCACTCCAACTCCAGCAGGCGAAGGTAAAACGACTACTTCGGTAGGCCTTACAGATGGTTTAAATAAGATTGGTAAACAAACTACGGTCTGTCTTCGTGAGCCAAGTTTAGGGCCTTGTTTTGGAATGAAGGGTGGTGCAGCTGGAGGCGGTTACGCACAAGTTATTCCTATGGAGGATATCAATCTTCATTTTACTGGTGACTTCCACGCAATAACATCTGCGCATAGTCTTCTATCTGCAATGATTGATAATCATATTTATTGGGGCAACTCGACCAATATTGACAGCAGAAAGGTTGCATTCCGTCGTGTTGTAGATATGAATGATAGATCTCTAAGAACTATTACTTCATCTCTTGGCGGCTCTACTAACGGATATCCAAGAGAAGATGGGTTCGACATTACAGTAGCTTCAGAGGTTATGGCAATTTTCTGTTTGTCTCAAAACCTAGTGGAGCTTGAGGAAAGATTAGGAAACATTATTATTGCATATACGCGAGATATGACTCCAGTTAGAGCGAAGCAGATCAACGCTCATCAGGCAATGACAGTTCTTCTTAAGGATGCCTTCAGACCAAACCTTGTTCAGACTTTAGAGGGTAATCCTGCGCTAATTCATGGCGGACCTTTTGCTAATATTGCACATGGATGTAATTCAGTTATTGCAACAAAAACAGCACTTAAATTATCAGACTATGTAGTTACTGAAGCAGGCTTTGGAGCTGACTTGGGCGCTGAAAAATTCTTTAATATTAAGTGTCGTAAGGCTGGACTAGCTCCAGATGCCGTTGTTTTGGTTGCCACTGTAAGGGCACTGAAACATCAGGGCGGCGTCGCTAAAGATGAGTTAAATAATGAAAACGTTGAGGCTCTCAAAATAGGTTGTTCAAATCTAGGAAGGCATATCCGCAACTTAAGCCAATTTGGGGTGCCATTAGTTGTTGGTATTAACAAATTTGTTTCAGATACTGAAGCTGAATTCCAAGTCATTAGAGATTATTGTGAGCAATTTAACGTTGAAGTCAGTGTTACAAGTCACTGGGAGCATGGCGGTGATGGTGCGATTGATTTAGCAGAAAAAGTTGCCAAATTGGCTGACTCTGGTGCTTCACAATTTAAGACATTGTATGATGATGAACTTCCATTGCTAGAAAAGGTTGAGACAATTGCTAAAACACTTTATCAGGCGGACGAGGTCATGGCAGACAAAGTGGTGAGAGATAAAATGAACTGGTTTCAAGAGAATGGCTTTGGAAATCTTCCAGTATGTATCGCCAAAACTCAATATAGTTTTTCTACAGACCCCCAGTTACTTGGCGCTCCAACGGGCCACTCCCTTTCTATTAGAGAAGTGAGACTTTCTGCGGGTGCAGAGTTTGTAGTTGTTGTATGTGGTGCAATCATGACTATGCCTGGACTTCCAAGGGTTCCAGCTGCTGATAAAATTAAACTTGATGAAAATGGATTAGTTCAAGGACTATTCTAGATATGAAAGATGTTGGATCAGTTGATTATGAGATTCACAGAGTTGAAGGTTTAACTCGAGAAATATCGGCTGACTGCATTGCAATTGAGGAGCCTCTTGAGATAATTGTAAGGTATTGCAAGGGCAATGATTGGGTCATTGAGCCACTTATGGTGACAATGAGAACACCAGGTGATGATTCGAATTTAGTGAGTGGACTTTTATTTTCTGAAGGTGTGATTCAGGACAAAAGTGCTATTGATTCAATTAGAGTTAACGCTAAGAATAAAGGGAAGTATGACGTTGATAATTCTTTGATTGTAACTCTCTCAAAAGGTAATCAACTAGATCTAAAGAATCTACAGCGTCATTTTATGGTTAACTCTAGTTGTGGTGTGTGTGGAAAAGGAACACTAAATGCGATTGAAATTGCTTATGAGCCAGAAATTAATAAAGAAGGACCTATAGTGAGTATTGGTTTAATTAGTAAACTGCCCAATATACTTTCAGACAAGCAAAAGCAATTTGCAAGTACTGGAGGAGTTCATGCTAGTGCTTTACTTTCTGATAAAGGTGAGGTCTTGCATATAGCTGAAGATGTTGGTAGACATAATGCCCTTGATAAGTTAATTGGACATGTTCGCACCAACGAAATGTTAAAACCACTAGAACAATTTGTAATGTGTTCTGGGCGCTTAGGTTTTGACATTATTCAAAAAGCTGTTATGTCTGGTATTGGAATGATAGTTGGTATTGGTGCTCCAACTTCATTGGCTCTTGATTTAGCAGAAAAATTTGATATCACTTTAATTGGCTTTATTAAAAAAAATAAATATAATATCTACACTGGTAATTGGCGTATCAGTGAAAATTTCGGAGAATAGATGTCTAGAAACATAAGTTTACTGTCTGGTAAGAAAGATGATAAGAATAGTTTATTTGGAAAAATATCTGTAAGTCCAAATGACACCAGTGATGCTCAGCTTGCGGGTGACTATAACCTGGGCGTATCAACAATTCATAGTACTAAAAGTTTCTATGATTTTCTGAACGAAGATTTCAAAAATAAAAAAGCTTATGTTTGCACTGGTAGTGCCTGTATGTGCAGAGGTACTCAGGAAGACGTTACTCAAAAACTAAAGAATAAGCTTGGCGAAGATAGTGTTGGTGAAATGATTTGCTTAGGCAGGTGTTATGAAAATAGTGCTTTTTATTATGATGGTGAAAACTACTCAGGCGATGATATTAATCAATTAGACAATATTTTGGCTGGTGAGCATAAAAGTCTTCCTTACACAATGAAATCTTATTCAGAAACTTCATTCTTAGTAGAGAATGAGGTTTTTTCTTCTTTTGAAGATTTTAAAGAATTGCTTCAGAATTGTTTTGAAACTGACAAGGATGAGCTTATTAATACGCTCAAGGATTCAGGCCTTAGAGGTAGAGGTGGCGCCGGATTTCCAACTGGGATGAAGTGGGAATTTTGTAAAGCGCAAGAAGCCAAAGCTAAGTATGTGGTGTGTAACGCTGATGAGGGAGATCCAGGCGCGTACTCAGATCGTTATTTACTAGAAGAGCAGGCTTTGAAGGTCCTTTTTGGTATGGTAGTTTGCGGATACATTATTGGCTCAAAGCAAGGTTTTATGTATATCCGTGGAGAATATCCTGAATCGATTGATATTACTAATGAAGCTTTAGCCAAATTAAGAGAATTAGGTCTTTTAGGTGAAAACATTTTAGGTAGTGGGTTTGACTTTGATATGAATGTGGTTGAAGGCCAAGGTGCATATATCTGCGGTGAAGAGACAGCACTTATAGCATCAATAGAGGGTCGCCGCGCTGAGGTTGATGTTAGACCTCCTTTTCCTGTTGTTGAAGGCCTCTATAAAAAACCAACAGTTGTCAATAATGTAGAGAGTTTAGCAGCGGTTGCAGCTATTTTAAAGCACGGCAGCAAATCTTATAAGTCAATAGGAAATGGCCGTTCTCTGGGAACTAAGCTTATTTCTCTTGATGGGTTTTTCAATAATCCTGGCCTTTATGAGGTAGATTTGGGGACTTCACTGGAATTCATAATTGATGAGATTGGTGGTGGGTTTAATGCCGACATTAAGGCAATTCAGATTGGGGGGCCGCTTGGAGGAATTGTCCCAGTGGACAAACTGAAATCCTTAACACTAGATTTTGAAGTTTTTGCGGAGGCAGGTTTTTTACTTGGACACGCTAGCTTTGTATGCATTCCTAGGTCATTTTCTGCTGTGGAGTACGCAAAGCATTTATTTGCATTTACAGCCCATGAGTCATGTGGGAAATGTTTCCCTTGCAGACTAGGCTCTACTCGTGGAAAAGAAATGCTAGGTTCAGCGATTGATAATAATCAAAAATTCTCAGAAGAATTAATATATGATTTATTAGAAACAATGGAGGTGGGTTCCTTGTGCGCTTTGGGCGGTGGATTACCTCTTGCAATTAAAAATTTACTCGAACACTGTAGTGACGAGTTTAAACCTTTAATGGAGAAATAGTATGTCAGATCAACCAAAAGGTGTATTTATTGATGATGTTGAGTTTCCTTTCGATGACTCTTCATCAATTTTAGCTTTTACTGATAAGGCTCTTGGTGATAAGATAATCCCAACCCTTTGTAATGATGATAATCTTCAGCCTTATGGAGCCTGTAGAGTCTGTTCTGTTGAAGTTCAGCTTGCAGAAGATGGGCCAAAGAGAACAGTCGCTTCATGTCATACACCAATAGCTCCTGGAATGAGAATTTATACAAACTCAGAAAGCGTTAAAAAGCTACGCAAAAACATTGTTGAGTTAGTTCTTAGTGATCATCCGCCAGATTGTTTGACATGTGAAGTCAATGGCAACTGCGAGCTTCAAGATGTTGCAGCAAGCGTCGGTGTTCGTCAAATAAGATATGCAAAAGGTGAGAATCACTGCGACCGTGAAAAAGATTTATCTCATGCCTACATGCGAATGGACCTGTCTAAATGTATTAACTGCTCAAGGTGTGTTAGGGCGTGTGACGAGGTTCAGGGTCAGTTTACTCTCACAATGACTGGGCGTGGTTTTGAGTCACGCATTACTACTGATAACGACATGCTTTTTGGAGATTCTTCTTGTGTCTCTTGTGGTGCCTGTGCACAAACTTGTCCAACTTCAGCTATTTCAGACGTTTTTCAATCTAAGTCAGTTGAAGCAGATAAAACTGTGCGAACAACATGCTCATATTGTGGTGTTGGGTGTAATCTAGAAGTTGCCGTAAAGAATGATGAAGTTTTATCAATTCGAGCGCCTCAAGATGCTGTGAATGCTGGTCACACTTGTTTAAAAGGTCGTTATGCATTTAAGTTTTATAATCATGAAGACAGACTAACTTCCCCTTTAATCAGAAAAAATGGAGTTTTAACGCCATGTTCATGGGACGAAGCGCTCGATTTCATTAAAGGAAAATTTGAATCAATAAAACAAGATCATGGTCCAGATGCAATTGCTGGAATATCATCAGCACGCTGTACTAACGAAGAAAATTATATGTTCCAAAAAATGATTCGCCAGTTAGTTGGAACTAATAATATTGATTGCTGTGCACGTGTTTGTCATTCTCCAACTGCTTGGGGAATGCAGCAAAGCTTTGGAACAGGTGCCGGAACGAATTCAACTGCAGATATTCCATTAGCAGATTTGATGATCGTAATTGGTGCTAATCCAACTGCAGCGCATCCAGTAACTGGCGCTAAAATTAAGCAGCAAGCTATGTCCGGTGCTACTTTAATCGTGATTGATCCGGTGAGAACAGAGTTAGCTCGAATGGCTGATCACCATCTTCAACTCAAACCAGGGACTAACGTCGCTGTTCTGAATATGATTCAGTACTATATAGTTGAGGCTGGTCTTTTAGATCATGAGTTTATTAAAGAACGCTGTGAAGGTGGAGAGGATTTCATAGAGCAAATAAAAGAGCTCGATGTGGATGCAATGGCAGAAATTTCAGGGCTTGATAAAGAGGATGTAAAGGCTGTTGCAATTGCTTATGCTTCAGCAAATAATGCAATGGAATTTCATGGTTTAGGTGTTACTGAGCATTCTCAAGGAACAAAGACTGTTATGCTAATTTCTAATTTGGCAATGATGACAGGAAATCTAGGTCGACCTGGCGTGGGTGTAAATCCACTTCGTGGTCAGAATAATGTGCAGGGTGCTGCCGATATGGGATGTCAGCCTCATCATGGTCCAGGATATTTGTGGATGGATCAAAAAGATGTTCAAGACTTTTATGAAGATAAGTTGGGTCTTCCGACACCAACAACTCCTGGAAGAAAAATTCCTGAAATGTTCGATGGTGCAGTTGACGGCTCACTTAAAGCACTTTGGATTTTTGCTGAGGATGTTGTTCAGACTGATCCAAATACCCATCATGTCGTTAAGGCAATGCAGGGGCTTGATTTACTTGTTGTTCAAGAAATATTTATGAGTGAAACTGCTAAGATGGCAGATGTAGTTCTTCCCGGAACTACTTTTCTTGAAAAGAGTGGAACTTTTACAAACACAGAAAGACGAATTCAACAAGTTAATGCGGCAGTTAAACCTCTTCCAGGTACAAAAACAGATGGTCAAATTATCGTTGAAATGATGCGTAAATTAGGCCTTGATCAGCCTGATTTTGATGCCGAAACTGTTTTAAATGAAATATCTAGCGTAGTTTCATTTTTTGAAGGTGTCACTTGGGAAGGCTTGCGAGCAAGCCCAATGGGGCTTCAGTGGCCTGTAAACAAAAAAGGTGAAGATACACAAATCCTTCATATTGGAGAGTTTAAGCGTGGCAAAGGTAAGTTTCATTACCATGACTGGAAAGAGAGTGAAGAGCTTACTAAGCATAAGAATGAGTACCCATTTATTCTTACAACTAGTCGTGAACTTCAACATTACAACTGTGCAACAATGACTAGGAGAACTTCAAATGTTCAAATCCTAACTAAAGATGTCATTATGCTCAACCCAAGAGATGCAAAAGCAAAGGATCTCATATCTGGTGATCGTGCAACTTTGAAGTCTGATAGGGGTCAAGTCACACTTGATGTCGAGGTTACAGATAGGGTTAAGAAAGGTGTAGTTAGAACAACCTTCCACTTCCCAGAAGTGCTAATCAATGAGGTTACTAGTGGTGTTACAGATGAAGAGACAAAGTGTCCTGAATACAAAATTGTAGCTGTAGACGTATTAAAAGCCTCCTGACGAAAATCAATAAAGTGAGTCTAAAGGGCTCACTTTATTAAAACCTAATACCTTCTCTCTAGTTTACTTTTTTGAAGTATACGTCCCGCAATTTCTTCGATTGAGATGTGGCTGGTGTCAATATAAGGAACATCATTTTGAACAAACATATCCTCCGCTCTTCTCACCTCTTTTCGACATTGTTCAATTGAGGCATAACCACTATTAGATCTTCTAACATCTCTTATGTTTTGGAGTCTAACTGGGTTAATACTTAGGCCATAGAGTTTATTTTTAAAGCCTTTAAGAGCATTTGGCAGTTTAGAGGTATCTAAATCTTCATCAATAAGTGGGTAGTTTGCAGCATAGATTCCATACTGAAGTGCTAAAAAAAGACATGTTGGTGTTTTTCCAGATCTAGAGACCCCTGTCAGAATTATGTCAGCAGTTTCATAATTTTTAGTAGTAAGTCCATCGTCATTATTAAGAGCGAAATTTATGCTATCAATTCGACCTGAATAAGTATTTTTATTGCCCACGCCATGAGAAAGCCCCATCTCATGTGAAGATTGAGTTTCAAGTATTTTCTCCATTTTTGAAATATAAGTCTCAAAAAAATCAAAAATAATCCCACCACTATTTTCAAGAAGATGACGATATTCATTAGAAACTTGAGTGCTGAAAATTAGAGCAGGCTGACCATCAGTCTCTGACGCCTCTTTAATCAATTGAGCTGCTGTTTGTGCCTTTTTTTGAGTATCAATAAAGGCAAGATTAACTCTTTTAAAATCAATTTGGGGAAACTGAGTAAGAAGACTATTTCCAAGTGCTTCTGCGGTAATTCCAGTTCTGTCTGAAATAAAAAATACGGTTCTCATGCTATTAAAGCGTACCCAGTTTGGTCCAGGTTTCAACAACAGTATCTGGATTAAGAGAGATACTTGTAATTTCTTTTTCTAAAAGCCATTGAGCTAAATCCATATGATCAGAGGGTCCTTGTCCACAAATACCAATATACTTACCTTTGCGATGACAAGCATCAATAGCCATCGTGATCATTTTCTTAACTGCTGCATTTCTTTCATCAAAACCATCAGCAATAAGGCCAGAGTCTCTATCCATTCCTAGAGTCAGTTGTGTTAAATCATTTGAGCCAATAGAAAAGCCATCGAAGTATTCCAAAAACTCTTCAGCAATAACTGCATTCGAAGGAAGTTCACACATCATGATTATTCTCAAACCATCTTTACCCCTTTCAAGGCCATTTTCTTTGAGAAGATCAATTACTTTTGAGGCTTCAGATGTGGTTCGAACAAAAGGGATCATGATTTCAACATTTGTTAAACCCATTACATTTCTGACATTTTTTATCGCCTTGCATTCAAGTTCAAAACACTCTCTAAAATCTGTTGAGATGTACCTTGAAGCGCCCCTAAATCCAATCATTGGATTTTCTTCATTGGGTTCATAGAGTTCTCCTGCAAATAAATTTGAATACTCGTTAGATTTGAAGTCTGACATGCGAATGATTACAGGGGATTCAGAAAAACTGGCTGCTATGGTTGAAATTCCTTCAGTGAGTTTTTGAACATAAAAGTCCACAGGTGATTTATAGCAGGATGTTCTTTTTTTGATTTCACTTTTGAGTTCAGACGGTAAGCTATCAAATTCAAGTAAAGCCTTTGGATGAATGCCAATCGTATTATTGATAATGAATTCAAGGCGAGCGAGCCCTACCCCAGTATTGGGAATACTTGCAAAATCAAATGCGCGAGAGGGGTTTCCTACATTCATCATAATTTTGACTGGAATATCAGGAAGGTTGCTTACTTCAGAAAATGTGTGTTCAAAATTTAATTTACCTTCGTAGACTTTGCCTGTATCACCCTCTGCACAAGAAGCCGTGACCTCTTGAGAATTTTTTAATAGTTCAGTCGCATTTCCAGTTCCAACAATGGCAGGAACTCCGAGCTCTCTAGCAATAATCGCAGCATGACAGGTCCTCCCGCCACGATTGGTGATAATTGCAGAAGCTAATTTCATGACTGGCTCCCAGTCAGGGTCGGTCATGTCTGTAACAAGTACGTCACCCTCATGGACTGAGTCCATTTCAGATAAGTCATTAATTATCTTAGTTTTTCCTGTGCCAATTTTTTGGCCAATGGCTCTTCCTTCAACAATCGTTTTTGATGTTTCAAGAAGTTTATAGCGTTCAATTTTTTGAGAACTTTGTCTGCTTTTAACAGTTTCTGGTCTGGCTTGAACGATATAAATTTGTCCATCAACTCCATCCAGTGCCCACTCAATATCCATTGGTCTTCCATAATGGCTTTCAATTTTAATTGCGTAATGAGCAAGCTCTTCAATTTGAGAATCATTTAAACTAAATCTTATTCGATCATCAGAATTTACTTCGGTTGTATTAACTAGTGATCCCGAATCTTTTTCTGCGTAAACCATTTTTATTGATTTAGAGCCAAGGCTTCTAGATAGAATTGAAGGTTTTCCAGATTTTAAGGTAGGTTTGTGCACATAAAATTCATCTGGATTCACAGAACCTTGGACAACTGTTTCACCTAGGCCATAAGCCGAAGTGATGAATACTACATCATCAAATCCGGATTCCGTGTCCAGAGTAAACATAACACCACTAGAGCCTATATCACTTCGAACCATCTGCTGAACACCAGCAGACAATGAAACCATTTCATGTTCAAAGCCTTGATGGACCCTGTAAGAGATTGCTCTATCATTGTATAGAGATGCGTAAACTCTTCGTATTGAGGTTAAGATGTCATCAATTCCACTGACATTAAGATAGGTTTCTTGTTGCCCAGCAAAGGATGCTTCAGGTAAATCTTCAGCAGTAGCGGAAGATCGAACTGCGAAGGTAACATCTGAGCCATACTGCTTAGTCAGTTTTTCATATCCATCGACAATAGACTGATGGAGATCCTCTGGAAAAGGTGCCTCTTCAACCCATTGTCTTATCAATGAGCCAGTTTTAGTAAGTTCCTTAATGTTGGTAATATCAAGATTAGAGAGTAGATTGTTTATTTTACTTTTAAGATCCGAATGGTCTAAGAAGGACTCAAATGCGACCGCTGTTGTTGCGAATCCTCCTGGTACTCTCACGCCTTGGGAATTGAGACCACTAATCATTTCACCAAGTGACGCATTCTTTCCACCAACTCTTTCAACGTCAGTCATAGTGACATCTTTCAGCCAGACAATATTTTCAATCATTAGACCCCTTATCTATGGTTCTTATTTTTAAGATACGATGAGTAGCAGCTATTTTTGACACAAAATGTAATAATAGAGTTTTTCATCAAAAGTATAATTTTAATACATTAGAAATGAAGTGAGTTATGCATTCCTAAGTATAGTTTAACTTTTGTAAATAAAGTAGTAATGATACTATACTGCTATTGAATATTTTTCCTCAAATTTGCTTTCATAGAGGCTTTTGAGGGCAGGATGATAGAAAAAAAAATGTATAATTTGGGGTTCACTATTTTTTCATAGGTTTTGACAATGGCTACACAACTCGAATTAGCAAATGCAATCCGTGCTTTGAGCATGGATGCTGTACAAAGAGCAAACTCTGGACATCCAGGCGCTCCAATGGGTATGGCTGATATTGCTGAAGTTTTATGGAATAAGCATTTAAAGTTCAATCCATCCAACGCAAACTGGTCTGATAGAGATCGTTTTGTATTATCTAATGGTCATGGCTCAATGCTTATCTATTCATTGCTTCACTTAGCTGGATTTGATTTGAGCATAGAGGATCTTAAAAATTTCCGTCAACTACATTCTAAAACACCCGGACATCCTGAGTATGGTTATGCTGAGGGTGTAGAAACTACAACTGGCCCTCTCGGACAAGGAATTACTAATGCTGTTGGTATGGCAATTGCTGAGAGAACTCTAGCTGCCCAATTCAACAAGCCAGGGCACTCTATTGTGGACCACAATACATACGTGTTTATGGGAGATGGGTGTTTAATGGAAGGCTTATCTCATGAATCATGTGCTCTAGCTGGAACACTTGGGCTGGGTAAACTAATCGCCTTTTGGGATGACAACGATATTTCAATCGATGGCCATATTGGTGATTGGATGGAGAAGGGCGTTCCGGGTCGCTTCAAATCCTATAATTGGCATGTTATATCCGATGTTGATGGGCATGACCCAGAGGCTATTAATGCTGCTATTAATGAAGCTAAAGGAATTCAGGATAGGCCCTCTTTAATTTGTACTCGAACAGTTATTGGTTACGGTTCGCCTAATCTTGCTGGTTCACATAATTGTCATGGAGCCCCTTTAGGGGATGAGGAAATTGCAAAAACACGAGAGAATATAGGCTGGAAACATGAGCCTTTTGATATCCCTGAAGAGATTTACGAGGGCTGGAATCATGTTTCTGAAGGTGCAGAGGTTGAAGAAGAGTGGAGTGAAAAATTTAGAGCTTACAGCGCCTCTTTCCCCTATGAAGCGGCTGAGTATCAGCGTCGCATCAGTGGAAAATTACCTGAGAATTTTTCAACAAAAATGGATGAATTTATTGCTAAAACTCAGCAGGATATGCCAAATATTGCTTCAAGAAAAGCATCTCAAAATGCAATTGAAGCTATGGGCCCTCTTGTTCCAGAGTTATTTGGCGGTTCAGCAGACTTGACGGGCTCAAATTTGACTAACTGGTCTGGAAGTGTCTTAGTTAATGCAGACAATGCAAATGGAAATTATATCTCTTGGGGAGTTAGAGAGTTTGGGATGGCTGCTATGATGAATGGTATGGTTCTGCATGGTGGATTCAAGATTTACGGCGCAACATTCCTAATGTTTATGGAGTATATGCGAAACGCATTACGCATGGCTGCAATGATGAAAATTGGAACCATTTTTGTCTATTCTCACGACTCTATTGGTTTGGGTGAGGATGGCCCAACGCATCAAGCAGTCGAACAAATTGCAACTATGAGAGTAATTCCAAATTTTCAAACATGGCGAGCATGTGACGCTATCGAGTCTGCAGTTTCGTGGAAAGTAGCTATGCTGAGAGGAAATGCTCCAACAGCACTAATATTTTCGAGACAAAATTTAACGCCAATGGAGCGTACAAGTCAGCAGGTTTCCAATATTGAAAAAGGGGGCTATGTGCTTTCAGACTGCAGTGGAAAGGCTGACATTATTCTGATAGCAACTGGCTCAGAGGTTTCACTTGCGATCGATTCTGCAAAAGCAATGGGTGACAAAAAGGTTCGAGTGGTTTCGATGCCATCAACTAACGCCTTTGATGAGCAGGAACAGTCTTATAGAGACTCAGTGCTAACGCCAGGAGTTAAGAGAGTGGCGATTGAGGCTGGTGTTTCCGAATCTTGGTATAAATATGTTGGGCTAGATGGTGGTATTGTTGCAATGAGTACCTATGGTGAGTCAGCACCTGCCGGAGAACTATTTAAGCATTTTGGTTTTACCGTAGACAATGTAGTTTCTACTGTTGAGAGAGTTTTAAGTTAATTTATTATAGGAGTTTGAGATGACAATAAAAGTTGGAATTAATGGTTTTGGTCGAATTGGAAGAATGGTATTTCGTGCGATTGATAAGGATTTTGATAATTTAGAGGTGGTTGGTGTAAACGATCTTCTTGATAATGATTATTTGGCTTACATGTTGCGATATGATTCTGTTCATGGAAGGTTTGGTAAAGACGTAGCTGTTGAAGGCAACAATTTTGTTATCGGCGGTAAAAAGATTCGCCTGACTGCTGAACGCAATCCTGCAGATTTGAAATGGGGTGATATTGGTGCTGACCTTGTAATTGACTGTACTGGATTTTTTCTGACTGAAGAAGGTTGCCAAGCCCATTTAGATGCAGGTGCAAAAAAAGTAATTCAATCAGCTCCATCTAAGGATAGTACTCCAATGTTTGTTTACGGCGTAAATCATGATGCTTACGATGGTCAATCAATTATTTCAGCCGCTTCGTGTACTACAAACTGCTTGGCACCAATTGCCAAAGTACTGAATGATGAATGGGGTATTAAGCGTGGATTAATGACCACAGTCCATGCTGCAACAGCTACTCAAAAAACTGTTGATGGTCCGTCAATGAAAGATTGGCGTGGTGGTCGTGGTATTTTGGAAAACATTATTCCTTCATCTACTGGAGCTGCAAAAGCTGTTGGTAAAGTATTGCCAGAATTGAATGGAAAATTGACTGGAATGGCCTTTAGAATTCCTACCTCTGATGTTTCTGTTGTTGATTTAACAGCTGAGCTCAACAGCTCCTCTGATTACGATGCAATATGTGCAGCAATGAAGTCTGCATCTGAAGGTTCAATGAAGGGTGTTTTAGGATATACGGATGAAAAAGTAGTTTCTACGGACTTTGTTGGAAGTACTTGTGCCTCAACATTTGATGCAGAGGCAGGAATGTCAATGGATGACACTTTTGTTAAAATGGTATCTTGGTACGACAATGAGTACAGCTATACATGTAATTTACTTCGTTTAGCTGGCCATATTTCACAATAGGCCTTATTTTATTGAGTTGGAGCATTTGATGAATTTACTAAAGATGACTGATTTAGACCTGAATGGTAAAAGAGTTCTAATTAGACAAGATTTAAATGTTCCAATAAAAAATGGTGAAGTAACAAGCGATAAAAGAATTGTTGCATCATTGCCAACTATCCTTCATGCTATTAAAGCTGGTGCTAAAGTTATAATTACCTCGCATTTGGGAAGGCCTAATGCTGGTGAGTATGAAGAAAAATTCTCACTTCGACCTGTTGCTGATCACCTTTCAACATTGCTTGGACAGAAAGTCAGGCTTGAATCCGATTGGCTAGAAGGTGTTGAGATGGAGTCAGGAGAAGTAGTTCTCTGTGAGAATGTAAGATTTAATGAGGGCGAAAAAGAAAACGACGAGACCTTATCTAAAAAAATGGCAGCTTTATGTGACGTTTGTGTCCAAGATGCTTTTGGAACTGCCCATAGAGCGCATGCTTCTACATATGGCGTTACTCAGTTTGCACCTATCGCTTGCGCAGGCCCTCTTTTGGTTGGAGAGCTTGAGGCTCTTGGTAAGGCACTTGATAATCCTAAAAGGCCAATGGTTGCAATTGTTGGTGGTTCAAAAGTATCCACTAAACTAACTGTATTAGATGCCCTATCTAAGATTGTTGATCAGCTAGTAGTTGGAGGTGGTATCGCAAATACATTTATTGCAGCCCAAGGCCATAGTGTTGGACAATCTTTATGTGAGCATGATCTCATTCCAACAGCTCAGGCTTTAATGGAAGATTGCCAAATTCCAGTTCCTGGCGATGTTGTTTGCGGTAAAGAATTTTCAGAGTTTGCAGCAGCAGACACTAAAAATGCAACTAGCGTTGCCTCAGATGATATGATCTTTGACATTGGTCCCAATTCAACAGCTGAACTATGCGAAATTATGAAGAACGCTGGAACAATTGTTTGGAATGGTCCTGTAGGAGTTTTTGAATTTGATCAGTTTGCAAATGGTACAGAGCAGCTTGCAAGAGCAATAGCAGAATCTGAGGCATTTTCGATTGCTGGAGGGGGGGATACACTGGCTGCAGTTGATAAATTTAATATTGAAGATAAAATTTCTTATATTTCTACAGGCGGTGGAGCCTTTTTAGAGTTCCTAGAGGGAAAAAAACTTCCAGTTGTTGAAATACTTGAGAAAAGATTACAAAATTAATGATTAATAGACGTACTAAAATCTTAGCAACACTCGGTCCATCAACGGATAATCCAGAAGTTTTAAAAGGCATTTTGGATGCAGGAGTGAATGTTGTGAGAATCAATTTTTCTCATAATAACGAAAAAGAACACTTACAGCGTATTGCTCAAATAAGAAAATACGAAAAAGAGAATAATAGCTTTATTGGAATCTTGATGGATTTACAGGGTCCAAAGATTAGAATTTCAGGATTCAAAGATGGAAGTATAGAGTTGAAAAAAGGTGATCATTTTGCACTTGATGCTGAACTTGATGAATCCGAGGGTAGTCAGGATTCTGTTGGAATCGCCTATAAGGAGCTCCCAAATGATTTAAATGTGGGTAATACATTGTTGCTAGATGATGGAAAGATAATTCTAGAGGTCCAGCAGATTAAGGGACAAAAAATTCTAACTAAGGTATCGCAAGGTGGAATTCTTTCTAACAACAAAGGAATTAATCTGCGAGGTGGTGGCTTAAGTGCAAGTGCACTGACTGAAAAAGACAAACAAGACATTATTACTGCGGCTAAAGCTGATGCGGATTACGTTGCAATCTCTTTTCCTATTAATGCAGATGATGTTCGTGAAACAAAGAGACTTCTAATGGATGCAGGTTCTAACGCAAGTGTCATTGCAAAAATTGAAAGAGCAGAGTCTCTTCAAGAAGACGTCATTACTGAAATCATTCAGGAGTCAGCAGGCATTATGGTAGCTCGAGGTGATTTAGGAGTTGAAATTGGTGATCCTCAATTACCCGCTCAGCAAAAGCGATTAATTTTGTTAGCTAGAGCTAATGATAGATTTGTGATTACTGCAACTCAGATGCTTGAATCAATGATTATGAGCCCTATACCTACAAGAGCTGAAGTTTTTGATGTTGCAAATGCTGTTTTAGATGGTACTGATGCTGTCATGCTATCTGCTGAAACAGCAGTTGGTAAGCACCCAGTGAATGCTGTTAAAACGATGAATGATGTATGTCTAGAGGCTGAGAAGAGCCCAACAGCAAAAGTCTCTCATCATAGACTTCATGAAAATTTTGAAGGTATTGATGAAACGATTGCGTTGAGTTCTATGTATGCAGCCAATCACCTAGGCGCTAGAGTTGTTGCTACACTCACTCAGACAGGTAAAACAGCGCTATGGATGTCTAGAATTAGTTCAAATATTGCAATTTTTGCTATGTCAGATAATTATAAAACATTAAAGAAAGTTACTATTTACAGAGGAGTCTATCCTTGTTATATTGACAAAACTAGCGCCGATGATTGGAATGATGTTAATAGTCATGTTATTGAAAATCTTGAGGATAGGGCTGAGGTGACTAATGGAGATATTGTTATTGTTACAAAGGGTATGCATAAAGATAAATCGGGTGGAACAAACTTGATGAAAATTTTGCGTGTTGGTGATGGAAATTATTAAAAGAAAATAAAAGGGTAAATATTATGATAAATAATCAAGAAGAGTTAAGACAAACGGCCAATCAACTTTCTGCGAAAGGCAAAGGACTGCTTGCAGTAGATGAATCTACTCCAACCATAGGTAAAAGACTTGCTGGAATTAATGTTGAGAATACAGAAGAGAATCGCCAAGCATACAGAGGCATGCTTTTCACCTCAGAGGGCCTTGGTCAATTTATCAGTGGTGCAATCCTTTTTGAAGAGACTCTATATCAAAACCATGCTGATGGTGAGACCATGGTTTCAAAGATTAATAAGCTCGGAATTATTCCTGGTATTAAAGTCGACAAAGGTTTAAGTCCACTTGCAGGTGCTCATGAAGTTGAAACTTGGTGTAAGGGGCTCGAGGGCTTAGCTGAAAGAACTGCTGAGTATTATAAGCAGGGCGCGCGATTTGCAAAATGGAGAGCTGTTTTACAAATTACTGCTGACGGTTGTCCAACTGATTTAGCAATTCGCGAAAATGCTTGGGGTCTTGCAAGGTATGCAAAGATTTGCCAAGAATCCGGACTTGTCCCAATTATTGAGCCAGAAATCCTAATGGATGGTGACCATACAATTGAAACAACAGCAGAGGCTCAAGAAAAAGTTTTAGTTGAAGTCTATAAAGCTTGCTCTGAAAATAAAGTTTTCTTAGAGGGAACATTATTGAAGCCGTCAATGACTGTTTCAGGAGCTGATAATAAAAATAAAGCTGGATCAGAAGAGGTTGCAAAAATGACAGTAAGAACAATGAATCGTTGTGTTCCTGCCTCAGTGCCTGGGATTATGTTCTTGTCAGGTGGTTTAACAGAAGAAGATGCTTCTGTTTATCTTAATACGATGAATAGTATTGAGCATAAAAGTTCAACTAGTCTCACATTTTCATATGGTAGAGCGCTTCAACAGTCATGCTTACAAGCATGGAGTGGAACTAATATTGAAGCAGGCCAAAAGGCCTTAATGGCTAGATGTCAAGCGAATTCAGAAGCTTCAACTGGAGACTATGTTGCGGGCTCTCAGCCTTCATCACAAGAGACTCTTTTTGAAGCAGGCTATAAGTATTAGTATCAGCTCAATAAAGCAACCAATGACTTAATTTATCAAGTTAAAGTCTTAAAGCGTATAATGAAGGGCCCGATTAATCGGGCCTTTTTTATTGATAGGCAAAAAAAGATGAACCAAAGTAAATATTATCCTGTGATTGTTGTTGGCGGTGGTCATGCTGGAACTGAGGCTGCATTAGCTTCAGCAAGGATGGGCGTGGATACACTATTAATCACACATAATATCGAGACACTTGGTCAGATGAGTTGCAATCCTGCTATTGGAGGAATTGGTAAAGGACACCTGGTAAAAGAGATTGATGCAATGGGCGGATCAATGGCACAAGCGATTGATTTAGCAGGCATTCAGTTTAGAACTCTAAATGCATCAAAAGGGCCTGCTGTTAGAGCAACAAGAGCACAAGCAGATAGACTTTTATACAAGGGTGTTATAAGAGAGAAGCTCGAAAACCAAGACAACTTAACTTTATTTCAGCAACCAGTCGATGATTTAATTATCGAAAATAACCGAGTAAAGGGCGTCATAACTCAGATGGGACTTGACTTTTTTGCTGATAAGGTCATTCTTACTTCTGGTACGTTTTTGGGTGGAATCATACATATTGGGCAACAAAATTATCAGGGTGGAAGAGCGGGTGATGCTCCAGCCAATATTTTGTCAGAAAGGTTGCGTTCATATGATTTGGGAGTAGGAAGGCTAAAAACTGGAACACCACCACGTCTAGATGGAAGAACCATAAACTATAGTCTTCTTCAAAAACAAGAGGGCGATACTCCATTACCTAGTTTTTCTTTTATGGGTAAATCATCAGATCATCCAAAGCAAATTCCTTGTTTTATAACTCATACTAACGCTAAAACTCATGAGCATATCACGAATGGATTAAAGGACTCTCCACTATTTAGTGGAAAAATTGAAGGAATTGGTCCGAGATATTGCCCATCAATAGAGGATAAAGTGGTTAGATTTTCTGAAAGAGACTCTCATCAAATTTTTGTTGAACCTGAAGGTCTCACAACACATGAGGTTTATCCCAATGGCATATCTACATCATTAGCTTATGATGTTCAGGAAGAGTTTGTAAACTCAATTAAGGGTTTTGAAAATGCCAAGATTATGAGACCTGGATACGCAATCGAATATGATTTTTTTGATCCGCGTGGATTAAAACAAACACTTGAGGTCAAGAAAATCTCTGGTCTATTTTTTGCAGGGCAAATTAATGGAACGACGGGTTACGAAGAGGCAGCTGCACAAGGTTTACTTGCGGGGGTTAATGCTGCTCTGCAAGTACAAGAAAAAAATCCTTGGATACCTAAGCGAGACGAATCTTACATCGGGGTCATGGTTGATGATTTAACCACTAAGGGTGCAACTGAACCCTACAGAATGTTTACTTCTAGAGCAGAATACCGATTACTACTTAGAGAGGATAATGCTGATGAAAGGTTAACCCCCCAAGCAAGAGAGTTGGGACTTATTGATGATAATCGTTGGCACTCATTCAATGGCAAATATGAGCAAGTAGCACTTGAAAAAAAACGGCTCAAATCTTTTTGGATTCAGTCAAGTGATGCCCAAGCTGAGGATGTGCTTGGAATTCAACTTAGTCATGAGTACAGTCTAGAAGCGTTGCTAAAAAGACCAAATATAGATTACAAACTTCTTAGTAAAATCGAAAGCGCCAAGCCTTTTTTAGAGGATAGATTAATCATTGAGCAAGTAGAAAACCAAATTAAATATGAAGGTTACATCAAGAGACAGCTAGATGAAATTGAAAAATATCGTAAAAATGAAAATACGAAACTTTCCTCAGATATTGACTATTCAGAGATTAAAGCTCTATCTAATGAGGTCAGACAAAAGTTAAACGAGTTTAAACCTGAAACCATCGGTCAAGCTAGCAGAATTCAAGGGGTAACTCCCGCTTCCATTTCAATATTATTGGTCTTTCTCAAAACTTATAAAACATTGTCGTGAGTGAGATCAAAAAATTGCTTTGCGAGGGCGCAAAGACAATGGATGTTTCACTTACAGATGAACAGGTTAGACAACTTTTAGATTATCATGCGCTTATTAATAAATGGAACAAGGTTTATAACTTAAGTGCCATAAGAGATCCTCTTGAGTCTATAAAAAAACACTTTTTGGATAGTTTCTCGATTTTAGAGTTTATCAAACCAGGATTATTACTAGATGTTGGCTCTGGAGCTGGCTTGCCAGGTATTATCATTGCAATTATGAAGCCTAAAACCAATGTTTTTGTAATCGATAGTGTTGGAAAGAAGTGTCGTTTTATGCAAACAGTTAAGACTGAGCTAGGTCTTGAAAACTTAACGGTAATAAATACTAGAGTTGAATCTTTTAATTACCCCGAATTATTTTCCCAAATAACTTCAAGGGCTTTTGCTTCAGCGATTGATACAGTTAATAAAACTAAGCATTTGATAGCTAATGATGGGCGATATTTATTAATGAAGGGTGACAATATCGCTTTAGAAAATATTGAAAATATGGAATCTAAAGTCCATGTTTTGAAGGTTCCATTTGTTTCAGATAATCGTTCACTTTTAGAAATTAAGATATAATTTTTTATTATGCAAATAGTTGATTCCCATTGCCATATTGACCGAGTTGATTTAGACGCCTTTGGTGGAAGTATGGAGTCAATGTTAAGGCATGCAAGTGAATTATCTGTTTCTAAATTTTTATGTGTTTGTATTGATTTGGAGCATTTTGAACAAGTTCATAATCTATCGCTTACCTACCCAAATATATACTCATCCGCTGGGGTTCATCCAACAGAAACAAATTGTAAGGATCCATCTGTAGAAGAGTTATTGGAGTATGCGGATAAAGAAAAGGTTATTGCCATTGGCGAGACTGGTTTAGATTATTTCCATGTTAGAAAAGATGAGGCAGATTGGCAAAGAGAGCGTTTTAAGAGGCATATTGAAGCGTCTAATGTTTCTGGTAAGCCTATGATTATCCATATGAGAGATTCTAAGGAGGATACGATTGAAATGCTCTCTAAAGAGAAGGCTCAAAAAGGCGTTATGCATTGTTTTTCAGAGGACTTACATACTGCTGAAGCTGCTCTAGATCTTGGATTCTATATCTCATTTTCTGGAATTTTGACTTTTAAGAGCGCTGAGTCTTTAAGAGAGGTTGCTAAAAAAATTCCGGCTGAACGAATCTTAGTAGAGACAGATTCTCCTTACTTAACCCCAGTCCCTAAAAGGGGTAAGCCTAATAGCCCGGCTTACACATATTACGTAGCAGAAAAACTTGCTGAGATTCGTAATACAAGTATTTCAGAGATTGCCAAAGTAACTACTCAAAATTTCAATAGACTATTCTTCACCTAAACTAATGATCAATCATGATTCACCAAGATTTATAACTGTTGATGATTTTTCGGTTGGTCAGAGACTTGATAACTATTTAATTAAACAGCTTAAGGGTGTTCCAAAATCACGAATTTATCGAATTATCCGTAAAGGCGAGGTAAGAGTTAATAAAGGTAGAAAAAAAGCTGACTATAAACTTAATTCAGAAGATGTTGTTCGAATTCCACCAATCAGGACTTCTTCAGCAAAAGATATAAAGCCATCTGAGGACCTACTAGCGTTACTTAATTCTTCAATTCTATATGAGGACAAGGGACTTGTTGTAATCAACAAGAGGCATGGAATGGCCGTTCATGGGGGAAGTGGAGTTTCGATCGGAATAATCGAGGCGCTCAAGTCACAATATAAAGAGCCAATAGAGCTGGTTCATCGATTAGATAGAGCCACCTCGGGTTGTCTAATTCTTGCAAAAAAAAGATCAGTTCTTAAATCACTTCATGAACAGCTGGTAAATCACGAACTAGAAAAAAGATACACAGCACTTGTTAAAGATACTTGGAGCAAGAAAAAACATACTATAGATGCGCCTATCTATCAAAACTCTAGATACAGCGTTATTGACTCAAAAGGCAAGGAATCATTAAGCCATTTCCATCCAATCAAAAATTTCCAACTGGGAGACTTCAGCGCATCATTAGTCGAAGTCCTAATTGAAACAGGCAGAACCCATCAAATTCGGGTTCATGCTCAGTATGCCAAGCATCCTGTGGCCCAGGATAATAAATATGGAGATAGCTTATTTGATCAGTTTATGAAAAAGAAAGGTTTAAACCGATTATTTTTGCATGCAAAAACTATTACATTTACTAATCCAATGACCAAAGAGATCCAAAAAGTTACAGCACCATTACCTAATGATCTAGAAGAATTTTTAAATAAATTATGAATGCATATATCCAATTAATGAGGCTAGATAAACCTATAGGCATATTACTTCTTCTATGGCCAACCTATTGGGCACTTTTTTTGAGTGCAGGTGGATGGCCAGATTTTGATTTATTGATTATATTTACTTTGGGTGTTATCGTTATGAGGACTGCCGGGTGCGTTATTAATGATTTTGCCGATCGAAACATCGACAAATATATTAAAAGAACAAAAGATAGGCCGCTCACCTCAGGCCAAATCTCACCAAGGTCCGCCTTAATATTGTTTTTTATATTGCTATTGATAGCTTTAGCTTTAGTTTTGCAAACTAATCAACTAACAATTAAGCTTTCATTTATAGCGCTATTTCTCGCATCGCTATACCCCTTTACAAAGCGATGGACTAACCTACCTCAGTTTGTATTAGGGGCCGCATTTGGTATGAGTGTTCCTATGGCATTCAGTGCGCAAACTGGTTCATTGCCTATCACTGCTGGAATTGTATTTCTTGCAACGCTTGTATGGACACTGATCTATGACACGCTATACGCAATGGCAGATCGTGATGAAGATATCCAAATTGGAGTAAAGTCAACCGCTATTTTGTTTGAAAAGTACGATCAGATCATCATCACTTTGTTACAAATCTTGCTCATTTTAATTTTTATAGTGATGGGCAATATATTCAAATTAGGCCAAATTTATTACTTTTCTTTAATAATTATTGCTATTTTCATGACTTATCATCAGTTTTTAATGAGAAAACGTCAAAATGAGCAGTATTTTCTGGCCTTTTTAAGCAACAATTACATTGGTATGACTGCGTTTGCAGGGATTTTCTTATCTGTGGCTCTATAAAGTTAAATTTTGTTGTTTTTTTGCAACTTTTAGTCAATTTTTGAGCATTTTTGCTCTTTTTTTAGTTTTTTTTCATCAATTAAACTTGACACTCTGATTTCATTACTATAAAAAGTCCACCAATCGGCAAAGATGCTGATTATCTTTATAATTAATGGAGAGAAAATATGTTAAGTAATGTAACTGGTTGGATTAAAAAATTAACTGAAGCAGGTGTTGGTCTTGTAGCACTTGCAGTTGTTGTTCAAGTAATATTTGGCTCAAGCGCTTCATTCCTTCCTGGTGATGTTGTGGCTAGGTTAACGGATATGATTGGTGCTCTTGGTAGCGCTGGCTTAGTTGGTTTAATTACAGCAGGTTTGTTGTATACCATCTTTTCTAAGTAAACATTTCATATTTACTCAAGAAGAACCCGCCTAACGGCGGGTTTTTTAATATATAAATGAAATAATTCTGTGTTATTTAAATTGAGATTAGAAGATCTTAGCTAATTATTAGCCATTCTGAGTCTTGAAAACTTGACACACTGATTTCGATACTATAAAAAGTTTAACAATCAGCGAAGAATCTGGTTATCTTAAAATTAATGGGGAGACTATATGTTAGATAATGTAATTGGTTGGGTAAAAAAATTAACTGAAGCTGGTGTAAGTATCATTGCACTTGCAGTTGTTGTTCAAATAATTTTTGGTAGTCAAGCTGCATTTCTACCTGGTGATGTCATAGCTAGATTAACAGATATTATTATGGGACTTGGTTCTGCAAACTTGGTCGGCTTAATTGCTGTTGGTTTGTTGTATAAGATCTTTACTAAGTAATCCATACTAGCTTAGTAAAAAAACCCGCCTTACGGCGGGTTTTTCATAATCTAATTAAGTCAAAATTTAAATTCCTCTAAGGAGTTCATTTATGCCTACTTTTGATCTTGTCTTGGCGTCAACCTGTTTGACTATAACCGCACAATAGAGAGAATAAATTCCATCAGAAGAAGGAAGGTTGCCTGAAACTACAACTGATCCAGCTGGAATACGCCCATAACTGACTTCACCTGTCATTCTATTAAAAATTTTGGTTGATTGGCCAATATAGACTCCCATCGATATAACAGCTCCTTCTTCAACAATAACACCCTCAACCACTTCTGATCTAGCTCCAATAAAGCAATTATCTTCAATAATAGTTGGACTCGCTTGTAAAGGTTCTAATACTCCACCAATACCAACACCACCTGAAAGGTGGACGTTTTTACCAATTTGCGCACAAGACCCTACTGTGGCCCATGTATCTACCATTGTTCCAGAGTCAACATATGCACCAATATTTACATAAGATGGCATTAAGACCGTATTTGGGGCGATGTATGAGCCTCTTCTTGCGGTTGCAGGTGGGACTACCCTTACGCCTGAAGCTTGAAATTCTTTTAAAGTAGTTTCAGCATATTTAGATGGAACCTTGTCAAAGTACTGGGTAAACCCAGAGGGCATGGGGACATTGTCCGCAAGTCTAAACGATAGTAATACTGCTTTTTTAAGCCATTCATTGACTTCCCAATCACCAATGCCTTTTTGCTCTGCAACCCTTGCCTTTCCAGAGTCAAGCAAATGTATTGCTTCATTAACTGCTTCTTTGACCTCAGGGCTAGCTGATTCTGGGGTGAGATGGTTACGATCTTCAAAAGCTGCTTCAATAATATTTTTCATAATTCTTAGATTAAATAAAGGAAGAATTATATCATTTACATTGCTTTTAAAGCTATTTAATGTTCGTGATGGTGGTTGTGATGATGCTCATAAGTTGCCATTAAATCATTGATTTGATCAGCAAATAAGTCATTAAATTTCTCATCCTTTAAAATTGATTCTGGAAGGCCTTCGCAGCAAATGTGGTGATAAAGGCATAAAACCTGAGTTGACTCTTTCATAACTCTATGGAGATCATGGGATACCATTAGAACCGCGCAATTTTGTTGTTGATGTATATCTTGAATTAACTTGTAAAGCTGCATTTGCCCATCAACGTCAAGATTTTGAGCAGGCTCATCCAGTATTAAAACATTTGGCTTGTTGAGAAGTGCCCTTGTTAACAATACCTTTTGCAATTCACCACCAGATAAGTTTTTTAAAGGGGATTTAAGTAAATCCTTTATTCCTGTTAGCTCAAAAGTCTTGAGCATAAATTCAGAGTCTAATTTTTGATTTAAGGTTAAAAAATCCTTTACAGAGATTGGTATAAAGGGATTGGCTGAAAAAGTTTGGGGTGTGTAGCCTAGTCTAATGTTATCAGTATATGTTATATCACCAGAGTCCTGCTTAATGACGCCCAACAGGACTTTAATTAAAGAGCTTTTGCCAGCTCCATTTGGGCCTATTAATGTTATAAATTCACCCTCATGGAGTTTAAAGCTAACATCATCAAGGACATTTTTTCCATTATGGCTTAGGCTTATATTGTTAAGTGTAATCAGAGCATCAGACATCTTTATATTTTATATAACAATTTATATACAGACTCAATATATAAATTTTGAAATAACAAATTTATAACTTAGTTTTCAAGAACAACAAAACTTAGTTTAGATGTAAAATTTGGACATGGCCCACCCACTCATTTTAGTTGACGGTTCAGCGTTTTTATTTCGCTCATACTTTTCAACTATATCTCAGAATTTAACCAATGATAGTGGTTTTCCTACCGGAGCAATGTTTGGCGTCGTGAATGCCATTAAGCACCTACAAAGAAAGTACCTAGGAGCAAAACTTATAATGGTATTTGATGCGAAAGGGTCCAATTTTCGCCATCAAATGTTTCCTGACTATAAGGCAAATAGAAGTCCCGCTCATGATGACTTAATTATTCAGATAGAGCCTCTATATAAAATTATTCGCGCTATGGGTTTCCATTTCTTATGTGTTGAAGGTGTTGAGGCCGATGATGTCATTGCTACATTGTCAAGATTTGCAGCTCAAAGTGATATTGAGACAATCATTGCAAGCGGTGATAAAGACCTCTTCCAGCTTGTCGGTGGAAATATTAAGCAACTAGATATGAAAGGGAAATTATATAGTGAAGCTGATGTCAAAGAAAAAATGGGAGTTAAGCCTAATCAAATTTTAGATCTGCTCGCTTTAACAGGTGATTCTGCAGACAATATTCCCGGTGTGCCGAGTGTTGGACCTAAGACTGCATCTAAATGGCTTGAGCAATATTCTAATATTGAAGGCGTCAAAGCCAATGCTGAGAAGATTGGTGGTAAGGTAGGTGAAAAACTTAGGGAATCTTTTGATTTATTAGACCTTTCGTATCAACTAGTTCAACTTAAGTTTGATGTTCAGCTGCCTTTTGATATTTTAGAAGAGGAGCCTGGAGAAAATACAGAAGAATTAATTGCCCTCTTCAAAGAGTTTGGCTTCTCTATGTGGTTAAAGCAGTTAGATGAAAAGAATGAGACTGTTCAAATTGATTCACAAGAAAAAGAGATACCAGAATCTCCAAACACTGATGCCAAAATATCGATGGATGACTATACTAAATCGTTAGTACTAACTGAAGATGAATTTACATTTTTATTATCGAGGTTATCCTCTAGCAAGTCTTTTGTATTTGATCTTGAGACAAATAGTCTTGACTATATGGAGGCCGAAATCGTTGGATTTGTTTTCCTTATTGAAAAGAGTAGTTATTACGTCCCAGTGGCCCATGATTATTTGGATGCTCCAGTGCAGCTTCCAAGATATATGGTATTGAATTCTCTTAAGTCAATTTTAGAAAGTGAGGTGATAGGCAAAATTGGCCAGAACTTAAAGTATGATGCCCATGTTTTAGCTAATGTCGACATAGAGCTCAATGGAATTGTTGATGACACAATGCTTAAATCTTATTGCTTGGATTCAGTAGCAAGTCGCCACAATATGGATGACTTGGCGCTGCATTATTTAGGTCACACTACAATCCATTATTCAGATGTAGCTGGAAGTGGTAAAAAACAATTAACCTTTAATCAGGTCAGTATTGATGAGGCAATGCCATATGCCTGTGAGGATGTAATTGTGACAAATGAACTTAATAATTTACTTGAGCTAAAACTTCAAGCCTTTCCTAAGCTTGTAGCGCTATACAAGAGTATTGAAATTCCATTAATTAAGGTCATGCTCAGACTGGAAAGGAACGGTGCACTTTTAGATGAGACATCTCTTTTTAATCAGCAAGTTGAAATAAAGGCTGAGATGGCTAGCATTCAATCAAAGGCATTTGAAGTAGCAGGTGATGAGTTTAATCTGGAGTCGCCTAAGCAAATACAACAAATATTATTTAGTGAGGAGGGTTTTGGGCTTGAGCCAAAAAAGAAAACAGCCAAAGGCCAACCATCCACAAATGAAGAAGCATTAAAGTTGTTAGATCATCCCTTAGTTGACTTAATTCTTTCCTATAGAACTCTGACAAAGTTAAATTCTACATATCTAGAAGCGCTTCCTAAACAGATTAATAGAAGAACAGGTCGACTGCATACCTCATATCATCAGGCTGTAACGGCAACTGGCCGACTTTCATCATCAAAGCCTAATTTTCAAAATATCCCAATAAGAACCGAACAGGGTGCTCAAATTAGGTCTGCTTTTATCGCTAACAAGGGAAGCATTATTCTTGCTGCAGATTACTCTCAAATTGAATTGAGGATTATGGCTCATATTTCAGAGGATCAAAACTTACTCACTGCCTTTAATAATAATGAAGATGTCCACCGCTCAACTGCTTCTCAGGTTTTTGATACAGAAATTTCTAAGGTGACTAAAGATCAGCGTCGAAAGGCTAAAGCCATTAATTTTGGCCTAATTTATGGAATGAGTGCATTTGGTTTAGCTAAACAAATCGATGTTTCAAGGACGGAAGCCAAACAATATATAGATGGCTACTTTGAAAATTATCCTGGTGTCCTTCAATTTATGAATGAGACAAAAGAGAAAGCGAAATCTCAGGGATATGTTGAGACAGTATTAGGTAGGAGGCTTTATTTGCCTCAAATTAACTCTAAAAATAAAATGCTTCAGCAGCATGCATTGAGGACTGCTATTAATGCTCCTATGCAAGGATCATCTGCTGATATTATCAAAAAAGCAATGCTTAATATTCAGGATTGGATTGATTCAGAAGGCCATGAGATCAAGATGTTTATGCAAGTGCATGATGAGTTAGTATTTGAGATCAACTCTGAAAAGGCTGATGAGTATGCAAATAAAATAAAATTAATGATGTCGAATGCTTTAAAGTTGCACATCCCCCTTGAGGTTGATATTGGTATTGGATCAAATTGGCAAGAGGCTCATTAGCTTTAAAGTAGATGTTTTACAGCGGACGCTGAAAGTATAATTTGAGCCTAGTTTAATATTAAGAAAATACTAATCTAGAAAATAATAGAAATCATTCGCAAGATTATATGAAAGATCAATTACAAGACTTACTTAAAAAATGTATCCAGGATCTTATTAATGAAGGGCTAATTAATGAGATGCCTTCTAAAGTAAGGCTCGATCATACAAAAGACAAAAGTCACGGTGATTATGCAACTAATATTGCATTGATGCTTGCCAAACAAGCCAAAATTAGTCCTCTTGAGCTTGCAAAAATTATTGTTAATCAACTAGAGGATGCAAGTTTTATTAAAAAAACTGAAATTGCTGGCCCTGGGTTTATTAATTTTTTCCTTTCGGATGCATCCAGTACCTCGATAGTAAGTGAGATTATTGAGCTGGGTGAAATGTATGGTAAATCAGAAATTGGCAAAGGCCAAAGTATTCTTTTAGAGTATGTTTCAGCCAATCCAACTGGACCGCTTCATGTTGGCCATGGAAGAGGCGCAGCATATGGTGCCACAGTATCTAACTTGTTAAGAAATATTGGTTTTAAGGTTGATAATGAGTATTACGTAAATGACGCCGGCAGACAAATGGATATTTTAACGGTGAGCATATTTTTACGATACTTATCCCTTTGTGGAGAGCAAATAAGATTTCCTGATAATGGTTACCAAGGCCAATATATCAATGATATTGCCGATAGTATTGTTGTTGAAAGTGGTGAGTCTTTTAAACAGAGTGCAGATATAGTTTTTGAAAATATTTGTAAAGATGGCATTGAGGGTGGAGACAAAGAGTCCCATATTGATGAGTTAATTGTCAGAGCAAAAGACTTATTAGGCGACAATTTTCAGACTATTTTTCAAGTCGGTATCGAAAGTATTCTTGGTGGTATAAAAGATGATCTTGCTGATTTTGGAGTGCGCTTTGAAAAATGGTTTTCAGAGCAATCATTAATCGATAGTGGTCTTTCAGAGTCTTGCATTACAAGACTAAAAGATAGTGGACATATTTATAAAAAAGATGGGGCACTTTGGTTTAAAACGACAAACTATGGAGATGAAAAAGATCGTGTTGTCGTTCGTGACAATGGAAATCATACTTACTTTGCTTCTGATATCGCTTATCACCTTGAAAAATTAGAGCGTGGTTACGACAAAATTATTAATGTTTGGGGGGCGGACCATCATGGCTATATCCCAAGGGTCAAGGCTTCTATAGGAGCCTTGGGTCATAAACCTGATAAATTAGAAATTCTGTTGGTTCAATTTGCTAATCTATATCGTGGTGGCCAAAAAGTACAAATGTCAACTCGAAGTGGTTCTTTTGTAACTCTTGAAGATTTAAGAAAGGAAGTGGGAAATGATGCAGCTCGTTTTTTTTACATTCTTAGAAAATCCGAGCAGCATATGGATTTTGATTTAGATTTGGCTAAATCAAAAACAAATGAGAACCCAGTCTTCTATATTCAATATGCACATGCACGAATTTGCTCTGTTTTTAGACAAGCAAATGAAAAAGGTTTTGAGTCGAATCTTGAAGATGCGAACTTATCCCTTTTAACAGAAGAGGTTGAAAAAAATATTCTAAGAGAGCTTAGTCGTTATAAAAGTGTTATTGAGTCGGCAGCGATTCAGTATGAGCCCCACCAACTTGCTTACTATCTCCGTGACTTAGCTACTCAGTTCCATAGTTACTATAATGCTTGCACATTTATTTTGGAAGACCAAGATCTGACTCAAGCTAGACTATCACTTATTCATGCAGCGAAACAGATCTTAAGAAATGGACTCTCTATTCTTGGGGTGGGCGCTCCTGAGTCAATGTGAATGATCAAAAACAAAGAGACCAAGCGTTAAATATTGAGAGCTCATTTATTGTTCAAGCCCCAGCGGGCTCTGGAAAGACTGAACTTATCACGCAAAGATATTTAAAATTATTGGGCTCTTCTGAAGAACCAGAAAATATCTTAGTTATGACATTCACTAATAGGGCAGTCGATGAGTTAAAGCTCCGAATTGTAAGTGCTTTAAGTAATGCACAAGTGGAGCCACCTAAGGAGCCTCATAAACTTATAACCTATAATCTTGCTTTACGGGTTTTAAATCAATCAAAGAAAAGAAACTGGGACCTTCTTAGGCACCCTTCACGGCTGAAAGTCATTACCATTGATTCATTATCTAATTTGATAGTTTCAAGGTTCCCATCTCTTGATCAATTGATTCCCCACAGAACAATCATCGACTCCTATGAGTACGAATTTATTTATCGTCAGGCCGCAGAAAATACTTTGCTGTTGATCAATGATGATGAATATAAATCAAGCGTTTCCTCAGTCTTACTATCTCTTGATAATCATGTTGATAGATTTTATCGCCTCATAGAGGAGATGCTTGCTAAAAGAGAACAATGGCTACCAAGGCTATTCATTGATGGCGCTTTAGATATCTGCTCACTGGAGAGCATCTCAAAAACATTAATAACTGACTATCTAGAAGATCTTCGAGGTATTGCTCAAAATGTTCTTGGAGATAATTTTTTTAGTCTGTTAAAGGTTAGCAAGAGGGAAGATATCTCACAGATTTCAAAACTCCCTGGGTCAAGTATTAAAGACTTAAAGGATTGGAGGGCTATTGCCGATATTCTGATTACAAAAAGTTCAAAAAACTGGAGAAAGAAAATTGATGTAACTATTGGCTTCCCAGCTGAAATGAAAGATGAAAAAAATCAGTTAAGAAAATTTATTGATGGCCTATATTCTGAGTTTGAGCTTAAAAAATTGCTCATTAATTTACATAATTTACCCAGTGAACACTTTCCTGAATTTACAAAAAAATATATTACTGACATAGCACAGGTACTAAAGTTGAGCGTTGCAGAGCTTAAAGTTATTTTTGATGAAAAAGGCCTTCAAGATTTCTCTGAAGTCAGTTTGCAGGCGATAAATGCGCTTGATACTCGAGAGGAATTAACTGACATCGCTTTGTTACTAGACTATCAAATTAAACATGTCCTTGTAGACGAGTTTCAAGATACTTCTTATTCACAATTAAATTTAATTCAAAAGCTTGTCGAAGGTTGGCAGCAGGATGACGGTAAAACCATTTTTTTTGTTGGTGACCCAATGCAGTCTATCTATAAGTTTAGAGAGTCACAAGTTGGAATATTTCTTGAGGTCGTCAGAAGTGGTATTGCGAACCTTGACATTAAACCCCTCATTTTAAGTACTAACTTTAGATCAACTCAAAGTATTGTTAGAGAAAATAATGAGATTTTTGCTAACATCTTTCCAAATGAAGATAATTTAATTCTTGGTTCTATTCATTACTCAAAATCGACTCCATTTTCGAAAGAAGAGCAAAAAAATGCTATATCCTTTTATGTATTTAGTCCAAATCAGGATCAAGAAGAGGCAGAAGAGATAGTAAAAATTATTAAACAATCTCTTCTTAGAAATCAAGAGAAAGAAATAGCTGTTCTTGTCAGATCAAGATCTCATTTAAGCCAAGTGAGTTCAGCGCTTCAAAAAAATAATATAAATTTTGAATCATTTAAGACTGAGTCCCTTCGATCGAATCTTTTTACTAGGGATTTATTAAGTTTAACAAGGGCTCTTCTTAGTTTGAGCGATAAGCTAGCATGGCTTTCAATCCTCAGGGCTCCATGGTGTGGCCTGAAACTAAAAGACTTATTGGCGCTTAGTAAGACATCAGATCAAACCATTTTTAATCAATTAATGAATGTAGAGTCAGTTCAAAATCTGAGTGATGATGGGATCAAAAGGGCACAACACATTTTCCTGGCTACAAAAGAAGCCATTTTTTCTGAGGGTAAATTTACCTTTGTTGAGCGCTTTTCATTTGTATTAGAAATGCTTTGTAAAGACCATTATTTAGAAGAGCAAGAAAAAAATATTAAAACTCAGTTTCTTAAACTACTTAATCATTGTGAGTCGAATCAAGTTTTGAATATCAAAACGATTGAGTCAATGCTTCAAGATTTATATGCACCATCAAGAAGTTCAAATTTGAAATTGATGACTATCCACCAAGCCAAGGGTTTGGAATTTGATATAGTCATTATTCCTGGTTTAGGCAAAAAGGGCAGGAATGACAACCTTCCATTAATGCAAATGCAAGAGTTTTCAGATAATCATGTTTTATTGGCTCCCATAAAGCCGACAGATGAAGATAGCGAGAGTGAGACATATCTATACTTGCAGTATTTAAAGAAGCAACAATCACACTTTGAGTTAATGAGGCTCCTTTATGTTGCAATGAGTAGGGCCAAACAAGAAGTCCATTTATTAGGCGCTCTATCAAAAAGTGGAAAGCCTACAACTGGTTCATTTCTATCATTATTAAGTGGCTACTATGAGGACAATGTCATTCATATCAATAGTCAAAATGAGTCTAGTTTAGAAATAGAACAACCTCCAAAACTCCTGCGCAACAAAATCTTAATGCCACCTCTGGTTAGAAAGCAAAACTATGTAGATGGTTTAAATAACTCTCCAAAAACATTTGATTTAATTTATCAAGGTGCTCTAGGTACTATTGTTCACTTCTATCTGGAGCACGCTGAATTTAGTCCACCATCGCTAAGTGTTGAAACAATGCTTAGAGAGAGAGGAGTGCCAACAAGATTACTCTATTCTTTGTCTGAAAAAATTTTAGGCCTTTTAAAAAATACCAAGCGTGATAAAAACTTTGAGTGGATTTTTAAGTATAGAGAGTCAACTGAAGTTGAGTCAGAATTTAGTGACTCAACCCAAACGATTATCGTTGATCGATTATTTGTTGAGGATGGAGTTTTGTGGATTATAGACTTTAAGACTTCCTCTCTTCATGATGGTGAAAATGTTAATGCATTTATTGAGAGGCAAAAAAATGCTCACCAGGGGCAAATTGAAAACTACAAGGGCGTTCTTGAAGAGTTTTTTCAGCTTCCATCAAAATCGGCACTCTATTGTCCAGCAGCTAGCCAGTTAATATTTCTATGAAGTTATCCCTTAAAAAAATTGCTGGACAAAGGATTCAATTCCTCCTATGATGGCATCCTATTCTTCAAATAATTATATTTATGTCAAAACGAAGTAATGATGTTGGCTGGATAGACTATACCCAGAAGTATGGTGATCGTGAAATACGAACTGTGAATCCAGACGTTCAAAGTGGCTCCACAGTTCTATTCAATAATTTTGAGGATATGCAACTAGCCCTAGAGGGCAATTATCCAGGTGTAGATTATGGAACACATGGCCTGTCAACTCAAAAAGCCTTTGAAGAGGCAATATGTAAGCTTGAGAATGGTCATAGAACCTATGCATTTCCATCAGGGATTAATGCAATAACAAGTACTTTGATGGCTTTTACTCAAAGTGGTGATGAGGTTTTAGTTTGTGATAATGTGTATGGCCCAACCTCAAGGTTTTGTCATAAGATTCTTTCTAAATATGATGTAAAAACAACGCATATTCCATCAGATATTGGATCTAAGATTAGTAGCTATATTACCAAAAAGACTAGGCTAATATTTCTAGAGTCTCCAGGTTCAAATACATTTGAAATGCAAGATATTGTAGAAGTAGTAAAGGCTGCAAAAAAAGCAGGCATTATGACTATCATTGACAGCACCTGGGCTACTCCTTTGTATCTAAAGCCTCTTGATCTAGGGGCTGATATTGCAATTCAATCAGTCACTAAATATATATGTGGTCACGCAGATATGCTAATGGGCTGCGCAACGGTTAATAAGCAGTATGCTGACGAATTTGCAGACTATTTTAAGACTGTTGAGAATTACACAAACCCTCAAGACTGTTATGTTGCGCTTAGGGGCCTGAGAACTCTTAAGGTTCGATTGGAGGCTCATGAGAACTCGGCAAATGAGGTTGCTAGGTGGCTTGATGAGCAAGATATAGTAGATTGTGTCATTCATCCTGGCCTAGAGTCACACCCCCAACATGGATTATGGAAGAGAGATTTTTCAGGATCTTCAGGCTTATTTTCATTTACATTTAAAGAGGCTTATAGCGCAGATCAAATTGCGTTATTTATTAATTCGCTTGAGATGTTCGCCCTTGGTTTTAGCTGGGGAGGCTATAAAAGTTTGTTAACTGCTAGACCATATAAGAGAGATGGCCAATGGGTTCATGATGGCAAGCATGTAATTCGTCTGAGTATAGGACTTGAAGATACAACTGACCTTATTGAGGATTTAAAACAGGGCTTCTCACATTTAAGCTAGGGTGACTGACAGTCTAAGATTTATCCCTTTTATCGTTAATAACCGTGATTCGTTGCATATGCCTTAATTCAGGCAAGTAGTCACATACCGCATAATGCTGGGTTATTCGATTATCCCAAATGGCAACAGAGTCATCTTCCCAGTGAAACCTCACTTGGAACTCAGGCTTATTCATATGTTGATATAAAAACTGCAACACATGATCACTTGGACCTTGATTTTCATTAACGATATTTCGTGTAAATGACTGATTAACATTAATATATTTAAGGCCAGAAATTGGGTGAGTATCTATGACTTTATGAACTGCTGAGCCAACAGATTTCAGAGCATTATTAATTGACTCAACGCCACCTTCTTTATAGTAATCGTTGCGAAATGTCCCCATATCATGGATCGCCTCAAGGCCCTCTAAATAATCTTTCCAGCCATCTGGTAGCTGATCATAGGCAGCACTCATGCTTGCCCAAAGTGTATCACCACCAGACTTAGGAACTTTTATCCCATGGAGTATGCTAGCAAAAGGCGGATTTGCTTTAAAAGTCAAATCTTTATGCCAGTCAGCAGTATCAGGCCTATTATTAGCATCATTCCTCAGTAAAACAATACTTTGATAGCCATCTACATGAGGATAAACGGGGTGCCCAGGATCAATCTCTCCAAGACTTTCTGCTAATTTAAGATGTGACTCTGGCGAAAGGTTTTGATTTCTAAAAAAAATGACCTGATGTTTAATAAGGGATTTATATACTTGCTCGATAGCATCATCATTTAATTCATCATTAAGAGAGATACCTGAAATCTCAGCTCCAATTGATGGCGTGAGTGGTCTAACCTCAAACATTCATAACTCCAATAAGATTTTGTTGCATTATAAAAGAAAAAAACTGATTAGAATTAACCATTCTTCTTTAGCCACCACAAAAGCAGAACCAATTGCATTAAAAGAAGTGGGGTCACCGAAAGAAGAACAACTTCCCAGCTAAAATTAAATACAAACCATCCCGCTGAGAGTGCAGCAAGGGCTTGTAGACCAAATATTAAAAAATCATTGATAGATTGAACTTTAAACTTTTCATTCTCATTGTAAGACATTGGGAGTAAATTTGTACCACCAATAAATAGAAAATTCCATCCCAGTCCTAGCAGCACCAATGACCACCAATAATTAGTAAGTGCATGGCTCATAAAGGCAATGATTACCGAGATAAAGAATAATAAAATGCCTAAAAGCATCATACGGGTTAACCCTATATATCGAACAATTAATGCAGTGAATAGAGAAGGGAGAAACATTGCAATGACATGACTTTGCAGAACTACCTTAGTATGGTGAAGAGAGTGGCCATCCATGACGTGCATACTTACAGGAGTCGCAGTCATAATGAAACTCATGACGACATATCCAGTAGTTGCTGCACATACAGCGACTATAAAAGATCCTTGTTTGACAATCTCGACTAATGATCTTTTTGACTCATCTACTTGCTCTTTAAACTTAACAGCTGGCTGAAAAAAAGTCATCAAAATGAAAGCAATTACAAATAAAAACGCCAGCAGAACGAAAGATCCCACAAAGTCAGTCTCAAAATAATTCTTACCTAAAGTTGCAACTTCGGTTCCAAGGAAGGCTGAAATTAATCCACCAAGAAGAACAACCGCAGTAGCTGACGGTCTTTTTTCAGGTTCAACACTCTCAATGGCAGCGAACCGAAATTGCATCATGGTTGCCACACTGGCGCCAAGGCAGAAGCTCGAAAAGCTAAAAAGAAAAAACATTTCTTTAGTGATTGAAAAGATACAAAGAGAAATCAATAAAATTGTGTAAAGGCAGGCACTTAAAAAAACCTTTTTTCTGCCAAATACTGACATCAGTCTTATCACTGGAATAACACTTACCGCAGTTCCTACAACAATAGTTGCAACAGGTAAAGTAGACAGGCTTTTTACTGGTGAAAGGTTACTACCAATAATGCCCGCTACAAAAACAATAAAAACACTCAGAGACATAAATAAGGACTGACAAGCGGTCAGTATCCATACATTTTTTGGTAGGTTAAACATTCAGATGTATCCTTTATGAGATAGATATTACTTCTTAAGAGGTCGTTTCCATTTACTAATGGTGGACTGCTTATTTCGACTCAGAGTGAGTTGACCGTCTGGCGTATTCTGAGTTATAGTGGAGCCAGCACCAATTGTTGCATTTTTCCCGATAGTGACCGGGGCGACCAACTGGCTGTTGGAACCTACAAAAGCCCCATCTTTAATCTCAGTTTGAAATTTATTAATACCATCATAGTTACATGTAATAACGCCAGCCCCAACATTGACATCGTTTCCTATCTTGCTATCGCCAATGTAGCTTAAATGTGAGACTTTTGAATTATTCTCAATAGATGATTTTTTAACTTCAACAAAGTTACCAATTTTTGAATGATTACCTATCTTAGTTTCAGGACGTATTCGTGCGAAAGGGCCAATCGAAGTATTTGATCCAATGACAGCATTTTCAATAATTGAGTTTGCGAGTATAGTAGTATTATCGCCGATCTTAGACGCTTTTATAATACAATTAGGCGAAATTAAAACATTTTTACCTAAATCATTATCACCTTCAAATACCACATTCACATCTATAACGCAGTCATCTTTAAAGCTCAACTCACCTCGACAATCAAATCGTTTTGGATCCATGATGGTTAAACCTTTTGACATTAAATCACTAGCTTTATTCTGTTGGTATGCTCTTTCAGCTTGTGACAATTGATTTTTGTCGTTAATTCCCATAACTTCTGCCACACTTTCACATATAAATGAAGCAATATTAACATTATCTTTAACTGCTTTTTCAACTATATCAGTCAGATAAAGCTCTCCTTGAGAATTATTTGGCTGTAATTCTTTTAAATATTTTTTTAAGATTGAGCCTCTGATTGCCATGATTCCTGTATTAATTTCTCTGACCTGAAGTTCATCTTTGCTCGCATCTTTTTGTTCAACAATTGACAAAATAGAATTATTTGAATCCCTAATAATTCTGCCATACCCAAAGGGGTTTTCCATCATAACACTCAACAGGGAAAAGCCTGAAGATTCTGCTTTGTCAGTCAGTATTTGAAGTGTCTCAGTTTTGATAAGGGGCACATCACCATATAAAATTAAACAGATTGAGTTGTCATTGATATGAGGGATTGCTTGTTGAACAGCATGACCTGTTCCAAGCTGCTCTTTTTGATTAACCCAGTTAATGTCGTCATTTGAAGTTGTTTTTTTGACAGATTCTGAGTGATGTCCAATAATTACATTAATAGAATTGACTAGAGGGCAAGATGCATCAATGACGTGTTGAAGAAGACTCTTGTTGCCGACTTTGTGAAGAACTTTAGCCGTCTGAGAGTTCATTCGAGTGCCTTGTCCAGCAGCTAATATAATTGCAGTATTCATTCTAATTGGGTACGTTTTTATCTCGAAATAATTGATACTATGAATTAATTATTTCAAATATTTTGTATAATGTTACCCTTTAAATTCTTAGACTCCAAATTTAAACTTCATTTGTCATAAAGCAGAAATATTGACCCATTATGATGATTTATTTTTTTAGTTAGATTGAGCAAAATAAATAGTATGCAAAAAAAACTAATTGCAGAATTAATTGGAACTTTTATTCTTGTGTTTGCAGGAACTGGGGCCATCATTATTAACGACATTGCTAACGCAATTGGACATGTCGGTATTGCCCTAACTTTTGGGTTTGTTATCGTTGCATTAATTTATAGCTTTGCACATGTCTCCGGCGCTCACTTCAATCCAGCTGTGACAGTTGCTTTTTGGTCAATGGGTGAATTTGAACGAAAAAATGTTATCCCATATATTTCAGCACAAATACTTGGTGGAGTACTTGCAAGCTTAGCCCTTTATTTACTATTGAGAGAAAATTTTGTTTTAGTGTCAGACGTGAGCTATCTTGGGGCAACCCTTCCAAGTGGCTCTGTATCTCAATCTTTTGGTTTTGAGTTTATCCTCACCTTTATTCTGATGATTGTCATTTGTTCTTCAGCAGTTCATGGCAAGGCGACAAAGGATTTCGCAGGATTAGCAATTGGACTCACAGTAGGACTCGAATCGATGTTTGCTGGACCAATAACAGGTGCAAGCATGAATCCTGCAAGAAGTATAGCGCCAGCCCTTGTCAGTGGAAACTTGGAGCATCTATGGCTTTATATTGTCGCAACAATTTTGGGAGCGGTATGTGCAGCTTTAGTTTTTCTGAAAGTTTTTAAATCAGACTCATAAGAATTAACTATGGTAAAGAAAGTATTGGTTTTATGTACCGGTAATAGTTGCAGAAGTATTATTGCAGAGGCCCTCATTAATCGTACTTTTGATGGAAAAATTGCAGCATACTCAAGTGGCGTTTCTGCCAGCGGCATGGTTAATCCAAGTGCAAAAAAAATACTTCAATCTAAAGGTATTTGGAGAGATCATTACTACTCTAAGCCCATCAAAGATTTAGAGCAAGTTGAATTTGATCTAGTGATTACGGTTTGTGAGAATGCAAGTCAAACCTGCCCCGTTTTCCCTGGCAATACTCCTGTGACTCATATCGGCTTTGATGATCCAGATGGGAAAGAATATGAGGCATTTGAGCTTTGTTTTGAGGAGATTAAAAGTAAATTATTGCCATTTATAAATGATTACTCTTTCGATAAATAATCTATCCGGCTTGAAGAATATTCAACATCTGAAAAACTAAGGGCTTTCTCTAGGACCTTAATACTAAGGCTTAACAACTCAGCTATAATGAAGAGGTTGAACTAAACTAAATACACTTCTTGTTTTAATAAAAAGCAACCTAAATTTGAATTCAATTCGTTATAATGCGCATTTTGGCTCCAACTGCCAAAGAAATTCTGAGTTATTTTGTAGTATTTTTTTACCTTTAAACTATATACGGAGTAGATTAGAGATATGACTGGAAAAGACAACATAACTAGCCTATTTGGAAAGTCACCAATAAGCCCATTACAGCAGCACATGAAACAGGTTCATTCATGCTTAAAAGAGTTTGGAGTTTTTGCTAAAGCGGCTAATACTGAAGATTGGGAAAAGGCTCAATCAGCTCATCTATCAATTGGCAAAAAAGAACAGAAAGCAGATGTTCTTAAGAAAAAACTAAGAATGAATTTGCCAAGTACATTTATGATGCCTTTCTCTAGAAGGGATTTACTGGATGTTTTATTAATTCAGGATTCTATTGCCAACATTACAAAAGATCTTTCAGGCTTGATGATGTCGAGAAAAATGCACTTTCCAAAAGAGTTTGCAGAAGACTTCTTAGAATTATCTAAGCTATGCATTAAAACTTCAGCAGCCGCCTTGGTTGCAATTAATGAATTGGATGAGCTCTTAGAGACTGCGTTTAGTTCTAGAGAGCGAAAAATTGTTGACAAGATGATTAAGAAAGTCAACGAATTGGAACATGAGACAGATGTTGCTCAAGAAATTATTAGAAAAAAGCTTTATCTGCTTGAGGCCGAATTACCACCTATAGATGTAATGTTTTATTATCGAGCCATAGAGTGGCTTGGTGAGACTGCTGATGCTGCCCAAAAGGTTGGATCGCGTTTTGAAGTTATGTTGACAAAGTAGGGGTAACAATGGAAATTATCGTTCAAAATAGAGATATTCTTATCATGTTGGCCATTGGATTTGGTCTATTTATGGCCTGGGGCATTGGTGCCAATGATGTTGCAAACGCAATGGGGACATCTGTTGGCTCTGGTGCTATAACTTTCAAACAAGCTGTCATTATCGCAGTCATTTTCGAATTTGCAGGAGCTGTTTTGGCTGGTGGAGAGGTCACTGCAACTGTCCGTAAAGGTATTCTTGATGCAGGAGCGTTTGCAAATAATCCAGAGTTATTAGTATATGGAATGCTTGCATCTCTATTGGCCGCAGCAACTTGGCTTTTAATTGCCTCATCTCTTGGTTGGCCAGTATCGACAACACACTCAATCGTTGGTGCAATCGTTGGTTTTGGAGCAGTTGGAGTTGGTATAGAGGCTGTATCATGGGATAAAGTGTATGCCATTATTGCAAGTTGGGTGGTCTCACCACTTATTGCAGGCACAATGGCTATTATGATATTTAAAAGCTTACAGCGCCTAGTAATAGATACAGAGCAGCCACTTGAAAATGCAAAAAAATACCTCCCTTTCTATGTTTTTTTTGTAGGATTTGTCCTCTCATTGGTCACTCTATTAAAAGGACTCAAGCATGTTGATTCTTTAAAACATCTCGGTAAGGACCTTCCAACAAGCATGATGATTGCAACTTTAGTTGGAATTCTTGCAGCCATCATTGCCGCAATTATTATTAGGCGAATTAAAACCAACCCCGAAGATGATAATGAGTTCTCTTATGCAAATATGGAGAAACTATTTGGCGGACTGATGGTAATTACAGCTTGCTCAATGGCTTTTGCTCATGGATCAAATGATGTTGCAAATGCAATTGGCCCATTAGCTGCGGTCTATAGTATTGTAGAGTCGGGCGGACAAATTGTTTCAAAAAGTGCACTACCTTCATGGATATTGTTAGTAGGTGGCGGTGGAATTGTCTTTGGTCTTGCAACCTTTGGTTTTAGAGTAATGAAAACGATTGGTAAAAATATTACTGAACTAACGCCAAGTAGAGGTTTTTCTGCTGAACTAGCCGCTGCAACAACAGTTGTATTTGCCTCTTATACGGGGCTTCCAGTTTCAACAACTCAGGTACTTGTTGGCGCTGTTCTTGGTGTGGGTATTGCAAGGGGCGTAGCATCATTGAACCTGAGAGTTGTTAATAGAATATTTCTATCTTGGTTAATTACATTGCCAGCTGGAGCAATAATGTCGATCTTGTTTTTCTTCACACTCAAAGGTATTTTTAGTGCTTAGAGCGTATAATTATTTCAAAATATTACATCAAAAATTATGACACTAGAAGAAGTTCAATTAAAGCTCGAATCAGGACTTGAAAGTTCAGATGTAACAATGGAGGGTGATGGTTGTAATTGCTCTGCTGTAATTGTATCACCACTATTTGAAGGGTTGTCTTTGCTGCAAAGACAGCGAATGGTTTTGGGTCTTGTCAAGGAAGAAATTAAAAGCGGCGAGCTCCATGCATTAACTGTTAAAACATTTACCCCATCAGAGAGATAGTATATAATTCCATCTTTTTGAAAAACTTGAAGATATAAGGCTATGCAAACAGATATTCACCCTTCATATGAAACAATAAAAGTTGTGTGCAGTTGTGGTAACTCATTTGAGACTCGCTCAACTTCAGGTAAAGACGAAATTCATCTTGATGTTTGTTCAAGCTGTCACCCTTTTTACACAGGTAAGCAAAAGATTATGGATACTGCTGGACGAGTAGAGAAGTTCAAATCTCGCTACGGCGCTTTCAAACGTTAAATTCAAATTGATTGACTCTCAAAGCCACAAATGTGGCTTTTTTTGTGTCAAAAGGAAACTTCAGATTAAAATTTAAAATTGATATAATCAACTATTTTGAGACAACATAATGGCTTTTGACTACATTAATGCGTTATTAAAAAAAGAGGTCACTAGAACTCCTATTTGGGTCATGAGACAAGCCGGTCGTTACTTGCCTGAATATCGAGCAACTCGAAAAAAAGCGGGTGATTTTTTAACGCTATGTAAATCAAGTGATTTAGCCTGTGAAGTTACACTTCAACCATTAGAGCGTTTTGATTTAGATGCAGCCATTCTCTTTTCTGATATTTTGACTATTCCAGATGCAATGGGACTTGGATTGCACTTTATTGAAGGGGAGGGTCCAAAATTTTCGCACCCGCTGAGCTCACTTGCAGAAATTAATCAATTAACTAAACCTGACGTCTCAAAAGATTTATCTTATGTCAGTGAGGCCGTATCAGTTATCAAAAAAAATCTTAAAGGAAGGGTTCCACTAATCGGCTTTACTGGAAGTCCATGGACGCTTGCTACTTATATGGTTGAGGGCGGTTCAAGCAAGACCTTTTCAAAGGTTAAAGGATTGATGTATGAAAATCCAAAGCATATGCACCAACTTTTAAATGTTCTAGCTGACACAATTATTGACTATCTTAACTCTCAAATCGAGGCTGGGGCTGACTCAGTTATGATTTTTGATACCTGGGGCGGTCTTTTAAATAAAGCCAGTTATGAAAATTTTTCATTAATGTATATGTCAAAAATAGTGGCTGGAATTAACCGCAACTACGAAGGTAAAACAATACCTGTTACGCTTTTTACAAAAGGTGGATCCGCATGGCTTGAACAAATTGCTGCAACTGGTTGCGATGCTGTTGGTATTGACTGGACAGTTGAAATTGGAGAAGCAGAAAGAAGGGTTGGCTCGAAAGTTGCCCTTCAAGGTAACCTTGACCCATCTGTACTTTATGCATCAGCTGAGGTCATCAAAAGTGAAGCACATAAAATTTTAGATCAGTTTCAAGGCTCAACGGGACATGTATTTAATCTGGGGCATGGCATCACTCCAGATGTTAATCCTGAAAGTATGAAGGCCTTGGTTGATGCGGTCCATTCATACTCAAAATAAAAAATCACTTAAATAGAGTGAGAGTCTCTCTATGTTAAAATTTCGTAATAAATAATAATAATAACAATATGTCAAGAATCTCTAATATCTTTAAAAAACTTGATGATCAAGATCAGACCGCCTTCATTCCATTTATTACTGCTGGTGATGGTGGGTTAGATGGCTGTGAGGCTCTTGTCTTCACTTTGGCTGATAGTGGCGCCGACATTATCGAATTGGGAATGCCGTTCTCTGATCCAATGGCAGATGGGCCTGTCATTGCAAAGTCACATGAAAGAGCAGTTGCAGACGGTATCAACTTAGATTCTGTTTTTGCAATAGTGGAGAGGTTTAGAGAGCACAATCAGACGACAGGTATCGTTTTGATGGGCTATACCAACCCTATTGAAGTCTATGGCTACAAAGAGTTTGCTATTAGAGCAGATGAGGCTGGAGTTGATGGCATTTTGGTTGTTGATATGCCGCCTGAAGAAGCTGCAGATCTTAAACAGGAGCTGGATAAATATAAGATTGATTTAATTTTTCTGGTTGCCCCTACAACGACAGATGAGCGCTTAGAGCAAATTTCGAAAATAGCCAGTGGATATATTTATTATGTTTCCCTCAAGGGGGTAACTGGCGCTGCAAATCTTGATATTGACTCGGTCAATTATCACCTTGAACGAATGAGGAATTATATTCAACTTCCAGTGGGTGTTGGTTTTGGTATAAAAGATGCTGACACTGCAAAACAGGTTGGTGAAAATGCTGATGCAGTGATAGTTGGAAGTGCCCTTGTCTCTATTGTCGAAGAGCTCGCATCTGATAAGGATAAAATGGTTACCAAAGTTGGAAATTTAGCAAAAGAAATCTCGAGTGCAATTACTTAACTAAGGCATAGTATGAGTTGGTTAGAAAAAATAATGCCATCGATTGGCAAGAATGCTAAAAAAAATATTCCAGAAGGACTCTGGAGCAAATGTCCTGAGTGCAATAGGGTTCTTTATCAAGAGGAACTTGAACGCCTTCTATATGTCTGTCCAAAGTGTAATCACCATTTAAGAATTTCTGCCAGAAGGCGCATTCAAGATTTTCTTGATATGGAGAATCAAGTTGAGATAGCTCCAAATATTCAATCAGTCGACCCTCTTAAGTTCAAAGATCAAAAGAAATATAAAGATCGTTATCAAGATGCACAAAAAAAGACTAAAGAAAAAGATGCACTCATTGCAAAATCTGGTTTTTTAAAGGGCATGCCAATTGTCACAGTTGCATTTGATTTTAGCTTTATGGGTGGGTCAATGGGCTCCGTAGTGGGCGAAAAATTTGTTCGAGCGGCTCATCTAGCTATCAAGAATAATCAGCCTTTAGTTTGTTTTTCAGCAAGTGGTGGCGCTAGAATGCAAGAAGGACTTTTCTCATTAATGCAGATGTCTAAAACATCTCTTGCGGTGAAGTTACTATCTGATAATAAAATACCATTCATTTCAGTTTTAACTGATCCAACGATGGGTGGTGTTTCTGCTAGTCTTGCGATGCTCGGTGACATACAAATTGCAGAGCCAAACGCAAGAATTGGTTTTGCAGGAGCGAGAGTGGTTGAGCAGACGGTTCGTGAGGAGTTACCAGAGGGTTTTCAAAGAAGTGAATTTTTGCTTGAGAAGGGTGCTATTGATATGATTGTTCCTCGATCAGAGCTTAGAAATAAAATTTTTCAAATACTCTCTGCGCTTCATCCAGCATCAGCTAGTTAATTTTTTTTAACTATTGTGTATTAAATTTTGAAGATATATTTAGCAAATCCGAGGGGTTTTTGTGCAGGAGTTGATCGCGCTATCGAGATTGTTGAGCGCGCCATTGAAAAACATGGACCTCCAATCTATGTTCGTCACGAAGTAGTCCATAATAAATATGTTGTAAAGAACCTTAAAAATAAAGGGGCTATATTTGTTGATGAAATTTCTGAGGTTCCAAGTGGGAGTGTGGTCATTTATAGTGCACATGGCGTTTCGCAAGCTGTTAGAAAAGAGACAAATGATATCTCCGCTATCATCTATGATGCTACTTGTCCACTCGTTACAAAAGTACATAAAGAGGTAACACGTCGCCAAAAATATAATCATCAGGTTATTCTTATTGGACATGCTGGGCATCCCGAAGTAGAGGGAACTCTTGGGCAGGCAACTGAAAATAATAATATCACCTTGGTTGAATCAATAAGTGACGTTGAGAAAATTGATCTGCAAAAAGACAGAGATATTTCTTTCACTACGCAAACTACCCTATCAGTAGATGATACAAATGAGATTGTAGATGCCTTGAAAGTAAAATTTCCTAATATTCAGTCCCCTAAAAAGAGTGATATTTGCTACGCAACTCAAAACCGTCAAGACTCCGTTAAAGAGGTCATTAAGCATTCTCAAATCCTTATTGTAATTGGGTCAAAAAATTCTTCAAATTCAAATCGCCTTAAAGAAATTGCTGATAATAAAGGTAAACCATCTTATTTAATTGATGGTCCTGAGGATATTGATAATGGATGGCTTGATGGTATTAGTTCTATTGGCATAACTGCAGGAGCATCAGCGCCTGAGATATTGGTTCAGGAGGTTGTTTCATTTCTAATGTCTAATGGTGGATCTGAAGTTATCGAGTTCGGTGGCGTAGAAGAGACTGTGAGTTTTCCAATTCCAGCTCTACTCAAAGAATAAATTATTTATTAATCAATTTGGAGTTTTAAGTTAATGAAAAAATATGATATTTATGGAATTGGTGCTGCTATTGTTGATACAGAGGTTATTGTGAGTGACTCATTTCTAAGTGATAACGAAATTGGTAAAGGCCTAATGACACTTGTTGATGAAGAGCGTCAAAAATATCTGATTGACTCTCTAACAACACAGCGCATCCCTGTGAAGATGAGTTGTGGTGGTTCTGCCTGTAATTCAGTTGTAGCTGCCAGTCAGTTTGGCTCTGCTACATTCTTTTCGGGTAAAGTTGCAGATGATGAGGTCGGTGTTTTCTTTGCTAAAGACCTCAACAAATCTGGCGTTGAATTTCATCAGGTAGAGCCTTCAAATGGGGTAACAGGTAAGTGCCTCGTTATGGTTACGCCAGACGCTGAAAGAACTATGAATACAAATTTAGGAGCAAGCCTTGAGCTTTCTTATCGAGAGGTTGATGAAAAAGCTTTAGCAAACTCAGACTGGCTATACATAGAAGGTTATGTAGTCACTGATGATCAAAGAACTTCAGTTGCAAGAGATGCTATGAAATTTGCTAAACAAAATGGAGTTAAGACTTCTTTAAGCCTTTCTGATCCATTTGTGGTAGAAGTTTTTTCTGAAAATATTAAAACTATTATTGGCGATGATGGTCTTGATCTCATCTTCTGTAATGGGGATGAGGCTAGAAGTTTCACTGGGACACACACAATTGAGGCTGCAGCAGAGGAGTTAAAAAAATATGCAAAGACTTTTGCAATTACTAGGGGACCTGGTGGATCCTTAGTATTTGATGGAACTCGTCTAATACAAACTGCTGGAGTAATGGCAAGTGCAGTCGATACGAATGGTGCAGGGGATATGTTTGCAGGCTCTTTTTTGTTTGCTTTAGGTCAGGGCAAGGACTTTGGTTGGGCTGCTGATTTTGCTAATGCCGCTTCTTCAAGGGTTGTAAGTCAATTTGGGCCAAGAATTAAAGCAATTGAGTATATTAGTCTCAAACAACAATTTAATCTCTAAATATTTGATATATTAGAAGTAAGTATCCATTGAAATTTATTGATTTTTCAGGTGCACAAAATTATTGTATACTGACACTAAATTAATTAAGTGATGTAATTTATAATTTCTTTATATATTTCTTGAGGTAGTAAATGAAAAAAGCGGTTAACAGATTATTCCAACTGAGACAGGCCCTTGATGAGTGTGAAAAAGAGCTTGGTTTGAGTGATTACTCGGAAGTAGAAAGGGCAGTGTTCTCTTATATTACCTCTAATGCTAATGTTACGATTACCTCAATTAAAAATGACCCATACTTCTCAAAATATTCTTTATCCACTATCAAAAGAGCAGTTCTCTTTCTAACATCAAATAGAATTATAAGCGCAGCTCAATCCTCTGAAGACAGGAGAGAGATGATTCTTACCTTGCAACAGTAATTTTTTTTGGTATAGTACTTCCATTATTAAAGAAGATACATTAAGTGAGCGAAGCCTATAGAGACCTCACTATAATACAATCCAATAGGACTCGACTGATACTGCAAGCAGCGAGTAACAAATCAATACAGAGTGGTTTCCACAACATACTCGCAGATGAAGGTCAACAGAGCAATCAGTTAGTATCTTCTAAAAAACCTAAAGTGGGTTGCCTAATGACCACTTTATAAAAAAGCGTAGGAAAGGTTGTGGATTGACTGCCAGTACCTTGAATAAAACAAAAAACAACAGTTGAGGTTGTGATGTAGGGCATCACAAAATTTAACTAAGTGGAGGGGCTTCTTTGGATGATAACGACCACTTAAAAATAGCGTAGTGAGTCTGACTTTTTATCCTAATCTACAGACTTAAAGCGAACGATAGGGAGTAAAGATGACACAAAGATACATACCAGATAGTGACACTTTTTCTATTCTTGATAGAGCTCGGAAACTAGTGAAAGGGTGTGCTATATGAAATCTGAAGCCCTAGAGTTCCAGCCTCAAATAATAACTTTGTTGATAGTTGTCTTATGTTACTTTATTAACGGGCCTGCTTATCCCTTTGAAGGGAACCTTATCTGGCTTCCCTTGGGTGGGATGTCGCTATGTTTTTTATTATTTGGTTTTAGGGTGGTTTTTGCCGCTATATTAGCATCACAGTTGTCTGAATTTTGGTTTCACTCTCAACCTTTTTTTGATCAGGTAACACTGATTCGGACTATTTCTGGAGCAATGGGGCCGGCCCTTGCTATTGCGAGTATGAGGTTTTTCAAACTGTCTAATTTTTTTGATGGTGACAAACTTGTATTCCACCACCTTATTTTTTTAGCAATCTTAACCGCTTTATTTAATACGCTTACTGCATTTTTTGTATCTTCTTATATTGTTTCAAATGGTCAAGCTAATGAGACAATTAATGCGACTGACTTCTTGAGGAACTACTTAATGGGCGATATTTTAGGCTGTTTAATAGTTTTATTTTTTGCAGCTCTTGTGGTTGTTCCCTTTATCAAATATTTTTTTCCAAAGATTGGGCCTTCAGAATAATTTTTGACTAAGAATATTTTAACTCTTTTATTAAACCAAGCTAACTAAACCAGTGACTTAACGATATCACTAATTTTTTTAATTCTAAATTGATCAGCCTCCATAACTTCTTTTACTATCAAGGTCTTTTGATTTTTTAGTTGAAACTGGTGAGGTTTTGTTTGTATTAGATTAATAATTTTGGATGTGTCGATACTATTCTTTTCATTTAAAGTAATTTCTGCCTTGTCGTCATAGATATTGATTTTAAGAATTCCAATATTTTGAGAAAAATTCTTTAGTGAGGAGGATTCGAACAAGTTATTTGTTGGGTCTGGAAGAAGACCAAAACGGTCTATCATTTCAATCTTAAGATCTTTTAATTCTTCCTCATTATTCGCACTAGCAATTCTCTTATAGAGAATTAATCGTTCATGAACATCCGGAAGGTAGGTGTCTGGAATAATACAGGCTATACCAGGATTAATCTCAACCTCTTCAGTAAGTGCTTCTTTAATATCTAGCTGTTTATTATTCTTAATGGCATGGATCGTTCGTTTTAATAAGTCATGATAAAGATTAAAGCCAATTTCAGAAATTTTTCCACTTTGATTTTCTCCTAATAAATCTCCAGCACCCCTTATCTCTAAGTCATGATTGGCCAGCATAAAGCCAGCTCCAAGCTCCTCTAGTGAAGCAATTGCATCAAGTCGTTTTTTGGCATTTTCAGTAATAGATTGATGAGATTTTATGACGAGATATGCATATGCTTTATGATGCGAACGCCCAACTCTTCCTCTTAATTGATGAAGCTGAGCAAGACCAAAATTTTGCGCATTATTTATAATAATAGTGTTTGCACTTGGGATATCTATTCCAGTCTCTATAATTGTAGTACAAACTAGGACTTGAAAACGCTGATGATAAAAATCAGTCATTATTTGTTCAAGTTCTTTGCTTGGCATTTGACCATGAGCAATTCGAATCTTTAAATTGGGCATAAGCACTCTTAATGACTCCGCCATATTGTCTATGGAGTCAATATCATTATGAACAACAAAAATTTGACCACCTCTATGAATCTCCCTAGAGCATGCCTCAACTATTGTGTTGTCATTCCACTGATCTACAAAAGTCTGAATTGCTATTCTTTTTGAAGGAGGTGAGGCAATGATTGAAAGCTCTTTTAAAGATCCTAGAGCCATATTTAAGGAGCGTGGTATAGGGGTTGCAGTCATCGTTAATATATCACTTTGACCACGAATCTTCTTTAATGATTCTTTTTGTTTAACACCAAATCGATGCTCTTCATCAATTATGATTAGCCCTAATTTTTGATATTTAATATCACCCTGAATAAGTTTATGAGTTCCTATAATAATATCAATTTTTCCTTCCTTTAGATTCAGCTTGATTTGTTTTTGTTCTTTCGCATCTTGGAATCTAGATAAAGATTTTATAACAATAGGAAATTTTGAAAAACGATCATTAAAAGTTTGGAAATGCTGATTAGCTAATAGGGTTGTGGGTACTAGAATGGCTACTTGCTTTCCAGACTCAACTGCTAGAAAAGCTGCCCTCATTGCTATTTCAGTTTTCCCAAAACCGACATCACCGCAAACTAATCGATCCATCGGCCTATCAGACTGCATATCAAGTAGAACATCATCCATTGTTTTAAGCTGATCAGGTGTTTCTTCAAATTTAAAACTTGAGACAAAAGAACTATAGGAGTCATTGGGAGCTGGATAAGAAAATCCTTTTTGAGATTGTCTCTTAGCATAGATTTCTAGTAGCTCGGCTGCCACATCATAGAGTGCTTCAGCTGCTTTTCTTTTTGCTTTTATCCATTGCTGGCTTCCAAGTTTGTGAAGAGGTGCGTGATCAGAGCTCACACCAGAATATCTTGAGATCAAATTAAGGCTGGTTATTGGAACCATTAATTTTGAGCCATTTGCATACTCTAGAGAGAGAAAGTCTTGTTGATTTTCATCAAAACTTCTGCTTTCAAGTCCTAGGTATCGCCCCACTCCATAGTGTTCATGTACAACCGGATCTCCAAGTTTAATTTCAACTAAACTTTTTATCGCTTCATCAAAATCTTTATGTTTTGCTCGCCGTCTACGCCGTTGCTTAATGGCATCCTTACCGAATAAATTATTCTCTGAAATGATTGCTATTTTTTTAAATACAACACCTTCGTTGAGACTGGCACTTGTAATACAGAGTTTTGAGCTGTGATTAATAAAATCAATCCAATCAGAGCATTGAGTGGGATTCAGTTTATGGGACGATAACAAATCTACTAAAACGCTTTGTCTTCCATCCGATTCGCATACAATTAAGAGCCTACCCTCAAAACCCTCAATAAATTTGATTAATTTGTTAAGTGGGTTTTTTGCTTGAGCTTCAATTTTGAGGGGTGGGAGTATTGAGGATGTAAAATTAAGGCCTGTCTTCTGTTGTATTTTTGTAGTCTGTGTTTGTATTAGTTTTTTTTCATTGAGTGAACTAAAAAAATCATTACTATCCACGAAAACTTTATTGATTGGAAGGGGAAGTCTTTCCAGTGAGCTTTGACAATAATTAAACCTTGATAATAATTCAATACTCTGATTTTCTATTAACTCATCAAGCCCTTTTTGATAAACAATCATTGAGTTATTAGGAATGTAATCAAACAAAGTATTTGTTCTATCAAAGAATAATGGCAAATAGAACTCAATTCCTCCAGGGTATCTTCCTTCACTGACTTCTGTATATATAAAGCCATCAGTATTTCCAAACTCAGACAGATAGTTTTCCTTGAATATATTAATGCTGGCACTATCAGAAGCAAATTCTCTAGCTGGCAAAAGGTGAATTTCCTCAATGACCTCTATGGATCTTTGGGTGGATGGATCGAAGGACCTTATAGAATCAATCTCATTATCAAAAAGGTCAATTCTGAATGGATTTACTGCGCCCATAGGGTACAAATCTATCAGTGCGCCTTTTATGGAAAACTCTCCTGGCTCCATTACAGTTGTTACTCTTCTATACCCAATTTTAATTAAGCTTTCAACAAATGAATCAATCTCAAGGCTCTGTCGAGTCTTTAAATTTAGGCTGTACTGATTAATATATTCCTTTGGGCACAATCTTTGGGAGAGCGTTTCAAGTGTTGTAACAACAATTGCACTCTCGATAGATAATAACTTGGATAAGGTATGGACCCTTGATGAAATAATGTCAGGATGAGGAGAGAAGTGATCAAAAGCTAACACTTCCCAGCTATCAAAACCTAATATTTCTACAGATGTTCTAAAAAATAAAAGCGCTTTTTTAATTTCATCATGATGTGCAATGTCTCTCGCAATATAGAGAACAACACAATGATTTGATTCTGCAAGCTCTATAAGCGCAAGAGCTTCTGAGGACCCGAATAATGATCCCCAATAATTTTTTTTTAAGTCAGAGGAAAATGACCCAGATTCTTGCGGATAGACAATACTCATAAGACGTGAACATTTTCCTTTGCGAGCATATTTATTAATTGAATTGTTGGCAATCCAATAAGACTGTTAGGGTCATCACCCGCCATACTGTTAAATAATGCTATACCAAGACCTTCGGACTTAAAGCTGCCAGCACAATTGAGAGTATCCTCTTTAGATAAATAATTTAAGATTTGACTATCTGAAAGCACCTTAAAATTTACTTTGTAATATTCAACATGAAGCTGCATTTCTGAGGTGTCTGTATTTAGGAGTACTAATCCTGTGAGAAAGTTTACGTTCCTTCCAGAGCTTTTTTTTAATTGTAAGAAAGCATTTTCATGAGTGCCAGGCTTCGTTAAAATTTCATCTGCTCCATTTTCGCCAGAATCAAAAGTGGCGACTTGATCTGAGGCAATAATTAGACCTGAATGAGTTTTAGCTACTTCCAGAGCTTTTTCTTTAGAAAGACGAGCAACTAAATCAAATGGAGACTCGTTGTCTTTTCTCATTTCATCAATCTCTGGAGCAATGACATCGAAAGGCAAACCTAGTTTATCTAGAATAGCTCTTCTGAATGGAGATGATGAGGCTAGAATGAGTGACACTGCGCGTTTAAAAATTGTAAAATAATCTAATATTTTACTTCAATCGGGCTGAATTAATGGGCTTATCAATAGTAGTTGCAATGGATAACAATGGACTGATTGGTAAAGATAATCAACTACCATGGCACTTGCCTGCCGACTTAGCCTATTTCAAAAAAATCACAACGGGTAAATCTATATTGATGGGAAGGAAGACCTACGATTCAATTGGAAGGCCATTACCCAATCGACGAAATATAGTCATTACTCGCAATACAAAAATAATGATTCCTGGATGTGAAGTTGTCTCTTCAATTGACGAGGCACTTTTATTAACTGAGAATGAAAAGGAAGTTATGGTGATTGGAGGAGCAAGTTTATGCGAGCAATTACTGCCCAAGGTTAACCGTCTTTACATCACTAGGATTGACTCTGAGTTTGAGGGCGATATCTATTTCCCAACTTATGACGCTTCAAGTTGGCACCAAGTTAGCGCTGAGTCTCACCCAAAGGATATTGCAAATAACTACTCCTATCATTTTATTGTATTAGAGAGAAATTCTTGAACAAGCTAATTATTCTAAGTTTAGCCATTCTTTTTTTATCGGGCTGCGTTTTTACCAAAGTAGTCACTGTGCCTATGAGAGTTACAGGCGCTGTTATTTCAGTCATTCCAGTTGTGGGTGATGGGGTTGATAGTATTTTAGGGACTAGCGCCGATGTAATCGACGCAATACCTATTTAAATTGCCTTTAGGTGTTGTTTGTCTTGGGCAGCCAGAACTGCTTTTAAGGCTTTCGGCATAACCTTCACAAAGCAAAGTATCTCTTCATCCCAGTTATTTAATATTTGGCCAGCGATTTTTGAGCCTGTATATCTGTAATGCTTCTTTGTAAGTTCAAACAGCTCTGAAACAGATGCTTTATCCATAGGATCAAAATCAATCATTGAGGCATTAGCTCTGCCTTCAAGTGTTTTATTTGGATTATAAACATAAGCAATACCTCCACTCATGCCTGCTCCAAAGTTTCGACCAACCTCTCCTAGAATAACTGCTCTTCCTCCAGTCATGTATTCACATCCATGATCACCAATCCCTTCGACAACAGCAACTAATCCAGAGTTTCGAACACAGAATCGTTCAGCCACTTGACCCGAGAGATATAATTCACCACCGGTGGCGCCATAGCCGCAGACATTGCCTGCAATAATTTCGCTCTGGGATGAAAATGTTGAATCTTTGGGAGGATAAACGATGACACGGCCACCAGAGAGTCCTTTTCCAACATAGTCATTAGCATCACCCTCTACGGTAAGCGTAATTCCATTCGCAAGAAAGGCTCCGAAAGACTGGCCAGCTGACCCTTTAAAATCAATATGAATTGAATCTTCTTTAAGGTTATTCCCATTCCTATATTTAACAACATGGGAAGATAGCATTGCACCAACCGCCCTATCAACATTAGAAATGACAGAGTCAAATTTAACTGGAACATCCTTCTCAATTGCCTCTTTTGATTTGAGAATTAAATCAATATCAAGTTGCTCTTCAAGCTGATGATCTTGTTTCATAGTTTGATAGGTTCCGGCATCTCTATATAGATTTTCAGCTGGAGTCAGTATTGCACTCAAATCAATTGAGTCTTGCTTCCAGTGATTGATAGCTTTATTCATCTCAAGCATATCTACTCTTCCAACCATATCAGTTAGTTTAGAAAAGCCAAGTTCAGCCATAATTGTTCTTAACTCTTCAGCAACCATGAATAAGTAATTAACAACATGCTCTGGCTTACCAGTGAATTTTTTACGCAATACTTTGTCTTGCGTCGCAATACCGACTGGACAGGTATTTAAGTGACACTTTCGCATCATAATGCAGCCAAGCGTTATTAATGGCGCCGTTGAAAAGCCAAACTCTTCTGCACCTAATAGCGCGGCAATTGCAACATCTCTTCCAGTTTTGAGTTGACCATCAGTTTGAATGACAACCCTTGAACGAAGGTCATTCATGACAAGAGTTTGATGCGTTTCAGCAACTCCTAGCTCCCAAGGAAGGCCTGCGTGCTTGATTGATGTCAACGGAGAAGCACCTGTTCCACCATCATGACCTGCAATAACGATATGGTCAGATTTGGCTTTAGTGACACCAGCTGCAACTGTTCCCACCCCAACCTCTGAAACCAATTTGACACTTATACGAGCATCTGGATTTGAGCGCTTAAGATCAAAAATAAGCTGTGAGAGGTCTTCAATAGAATATATATCATGGTGCGGTGGAGGGCTTATAAGACCAACACCAGCAGTTGAGCATCGAATTTTTGCAATACCTTCATCAACCTTTCCACCAGGAAGCTCTCCGCCTTCGCCTGGTTTTGCACCTTGAGATACTTTGATTTGAAGTTCATCTGCATTATTTAAATAATCGATAGTGACACCAAATCGACCCGAGGCAACCTGCTTAATAGCGCTGCGACGTGAATCACCATTCTTATCTGGAGTCCATCGCTTCGAGTCTTCACCACCCTCACCAGTATTGGACTTTCCACCAATACGATTCATGGCAATGGCGAGTGATTCATGAGATTCAGCTGATATTGAGCCAAAACTCATTGCACCTGTAACAAACCTCTTAACAATCTCTTTTGCGGGCTCGACTTGATTAATGTCAATGGAGTTGCCATTTTTGAAAGACATGAGGCCACGGAGTGTACAATTTCTTGTGCCTTCTTCATCTGATTTTTTTGAAAATTCCCAGTACGCATTTTGATCATTTCCTCGAGCAGCCTGCTGTAAACTCGTGATAGTTTGAGGTTCCCACATATGTTTTTCGCCACCACTTCTCCAGTGATAGTGCCCAAGATTATCCAGTGACTTTGTAACAAAGGCTTTTTTATGCTGCTCTTCAGATTCTGTTTGAACCACATCAAAACCTACGCCACTAATTCGACTCGCTGTCTCAAAAAAGCATTTATGCATGATTTCATTCGATAAGCCGACTGCCTCAAAAATTTGAGCTCCTTTATATGAAGCGAGCGTTGAAATACCCATTTTTGCCATCACTTTTAGCATGCCCTTGGCAATTGCTTTTCGATATGAGTTAACGACAGCATGATCATCTTCAAGATCAATTAGTTTGTCTCTTCTTGCCTGCCATAATGCCTCAAAAGCGAGATATGGGTTAACAGCATCAGCACCAAATCCAGTCAAAAGGCAAAAGTGATGAACTTCTCTAGCCTCACCTGTTTCAACTATGATACCAACCTGTGTGCGTTTGTGATTTGCAACCAGATGACGATGAACTGCAGATGATGCCAGAAGAGCGCTGACAGCATTTCGATTAGCATTTATTTTTCTATCTGACAAGATGACAAGGCTATGACCATCATCAATAGCTTGAGTGCTTTGATCACAAATTGAGTCAAGCATGTCACTCAAATTATGACCATTATTGATATCATAGGTAATATCTATCCTTTTACTGGTCCAGCCTCGATGGTCACAATGTTTCAGGGCTGACATTTCTTCATTGGTTAAGATGGGATGCTCAATCACGAGTCGATGAGCATTTTCCTCTTTATTGCTAAGTAAATTTCCCTCAGGCCCAATTGCGCAACTCAAAGACATAACCACTTCCTCTCTGATTGAGTCAATAGCAGGATTTGTAACCTGGGCAAAGAGTTGTTTAAAGTAGTCGTAAATGATTCGAGATTGATCGGATAGACAAGCCAGTGCAGAGTCATTTCCCATAGATCCTACAGGATCTCTAAGCTCACTGACTAGAGGTAATAACATGAACTGAAGTGTTTCAGTGCTATAACCAAAAGCCTTAAGTCGGTTAATGAGAGTCTCAGGATAAAAACCTTTTGAGTCACCATGAATTTTTAGATCTGATAAAACTATTTGTTGATTTTTGAGCCAGTCACTGTATGGATTTTTTGATGCAAAACTATTTTTTATTTGCTCATCGTCAACTAACTGTCCTTTTTCGAAGTCAACCAGAAACATTTTTCCAGGCCTAAGCCTGCCCTTAGTTTTTACGTTATTAGTCTCCACATCAACAACACCAACTTCTGATGCCATGATGACTCTATCATCATGAGTTAGGTAGTACCTTGATGGTCTAAGACCATTTCTATCAAGAACGGCTCCAATATAGCGCCCATCAGTAAAGGCTATCGATGCAGGGCCATCCCATGGCTCCATCACATTTGAAAAATACTCATAAAAGGCTTTTTTCTCTGCGCTCATTTCTTTATCATTTTGCCAAGCTTCAGGGACCATCATCAATATGGCTTCTTGAAGGGAGCGTCCATTCATCAATAAAAATTCTAGAACGTTGTCAAAGCTTCCTGAGTCAGAAACTTCAGTTTCAATAACAGGCAAGGTTTTAGATAAATTGTCACCAAAAATATCACTTTTGAGATCACCTTCTCGAGCTCTCATCCAGTTATAGTTCCCTTGACGAGTATTAATTTCACCATTATGTGCCATGAATCTGCATGGCTGCGCTCTATCCCAAGAAGGAAAGGTATTAGTTGAAAAACGAGAATGCACCATCGCTAAGTAGGTGCTAAATTTCTTATTACTGAGATCAGAATAGAATTCTAGTAACTGAGACCCCATTAACATACCCTTGTATATGATTACTCTGGTCGATAGACTGCAAATATAGAAAAGTAATGCCTGTGAGATAGACTCATCAGTTCTAATAACCTGAGAAATATTTTTTCGGATAACATAAAGAACTCCCTCAAAACTCTCTTGATTTAAGTTACCAGTGTTTTGAATGATTAACTGCTTGATATTTGGTTGAGAGTCACGAGCTGTATCACCAACATTTGCTTTTTTTGCGTCAACAGGAACATCTCTCCATCCAACCAAGGTTTGCCCCTCATCTTTGACCGTTTTTTCAACCATAGACATGCAGAGATCTCTTTCTTTTTCATCTTGAGGTAGAAATATATTACCTACACCATAATTACCCGCAGTCACATCTAGCCCAAAAAGGGTTTTTATCTCCTCAATAAAAAAGTCATGCGGAATGTTTGTCAGTATTCCAGCGCCATCACCGGTATTTGCCTCGCATCCACAGGCACCTCGATGATCCATACGAGTTAACATTTCCAAAGCATCTTTAGTAATTTTATGAGACGAATCACTTTTTAGATTGGCAATAAAACCAACACCACAATTCTCTTTCTCGTTGGCTGGGTGATAAAGCCCACGCGCTTTTGGCAAATGTAATTGCTTATTTTTCATAAAATTGAGATTAAAACGAATACAATCAAACCACACATCATACCTTATTTTTTATTACTTTTAAAGGCCAAATTTGCCTACTTATGTTGTTATAACAACGATTTTAAGGTAGAATCTTTTTCATTTTTGTACCGCATATGTTGGCAATTATTTCTCCATCAAAAACTCAAGATTTTTCTGAATGTAATATCGAAAAGTTTTCTCAAACAAGACAGCAAGAAAGTTCCAATGAATTAGTTAGCATTCTGAAGAATCAAAGCCAGTCTCAAATTTCAAAACTAATGTCAATCAGTGAAAAATTGTCGGCACTAAATTTTGAGCGTTTTCAAAAATTTAAAATACCTTTTACTCTTGAGAATGCAAAACAGGCCATTCTTGCTTTTAAGGGAGATGTTTATAATGGTATTGATGCTCCGTCACTATCAACAGAGGATTTGAATTTTGCTCAAGATAAGGTTCGAATGCTCTCAGGATTATATGGCGTCATTAGACCGCTTGATTTGATTCAACCTTATCGACTAGAGATGGGCACAAAGCTGAGTAATGCTAAAGGTAAGGATCTATATGATTACTGGGGGTCTGATATAAGTCATATTTTGAATGATGATGAGAATGAATTAATTGTCAATCTTGCATCCAATGAGTACTTTAAGGCAATAGATAAAAAATCACTTAACGCCAAAATATTGGATATTGTATTTAAAGAAAAAAAAGGTGATTCATACAAGGTGATTGGAATATACGCAAAAAGAGCCAGAGGATTAATGGTTAACTTTATTATCCGCAATAGGTTAAACAACCCAGAAGCACTTCAAGATTTTTCAGATGAGGGATATCGGTTTGATAAAGATCTATCGAGCGATTCAACTTGGGTTTATTTGAGAGGATAAAGCCACAATATTTATGTTGTGATGCTTGGCCTCTTTAGCCTTCACACTGGTATCATTTGCGCTCTTAATAACTGTATTGATCTTTTTTATTTTATGATTAAAGTTTATACATCACACTCTTGCTTCTACTGCACAAGAGCCAAAAACTATCTTGACAACCTAGATATAGAATACGAGACACTCAACATTCAAGAGGATAGTGATGCACGTAACTTCTTTATGAAGTCAGGTTTTAGGACAGTCCCACAAATATTTGTCAATGACACGCTTTTGGTTAAGGGTGGTTCTGATGGGTTGGTGCAAATGAGCAAAGAGGATATCCAAAATAAAGTTCTTGAGATTACAGGTTCCGAGCTCTAGAGTCCTCTAATACCAGCAATTCCCTGAGCACCAATACTTAATGCTCTATCCATCAATTTTTTATTCATTCCTCCTAAAAGAAATATAGGCGTCTTGCATTGATTAATAATGTCAGAGGCATTTTCCCAGCCTAAAACTCCAGTATTTGGATGAGAAAGTGTTTCATTAATCGGTGAGAGACTGATGTAATCTGCAGATATATCCTCAGCATGTTTTGCTTCATTTAAATTGTGTACTGAAGCGCCAAATAATTTTTTTTCATCAAATGGCCTCTCTTTTATTTCCATCAGTTCATTGGAAGTGAGATGCCAACCATCACATGCTTCCTTAAAGCTTTTATTAGGCGTATTGAGTATAAGTTTTGCTTGATTCAGTTGACATAATGTAAAAATTTTCTCAATATAAGTATTGTTGAGAGTAGATTTGCTTCTTAGCTGAATTATTTTGATTCCATCTCTAAGGCGCTGTTTACACTGATTAATGACTAAGTCAGATTCGTGTTCATCTGGCGTAATCCAATAGCTTTTTGGAAGACAAATTCGATGGATAATTTTCCACATTGTGGGTAATAATTTATAGTCCTTTAATTTATCAATGCCACACCAGCAGAATTCTTGTCCTTCATTTCCCAGGGGGGCTCCGTCATATTTTTCAATAGAAAATACTGAAAGGTTAATTGTCTTTTGAGGATATTGATGCTCAATTGTTTGAATTAGATGGTGATTCTTTACAGTAACTCCTGTTTCCTCATAGAGCTCTCTCATAATGGCAATAGAATGACTCTCCTTATTCTCAACTTTACCCCCAGGAAGTTCCCAATACCCAGACATAAATTGATCAATTTGACGCCTTGTAATAAATATTTCATTGTTGTCGTTGCGCATCACACCAACAACAACTTCAATGCTCTTATTTTTATGACTCATCACTATTAGATATATTCATTTTGTAGTTATTTTCTATTATCACCGCTATCATAAGACCGAGGTAAAATAACTATTTTAATATTTGAGATAAAAGAAAGTGAGTCTTCAAGATAAAATTAATTCAATCCATTCTTTTAAAGACAGTCTTAATGGAAATCTTATAGGGATTGAGAAAGAAGGGTTGCGAGTTGCTGAAGATGGAACTATTGCGCAAACCCCTCATCCAGAGAGCTTTGGCTCTGCATTGACTCATCCAGAAATTACGACTGATTTTAGTGAGGCACTAGTTGAAATAGTTACAAAGCCAATCCAGGGCTCTCATAATGTCATTAATGAATTATCCAAAATACATCACTATGTTCAACATCACTTGCCTGAAAGTGAGCGTTTCTGGCCTGCAAGTATGCCCTGTATTCTGAGAGGGAAGACGAATATTCCTATTGCATATTATGGTGATTCTAATATTGGAAAAATGAAAACGGTCTATCGCCGCGGGCTATCCAATCGTTACGGAAGTGTTATGCAGGCAATAGCTGGTATCCACTTCAATTATTCATTTTCAATAGATTTTTGGAATTCCTACCGTGAACTTATCGCACCCTCAAGCAAGGTTGACTCTCAAAAGTTTATGAGTCATCATTATATGTGCCTGACTAGAAATGTATTAAGGTATGGCTGGTTGGTCACCTACCTATTCGGGGCTTCTGCAACTGTTTGTAAATCATTTATGCAAGATTATCATGAGCATAATTTAGAGGAGTTTGACGACAATACATTATATCTTCCATACGCAACATCATTAAGGATGGGTGATATTGGCTATCAAAACTCTCAAGAGGACAAGAAAGGAGTTAAGGCTAACTACAATAGTTTGCGTCACTATGTTTATAGTCTGAGAGCTGCAATGCAAACAAGCTGTGATGATTGTGAAAACATTGGTGTAAAAAAACATGGTGAGTATCAACAACTGAATACCAACATTCTTCAGATTGCTAATGAGTATTACTCCTCTGTTAGGCCGAAGCCATCTACCCATGGAAGTGATAGGCCATTGGGAGCTCTTTTAAATGAAGGAGTGGGCTACATAGAATTAAGGTCGCTTGATGTAAATCCAATGATGAAAGAAGGAATTGATGAGGAGCAAGTTCAATTTCTTGAGGCCTTTATGTTGTTTTGCCTTTTAGAAGATTCTCCCGCCGTTTCTTCTGCAGAATTGACCGAAATTGATGTTAACGCAAATTTGGTTGCTCACAGAGGGAGAGAGCCAGGATTATCTCTATGTCATAATGGAGAAGATGTAACTTTATTAAATTGGGGTCAGTCTATTTTGGCTAGAATCAATGATTGCTCAACTCTGTTGAGTGAGGCCCATCAAAAATCTGTTAGGAATATTTCAAAAAGAATCAATGATCCTGATTTGACTCCTTCAGCAGAAATGCTTAATCAGATGAAGGATGAAGAAAAAGGTTTTTTTGAATATACCAATCAATTCAGCCTAAAGAACAAAGAGCTATTTAATGAAATGTCTATAACTGAAGAGTACTTTGCAGAGCTTGACAATCAAAAAATATTCTCAATTAATAAACAGCTTGAAATTGAGTCGAGTGATACATTGAGTTTCGATGATTTTTTAGCAGATTATTTCTCAAGTGATACATAAGTCAGATACCATATGTGCACTGGCAACTGCTTATGGCCAAAGTGGAATTGGAGTCATTAGGGTGACTGGACCTCTTTCAAAGTCTATTTCAAAAAAAATACTTCATCAAGATTTGGAGCCCAGGTATGCCTATTATGGCTCATTCTTTGATAACGACAATAACCTAATTGATAAAGGAGTAGCGATTTCCTTTCCTGGTCCCAATTCTTATACTGGAGAAGATGTGGTTGAGTTTCAGGGGCATGGAGGAGTCAGCGTTATTAGAAAGCTCTTAGAGACTATCATTTCACTGGATGTTAGGGTCGCTGAACCAGGTGAATTTACTAAGAGGGCGTTCTTAAATGGCAAAATGGATTTAGTGCAAGCTGAAGCAGTTCAAGATTTGATTCAATCCAGCTCTGAAGAATCTGCATTAAGTGCAGTGAGGTCATTAACTGGAGAGTTTTCAGAAAAAATCAATCAAATACTTTCAGAATTAATCGCTCTGAGAGTTTTTGTGGAGGCTACTATTGATTTTTCTGATGAAGAAATTGATTTTTTAGAGTCTCATGAAGTTTCAAGCAAGCTTTACTCTCTCAAATTAACGCTTTTAAATATTCTAGAAAGTGCAAATCAAGGCGCAATTTTAAGAGATGGAATTCATGTGGCAATTGCGGGTAAACCAAATGCGGGTAAATCGAGTTTACTGAATTCCCTCACAAAACAACCTAGTGCTATTGTTACTGATGTTGCTGGCACCACAAGAGATGTTCTAAAGGAAACAATCCAAATAGATGGAATGCCTATTCATATTATCGATACTGCTGGCCTGCACAATAGTGACAATATAATTGAGCAAGAGGGAATTAGGAGAGCACATACCGAAATTAATAATGCAGATGTTGTTTTACTTGTTTATGATGCAAGTGATAAGTCCGTTGATCTTTCAATACTGCCAGAATCAGTTAAAGACAAACCAAAAATCGTAATCAAAAATAAGATTGATTTAACAGGATCTAAAACTGGGATTCAAAAGATTCAAAACAACCCAGAAATATCTATCTCAGCAAAAAATGGAGATGGAATTAATATAGTTAGAAAAGCCCTCGCAGATTTTGCCGGACTTAATTCAAATACTGAGGGCGTCTTTCTGGCTCGCAAAAGGCATATCATTGCCATTAATGAAACTCTCTCGTTTATTAATAGTGCGATCAGTCAACTGGATGGAGGAGCAAGCGAACTGGTTGCTGAAGATCTTCGTCAGGCAGGAATGCATCTTGGTCAAATAACTGGTGAGTTTTCATCAGACGATCTATTGGGTCAAATCTTCTCTTCATTCTGTATTGGCAAGTAGAGTACAATTGACTGTTTTCGAGAGAAAAAAATAGGAAATTCTTGATCTTAGTAATTCTCTCTATATTGTTGATTTAAAACACTATTTTATAGACTGCTACTTTATTAATTTTAGCGCTCAAAAGTTTATTTAATAAAAAAGAGCAATATAGCTTGACGCAACAATTTGAGCATGTATAATTTCCCGCTTTCACCGCACAAATAGATCTTTTTTTGAGTGGTAGTTCTTTAACAATTTATCAAGCAACTTGTGTGGGCACTCGTGCAAGAAATTGTGCAGTGCACATAAAAAACAAAAGCAGATAAGCTTTTAAAAAAATTGAACTATTGGTTATAAATGCCATGTGTTCTAAAAGTCAAAGATTAAACTGAAGAGTTTGATCCTGGCTCAGATTGAACGCTGGCGGTATGCTTAACACATGCAAGTCGAACGGAAACGATACTAGCTTGCTAGTAGGCGTCGAGTGGCGGACGGGTGAGTAACGCGTAGGAATCTGCCTGATAGTGGGGGATAGCCCGAAGAAATTCGGATTAATACCGCATAATCTATTCGTAGTAAAGTGGGGGACTTTCGAGCCTCACGCTATCAGATGAGCCTGCGTAAGATTAGCTTGTTGGTAGGGTAAAAGCCTACCAAGGCGACGATCTTTAGCTGGTCTGAGAGGATGATCAGCCACATCGGGACTGAGACACGGCCCGAACTCCTACGGGAGGCAGCAGTGGGGAATATTGGACAATGGGGGCAACCCTGATCCAGCAATACCGCGTGTGTGAAGAAGGCCTGAGGGTTGTAAAGCACTTTCAATTGTGAAGAAAAGTTAGCGGTTAATAACCGTTAGCCTTGACGTTAACTTTAGAAGAAGCACCGGCTAACTCCGTGCCAGCAGCCGCGGTAATACGGAGGGTGCAAGCGTTAATCGGAATTACTGGGCGTAAAGCGTGCGTAGGCGGTTTATTAAGTCAGATGTGAAAGCCCCGGGCTTAACCTGGGAACTGCATTTGAAACTGGTCAACTAGAGTATGGTAGAGGAAAGTGGAATTTCTGGTGTAGCGGTGAAATGCGTAGATATCAGAAGGAACATCAATGGCGAAGGCAGCTTTCTGGACCAATACTGACGCTGAGGTACGAAAGCGTGGGTAGCAAACAGGATTAGATACCCTGGTAGTCCACGCCGTAAACGATGATAACTAGCCGTTGGGGGGATTTACCCTTTAGTGGCGAAGCTAACGCGTTAAGTTATCCGCCTGGGGAGTACGGCCGCAAGGTTAAAACTCAAAGGAATTGACGGGGACCCGCACAAGCGGTGGAGCATGTGGTTTAATTCGATGCAACGCGAAGAACCTTACCTGGTCTTGACATCCTGCGAACTTTCTAGAAATAGATTGGTGCCTTCGGGAACGCAGTGACAGGTGCTGCATGGCTGTCGTCAGCTCGTGTCGTGAGATGTTGGGTTAAGTCCCGTAACGAGCGCAACCCCTATCCTTATTTGCCAGCACATCATGGTGGGAACTATAAGGAGACTGCCGGTGATAAACCGGAGGAAGGCGGGGACGACGTCAAGTCATCATGGCCCTTACGACCAGGGCTACACACGTGCTACAATGGGAAGGACAAAGAGCCGCGAAGCCGCGAGGTGTAGCTAATCTCATAAACCTTTTCGTAGTCCGGATTGGAGTCTGCAACTCGACTCCATGAAGTCGGAATCGCTAGTAATCGTAGATCAGAATGCTACGGTGAATACGTTCCCGGGTCTTGTACACACCGCCCGTCATACCATGGGAGTGGGTTGCACCAGAAGTGGCTAGTCTAACTTTATTGAGGACGGTCACCACGGTGTGATTCATGACTGGGGTAAAGTCGTAACAAGGTAGCCCTACCGGAAGGTGGGGCTGGATCACCTCCTTAAGAAAAGCATGAGTGTTCACACAAGTTGTTTGATAATATTAAAGTAAGAGAAAAAAAGACCAATAACCCAAAGTCAATCTAATTGATATTAAGGGTCTGTAGCTCAGTTGGTTAGAGCGCACCCCTGATAAGGGTGAGGTCGGTGGTTCAAATCCACCCAGACCCACCATTTTCTGGGTTATTAGTTTTCTAATGGGGCTATAGCTCAGCTGGGAGAGCGCCTGGTTTGCATCCAGGAGGTCAGCAGTTCGATCCTGCTTAGCTCCACCATTTTTCTCAAATGAAAACTTAAGTAAGTTTTATTAATAATGCTTACTTAAGTTTTTATACCAAGCCTTGGTTTATTCCTTGGTTCGGAGCTCTTTAACAATTTGGATATGAAGTAAAGTTTGTTAAATACAATACAACGTAAAAAGGTGTATTGCATTGACACAACAATTTCAAAAAATATGGATTCTCATTGATAGATTTATCTATCATTGAAAAAATAGAATTCACCGATTGTATCGTGAGATACAGTTAGTGACTTCTCGGTGTAAAAAGAACCATTAACCCAGATACTTTGGGGTTATATGGTCAAGTGAATAAGTGCATACGACGGATGCCTTGGCAGTAGAAGGCGATGAAGGACGTGATAATCTGCGATAAGCTTCGGTTAGCTGATAATAAGCTCTAACCCGGAGATCTCCGAATGGGAAAACCCAGTGATCATAAGATCATTATCCTTAACTGAATACATAGGTTAAGGAGGCAAACCTAGGGAACTGAAACATCTAAGTACCTAGAGGAAAAGAAATCAACCGAGATTCCCTTAGTAGCGGCGAGCGAACGGGGACCAGCCCTTAAGCAATTTTTTGATTAGTAGAATGTTCTGGAAAGTTCAACGACACAGGGTGATAGTCCCGTATACGAAAATCTTTTAATTGTGAAATCGAGTAAGGCGGCGCACGTGAAACGCTGTTTGAATATGGGGGGACCACCCTCCAAGGCTAAATACTCTCTACTGACCGATAGTGAACAAGTACCGTGAGGGAAAGGCGAAAAGAACCCCGGGAGGGGAGTGAAATAGAACCTGAAATCGTATGCATACAAGCAGTGGGAGCAGACTTGTTCTGTGACTGCGTACCTTTTGTATAATGGGTCAGCGACTTACTTCTCAGTAGCAAGGTTAACCATTAGGGGAGCCGTAGGGAAACCGAGTCTTAAATGGGCGTTTAGTTGCTGGGAGTAGACCCGAAACCGGGTGATCTATCCATGGTCAGTGTGAAGGTTAGGTAAAACTAACTGGAGGCGCGAACCCACTTATGTTGAAAAATGAGGGGATGAACTGTGGATAGGGGTGAAAGGCCAAACAAACCCGGAGATAGCTGGTTCTCTCCGAAATCTATTTAGGTAGAGCGTCATGTATTACTTCTGGGGGTAGAGCACTGTTATGGCTAGCGGGTCGTCAAGACTTAGTAAACCATTGCAAACTCCGAATACCAGAAAGTATGAGCATGGCAGACACACTGCGGGTGCTAACGTCCGTAGTGGAAAGGGAAACAACCCAGACCGTCAGCTAAGGTCCCAAAATTATAGTTAAGTGGGAAACGATGTGAAAAGGCATAGACAGCCAGGAGGTTGGCTTAGAAGCAGCCATTCCTTTAAAGAGTGCGTAATAGCTCACTGGTCGAGTCGGTTTGCGCGGAAGATTTAACGGGGCTAAACTATATACCGAAGCTGCGGATCGCAATTTATTGCGATGGTAGGAGAGCGTTCTGTAAGCCGTTGAAGGTGAACTGTGAGGTTTGCTGGAGGTATCAGAAGTGCGAATGCTGACATGAGTAACGATAAAGGGGGTGAAAAACCCCCTCGCCAGAAGTCCAAGGTTTCCTACGCAACGTTAATCGGCGTAGGGTTAGTCGGCCCCTAAGGCGAGGCAGAAATGCGTAGTCGATGGGAAACGGGTTAATATTCCCGTACTTCATATAACTGCGATGGGAAGACGGAGAAGGTTAGCTCAGCAAGGCGATGGTTGTCCTTGTTCAAGCGTGTAGAAATGGTTCTTAGGAAAATCCGGGAACCTCTATTTCAAGGCGTGATAACGATCCCTCTTTTGGGAGAAGTGAGTGAGACCATGCTTCCAGGAAAATCCTCTAAGCTTCAGGTTATATGAAACCGTACCCCAAACCGACACAGGTGGACGAGATGAGAATTCTAAGGCGCTTGAGAGAACTCGGGTGAAGGAACTAGGCAAAATGACACCGTAACTTCGGGAGAAGGTGTACTCTTGTTATGTGATATCACTTGCTGATAAAGCAGAAAAGAGTTGAAAATACTAGGTGGCTGCGACTGTTTATTAAAAACACAGCACTCTGCAAACACGTAAGTGGACGTATAGGGTGTGACTCCTGCCCGGTGCTTGAAGGTTAATTGATGAGGTTAGCGCTTGCGCGAAGCTTTTGATCGAAGCCCAAGTAAACGGCGGCCGTAACTATAACGGTCCTAAGGTAGCGAAATTCCTTGTCGGGTAAGTTCCGACCTGCACGAATGGAGTAACGACGGCCACACTGTCTCCACCCGAGACTCAGTGAAATTGAAATTGCTGTTAAGATGCAGTATACCCGCGGCCAGACGGAAAGACCCCGTGCACCTTTACTACAGCTTTGCATTGAACTCTGATCCTACTTGTGTAGGATAGGTGGGAGGCTTTGAAGCTTTAACGCTAGTTAGAGTGGAGCCAACCTTGAAATACCACCCTGGTATGGTTGGGGTTCTAACCTAGGTCCGTAATCCGGATCGGGAACAATGCATGGTGGGTAGTTTGACTGGGGCGGTCTCCTCCTAAAGAGTAACGGAGGAGCGCAAAGGTATCCTCAGCACGGTCGGACATCGTGCAATGAGCGCAAAGGTAAAAGGATGCTTGACTGCGAGACTGACACGTCGAGCAGGTAGGAAACTAGGTCTTAGTGATCCGGTGGTTCTGAGTGGAAGGACCATCGCTCAACGGATAAAAGGTACGCCGGGGATAACAGGCTGATACCCCCCAAGAGTTCACATCGACGGGGGTGTTTGGCACCTCGATGTCGGCTCATCACATCCTGGGGCTGAAGCAGGTCCCAAGGGTATGGCTGTTCGCCATTTAAAGTGGTACGCGAGCTGGGTTTAGAACGTCGTGAGACAGTTCGGTCCCTATCTACCGTGGGCGTTGGAGACTTGAGGGAAGCTGTTCTTAGTACGAGAGGACCGGAATGGACACACCTCTGGTGTTTCGGTTGTCACGCCAGTGGCATTGCCGAGTAGCTATGTGTGGAAAGGATAACCGCTGAAAGCATCTAAGCGGGAAGCCCCTCCCAAGATTAGGTCTCCCTGATTATTTAATAATCCTAAAGATCCCTCGAAGACTACGAGGTTGATAGGCTAGGTGTGAAAGTGCAGCAATGTATTGAGCTAACTAGTACTAATTGATCGTGAGGCTTGACCATATAACACCCAAGATATTTGGAGATGTTGTTGTGTCAACAGGCAATATGCCTTATAGACTTTACTTTATCCATTTTGTTATACCTTTTTTTGGTATAAAAACTTTTTAATTCACTTGGTCTAAGTTCCTTATTTAGTCCAAGTAAGCAGTTTGCTTAGTGATAATAGCAAGTGTGACCCACCTGATCCCATCCCGAACTCAGAAGTGAAACCACTTAGCGCCGATGGTAGTGTGGGGTCTCCCCATGTGAGAGTAGGACATTGCTAGGCTTTTATTCAAAATACCCCGACCTTTATAAAGGCGGGGTATTTTTTTATCTGACTATTTTCTAGTAAAATAAATCAAGTTTTAATCATCAAGAGCTGCTGATATGAGTAGTAAAGTTAATTTAATAAATATTGTAGATGGGATTAGTGTGATCGATTCTGAATACTACAGTAAAGATTTCGCAGCAATATATCTCCTCAAGCAAAAAAACAAAATCATTATTATTGAGACGGGGACTAATTATAGTGTTCCCCACGTTAAAGAAGCACTCTCTCAGGTTGGTCTCAGTTTTTCAGATGTGTCATATGTTATTCCAACACATGTTCATCTAGATCATGCTGGCGGTGCTGGCTTACTTATGATGCAATGTCAAAATGCAGCCTTAGTTGTTCATCCAAGAGGGGCTCGTCATCTAATTGATCCAAGTAAGCTCGTTGCAGGGGCAAAGGCGGTCTATGGTGAAAATAAATTCAAAGAATATTATGGTGAAATTTTTCCAATAGATGCCAATAGAGTAATTCAGGCAGATGATAACTTTATTTTAGATTTTGATGGGAGAGAGCTCAGATTTATTGATACTCCAGGGCATGCAAGACACCATTTTTGCATCTGGGACAAAGCAACAAAGTCGATGTTTACAGGCGACACGTTTGGAATTTCCTATCGTGACCTTGACCATCAAGATGAGTTATATATTTTGCCTAGCACGAGCCCTGTCCAATTTGATCCAGAAGCACTCATTCAAAGCATTAATCGAATTATGGAGTTCAAACCAGAAAGGGTCTGCTTAACCCACTTTTCAGCTATTAAGCCAACCAAAAAGGTTACTAATAAATTAATAGAAAGTATTCACTTTGTCAGTAATTTAGCAATCAAGTATGCAGATAAAAATGACTCAGAGTCCATCATTTATAAAAAAATGATGGATTATTTTCTTGAAGGACTTAATGAGATAGGTTTTCAAAATAATGATTATGCAAAGGATAGGTTAAGTCTTGACGTTCTAATTAATACTCAAGGTCTAATTTACTGGCAGAAAAATAGTTAAGGCCGACTCTTGAATTTAATCCTTTAATGAACATATAGATATAATATAAGTAGGCGTTAGAAAACTGAATATGAAGAATCTATTACTTTATCTTAACGGGTATTTTGCGAGAGTGCCCGGTCAACTTATTCCCTATCGCAAAATAGTTCTCATAGTAGCCCTGCTATCAACTATTTTTATGGGTTTTGGAGCCTCTCGTTTTGTACTTGACACTTCTTTTGATGTCTGGTTTAGTGAGTCAGATCCTGCAATCGAAGCTTTGGATGATTTCCGAGACCAATTTGGAAGTGATGATGGTCTTTTCATTGTCTATGAGGCAAAAGATGGCGATGTCTTCTCAAATAAATCGCTCACCTTAATCGCAGAGATAACAGAGTCTCTAGATAATTATGAGCAAATCAGTGATGATGAATGGCTTAATCAGTATGGTTTAACCCCAGATATTGTTGAATCACTAACTCACATTAAGCGCGTTCAATCCTTATCAAACATTAGAATTCAGAAAAATGATGACGATGTTTTAAGTTCGCCTCGCTTAGTGCCTAAAAATATTCCAAGTGATATAAGTAAGTTAAGTGCAATTAGTTCTGAGGCAGATGACCAGCCTTCTCTTGAGCTATTTATGTTTTCTAAAGACCATCGTTTTGGGGCAATCTCTATAAAAACTGATTTTGGCGCTATTCCAGTTTTCCAAGAGTCTGATGACGACTCCTCTCTTTTTTCTGATGACGACTGGAGTGATGATTTTGATGCCAGCATGGATGATAGCGCTGTGATTCAAAAAATCGAATACCAGCCTGACGAGCCTGCCCTTTATATCCCCTTTATGAAGGCTATAACAGCAATCACAGAGCAGCCAAAGATGACTGAACACTTTAAATTTTATCCGATTGGCAACTCTGCAATGATCTCGTTAGCTATGGATACGCTTATCCAGGCTGCATTCTTACTGGTTGGAATGGTAGTAATCATTAACCTCTTGCTGTGGACTTTGTTTCGCTCTGCCAGCGCCGTTGTTCTGCCTCAACTTGCAATAGGCCTAAGTATTTTGTTTGTAATTGGTGGACTGAGTTGGTTGAATTTAGCATCAACAACGCTTATAGCTCTAACAGTAATGCTTGTAATTGCCGTAGGTGTTGCCGACTGTGTACATGTTATGAGCTCCTACTTATTTTTTAGGCGAGATGGGAAAGAGCACGATGAGGCTCTTTCAAAAGCTTATGGCAAAACTGGTGTTCCTATACTCCTGACTACTATAACAACGATGGCAGGCATGTCTTCACTCGCTGCAACAGGCATGCCGATGTTCGTGCAGTTTGGTCTTTCTTCCGCTGCAGGCGTTTTTTTTGCCTTCCTTTACACAATTTATTTGCTACCCGTTTTGTTAAATTACTGGCATCCAATGCAGATTAAAAAATCAAGTAATGAAGATACTTATAACAAAAAAGGAATTAGAGCTCTGGCTTTATTGTTGAAATCAAAGCTATTAAGTTTTTTATGTTTCTTTGCAAAACCTCTATTAAGCGCATCAAAAAAAGTTGGCTTGACCTGGCTAGTGAGCGCAGAGTGGCTCCAGCCGTTATTAGATAGAATCCCAGCTTTTGTAGAGCGTTTTCGATACATGATTGCCATCATGTTTTTTGGTGGGTTTATCGTGTGTTTGTATGGCGCAACGCAAGTAAAAATAGACTCTAACCTCGTTGAGCTTTACTCTGACGATGTTCCAATTGGTCAGGCATACGACATTGTTGATGACAATATGATGGGGACTGGAAACATGGTCATAGTTGTTGATACTGCTGTATCTGATGGAATCATGGATCCTGCGGTCTTAAGTTCAATGGATAGACTTCAGACTAAAATTGAAGATAGTTATAGTGATTACATTATCCGTACAAATTCCCTAGCTGACCTCGTTAAAGATACTCACGCGATTATGCAAAGTTCAGAGGAATTCAGAACTATTCCCGACAGTCAGATTGCTGTCTCCCAGCTCCTTTATCTCTTTAATAGTTCCAATCCAGAGGAGCGAAGAGCTTTAGTCAGTGATGATTTCAGTAAAAGTCATATTAGTGTGCAGCTAAGAAATGCAGGATCAGAAGAATACAAAGATTTTTTTGATGAGATACAGACGGATATTAATAATGAATTTAATAAGCTTACAGCAACCTACCCAGAACTCAAGGTTCAAATTACTGGCTCATTTGCATTGATGATGAGGCTAGCAGATGATATCAGCAAGAATCAATTCAAGAGTTTGGCGATAGCTGCAGTTGTCATCAGTTTACTTATGATGTTGACACTTGGCTCATTGCAGGCAGGTGTAATGTCGATTGTTCCAAACCTAATTCCAGCGACATTGGCCTTTGGATTGATGGGCCTGCTTGGCATTTCGCTGGATACAGATACGCTCATGATTGCACCTTTAATTATTGGTATTGCGGTCGATGATACAATTCACTTTATTAGTCATTACAGAATGTCGCTCGCTCAAAACCACAATATGAAAATCGCACTAGTTGAAACCATTAAAGAGGTTGGACAGGCGGTTACGTTTACAACACTGATATTAGGCTGTGGATTTTTTATGCTTACTTTTAGTGATTATTTAGGTTTGGCTAAAATTGGCGGTTTTGGCTCCTTAGCGATTTTTGTAGCGCTGCTATGTGACTTGTTGTTTTTCCCTGCACTGATAATGATATTTAAGCCCAAATTTGGCCAGAAAGATGTCGATGATAATTTAAACTTTATAGAGGTTTCAAAATGAATAAAACAGTAAGAAATGATTTGAACTTAAAACTGCTCATGTTAAGTTTTTGTGTAGCATTTTTTAGTCTAAATGTCAGTGCTGATAGTGATATGAGCGCTAGAGAAATCATGGAAAGGGTTGACGAAGAGTCCAGAAAATCGACAGACTCTGCGTTCACTAGAATGAAGTTAACGACTTGTAAATATGGCAAAAAGGATGGCAAGGTTAAGTGTGCTGAAAAGCCTCGTGTTAAATTAGTCGAGAATGCACAAATCAATACTGGGATTGATGACAAGGACACCAAGAGTGTCGCAATCATTCTTGAGCCAGCAAGTGAGAGGGGAATTGGAATGCTCTCTTACAGCTATGATGACAGTGACAGAGATAATGAGACTTGGCTCTATTTGTCTGCGCTTGGAAAGGTGAAGAGAATAAGTGTTAGAAATAGTGATGATGAGGAGACTGAGTCAGCTAGTATTTTCGGAACTGAAATGACAACAGAAGATCAGGAGTCTGGAAAGCTCGATGACTATACCTATGAATTACTAGAGCAAGGTAAGTTTAGAGGTCGTGATGTTGCCGTTGTTGAGTCTATACCAAAGCCTCATCGACTCAGTAAAAGTAGTTATGGAAAAACTCAGAGTTGGGTAGATACCGAAAGATTCATTACCTTGAAGGTTCAAATGTTTGATAAGAACTCCAATCCTATTAAAAAGCTTGAGGTAGGTAAAGTTGAAAAAATTAATGATGTTTGGATGGGTAGAAGTTTGACATTTTTTAATACTGTCAGTAACAGGCTAACCAACATGAAGCTTGAGGCTATCAATTTTGATATGGACATTAAAGAGGACTTTTTAACTCAGAGAGCTCTTACTGATCAGGCCTTCAGAGAGAAATATCTGAAAGATCTTCGCAAACAGGCCAAATAAATCGTAAGATGTTAAATAGTGTTCTAAGACAATTAATATTTGTAATATTTGGCTTTACCTTCCTAATGAATGTAAATGCAGACGACTTATTTTTTGATGATGATGTTGTTTTTGATGAGTCTGAAGGAGATTTTGATGAGTGGTCTGATGATAGTGATATCTTTGGAGAAGAAACTGCTATTGAAGAAAAGAAATTAGCTTGGCTAGATCTTGGAGTGACTCAGAAGTGGGGCTTTAATCCTGCGAGTGATTACAGCACCACTGAAGAAAGAACAGAGATGACTCTCGGAACTAGTGGGAGTGTCTCTGATTCAGGCTATGGAGAGGTTGAATTAAAGGCAACAAAATATTGGCCAAGTGATAGCAATTATTCAACTGAAAAAAGCGATTTAGAGGTTGAGCAGGCTTTTTTACAGTTTAGTTTTGATGACTGGAGCACTAAGATAGGTAAATATACCATTGGATGGGGAGAGCTCGAAGGTGGAGCACTTGATGTTGTTAATCCTTCTGGAGGATTAACAGATCCTTCCATGATTACTCAGTGGTTTTTGAGTGCAACACGTTATTTTGATCATAGTGATTTAAGTTTTTTTTACAACACGAATCCAAAAGTTTCGAAGAGTAGTCTCCTTATTCTGAAAAATGATACCTATGATGAATTTGGAATGCGATACGGCATTAGCAGTGAGGGGAGTGATATGGCATTTTATATGGGTCAACTAGTGCCCAATGATGCGCTGACTAATCTTACTGATGGACTGGTTTATGCAACTCCTTATCAATTAATAGGTTTTGGAATGAACAAGGCTTTTGATGACTTCTTGATTAAATTTGATATTGCCCTCAAGAATAATGTTCAGCACAATCGAACAGGACAATTTATTAAAGTAGATCGGGTTGATTGGGACTTGGCATTTGATATTCAGAACGATGATAGGCAGTGGCTTATATCTATTAATTCTCAGTATCTTTTGGATTATGCTAATGATTATTTAACGCCTTCAATTCTAGGTGTTGGTGTTGGCGCAAAACGAAATAATATGAGCTACATGGCCAGTGTCAGTGATAAGTTTGGAGATTCTGATTGGAAATGGGGATTATCAAATGTCATATCTTCAAATAATGACCTAAATCTCAGCTCAGCAACTCTAGATTGGGACATTAATGATCAGTGGCAAGCTTCTTTTAGTGGGACCTATATCGATGCTAAAGATAATCGTGCTTTTGCTGCATTAGATGATTATCAGAGGGTTAATTTAGAAATTAAGTATCAATATTAAGATACAGTGGCCTTAAGTTAAAAGGAAAGACTGTTGCAATACTATAAAGGCCTTATCCAGAGTGGTACATAGTATAATTTACGCATAATAATTTAACTTAACATCATGTTAGAGAGTAAGCTTTTAAGAGGGAATATTGGTTTTGTTGTTGAGCAGCTCAAAAGAAGAAATTTTTCTTTTGATGTTGATGAATACAATGAACTTGAAAATCAAAGAAAAATCACCCAAGTTCAAACTCAAGAATTACAAAATTTACGAAACACCAAATCAAAGTCTATCGGACAAGCAAAGGCTAGTGGGGAGAATATTGAGCCACTTTTGGAAGAGGTTTCAGAGCTTGGTGATAAACTTAATAGTGCTAAAGATCAATTACAGGAAATCCAGTCAAAGATTAACGAGATAGTTTTATCGATACCTAATATTCCTCACACTTCAGTTCCAGAGGGTAACTCTGAAGATGACAATGATGAGGTTTTCAGCTGGCCAGAAAAGGGACCAGCAACATTAGACTTTGAACCTAAGGATCATGTTGATATTGGTGAAATGCATGGAATAGACTTTGCTGCTGCAGCTAAGATTTCGGGTTCAAGGTTTGTAGTTATTACTGGTAAGCTTGCAAAACTTCAACGCGCTCTAACTCAGTTCATGCTGGATCATCATACTGAAAAAAATGGATATACAGAGACTTATGCCCCCTATCTAGTTAATTCAGACTCCCTAATGGGTACTGGCCAATTACCTAAATTTGAGGCAGATTTATTCAAAACTCATCTGCATGGTGAGGAGGGAGAAGCAAGAGCTTTGTACTTGATACCTACAGCTGAGGTTCCTGTGACAAACCTTGTTAGAGATTCAATCTTGAAAGCATCTGACTTGCCAGTCAAATTTGTTGCTCATACACCTTGTTTTCGATCAGAGGCTGGCTCCTATGGAAAAGATACTAGAGGATTAATACGCCAACATCAGTTCGAAAAAGTTGAGCTAGTGCAAATTTCAAAACCCTCTGAATCATACAAAATTCTTGAAGAGTTGACAAGTGATGCTGAGGGCATTTTGCAGTTATTAGGTCTTCCATATCGCAAAGTAGTCCTTTGTTCAGGTGATCTCGGTTTCTCATCAGCAAAAACTTATGACTTAGAGGTATGGCTACCAGGTCAAAATGCCTATCGTGAAATTTCTTCTTGTTCTTGTTTTGAGGCTTTCCAGGCCAGAAGAATGCAGCTCAGATGGAAGAACCCTGAAACGAATGAGACTGAGTTTTTACATACACTCAATGGATCTGGCCTTGCAGTTGGCAGAACATTGGTTGCAGTGATTGAAAATTATCAAAATGCTGATGGAAGTATAACCATACCAAAAGTCTTACAGGGCTACATGAAAGGCCTAACTAAGATAAAATAACCCCTTTACAATTTTTGGAGCGAAAAATGAATTTACCACCAGAACTCTTTCTGATAGCAATGTTTGTGCTGATGTATTTTTTACTTATCAGACCGCAACAAAAAAGAGCTAAAGATCATAAAAACCTTCTAAAAGCTTTGAAGAAAGGCGATGAAGTTGTAACGAATGGTGGAATTATTGGAAAAATTAGTGCTGTCGACGAGTCTTTTGCTGAATTGGAAATTGCCTCGGGTGTCTCAGTAAAAGTTCAAAAGCAAGGTATTAACCAAAAAATGCCTAAAGGAAGTGTCAAGCCAATGACTAAGTCTAGCTCAAAAGCTAAGTCTAGCTCAAAAGCTAAATCAATCGAGAAAAAAGAAAAATAACTATAAATAAGTTTCTATGAATCATTATGCAGGATGGAAAAATGCACTTATCGTATTTTTCCTTTTCATCTCAACTCTCTACGCTATTCCTAATCTTTATGGGTCGGATTTAGCGATCCAAATTACCGGTACTGGTGACTATGTAGTTCAAGAAAAAGATCTGAAAAGCATAAATGAGACACTTTCTGAGAATAGTGTTGACTATAAATCTGCAACAATTGAAAATAATAATGTTCTAATTAGGTTTAGTGATTCAAAGTCTCAATTAACCTCTAAAGCTCTGTTGAAGGATTCATTGAATAGGAATTATGTTGTTGCGCTTAATCTTGCGCCTTCAATTCCACAATGGCTCTCAAGTTTAGGTGGCAGGGCAATGTCTCTAGGGCTTGACTTGAGAGGTGGTGTTCATTTTCTACTTGAGGTCGATATGAATGCAGTTACTGCAATGGCTATGGATCGTTATTACAACGAATTAAGAACAACTCTTCGTGAGGATAAGCTTTATAAAAAAATTCGTAAAGATGAAGGTATTCTTGTAGTTAGCTTTAAAACTGAAGAACTTAAGAATGAAGCAAAAAAGGTTATAAAAAGCGATTTACCTGATTTGATTATTGCGGAAGGAAGCGAGCAAGCATTAGAGCTTGGTCTTGAAATTTCTTCAAGTGCACAAGCAGCTGCAAAACTAAGTGCATTAAAACAAAATATAACAACACTAAGAAATCGTGTTAATGAGTTAGGTGTCGCTGAACCAATCATTCAACAACAAGGTACAGAGAGAATTGTTGTCCAATTGCCAGGCGTTCAGGATACAGCAAGAGCCAAAGAAATCTTAGGTGCAGTTGCAACTATCGAGTTTAGAATGGTCGATGAGAAAAATGATGTACAAACTTCTATTCAGTCCGGAAAAACGCCCGCTGGATCAAAAATATATAAATTTAAAGATGGTCGACCTTTGCTTCTGAAAACTAACGTCATAACCACTGGTGAAAACATAGTTGACGCTTCATCAAGTATGGATGAGAACAATCAGCCCAGTGTCAGTATAGTTCTGGATAGTTCTGGTGGAAGATCGATGTTAGATACTACTAAGGAGTTTATTGGTTACAGAATGGCGGTAGTATTTATTGAAAATAAAGTTGAAACTGTTTTAGAGGATGGTATCGCTGTCAAAAAGCGTAGCAAAACTCAGGATATTATTAATGCTGCGACTATACAAGGAACTTTCTCTAACAGATTTCAAATTACTGGCTTAGATAGCTCTAGAGAGGCTACAAATCTTGCTCTTCTCTTGAGGGCTGGTTCACTTTCAGCGCCAGTTGAAATTATTGAAGAGAGAACAATAGGCCCAAGTTTGGGTGCAGATAACATTCAAAAAGGCCTTATTTCTGTTCTTGTTGGTTTTGCTTTAGTATTAGTTTTCATGGGATGGCGCTATCGCGTTTTTGGCCTTGTTGCAAATCTAGCATTGACAATAAATTTGATTACAATAGTATCTATCTTATCCTTAATCCAGGCAACCCTTACTCTGCCTGGTATAGCCGGAATTGTTTTAACTGTTGGTATGGCTGTAGATGCTAACGTATTAATCTTTGAGCGAGTAAAGGAAGAACTGAAGGCTACAAAAAATATACAAAAGGCTATATCTGCAGGCTATGAAAAGGCACTTCTAACAATTGCAGATGCCAACATCACGACGTTAATAGCGTCCATAGTATTATTTAGTTTTGGCACTGGAGCAATTAAAGGCTTTGCTGTAACGCTATCGATTGGAATTATTACATCGATGTTTACTGCCATTATTGTTTCCAGAGCAGTGATAAATATTATTTATGGCGGTAAAAAAATTGAGGAGTTGGCAATATGAGTCTTAGATCATTAAATATTCCTGTGATTGACTTTGTTGGCAAGCGGAAGTTTGCAATGATTTTTTCTGCAGTCTTATTAGTTTTGTCTATTGCTTCTATAAGCTTTCAAGGCCTAAAGTTTGGAATTGACTTTACAGGTGGAACATTAATAGAGTTAGGCTATGAAAAAACAGCTGACCTTGAAGATATCCGTTTAAAACTTTCAGAGGGTGATTTTAAGGGAACTAATGTTCAATATTTTGGTTCAGATACAGAGGTGCTGATTCAACTTGAGCCTCAGGAGGTCTCAAGTGCAAAGCTTAGCTCTTCAATCATCAGAATGCTTGGTGATGGTATTGATGTAAGAAGGGTAGAGTTTGTAGGTCCCAAAGTTGGCGAAGAATTAACAAATGACGGTGGCCTAGCAATGCTTTATGCGCTAATAGGTATTCTGATTTATGTTGCATTTAGATTTGAATATAGATTTGCTTTAGGCTCTATAGCGGCCCTTGTTCATGATGTGATAATTACGTTAGGTATTTTTTCAATTTTACAAATTGAATTTGACTTGACTGTTTTGGCAGCAATTCTTGCTGTAATTGGTTACTCTCTTAATGACACCATTGTTGTGTTCGATAGAATTAGAGAAAATTTTCTCTCTACACGCCAAGTTGAGGCTGGGCCTATCATCAACGAAGCTCTTAATCAAACGCTATCGCGAACATTGATGACCTCACTGACGACTTTGTTGGTTCTTCTAGCATTATTTTATTTAGGTGGCGAAGTGATTCATAGTTTCGCAGGCGCATTATTGATTGGAGTTATTATTGGTACTTATTCATCAATATATGTTGCAAGTTCAATGATCCTTGCGCTCGGAATTTCGAAGGAAGATATGCTTCCTTCAGAAAAAGAGAAAAAAGAGATCGACGCTAGACCTTAATTATTTTGAATCGCTAAACCTTTCAAAAACTAGACACGCATTTGTGCCACCAAAGCCGAAGCTGTTTGAAAGTATTCGATTCAGTTTAATATTTTTGGTCTCAGTTACAATGGGCATTCCTTTTGCCTCATCGTCAAGATTTTCAATATTAACCGACTCGGCAACAAAGTCATTTTGAAGCATTAAAAGTGAGTAGATTGATTCGTTCACACCAGCTGCGCCTAATGCGTGACCCGATAAGGATTTTGTAGATCCAATAAGTGGTATTGTGCTATCACCAAATACTTCCTTTATTGCACCTAGTTCTTTAACATCTCCTACAGGAGTCGACGTTCCGTGAGCATTAATATAATCAATTGGTCCTTTAATTCCATTAATTGCAATTTCCATACATCTTTTTGCACCTTCACCAGAGGGCGCCACCATATCATAGCCATCAGAGGTTGCGCCATAGCCAACTAGTTCAGCAATGATATTTGCTCCTCTTGCTTGTGCATGATCCAAGGATTCAAGTACAAGAGCACCTCCACCGCCTGAAATAACAAATCCATCACGATCGGCGTCAAATGCGCGTGAGGCTTTATTAGGAGAGTCATTATATTTTGAAGAAAGAGCTCCCATGGCATCAAACAACATAGTAAGAGACCAGTCCAACTCTTCACCACCACCTGCAAAAACAACATCTTGTTTCCCAAGTTGAATTTGTTCCATCGCATTACCAATACAGTGGGCACTAGTTGAACAAGCTGAGCTGATAGAGTAATTAATACCTTTAATCTTAAATAACGTTGATAGGCATGCAGATGTTGTAGAGCCCATTGTCCTTGGAACACGATATGGCCCAACTCTCTTAATACCTCTGTCTCTCAAAATATCAGCTGACTCAACAATATTTTGGTTTGAAGCACCACCAGATCCCATAATTAAACCAGTTCTCTCGTGCGAAACCATCTCTGGGCTAAGTCCAGATTCTTTAATGGCTTCGTCAAGCGCTAAGGCATTATATATTGCTGCATCGGCCATAAAGCGAAGCATTTTTCGATCTATTACATCACTTGTATCAATTTCAGGAATAGAGCCATGAACATGGGATCTTAAACCCATTTCTGAATATTTTTCACTAAACTCAATTCCGGTTTTTGCAGACTTAAGGGATTCTAATACTTCAGACTTATTTATGCCTAAGCTACTAACAATACCCATACCAGTGACAACAACTCTATTCATCAGAATGCTGAAGTATCAGTAAACAATCCAACTCTTAGATTGGTTGCCTCGTAAATGGTTTTTCCATCAACTTCCATCGTGGCATCAGCTATACCCATATATAGTTTTCTTGCGATAACACGTGAAAGGCTAATGTTATAGGTGACTTTTTTGCTTGTAGGCAGTACTTGGCCTGTGAATTTCACTTGTCCAGAGCCAAGTGCACGCCCTCTGCCTGGACCCCCTAGCCATCCGAGATAAAACCCAACCAATTGCCACATAGCATCAACACCAAGACAACCAGGCATGACTGGATCTTCATTAAAGTGGCAATCAAAAAACCATAAATCTTTATGAATATCAAGTTCAGCAGTCATTCCTCCCTTGCCATAATCTCCACCATTTTCATTAATCTCAGTAATACGATCAAACATTAACATGGGTGGTTGTGGTAGTTGAGCATTTCCAGGTCCAAACAATTCTCCTTTGCCACAAAGGATTAAATCTTCATAAGAGTAGCTATTTTGCTTCATAAAATTTGAAATATCTTGTTTTGAATGAATTTTAACATAGTTGAATTACGCTTAAAATTCAACTTAAGGCTTAAGATCAGCAATAATATCTTCAACATTTTCTAATCCAACTGAAATACGAATTAGGTTTTCAGTGATATGCGTTTGTTTTTTTTCATCATCACTAAGCCTAACATGAGTCGTGGATGAAGGATGAGTAATAGTCGTTTTTGTATCACCCAGGTTTGCAGTGATTGAAATCATTTTAGTATTATTAATGAGTTTAAAAGCCTCTTTTCTGCCACCCTTGACCTGAAACGAGACAATTCCTCCAAAACCTGACTGCTGTTTTGAAGCAATCTCATGATGTGGATGGTTATTTAGGCCGACGTAGTGAACTTGTTCAACAAATGCTTGACTCTCTAGCCAGCTTGCAAGTGTCATCGCACTTTCACAGTGTGCCCTCATTCTAAGATTAAGTGTTTCAAGGCCCTTTAGAACAATCCAAGCATTAAAGGCACTTAAGGTAGGTCCAGTACTTCTCGTAAATGAGCTAATATCATCAATAATTGAGGCTTTGCCTGCAACCGCACCAGCAAGGCATCTTCCTTGGCCATCAATATATTTGGTTGCTGAATGAATCACTAGATCTGCACCCAAAGATAAAGGTTTTTGAAGAGCTGGCGACATAATACAGTTGTCAACTGCTAAAACAATATTATTACTTTTTGCAATAGACGAGAGTTTTTTGATGTCTACCACTTCACCTAAGGGGTTTGAAGGAGTTTCTAGCAGAAACAATTTTGTATTTGTTTGAACACTTGAGGCCCAATCATCAAGATTTGGCAGGTCAACAAATGTGACTTTGATTTCAAATTTTTCAATAATATCATTAAGGAGAACAATGGTCGTCCCAAACATACAACGAGAGGCCACCATATGTTCACCCGGCTTAAGTATTGTCATGATAGTTGCAAAAATAGCTGACATACCGCTTGCTGTAGCTTGGCACTTCTCGGCGCCCTCTAAGGCGGCTAATTTGTTTTGAAAAGCATCAACTGTTGGATTTGTAAATCTAGAATAAACGTTACCCTCTTCCTTTTTATCAAATCGTTTTGCAGCTTCTTCAGCACTATTAAATTTGTAGCTTGAGGTTAAGAATATTGCAGCCGAGTGCTCTTGTTCATTCGTAGGCTCGTGTCCTTCACGAATTGATTTGGTTTGAAAGCTTTTTTCAGTCATGATTTTGTCTGTTTAGTCAGCGTCATTGTAGATCAATTCTGAGCTTTCATTCGTCATATTGGTTTCTTTTGCTTTGTCAGATCTAATGGCTTCAAGGTTATCTAGGTATGGTTTGTCAATGTCATTAGTCAAATAATTTCCATCAAAACACGAACAATCAAAAGATTTGATATTAGGATTTCCTTGCTTAACAGACCATATCAGGTCATCCAAGTTTTGATAAATGAGTTTATCTGCTCCAATGACTTTGCATACTTCATCAGTTGTTTTTTCATGAGCAATAAACTCATTTTTACTTGCCATATCAATGCCATATACATTTGGGTAGCGAACTGGAGGAGCGGCTGAGGCGAAGAAAACTTTTTTTGCACCAGCTGCTCTTGCCATCTGAACAATTTCTTTGCTGGTGGTGCCTCGTACAATTGAATCATCAACGAGAAGAACGTTCTTATCCTTGAATTCTAGTTCGATTGCACTGAGTTTTTGACGTACTGATTTTTTCCTTTGTTTTTGCCCTGGCATAATAAAAGTTCTGGCAATATATCGATTTTTTATAAAGCCCTCTCGATATTTAATATCTAACTCATTAGCCAGCTGAAGCGCCGCCGTCCTCGAAGTGTCAGGCACAGGCATAACAACATCAATTTCATCCCTAGGCCATTGAGATTTAATTTTTTCTGCAAGTTTTTCACCCATTCTTAGGCGTGATTTATAAACTGATATATTATCAATAATAGAGTCAGGCCTTGCAAAATAAACAAATTCAAAAATACAAGGAGAGAGTCTCGAGTTAGCTGAGCACTGATGGGAGTGGACTTGGCCTTTGCGATCAATCACTACTGTCTCGCCAGGGTCAACATCGCGTGTAATCTTATATCCAAGAGCAGTCAAAGCAACGCTCTCTGAAGTTAGCATATATTTAGTACCCTCTGTAGTAGTTCTTTCACCAAGTATCAATGGTCTGATTCCGTTAGGATCTCTAAATCCAAAAATTCCATAGCCTGGGATCATTCCAATAGCTGCATACGCCCCCTTTACTCTTTGATGGAGCTTAGTTACTGCTTTAAAAATATCTCTTTCATTGATTCTATGTTTTTGCTCTTCAGCAATTTCACTCGCCAGGATATTAAGTAGAATTTCGGAATCTGAATTGGTATTAATATGACGAAGATCTTGCTCAAAAATTTCTTGAGCCAGAGTTTCTGCATTGGTTAGGTTGCCATTGTGTGCAAATGCAATTCCATAGGGTGAATTGACATAAAAAGGTTGCGCCTCAGCCTCTGAAGAGCTTCCTGCAGTTGGATAGCGTATGTGTCCAATACCCATATCACCTATCAGTTTTTCCATATGCTTTGTTCTAAATACATTTCGAACAAGGCCATTACCCTTTCTCATATAAAAACGACCTTTATTGGCTGTTGTTATTCCTGCGGCATCTTGACCGCGATGCTGAATAATTGTTAATGCATCATAGATGTATAAACCAACATCTTTTTTAGTTGTGGAGAGAATACCAATAATTCCGCACATATATTAATCCTTCAAAATTTCACTTTCTATAAATTCAACAACAACATCACCCGGGTCAAGCTCTACAAAAAGAAGATACTTGGATAAGACGGGCTTAACGTCAACAGACCAGTCCTGAAATGTTCTTAATGCACCACTCGTTTCAACCCACGCATGGTTTTGTGTAACCCAACTCATGTTTTGTAAAATAAGAACAACGATAAGAACAAAAGTACCACCTATAAACAAACCTAGAATTGCTCCAAAAAATTTATTCTTTAGGCCATCAACATTTCTAGCATTAATAAGAGTATCTAAGGAACTTAATGCGCTTAATATACCCTCATATACTGGCGCCATAATGGAAGGATTTTCTGTATCAACTTTAATATTAAGAAGTTTTGATAGGGCAAATAATCCAGCCATTAAGATTACGAAAATTAGGACAAAAGACACAAAACTTCTGAGTGACTCGTTAGTGATTATTGCTTCAATAGTTTTAAGGTCTGAAACTGTTCCTAAAAAGTTAAAGCTAAATATTCCAACTATCACAAAGATCACTGAATTGGCAAAGGGTCTATTTAGATCATTAGAATTTTGGTTACTTGCCGATGCACTTGCAATTCTGTATAAGCCTTTTTTAATGAACCAAGCGCTCAGAAATAGTCCTCCAAAGGAGAGTGCATAGGTAGATTGATTATCTGAGTTAATCCAGCTACTTAGAAAGGTCTTAGCAAATGGCTCATAGTAGAGCCAAGCTAATATGATTGCAATAATAACAAATATAAAGCTTATGACTTCTTTGGCAAGGCCTTGAATAAAACCTCGAACAACAAATGTGATAAGAATTAAGAGGGTGAGCCAATCTGACCAAGCCAATATGCTTATTGCACTCCAAACATTGTCAAAAAAATTGCCCATGAGCTCCTTGATAGATAGAATTGATTTTACAATAGTTTATGATGCTTTGTCGTTCTCTCCAACGACTAATACTATCTGAGTTTATTAATAATTATTGAAGCATCTGCGATTGTATAAAAAGAGCCAAAAATAACAATTCTTTCTACCTCCCTAAGAGCTAATGACCCATGAATTGCACTTTCCATATCTTGGCAGATTGTTGTTAAGTCGGAGCTTGAAAATTTTTTATTCAATATTTCTGATTCAATTGCTCTCTCTGAGGAAAGGGGGACCAGGTACCAATGCTTTACTGCTTTTGAGGCAAGTTCAATCATCTCAATAATATCTTTATCTACGAGCGCTGAAAAAATAGCGACTGTTTGCATCGACGATTTAGATAGAGTTTCTACAAGCGTTTTTACAGCTGCTGGATTGTGAGCAACATCCAGAATAATTGTTTTATCTCCAATCTCAACCTTCTCAAATCTTGCTCTGATTGATGCATTTTTGATGCCTTCGCTAATCATACTTTTAGAAATTGGGTTTTGTACTGCAAGACTTTCAACTGCTTTGATTGCAACAGCAGCATTAAGTCTCTGATGATCTCCCTCGAGTCCAATTTCATCTTCATAGGCATTACTCACAAATGTAATATCGGTGCCAATTTCCTTAGCATATGCCAATAAGCTTTGAGGAGGGTCCTGATCTCCACAAATGCAAGGCCTAGAGCCTCTCATCACGCCTGCTTTTTCTCTGCCTATAGCCTCCCTAGTGTCACCTAGGTAATCGGTATGATCGATTGCAATATTTGTGATGATGCTCACATCACTATCAACTACATTGACAGAGTCAAGCCGGCCGCCCAACCCAACCTCAAGTATTGCAATGTCGACCTCGGCCTTTTCAAAAATAATGAAGGCTGCGAGAGTTGAAAATTCGAAATAGGTTAACTTGATATCTTCTCTTTTGCCTTCAATGATTTCAAAAGCTTCGATTATGACGTCATCAGATGCATCTTCACCATCTACTGCATAGCGCTCATTGTATTTCAATAAGTGGGGAGAAGTAGAGCGCCCCACTTTATATTTTGATTGCTGATAAATACTATCGATAAAGGAAACCGTGGAGCCTTTTCCATTAGTTCCTGCAACTGTTATAACTTTGAAGGGAACGCCATTTGGAAAAAGTTTTTCATAGACTAATTGAACTCTATCAAGTCCTAATACAATCGTCTCTTCCATAAGGGTTTCTTGCCAGGCCAACCAGTCATCTAGCGTTTTTTTGCTTGTCATTATGAGATATTTATTGCTGATTTTTTTTGAAATAGAGGATTATTTATCTTCCCAAAATTCGCCCTCAATGGTGTCATCTTTATTTGATTTTTTTTCACTGTTGTTTGTTCTGTTAATAAAGACTGAGTTTCTTTGCTTAAAAACGCGCTCAGCATTTTTCTCAAGAAAATGATTAATAAAGTAACTTCTGCTCCAAGGCATTAGACCTAGAAGTCCAAGTGCATCTGTCAGAAAACCAGGAGTCAGTAAAAGGATTCCAGAAACTAAAATAACGACACCTTCCATCATCTCCATTGCTGGTGTTCTTCCCTCTGACATGCTTTGTTGAGCTTTGGCCAAAGTTGACCAGCCCTGCTGTCTAAGAAGGCTTGATCCAATAAATGCAGTAATTACAACGAGTAGAACTGTTGAGAGACCGCCAATGGCCTGTCCCACAGAAACAAGCACGTATATTTCAGCTAGCGTTACAACAACAAATATAGGAAATAACATTTAACCCCCCTTTGTGTTTTTAAAAAGTAAGTCCCAAACACCATGACCTAATTTATGACCACGATTTTCGAATTTAGTAAGCGGCCTATCTTTGGGCCTTTCAGAATATATATGGCCTCCTGCAATGTTTTTAAAGTGTGGATGCGCTTCTAGAGTTTCCATGATATGTTCCGCATAGTTTTCCCAGTCAGTTGCTATATGGACAGTTCCATTGGTTTTTAGTTTTCTCGAAAGGAGATCTAAAAAGCTTGTTTGGACAATTCTACGCTTATGATGCTTCTTTTTGTGCCAAGGATCAGGAAAAAATAATTGGAAATGCGAAATACTTTCATCAGCGATGTTATTAGCGATTACCTCTACAGCATCATCTTTGATAATCTTTAGATTGCTGACATTTTGTTTACTCGCCTCATTAATAATTCTTCCAACTCCAGCCTCATAGACCTCAATACCAATGAAATTTTGATGAGGCTGTTTTATGGCCATCTCAAGAAGGCTGTCACCATTCCCAAACCCAACTTCAAGCGTAATATCATTTTGCTTTTCAAATACCCCATCAAAGTTGATGAGTTCCTTGTCATTAATCTCAACCCCAAAATCACTCCATAGATCATTCAGTCCAAGGTATTGGGCTTTTGAAAGTCTACCCGACCTTTTAACAAAACTCTGAATTTTGCGATGGCTTTTTGCTTCACTCATAACTGATAATCAATGATTAAAGGAGAATGATCTGAAAAGCGCTCCTCTTTGTATATTTCACACGAGGTTGCAGTGCCAGCCATATTTGAACTGACGATATGATAATCAAGGCGCCAACCAGTATTGTTCAGCCAGGCTTGGCCACGGTTAGACCACCAAGTATATTGGAGCTCTTCTTGGTTGATTTCTCGGAAAGAGTCGATGTAGCCCAAGTCATCATAAAGAATATCAAGCCATGCCCTCTCTTCTGGAAGGAAGCCTGAGTTTTTTTGATTAGATCTCCAATTTTTTAGGTCAATTTTTTTATGCGCAATGTTCCAATCACCACACATTACGTATCTTCTATTATCTTTTTCGAGCTCACGTAAGTGCGGCAAAAAGCGGTCATAAATAAATTCCATTTTTAGTGCTTGCCTCTCCTCCTTTGATGATCCAGAGGGGAGATAGATTGATAAAACGCTCAAGTCAGCGAAATCAGCTTGAATAATCCTTCCTTCAGAGTTCATGTCATCCCACGGACTATAAGATATCTTGTCAGGCTTAGACTTACAATATAGGCCAGTCCCGCTATATCCTTTTCGCTCTGCAGGATGGTAATACGTGTACATTTCTTTGGGGTAAAAACGCTCATCAAGCTGATCTTCCTGCGCTTTAATCTCTTGTAGGCAGACAACATCAGCATTCTGTTTTTTAAGCCAATTAAAGAAACCTTTTCTCTCAGCAGCCCTTATTCCATTAACATTAATTGTTATAATTCTCATATCGCTTATTTTAATTGTTTAGGAATATTGGATGGAACAGTATCAAAAGGATTTTGTTGATTTTACGTTAGAGACTGGCGTTCTTAAATTTGGAGAATTTACACTTAAATCAGGCAGGATTAGTCCCTATTTCTTTAATGCAGGTCTTTTCAACAAGGGCAGTCACTTATCTGAATTAGGAAAGTTCTATGCGCAAGCCATTGAAGTGAGTGCGCTAAAGTTTGATGTATTGTTTGGCCCTGCATACAAGGGCATACCTCTTGCAGCTGCTGCCTCTATTGCACTTAATGACAGTTTTAATCATAACGTTCCGTATAGCTTTAATCGAAAAGAGGCAAAGGATCATGGTGAAGGTGGAAGCATAGTTGGTCACCCCCTGGAGGGAGACATTTTGATTATAGATGACGTTATAACGGCAGGAACTGCGATTAGAGAGGCTCAAGATATTATCCAAAATTGTGGGGCAAATGCGAAAGGTGTTATTGTGGCGCTTGACCGACAAGAGAAAGGGAAGAGCGAGCTTTCAGCCATACAAGAAGTAGAGCAGATATTTGGAATTACGGTTTTGAGTATCATAAACCTGTCACATATCATTGACTATTTGAGGACAAGCGATGATTCAAAAATCCTAGCTAAAATTGAGAGCTACAGATCGCAGTACGGGATCGGTTAAACTTCCAATTAGGTCTTAACTGGCTCGACAATAAAAGTAGACGCCTCAACGCCAACAATTTTAACGCTCTGACCCACACTGAGATCAGTGCCCTCAGCGAACCAAAGTGACTTACCTATTTGAACCTTAATGACGCCATCCTCCATTGAGTTGACTTTACATTCTTTTCCGATATAAGTCTTGGCCTTCTCGTTTAATTCATCATCAACTGTTTTAACAGGATAATATTTTTTAGAAAGGTATGTTGTGGCAACTGAAATGGCTAGGAAAGTTAATAATTGTAAGAGCCCATCAACATCTGGAATGAGATAAAAAACAATACTCACGGTGATTGCTGAGGCGCCAATCCAAAGAAGAAATGTTGTCCATAAGAACAGCTCTAGAATGATGAGTGCAAGGCCTAAAACTAACCAATGCATGAAGTTTAAATTATCAAATAATATTTCCATGTTGATAATTTTATATTCTTTCTAATAGGCCATTAAATTTTTCTTTATTTTTTCTTAATATTGGTTCATAATGCCCTTAGGAGGCTATGTATGCAAGCAAAAAATGAGTCTGACAACAAAGAACTGATTGATCAATTTCATCGAGATGGCTATATTTTCTTTGAAAATGCAATTACCAGTGAGCAATTAGCATCACTTAATGCTGAGCTTGCCAGCTGGGTTGATGAAAGTAAGAGCCACAAGAAGCCTTTTGGAAAGATAAAGGATGGAAGGCCTCGATTTGATATTGAGCCTAAAACTCATTCTGAAAGCACACCAGCAGTGAGAAGGATCACATCACCAGCAGAAATTTCGGAGATATGCCTTGACGTGGTAAAAGATAACAATGCATTAGATCTGGTGACTGAGATATTTGGTCCAAATATCACACACCTTGGCAATAAAATAAATCTCAAGTTGCCTGGCTCAGGCACTGAGGTGAAGTTTCATCAGGACTTTCCTTTTGAGCCTCATTCCAATGAAGATATTATGACTGTTCTTTATTTTCTAGATGATGTGACCCTTGAAAACGGGCCACTTGAGGTTGTTCCTGGAACCCATAATGGACCACTACACTCTCATTGGCATAAGGGCATTTTTACTGGAGCTGTTGCTGAAAATGTTGCGTCTGAAAATAAAAAAAATGCGTTAAGTTGTATTGGTAAAGCAGGTTCGGCTTGCCTTATGCATTCAAAATTGCTGCATGGTTCAGCACCAAACCGATCTTCACTGCCAAGGTCATTATTCATCATTACCTATAAAGCTGAGGATGCAGTTGCACTCTCTCCAAACCACCTCCCAAGTGATCTAGTTGGCTTGGTTGTCAGGGGTAAAGAGACTGGTACCGTGAGGTGCACTAGCTATAGTATCGAGTTGCCAGAATACCCAAAAGAGGTTTCCTTTTTTGGACAGCAATCCAAAAGTAAAAATATTGCAATGTAAAAAAACTTAAAGCTAGATTATCAAAGGGGATACAAATCGATTTAATCAAAATAATTTCTATAGTCGGTGATGAGTTGGTCATAGATTGGAGTGATGGAAACAAAAGCTCTCTTTACAGTCTCTGGCTAAGAGACCACTGTCAGATGCCTGAATCAAGAAACTTAGATAACGGGCAAAGACTATTTAGCGTTAAAGATCTTCCCTCTAATATTACTATTGAAAAGGCTTACAAGGATGCTGAGGGAAATGTTTGCGTGATGTTTCAACCTGAAAATCACTTGTCAGTCTTTTCTCAGAAGTGGCTCAGGGAAAACTGCTATGAACTCAACAGTCATTTCGAGGATAGGAGCGAAAAGTACAAAAAATTATGGAAAAAAGATAGCTTTGATAATGGACTTCCTTTTATCAGCTATGACTTGATGCATTATGATGATACTTCCAAGGTCTTAGCGCTTAGGTCGCTTAGAGAGTCTGGTTTCTTTGTTTTAAATGACGTTCCAACCCAAGACGGCCAAGTGTTGAAAGTGATTAGTGAGTTGGGGTTCACTAGAGAGACAAACTATGGGGCTTTGTTTGAGGTAAGAACAGAGGTCAACCCGAATAACCTTGCCTTTACCAATCTTGGGCTTGGCTCTCACACAGATAATCCTTACAGGGATCCTGTTCCAACAGTCCAATTACTGCATTGCCTTGAGAGTTCTACCGAGGGCGGAGAGTCAATTTTGGTTGATGGTTTTAAAGCCGCATCTATTCTTCGAGAAGAGAGTGAAGAGAGTTTTCTATCCTTAGCAAATACCTGGATTAATTATCGCTTTTCAGACAGTAAAACTGAGCTTCGCTCAAGGGTACCGATGATTGAGTTAAATGATAAAAAAGAAGTTATCAAGGTTCGATACAACAACCGTTCAATCGATACGATCAATGTGCCTCAAGATAAAATGAGGTCTTTTTATAAGGCATACCGTCACTGGAGTGAGGTTATTGAGAGGGATGAATTAAAGATTCAATTCAAGCTATCTGAGGGCGATTTAATGCTTTTTGATAATACTCGAGTGATGCACGCTAGAACAGAATTCTCTAAATCTGGCAAACGCCATCTGCAGGGTGCATATTCTGATTTGGATGGCCTTTATAGTCTTCTTAACAGGCTAGAAATGAAAAATAATAATGACTAATACCCCAGAATATATAGTAGATCTTATTGAAGATATTTTTGAAAGGCGAGGTGCTGAGTCCTACTTAGGCGAGGAAGTTACGATGGCACAGCACATGCTTCAGGCCGCTCAGTGTGCTGAAGAAGCGGGTGCTGATAATAGTCAAATAGTAGCGGCACTTCTTCATGATATTGGGCATTACAAAAATGAAATTCCTGAGTCATCATTAGCTAAAGGTATTAATAACTATCATGAAGAGGCAGGTGCTAATTTTCTTGAAGAGTATTTTCCGGCATCAGTCGTTGAGCCAATTCGTCAGCATGTCTCTGCAAAGCGATATCTTTGCGCAGTTCAACCTGATTATTTTGAACGTCTCTCATCAGCCTCAATCCACACCTTGAATCTTCAAGGAGGTCCAATGAGTGAGTATGAGGTGAGAGAGTTTGAAAAAAATGATTATTTAGAGCAGTGTGTCAATCTGCGCCACTGGGATGAAGAAGCTAAAGACCCGAACAAGCAATGTCCACCATTTTCATACTATCGGTCTTTAATTGAGGCTCAATTAATCAGTAATATTTAGTAAATAAATACTTGATTTTTAATCTTTCTATATAGTTTCATTCGGAAAGTATAATATTGTGGTAATAAATTGAAATTAATCACTTTATGAAAAAAAAATTATTAATAATCAATGGCCCTGGGCTTTCAGATTTGAGCAACTTTAATGAATTCGGCCATGATAACCTTACTTTGGAAAAGGTCCAAAAAAAATGTTTAGAAACTTGCAATAGTTTAGGGATTAGTGTGGATTTTTGTCAAACTGATGATCAGGCTGAGTTATCAAACTATCTTTTAAAGGCCTCTAAGGAGTTTGATGCTTTAATAATTAATCCTGCTGCTTATTCTAATGCAGCCTCTTTAGACCCCGATCTATACGCATCTAATATAGAGGCCATGGCTAATCAAAAAAAGCCAGTTATTGAGGTGCATATTGCAAATATTTTCCAGAAGGGAGTTAATATTAATAGTCCAATAAAGGCTTCGGAAGGGAATGTTGGTTTTGTAAGTGGATTTGGTATCCATAGCTATGATCTTGCTATTAGAGCAGTCAATAAGCAGTTGAGTCAAAAATCATGAATATTTTTGTTATCAATGGTCCAAATATAAACCTACTTGGCTGACGCGAGCCCGAGATTTATGGGCATGATACATTAGATAGTATTTCAAAAGAGTGTATAGAACAAGGTCTTAAAGATGGCAATAATGTGAAATTTATGCAGTCTAATTATGAAGGTGAAATAGTTGAGTGGATTCAGAGCGCAATAAAAGAAAAAATTGATGTAATTGTCATTAATGCTGCTGCTTATACTCATACATCAATTGCAATTCATGATGCTTTAAAGTCTTTTCCTGGCTTGAAGATAGAGTTACATATTTCGAATCCACATTTACGTGAGTCATTTCGTCATATTTCTTTTGTCTCTCCAGCTGTGGATGCAGTAGTTGCTGGTCTTGGTGCAGATGGGTATAGCCATGTCATTGAGTTGTTGGCAGATTTACAAAGATCCTAGCCTAATAGTAAAACTCTAGTGTTGAGACTGAAATATCAGAAACATAGTCTTTGCCATAAGCAACAATACCAAAACTCCTAATTTTTTTTGGATCCAAGGTCGAGTCCTTTGACCATCTTCGTTCAAATTTATTAAAAGGAAGGTCAATCATTTGCCACTCCTCACTAGCTATGAAAGTTGTAGCATAATAGTCTGAAGGCGACCAACTCTCATTTGTTCGGATATGGATGTAGTAAGTTTCACCATTTCCTCTTACGTTCAGTCGAACGCCTTTAAGATTCTCCCCTTCCTTTTCAGAATTTGCAAATGAAACACTCGCACGCAATTGAATAAAGCCACCGTTGTTTGCTGTACTTACATTACCAGTAAGTCTTGCGTAATACATTTCACCGTCTTGTTCAAGATTTACCTTGCCATCAGAGACACCACCCATGACCCTATCACTAACGTACTGCCAGTACCTGCCACTATCTGCGTTGAATGGATAAGCAAGTACTTCATCATTTGCAATTACATTTGAACTAATTGATAAGATTGAAAATGACATTAGTACTAGAAGATGTTTTAATTTGGATTGAATGGATGAATATAAGGGCATAAAAGCGAATTTTTTATTAATAAAAAGCTTATTATATGTTTATTTTATAAACACTTAAATTATTTTATTTTGGCTCAGTTAAAGAGCATCTTGATTGGTTTCACCAGTTCGAATACGAACTACTTTTTCGATGTCAGAGACAAAGATTTTTCCATCACCTTTTTGCCCAGATTGAGCGATATCACTTATAACATTAATGACTAAATCTAAATTTTTAGTAGAAATGGCAATTTCAAGTTTGACCTTGTGGACAAATTCAACAGTAAACTCTGTGCCTCGATAGTGTTCGGTGTGACCTTTTTGTTTGCCAAAACCTTTGACTTCGGTAACAGTCATGCCTGGTATATCAACATCACAAAGCGCTTCTCTAACTTTGTCTAAAATTTCAGGCCTTAATATTGCAGTAACTAGTTTCAAAGATAATCCTTATTATTTTGTCTTTAACTTATTGAGTTATAGGAGAAATAATATACTTAAATTGTATTTAAGTAGCAATGGATTACAATTTTAAATTGATTTTTTAGAAACTGCTTGAAAAGCATGTATGAATGGTGGAGGGACAGGGATTCGAACCCTGGAAGGGTATTAGCCCTTGCTGGTTTTCAAGACCAGTGCATTCAACCGCTCTGCCATCCCTCCGAAAGATTGGTATGATACCGTTTTTATGAATAAAGTAAATAAAATTTATTTAAAAAAACTGCAATTTTTTGCGTATAATTCTCCCTTTTTAGAAATTTGATTAGGTGATCGTTATGTCTAAAGTATGCCAAGTAACTGGTAAGAGACCTATAAGTGGAAATAACGTTTCTCACGCGAATAACAGAACGCGTCGTCGTTTTTACCCTAACCTTCATACTCACCGTTTTTGGGTTGAGGCTGAAAACCGTTTTGTTAAGTTGAAGTTATCTGCAAGAGGTCTTCGCGTTATTGATAAAAAGGGCATTGATGTTGTTTTAGCAGAAATCCGCGGACGCGGCGAAAAGGTATAAGGAGTAAGTTATGAGAGAAAAAATTAAACTGGTTTCTTCAGCTGAAACAGGTCACTATTACACTACAACTAAAAATAAAAGAATTCACCCAGAAAAGGTTGAAGTTAAAAAATTTGATCCTGTTGTAAGAAAACACGTAATGTATAAGGAAGCAAAGATTAAGTAATCCTTAATAATATTCATAAAAAAAGCCGCTTTAGAGCGGCTTTTTAATTACCTAAAGTTTAACTTTGTAGGATCATCTCAAGTGGAACATTGGAAGAAGATTCTTGATAATCTGCGATTTGGTCAAAATTGAGATACTGATATATTTCACCTGATAAAGGCTCAATGTCTTTCATTAAGGATAAGTACTCTTCAGAAGTAGGAATATACCCTAGCTTAGCAGAGATTGCAGCAACCTCTGCTGATGCTAAAAATACATTGCTGTTATCTCCTAATCGATTTGGAAAGTTTCTGGTCGAGGTTGAAACGACAGATGCTCCTTCTTCAACCCTTGCTTGGTTTCCCATACAAAGTGAGCAGCCTGGGACCTCAGTCCTGTCTGTAAGTCGCTCAAAGGTTTCATATATTCCCTCAGCCCTTAACTGTTTTTCATCCATTCTTGTTGGAGGCACCACCCATAAAACTGTATTAAGCTCTGACTTATCTTTGAGTAGCTGTGCCGCAGCCCTGAAATGTCCAATATTGGTCATACAAGAGCCAATGAAAACTTCATCTATTGATGTTTTGGCAACTGATGATAGAAGTCTTACATCATCTGGATCATTTGGACAGGCTAAGATTGGCTCCTTAATGTCATTAAGATTTATTTCAATGACCTCTGAATACTCGCAATCTTTATCAGCCTCAAGAAGCTCTGGATTATCAAGCCACTTTTTCATATCCTGTATTCTTTTTGCTATTGTTTTTTTATCATCATAGCCAGAATCAATCATCGAGCCGAGAAGTGTAATATTTGAATTTAAATATTCTGCAATGGGTTCTTTATTAAGCTTTACAGTACATCCATTTGCCGACCTCTCTGCTGTTGCATCTGCAAGCTCAAATGCTTGCTCAACTTTTAGATCTCCAAGTCCCTCAATTTCAAGAACGCGTCCAGAAAAAATATTTTTCTTGTTAGATTTATCAACAGTGAGTAATCCCTTTTGAATGGCAACATATGGGATTGCATTGACAAGGTCCCTTAGAGTGATTCCAGGTTGCATCTCACCCTTAAACCTGACTAAAACTGATTCAGGCATGTCTAATGGTAGCACTCCAATTGAGGCACCAAATGCAACAAGGCCAGAGCCAGCTGGAAAACTAATTCCTATTGGGAAACGCGTATGAGAGTCGCCACCAGTTCCAACAGAGTCTGGCAAAAGCATGCGATTTAACCAAGAATGAATAATGCCATCGCCTGGTTTGAGTGACACGCCACCTCGTGAATGCATGAAGTCTGGGAGTGTGTGCTGCAACTCAAGATCAATGGGCTTAGGATAAGCAGCTGTGTGACAAAAACTCTGCATAACTAGATCAGCAGAAAATCCTAAACAAGCTAATTCTTTGAGCTCATCTCGAGTCATTGCTCCTGTTGTGTCTTGAGATCCAACTGTACTCATGCGAGGCTCACAATAGGTTCCGGGCCTTATACCTTTAACACCACAAGCTTTACCAACAATTTTTTGAGCTAAGGTAAATCCTAATGAACTATTCTTTGGGTCCACTGGACGAAGAAACACATCACTCACCGCTAAGCCAAGTTCAGCTCTTGTTTTATCTGTTAAACCTCTTCCAATAATAAGTGGAATTCTGCCACCAGCACGAACCTCATCTGGCATCGTACTAGGCGCAAGATTAAATTTTGAAATAACTTCTCCAGATGCATCTTTAATATTGCCTTCATATGGATAAATTGTAATCTCATCACCCATTTTGAGTTCTGAAACGTCGCATTGAATTGGAAGTGCCCCTGAATCCTCAGCTGTATTAAAAAATATTGGAGCAATTTTGCCACCAAGGACTATGCCACCACTATTTTTATTAGGAATGTAGTCAATAGGTTCACCCATATGCCATAAAACCGAGTTAATTGCTGATTTTCTTGAAGAGCCAGTACCCACTACATCTCCAACATAGGCAAGAGAATTGCCCTTTTGCTTTAATTCTTCAATTTTTTCAAGGGGCTTATCCATTTTTTTGACAAGCATTGCTTTTGCATGAAGAGGGATATCAGGACGAGACCAGGCTTCAGTTGCTGGTGAAAGGTCATCAGTATTGGTTTCACCATCGACACGAAATACTGTCACTTTAATGCTCTCAGGAAGAGGCTCTTTGGAGGTAAACCAGTCAGCTGAAGCCCATGAATCAACTATCTTCTTCGCATGTGCGTTGTTTGCTGACTTTTCCATTATGCTTTGGTGGGCCTCATAGATAAGTATTGTATGAGATAGTGCTTTACAGGCTTCCTCAGCAGTTTCATCATCATCCAGAAGATTAATTAAGGATTCGATGCTATATCCACCAAGCATTGTTCCTAGCAAAAAAGTAGCATGTTTTCTTGAGATCGCATTGCAAGACTGTTCTCCTTTAGCAATACTAGTTAAAAAACCAGCTTTTACATAAGCAGCTTCATCAACACCCGGCGGGACTCTATGAGTGAGTAAATTCAAATAGAAGTCATCATCAAGCCCTGATATTAGGCTCTCTACGACAGACTTAGTTTGTTTTGCATCGAGTGCTAGTGGTGGAAGATTGTCCGACTTTCTCTCTTCACAGTGCTTTAAGTAAGCTTTTATCATAGTAATACTGGTTATTAGGTGATTAAATAAAAGAGTATAATTTTATCCTTTTTAATATGAAGGCTTAAATTTTTTGAAGCATTAGTTCGTATTATGACATTTGATAAACTTACCTCTATTTCACCAATCGATGGGCGTTACAGCGATAAGACCGCTCAACTCAAAACTATATTTAGTGAATTTGGGCTCATAAAGTATAGGCTTTTAGTTGAAGTGCGATGGTTAGAGGCAATGTCAAACAATTCAGAAATATCTGAAGTTCCCTTGTTTAGCTCTGAAGCCAACAAAAAATTATTAGCTATTGCCGATAATTTTTCTATAGATGATGCAAGAGCAATAAAAGAAATTGAAAAGACAACCAATCATGATGTTAAAGCGATTGAGTATTTCTTGAAAGAGAAAGTATCTTCAACTCCTGAACTTCATAAAGTGAATGAGTTTATTCATTTTGCATGCACCTCAGAGGATATTAATAATTTATCACATGCGCTTATGCTTGAAAATGGAAGAGAGGTTCTTTTGGCTGAAATGACAGAAACTTTGAATCTAATGACTGGCTTAGCAAGGGAAAATGCTGAAATTCCAATGCTTTCAAGAACGCATGGTCAAACAGCATCTCCCACAACTCTTGGAAAAGAGATGGCAAACTTCTCTTATCGACTGCAGAGACAAATAAAGCAGCTGAAAGATGTTCAAATAATGGGTAAGTTTAATGGTGCAGTTGGAAATTTCAATGCTCATCTCAGTGCGTATCCTGAAGTTGATTGGGAAAAAGTTTCTAAGAGCTTTATTGAGAGTCTCGGAGTGAATTACGCTCCTTATAGTTCACAGATTGAATCACATGATTATATTGCTGAGTATTTTCATGCATTAAATAGATTTAACACCATCTTAATTGACTTTTGCCGTGATGTTTGGGGCTACATTTCATTAGGTTATTTCACTCAAAAAACAGTTAAAGGGGAAATAGGTTCTTCAACTATGCCGCATAAGGTCAACCCCATTGATTTTGAAAATGCTGAGGGCAATCTTGGATTAGCCATTGCCATTGGAGAGCATTTTGCAACAAAACTTCCTATATCAAGATGGCAGCGTGACTTGACAGATTCTACTGTTTTAAGAAATTTAGGCGTTAGTAGTGCACATTGTTTAATTTCGTATGCTTCAATTTGCAAAGGCATAAAAAAACTTGAAGTAAATGAAGAAAAACTGATCGAAGATCTGAATAATTCATGGGAAGTTCTCGCTGAACCAATTCAAACTGTAATGCGCAGGTATGGCGTGTCAAATCCCTATGAGAAACTTAAGGCTCTGACAAGGGGAAAGAAAATTGACGCCAAAATTCTCAGTGATTTTATTGCCTCTTTGGACATCCCCTTAGAGGCAAAAAAAGAACTGAACAAGTTAACGCCAATGAACTATATTGGGGATGCGATTAAATTAGCACGCAACATCTAAAACTGATATAATTTCTCGCCTTAATAATTTAACAATCTAAGGAGCAAAAAACCCATGGTTAAGATAAGACTAGCCCGAGGTGGAGCCAAGAAAAACCCTTTTTATTCGATTGTAGCGACAGACTCTAGAAAGAGAAGAGATAGTGGTTACATTGAGCGTATTGGATATTTTAATCCTGTCGCTCGCGGACAAGAAGTCAGGCTTCAACTCGAAGAAGACAGACTGTCACATTGGATTTCTCAAGGCGCGCAGATTTCGGATCGCGTTAAGCAGCTTGTAAAAGAGTACAGAGATCCCTCTATTCGTGAAAAGCAATTAGCTAAACAATCAGCAAAGGCAGATGATAAAGCTAAAAAGATTGCAGCAGAAGAAAAAGCAAAAGCTGATCTAGAGGCTAAAGAGGCAGCAGCAGCAGAAGCCGCAGCAGAAGCTCCAGTAGAAGAAGCAGCAGCAGAAGCCGCAGCAGAAGCTCCAGTAGAAGAAGCCGCAGCAGAAGCTCCAGTAGAAGAAGCCGCAGCAGAAGCTCCAGTAGAAGAAGCAGCAGCAGAAGCCGCAGCAGAAGCTCCAGTAGAAGAAGCAGCAGCAGAAGCCGCAGCAGCAGAAGCTCCTGCAGAAGAAGCCGCAGCAGAAGAAAAGCCAGCTGAAGAATCTGAAGAAAAATAATTTGGTGTCATCTGCACCTCACTCAAACGAAAAAAAGCTATTAGTCGGAAAGATTAATGGCTTTTTTGGTTTACAGGGCTGGGTAAAAGTTTTTTCATACACCAAACCCAGAGTTAATATCCTAAACTACTCACCTTGGTCAATTGATGTTGATGGGGAGCTTCAAAAAATAGAAATAAAGAATGGACGAGAACAGTCAAAAACAATTGTCGCACATATAAGTGGAATTGATACCCGTGAAGATTCTCAAAAACTGATTGGTAAAGATATATATATCGACAAAGAACAGCTTCCAGAATTGAATGAGGATCAATACTATTGGCATGAGCTGATAGGGTTTACGGTTTTAAATCAGAATAAAGAAAGTCTTGGATTAGTTGATTATTTTGTTGAAACTGGCGCAAATAATGTCTTAGTTGTAAAAGGTAAAAAAGAACATTGGATTCCATACATTGAGCCGTACCTTGTTTCAGTCGATTCAAAAAAGAAAGAAATTTTTGTTGACTGGGATAAAGATTTTTAATTACTAGTAAAAAAATTCTGTGTTTGCCTTCGCTAGTGAGGTAGACTTATTGCTGAATTAAATACAAAATTTCAGAATCATATTTCATGAATTGGATAACAAGACTATTTCCGTTTTTGTTATGGATTAAAGATTTAAGTAACCCTAAGAACTTAAAAGCGGATATTTTGGCGGGCACAACAGTTGCATTCGTTATAATTCCTCAGTCAATGGCCTATGCACAGCTTGCAGGTTTAGGTCCGCAATATGGTCTTTATGCCTCATTCTTACCGGTTTTAATTGGTGCATTGATGGGCTCATCAAGACAACTTTCTACTGGACCAGTTGCCGTTGTTTCCTTGTTAACTGCTGCAGCACTTGGTGAAATCGTGACTGATCCGGCGAGTTACGCAGTGTACGCAGCACTTCTAGCATTAATTGTTGGCGTATTTCAGTTTTCACTGGGTGTTCTCAGGTTAGGTTTTGTAATTAACTTCCTCTCACATCCTGTGGTTACAGGCTTTACGAATGCTGCAGCAATCATTATTGGTGCTTCTCAACTTCCAAAGGTTTTTGGAATTAGGGTTATTAGTTCAAATGATACTGACTGGGTAAGTGCCTGCCAACCATTGACGATCATTGAAAGAATTGAGTCAATAGATGTTAATGGGCTGCACGCAATTTGTAATGCAGATCAGAGTTACCAAACGATAGCAAGACTTCTAGAAGCGGCAGTCTTTCATACCCATCTACCCACCTTGGCTATGGCTATTTCTGGTGTAATAGGTATTGTACTTTTTCAGCGTTTTTTCCCAAGATTTCCAGCTATTTTGTCAGTAGCAGTTCTTTCAACAGTAGCGTCATTCTTGATGGACTTCCAGGCTATGGGTGGAGCGATTGTAAGCTCAATTAATATTGATGGACTATTTAGCTTTAAGGTGCCAAGATTTGATTTCAACGCGGTTGGAACTTTGTTTATCTATGCAATTACAATTTCATTAATTGGATTTATGGAGGCGATTTCTGTTGCTAAATCAATGGCTGCAACCACGAAACAGCGATTAGATGTTAACCAGGAATTAATTGGTCAGGGTTTATCAAACGTGACCTCAAGTTTTTTTCAAGGTTACTCGGTTTCAGGATCTTTTTCGCGATCAGCAGTCAATTTGACAGCAGGAGCAGTGACTGGATTTTCATCTGTCGTGACTGCTATTATCGTAGGGTTAACCATCGTTTGGCTAACCCCTTTGCTATACCATCTTCCTCAGGCCACTCTTGCTGCAATTATTTTAATGGCTGTTGTCAACCTGGTTCACTTCTCACCACTCAGGCACGCATGGAAAGTAGAGAAGCATGACGGTTTGGTTGGTTTGTTGACTTTTGTGATGACGCTAACTTTTGCGCCCCATCTTGAGAACGGAATCGCATTTGGAGTCATTCTGTCATTAGGTTTGTTTCTTTACAGAACGATGGAGCCAAACTTTACCGAGTTATCAGTCGAACATGGGTCAATTATTGCGTCAAGATTCGCTGATGAATCTGTTGAAGCAAGTCAATCCGTCAAGGTTGCTAAGTGGAGCGGCTCACTTTACTTTGCAAATGCTGCTTATTTTGAAACAAAGTTACTTGAATTGATTGCTAAAAATAATGACGAACTCCAGTATGTCATTGTTGATGTGGCATCGATTGTTCAAGTGGATGCAAGTGGTGAACAAGTATTATCAAGTCTGGTAGAGAGTTGTTCAAGCTCTGGAGTTGAAATACTTTTTGCAAGAACAGAAAGGTTAGAAGCAGAATTATTCCGATCAGGATTCAAAAAACGTTATGGCGAAAATCGTTTTTTTGATTTAAGAGCGGACGCCCTAAAATATGTTTGGCAGGAGTTAGAAAACATTGAGAAAGAAAAAGACGAAGCGCAAGTAGAAGATATTGACGACACCAACGAATCAAATTAATTAAATCTCTTCATAGAACGCTTTGATAAAATAAAGGCCTTGTGGCTCTGCGGTTGGCCCCGCCTCTCTTCGATCTTTACTTGCCAATACAGATGACATCCACTCAACATTCTTCTCACCCCTTCCAATTTTTAAAAGGGTTCCAACAATATTTCGAACCATATGATGAAGGAAGGCATTCGCCTTAATGCTGATGATCAGCTCGTCTATAGATGATTCAATTTGAATATATTCAATCGTTTTAATTGGTGATTTTGCCTGACAAAGGCTTCCTCTAAAGCAAGAAAAGTCATGCTCTCCAACCAGTAAATCTGCAGCTGTTTGCATCTTAGTTATATCTAGAGCTCTTGGCTCCCACAAATAATAATCCCCTTTAAGTGATGACCTAACAGGGTTATGATGGATCTTGTATTCATAGGATCTTGCAAAAGCACTAAACCTTGCATGAAAGTCATCACTCACCTCCTTAACCCATTTAAAGTTGACATCACTTGGAAGGTTAACATTCCCACCAAAAAGCCAGGCTCGTTCTGTTCTAATTACTGACGTTTCAAAATGAATGACTTGTTCCATGGCATGAACTCCTGAGTCTGTTCTCCCACTACAAAATACACGCACAGGGTGGTTTGCTACTTTTGCTAAAGAGGCTTCAACAGAGCTCTGTACAGTTCGAAGGCCAGATTTTTGAACTTGCCAGCCATGAAAATTCTTACCAAAATATTCAACGCCTAATGCAATTTTCATAATCAACCACTAAATTTTTTTATTGTAAAATCAATCTTAATATTTTAACAAATTATTCTGACTCGCCTGACGAGTCTAATTTGGATGCTAATTATATGACAGAAAATCAAAAACCGACTGGTATTAAAAAACTTTGGTCTGCTTCTATCTATTCAGCTCAGGGTTTAAAGGCATGTTATCAATCAGAATACGCGTTTAGGCTTGAAGTATGGTTAGCCGTTTTTTTGGTTCCAATTGGTTACTGGCTTGGTGAATCCTCAATCGAAAAAGTACTTCTTATTTTTCCTATATTTTTAGTTTTAATTGTTGAAATGTTAAACTCTGCTATTGAGGCAGTTGTTGATAGAGTCGGCCTTGAACACAATGAGTTGTCAGGTTTTGCTAAAGATGTAGCGTCAGCAGCAGTGCTTATCTCACTAATTATATTCTTGTTCACATGGATCATTATTCTTCTCTAAGGAAGTTAATCGAAGATGATATTGATTGTCATTTTTTTGATTCAATAGAGAGCACAAGTTCTTACCTGACAAAGGTTCCCTATTCAAAAAGAACTCAGCTTTGTATTGCTAGAGAACAAACTATGGGAAAAGGTCAACATGGAAGAGACTGGGCGTCCCAAAAAGATGGCAGTATTCTCTTTTCACTTCGCAAATGTTTTAGTGTTGATACAAATCTAAATGGACTCAGTTTAGTAATTGGAATGGCCATTATTAAATCCATAGAGGAGGAATGCCAGCTTCAAGGTTTAAAAATTAAGTGGCCTAATGATGTTTATTATGGAAATAAAAAATTAGCAGGCATTTTGATGGAAAATAATATTCATAAAGGGGTTCAGTATGTAGTTATTGGAGTTGGCGTTAATTATCAGCTAGATTACAACATTAATATTGATACTCCTTGGACTGATTTGGCACAAATTTTAAAAAAATTACCTAGTTTTGACACATTAACTGCTGCATTCATAAAGAATATATTAGCCATGTCGAAGGATTTTGAATCCGAAGGGCTCTCTAATCTGCTAACAGACTGGAACGATTATGATATGCTCAAAGGACTCAAAATTAGATCAAAAGATTCAAAAGAAATTTTTGAAGGTGAAGTGGATGGAATTAGTGAGCATGGGGCGCTTAGGATTTCAACAACAGATGGCTTAAAAGAGGTCTATAGCTCTATCCATATTGAGTACATTTAGGGTAAGATAGTTTTCATAATACAGCCGCTTGAATGGAATGTTAAATCACCAGTTAGAAGTTAAAAATCTTTATAAAAAATATGCACGTCGTGAGGTTGTTAATGATGTTTCATTTTCTGTTAAAGGTGGTGAAATTGTTGGTTTACTGGGTCCAAATGGCGCTGGTAAGACAACTTGCTTCTATATAACTTGTGGCCTTGTAAGGTCGAGCAGAGGTCAAGTAACTCTAGACAATAAGAGTATCGGCCATATGCCAATGCATAAGCGTGCAAAGCTGGGTCTTGGATACCTTCCTCAGGAGCCATCTATTTTCCGTAAGCTAAGCGTCGAAGACAATATTATGGCAGTCTTAGAAATGAACAAATCGGTTTCAAAAAAAGATAGACCTTTAAGACTCGAAGAACTTTTATCCGAATTTAAGGTTGAGCATGTTCGCCACATAAAGGGCATTACTTTATCTGGTGGAGAGCGAAGAAGGGTTGAAATTGCTAGAGCCTTAGCGATGGATCCAAAATTCATTTTATTAGATGAACCATTTGCCGGCATTGATCCAATTTCAGTTGGTGATATTCAAGAAATAATTTATCAACTGAGAGATAAAGGAATTGGGATTTTAATTACAGATCACAACTATAGGGAAATGCTTGATACGTGTAATCATTCTTATGTCTTAAGTGCAGGAAAAATCATAGCGCAGGGCGGCAAAGATTCAATTTTGGCCAATGAAGAAGTGAAAAAAGTTTACTTAGGTGAGAGCGTTGGTGGCTAGTAAAAACTTTATTACTTTGGGGATTGAATCCTCATGTGATGAAACAGGAATCGGGATTTATACTAGTGAGGGCGGCCTTATTTCACATAAGTTATTTTCCCAAGTGAGTCTTCATGCAGAATATGGTGGTGTAGTTCCAGAACTAGCTTCTAGAGATCATATTCAAAGAGCCATACCCTTGATTAAAGAGGCTCTTAATGAGAGTGGAATCAAATTAAATGAACTTACTGGCATTGCATATACTGCTGGACCAGGCTTATCGGGAGCACTTTTAGTTGGCGGTTCAATTGCTCAGAGTTTAGCATGGGGTTTAGGTATCCCTGCATTAGGTGTTCATCATATGGAAGGACATCTTTTAGCTCCACTTTTAGAGGCTGAAAGGCCTGAATTTCCTTTTGTAGCGCTTTTAGTTTCTGGAGGCCATACTTTGCTTGTAGATGTTCCTAGAATTGGTCAATATAAAATTCTAGGAGAGTCACTGGATGATGCAGTTGGCGAGGGATTTGATAAAACTGCAAAAATACTTGGTTTGGGTTATCCAGGTGGTCCTGCTCTTGCAAATCTAGCTAAACAAGGTGATAAGAATCGATTCACTTTTCCAAGACCGATGACTGACAGACCCGGGCTTGATTTCAGTTTTAGTGGTTTGAAGACATACGCAAGAAACACATTCATTGACTTCCCTGAAGAGAAAGCTAATATTGCTAAAGCATTTGAAGTTGCAGCCACTGAAACATTAACAATAAAATGCAATAGAGCCCTTAAACAAACTGGATATAAAACACTTGTGGTGGCTGGTGGAGTTAGCGCTAATTTATCTCTGCGTGAATCTTTGAATGAGATGACAACGAAAAATAATGCAAGTGTTTTTTATCCTGCGCTAGATTTTTGTACGGATAACGGTGCGATGATTGCTTTAGCTGGACACTATAGATTTCTTGCAGGCCAAAGTAATCAAAATTATGAAATAACCATTAAGCCTCGATGGAGTCTTGAAGAGCTTCTGCCGGTGGATTAATTATTCGATTTTCTTTATGGAGCCTCTGTTTCCAGAGCATAGAGTATAATTTAAAACACAACTAAAACTTCTCAGCTAAATAAATACTCTTATGATTATTATTCCAGCGATCGACTTAAAAGATGGTCAATGTGTCCGGCTCCGTAAAGGGATTATGGAGGATACAACTGTTTTTTCAAATAATCCTGCTGAAATGGCCTCCAAATGGGTTGCAGAGGGAGCAAGAAGACTTCATTTGGTTGACCTCAATGGTGCATTTGAGGGTAAACCTATAAATGCCGACTGTGTCAATGAGATTACTAAGTCTTTCCCAAATCTCCCAGTACAAATTGGCGGAGGTATTCGTGATTTACAGACTGCAAATGCATATATTGAAGCAGGGATAAGCTATCTCATCATTGGAACTATGGCAGTAACCAATCCTGATTTTGTCGAAAAACTTTGTGACGAATTTCCTAATAAAATTATTGTGGGTCTTGATGCGAATAATGGTCTTGTTGCTACAGATGGTTGGGCAAAACAAACGGATATAGATGTTGTAGAGCTATCTAAAAAATATGAACAGTATGGAGTTAATTCTATTGTTTATACTGACATTGCGAGGGATGGGATGATGCAAGGTGTCAATGTTGAAGCGACTGCGAATCTTGCTAAAAAAACATCTATTCCAATCATTGCATCTGGCGGAATAACTAATCTGGATGATATAGCTGCACTTTTGAAAAATGCCCATCATGGGATAATGGGCGCTATAACTGGAAGGGCTATCTATGAAGGGCAGCTCGACTTTAATGATGCCCAAACAATGAGCGATATTTATGATAGTTGAGGTGGCTTATGCCATAGCTATTAAGCAAAGCCTTATTAGTATTGAGGTAAAAAATGGTACAACACTTAAAGAGGCAGTTTTGGCATCAGGTATTCTTGATACTTATGAGGAAATTGATTTATCTAAAGACAGAGTAGGAATTTTTTCAAAATTCGCAACCTTAGAGACAATACTGAGAGAGAAAGACAGAGTTGAGATTTATAGACCTCTCATTGCTGATCCAAAAAAAGTTCGTAAAGAGAGGGCAGCTGAGGGTAAGGCAATGCGAGTCAATAAAAAGGCCTAATTCAAGGTAAAATAGATCACCCATAACACATTTAATAATTTTATGAGCGACGACAAACCTCCGAGTAGATCATTTTTTAAGTTATTTGATAAGTTTTTTCCTAAAGCTTTAAAACCAAGAGCACAACTAATGCAGGCCTTAGAGGAGGCTGAAGAGAATCTCGTAATTGACCCTTACAGTAGGTCAGTTATTGAGGGAGCATTACAGGTTGAAAGTTTAAAAGTGCGCGATGTCATGGTTCCACGATCAAAGATGATCATGATTGATTCCGAGTCAACTACAAAAAATCTCCTCCAGGTTATGGTGGCATCGTCTCACTCAAGATTTCCAATTCATAACGAAGAGCAAGACTCAATTTTAGGTGTTGTTTTAGCTAAAGATTTGCTGTCACATTTTGCAAAGAACCAAGAGGAAGAATTTAACTACAGAGAGTATCTTCGAGACGCTTTATCTGTCCCTGAAAGTAAGCCATTGGGAGCTTTACTGCGTGAGTTTCAACAAAATAAATCACATATGGCAATAGTACTTGATGAGTATGGTGAAATAGCTGGATTGGTAACTTTAGAGGATGTCATAGAGCAAATTGTTGGAGAAATTGAAGACGAACATGATAAAGAGGAAGACAACATTATAGATTATGGCGATGGTCGTTATTTGCTTCAAGCCAACACAACATTGACAGAATTTAACGAGTTTTTTAATTCCAGCATTGCTAGTGATGATTATGATACTGTTGCTGGATTAGTTATCTCTGGCTTTAGTTACTTGCCTGAACAAATGAGTGAAATCAGTCTTCATGGATTCCAATTCAAAGTTTTAAAAACAGACAACCGCAGGCTACACCTTCTTGAAGTTCAACATAAGCTGAGTGATCGCAAGGCGAAAGAATGAAAAAAGCAATCATTGAGGCTTCATTTAATATCAGTCAGTTAGTATAATCCAGCATTATGAATTCACTAGAACAGACAACGCAATTAGTTATTGACCTAATTAAGCAGAATAAAGCGAGCGATTTTGAGTTTTCTATTGGTAAGAGCTCAGGAGTTTCAACAGCAGTAAGATTGTCAAATGTAGAAACACTTCAATATCACTTGGACACAAGTTTTGATGTCAGTGTCTATTTTGGAAAGAATAAAGGTCAAGCGACCAGTGTTGATCTTAGTAAAGAAAGCTTAAAAAAGGCTATTGATTCTGCTTGTATGATTGCTAAATACACTCAAGGGGATCCATTTAATGGTTTAGCACCAAAAGATAAGATGGCTTGGGATGCACCTGATTTGGATCTTTATCATCCATGGAAATTGGAAGCTAAGCAGAGTATAGAAATTGCCACAGAATGTGAACAAATTGCACTTGAGCAGAATGAAATTGATAACTCTGATGGTGCTGAATTATCAAGTTATGAGGGTGAAACTTATTATGCAAATTCAAATGGATTAGTTACAAGTATAAAAAATACCAGACATTCTCTTCACTGCTCTTTGATTGCTAAAAGAGATGCAGAAATGCAGACTGCTTATGAGTATTCAATTGCATTAGACTCAAATGATTTAATAAGCCCTTCTAAAATAGGTCAAAAGGCAGCAAGCTTAGCACAACAAAAACTTGGCTCAAGAAATTTAAAATCTCAGAAGTGTCCTGTTATTTTTGTACCAAGACAGTCCTCAGGTTTATTCTCTCAATTGCTTGGTGCTCTCAGTGGTTCAAGACAATTCAAGAAAACCTCTTTTCTTCTTGACTCATTAGGTAAGGTTGTTTTGAATGAATCGATCAGTATATTTGAGGATCCATTAAAAGCTAAAACACTTGGAGCAAGAGCATTTGACCTAGACGGTGTATTAAAATCTAAGCAGTTTTTTGTAGAAAATGGCATAGTTTCAACTTACATGATGGGCCAATATTCTGCCAATCAACTTGGTTTAAAAACCACCGCAAATGCCGGAGGAGTGAGTAATTGTAGAGTTAATTCTAATTATGATGGTGGGCTTGCTGAGCTAACCAAAGAAATGAAAAAAGGCCTCATTGTTACAGACTTGATGGGGCATGGTGTCAATGCAACAACAGGTGATTATTCTCGAGGTGCAAGCGGTTTTTGGGTAGAAAATGGAGAGATTCAATACCCAGTCTCTGGCATCACAATAGCTGGAAACTTAAAGGATATGCTTAAAAACATTACCTATGTTGGTAATGATTTTGATCTAAGAAGCAATCTAAAAGTAGGCACTACCTTGATAAGTGAAATGACAATTGCTGGGGAAGGGTAATTGAAAGAGTTTGATGTCATCATAGTTGGTGGTGGCATGATTGGACTCTCATTAGTGGTTGAACTATCAAAAAAAATGGAATTAAGTATTGCAATTATTGACCCAAATAATTGTAATCCAACAATAAATGACTCATTTCATACCCGGGTTAGCGCTATTACACCATCTACCCAAGATTTTTTATGTTCAATCAATGTCTGGGATAAGATAAAAAGAAAAAAAGGGTTTAGTGTCACCAAAGTGTGGGATCAAAACTCACATGGCCATCTTAATTTCTATGCAAAAGATGAAGGCATTGAATACTTAGGTCACATTGTAGAGAATGATCTCATTCAAGCTGCCCTTTTTAATGCGGTTGATCAATCTAAAGTCACCATGATTAATGCAAAGCTAACTGAATTAACAAAAACAGACTCAGGTTATACATTAGATCTAGACAATGGTGAAAGTTACTCATGTAACCTTTTGATCGGGGCAGATGGACCTCAATCAAAAGTAAGAGATTTGGCAGAGATTCAAGTCACCGAGCATGATTATCAACAAAAAGCAATTATTGCAAATATTGTAAGTGAAAAGCCTTTGATGGATACCACATGGCAAAGATTTTTATCAGATAGTATTCTTGCCATATTGCCTCTATCAGAAAATCAGGCTTCGATTGTTTGGTCCTGTAAAGAGACACTTGCTAATGAGCTTGAAACAAAAACAATAAGCATATTCAATAAAATGTTATCTGAGGCATCAGAGTATCAATTTGGATTTTTGGAACTTCAAAGTAGTAAGAAAAGTTTTCCTTTGGTCTCAAGAAGTGCAAAAGAGTACGTTCTTGAAAATTTAGCATTGATTGGTGATGCTGCTCACAATATTCATCCACTGGCTGGCCAAGGTGCAAATCTGGGCTTTTCTGATGTCATCGAGCTCAGTAAACAGTTATCCGAAAATATTGACAAACCACTGGGCGATTTTATTGTCCTTCGGAAGTATGCAAGAGCAAGAAGGCTAGACAATGAAATGATGTCAAAGACCATGACAGGACTGGACTGGATTTACAAAGAGAATAACGAATCAATAAGATGGCTTAGGGGTTATGGAATGAATTTAATAGATGAAACTCCCATCCTAAAATCTTTTTTTCAAAGACAAGCCTTAGGAAAAGTGAATAAAAATAGTTAACATATAAATCGCGTTGGAGTGACTATTCCATCGACTGGAACATCCCAGGGCTGAGAAGAAAGACGACTCACCTCTTGAGCATCAAATGCTAATCCAAATAATTTTGGTACTCTAAAATTCTTTAATTTGGTATGAAAGCTCAGAGTTTTATCATAGAATCCTCCCCCCATTCCAAGTCGATTTTTATTTGCATCAAATCCGACGAGAGGCATCAGAATAAGCTCCATCTTATGAGCGCCAACAAGAGGACTAAAGATTGGCTCATCTATACCAAATCTATTCTTTCTAAATAGTTTACCAATCTTTGCAAACTTAAGTTTTTCCCCAACAAGAATCGGTAAATATACATAATAACCCTGATGCGTTAGAAAATTTATGGTGTCAATAGTTTCGATTTCACCATCATTAGGTGTGAAAATTGCAATATGTTTCGCATTTCTGAAGATGGCATTTTTTTGGCATTGATACAGGAGTTTTTTACCTTGCTTTTTTCGAGTTGGCGTATCGATTGACTTTCTAATTATTCTTAGTTTTTTTCGAAGTTCTTTCATTCAGCAATTTATTTAAATATGTACTAATTTTAGCAGTGCAAAAAATGCAAAGAATGGTTATTTAGAATTAGATTAGAGGGTCCATTGTGCCGTGTTGACATGGTCCTGAACCATTCTGGTTCAAGGCGGAAGTTCGATGTTTACCGTAGGTTTCCCACTTCAAGGTGGGCATACACAAAAGTAACCAATCTCATCTCCTTTTCTATACTTAATCGGCTCAGGGAAATAAATCAAGCACGAACACAACAGATAGATAAATTATCACCCTTAGAGGATTGAATTGCAATGATATTTCTTCTTTTATTTGCTTAAATTTTTAGGAACAGATAATTTGATAATTTCATTTTACTATTTTGTTAAAAATCTATTCCTATAAAATGCCAGTTCCATTTCTTATAAAAAAACCCTCAAGTGACTGTATTAGCTGCAATTTTATTATTAATTATTATCATGGACCCTATTGGAAACGTGCCTGTATTTCTTAGTATCCTTAAAAATATACCAATTGAGAGACGAAGAATCATCATTGTTCGTGAATTATTAATTGCCCTAGTCATTTTGTTATTTTTTATGTTTGTTGGAAGATATATTCTTCAGTTGTTAGATATAGATCAGTCTTCGCTTGGTATTACTGGTGGAATAATATTATTTATTATTGCCATTAGAATGATTTTCCCTGGAACAAAACCTATCTTTAGTCACAATGAGAATACTGAGCCTTTAATTGTGCCGCTTGCCGTCCCAATGCTAGCTGGTCCATCAGCGATAGCAGCAGTAATACTGTTTATGGCACAAGAGCCAAATAGGTGGGTTGAGTGGACTTTTGTTGTATTTGTTGCTTGTTTAATAACTGGGATTATATTAATCTCATCAGAGGCATTGGGAAGAAAACTAGGTAACAGGGCATTAATTGCTATTGAAAGGTTAATGGGAATCTTGCTGATAATGGTTTCTGTTGACTTTATTCTTGACGGATTAAAACAAACATTCAATATTTAGATTTCTTTCTTAAATTTTAAACTTCTCTGCTTCTATTCAAATTTGCTATGTAAGCTTGCAAAGGCTATAATGGCGCCTTTTTTACAACTTAATGGTGAAGAAATTGGCACCTATAGTAATGAAATTTGGAGGCACAAGTCTTAGAGATGAGGATTGTCGCTCTTATGCTTTAAAGCATATTAAGAACTACCACGAGTCTGGAGAGAGAATTGTGGTTGTTGTTTCTGCTATGGGACGAAAAGGTGAGCCATATGCCACGGATACCCTTGTTGCCCTTCTTAGAGATGTGGGTCACAATATTAATCCAAGAGAGTTGGACCTAGTGATGAGCGTTGGAGAAACGTTAAGTTCTGCTTATTTTTCTCACCTTTTGAGTCACAATGGAATGCCTGCCGAGTCATTTAATGGAAGGCAATCTGGAATTCTTACAGATGACAATGCAGGCAATGCTGAAATTTTAGATATTAATCCTGCTCGAATTGTTGAAGCTCTTGATAATGGTTTCATCGCGGTAGTGGCAGGTTTTCAAGGTGTCAATGATAAGGGTGATATTCGCACTCTTGGAAGAGGGGGGAGTGATACTTCAGCTGTAGCACTCGCATCTGCATTGGGAGCTGAAAAAGTTGAAATTTTTTCTGATGTGGATGGTATAGCTAATTGCGATCCAAGACAGGTTGAGGGTTCTAGCTACTTAGAATCTATTAGTGTTAATCAGATGCTTGCAATGGCTGATGAGGGATCTAGAGTGATTCATCCAAGAGCAATCAAAGCGTCATTAAAAACTCAAACACCAATTATTGCTAAAAACACCTTTAATGATTCAGAAGGTACTTTGATACACCATGACATATCTAAAAAGAAAGAGGTTGTTGCTATTGCCCATCGTGAAAGTATGGTTCTGATAGAGTTCGCATTGGAGCATAAGGCTGCAAGTCATGTTAATGGTGTTGTCAATATTGACTCAAAGAGACTGCTACTAAATGACGATGTGTATTTGAGTGATAAGTTGGCCCAGCTAGAGGAGAAGCTTGGCTTCTACAAGTTAAGTAGACACTGGGCAACGATCTCTGTGGTATTTAATAATAAAGTTTCAAAAAAACCCGCCGAACTCGACTATGCTGAATTGCTGGATTCCCCAGATACCATTATCAGATACCTCCTAAAAGAGGTTAAAGTTAGAGAAACCTTGAAATTTTTACATGGCAGATATACAAGCTAATTTAAGGCTTATAACCTGCGTTATTTACATAACTTAAAAGCACTTCATCTGTAAACGTTGCCTCAAGTTCAGCCGCCTTTGTCTCGACTGGCTCTTTTAAATCTCCGTCTGCAATTTCAGTGACCTCATTGTGCCAATCTGTAAGGTATGCATCTGCATCTGTAGAGTCACCTAACGTTGCAGCAGAGTCAACAGCCTCCATAAAGCGATTATCTAGCTGAAGTTTTTCAACCTCCCTCCTGCTTTTTTTTATCATCACCTGTGTAGGTATATCACGCCATTTAATAACAGTTAGCTTCATTTTATTCTCCAAAAAAACAACATATAATTATCCCAATAAATTTCAAAAAATTCTACCATTAACTTATTGATGTAATTGCTATAATTTAGGTATATAATTCACGTTTTTCGAAGTTAGAATTTGTATTGAGGAAGGTATGAAAAATAAAGCACAAGTAGTTGTAATTGGTGGCGGTGTTGTGGGCGCTGGGACACTTTATCATTTGGCTAAAAAAGGTTGGACTGATGTTGTATTAGTAGAACGTAAAGACTTAACTTCTGGTTCAACTTGGCATGCTGCTGGATTATTGCCTCTATTTAATATGAGCTACTCAGTGGGGAAGCTGCATCAGTATTCAGTCGATTTTTATCATGATCTTGAAAAAGAAACGGGTATGAATGTTGGCTTTAGTGTCGTATCAAACATCCGCTTAGCAAATTGCCAGGATCGAATGGATGAATATAAATACTATTCTGGTGTTGGAAGTACCGTAGGTGTTGATGTTAAATTTTTAACTCCAGACGAAGTTAAAGAGGTTTGGCCTTTATGTAATACTGAAGGCCTGCTTGGCGCAATTCAGCATCCAGATGATGGCTATATTCAGCCAGCAGACTTAACTCAAGCATTGTGCAAAGGCGCTAGAAATCGTGGCGCTGAAATCTATGAAAACACGATCGTAACTGATTTAGAACAGCAAAAAGATCATACATGGGTAGTCAAGACTGATCAAGGTGATATTGCTTGTGAACATATTGTCTCATGTACCGGAAGCTTCGCAAGAAAAACAGGTGAAATGGTGGGTCTCGATGTACCTGTAATACCTGTTGAGCATCAGTTCCTGGTAACAGAGCCACATCCTGACATTTTAGAAAGAAAGAAAAAAGGCCTACCTGAAATGGCTGTACTTCGTGAATCTGATGCGGCTTATTACCTTCGTGAAGAGGCTGGGGGAATGATCTTAGGTATCTATGAAAAAGGAGCGCCTGCATGTTATGTTGATGGCCCAAGTGACGACTCAAAGTATGAGTTGTTTAATGGTGAACTTGACCGCTTAATGCCACATATTGATGCTTGTATAAATCGGGTTCCAGCTTTTGGCGAGGTTGGAATTAAAGAAATTTATAATGGCGCTATTGCGTATACGCCAGATGGCAACCCAATTGTTGGTCCTGCTCCAGGACTTAAAAATTTCTGGTTGAATGAGGGACATAGTTTTGGAATAACTGCTGCTGGTGGTGCTGGTTGGCAGCTTGCAGAGTGGATGGTTGATGGTGAGCCAACCGTTGATATGATGGGTGTGGATCCGCGTCGATTTGGGCCCTATGCCACTCGTGGATATTTGAAAGAAAAGAATGAAGAGGCATACGCAAATGTTTTTACTACTCACTATCCTGATGAAGAGAGGAGTGCGGCGAGACCTCTCAAAACTGCACCATGCTATGATCGAATGAAAGACTTGGGTGCGGTTTTTGGATCTGTTTATGGTTGGGAGCGTCCAAACTGGTTTATGCCAAGTTTAGATTATTCACTCACTGCTGAAGATTTAAATCAGGCAGATCCTTCCAAGGTTATTCTTAACAAAAACCACTCTAAAGCACTAGATGATGGACGCATTGTTGAAAAGAATTCATTTCGCCGCTCCAACTACTTTGAACATGTTGGAAATGAGTGTAAGCATGTCAATGAGAACGTAGGTCTTCTTGATATGTCAGCCTTTGCGAAGTGTATTGTTAAGGGGCCTGGTGCAGAGGAATGGTTGGAATATATCTTTGCTAATAAGATGCCTCAAACTATCGGCAGGATTAGTCTGGTTCATATGCTATCTTTGAATGGTGGAGTCAGATCAGAATTTACAGTTTATAAAACTGGACCTCAAAGCTATTATTTAGTTTCCGCTGGTGCGTTTGAAACACATGACCATGATTATTTATTCAAACTTGCTCCTAAAGATGGATCTGTCAGCATTCAAAGAGTTACAACACAAACAGGTGTTCTTGTATTGGCTGGACCAAGGTCTCGAGATGTTCTTCAAAAGCTTACGGATACAGATCTATCAAATGAAAACTTCAAGTGGCTAACTGGGAGAAAAATCAATGTTGGATATGCATCTGCTGAAGCTCTTCGTGTTAACTTTGTTGGCGAATTAGGTTGGGAGCTGCATCATCCAATTGAGATGCAAAATTATATCTTCGATCAAGCAATGGAGGCTGGTGCTGAATTTGATATCAAACCTTTTGGAATTCGTGCAATGGATAGTATGCGTCTTGAAAAATCGTATCGTCTCATTCCTAGAGAAATGTCAATTGAATATTCTGCCTATGAATCTGGATTAGATCGTTTTGTTAGGCTGGATAAAGAAAATGATTTTATTGGTAAAAAAGCCTTGAAAGATTGGCAAGACCGAGGTGCTTCAAACGGTTTTGTAACTATGGAAGTGCAGGGTGTTGTTGATGCAGATGCTCGAGGCTCTGAGGCTATTTATAAGAATGGTGAAGTTGTGGGAAGAGCAACCTCAGGAGGTTTTGGTTGGCGCTGTGGTAAGTCGCTAGCGTTAGGCCTTGTCAAGAAAGATCTAACTTCAATTGGAACTGAACTTGAAATTGAAATACTAGGTGAGAAATATAAGTCAGTTGTTATAGAAGAGTCACCATTTGATCCTGCTAACGAAAGTTTGAGGTCCTAACTATGTCTCTCATTAAAACAAAATCTGAACTTCACGAACAAATGGTGACTTGGCGTCACTATATTCATAAACATCCAGAACTTAGTTTTAAAGAGGAGATGACTAGTGACTTTATAGCTTCTGTTTTAGAATCTAATAATATTGAAATGCATCGCGGTCTTGCAGTCACAGGAATAGTTGCTACTGTTCATGGAACAAAAAAAGGCAAGGCTATTGGACTGCGTGCTGATATGGACGCTCTTCCAATTCAAGAGAGGAATGAGTTTAGTCATAAATCTATTCATGACGGAAAGATGCACGCTTGTGGGCATGATGGCCATTCGACAATGCTTCTCGGGGCTGCTGTTTATTTAAAAGAGAATAATGATTTTTCTGGTACTGTTCATTTTATTTTTCAGCCTGCAGAGGAAGGTGGAGGTGGTGGCCGTGTTATGGTTGAAGAAGGTATATTTGAAAAATTTCCTTGTGAGGCAGTTTATGGGATGCATAATTGGCCAGGTATGGCGGAAGGTCAGTTTGCCGTTCATGATACTGCAGTAATGGCTGCAAATGAAACACTCAAAATTACAATTAAAGGCAAGGGTGGTCATGCCGCTATGCCAGACCAATGTGTTGATCCAATTGTTATAGGAGCTCAAATCATTACAGCGATTCAAAGTGTTGTTTCAAGAAATGTTGCACCACTAGATTCTGCAGTGGTGAGTGTTACTATGGTTGATGCAGGATTTGTATCTAACGTCATTCCGAATGAAATGAATTTAACAGGCTCACTGAGATACTTTAAGTCTGAGGTTGGGGATGATGTGAAGAAAAAAATTAAGACTATTGCTGAAGGAATTAGTCAGTCTATGGGGGCAACAGCATCATTCAGCTCAGTTCCAAATTACCCTGCAACTGTGAATACTCCAAAGCATGCTAAGCTCTGTGCTAGTGCTGCTGAAGTGGTTGTAGGTAGTGCAAATGTTTTAAGAAATGAGAAGCCTAGTATGGGCTCTGAAGATTTCTCATTCTTGCTTAATGCATCTGAAGGTGCATATATTTGGATTGGTAACGGACTTGTTCCAGAAGATGGTCCTGAAGGTGGCTGTATGCTTCATAATACTCAGTATGATTTCAATGATGAAATTCTTCCACTCGGAAGCAGCTACTGGGTAGAGTTAGTTAAAGGAATCCTAAAGTAATTTTTAAAGGTTTAGCTTATGTTTTCTAAGGCAATTGTTAGAACTCCTGGAAAAAGTTTAATTGATGGCCTCACTGATTCCAAACACCTAGGCTCTCCAGATTATCAAAAGGCTATCACTCAGCATAAGGCCTATATCAAGGCTCTTCAGTCATGCGGCCTTGAGGTTCATGTATTGGAATCTTGTGAGGATTATCCTGACTCGACTTTTGTAGAAGATGTAGCTCTCATAACCCCAAAATGTGCCATTTTTACCCGTCCAGGCGCCGAGTCCAGAAGAGGCGAGGTTGAACAAATTGAAACCGTTTTAAGGGATCAATTTGATAATGCTGAGCGTGTTGAGGCTCCTGGAACTATAGAGGCGGGTGATATCATGATGGTTGATAATCATTATTATATTGGATTATCAGCTCGAACAAATATTCAAGGCGCTGAGCAAATTATTGGGATTCTTAATAAATATGGCTATACAGGATCCACTGTAAATCTCAAAGAAGTGCTCCATCTTAAGACTGGTCTTTCTTATCTCGAAAACAACCAATTGGTTATATGTGGTGAATTCAAAAATGACCCTATTTTTTCAAGATTTGATCACATTGATATACCTGAAGAAGAGAGTTATGCTGCAAATTGTATTTGGGTAAACGATAATGTTCTTATTCCAACTGGATACCCACTTGCCAAAGGGAAAATAATTAGCACTGGGTATAACGTTATAGAGGTTGACGTTTCTGAATACAAAAAACTTGACGGTGGTTTGAGCTGCCTATCACTCAGATATTAAAAAGTTTCTACACTAAAGCTAACTTTCTAGTGTTTAAAATGTCGCATTCCTGTAAATACCATAGCAATGCCATGCTCATTCGCTGCTGAGATTACTTCCTTATCGCGCATTGATCCTCCTGGATGAATAATTGCATTGATGCCCACTTGAGCTGCTGCATCTATACCATCACGGAATGGGAAGAATGCATCTGATGCCATGACAGAACCTTTTACCTCTAAGTTTTCATCGGATGCTTTAATGCTGGCAATCTTCGCTGAATAAACTCTAGACATCTGACCTGCCCCAACACCTATGGTCATTTGATCTTTTGCGTAGACGATTGCATTTGACTTAACGTACTTTGCAACTTTCCATGCAAATAATAAATCCTTCATCTGAGATTCAGTCGGACTTAAAGAGGTTACGCAATTCATATCAGATGGATTTAATAAGGTCAGGTCTTTATCTTGAATGAGCAGGCCACCAGATATTTTTTTATAGTCAAAAGCTGGTTGTGTTTTTTCTAGATCACCACACTCAAGAACTCTAATATTTTCCTTTTTTAATAAAATAGATCTTGCACTATAAGCAATCTTTGGGGCAATGATGACCTCTACAAACTGTTGGTTGATTATGCACCCAGCAGTTTCTTTATCTAACTCACGGTTAAAAGCAATAATCCCTCCAAATGCAGAGGTAGGGTCTGTAAGGTAGGCGCTTTGATAAGCTTGGAAGATATTTTCTCTCGTTGCAACACCGCAAGGATTTGCGTGTTTAATAATGACACAGCTAGGTTCTTCAAAATCCCTGACACACTCTAAAGCAGCATCCGCATCGGCAAGATTATTAAATGAAAGAGGCTTGCCTTGGATTTGTTGACTAGATGATACCGATGCCTCATTGAGATTTGATTCTTTATAAAATGCAGCATTTTGATGAGGATTTTCACCATAGCGCATAGTTTGTGATTTGATCAATTGAAGATTTAATGTATTTGAAAAGCCATCATTCATTCTGCCAAGATAATTTGCAATAGCGCCATCATATTGTGCTGTATGTTCAAAGGTTTTGAGAGCTAATGACTTTCTCATTTCATGAGTTGTATCACCCCTATTAGTTATTTCATCGAGTACCAATTGATAATCAGAACTATCAACAATCACAGTGACTGAGATATGATTTTTAGCGCTTGATCGAAGCATAGCAGGGCCACCAATATCAATATTCTCAATAGCATCTTCCTCAGTGCAGTTTGGATTTTGGATGGTTTTTTGAAATGGGTATAAATTGACAACCACTAGATCGATTGGTTTAATTTGATTCTGTGACATCACCTCTTCATCTTTTCCTCTTCTAGCTAAAATTCCACCATGAATCTTTGGATTAAGAGTTTTGACGCGACCAGCCATCATTTCAGGATAGCCAGTGTAGTCAGATACTTCAGTTACAGGAATGTTGTTATCCCTAAGAAGTTTTGCTGTGCCGCCTGTAGATAAAATTTCTATATTTAATAACGAGAGGCCTTTTGCAAATTCAGCTATTCCAGTTTTATCTGAAACGCTGATTAAGGCTCTTTTTATAGGCATTTTAGGATTAAGAGGTGTAGATATTTTTAAGAATTAAATTATAAACTCTTAGAGGTTATAAAGGCTTGCTTTTTTCTTTAAGGTAGCACGGTTTATACCAAGTATTCTGGCTGCCTCACTTTGATTTTGATTGACTTTATCAAGAACATACTTAATAGTTGCTGACTCAGCTTGTTGCGTAACCATCTTAAAAACACCATTAGATGATTCACCGTTCAAGTCTGAGAAATACTTCTCAAGATTTTCTTTAATGCAATCCTGTAAACCCCTTTGTTTCATATTGAATACAAAAATTCATGAAATTTCGAATATTGTTCAGAGTGATCTGACACTCTGTTAATGCTTGGCCAAAAGGCTAGGCCTTTTTCTTGGTCAAGGTGCATAGAATACCAAAAAATATGCTTTCTGGATAGTTGTGTACCCATTTTATGACCATAAAAATCATGAATTTGTGAAATATGACCCAAAATCAATGGAATTTTTTTCTCTAATGTTGGCTCTTCTTCTGTTTCACCAGATGTCAGAAATTGATTAACTTGATTAATCAACCAGGGGTTTCCTTGCGTGGCTCTTCCAAGCATCACCGCATCTGCACCAGTGAAGTCTAATATATCTTTAGCTCTTTTTGGCGAATCAATATCTCCATTTGCTACAACTGGAATTGATACTTGGCTTGCAATTTTTTTGACTGTATCAAATTCAGCATCACCATTGTATTTCTGTGATCTTGTTCTGCCATGTATTGCAAGCATTTTGATGCCATTATCTTCTGCAATCTTTGCAATTGTTGGTGCATTTTTATTTTCCTCATCCCACCCTGTTCTCATTTTGAGAGTGACAGGAACTTCAACAGCATTTACTACAGCCTTTAAAATATCTTCTACCAATTCTTCATTTTGCATTAGAGCGGATCCAGCTGCTTTATTGCATACTTTTTTTGCTGGACATCCCATATTGATATCAATAATATCTGCCCCAAATTCTAATGCTTTAATTGCAGAATTTGCTAATTCTTGTGCCTCTGATCCAGCAATTTGAATGCTGATAGGCAGTTGTTCCGAGCTAAAATCCAAGCGGTGTTTTGATTTATTTGAATTTAATAGATGATTTTGAATTACCACCATTTCAGATGTTGTAAGGCCAGCACCTTGATCCCTGCATATCATTCTAAAGGGTTTGTCACTTGTGCCTGCCATGGGTGCAAGCAGTACTTTCGAAGTTAGTTTATGTGAACCGATATTCATAAAGATATTAACTTAAAGCTTTTTTGTTTGCTTTTCCGCTTTCTTTTTAAGTCTCTTCTGCTTTAGTTTTGATAAATGGTCCACAAACAATATTCCATTTAAATGATCCATTTCATGCTGAATACAAACAGCAAGCATCTCACTTGCTTCAATCTCGAATGATTGGCCTAGTTCATTCAGGGCACTGACTTTAATTTCATTAGCTCTTTTAACACTCTCATAATAATTTGGTACTGAAAGGCAACCCTCTTCCCATTCAATTTCACCATTTTTTTCAATAATCTCAGGGTTAATAAGGCAGATTGGCTCATTACACTCTTCTGATACATCAACAACTATAAGGCGCTGATGAAAGTTAACTTGAGTTGCTGCAAGACCAATTCCTGGCGCATCATACATAGTTTCAAACATATCTTTAACTTGCTTTTTTATCTCACTGTTAACATTCTCAACTGGCTTTGCAACAGTTCTTAAGCGCTTATCAGGGTATTTGAGAATTTCTAATATCATGACTTAGTCATTACTGTGTTTTGAATTTTGCTCATTTTATTTGGATAATCTTGGTTATAGTGCAATCCTCTACTCTCTTTTCTAGACAGTGCAGATTCTACAATAATTTTAGAAGTTTGAGCTAAGTTTCTTAGTTCAATTAAATCCTCGGTTACAGTATAAATACGATAATACTCATCAACTTCTTTATTAATTTGCTGAATTTTTAGATATGCGGAGTTCAGTCGATTATTACTTCTGACGATGCCAACAAAGTTCCACATGATGAGTCTTATTTCATGCCATAAATGAGCAATTACTACTTTTTCTTTAGAGGGTGCAACTCTTGAGTCGTCCCATTTTTCAATTTTAGTTTGTGAATTTTCAAATTCACTACCGTTAATATGATTGGCACAGGATTTAGCAAACACTACGCACTCAAGCAAGGAGTTACTTGCCATTCTATTTGCACCATGCACTCCAGTATGTGCGACTTCACCAACGGCATAAAGATTGTTTATGCTGCTTTGTGCATCTATGTTTGTATTAATGCCACCACAAGTGTAATGTGCAGCAGGAACAACTGGGAGAGCTTCTTTAGATATATCAATACCAAGCTCTTTGCAGCGCTGAGTGATTGTTGGAAATCTAGATTTAATCCACTCTTTATCTTTAAATGAGAAGTCTAGATAGACACAATCATAGCCATTAACCTTCATCTCATTATCGATTGCTCTTGCAACGATATCACGAGGTGCTAGCTCAAGTCGATCGTCGTATTTATGCATAAACTCCTGACCATCAGGCAAAAGAAGTTTTGCACCCTCACCTCTAAGAGTCTCTGATATTAAAAAAGATTTGGCATGCGGATGAAAAAGACATGTAGGATGAAATTGGGTAAATTCCATGTTGGAAATCTCGCATCCTGCTCTGTAAGCCATCGCTATACCATCTCCAGTTGAAGTATCTGGGTTTGAAGTGTACAAATAAGATTTTGAGGCGCCACCAGTTGCAAGAATAGTTTTGTTTGAACTAAAGGTCACTACCTCCTTCGAGTTTTTATCAAACACATATGCGCCATAACAATTTTTATCTTTAACAACAAGGTCGACAGCAACATATTCTTCAAAAAGCTCTATGTTATTTTTTTGCCTTACCTTGGCAAGAAGGTTGACTTGGATTGACTGACCCGTTTTATCGGCAACATGGGCCACTCTTTTTGAGCTGTGACCACCCTCAGTTGTGAGATCATAGCTATTATTGATGTGAGAAAATTGAACACCAGTGCTTTCAAGATCTTTAATAGCCTGGGGGGCTTGCTCTACCATATACCTGATACTCTTTTCGTTGCCGAGGTTAAAGCCGGTGTTAACAGTGTCTTCAATATGTGAATCAAAATTATCTTCTGGATCTAGTACAGCTGAAATTCCACCTTGGGCATAATACGAAGAGCCTTCCAATATTTTATCTTTAGCAATCACCGCTATTGAGGTGCTACTTGAGAGCTGAACAGCACTCATTAATCCAGCAGCTCCAGAGCCTATTATGAGAACATCGAATTGATATTTTTTAGCCATAGTTTATTGTCACAAAAAGACACAAAATTAAAAAATATTAAAATATTTTTTATATATAATTTCCCGCAAGTTAAACACTACTATATTTAACTTATTTCTCCTTTTAATAGTAGACTAACCCCACACTCTTATTCGAGGTGGGGTTTTTTATTTTAAGGATTTTTTTAATTCATTTCTGGTTTAAAAAATATTAGCAATTTGGGTAATAAAGTAAGATTAACAAATACTGCACTGAGCATTGCAATTGCCATAAATATTCCAAAATATATGCTTGGGATAAAGTTTGATAATATTAAAACCAGAAATCCTATAGCAACCGTTGCTGCCGTATAAAACATAGAAACACCAATAGAGTTATGTGCTCTATACATCGAAGCTTCAAAATCAGCATCAACCAAAAGTTCTGATTTAAATCTACTAATATAGTGTATTGCATTGTCAATACCGATCCCAATAGCAATGGCTGCGATTGTGATTGTCATTATATCCAGGGGTATTCTTGCTAAGCCCATTAATCCAAGAATTATTAAAGACGGCATTATGTTTGGAATTACTGCTATTAGAGCAATAGAAACTGACCTAAATACAATCAAGAAAAGCATAAAAATGATTGTAAAAACTGTAAAAATAGTTTTAACTTGTGAAGAAAATAAACTTTGAAGAAGATTGTTATAGAGTGAAAACGTTCCAGTGAAATAAAACTCATCCTCACTGAAGTAAAAGCTTTCAACTAATTCTTTTTTGACATCAATGATTAATTGATTCCTATCTAAGTCGGTGGTTGTTTCCTTGATTCTAGCAACGATCCTGATTTGATCAGTTTCGTCTGAAATATGAGGCTTTAAAACTTGTGATTTTGCAAACTCAGGCATATTGTTTTTGCCAAGCATAAGTAAAAACCCATTAGGCGCTTTTCCATCATTTGATTCTTTGAGGACTTGCATAAAGGTGTCAATGGATAAAACTTTTCCGATACTGGGGATGCCGTCAAGATATTGATGAACATCATGGAAGTCCTCTCTTAGGCCTGAATCTGCCCAGTAAGCACTTGCCAAATCATTAAATACAATTTCAAGTGGAATCGTACCTCCCAACTCTTTGTCAATGAAATTTAGCCCCTGATAGATTTCAGTATCTTTTTTAAAGTAATTGATGAAGCTATTTTCTACAGAGAGTTTACTTAGGCCAAAAATTCCAATAGCACTGACTAGTGCGATTCCTAAAATTATATTTTTACCACCTTTGTCTGTAGCAATGGCTAACTTTTGAAGTACATAAAATTTTTCAGTTTTGTGTGATGTTTGAGAAGTTGGAAAGAGGGTCATGACTAATGCAAAGCCGACAAATGATAATACAAAAGCAACCGTTACGCCAATACTCATCATTAAGCCAAAATCTATTACAGGCTGAACATTGCTTGCGGTGAGTGAAGCAAATGCAGCTATCGTTGTGACTACAGTATAGAGGCATGGCCTCAACATTTCATTTAGAGTTCTTCGAGTGATTTCATCATTACTCATTCCTGTCTGTTGATTTAAGATTTCTCTATATCGAACAACTAGATGAATGATAACTGAAAGAGTCATGACCAAAAGGAGTGAAAAGAAATTAGCAGAAATCACTGTCACCTTCCAGCCTATAGCGCTAATCAATCCAGTCATAAATAAGGCACCAATGATACTTATCGCAATTGGAATTAATACCCATCTAACTTTATGAAAAAAGAGTGAAAGCATTAATGACATAGCTAGGATTACTGCAAGACTAAATATAATTAAATCACTCTTTATGAAATCAATCACATCATTTCTAATCATCGGGACCCCGCCCAAGTATAGTTTTGCGTTATTTTGATATTGACCCATTGTGGTGCGAATCTCTCCTATTAATTGCTTTAATGAATCGTCATTCATTATTTCACGTGGATCCTCAGTTGCTAGAGGGATTAATAAGGCTGTGGTTTTTAAATCAGCACTGACAATATTATTAGCGTAAAGGGGGCTGGTTTTAAACTCTTTAGCAACTAAGTTTTGGTCTGCTTTTCCGTTATCAATAGTGTAAACATCACTTGCTAGTTCAACTAATGAGAGTGGCGGTGATTGAAAAAGTGAGACATCTAAAATTGATATGACTGAACTAACTCCATTTATAGCTAATAAGTCACCCCTTAGTGAACTTAGGTAAGTCAGTTGTTCTTTTGAAAGAACTGTTCCTTTTTTAGCTGTATAGCTGATGACTAAAGACTCATCTGAGCCAAAGGTCTCTTGAGTATCAAAGTAAAGTTCTAGATTATTATCTCCATCTAAAGATAATGATTCTGATGAAGCATCAAGGGAAAAGTGTTGTATCTGAAAAAATGATGAACCAATGATCACTAAAAATGCCAATAATGACCAGATAGGCTTCCTAGTTAAAAAATTTAAAATTGAAGTAAGCATGCCTGCCTATTCCAAATCAAAAAGAGAATTTTTTAGGTGGCTCATGACCTTTCATGAATTCTAGATGAGTCTCAAAAAGAGATTTAGAGTTCCAAATAAGTTCAGTTTCTCTTGAAATAAGAGTGGCGTGCATCTGATTTTTAGAGCCTAAGACAACAAATAATTTTCCACCCACTTTTAACAGTTTTTTTAATTCATCTTCAATATTGGGAAGAGCAGACCCAATAATAATTGCATCAAACTGCGCCTCTTTAAAGTTTGAACTATTAAAAGTATCATTAATTAGGTTGATATTGATTATCTTGAGTTTATCTATATTTTCTTTTGCTTTGACATGTAAGTCATATTCTATTTCTATACTTGTCACAGAGTTTGATAGTTTTGCTAGCACCGATGTTAAGTAGCCACTTCCAGTCCCAACCTCTAAAATGTCTTCATTGCCTTGAAGATTTATACTATCTAAAATTCTTCCTTCTATTTTTGGAGAAAACATCTTATCTAACTCATTAAGAGGTATTTCAATATCTGCAAATACGAGTTTTTGATATTCCTCTGGCACAAAGTTCTCCCGTGGAATATCTGAAAGCGCTTGATTTGCTCTTACATTTAAACCGCCCCAAGGTCTTATTTGTTGCTCAATTACATTTTTTCTTGCTTCTTTAATATCCATAATTAACCTACTTTCTTTTCCTTGGTGGCATTAAGTCAGTAATTGTTCCTTCAGCCATTTCTGCTGCAAAAGCAGTCGTTTCTGATAATGTTGGGTGAGCATGAATCGTTAAAGCAATATCACTCATATCACAGCCCATTTCAATTGCTAGACTCGCCTCTGCAATTAAGTCACCTGCATTTGATCCACATATTCCCATGCCGAGAATCTTACCTGATTTAGAATCAAAAAGGCTTTTTGATACTCCCTCAGTTCTTCCAATGCTCAGACTTCTTCCAGAAGCAGCCCATGGAAAAACTCCTTTTTCAAATTCTATTCCAGCTTCTTTGAGCTCCTTTTCAGTTTTGCCAGTCCATGCAACTTCTGGGTCTGTATAAGCAACAGAAGGAATAGTAAGCGCATCAAAACCAGACTTTTCACCACAGATAACTTCAGCAGCAACTTTAGCTTCATGAACTGCCTTATGGGCAAGCATTGGTTGGCCGACAACATCTCCAATTGCGTAGATGTTGTCAATATTAGTTTTCATTTGTTTATTTGTTCCAATGAAGCCATTGTCATTAATATTGACTCCAGCTTTCTCAGCGTCAATTAACATTCCATTTGGTGTTCTTCCAACTGCAACTAAAACCTTATCAAAAGTATCTGACTCAGGTGCATCTTTACCTTCAAATAGGACTTTAATGCCTTTCTTTAGGGGCTCCATTGAAGTAACTTTAGTGTTTAAAAAGATATTTGCATAATTTTTCTTAGCTTTCTTAAAGAGTGGATTAACAATATCTTTATCAGCAGCAGGAATGATTTGACCTCCGAGTTCAACAATCGTAATTTCAGTACCAAGAGCATCATAAATTGTGGCCATCTCAAGGCCAATAATCCCACCACCAACTATTAGCATTCGTTTCGGTACGTCATCCAAAAGAAGTGCATCAGTCGAATCCATCACTCTTTCATCATCAAAAGGGAACATTGGGAACTTAGTAACCCTAGATCCTACAGAGATAATGCACTGTTCAAACTCAATAACTTCATCACTTCCATCCAGACTAACTTGATTTTTAGATAAAAATTTGGCATATCCATTAATCACTTTTACTTTTCTTGCTTTGGCAAGTGCATGGATTCCACCTGTAAGTTTATTCACTATGCCGTCTTTATTTTTCTTAACACCTTCAAGATCAATTTTAGGTTTTGAAAAAGTGATCCCAAGTTCACTTGCATGCTTACTTTCGTTAATTACTTCAGCCGTATGAAGAAGAGTTTTGGATGGAATGCAGCCTACATTGAGACAAACTCCGCCTAATGATTCATAGCGCTCAATTAGGGTCACTTCTTTTCCTAAGTCTGCAGCTCTAAACGCTGCAGTATATCCGCCAGGACCAGATCCAATAACTAAAACTTGAGTTTTAATCATAATAACATCTCCATAATATTACTTAAGACTTGATTTAGTTCAGCCATAAACCTTGCTCCTTCAGCGCCATCAATGACCCTATGGTCATAAGAGAGTGCCAATGGAATCATTGCTGTTGGTTCAAAAGTGCTACCATTCCAAATTGGTTTAATTTGAGTTCTTGATACACCTAAAATTGCAACCTCTGGGGAGTTGATGATCGGCGTGAATTGTGTGCCACCAATCCCACCTAAACTGGATATCGTGAAACCAGCCCCCTTCATTTCACTTGAATCTAGTTTGCCTTCCCTAGCTTTCAAAGAAATATCTGCAAGCTCCTCTGAAAGCTCAATCAGTGATTTTTTATTAACATCCTTAACAACTGGAACTAGGAGTCCATTAGGGGTGTCTACCGCTATTCCTAGATTGAAGTACTTTTTAAGTATGAGGTTTTCACCACCTTCATCCAAAGAGGCATTGAAGTTAGGGTGGCGCTTTAATACTTGAACAATTGCCTTCATGATAAAAACTAGAGGACTTAATTTGATATTTTTTTCTTTTTGATGCTTACGAAATTTTTCTAATTGATCAATATTTACTTCATCAAATTGAGTGACATGTGGAATTGTGTTCCAGCAATTAGAAAGATGTTTGCCAGATAATTTCTTAATCCTGGATAAAGGAATGGTTTCAACATGTTCATTTGAAGTCCCATGAGTGACAAGATCTTTTACAAAGGATTTTAGATCTTCCTCAAGAATCCTACCTTTTTTTCCTGTTCCATTAATTCTGGATAAACTAACTCCAAGCTCTCTAGCTAGTTTTCTGATTGAGGGCGACGCATGCGAATTTGAATCAGTTTTCAGTGAAACTTCCTCAGTTTGTTTTGTATGATCTTGTGATACGGTCTTCGTGATAGTTGGCTCATTATCATCATTGATTTTATTATCAGGTTTCTTAGGTTCTTCCACTGAATCATCAGCTTGATCTGCAGAAGCTGAGTCAATTTCTAGGATAAGTATGAGATCACCTTTAGCTACCTTATCTCCAACCTTTATTTCAAGGCTAGTCACCTTTCCAGAAAAGGGTGCCGGAATTTCCATTGTAGCTTTATCAGTCTCAAGGGTGACGATGCTGTCATTTTCATTTACAACATCTCCAACCTTTACCAGTACTTCGATAATATCTACGGCATCAAAATCACCAATATCAGGTAACTCTACATTTTTTTGAGATAAAGCTAAATTAAGGTTTTGATCACTATCTAATTTTGATGTTTTTGATTCTTCAACTGAATCATCAGCTTGATCTGCAGAAGCTGAGTCAATTTCTAGGATAAGTATGAGATCACCTTTAGCTACCTTATCTCCAACCTTTATTTCAAGGCTAGTCACCTTTCCAGAAAAGGGTGCCGGAATTTCCATTGTAGCTTTATCAGTCTCAAGGGTGACGATGCTGTCATTTTCATTTACAACATCTCCAACCTTTACCAGTACTTCGATAATATCTACGGCATCAAAATCACCAATATCAGGTAACTCTACATTTTTTTGGGTAGGCATATGTACTATTAAATAGCTTTATATTTGAACAACGCAATTATCCCAAATTTACTCTATGAAAGGCGATTAATGTTAAAATTAATTTAAACTATAAAACGATAAATAATCCACATTTCCTCTTCTTTTTTTAACTCTAGTTATTAATTTATGTCTCTTGCTCTTTCTACTGATAACCTAGCTAAAACATATTCCAATAAACTTGAAGCTTTGAAAGGTATCAATCTAAAGGTAGAGAAGGGTGACTTTTTTGCATTATTAGGCTCCAATGGTGCTGGCAAAACAACAGCAATCGGAATTATTTCAGGATTATTGAAGAGCACTTCAGGAGAAGTGATCATCGATGGCTTGAATCAAAAAAAGCATGTGAATGAAATTAAGCAAATGATTGGGCTAATGCCTCAAGAGTTTAATTTTAATCCTCATGAGCCAAATATCGAGATCCTAATTAACCAGGGTGGTTACTTTGGAATTCCTAGGAAAGAGGCTAAAATTCAGGCTGAAATTCTTTTAAAAAAAATGGAACTATGGGATAGGCGTTTTGATGTTGCTCAATCCCTATCGGGAGGAATGAAAAGGCGTTTAATGCTTGCAAGAGCTTTAATGCATAAACCTAAAATTTTAATTTTAGATGAGCCAACAGCTGGAGTTGATGTCGAGATTCGACAATCGATGTGGCATTATCTTACGCAGCTCAATAAAGAGGGTATGACAATCATATTGACTACTCATTATTTGGAGGAGGCGGAGTCCTTGTGCCGAAATATTGCGATTCTTAATAATGGTGTATTAGTTGAGCAGTCTAATATGAAAAAACTCCTATCAAAAGCTAAGAGGCAAGTCATTATCATTGATACAATTGAAAAATTACCTGAGAGTATTCAAATAAAAAACTGCGATTGTGAAGTCATAGATGAAAATACATTACAAGTTTCTCAAGGTGAAGGCACAACAATCTCTGATGTCATTTCAGCACTATTAGCTCAAAATATAAATGTTTTACATTTGAGAAGCTCTCAAAATCGTTTAGAGTCACTCTTTTTATCACTTACTAGTTAAATATTTATGTGGATTGCATTTAAAACTATTGTTATTAAGGAGATACTGAGGTTTTCTAGAATCTGGGTTCAAACAATAGTGCCACCAGTTATAACAACCTCACTATACCTTCTAATTTTTGGTGGACTGATGGGGTCCAGAATTGGTCAAATGAGAGGGATTGATTATCTTGATTTCATCGTTCCTGGAATCATCCTGATGACAGTAATCATGCAATCATATGCAAATACAGTGTCCTCATTCTTTATGACAAAATACAATAATAGCTTTGAAGAATTGCTTGTATCAACCACACCAAATTGGGTAATATTATTAGGCTTTGTGAGTGGCGGTATCGCTAGAGGACTTTGTGTTGGAGCAGCTGTAACATTTACAATTTCTTTTTTTGTTGAAATTCAAATTCATAACTTTTTGATAATTGTAGTCACTTTCTTTTTAACATCAATAATGTTTGCATTGGCCGGCTTTATCAATGCAGTTTATGCGAAGACCTTTGACGATATTTCTATCATTCCAAACTTTGTTTTACTGCCACTGACTTATCTCAGTGGAATGTTCTATAGTATCGATATTTTGCCTAGTTTTTGGCAGAGCTTGTCAGCATTTAATCCCATCTTCTATATGATGGATTCTTTCAGATTAGGTTTTTTAGGTGTAAGTTCTGTAGAGCTATGGAAGGCTTTTTTGATCCCTGGAGTTATGATAATTGTATTAGCTTTCGCTGCAAATTTAATGCTTAATCGTGGTGTAAGTATTAAGACAGAGTAATATAGCACCTCGCAAACCCGGTCCTCATAAGATATCCACAAAAGTTTGTAATTAGTTTGTAATGAAAGCAATAATCTAACTATTATCTTATATGTTTAAAAAGTCTTTAAAAATTTCAAAAATAAGTTATTTTTTATTCTTAATAGTTATGTTTACTATTAACTCAAAAGCGATTGCTGTTGAAGACCTCTCATATCCATTTAATTCAGACAGTGGAAAGTACTGGCAATACATTAGTGATCAAGTGATGGGCGGTGTTTCTGTTGGTAAAGTTACTCTTGAGCAAGATGGAGAAATGTTTTATGCAAGACTTACAGGCAATGTAAGTACAAGGAATTATGGCGGTGTTATTCAATTACGCACAGGAATTTCATTTGCAAATTCTGAAAAAGATGGCAAAAATCTTCAGGGAGTTCGCCTCAATGTAAGAGGCAATGGTGAAACTTACGATATCCATATATTAACAAATGATATGGCTTATTATGGAGACTTTTATTCTGCAACCTTCCAAGCTGATCCTAATTGGAAAATGATTGACTTGCCATTTAATAAATTTGAACGCAAGCGTTACAATTCTTCAAAGTTAGATGCTAAAAATATAAGAAGCTTTGCTATTGCTGCTTATGGCCGTAATTTCACATCTGATGTTTCAGTCTCAACAATAGAGTTTTACTATTAGAGAATATTCTTCAGAGCCTTCTGAGGATTAGCAGGCTGATCATTTGTATGGCAGTGAACTCCCCCGCCAGCTGCCCAAGAACTTAACATTTCAATTAAATACACGTCACGATTTGGAAAGTAATTCTCGATACGAGATTTAGCTGAAATATCTGTTTCAAGATTCCCAAAGCCAGGCACAATTACAAATCCGTTACCAACTAACCAGTTCATGTAATTTGTATCAAATTTCTGATTTTTATATTCTACAAAGCCCTCAATGGGCTCTCTAATTACAATAAGTCCTGCTTTCTCTATTATTTTTGCTGCATTATTATAAATCTCAGCATCTTTACTATCTGGTTGACATAAAGATCGAGATGTACATTGAACTACAACAACAGTTCCTACCCCAATAAACCGTGCAATACCATCAATGTGTCCTTTGGTAAGGTCTCCATCTGGAATACCTTCAATGAAGATCACATTTGTTACACCAAAGTGTTTCTTCAGATCAATTTCAGCCTGTTGTTTGCTATAGTTCAAATTTCTACTTGGATCGCCTATAGTGCTCCAATTTAAAATAACTGTATCTAATCCGTTAAACTCTAGGTTGCCACGCTCATGAACTATATTTATGTAATCAACAGGCATATCAAGTATTGCTCCAACTTTGTCTGGGACCGTATTATCTAAGCTAAAAGGGATATCTGAGCCAAATGCTCCTCCCCATGCATTAAAATTCCAATTTTGAATTCTTAATTCATTATCTTCTAAAATATAAATAGGCCCATTATCTCTCATCCATGCGTTGTCATTAGGCACTGCATGCCATTGGATATTATTATTTTGAGGGTTTGCTCCTATGCTATTTATCGCATTATGCGCCTCTGTATAATTTTTTTTAGAATTATATAAAATGTGTAGTTTTTCATATCGAGAAATAATCGCAGATATCTTCGCAAAGGTTGGTTCATATTCTTTTTCCCAATAACCAGGCCATTGCATCCAAATTGCCTCTTGATTCTCCCACTCAGCTGGAACACGTTTTGTTGAATTGGTTACTTCATTTGCAGAAGTATTAATGCCTATCACTGAAAGTAAAAGTGCTATAGAGAAAAACCAAATTTTACTTTTTCCTATTGTGTTAATTCTTTTGTCCATCTTCCCCATTTTAAATAAAGAAAGAATGATACTTTTGCATATATCAAACTAGATTTGGACTTTGGTCAAAGTTGGCATATAATCCTATTTTTTCTAGGAATTTCTTTGATGCGACTTGCTAAATATGAACAACAGTTGAAGTGGTTCGCACTATTCCTCGGCATCCTAAGTACAATTGCCATTATCAATGACTTGTATCCTTACACGATGTTTATTGGACTTCCATTTTGTTTAATCTGGGTTTACTGTGCCTGGCTTCATACTGAAAAACAATTGAAATGGATTAATATAATTTTTACTGGGTTATATACATATGGAATAGTGAATTACTATATTTAAAACTAAGTAATAAAGTATTATTCATCTTCGATGAATTCAAGCAGTAATCAAACTAAGGCGTACGATTTTAAAACTAGAGATATAAAGGTTTTAAAAAAGCTATTGCCGTATTTACTTAAAATGCGAGCCCGTGTTATTTGGGCTGTTAGTTTTTTAATGTTGGCGAAATTGGCTAATGTCGCAGTTCCACTTGCACTAAAAGAAATCGTTGATAGCCTAGATCAGACGAATATAATATTGGTATTGCCACTTGGCATGTTGCTAGCTTATGGCCTTTTAAGACTAGCAAGTTCATTATTTAATGAGCTTCGTGATGCCATTTTTGCCAAAGTTCGTTATCACGCAATGAATTTAATTGCACTTGGCGTATTCAGGCATTTACATACTTTGGATTTATCCTTTCATTTGGATCGACGCATTGGCGGTATAACCCGTGATATTGATCGGGGAACTCTAAGTGTCTCAACCTTACTCTCCATTTTTGTCTTTAACATTCTGCCTTCTTTGTTTGAGATATGCTTAGTAATTGGTATTATGTGGCTAAATTACGACCTGCTTTTTGCTGGTGTCTCTTTATTGACAGTATTGTTTTATGTTGCGTTAACAATGGCTATTACTACTTGGCGAATGAAGTATCGCTATCAAATGAATGATATGCAATCCGAAGCCAATACCAATGCTGTTGATAGTTTGATTAATTACGAAACTGTCAAATACTTCAATCAAGAAAAATTTGAAGTCGATCGTTATGGTGAGACGATGCAGCGATGGGAAGATCTTGCTACTAAAAGCTTTACCTCGATGACAGCGCTTAATTTTGTTCAAGGTGCGGTAATTGCTATCGGCGTGACCATTGTTTTGATTATGGCAGCACAAGGTGTAGTTGAAAAAAACCTTAGCTTGGGTGACCTTATTATGATTCAAGCACTCCTCTTACAGCTCTTTATTCCACTTGGTGGTTTGGGTATTATTTACCGTCAAATTAAACATAATTTCATTGATATGAATAATATGTTTGACCTATTGGATCGCTCCTCAAAAGTCACTGATATTGCTAATGCATCAGAGCTTAATGTCACTCAGGGTGAGGTTAAATTTGATAACGTCTCTTTTGCTTACTTAGGTAAGAACGAGGTTTTGAGTAATATTAATTTTGTTCTTAAACCAGGCCAAAAAGTAGCAATTGTTGGCCCTTCTGGTGCTGGCAAGTCAACACTTGCTAAGCTTCTCTTTCGTTTTTATGATATTTCTAGCGGTGAGATACATATTGACCAGCAGGACATTAAACAATGCACCCAAGATTCAGTCCGCGCGTCAATAGGTGTCGTACCTCAAGACCCTGTAATGTTTAATGAAAGCATTTATTACAATATTGCTTATGGTCGTGCAGGTGCAACTGAAGTTGAAGTTAAGGAGGCAGCAAAGCTCAGTTTTATTGATAACTTTATTGACTCCTTGCCGCAAGGTTATGACACTCTGGTTGGTGAGAGAGGTTTAAAGCTCTCAGGTGGTGAAAAGCAGCGTCTAGCAATTGCTCGTGTGCTGTTAAAAAATCCATCAATTTTGATTTTTGATGAAGCTACCTCGGCGCTTGATTCATATTCAGAGAAAATGGTGCAAAAGGCGTTAGCGAGTTTTTCACATAAACACACAACATTGGTGATTGCTCATCGCCTTTCTACCATTGTGGACGCTGATCAAATTATTGTCCTTGGTAATGGAACTATTGTTGAACAAGGTATGCATCAGCAGTTGCTAGATCTTAATGGCCAATATGCAAGACTTTGGCAAATACAAGTCAACAAGCAAGATCAGACTTAGCTTAATAAAAAAAATGTGTATTAGGTATGTATCTAAAAATAGTCATTAAAAACTTGATATCAAGTAGAATCAAAATTTACTCATTATGAAATACTCTTTATGAAAAAACTACTCCTAATTTTTTTCACCTCTATCAGTTTAAATGGGTTTGCTAGTAGCCCAATATTAGATGATGGCTCAGTGAAGCCAATGCCTGTGGTGGACTATGTAGATCTTGAACGATTTATGGGAGATTGGTATGTCATTGCAACTATCCCGACTTTTCTTGAAAAGGATGCATTCAATCCCGTTGAAACCTATCAATTATCTAGTGATGGGAGTATTGCAACGACCTTTACTTTCAATAAAGGGGGTTTGAATGGGCCAGAAAAAATATATCGACCTCGTGGCTTTATTGAAGATAAGCGCACTAATGCGATTTGGGGTATGCAGTTTATCTGGCCAATAAGGGCGGATTATAGAATTGTGTATTTAGATGATGACTACCAACAAACCATTATTGGGCGCAACAATCGTGACTATGTATGGATTATGGCTCGAACGCCAACGATTTCTCAAGAGGATTACTCAAACTTAGTGACATTGGTAGGCGCCCTTGGATACGACCTAGATGCTTTACGAAAATCTACTCATTCCAGTAACTAGGAGCCAATTACACCCTCTTCACCATTCATAATTCTTCTAATATTTTCACGATGAGTAAAGTAGATAAAAAGATTGATTAGAAAAATAACCGTAGTTGCTCTCACATCATGAGTGGTTATGAAATAAAAATAAATTGGAGAGAGCAGCGTTGCAGTTAAGGCTGCGATGGAAGATACTTTCATTACTTTGGCAACGATTAGCCATATAATCGAAAATGTTAATCCTACAAAAAAATTCAACCCTATAAGACCTCCAAGGTATGTTGCCACTCCTTTGCCACCTTTAAATCGATAATAAATTGGGAAAACATGTCCAAGGAAAGCGCTAAGAAGAATAATTGTTAATTCAAATAGGGTTAGTCCAAAATAATGAGCAAGCATGACTGGTATTGCGCCTTTAAGTCCATCAAAAATTAGAACAAATGCTGCAAGTTTTTTACCACCAATTCGCAGAACATTGGTAGCTCCTGGGTTGCCAGAACCTTTGGTTCTTGGGTCCGGTAGATTGCAAATCTTACATATAATTATGGCACTTGAGATTGATCCAAGTAAGTAGCTACCAATTAAAAAATATAACAATAAATTCTCCTGTCACTGTTTAGAACGAAATTTTTAATTACCCGCGAATTATATCAATGAAAGGAATTTATTGTGGTTATTAGTGTATGTCACAAAGGTATCATGATAGTTTTTAATTAATTTATATAAAGATTATGGATATTGTTTTTGTGCAAGGACTTAAAGTTGATACGGTAATAGGTATTTATGACTGGGAAAAGAAAATTCGTCAAGATATTGTTCTAGATATAGAGATGTCATCTGATATAGCTGCGGCAGCAGAAACTGATCATATCGATCAAGCCCTTAACTATAAAAACGTCTGCAAGCGCGTTGCCGGTTTTGTTCGTGAGTCAAAATTTGAACTTGTTGAAACCTTGGCTGAGCGAATCTGCCAGATCATTCTAAATGAGTTTAATGTTCAATGGGTCAAATTAAAGCTTAATAAAGGGGAGGCAATTACGGGTGCTGAGGGAGTGGGAGTAATTATTGAGAGGTCAAAGAGTTAATGAGCCTGCTGCATCTTAATATTGGATCAAACCAAGATAGACGAAAAAATATTCGTTTAGCACTAGATCAGCTCCAACCTTTCTTTACTAAAATTACTATTTCTTCAATTTTTGAGAGTCCTTCTGAGGGTTTTGAGGGCAGTGATTTTTATAATGTTGGGGTCAATGTTGAAACCAATAAAAGTGCTTCTGAAGTGATACATTTTTTGCATCAAATTGAAGACTCGCTTGGAAGGAATCGAGAGCTCCCAAAATTTTCTTCGCGGATTATTGACCTTGATCTTGTTTTGTATGATGACTTAATTGATGAAAAATTAAATATACCTCGAAAGGACATTCTTAAGTATGCATTTGTCTTAGCACCACTTTTTGAACTGAATCCTGAAGGAATACATCCTGAAAAAAAGGTTCTTTATTCAAGCCTTTGGAAAGATTTCCAGAGTAATCAGGATTTTGATTTGCACAAGTATAATATTGATAAACTATATAATTAACCTTATTTAAATTCGATATCTAAAAGATAATTATTCATATAAATAATGAGTGTTATAAACCGAATTTATCTATAATTTATTTTTAAAATTAAAATGACCAATAACATGAAAAAAATAACAGCACTAACATCACTAATTGTTCTATCAGTTTTTGTTTTTTTTACTAACACTACTCAGGCTGAGTTTGTTGCTGGAAAGAATTATGTTGTTCTAGATAAACCTGTTGAAACTCAAACTGGAGATCAAATTGAGGTTAGAGAGTTGTTTTGGTATTTTTGTCCTCATTGTTTCTCTGTTCATCCTATGCTTGAAGAATGGATGCAGACTATGGATAGTTCAGCTCAATTGGTTCTTCAGCCTGCTGTTTTCCCTGGGTGGGAGTATGGCTCTACTTTTTATTATGTTTTAGAGGAATTGGGTGAACTTGACCGATTACACTCAGCATTGTTCGATGCGATTCATATTCAGAAATTAAAACTCAAGACTCAACAAGACTTCGTGACATGGCTTGCTATAAATGGAGTAGATGAAGCCAAAGCAAATAAAGTTTGGGAATCATTTCCAGTTAAGGTTGCAGTGAATAAAGCAAAAGCTAGTACATATAAATACCGTATTACTGGAGTTCCTGCATTTATTGTAAATGGAAAATATATGGTTAATGCTACAAGCGCTGGGAGTGAAGAGAGAATTTTTGAAGTAATCGATTATTTAATTCAAAAAGAAACCCAATAATACATGGATAGGCCTAAAGCCGATTCAGTTTTAGTACTTTCGGGCTTAGATCCATCAGGTGCTGCTGGGATTGCTGCAGATATAGAGACTATCAATCAATTTGGACTGACTCCGCTTCCAATCATTACTCTACTAACTGCTCAAAATACTCAAAAAGTAGAATCATTAGAAGTTACAAAAAATGATCTTTTGGAGCATCAATTTAAGTTAATTGATGAGGACATTCACTTTAATACAGTCAAAATTGGCCTTTTGGGGTCATCAAGTCAGATTATTGCTATTTCTAATCTGATAAAAATTAGAAAACAACTCAATATTGTTCTTGATCCTATTTTAATTTCTGGAACCAATGAAAATTTAAGTTCCATTGAGATCATGGAGGCTATGAAAGCTCATCTTTTCCCTCTTTGTTTGGTGCTAACACCTAATCTAGCAGAGCTTAATGCTCTTGCTCCTGGTTTAGATGAACAGGCGGCAGTCGCGAGCCTTAACTGCCCGTGGATTCTTGTAACCACTTCTGACAGTTCAGAGGCTGAAATTGAGCATCGCCTCTATCATGAAGCTAAGCTAATTAAAAAGTTTATTTACGATAAATTACCACACAAATTTCACGGTTCAGGCTGCACCCTTTCAAGTGCAATTTCAGCGTTAATTGCAAGCGGTGATGATGTTGATGTGGCTTGCAATAAGGCACTTCAGTATACTTATCAATGTCTATTAAACGCAAAAAAGCTTGGTAAAATGCAATTTCATCCAAATAGAACTTCATCTAAACTAATATGACCTTTATCGAACAATGGCTAAGATCTGATATAAAAAATATCGACGCTTATCATGTGCCTGTTTCAAAGGATATGATTAAGTTAGATGCAATGGAGAGTCCTTTTGGCGTTCCTGAAGATTTGAAAGTTGAATTCTTAAAATGCATTGAGCAGTCTGAGGTAAATAGATATCCTGAAGCTGATCCAAGTCCACTTAAAGATACCCTTAGATCCCTTATGGATATACCTGATGAATTTGGTATTCTCCTTGGGAATGGCTCAGATGAGCTGATTCAGCTTCTGGCACTTGCATGCAGTAAAGATGATTTGATAATGAGCTTTGAGCCAAGTTTTGTGATGTATGAGCTTGTGTCAAAGTATGTTAATTTAGAGTACTTTGGGGTTCAATTAGACTCTAACTTTGATATCAACTTAAGTGATGCACTTTTAATTATCGAAAGAGAGAAGCCAAAGATAATTTTTATTGCTTACCCAAATAACCCAACAGGTAATTGCTTTGATTATGATGCTATTATTGAAATCATTAAATCAACTAACAGTATGGTTATTCTCGATGAGGCTTACTATGCATATTCAGACAAAAGTTTTTTATCTGAAATTTCAAATTTCCCTAACTTACTAGTTTTAAGGACCATTTCAAAAATTGGTTTTGCTGGACTTAGGCTGGGCCTCTTAATTGGAGATCAAGAAACAATAGCACAATTAAACAAGTTGAGACTTCCTTACAACATTAATGCCCTGACACAAACTAGTGCCAATTTTTTACTCCAGGATAAGCAACGAATAATAAATAATGCACAAATAATTATTGAAGAAAGAAGGCGCCTTGCTCATGAGCTTTCATTGTTTTCAAAATTTAAAGTCTACCCTTCACAAACCAATTTTATTCTTGTTCATTCTGAGGATGCACATTCTCTGCATACTGCTCTTAAAGAGAATGGGATATTGATTAAAGGTTTTCCCAAAGGCTCTAAGTTATCAGATTTTATTCGTATTAGTGTTAGTGAACCGGTTGAGAATAATATCCTTATAGATGCAATCAGGAATTACTATGGTTCATAGAGAAGAGTTAGATAATTATTGTAATAAATTCTTATGTGTTAAAAATTTTAAGGATTATGGCCCCAATGGACTCCAAATTGAAGGATCTGACACTATTGATAAAATTATAAGTGGTGTTAGTGCCAATTTAGATTTTATTGAGCTTGCGATTGAAGAAAATGCGGATGCTATTTTTGTCCACCATGGTATTTTTTGGGATAACGAATCTAATTTAATAACGGGGGCGAAGCGTAAGAAGATTGCCTTGCTTATGAATAATAATATCAATCTATTTGGTTACCACCTTCCATTAGATGACCATCCTGAAGTTGGAAATAATGTTGAATTAGGTAGAATCCTTGGAATAAAAAAAATGAGGCCAGTTGAGGATAGTTACCTTTGGCAGGGTGAATTAAAAACTGATTTAAAGAGTTTTTCTAGTTTAATTGAGAAAGAGCTGGGAAGGACGCCCCAGTTATTTGGTGAAATGAAAGAATCAGTAAACAAGATTGCTTGGTGCACTGGTGGAGCACAAGGCTTCATAGATGAGGCTATAAAACTCAAGGTTGACTTATATTTAAGTGGTGAGGTTTCTGAAAGAACTCCTGCAGCAGCTAAAGAGAATGGTATTGCCTTTATCTCAGCTGGACACCATGCAACTGAAAGATATGGAGTTCAGTCACTATGCAATCATCTCAGTGCTAAATTTAAATTGCAACATCAATTTATTGATGTCGATAACTCTGTCTAGTTACATTATCATTTGGAGCCTCCATGGAGCGTGTAAATTTATCTAGTTCTTCTAGCATTAGTAGAATAATTTATGGAATGTGGCGTTTAGCTGACGACATCAATACCTCATCAAAACATATTACTGATAAAGTTAACCTTTGCCTGGGTCAGGGGATAACTTCATTTGATCAGGCTGCTGTATATGGTTTATATTCAGCTGAAGCATTATTTGGAGAGGTTTTGAAAGCTAATCCATCGTTAAGGCATAAGATTGAGATTGTCTCTAAATGTGGCATAGTCAACCCCTCTGATCGATATGCTGGTGTATCTGTGAGTCATTATGACACCTCAAGGGAGCATATTTTTAATTCTGTTGACGCATCTTTAAAGAATATGGCTACAGATTATCTAGATCTACTATTAATTCATCGCCAAGATCCTTTTTTGGATCATCATGAGACTGGAAAGGCTTTAGATGATATTATAAAGTCCGGGAAAGTTAAAGAAGTTGGTGTCTCAAACTTTAAGTCTTGGGACTTCACTCTTCTGCAGTCAGCCATGAAAAGTCACCTAGTTACTAATCAAATTGAAATGTCCTTAGCTGCAACTGACTCTTTTACAAATGGAGATCTGGCTTTTCATCAGGAGCAAGCAACAACAATTATGGCTTGGTCACCTCTTGGAGGCGGCAAACTGATGAAGGATAAAGGAATACTTGGTAAGGCCTTAAAAAAGATAGCCGTTAATCAAAATGTTGATATAGCAGCAGTTGCAGTTGCTTGGTTATTGGCTCACCCAGCAAGGATTTGTCCTGTAATGGGGACAAATAATCTAAATAGGATAGCGAAAATTTCAGATGCTATGAATGTAAAAATGGATCATGAGTCTTGGTTTGAGTTATACACAGCTTCGTTTAATGATGGTAAATTGCAATGGAGACTCCCTTGATTTTATTAAAAATAAGAGTATTTTCTTGATTTCAGGCAATAAAAAGCCGAAAGTGTTGTATATATTTATGAATATTAGGTCTAGTACTTTATAATCTAAAGTCTTTTTAAAGCCTTAGAACATTATGAGTCAAAAATATAACGTAGCTATTGTTGGAGCAACTGGTGCAGTTGGTGAAACTCTAATCTCAATTCTTGATCAGAGAAACTTTCCTATTGAAAATCTTTATCCTTTAGCCTCAAAAAGATCAGCTGGAAGTAAGGTCTCTTGCCAAGGTAAGTCATGGGTGGTTGAAGATCTTGAAACTTTTGATTTTTCAAAGGTCCAGATTGGATTGTTTTCAGCTGGAGGAAGTATTTCGGAAAAATATGCCCCCATTGCAGCTGAACAAGGCTGTATCGTGATTGATAATACTTCACATTTTAGAAGGGACGAGCAAATCCCTTTAGTAGTTCCGGAAGTAAATCCTCATGCAATCGCTAACTATACAAATCGCAATATTATTGCTAATCCCAATTGTTCAACGATTCAGATGTTGGTTGCTCTTAAGCCAATATATGATGCTGTAGGCATCTCAAGAATTAATGTGGCAACATATCAGGCGGTTTCAGGCAGTGGCAAAGAAGCAATTACAGAGCTCACCTCTCAAACTGCTAACTTACTCAATGGTAATGATGTTGAAGTGGAAGTATATCCTAAGCAAATAGCATTCAATGCTATACCCCATATAGATACTTTTCAAGAAAATGGATACACAAGAGAAGAGATGAAAATGGTCTGGGAGACACAAAAAATCTTTGAGGATGAAAGTATTCTCGTTAATCCAACGGCTGTAAGAATTCCAGTTGTATATGGTCATTCTGAGGCTGTTCATATAGAAACTAAAGAGAAAATTAGTGCAGATGATGCTAGGAATTTACTTGAAAAAGCTGAAGGCGTGGTAGTGATGGATCAAAGAGAGGATGGTGGTTACGCAACTCCATTTTCTGAAGCAACTAATAATGATGCAACTTATGTCAGCAGGATAAGAGAAGATATTAGTTTTGAAAATGGGTTAAATATGTGGGTTGTTTCCGATAATATTAGGAAAGGAGCGGCTCTGAACACAATTCAAATAGCTGAAATACTCATCAGAGACTATATTTCATAAGATAAAATCAAATCATGATTATTAAAGAGCGCAAAACAAACGAAACTGACATCAAAATAAGCCTTGAGCTTTATGGCGTCGGAAATTCTAAAATTGAAACAGGTGTTCCATTCTTGGATCATATGTTAGATCAAATTGCTCGTCACGGATTAATGGACCTGACCATTGACTGTAAAGGAGATAATGAAATTGATGATCATCATACTGTTGAAGATATTGGAATAACCCTTGGGCAGGCTTTTTTTGAGGCAGTAGGTGATAAAAAAGGCCTAACTCGATATGGTCACGCATATGTTCCTCTTGATGAGGCGTTATCAAGAGTGGTTGTAGACCTATCAGGGAGGCCAGGATTAGATCTAGGTGTTAAGTTCACAAGGGATAGAGTGGGTTCATTTGATCTTGATCTTATTAGAGAATTTTTTCAAGGGTTTGTTAATCATTCATTGGTCACTCTTCATATTGATAATTTAAAGGGAATTAATTCGCATCATCAAGCTGAAACAGTTTTTAAGGCATTTGGAAGGGCACTTCGAATGGCTACAACTCCAGATGAAAGGCAATCAAATATAATTCCCTCAACAAAGGGTTCACTCTAGAAGGTAACTAGGAAGGGCAACATGCAAACAATTGCAATTGTTGACTACGGAATGGGAAATGTCCGTTCTGTTCAAAAAGCATTAGAATATGTTGCTCCAAATGATGAGTGTATTCTGACAAATGATCCAAAAGTTATTCGAGACTCAGATAGAGTTGTTTTTCCAGGTCAAGGAGCTATGGGCTCCTGCATGAGAGCACTTGAGTCCAATGATCTTATAAGTGAAATAAAATTATCTTCTGAATCGAAACCATTTCTAGGAATTTGTCTTGGACTTCAGTTATTATTTGGTTATAGTGAAGAAAATAATGGTACAAATGGTCTTTCAATAGTACCAGGTGATGTCGTTAAATTTAATAATAAAGATTTAAAAATACCACATATGGGTTGGAATAACGTTAATCAAGTAAAAAATCATCCACTTTGGTACAAAATTGATAATAATAGCCGTTTTTATAGTGTCCATAGTTATTACGTTAATCCGACTGACACTTCTTGCGTGGTGGGGGCAACAGAGTATGGTCAATTATTTGCTTCTGCAGTAGCTATTGATAAAATATTTGCGGTTCAATTTCATCCTGAAAAGTCACAAAGTGATGGCCTTCAATTACTCAGAAATTTTGTTGAGTGGGCTTAATTTATAAGCGTTATTAGTGGTCTAAATCTAGGCTATTAATCTATAAATTTTTTAAAGCTGCTTTAGAGCCTGAATGTAACCATCAAGATCAAAAGCAGCATTATTTTTTTGAGCATTGAAAATCATTTCTGCTATATGTTCCATCATCATATGTTCTACTTCGTGCGCATCTTTGATTTTTAGTAAAAGTTGACTATGAATTTCCTTGATTCCTTTTGGTTGGTCCATTGTAATTTGATCCTGAAGGGTCAAATGAAGGTTAATATGAAGAAAGGGGTTGGTGATGCCTTGCTCAGGAAAATACTCTGAATCTAAGTTCTTGATTAAGTTTTGATATTCTGGATGCTGTTCAACTATCTTTGATAATTGAAGTTCCAATGGCTCTAGTTGTTCCTGACTCGTGTATTTTTCCCAGGCTTGTTTTAGATATTGTCGTTGTTTAGATCTGTCAGAAGTAAACACTTAATATGCTTTAAATATTTTTCTCTTCATATTCACACAAATCTAGCAAGGTACAATCAGGACAGTGCGGTGATCTTGCCTTACATACGTATCTGCCATGAAGAATCATAAGGTGGTGTGCTGGAACTTTAAATTCATCGGGTATGAATTTAATGAGTTTCTTTTCAACTTCTAGAACAGTTTTCCCAGATGCGATTGCCGTTCTGTTGGCTACTCTATATATGTGCGTATCTACTGCAATAGTAGGTTGACCAAATGCAGTATTTAGAACTACATTTGCGGTTTTTCTGCCTACACCTGGTAAAGCTTCAAGTTCCTTTCTAGTTTCTGGAACTTCAGAGTTATATTTATCAATCAATATCCTGCAAGTTTGAATGATATGCTTAGCTTTTGAATTAAATAAACCAATAGACTTGATTGTTTCTCTTAAGGTATCTTCACCCAGCTCAAATATAGTTTCGGGTGTATTTGCAAGAGGAAATAAGATATCAGTGACTTGATTAACGCTCTTATCAGTAGCTTGAGCTGATAGTGTAACAGCAACTAGAAGTTCAAACGATGTTGAGTAGTTTAGTTCAGTTGTAGGATTTGGTATTTGCTTTAAAAGTCTACCAAACATTTCACTTCTTGTTTCTGCGTTCATTTGAACCTTATTATTGATTAAACTATGGCCAAATATTATACTTAATTTTTACATATTTATCAATAACTAGCTCTTGCTCTTAGATAAATGATTGTGCATAGTCTTCTAGCTCTTTCCAAAGGTTTTCCCTTCTAGGCTGAGTCTCTCTGAGGCTTTCTATGCTTCTTTCAAAGCTATCAATTGAAAGAAATCCATTTGCACCACTCTGAATTCTGGATTGAACTATTTCAAACCACTGTTCTTGTTCAAATTCATTAAGTAGCTGAGGATAATTTCTTGCTTTAAAATGTAAAAATAACTTGGTCAGTCTTCTATCTTCAAATTCTGGGACAAATTCAGATAGTTGAGTTGGTGATAAATTTTGAATCTCATTGCAAATTTGTCGATCATTATTACTTATAAAACCATCATATAGTGACTGATCAACATCTCTGCTTGGCTCCCTATCAGAGTCGTTTCTGTAAATTGCACGCACTTTATCTTCAATACTTTGGCTATTCTGCTGAATAAATCGTAAATTTTTCAGACACTTGTCTAAGTTTAATTCAAATTTCTCAATCAAAATTGGGGATAGTTTAAAGTTATCTGAGTTTGGACTACATACAAACATTGGGCTTTTGTTATAGACCAACTCACTGAGATCAAGTTTTTCAATGCCTTTAGGTAGGCCTGATTTTTTGGAAAACGTTAATGTTTTTAATTCTTCAGACTCAAGCTCTAAAAAAATCTCAGGGTCTTGATTCAAATTAAAGACAATCGAACGATCATTGTATTCAGGATGATTACAAATTGAAGTAACGAGTCTTGTAAATGATGACTTATAGCCAAAAGATGAAGATGTTAAAAGCATAGGGTGTAGAGGCTTTACCAGTTGAGCGACTTCTTTTTTATCATTGAGGCTTAACGCGTAATTAAAAAACTTTGGCTGCGTATCTTTGATAATCCTTGCAATACCAATAGTAGCTCTAACATCAGCCATTGCATCGTGAGCATTAGTATGTTCAATGTGATTAGCAGGAGCTAGCCTATCAAGTTTAAAGATAGGTCTATTTCTTTCATTTTTAACCCAATTAAGGCTTCCCTCTTCTTTATGTGCATAGCAAAATCTTGCCACATTAAGTATGTCCCATCTTGCATTGCCATTTTGCCAATGCCAAGAGTAAGGATCTAAGAAGTTTCTGAAAAGAGTGTGCCTTGTATATTCATCATCAAATGCAATTGAGTTGTATCCAACAATGCAGGTACCAGGTTTAGAGAATTCATCATGAATTTTCTTTATAAACTCATGCTCAATAAAGCCTTTTTTTTCACACAGCTGAGGTGTGATACCTGTAACTGCGCAAGCTTCAGGAGCTGGAAGAGAGTCATGAGTGGGTTTACAGTAAAACATATGCTCGTCTAGAACATTTAGATTTTCATCTGTTCTTATTCCTGCAAATTGAGCAATTCTTTGGACTTTTGGCGAAAGGCCAAAGGTTTCGTAATCGTACCAGTAAAATGTCTTCATGTATTCCTGTGTTTACAGTAATTATATATGTAACAAGAGATTTTTAACAGGCATGGCTTGATTAATCAAAGAGTCCACCTTAAAAAAATAAGACGTACAAAGCTAAATTTAAAATCAATAAGAGATTTAAATTAAAACTGTTTTTTCTTTAGGTTTTAAAAAAAACCAAAAAACAGTTTAATACGGAACGTTAATTTAAAAACCCAGCACTGAGGCTGGGTTTTTATAAAATAATTCTTAAATTATTTCGCTACTACGTTAGCAGCTTGAGGGCCTTTAGCGCCATCTTCAAGTTCGAATTCTACTTCTTGGCCTTCCTCTAGTGATTTGTAACCATCACCTTGAATAGCTCTGAAGTGAACAAATACATCATCACCACTTTCTTGTTCAATAAAACCAAAACCTTTTTTTGCGTCAAACCATTTGACGCGTCCTGTTGTTGTAGACATGCAGTCTCCTAAAAAAAAATAAAACATGGAAAAGATGCAACCAACCCAAATTACTGTGAAACCGTCATACAATGAAGCAACAACACAACATAAAAATCAGCTGAATTTTAACCAGCATTTGCAATTTTAACCTAAAAATTCAAAAATGTATATTAATTTGATAGTAGCAGTATTTTGAGGCTATTTTCTAGACCTGCTTCTTGAAAATTTCTTATCTCTATTTGAGCGCGGCTTGCCATTTCCTTTTCTTTTTGAGTGCTCTCTTTTGAAATGACTTTTTGATTCACGAGGTGCTGTACTGTTATTTTTTTCTGAAAGCTCCTCTATATTTAGTTTCTTATCATAGACTCTTGTGTTTTTCAAAATAGCAAGCGTTTCTTTTGGCATCTCATCAGGTAAATCAACCGTTGAGAAATCTTGGAAAATTTGAATAGCTCCAATAAAAGCGCTACTAATCTCTGCCTCATTTGCTATTGCACCTAGAATATTTCCAGGTTTGATATTGTCTTTTCGTCCAACTGATATTCTATATCTTCGCATTTGAATAGAGGGATTATCTTTAAGAGGATCAGCCTTAATCGAAATTGAAATTTTATTTTTATTATCTGAGTCAAATTTAGGTTGATTAATCTCTTTCTCATTAAGAAGAAGCGGCTCAGTCCCTTGCGCCATTAGCGCTAGAGATGAAGCAATCTTAAATGCGTCAACTTCATGCTCTGCTTGATAGCTTGAGACGAGTTCTTCAAAAATAGTTAAATCTTGATTTTCCAGGGTATTAGTAATTCTTTGTTTAAAGTTAATGACTCTTTGTTCATTGATAATTTTTGCTGAAGGGAGCATCATGGGATCAATCGGCTGACGTGTAATTCTTTCAATCGTCTTAAGCATTCTTCTCTCACGTGGTGCTACAAAAAGAATCGCTTTCCCTTCTCTTCCAGCTCTTCCAGTTCTTCCTATCCTATGAACATATGATTCAGGATCTTGAGGTATATCATAATTTACTACATGAGAAATTCTCTCTACATCTAGCCCTCTAGCTGCAACATCCGTTGCAATTAATATATCAATTTTGCCATTTTTGAGTTGCTGAATAATTCTCTCTCTTTGGTTCTGAGCAATATCACCATTGATTGCTTCAGCAGTAAATCCTCGAGCTGATAATTTTTCTGCCAAATCTACAGTTGCAGTTTTTGTTCTAACAAATATAAGAAGAGCATCAAATGACTCAACTTCTAAAATTCGCGTTAGCGCATCAAGTTTATGAACTCCACCAACCAGCCAGTATCTTTGGCTAATTGTCATTGCCGTAGCAGTCTTTGTTTTTACTTTTACTATTTTAGGATTGTTAAGAAATTTTTCAGCAACCCGTCTAATAACATCTGGCATTGTTGCTGAAAAAAGAGCAATTTGGCGCTCTTTAGGTAGCTTTTCCATGACCCATTTGACATCATCAATAAAGCCCATTCTTAACATTTCATCTGCCTCATCTAAGACGAGTGCCTTGAGTGAATTTAGCTTAAGAGTTCCTCTTTTTAGATGATCCATGACTCTACCTGGAGTACCTACCACTGCATGGACTCCTCTTTTTAAGGGCCTTAGTTGAACATCATATGACTGTCCTCCATATATCGGAAGAACATGAAAACCTTTAAGATGTCTTGAGTATGTTTGGATTGCCTCAGAAACTTGAATAGCGAGCTCCCTAGTAGGAGCTAGCACCAAAAGTTGAACTTGATTATTACTTATATCTATTCTGTCAATGAGAGGAAGAGAAAAGGCTGCTGTCTTACCTGTTCCAGTTTGAGCTTGACCAATGACATCATGGCCATCAAGAAGATGAGGTATGCATTGCTCTTGAATTGCAGAGGGTGTTTCATATCCTACGTCATCAAGTACTTTAATGATTTCTTTAGATAGGCCAAAACTGTTAAATGTAATGCTTGATGCATGCTCAGACATGATATGAGAGGGCAGTGAAAATAAAGGGCGGTATTATACCTTGATTTAACTCTTCACATGAAGATGAGGTCACTAGTAATGGTAAATGAATTAAAAAGTATTATTAATCAAACCATTTAATTGAGCAGCCCATAGAAGGAATTTGATCAACTGGTCCTTTTTCAGTCTCAGCAATAGTCTTCATTGCCTCAAATAGCTCTCGTTTTGCATCTGTGACAGACTCTTTTCTGGATTCATCAAGTCTTCCCCGATATTGTAATCCAAGATCTTTGTTGTATCCAAAAAAGTCTGGGGTACAGACAGCACCGTAAGACTTTGCAACTTCTTGTGTTTCATCAATTAGATAGGGGAAGGAAAAAAATAGATCTGTTGAAATTTTTTTCATATTCTCAAACGAGTCTTCTTCATACTCATTTGGATTATTTGACATAATACCAACACTATTTACACCAAGTTTCTTAAGCTCATTCGTATCTCTGATTATTCGTTTAATAATAGATTTCACATAAGGGCAATGATTACAGATAAACATAATCAATAAGCCATTTGGTCCTTTTAGCGAATTTAAGTCATAGTACTTTCCATCTACTCCCTTTAGTTTGAAATCAACTGCAGGTAAATTGAAGTCACAAATTGGGCTTTCAGTTCTCACCATGACATGTTTATTTTAAATTTACTCATGACCTTAGTATAGTTTGAATAATGTGTCCTGCCATCATTAAACCAAAAATATTGGGCATATAAGATATAGCTCCATTTACCGCTCTTGGCCTCCCTGGCGGCGATAGATCAGTTTCATTAACTGCCTGATGAGGAAGAGCCTTAATTTGTACTTCCGTAGAGTGAACCACTGGAAACTTTAATGAGGCGTGTTTATTTCTAAGTTGTCTTCTTAATTCTCTAGCCAGGCCACAATACTCTGTTTTATCCATTCTTGAAATTGTGACTTTCGTTGGATCAAGTCTTCCACCTGCTCCCATGCTAGATATTATTGGCATATCTGAACGATTACAAGCATCAATTAAATTTGTTTTGCAGGCAATAGCATCAATACAATCTGCAACAAAGTTCAAATCGGAATCAGAGGCAATTACTTCAGCTTCTTGACTATCAATAAACAGGTTTTTTTCATTAATAATAGTATCCGGATTAATATCTCTTAATCTTTGCGCAAGGACATTAACTTTTGACTCACCTAAAGTCGAATGAAGTGCAATAAGCTGACGATTCAGATCTGTTTTGGATACTGTATCAAAATCAATTAGGGTTAATTCACCAATTCCTGCTCTACAAAGAGATTCTGCGCAAGCTCCACCGACTCCACCAAGTCCAGCAATAACGACATGTGATTCAGCCAATTGAGCTAAACCCAGCTGACCCACTAATATTTCAGTTCGAGCACAACTTCCAGCCATTAACTAATCTTAAAAATATTAAAAGTATTTTGATCGCATTGTTCTATGACTTGATCAACGGTTATTTTTTTTATTCTTGCTACTCTTTCGGCAACTTGAATCAATTCATCGGGATTTTTCCTGTCATCTGTTTCAATGACTATCGATTCGATGGGTAGGAATTTAACGATATCATGCAGCTTGTATGCATGAGGATTGGTAAGAGAGGCTCCAAATCCAAATGAAAAATTGATTTTTAGTAAATTTTCAGCTTGTTGGAGGCTTCCAGAATAGGCATGGATTACGCCTCGTGATTTTGAATATGACTTAAGTAAGTCAGTGACGTCTTCCGTAGCATGAACTGAGTGAATGATTAATGGCAAGTCAAACCTTGTCGCTAAAGCAACTTGCTCGTCAAAGAAAAATCGTTGCGTGTTTTGATCTTTTACCTTTGCATAATCTAATCCGCATTCTCCGACTGCAATAGGCTTTTCCTCTTCAATTCGAACTTCAAGGTCATGCAAATCAATCATTTGATGATCTTTTACAAACCATGGATGAATCCCAAGGGCAAAATAACTATTGTCATTGGAATGACAGCATGCAATGACGCTATCCCAGTTATCTTTCCCAGTGGAAGGGATAATAACCCCAGTTGTTGAGCTTGATGGTGAATTAACGTTATCAAAATCTAAGTGTATGTGTGAGTTAAGCATTACTTCCTTTGTGATCTAATGGATAATATAATAAAATTTTTTAATCAAAATAAATGCCGCTTTTCTCTAAAAAATTATCTGAAGTTAATCTAGTATTGTTAGTTGCAGCATTTCTAACTTTAACGGGTAATTTTACATTTTTAGAAAAAACATTGCAGATTTATCCACTATCTGAAAACTGGTTATTTGTAGGATCTTTATTTTTATTTTTATTCACTTTTCTATCTGCATTGCTTATAGTGTTGTGTTTTAGATGGTCACTAAAACCGATTTTAATCCTTTTACTGCTTATCTCTGCAGTTTTGACTTACAGTACCAATAACTTTGGCGTAGTTTTTGATCATAATATGATCACCAATACTTTTGAGACTGATACAAGTGAATTTAGCGATCTTGTCAGCATTAAATCATTAATTTATTTCTGCCTATTGGGCCTAATTCCATCAACTTATGTATGGAAAATCCAACTTGTCAAATCTTCAATTAAAACTCAATTATGGCAAAGAGTTAAGATGTTGTTGGCACTGATTGTTGTTTTTGTCATTGTTGTTTTATCTTTTTCTAAGCATTACACATCTTTTGCTAGAGAAAATCGAGATTTAAGACTCTATATCACTCCAACTTATTATTTGTACTCTTCAGTAAAGTTTATTAACTCTCAAATAGAGACAAGTGCTAAGCCATTTAAGGAAATTGGCTTAGATGCCAAAATTAATAAAAAGTCAGATAAAAGACGATTAGTCATATTTGTCATTGGAGAAACTGCTCGAAGGGATCGTATGTCAATTAATGGCTATGATCGAAAAACGAATCCCTATCTTGAGCAAGAGGATATTATCTCATTTAAAGAAATGACATCGTGTGGCACTGATACAGCGCTGTCAGTTCCATGTATGTTTTCAATCCTTGAACGTGGTAATTATTCTCATGCCAAAGGAAAAAATATGAGTAATGTGCTCGACCTAATCAGTCAGGCTGGAGCGAGCGTAATCTGGTTAGAGAATAACTCTAGTTCAAAAAGCGTTGCAGATCGAATTGAATTCAAAGACTATCGATCCTCTGAAAATAATCCTATCTGTAATCCAGAATGCAGGGATGAAGGAATGTTGATTAATTTACAGAATTACATTAATGAACAAAATAAAAGAGACACATTAATCGTGTTACATACTATGGGTAGTCATGGACCAGCCTACTATAAGAGATATCCAGAAGAATTTGAGGTATTCAAGCCAATCTGTAAAACAAATCAATTAAATGAATGCTCCAATGCGCAGATCAGTAATTCTTACGATAATACAATTCTGTACACTGACTATTTTCTCTCGAAGGTCATAGAGCTTCTTGGAAGCAATTCACAAGAATCAGACACCGCTATGTTTTATGTCAGTGACCATGGTGAATCACTAGGAGAAGGGGGGCTATATTTACATGGAATGCCATATTTTATGGCACCTAATGAGCAGATAGATGTTCCAGCTTTTATGTGGTTAGATGAATCATTGTCTGGGGTTTTTAACAAAGAAAAGTTAAGAAAAAATGCTGAACTTCCTCAATCACATGACAGTGTATTTCATACATTGCTTGGATTAATGGATGTAGAAACTAAACTATATAAAAAAGAAATGGATTTGATGACAAAATAATTAGAATTCTGCCTCATATTGATTGCTAGATATTTGAAGTATTTGCAATATGAAAACTTACATTAAGAATAAAAAGTGATTATAATAGTCCGCTTGTTCTAATCTGACGAAGATAATAGAGTTATGAAAACATTTAGTGCGAAAGCAGATGAGGTAAAAAGAGATTGGTTTTTAGTTGATGCGGACGGCAAAACACTGGGTCGTCTTGCCACTGAAGTTGCCTCTCGACTGCGCGGTAAGCATAAACCAGAATACACACCTCATGTTGATACAGGAGATTACATTGTGATTGTAAACGCGTCTAAGGTTGCGGTTACTGGTAACAAATATAATGACAAAATGTATCATCATCATACTGGATATGTGGGTAATTTAAAGTCGGTACCATTTAAGGAGTTACTCGCTAAGAAGCCTGAAGAAGTTATTCAGAAAGCAGTTAAAGGAATGCTTCCTAAAGGTCCACTTGGAAGAGAAATGGCAAGAAAAATGAAGGTTTTTGCAGGCGGTGAACATACTCATGCAGCGCAACAGCCGCAACTTTTAGATATTTAAGGCTTATTAATATGGCAGAAAAAGAAGTTTTTTACGCAACTGGAAGAAGAAAGACATCAGTTGCAAGAGTTTATATGACAAAAGGTAAGGGTGTTTTCACTGTTAACAAAAAGCCAATGGCTGAGTATTTTGGTAGAGAGACATCTTCAATGATTATCAATCAACCTCTTGATGTTGTTGAAATGCATAATAAATTTGATTTCAACATTATGGTTAGAGGTGGTGGTGACACCGGTCAAGCGGGTGCAATTAGACTTGGGGTTACTAGAGCATTGATGGCTTATGATGAGGCTACTCGTTCTGATCTAAGAAGTGCTGGACTCGTGACTCGTGATGCACGTGTTGTTGAACGTAAGAAGGTTGGTAAGAAGAAAGCGCGTAAGAGTGAGCAGTACTCAAAACGTTAATCTTGAGGCAAAAACTGATTCAAAAAAAACCCGCTCTAAGCGGGTTTTTTTATATGTCTATTAGAGCTCTAACTAGTTTAAAAAGTCATGTCTCTGGAGTTGATTAAAGTTTATGACTGACTTAATTGATTCAATATATTCGTTACCGGGGAAAGCATAGTTGCCAAGACCTTCAGCTAAAATAATTCCTGTGATTGGCTGATATTGTTCGCGCTGATTTTGTCTAATTGAACGAAGGTCTTCATAAGCATAGCTTCTATTGATATTTAATACATAATAATCGATACAATCATCTAATGAGTTAAAACTTGCCACTTCATGGGTTGCATCTTCTGCTCGTTTCATTGGCACAACGCCACAGCCTTTGGAAAAGCACCAGATACCAAAATAGTTATTAAATTCCTTGGCGAATCTTGATCTTCCCCAGTTAGATTCATTCGCTGCTTGAGCGAGGACAAGTGAGGGTGGAAGTATGTCAATAACTTTTAATAATTCTTCTTTAGAGGCAGGCTTACTTAAGCGATATTTCTTTGCTAAATCATCTAATTGAGCATTGCTTAGCTCATCATTAGAGATAGCAATTCTTATTTCTATGATCTCATTATTTTTCTTTTGAATTGCTGGAAGAAGATAATTAAAAAAAACTTCTTTCCTAACAGTAGTACTTTCAATTGAATCAAAACTAGGTTTGAATGAAGAGAGAGATGCCGAAGACACAAGAGAACTAATTGTGAACAAAGACAGTAGAAGAAAAAGAGACTTCAGATTTTTAAAGATATTTCTATATTTATTGACCATTTGTTAATCAACTAACTATTGAAATTTGATGCATATTATCCTTTAAAAAATAGAGTAAGTTATTCTAATTGTTAAAAAATATTCTTAAGAAATTAGCTTACTTTAAACTAGTTAATTTAATGATTAAATTGGAGCTCACAAAGCCTCTTGTATAGATCAGAGCTGGCTAAGAGTTGCTGATGATTCCCTTCTGCAATAAGTTGCCCCTGATCAATAAGTAAAATACGATCTGCATGCATAATTGTTGCCAGCCTGTGGGCAATGATTAGTGTGGTTCTACCTTCCATTAGCTTCTTTAGTGCATTTTGGACCTTTTGCTCACTATCAGCATCTAAAGCACTTGTAGCCTCATCTAGAAGTAAGATTGATGGGTCTTTGAGCATGGCTCGAGCAATTGCAATACGTTGGCGTTGTCCGCCAGATAAGCGAACACCTTGCTCACCTAAATAACTATTAAACCCCTCAGGCAGTTGCTCAATGAAGTTCAATACAAATGCCTCTTTTGCCGCCTGCTTTATTTGATTTTTGCTAGCTGAGGGGTTGCCATAACTAATATTATGAGTTACATCTGCAGAGAAGAGTGTTGGCTGCTGAGGAACCACACCAATATTCATACGAAGATTCATTGGATCAAGATTTATTAAATCTATATCACCAACCTCAATGCTTCCTTGAGAGGGGTCATAAAACCTCTGGAGTAATTCAAATATTGTTGTTTTTCCAGCGCCTGAAAGACCAACAATTGCGACAGTCTCACCTTTATTAACTTTAAAATTTAGTTGATTTAAGGCAACCTCCTTTGGTCTTGAGGGATAACTAAAACTAACATTATTAAAGCTTAATGAAAGAGTTCCTTTTTCTAGTTTTTTGGGTTGAGCAGGAGGCGTAATCTGTGGTTTTTCAGATAATAGTTCAAGCAGTCTCTCTGTAGCTCCTGCAGCCCTTTGAAGCTGACCATAAATCTCAGATATAACGGCTACAGATCTTGCCACCATAATTGCATAAAAAACAAATGATGCTAGCTCGCCAGCTGATATTTCCCCGTTTATTACATCTTTGGCGCCAAACCAGATCATTGCTCCTAAGCCAGTAAAGACTATAATCATAGCAGCGGCTATCAGTAAAGAGCTTTGTAAGATTCGTCTTTTGGCAGCAGAAAAAGCCCTTTCAACCTCAACACTAAATGCATTTGACTCTTCAGGTTCTCTAGTAAAGCTTTGCACGATCTTAATATTTTGAACAATCTCACCCGCATAGGTGCCAATATCTGCAACGGTGTCTTGACTTTTCCTTGAAAGGGTTCTGAGGCGACGACCATATATAGCCATTGGGAGAAGAATGACTGGGACACTTATTAATACAATTAAAGCCAGTTTTATATTGGTAATAATCATCATTATCAATCCACCAATAAATAAAAGTACACTACTTAATGCCATTGAAATTGAAAATCCAAAGATGGATTGAAGGAGGGTAGTGTCCGTTGTTAAGCGAGCATTAATTTCACCACTTCGATTGACTTCAAAGTAATGAGGGTGAAGCGTGAGCAGATGATTAAAAACGGCAAGGCGAACATCATTACTAATTCTCTCACCAATCCATGATACAAAATAAAATCTGATAAAAGTTCCGATAACGAGAGTTAAGAGAACAAGAAAAATAACTAACATCTCGTTACTGCTGAGAGTATAGATGCCCTCATCAATGAAGAGTTTTATTCCTTGGCCAAGTAAGAGGAAGGACAGAGAAGTGATGATGAGAGCAATAAAAGCAACAACTGCAATTTTTTTATAAGGCTTTATAAAAGAAGACAACTGCAGAAGAATTCGTAAATCTTGCTTTTGAATCTGATTTGAGTTGTTTGTTGTTTTAGCAGTTAAGCCCATAATTAAGAATAGGATTTTTTTTAACTTTTTATTCTTGACTTGGCTTTCTCAGAAGGAGCTCAGTAACTGCCTCTTTAGGCGCTGTCTTTCCTTCAGTAACGAGAAGAACTTGTTCACAAATAGGCATCTCAATTTGATTACTTCTAGCTACCTTCAGGACAAGTTTAAGTGCTTTAAACCCTTCAACAGTAGCATTAATATTTTTGAGTGCATCATCTGTAGAAATGTTGTTAGCGAGTTCTTTTCCAAATCGTCGGTTTCTAGACAAATCATCTGAGCAGGTCAGAACTAGATCGCCAAGACCTGATAGCCCTTGAAAGGTAACTTTATCTGCTCCCAATGCAACGCCCAGCCTCGTCATTTCAGCTAGGCCTCTTGTAATCAATGCAGCTTGCGTGTTAGCACCGAAACCAAGCCCACTAGCAATCCCTGCTGCAATTGCCAAAATGTTCTTAACAGACCCGCCAACCTGAACACCCACAATATCTGAATTTGTATAGGCGCGAAGGGTCTCTGTTTGAATAATATCTGACCAATAATTCCTTGTTTTTTTATCTTTCGAGGCAACAACGATTGCTGCTGGCTTTTTTTCAACAATTTCAGCGGCAAAAGTTGGTCCTGAGATGACGCATGGATGATGCCCTGTCAAATAGTGATTAAAGGTTTCATGAAGCAGATTTGCCGTTTCAGGATCAAAGCCTTTAGTGACCCAGGCTATCGGTATATCATTTACGTTATCTTTAATATTCTTAAGAACACTGCCAAATGCAGAGCTGGGTGTTGCAATTAGAACAGCCTTTGAGTGATTAATGACCTCGTAGCTGTAGCCAATAAAAATGTTTTGATTGTATGGCTTTGATAGGGCTGAATGTTGTTTACCTAGTACATCGCTACTGGCTTTATCTTTCGTCAATAGAAATATCTTATCAAATTTATGACTTAGAGCAATAGCAAGAGCGCTTCCCCATGCGCCTGCTCCAATAATAGTGAGGGAATTGTTCATTGTGATTACTTGTCGATGGGAAGCTCAGCTTTAAGCCATGAATTAAACCCGCCTTTAAGACTGTAAACTTTCTGAAAGTCACTTTTGGAGAGAAGGTCTGCAATACGATCAGATCGCGTTCCACTCTTACAATAGACAAGGATATTTTTTGATTTTTCCAGGGAGTCAATTTTTCCTTTAACCTGTCCCATAGGAATATTAATATCATTTGAAATAAATCCAGCATTACGTTCTTTTTCTTCTCTGACATCTAAAATAAGGAGCTCATCATCATCCATTAAAGAAACAGCTCCATTAGTATCAACTACCTCATACTTTCTAAATTTCTCACTATAAAAATTTACTATGAGTAATATAATGAGTGCAAATAAAGTTCCTGTGAGTAATAACTCACCCTGTAAAAATTGAATAAATTCCATTGTTATTGATTATCCTGTAAAAAAGTATTAAGCATTTGGTGTCCATGTTCAGTGAGAATTGACTCAGGATGAAATTGAACCCCTTCAATTGGATAGCTGGTATGTCTAACCCCCATTATTTCCTCAATTTCGCCAGATTCTTTATTAGTCCATGCGGTCACCTCAAAGCAATCTGGTAAAGACTCTTTTTCAGCAACAAGGGAGTGATATCGAGTTGCGTTGAGTGGATTTTTTAAACCTTTAAAGACGCTTTTTGAGGTGTGATGAATTGGCGATACCTTTCCATGCATAATTTTCTGGGCACCAATAATTTTTCCACCAAAGGATTGAACTATTGCTTGGAATCCTAAGCAAACTCCAAGTATTGGATATTTGCCAGCCAGCTTTTCAATTAATTCCAATGAAATTCCTGCTTCGTTAGGTGTACAAGGGCCTGGTGAAATAACAATATATTGTGGGTTTAATTTCTGAATCTCACTCACTGAGAGTTGATCATTTCTGTGGACAACAACGTCTTGACCGAGTTCACCGAAATATTGAACTAAGTTGTAGGTAAATGAGTCGTAGTTGTCGATCATTAATAACATGGAGTACCGCGCTTTAAGGCTAAATTAACTTTAATTATTTTACAGATAAAAAAGAAACAAAGTTAAGGCACTGAAAGAAGCAGCTAGTGTCTTTAAAACCAGAATCTTTAAGGCGTTCAATATGTATTGCCTTTGTATCAGTGATAAGAACATTTTCAATAGCTTGTCGTTTATTGGCAATTTCTAATTCACTGTACCCATTCTCTTTTTTAAAATCAATATGAAGATTTGTAATTTGATCTTGGGTTTCTTTATCCTCAAAATGAATTTTTTCACTTATGATTAACACCCCACCAGGGTTTAATCCCTCATAAATTTTCTTGATTAGATTAGAGCGATCCTTAACATCAATAAACTGAAGTGTTAAGTTTAAAGCGACTATTGACGCATTTTCTATATGAATTTGGTTAATGTCAGCACAGGTTGCTTGTAAATTATCAATTTTACTTTCTAGGTTCTGTTTACATTTACTGACCATCTCTTCTGAGTTATCGATCGCAAAAAATGTATTTTTTTGATGCTTATTATTTAGAGCTATTGCCAGTGAAATAGCGCCTGTAGATGATCCTAGATCGTAATAATTTGTATTATCTTGACCATACATTCTAGCAATAAGGCCAATCATTTGAATCATCGAATCATAGCCAGGAACTGACCTTCTAACCATATCATCAAAAACCTCAACAACCTCTTTATCAAAACGAAAATCAGCAATATCGATATTAGCGTTAAATAAATTATCACGCATATAATGACTCCAAAAAAATCTCTGTTACAAGTAAATTTGTTTTGCTAATTGTAAACGTTGAGCGCCTGGCCCATGAATTATTAAAACTTCCTACCTCAAGATGACCACGTTTAATTTCTGGATCATTAAATAAAATTTCCCCTAGAGGCCTAGAGCCAATTTTTAAAATATCTTTTGTATCATCTGTTAAAGGAATAAGTGAGCGTGCATTTACAACCGGTCTTTCGGATCCTAGGAGCTCAACCTCTCTAACAATAATTGTTAGATTAGTTGTTGAGCCCAGAAGCTTTAATTCACATTCATATGGACTGTTTTGTTCTTGTGAAAGAACGTTTACTCTAAAGTCATCGTACTTTTCTTTTAATTTATGCGTTAAGGATTGACTATCTAGCAACCATCTGCTGACATCTTCAGGTATGTTTTCTTTAGGGTCAAAAACCCGCCATTTAAATTTGTCTGGATTAAACATATGGTAGATATTTTACAAGAGTCTTATATTTTATAAAATTCTAAAATTATTTAAGCATCAAAATAGTGTGTTTTTTCTTCATCAATCCATCGATTGATAAGCTCGCTTTGGTTTTGTTCGCTCGCCTCTAGCATTTTGGCAGAATAGTACCCAGCCTCTTTCAATAGGTAGGCATCCCTAACTATATTAGCAATCTTCATTGATGCTATACCAGTTTGTTGAGTTCCAAGAATCTCCCCAGGACCACGAAGCTCAAGATCTTTTTGAGCAATCATAAAACCATCATTACTTTGACGCAGAACTTCGAGTCTCTTTTTAGCACCCTCACTCAGTGGCGATTGATACATCAAAATACATATACTCTTCTCTGAGCCCCTTCCAACACGACCCCTAAGTTGATGCAGCTGAGCTAGACCAAGACGCTCTGAATTTTCAACGATCATTAGGCTTGCATTAGGAACATTAACGCCAACTTCAATCACAGTGGTGGCAACAAGCAGATTTATTTCTCCTTGTTCAAAGTCTTTCATTATGACTTCTTTTTCTGATTTAGTTAATCTGCCATGAATCATAACAACTTTTAATTCTTGAAGATTTGAGGATAGGTAGTCAAATGTTTTTTCTGCAGATTCTGCCCTAAGAGCCTCTGATTCTTCTATTAGCGTGCAGACCCAGTAGATTTGACGGCCATCATCTGATATTTTTCTAATTTTTTCAATGAGCTCATCTCTTCTAGAGTTACTTAAGGCAACTGTCTCCACTAATTGACGACCTGGAGGTAACTCATCTATAACTGATGTATCTAGGTCAGCATAAGCACTCATTGTGAGTGACCTTGGGATAGGGGTTGCAGTCATAACAAGTTGATGTGGTGTTTTGTTGGCTTTTTGAGAAAGCGAAAGCCTTTGATGAACGCCAAATTTATGTTGCTCATCAATAATGACTAAAGATAAATTTTTAAAATTGACACTTTCTTGAAATAAAGCATGAGTGCCGATAATAACTTTTGCTTTGCCACTTTCAATCAGCTCGAGTTGCTCTCTTCTTTCCTGGGTATTTTGAGAGCCAGAAAGAAATGCAATTTGAATACTTAAAGGATTCAAGTATTCAGTAAAATTTTGAAGATGTTGACGAGCTAGGATTTCAGTTGGGGCCATCACTGCAGTCTGGAAATTATTCTCAACAGCTTGAATCAGGCTAAAAACTGCAACAATAGTTTTACCTGACCCTACATCTCCCTGAAGGAGTCTAAGCATAGGCTCAGTATTTGATAGATCTTCATGAATTTCTCTGATGCAGCGGGATTGTGCCTCAGTTAAATCAAAATTAAGGGAAATTAAGAGGTTATTATGTAAATTATTTTTGATTTTAAATTTATTAGTTGTTTTGCTTTTTCTAGCTTTCTTAGTTTTTAATAGACTAAGCTGATGGGTTGCCAACTCTTCAATAATTAAGCGCTGCTGAGAGATATGTTTAAAGGCTTCAATCTGCATCAAGTTTTCATTTTTATCAGGATGGTGAAGAAGAAGTAGAGAATCCTTTAGATTTGGCATTGACTGGTGAGTTATTGTTTCAAAATAATCATCAAGCACACTCATTTTTAAAACTTCAAGGGATTGATTAACCCATTGCTTCATTTTATTTTGACTAACTCCTGAGCATAGAGGGTAAATTGGGGTGAGGGTTGGCTCTAAGAGAGGGGTTTGATTTTGTGAAACAATGCGATATTCTGGATGATGCATTTCTAGGCCTTGACGGCCCATTTTGACTTCCCCAAAACACTGTATAGTTTCCCCACGAACAAAGGCCTGTTTTTGATATTGGGTAAAATGAAAAAACCGTAAAAGTAATCTCTGGTTTTGATTATCAGACAGGTAGCAAAGAAGTTGTCTATTTCTAGAGGGAACAACCTCAATTCGATCAATATTCAGTTCAACTAATATCTCAGCATTTATGCTTGCATTTGAAAGAGGCGTGATTGATGTCTTATCTTGATAACGGTTAGGGAGATGAAAAACTAAATGCTCAAGGGTATGGATTCCTAGCTGATTTAATCTGTCAGAGGTTTTCTTCCCTAATCCTTTAATCGAGATGATTGGATCAGAGATTGAAGGCATAAATTTAGAAGCTGTAAGAGTCCGAACTAATAACCATAACGCCATCCATTTCTACACCAACACCTTTAGGGAGTTCTTTCACTCCAATCGCTGCTCTTGCAGGATAAGGCTCAGAGAAATAAGTTTCCATAATCTCATTCAAAGCGGCAAAATTACTTAGATCTGTTAAAAAAATGTTCAATTTAACGATATCACTTAGACTTCCTTTTGATGCTTCACACAAGGCTTTAAGATTTTTGAAAACTTGATGAATTTGTTCTTCAATGCCTCCTTCAACAATTTCCATTGTCTCTGGAATAAGAGGAATTTGTCCCGAAAGATAAATTGTTGTTCCGCCGTTAATAGCAACTGCTTGCGAGTAAATACCTATCGCAGCAGGGGCTTTGTCAGTTGAAATAATATGTTTTTTCATGATGATCAATTATTGAAATAAATAAGTTTAATTATATTCTGGATCATAATTTTTTGGTGGCCTCTTTCAAAGCATTTCATTTAATCCTTAACGCTATATTTCATAGTCCAAATAATCAGTATAGCAACAATAGAAATACTCAAGGTAAATATAATTGATGCATCATAATTGTTATTTTTTTCAAAGAGCCATCCAGCAAGAGAGGGTGATATTAGACCTGCAGTACCCCATGCTGTAAATACTCTTCCATAAACTGCTGCTGAAAGGTTGCTTCCTACAATGTGACTGACAAGTGTTGGATATATTGCAATAACTGCTCCATATAATGACGCTATTAGAACTAATAGTATTAATAATAGACTAATATTTGTCATTATTGAAAGAGCCAGTATAGCTCCAGTATTAATCAGAAGTATAGCAAGCAGAGGGCGCTTACAGCCAAATCGATCGACTAACCAGCCTGCATAAATACCCGCAATCCCACTTCCAAGAGTCATTAAGGTGATGGCTGTAATGGAAGTCGATGTTGAGCCCCCAAAAGAGCTTATCATTGGGACTGCATGCCCAATGATCATCAGGCCTGCGAATACTCCTAAAAAATAACCTAGCCAGAGTTTTAATATTTTGACTTCATTGAAGTCTTTTTGTTGACTTGTTGATGATTCTTGTATTAACTTCACTCTTGAAGTTGAAAACAATACTAAACCAATAAAAACAATGGATGAAAGAATCAACAATCCACAAATATATCCATCCTTAAAACCTAAATGATCAAATAAGAAAGGGTATAGCATTGAAAAGATGACAGCGCCGAATGCATATGAAGCAGTAACTAATCCTAATGCAAAACCCAATTTCTCATTCTCAGTAACTGAAGAGACGATATATAAGGAAAGTCCATATCCTAAACCACTGGAGAAGCCAAAGAAAATACCATATCCAATAATCCAGCCTATCCAGCTTTCTGAATTTGAAATCAATAGCCCAATGATTGGCAGGATTGCTATGAAAAATATGAGCACTTGAGGTGAAAATTTACGATAAAGAATATGACCAACGTAAACAGCCAGTGTCACATTAATAAGGGCAGTTGAATAGACTAGACTAGAGGCCATTCGGCCAACATTTGTCTGCATTTCAATATTTTGTATGAGTGTACTGAAAGCATGGACAGTCCCCATACAAAAAGTAATTAAAAGGCAGGCAGCTAAGACAAGAAGTCTTTCACGATTATTAACAATTTCCTTGGAGTTCATCTAACAAACTATACATTAAAGCAAATTACTCATTGCAAGAAAGCAAATGTTAGTGCGGTGTGATACCTCTTATTCTTTCTGATCGGCGACGAAGCATCTCAAGTGTTGAAAGTAATAAAATAGAAAATATGACTAGAATAGTCGCTGCAGCAAGAATTGTAGGGCTGATTTCATTACGAATTCCAGACCACATTTGTCTCGGGAGCGTGTATTGATCTGGACCACCTACAAAGAGCACAATGACCACCTCATCAAAGGAAGTAATAAATGCAAAGAGGGCGCCTGATATAACACCTGGTGCAATGAGTGGAGCTTGTATCTTGAAAAAATTTCGAAGTGGTGAGCCACCTAAATTAGAAGCTGCTCGCATTAGATTATTATCAAAACCGGCAAGTGAAGCTGTAACCGTTATTACTACGAAAGGTATGCCCAAGATCGTATGCGCAATAATCAGTCCTGGAAGCGTAGCAACGAGGTTTACTTTAGCAAAAAAGAAAAAAGTACCCGCAGCAGTAATGATTAGAGGAACAATCATTGGAGAGATCATGAGCGCCATGATTAAACGGTTAAAAGGCATATGTCGATTAGATAAACCAAGCGCTCCAAGTGTACCTAATACGCTTGCAAAGAAGGTGGCGAACACAGCAATGATAGCACTATTTTTAAAACCAATCATCCACCGATCTGTACACACCGTTGTTCCTGAGTTTGCACTGCAAATGCCAAGTAGCTCCTTATACCATCGAGTTCCATAACCTTCAAAATTAAAAGACCAAGTGTCAAAACTAAAGATTTTCATTTCTGGCACAAATTGTAAAAAAACAGAATTCGTAAATGAGAGCGGAATGACAACAATGAGAGGCGCTACAAGGAAAAATAGTACCAACCCACAAAATGTCCTATAAGTATAGAACCAAAGTTTTTCTCGAGGCGTTATGTAAGAAGGAAATTTCATAGTTAACCCATTTTTAAATTATCAATTCCAATTAGTCGATCATAAGCCCAATATAGAATCAAAACTGCAGCAAGAAGAAGTGCTCCCATAGCAGCTGCAAGACCCCAATTCAGTGTTGTCTGCATTTCTCGGGCAACAAAGTTACCTATCATCAGGCCATCTTTTCCACCGACTAACTCTGGAGTTATATAGTAGCCAATCGCAACAATAAAGACTAATATGCATCCAGCACCAATACCTGGAACCGATTGAGGCATATAAACACGAATAAAAGCCCTGGTAGGGGTTGCCCCAAGGTTTTGAGCTGCCTTCATATAGCTTGGAGGGATTCCCCTCATCACGCTATAAATTGGAAGAATCATAAATGGCAGAAGTACCTGCGTCATTACTATAATGGTTCCAGTAAAGTTATACATCATAGGAATTCGATCTTCATCACTAAAGCAAAGATCAATATTAGTTTCTCCAAAAAATGGAAGATTGACCATGCCCTCAAAGCATGGAAGGATAGTGATAAGCGTATCATTTACAACACCATTTTGCTGAAGCATAATCATCCAAGCAACAATTCTGACGAGTAGTGATGTCCAAAAAGGCATCAAAACACAAATCATCAGAAGATTTGATGTTCGCATTGGGAGTGTAGCAAGTAAATACGAAACTGGATAGGCAAGAAGTAAACAAAAAATGGTTACCATTAAGCTGACTTGAAGCGTTCTCATCCAAATCGTTTTATAAATCTTTAAATGCTCTTTCTTTTCGATAATATTTTTATTTGCATCATATCTTAAGTCGACTGCATTAAGATAATATCCCATAGTATAAGGGTCTTTCATTGCACCGAGTGACTGCCAGAATTCAACCTTACCCCAGCGTTTATCTCTCTTGATCATTTTTTCTTTGTAAGGTGCTTCCCATTTATAGGGCTTGATTTCTTCTTTGGATCTCTTGTCAACTTTTATAGCTTCTTTGACAGTCTTTAATAATAAGCTTCGCCAACCAGAAAATTCATAAGTCATCCGAGTGCCGGATTGACCCAGAAGATTCTTACCAATATTTTTTCCTTCACTGTTTTTTAATTTGTGAGTGATTCTGATGTCATTTATGACTGCAGCAAACATTTCTTCACTAGGAATTATAGATTTGTCTTCCCATAATTCATACTGAGCAAATGTTTGAGGGAGTACTTTATTTATGTTTATATCATCAATACTTCTTGATAGTAGGGATCCTATTGGCGTAACAAACATAATTAATAGGAATAGAAGAGGGGGTAATAGAAGAAGGAACGAGCGAATTTTAGAACGACGCAGGGACTTTCTTAAACTTTCTTTGAGGGGTACACCATCATTCGTCAGTAACTGACCCTGAGAATCTATAGTGGAATTATCACTCATATAAACACCAATACGTACAAAATTTATAGTTAAGTTTTAAGAAAAACAGGCCAGTAAAAAACTGACCTGTTTTCAACGAGGTTAAATATATAAACTCGTATTCGGGTTAGCTAATTAATTAGCCATCCATGCTGCATAACGGTCGTTTACTGCTTGACCATTGTCTGCCCACCAATCTGGGTTAGCAAGGATACCACCTTTCATATGCTCATCTGTATTAGGCATATGCTCCATGATATTTACACCAGTATTGAACCATGGCTCACCGGCTTGCATAACTGGAAGTGCAGATGGACGCATAGGACCATAGTTGATCCATTTAGCTTGATCTGCTTGTGCCTGAGTACTTGAAGCATGTACTAGGAAGTGAAGAGCTGCAGCTCTGTTTGGAGCTCCACTCATAAGCACTAACCATTCCTCTTCTAGAACTTGTCCATCCCAGACAGTAACGTAGTCAGCACCGTCATTTAGAACAGCACCACCGATACGTCCGTTATAGGCTAGTGACATTGATACCTCACCAGAGTTAACTAGATCCAGTGGCTTAGCGCCTGCAGACCAAAATACTACGTGGTCTTTGATTGAATCAAGTTTATTGAAAGCACGATCCTGTCCTTCTTGAGTACTTAGTACATCATAGATATCAGGAATTGCTACACCGTCAGCATACAAAGCCATCTCAACGATAGCGTTAGCCCAAGTGTGAACACCACGCTTGCCTGGAAACTTTTCTACGTCAAAGAAGTCTTGGATAGTAGAAGGTTGCTCACCAGAGAACGTATCCGCTTTGTGGAAAGGAACATATGACCACCAAATTTGCGGAACAACACAGTCATTTGGAACGTCAACCATTAAGTCTTCGTCCATTGGTGTGCCATCAGGTGCAGGTAAGAAGATGCTTCTATCTAGCTCTTCAAATAGGCCTTCATCGCAACCTGTACGAGCTTGAGATGGAAGTACGTCAACGATATCCCATTGAACGTTTCCTGATTCAACTTGAGCACGAACTTCACCCAGACCACCGTTGTAACTGATCATGTTAACGTTTCCACTTGAATAAGTATCAACGTAGGCTTTTTGTTGTGAAGCTGAATAGCCACCACCCCAAGAAACCAAAGTTACATCTGCTTGAACTGCACCAGCCAACATCGCTGTTGAAATAGCACTTGCAACCAGAGTTTTTGATATTACATTTTTCATTTATATTTCTCCTTATGTTAAATCTAGACTTTATCCATCTAAAGCTAGACAATCCTCCGACATCCAACCGATATCAACTTGTTTACCTTCTTTGAGGGTCACATTATCAATTGAATTTGGAATTTTGACGATAAAATCGTCGTGTCCACACACACTAAAGCGTGTGCGAATATGGTCACCATGATAGATTAATTCTTCTACCTTGGCTGAATACGTATTTGGGGTTTTACCTTTAGAAGGAGAAACCATAATTCTTTCAGGTCTTAACGATAAGGTAGCTCGGTCACCGGCCTTATTAACGTTAACCTTTGAGGCTATAACTATATCTCCTGAGTCAGTTTTAACAGTTGCCTTATCACCATCAATGGATTCAACAGTTCCCATCAATCGATTATTTTCACCAATAAAATTAGCTACAAAAGCATTTTCAGGTTTTTCATAAAGATCCTCTGGAGAAGAGCACTGTAAAACGACACCATCATCAAATACTGCGATTCGATTTGACATCGTAAGCGCTTCAGTTTGATCATGGGTAACGTAGACTACGGTTAATCCAAGACTCTCATGCAGATGTTTAATTTCGTACTGCATTTGCTCTCTTAAATTTTTATCTAGGGCGCCTAAAGGCTCATCCATCAGAACTAAATCGGGATCAAATACGAGAGATCTTGCTACTGCAACACGCTGTTGTTGTCCTCCAGATAGTTGCATTGGGCGTCTATTACCAAAATCACCAAGCTGAACCATATCAAGAGCACGATTAACCTTTGCTTCCCTCTCAGCTTTACCCATTTTGCGAACTTCTAGTGGGAATGCCAAATTCTCAGCAACCGTCATGTGTGGGAAAAGTGCATAGTTTTGAAACACCATTCCAATGCCTCTTTTGTGAGGAGGGACATTATTGATCGGCTTATCTTTTAAGTAAATTGTTCCATTTGTAGTTGGTTCGAAACCTGCAAGCATCATCAGGCAGGTCGTCTTTCCAGAGCCTGATGGTCCTAACATAGTGACAAACTCCCCTGGAGCAACATCTAGGTTGAAATCTTTGACAACTAGTATCTCACCATCATAACTTTTTTGAACGTTTTCAAATTTTACTAACGGTTCTGTATTACTCATAAATAAACACTTTTTTAACAAAAAAAAAATACCAAGATGAAATTGATCACCTTTATATGGTTTTAAGAGATTAAAATTACATCAAACTTTTGCTACAAATTTACTTTAATAAAAGCCTTTTGTAAAGCGCAAATCGAGCTTAATTCAACAAAAATCTTCAACACTAAAACGAAATATACCATATTGATTGGAGTGAATGTTTCCAATATTGGAACAAAAGCAATGCATTTATTTTGATTCTAAAATTTATTGATAGTTTAATAATTTCAAAATAAATTAAACATTCATAAAAAAAAGGCGGCTATAAGCCGCCTTTTTAAAACTAATAGTTATTAGTCTTCTACCTTTTCGCCCATAATGGCGCTCAAAATTAAAACAGTTAAACCACCCGTTGTAATTGCCGAGCTAAAGATGCTGCCCATGAGCTTGCCGAATGTACCGCCAATATTGCTCGCTAAAGCGCCAGCAAATTGCGGCACTAAGAGAACACCTAGGCCCATACCAAATGAAACGGCTAGGATCAACATATTTCGACGGTTCATGTCAACTGTTGAGAGAATTTTAATTCCCGCAATAGCGACCGTACCAAACATCACGATAGTTGCACCGCCAAGAACTGACGCTGGAAGTGCCCTTAATATTGAGCCTACATGGGGAAATAAGCCCATTAGTATTAAGATTCCACCAATCCACACACCTACATGACGACTAGCAATACCAGTCAGATGAATCACACCATTATTTTGACTGAAAGTTGTATTTGGAAAAGTATTAAAAACTGCAGCAATCGCAGAATTAACTCCGTCACCTAGGACACCATTCTTGATTCGATTGATATAGCCCTCACCTTTAACATCTTGCTTGGATATCATGCAGTTTGCAGTTATATCACCAGAAGATTCAATGGCTGTAATGACATATATTAGCGCAATAGGTATGAACGCAATAATATCAAAATCAAATCCATACCTAAATGGTATAGGGATGCTTATAGATTCTTGAACAGCAAATACTTGACTTGTATTTACTTCTCCCATGACTAAGGCAATAATAAATCCAATTACTAAGCCAATAACAATTGAAGATAAACGGATCCATTGATTATTTGAGCGGTTCAAAATAATGATTGAGATCATCACTATAAAGCCAAGTGCTATTTTAGATAATGAGCCCCAGAACTCAGGTTTATTATCTAGTAACCACTGTCCACCACCTAGATCAGTCAAGCCAACTTTGATGAGGCTGATTCCAATGATTGTTATTACTGTTCCAGTCACGATTGGTGTGATGAGTTTTCTGAGTTGCGGTAGAAACTGGCTCAAGCCGATTTCTATAAATGCTCCCAAGAAACAAACACCCATAATCATTGCAAGAATTTCCTCTGGTCCACCGCCTTGTGCTTTCGCTAAAAAGCCGGCTGCAAGAACTGAGCTAAGAAACGCAAAGCTTGTTCCCTGGACACAGATCATTCCAGCACCAACATTCATTGGTTTTTTAGCTTGGATGATTGTGCCAACGCCTGAGACCATCAGCGCCATACTGATTAGATAAGGTATTTGCTCACCTAGTCCAAGTGCACCACCAATGATTAAGGTCGGCGTTATAACACCAACAAAACTTGCAAGCACGTGTTGAAGTGCGGCAAAGAACTTTTCAGCAGTTGGCGGATCTGCCTCGAGTTCGTAAATTAACTCTGAATCACTCATATTAACTCCCCTTTAAGTTATTAAGATAATTATCAACACTAATTGTTGACAAATAAAATATTAACATATTTTTTTATGGTTTTTAATAAACTCTGCGTTTATATTGATCAGTGAAAGTTTTTAATTAAAGGTATAAAATTGTAGGCTATGTTATTCCAAGTATATGTAAACAATATTTATGAATAAATCGAATATTTCTAATGAAACTCTTGATCAGTTAAAGTCAATTGTTGGTATTGATAATTTTATTGATGATGTTAATGATATGAACTCCTATCTAAGTGACTGGCGTAATCAATTTCATGGTTTGTCACCGCTAATCTTAAAACCTTGCAATACCGAGGTGGTTTCAAAAATATTAAAGATATGTAATGAAAATAATGTTGCGATAGTTCCTCAAGGCGGAAATACAGGGTTAGTTGGAGGAAGTACTCCTAGTAGTCTAGGCAATGAAGTTATCATATCTTTGGAAAAAATGAATAAAATCATTCATACCGATCCAATTAATTACACTATGACTCTTGAGGCAGGATGTGTTTTGTCGAATGTGCAAAATGCGGCCTTAAATGATGATCGATTCTTTCCACTCAGCCTCGCAGCAGAAGGATCTTGTCAAATTGGGGGAAATTTAGCAACCAATGCTGGTGGAACTGGAGTGCTTCGTTATGGTAATGCAAAAGAACTTGTTCTAGGTCTTGAAGTCGTCTTGGCTGATGGTTCAATCATTAATTCACTCAAAAACTTAAGAAAAGATAATACAGGTTATGACCTTAAACAATTATTTTTGGGTTCAGAGGGTACATTAGGAATTATTACTAAAGCAGTGATTAAATTATTTCCAATTCCAATAAATAAAGTCACTTCAATTGTAGCCATTCCAAATATTGAATCAACAGTTGACCTTCTTGCGAGTTTCAGAGAAAAAACTGGAGATAGGATCAGTGCATTTGAATATATTGATAAGAATTGTATTGACTTATTATTAAACAAGTTACAAATTAAAAATATTTTTAATAGGTTTTTTGAACACTATGCATTAATTGAGCTTTCTTCTAGTTATAAAAATGAAAATTTAATGATGCTATTGGAGGATGCAATTTCAAGTTCAATTGAAGATGGGAGTGTTATTGATGCTATTGTTGCTTCAAATGAAACTCAAGCTGCCCAGTTTTGGAATTTGCGTGAGTCGCTACCAGGACTTCTTAAAAATAATGGTGATTTTATTACCTTTGACTTATCTGTCTCAATATCAATGCTGCCTGCATTAATTAAAAAAACAACTAAGGCATGTAATGACCTTTGTAAAAATTCTAAAGCTTACATCTTTGGACATGTAGGAGATGGAAATATTCATTACTATTTGTTTAAACCTGAAGAATTGACTATAAATGAATTTTTGCATCTTAAGGATGAAATAAAAACATCCCTTTATGATATTACTAATGAACTTGATGGCAGTCATAGCGCTGAACATGGTATTGGACTTGCAAAAAAAGAGGAATTAAAAAAATACAGCTCTAAGTCTGAATTTGAATTAATGAACTTGATAAAAAAATCTATTGATCCAAATAATATTTTGAATCCAGGTAAGGTTTTGTAGAAGTAAGAAAGATGGTGCCCGGAGCCGGAATCGAACCGGCACGGAGTTTAACCTCCGCAGGATTTTAAGTCCTGTGTGTCTACCAATTTCACCACCCGGGCAGAGATGTTTGGAGAACGGCAAATTATATACTATCGATATTAATTATTTTTATCATTTGTTATGGAAGCTACTATCAAAATCTTAAAATCTTTCATTAAGCCATTCAATAAATTGTGCGGTAGTTTGATCCCGATTGATTTCGTTTAAAGTTTCATGACGAGTGCCCTCTAAAATTGAACTAGTGACATCTTTCATGCCCAGATTTTTAAGTTTTGTAGCAAGTTTAATCATATCCCTTCCATTGTTTGTGCATGGGTCTTCAGCACCTCCAATAATATGAACTGGAAGGTTATTAGATAATCTTATTAGGTTATTTTTATGTCCTGCATAAAAAACACCCTCAAGGATATCCCTCCACATTGATATGGATGCTTCAAAACCGCAAAGGGGGTCATCTATATAAAGGTCAACTTCTTTCTCATCTTGTGAGAGCCAGTCAAATTCAGTTCGATTGGGTTTAAATTTAGCATTCCAAGCCCCAAAAGAGAGCTTCCAAGCAAAGAGGCTTGGTAGTTGAGGTTTCCTAAAAATTGATTCGAGAGATAGAATAACTCTAGATGCTCTTGGCAAAAAACCAGTTTCAATTCCACTATTCCAGCAAGCTATTGCACTAACTTGCTCAGGATATTTTAGAGCAAAATTCAAATTAATAATGGAGCCAAGAGAGTGCCCAAAGCAAATGACGGGTTTATTAGGGTGTCTTTTTTTTGCCAGCTTTACTATTTCATTTTGATCTTCTAGGATTAACTCAAAGCCGTTTAACTTGGCAAATACGCCTTGAGGCGCATCATGAGCTAGTGTCTGACCATGACCCCTCATATCATGAGTGTAGACTGCATAGCCTGATTTACAGAGTTCATTTGCAAACCTTTTGTACCTCAGGGCATGCTCAACCATTCCATGAGAAATATGTATGATCGCCCTTACCTCACTATTTGGAATAAGACTGTAGAGATTAATTTGAGATCCAGTTTGACTTTGGTAAATTTCACTTTTCATAAATATAGCCTTTCTTTCAGAGTGCAAAATAATTCTGTAAAATTTACTATTTTAAAGTGCAATTATTAAGGATATTTCTTTGATCATTAAATTAATATTGGTTTTGTTATTAGGCTGGACTGGGTTTAGTCTTATTAAAAGGTTAAAGGGTTCAAACTCAAATCGATCATCTCAAAAAGGCGCTGGTCAAAAAATGGTTGCCTGTGTCATTTGTGATACTCATGTTCCTGAGTCTGATGTTGTTACTAAAAATGGTAAAAATTACTGCTCAAAAGAGCATGCGGAGTAAATTGAAGTGAAGTTTCTATTAGATTTTGGCCCTATCGTTCTATTTTTCATAGTTTATAAGTACTATGGACTTTATGCAGCAATTTACGCAATGATTGCATCTACATTTGTTCAAATTATGTACTCAAGGGTAACAACTGGAAAATTTGTTACATCACAGGTTCTCACTTTTGCTCTTCTTGTGGTTTTTGGAGGGATTAGTATCGTTCTCAGAGATCCAGCATTTGTAATGTGGAAGGTGAGTGTTCTCTATGTAATTTTTGCTTTAGTTTTGATTGGAAGTAACTATGTAGGGAGTAAAACTTTACTTGAAAGAATGATGGGAAAGGAGCTTCAGTTGCCCAGAAACACATGGGTTAATTTAACTTGGTTTTGGAGTTTGGGATTTATTATTATTGCCATCATTAACGCTTTTTTTGTCAATACAGCTCTCAGCGCGAGAAATCTATTCTTAAATAGTGGTTCAATAGTTGATCCTAAGATAGATCTGAAGAATTTAGACTGTAGCCTGAGCCCGCTTGAAAGCCTTTGCTTAATAGCTCAAAGCTCAGAAGAATCTTGGGTGAACTTTAAATTGTTTGGTACCTTAGGGCTTACTTTAGTTTTAATCATCATTACAGTATTAATGCTCAGTAAGCACATTAAAGAGAAGCAAACTGATTCCTAGTTAATTTCTTATATAGTTTAAATCTTCAAATTGGAGAGATCCTTGTCAAAAATAGGGGCACTTGTAGCATATAAAAGCAAACCAGCAAAAGTGGTCTCTGCAACAACGCATAAATATGAGATCACTTTTTCAGATGGCACTAGCCAGAAAGTAAGAGAGAAAGATTTTCGTCTTATTCATCCTGAATTTAATACAATCAACCAAGATTGCCCTGATGTAGATGCTTCAATTTTGTTCGATTTGGATGCTGAGTCATTGCCACTTCAGGAGATTACTGAATGGCTTTTCGATGACTTTACCCCACAAAATGCCTGGTATGTTTACTTGATGAGTGAAGATAGTTTATATTTTTACTGGAATCAGGATTTATTGGTTCTTAGAACTCCAGAGCAAATTCAATCAATTAAGAATCAAAGAAAAGATAAAGCACTAGAACAAGAAAGCCTAAATAGGTGTATTAAAAACCTAGAAAATAATTTATTTGATGATGATGATATTTTTTGGATTAATGAGGTAGAGCAGGTCGCCCTAAATCAGTCAAAGCACTCTAAGGTAATGAGTGCTTTATCAATCGAAAATTTACCAGAAAATGCCCACTTATTACTTCTTAATATCAATTATTGGTCAGAGCTCAATAATCCCTACCCTCAGAGAAATAAAATTTATTCTGATGAAGATTTAGAGTTTGACGCAGTCAAGGTAGACAGAAAAGATTTAACCCACCTGACATGTCTTGCAATTGATAATAGCTATTCCAGTGATGCAGATGATGCAATCAGTATCGATGGAGACAGAGTTTGGATTCATATTGCAGATGTAGCAAGTTTTGTAGATATTGATAGTGAGCTTGATATTTTCGCAAGGAAAAGGATATCTAATCTTTATCTTCCAGATCAAATTTTTCACATGCTTCCCCCAATGCTTTCAGAGGCTTGTTCACTCGGAGCTAATCATTTATCAAACGCTATTTCGATTGGGTTCTTGCTCAATGAATTTGAAGTCAATGATATACAAATTTACTTAAGTCAAATTAAAGTGACAAAAATGAGCTATGAGGAAGCTGATGAGGAAATCAATTCAAATAGCACTTTAGCAGCATTAAATGAAATCGCAAAAGCTCATAAAGCCTATAGAGATGGTAATGGCGCGATCCAACTCAATCTTCCAAATACTGATATAAAGCTTAAAGATAGTAAGGTTCATATTTTTCCTCAAAAAGATAGTGAGAGCAGAAATTTGGTTTCAGAGATGATGATTCTTGCGGGGCGAGTCATTGCAGAGTTTTCAATTGAGAATAGTATATCAATGCCATATCTATCGCAAGAGCCAGGAAATTTCAGTGATAAAGTTATTAATAATATTAATAAGCTTTCTCCTTCAAAAGCTTTTGAGGCTGCAAGAGGGTTCAATAGATCTAAATTATCTGTGAAGCACTCGTTACACTCAGGATTAGGTTTACAGGCTTATTTAAGGGTAACAAGCCCGATGAGGCGTTATCTTGATTTGCTTGTTCAGCAACAATTAGTTAGATTTATTAGTAAGAATGATTTACTAAATGAGACTGACATCAAAGAGCGAATTAAAGCGGTCAATGCGTCAGTTTCAAAAATCAATAAAGCCACTAGGCAGAGTGTTGAGCACTTCAGGTGTGTTTATTTCAAACAAAATAAACAATGGGAAGGAGAGGGCGTCATTGTTGAAGTTAAAGGCCAGAAGGCTTCTGTATTAATTCCTGAGCTTGCAATGATTGCTCAAGTCAAATTCAAATCAAAAGTTGAGTTAGAAGAGGAGATTAAGCTGAAGGTTATTTCAAGTAATTTGTTTGAGAGATCAATTGATTTCAAGCCACTCTAGCTTGTTATCTAACTTTATTGCATTACCTTTTTGAGTCGACCAGTCACCTAAAACATGCCTAGTGTAATTGGAATCATTATGGGTATTTTGTCTGTGCGTATGCCCATGAATGAGATCATAGCCAGGGTATTTGGACATCAATAAATCGGTTGTATTTTGATTAACATCCATAATTTTTTCAGATTTATAAGCCTGGGCCTCAATACTTTTCTTTCGCAGTTGTCCTGTTAACTTAAGGCGAGTATTTTTTGATAAATTTAAAAAAATGAACTGAATGATAGGGCTTCTGAGAACCTTTTTTAATTTTTGATAGTTAATATCGTCAGTACAAAGGCTATCTCCATGGATTAGAAGGTATTTTTTTGAGTTATGCTCGAGTTCAAATGGTTCTTTGATTAACTGACAACCAGATTCTTTTTCAAAATTTTTTGATAGTAAAAAATCACGATTACCAGCCATCACAAAAACATTTGTTTTTTCTGAAAGATCTTTAAGTATCGATGTGATCACTTTATAGCTTGATAGGGATACATCATCCCCAATCCAAGAGTTAAAAAGATCACCTAAGATAAAAAGTTGATCAACTTTTGAGGCATGCTCATTACAAAAATTTTCAAACAGCTTGACCTTATCCAGCTCAACATTGGTTAGATGGAGGTCAGAAATGATTAATGTACTCAGCATATTTTATTAGCGTTAGAATTTATCTAGCGCAATGAAATTAATCTTGTATCGTTGCCTTTGTAATAATAACAGCTTCGCCTGGGACATCAGCATGTCCTCCAAGGTTGATTGTTTCTACTTTTTCAATCTTATCAACGATATCTTGACCAGCGATAACCTCACCAAAGACGCAGTATCCCCAGCCATCTTGTCCAGGAAAATCTAGGAACTGATTATCATTTGTATTTATAAAAAACTGTGAACTAGCAGAGTGTGGAGCCATTGTTCTAGCCATAGCAAGACTATATTTGACATTCTTTAAGCCATTCTTTGCTTCATTCTCAATTGTAGCTTTTGTCGTCTTTTGGACCATGTCTTCTGTCATACCACCACCTTGAATCATAAAGTTTGGAATCACTCTATGAAAAATAGTGCCATCAAAGAACCCTTCTTCAACATAATCGATGAAGTTTTTGGCAGTAATTGGTGCCTTTTCAGCATCAACAGTAATATGAATTTCACCCATATTGGTCTCTAAAATAATCATGTTTAATCTCAGTTAATTTAAAAGATGGAATTATAACTTATTTAGTTAACACTACTTTCATTAAGAGCAGTGTTCAAGTATAATTCATTCTTTTTTTTAACAATCATATTAGGATTTGTTATGTACGCAGTAATTAAAACAGGTGGCAAGCAGTACCGAGTATCTGAAGGTGAAACACTAAAGATTGAAAAGCTTGAAGTCGAGCCTGGAAAGAAAGTTACCTTTGACGAGGTGTTGATGGTTGCAGATGGTGACAAAGTTAAGGTCGGTTCGCCGCTCGTTGCAAAGGCAACTGTCGAAGCTAAAGTCATTTCTCAGGGTAAAGGTAAAAAAGTACATATTCTAAAATTTAAACGTCGTAAGCACTCCATGAAGCAACAAGGACATCGTCAGTTGTTCACAGAAGTACAGATCGATAAAATTAAAGCATAAGGAGTAATCTATGGCACATAAAAAAGCTGGCGGTAGTACTAATAACGGTAGAGATTCGGTATCTAAAAGACTTGGTGTTAAACGTTTTGGTGGTCAAGCAGTTCTTGCAGGAAATATTCTTGTTCGCCAAAGAGGTACAAAGTTCCATCCTGGAACTAATGTCAAGAAAGGGAAAGACGATACATTATTTGCAGTTGCTGATGGAAAAGTCCAATTTGAAAAGAAAGGCAAATTTAATCGTCAATATGTCTCAATTCAAACTGCATAATTGTTAGATATTTATTAATAAAAAAGCGCCTTCAGGCGCTTTTTTATTAATAATCTCATTTATAATTTAATTCATTATGAAATATTCAATCGTTTTTCCCGGTCAAGGATCACAATCTCTAGGAATGTTGTCTGATCTACATAGCAACTTTTCAGTTGTAGGTGAAGTTTTTCAGGAGGCAAGTGACTCTATTAGTGTTGATCTCTGGAAGATTCTAAATCAAGATCAAGAGGCGCTTAATCTTACTGAAAACACCCAGCCTGTTATGCTTGCTGCGGGGTATGCAACTTATAAAGTGTTGTCACAAGAGACTAACCTGTCTCCTATTTCTATGGCTGGACATAGTTTAGGGGAATACACTGCATTAGTAGCATCATGTGCTATGAGTTTTTATGATGCGATTCAATTAGTTAGAAAAAGAGGTGAGTTAATGCAAGCTGCTGTTCCAACTGGGACAGGTTCAATGGCAGCAATACTCGGACTTGAAGATGCTCTAATTATTGAAATATGTCAAAAAGCTAGTGAGAAGGGTGTAGTTGAAGCAGTTAACTTTAATTCTCCAGGCCAGGTCGTAATTGCTGGTGAAAAAGATGCAGTTGCCCATGCTTGTGAACTTATGAAAGAAGCTGGAGCGAAGCGTGCTTTGGTTCTTCCAGTTAGTGTTCCATCTCATTGTTCCCTAATGAAAGATGCCGCAGATAAATTTAAAACTTATATAGAGTTTGTTGATCTTAAGGCTGTAAATGTTAAAGTGATCCATAATGTTGATGCAGATTATGCAGGAGATATAAAAGATATAAAGGCTAAGTTAGTGGAGCAGCTTCATATGCCAGTTCTCTGGGCTTCATCTGTAAATAAAATGAAAGATTCAGGTGTAGAGAAACTGATTGAAGTTGGACCTGGTAAGGTTTTAACAGGACTTACAAGGCGTATTGATAAATCTTTAAGTGCTTCAGCTATAATAGATGTTGGTTCATTAAAATCTACAATCGAGGAGATATCAAATGCTTGATGGAAAATTAGTTCTTGTAACTGGAGCTTCTAGAGGTATTGGCAAAGCAATTGCTTTAACTTTGGGTAGAGATGGAGCAACTGTAATTGGAACAGCGACTACTGAATCTGGCGCTGAAAACATTTCAAAAGTTTTTGTTGACAAAAAAATATCTGGTAAAGGTATAAAACTAAATGTAACTGATAATGAACAAATTGCTAGTCTAGTTAAGACTGTAAATGAAGAATTTGGGCCTATTGATATTCTGATTAATAATGCTGGTATTACCAGAGATAATATCCTTCTTAGAATGAAAGATGATGAATGGGAGGATATTATTGACACAAATCTTTCTTCAGTATATAAGATGTCAAAATCTGTATTAAGAGGGATGATTAAAAACCGTTCAGGAAGAATTATTTCAATTACTTCAGTCGTTGGAGCTATGGGAAATGCCGGACAATCAAATTATGCAGCAGCTAAGGCAGGAATGATAGGCTTTACAAAGTCATTGGCAAGAGAAGTTGGAGTTAGGGGGATAACTGTGAATGCAATAGCGCCTGGGTTTATTGAAACTGACATGACAGATAACTTGCCCAATGATCAAAAGGAAGCCTTAGCATCGCAGATACCTATGGGAAGATTAGGAACTGCTGATGAAGTTGCAAATGCGGTTTTATTTTTAGCAGGGGATGGCGGATCTTATATTACTGGACAAACCCTCCATGTTAATGGTGGAATGTATACAGTTTAAAACGTTAGTTTTGGTTATCTCTTCTTGATTTAAAAAATAATTTTAATAACTCACTGCTTTCGTTTTCAAGAACTCCACCAGTTATAGAAATCTTGTGGTTAAAAAAGTTTTCTTTATTAAGGTTAATGCATGACCCGCAAACTCCAGTTTTAAAATCCGATGCACCAAATACAATTCTTTCAATGCGAGCGTGAATCATTGCACCAAAACACATAGTACATGGTTCAAGAGTTACATAAATCGTAGACCCGATTAATCTATAATTTTTTTGTTGTACACCAGCTTTTCTGAGAAGTTGGATTTCAGCATGAGCAGTAGGATCATTTGTTTTGATTGGTTGATTGTGCGATTGGGCAATTAATCTATCATTCTTAACAAGGACTGCACCAACTGGAATTTCATTTTCTTCCATAGCTAAATTAGCTTCATTTAAGGCAATTTGCATCCATTTTTCATCTTTACTCATAGATTAATTTTTCCAAAACATATTTTCAAATCCAATTACCTTGCGAAGCAAGATTAAAAGCAATCACAAACATAATTAATGCTATCAATAGATCAAGAGTTCTCCAGTGCGAAGGTTTTTGCATAATTGGAGCTAGTAATTTAGCCCCATAGGCGATAGTAAAAAACCAAATAAAGCTAGCAGTACAAGCTCCAATTGCAAAGTAAATTCTATTTATATCTAAGAATTGTTGAGATACTGATCCAATAAGAATCATTGTATCAAGATACACATGAGGATTTGCAAAAGTAAAAACTGCTACAATTGAGATTGCTTTTAGCAGACTACTTGGTTTAGGGATATTATTAACAGTAATAGAATTGTAAATTAATGCTGAGCGAATTCTTAATAATCCATAGCTAAAAAGCCATACAGCAGAAAAACCGAAAATTATGTTTGAAAATTCATTAATAAAATCTTTTAAAAAAAATGAAATACCTGCAATTCCAAGAATAATTAGTAGACTGTCAGAAATTGCACAAAATAAAGCTATATAAAATATATGATTTTTAAGTATTCCTGATCTTATTACATAAGCATTTTGTGCTCCAATAGCAACAATTAATGAAAGTCCAAGAAAGAGGCCTGTTAAAAAAGCTGATAACATTTCAAGGATATAATGTTGTGATAAACCAAAAATTGATTTTCAAATTATTCCCACTCAATAGTTGATGGAGGCTTACCAGAAATATCATAGACCACTCTAGAGACTCGAGAAATTTCATTCATAATGCGATTAGAAACATGATCTAAAAAATCATACGGAAGTCTTGCCCATCTTGCAGTCATAAAGTCAACTGTTTGGACAGCACGAAGCGCTATAACATAATCATATCTTCTTTCATCTCCAGTAACTCCTACTGATTTAACTGGAAGGAAGACTGCAAAGGCTTGGTCAACTGCATCATAAAGCTTTTGATTATTGAGTTCTTCCATAAAAATATGATCAGCTTTCCTGAGAATCTCAGCAAACTCTTCTTTAATTGGCCCTAAAATTCTTACACCAAGTCCTGGCCCAGGGAATGGATGGCGATAAAGCATTTTCTTAGGAAGGCCAAGCTTTAATCCTATTTCTCTTACCTCATCCTTAAATAGCTCCTTGAGTGGCTCAACTAACTCAAATTGTAAGTCTTCTGGAAGACCACCAACATTATGATGAGATTTAATTACTTTAGCCTTGCCTGATGCAGCACCTGCTGATTCAATAACATCAGGATAAATAGTGCCTTGAGCTAGAAAATTAACATTTTTTAATTTTTCAGACTCTTCTTTAAAAATTTCAACAAATGCATTCCCTATAATTTTTCTTTTAAGTTCAGGGTTGCTTTCATTTGACAATGCATTAAAAAAATACTTCTGAGCATTAGCTCTAATAACTTTCACTCCCAAGTTTTCACTAAAGGTATTCATTACTTCGTCACCTTCATTGAGCCTTAGTAATCCATTATCAACAAAAACGCATGTAAGTTGATCGCCAATAGCTTTTTGAAGAAGAACAGCTACCACAGAAGAGTCAACACCACCAGAAAGAGCTAATAGAACTTTTTGTTGACCAACTTGGACTTTAATTTTTTTAATAAGATTTTCAATAATACTCTCTGTAGTCCATTTTTTTTCACATTGACAAATATCAGTAATAAATCTTTCAAGAATATGGATCCCTTTTTTTGTATGAGTGACCTCAGGATGAAATTGAAGTCCGTAATAATTTTTTTCATGATTTGCAAAACCAGCTATAGGGCAGTTATCAGAGGATGCAATAAGTTCAAATCCAGGTGGTAACTTTGTCACTTCAATACCATGACTCATCCAGACATTAAGAAATTCATTACCATCAGAATTTGTCTCATCATTTATTTCAGTCAAGAGTTTAGAGTGATTTCTAGCACGAATTTTGGCAAAACCAAACTCAGCTTTTTCTGCACTTTTTGCATCTCCTCCTAACTGAATCGCCATTGTCTGCATGCCATAACAAATTCCTAAAATGGGAACTTCAAGATCAAATGCAATTTTGGGAGCTCTTGCTGATTTTTTATCTTTTACAGAGTCAGGACCTCCAGAAAGAATAATTCCACTGGGATTGAATTTTTCAATAAAATGTGGACTAACATCATAAGGAAGTAGTTCGCAATATACCCCAATCTCTCTTATCCTTCGTGCAATTAACTGTGTGTACTGAGAGCCAAAATCTAGAATTAGGATTTTATGATGATGTATGTTTGGCATAATGAAAACTTGCAGTTGAAAATTATTTATTTATAGTTGTTATTTTAATGAAAATTAAAGATCGTTACATTGCTAAAACTCTTTTAACTTATTCACTAGTTGTTCTTTTAGTTTGGTTAAGTATTTATGGTTTTTTTAATTTTTTATCTGAGCTTAATAGTGTTGGAACTCTTGACTATACGATTCTTGAAGCGATTAAATATATCATATTGCAGATGCCAGAAGTGGCATATGAACAAGTCTCTCCAGTAATACTACTTGGATGTGTTTTAGGTATGGGGCATCTTGCAACGACTGGCCAGTTGATTATTTTAAGGGCCTCAGGTATTTCTATTTTGAAAATTACTTGGGTTACTCTTAAAAATGCACTTATTTTCTTAACTGTAGTAATTGTTATTGGTGAAGCAATCGCACCAATTCTAACTAATTATGCTGAAATTCAACGAGCTAAAGCTTTAGGTCAAAATACTTTGTCAAAAAGCCAAGATGGATTTTGGATTAGGGATGGAGATAGCTTTATCAATGTAGAAAATAATGTTGATGGAAGTTTATTTAATGGAATAACAGTTATTGAAGTTAATAATTCTAATAAAGTTGAGAGAATTGTTGAGTCTGAAAGTGCAATATTTGATGGTCAAACACTTGAAATGGATTTGACAAATATTTTCTCCATAAATTCTAGGAATATTTTTGAAGATATTAATACAAAAGAGCGTAATTTATACAAAAAGATAGTTGCTTTTGATCAAGATTTAATTGATAGTCTTGAAAAAGAACCAAAAGATCTCTCAACTTTCAGCATTATTAAGCAAATTCAATTTTTAAAAGATAATAAGTTAAGGGCTAATATATTTGAGGTGGAGTTAAATAAAAGACTTGTAAAGCCATTAACACTTGTTGCTATGATTTTGCTAGCTATGTTATTTATATTTGGATCTACTAGAGATGCAACTCTTGGTAGAAAAATTTTTTTTGGAGTTTCAATTGGCTTGTCATTTGAGCTTATATCTCGAATTGGTGGGGCGATAGCATTGAGTTTTGATATTAGCTCATTGATTAGTTCTTTCGCTCCACCTTTGGTATTAATGTTAATTGCAATTATTATATTGGTAAAAAAATCAATTCGATAAAAAATGTCACAGGCTGAAATAAAGACTTCACATCAAAAGCTTAAGCTTCCTAACTATTATGATGTCCTTTTATTAAATGATGACTATACTTCGATGGAATTTGTAGTAGAAGTGTTAAGAAAGTTTTTTCATAAAGAGTTTCTAGCGGCAGAAGCAATAATGCTTAAAATACATATTGATGGTGAGGCAGTTTGTGGAACATATTCGTATGATGTTGCCCAAACTAAAGTATCTCAGGTTATTGAGTACTCTCGTAAAATGGATCAGCCACTAATGTCAGTTCTCAGGGAAGTAGCAGCTTAGTTTTAGATTAATTTTTAGGAGTTTTTATTATGTCAATTCAATCAATCAAACCTAAGAATGATGGTTTAAATATTTATTGGGATAATGGTACTATTAGCAGTTTTCCGTGGCTCTGGTTAAGAGATCATAGTGAGAATGAGATTGATCTTCATCCAGACTCAAAGCAGCGCCAAATTGATGTGTTTAGCGAGTCGCCAGATAATTCAATAAGTAGGGCAGATATTGATCAAAATAAAAAAATTATAATTGTTAAGTGGTCAGATAATACTGAAAGCTTTATTTCGTTTGATTTGCTTCATTCTATGTCAACAGTCAGTTCGCCATCTGCACAAGCTTTAAGTGATAAATCATATTGGAATTCAGCTAGTGATATTAAATTTTTTCCAGAAATGTCTTATGATGAGTTTATAGCTGATGAAGGGTTAAACAAATGGCTTAATCACATAAAAACAAATGGCTTTGTTTTGGTAACTGAAACACCAGCTACAGCTAATGCAACAAAAGAGCTAATGGAGAGAATGGCTTATGTAAGAAATTCAATTTTTGGAGGTTTCTCTGTTTGGGATAATAAGCTTGAAGACCCAGACGATACTGCCTTCACATCGCTTTCAATTGAACCTCATACTGATGGAACCTATGTTCATGATGCTCCAGGTCTGCAAACACTTCACTGTTTAAAGAAAAATTCAATTGGTGGTGAAAATCAGTTAGTGGATGGGCTTGCAATTGCTGAAAAAATGAGAATTGAATATCCTGAATTTTTTAAAATACTCTCTAAGATCAACATACCTGGCAGATATATTAAGACTGATACATATTTAGAGGCTAAGAGGCCTTTATTTAGACTAAATAATGAGGGAAAAGTTGTTCAAGTCAGTTTTAATAATCATGACAGAGCGCCATTTAGACTCGATAATAAATCAATGCATCAATTTTATGAGGCTTACAAGGTTTTTCATAATTTTGCTAATGATAAAAATCGCCAATTTCAGTTTATGTTGGAACCTGGTAAAGTTTTAACTTTTGATAACTGGAGAGTGCTTCATGCGCGATCTTCATTAACTGGATATCGACAACTTTGCGGTGGCTATCATAATCGTGAAGATTTTGAAAGTAGGTTGAGGTTAATTAAGAAAGATAATTAACCACATAAACTGAATTTTTTTTTGAATCAAATTTGTTTTAGAGATGTTAAAATTGAGCTTAAAGTTAAAGTTAAATAATATTCTATGATTGAACAAGGTCTGCAGCAAGAAATAAACATGGTAATGACTGAGGCGAGAAATCGTCGCCTTGAGTTTGTTACTGTTGAGCATCTTTTATTGGCTCTTCTTAATATGGATGAGGTAATTGCATTTCTAAGAGAGAAAAGAGTAAATATTGATGAGCTGAGAGCAGAGCTCGAGCAGTATATAGATTCTCATACACCTATTATTTCTGAAGATGCAGAAATTGATATTGTTCCAACAGTTGGCTTTCAAAGGGTTTTGCAGCGCAGTGTTTATCAAGCGCAATCTGCGCAAAAAAATTCTGTCAATGCTATGAATGTTTTTGTTAGTATTTTTTCTGAAAAAGAATCACATGCTGTATATATGCTTAAGCTAAATAATATTTCTAGGCTGGATGTAATGGAAGGGATTTCTTCTCAATTAGCTGATACTCCACCTGAAGAAACTAAAAAAGTTGAAGTTGAGAAGTCATCAAAACCTTCTTCACTTGAAACCTTTACCAGCAATCTTTGTGAAAAGGCTAGATTAGGTGAAATTGATCCATTGCTTGGAAGGGAAGAAGAGGTCTTGAGAACAGTCCAAGTTTTGTCGAGACGTAGAAAAAATAATCCTCTATTTGTTGGACAAGCCGGAGTTGGAAAGACCGCTATTGCTCAAGGGCTTGCTAAAAGAATCGTTGATGGCCAGGTTCCTGATGTCCTAAAGCAAACGACAATTTATTCGTTAGATGTTGGTGTATTAATTGCAGGTACAAAATATAGAGGGGACTTTGAAAAACGTCTTAAATCGGTTTTAACTGATCTTGAAAAAGACAAAAATGCTGTTCTTTTTATTGATGAAATTCATACTCTCATCGGTGCAGGAAGTGTCTCTGGAGGTTCTTTGGATGCCTCTAACTTGCTAAAACCAGCATTGGCAGATGGCACACTTAAATGTATTGGCTCCACAACTTATGAAGAGTATAGAAAAGTTTTTGAAAAAGATCATGCTCTTGCTAGGCGCTTTCAAAAGATTGATATTGAAGAGCCTTCTGTAGAAGACACTATTAAGATTCTTCATGGTTTAAAGAAGTATTATCAATCTCATCATAAGGTTAAATTCTCATCCGCCGCTCTTGCTTCTGCCGCTGAACTAACTCATCGACATATGGGAGATAGGCGTCTTCCAGATAAGGCAATTGATGTTATTGATGAGGTTGGTGCTTTGCAACAAATTATGCCTAAATCAAAACGTAAGATTAATATTGGAGTTTCTGATATTGAAAATATTGTAGCTAAACTTGCGCGTATTCCATCTAGACAAGTGAACAGTGATGATAAGTCTCAACTTCAGAATCTTGAGAAAGATTTAAAGCTTGGTGTTTTTGGACAGGACAATGCTGTAGATTCATTATCAACTGCTATTAAGCTTTCACGATCAGGATTGTCTCCAGTTGAACAACCAATGGGCTCATTTTTATTTGCGGGGCCAACTGGTGTTGGAAAAACTGAAATTTGTAAGCAACTATCAAGAATAATGGGTGTTAAGTTATTGCGTTTTGATATGTCTGAATATATGGAAAGACATTCAATTTCAAAACTAATTGGCTCACCTCCAGGTTATGTTGGATATGATGAAGGTGGACTTTTAACTGAGGCAGTAAATTCAAATCCTTACGCAGTTCTTTTACTCGACGAAATAGAAAAAGCTCATCCAGATATTTTTAATCTTCTTTTGCAAGTTATGGATCATGGAATGCTGACTGATGCTAATGGGCGTGAAGTTGATTTCCGTAATGTTATTCTTGTAATGACATCTAATGTCGGTGCTCAAAATGTTCAAAGAGCATCAATAGGATTTAATGAACAAGATCATTCATTAGATTATGAGGGTGAGCTTAAAAAAACTTTTACACCTGAATTTAGAAATAGACTTTCTGAAATTATCTACTTTAATTCATTAAGTGAAGATGTAGTTGTTTATGTGGTTAATAAGTTCATATTTGAGCTTGAAGATGTTCTTGAGCAAAAAAATGTCTCTTTAATTGTTTCTGATAATGCCCGAAAATGGTTTGCAGAAAATGGTTATGACTCTAAAATGGGTGCTAGGCCAATGATAAGGTTAATTGAAAAAGAGATTCGTAAGCCACTAGCTGATGAACTTTTATTTGGGAAGCTAAGTCAAGGTGGTACAGTTAAAGTTGGTGTTAATAAAGATAAAATTACCCTATCTATCTCATAAATGAGAATTCTTATAAGTAACGATGACGGTTATCAAGCTGAGGGAATTATTCAGCTTGCGAAATCACTCAGTGAAATTGCAGAAGTTATAATTATTGCTCCTAGCGAAAATAAATCAGCTGCTAGTAGTTCTTTGACTATAGGTAAGCCATTAAAGCCAATTCAAATTGAAAAGAATGTTTATGCGGTTGATGCAACTCCAAGTGATTGCGTACATCTAGCTTTATGTGGTTTTATTAAAGAGTCAATTGACTTAGTTGTCACTGGTATTAATTTTGGTGCTAATCTGGGAGATGATGTTATTTATTCTGGTACAGTTGCTGGAGCGATAGAGGGGCGATTTTTAGGACTTCCTTCTATTGCATTATCTTTAGCTAGCTGGGAATGTAAACACTTTGAGACAGCTGGAGATATTGCTAAGTTGCTTGTTGCACAAATTGATAAAGCACCACTTGCTCAAAATACCATTATTAATGTTAATGTCCCTGATATTAAAATGGGTGAAATTAAGGGAATTAAGAGCACGCGTTTAGGAAATCGGCATAAGTCTGAGCCGAGCATTCAAGATTTAAAAGATCCATCTCTATACTGGATTGGAGAAAATGGCAAAGAGGCTGATAATGGAGAAGGTACAGACTTTCATGCCATTTCTAACAACTTCGTATCTGTCACACCTCTTCAGATTGATTTAACAAAATATTCAGAACTTAAACAAGTCTCAGAGTGGCTTAAAGATATTGATTATTGATTCCAAGCATCTCTAAGTCCAACAGTTTTATTAAATACTATTCCCTCAAGTTTGCTATCCCGACAAAAGTAACCCTCTCGTTCAAATTGGTATGCTTTTTCTGCTTCTGCGTTTTGAAGAGAGTGCTCAACGTAACCATTTTCTATAACTAGTGAGTTTGGATTAAGGGCTGAAGACATATCATCAAATTTAGAAGGATCTGAGTTTAAGAATAGGCGGTCATAAATTTTAAATTCAGCACTAATAGCTTTACTGGATTCAACATAATGAATAACGCCCTTAACTTTTCGTCCATCAATAGGATTTTTCCCTAAAGTCTCTGGATCATAAGTACAGTAAATAGTAATTATATTTCCTTCTTGATCACAATCAAAATGAGATGCCTTTATGATATATGAATTTCTAAGACGTACTTCTTTATTAATAGCTAGGCGCTTATATTTATTATTTGGTGATACTTCTTTAAAGTCTTGCTTATCAATATATATTTCTCGACCAAAGAATATTTCCCTAGTGCCCATTTCTTCGTTTTGAGGATGAATTGGGGCAGCTAGAGATTCAATTTTTCCTTCAGGGTAGTTTTCAATAATTATTTTTATTGGATTAATTACTGCCATTGCACGAGGTGCGAATTTATTTAAATCATCTCTAATTGAAGACTCTAAAATCGAAATATCAGTAAGGCTGTTAACTTTTGAAACGCCTATTCTTTCTGAAAAATCTCTGATTGATTTTGGAGTATAGCCTCTTCTTCTTAGTCCAGAAATTGTAGGCATTCTGGGATCATCCCAGCCTGAAACATGATTATTATCAACAAGAAGTTTTAGTTTTCTTTTTGAAGTGGTAGCGAACTCAAGATTTAGGCGAGAAAACTCATATTGATGAGGTCTATTATCATTATTAAATTTATCTATATTTTCTAAAGTCCAATTATAAATTCTTCGATTATCTTGGAATTCTAATGTACAGATGGAATGAGTTACTCCTTCAATTGCATCTCCAAGACAGTGAGCAAAATCATACATTGGATAGATGCACCAGTCATCTTTAGTTTGATGATGTGATACAAAGCGAATACGATATAAAGTGGGGTCACGCATGCACATAAAGCTTGAGGTCATGTCAATTTTTGCTCTAAGAACGCATTCACCTTCCTTAAATTCACCTAATTTCATTTTCTCAAAAAGTTTAAAGTTTTCTTTAGCACTTGAATTTCTATATGGACTATCTTTACCAGGTTGCTTGAGAGTGCCTCGGTACTCACGTGTTTTCTCAGGACTCAAAAAACAGACGTATGCTAATTCTTTTTTTATTAATTCTCTTGCACACTCATAGAAAACATCAAAATAACTAGAGCTAAATTTAACTTCATTTTTCCAACTAAAACCCAACCAATTCACATCTTTTTTTATAGAATTAACATATTCAATGTCTTCTTTTGATGGGTTAGTGTCATCAAATCTTAAATTACAAAACCCATCATAGCTCGATGCTATACCAAAGTTCAAACATATTGACTTTGCATGACCAATATGAAGGTAACCATTTGGCTCAGGAGGAAAGCGAGTTATAACTTCAGAATATTTCCCTTTTAAAAGATCCTCATCAATAATATTTGTAATGAAATTAGCTGTCTTTATTTTCTTGTAATGGTGGTCCATATTTTTAAAATTAAAAGAGAATTTAACTAATGCAATTATATCATTAAACCCTTAATTTAATATGAAGTGCTATGAAAGTGAATGCCATTGTAAAATAGTTTAAATGAAAATAGCAATTGTTAAACTTTCATCGCTTGGCGATATAATTCACACTATGGTTGTTTTACAATTTTTAAAAAAATATCAACCTAATTTAGAAATCGATTGGATAGTAGAAAAAAGATTTAAAGGGATTCTAGAGGGTAATCCAGATATAAATCAAATTCATACTGTAAATTTTCAAAAAATTAAAAAAAATAAGTCTTTAAAGCTACTATTACTTGAATTAGCTAAAATAAAAAAGTTTGGATATTATGATTTAGTCATTGATTTTCAAGGATTGATTAAAACTGCTATTGTTGCTAGGTGTATTTCTACTAAAAAAATAGTTGGATTCGATTGGCACTCGGCTAGAGAGGGATTTGCTTCATTAGTTTACAACCAAAAGGTTAATATTGGTTATGATAAAAATACTATTGTAAGATATGCTAAATTAGCCTCTGAAGCACTTAATATTAAAATTACGCTTGATGATTTAAATAGTAAAGAAGCTTATTTATTTTCTAAAAGTAAGGTTTCGGTTCCTAAATGTACATATGTAGTTTTTGTTGTTGGCTCAACTTGGAACAGTAGAAATTATCCTAAGGAAAAATTTATCAAAATTGCTAATGCCCTTAAAAAACCATGTTTAGTTGTTTGGGGGACCGATGATGAGAGAAAAAAGGCAGAATGGATTGAGGCTCGATCAAAGTACATTAAAAGTATGCCTAGGTTAAACTTAGATGAATTAAAGTATGTTGTTAATCATTCAAGTTTGTTAATTGGGAATGATACTGGTCCTTCTTATATTTCATGGGCTCTTAACATACCCTCTGTAATTATTTTTGGCCCAACTCCAGTAGAAAGGTTGTTTCAAACTGATACTAACTTAGCCATAAAGTCGCACTCTAAGATTAATCATTGGAAGTTAAATAAAAAAGACTTTTCTATTAAGGATATAAGAGTCAATGATATTGTTAAAATGTCAGAAAATTTATTAAATATTAATTCATGAGAATTACCGTAGCAGGAATAGGGTATGTTGGTTTATCAAATGCAATTCTTTTGTCTCAAAAGAATGAGGTTATTGCTTTTGATGTTAGTTCCAAAAAAGTTGATAAATTGAACAATAAAACTTCACCTATTATTGATGCTATAGCTGAAGACTACCTTTTAAATAAAAAGCTAAATTTATCTGCAACTGTGGATAAAAGAAAAGCATTTTCCAATTCTGACTATGTGATTATAGCAACACCCACTAATTACGATGAAGATACAAATTACTTTGATACAGAATCAGTTGAGTCTCTCATTTTAGATATAAAGAATATTAATCCTAATGCCTTGATAATTATTAAGTCGACTGTTCCAGTTGGCTTTACAGAAAACATTAAAAGAAAACTAAAACATAACAATATCATATTTTCTCCTGAATTTTTGAGAGAAGGAAGGGCGCTTTTTGATAACCTATATCCATCACGAATAGTCGTTGGCTCAAAATCTAATAAAGCAAAAATTTTTTTAGAGTTGTTAAAAGAAGTTGTTTTAAAAAAAGATGTTGAGGTCTTGCTAACTGAGTCTTCAGAAGCAGAAGCTATTAAACTTTTTTCAAATACCTATTTAGCTATGCGTATTGCATATTTTAATGAACTTGATTCTTTTGCTGAATCGCATAAGTTAAATTCTGAAGAAATTATTAAGGGAGTTGGCTTAGACCCAAGAATAGGTAATTATTACAACAATCCATCTTTTGGATATGGCGGTTATTGTTTACCTAAAGATTCAAAACAACTCAAAGCAAACTATAAAAATATTCCTAATAGTTTAATAAGTGCAATTGTGGATGCTAACTCCACTAGGAAAGATTTCATTGCTGACTCAATTATCAAAAAAAATCCAAAAGTTGTAGGAGTTTTTCGGCTAATTATGAAAACTGACTCTGATAATTTTAGAGAGTCTTCAGTTCAAGGGATCATGAAGCGAATAAAGGCAAAAGGCATCAAGGTGGTTGTATATGAACCAGTTTTAGCTCAAAAAAGTTTCTATAATTCAAAGGTAATTAAAAATTTAGATGATTTTAAACAAATTTCAGATGTAATTATTGCAAACCGAATGAGTGATGAAATTAAAGATGTAAAAGAAAAAATATACACAAGAGATCTTTTTAACCATGATTAATTTGTTTCTATGAAAGTTTTAATTACTGGTTCAGCTGGTTTTATTGGGTCAGCACTATCAATAAGATTACTTGATAGAGGTGATAAAGTTATTGGAATTGATAATCATAATGATTATTATGATCCTTTACTCAAAGAAGCTCGACTTAATCGCCACCTTAAACACCCAAATTACAAACATATTCGAATGGATATTCAAGATAAAGAATCAGTTGAATTACTATTCAATGAAAATCAATTTGAATGTGTTATTAATTTAGCTGCTCAAGCAGGGGTTCGATACTCAATTGATAACCCTCTAGCTTATGTGAATACTAATATATTAGGATTTGCGAATATTCTTGAGGGCTGCAGGCATAATCATATTGAGCATCTAGTATATGCATCAAGTAGCTCTGTTTATGGTTCAAATACGAAAGTACCTTTTTCAGTTCATGATAATGTCGATCATCCTGTAAGTTTATATGCAGCGAGTAAAAAAGCTAATGAGCTTATGGCGCATAGCTATAGCCATCTATATAATTTGCCTACAACAGGCCTAAGATTTTTTACTGTATATGGTCCATGGGATAGACCTGATATGGCATTACAAAAATTTACAAAATCAATAATATCAGGTAAAAAAATTTCAGTATTTAATTATGGAAAGCATCGAAGAGACTTTACATATATTGAAGATATTTTAGAGGGAATTATTCGGGTTTTAGATCAACCTGCTACTCCAAATAAGTTATGGAATAGCAATAAACCTGATCCAAGCTCCTCTTCCGCTCCCTGGCGTATTTATAATATCGGCAACAATTCACCAGTAGAACTTCTTGACTATATTAAAGCAATTGAGGAATCATTAAAGATTAAAGCCCATATTAATTTAATGCCACTTCAGCCGGGAGATGTCATTGATACTTATGCTGACGTCGAAGATTTAGTTAAAGACTTTGATTATAAACCATCAATGTCAATTCAAAAAGGAGTATCAAACTTTGTTGAATGGTATAAAGATTATTATGGTGTTTAAGTTAAAATAATTTCTTTAGATTGCTCAATCGAATCAATTATAAATTTTGAATTTGAATTCATTTCATCAATTTTATGACCACTTCTAACTAAAACAGTATTTTTAATTCCTGCAAGATTGGCAGACTCTATATCAGTTTCTTTATCCCCAATCATCCATGAGTGATTCATATCTATATCATATTTCTTTTGGGCTGTTAAAAACATACCCGGCTTTGGCTTTCTGCAGTTACAACTTGAATTGGGCTTATGCGGACAATAAAAAGTATCTAATATTGAGATACTTTTTAAAGAGAATTCATTAAGCATCCATTGATTGATTTTTAGATAATCTTTTTCAGAGTAGAGGCCTCTTCCAATTCCAGATTGATTGGAAATAATAATAATGCTGTAATTTAAATTTTGAAAAAAAGCACATGCATCAAAAACCCCTTTAATAAATTCGAAGTCTTGAATTTTGTAAAGATAGTTGAGTTCTTTATTAATTACACCATCTCGGTCAAGAAAAATAGTTTTTATGGCCATAAAACAGGGCGAGTATAATAAATTATATTGTACATTAATATATATTAAATGAGTAATGCACTGTCAGTTGTAATCATAACAAAAAATGAAGAAAATTTTATTGAAGATGCAATAATATCTGCTAATTTTGCCCAAGAGGTTTTAGTGCTTGACAGCTATTCAATTGATGAAACAATACCAATTGCTATTAAACTTTCTGCAAGAGTTGAACAGCAAGAATGGCTGGGGTTTGGTAAACAAAAAAATTTAGCAGTAAGGCTAGCTACTCATGATTGGGTTTTTGTTTTAGACGCTGATGAGAGAATTACTCCAAGTCTAAAGATGGAGATATTAAGAATCCTTGAAAATCCATCTTCTGATGGTTACCTAGTTCCAAGATTAAATTGTTTCTTTGGTAAATTTATTAAAACATGCGGACTTTTTCCAGATTATAGTCTAAGGCTATATAAAAAATCTCAAGGTAGATTTAATGAAGTCGAAGTTCATGAAAGTGTCGAAATAAATGGAAAAGTCTCTAAATTAAAAAATCACATGATTCATTTAGCTTATGAAAATGTTGAAGAATTTATAGAAAAACAAAAAAAATATTCAAATTTAAGCAATAAAAAGAGAAACATTTTTAAGGCAATATTTAGCCCTTGCTGGACATTTTTTAAAATATACATAGTTAAGCTAGGTTTTACAGATGGCTGGCATGGATTTATTATTGCAAAAGTATATGCAAAATATACTTTTTGGAAATATAACAAATAAAACATATGAAGATTCTTCTGGTTAAGTTTCGTAATATCGGCGATGTTTTGCTAACAACGCCATTAATTTCAAATTTAAAAAATATATATCCAGAAGCGCAAATTGACTATACAGTCAATAAAGAAACTGAGTCAATGCTATTACTCAACCCAAATTTAAATCAAATTATCGCATATGATAGAGTAAGTATTAAATCTTTACCATTAATTATAAGAATTTGGAAAGAGATTGAGTTTATTAGATCCTTTAAAAAAAGCTCTTATGACATTGTAATTAATTTAACTGATGGTGATCGTGGAAATTTAATTGCTTGGTTTTCAAATGCTCCTTTGAGACTAGGGTATAAAAATAATAACTTCTTTTTTAAGAAATCTATTACTCATGAAATGCCTGAGCAAAAATTAAGGCATACTGTTGAGCAAAACTTAGATCCACTTAAGGCTTTGAACCTTTCAATTTCCAATAGATCAGTTGAAATTTTTTGGAGTGAAGAGGATGAAAAAATTATTGATCAAAAGCTATTTAATGTTGATAATTTTATTCATATCCATCCAGTTTCTCGATGGTTATTTAAATGTATCTCTGACTCAACGATGTCCAAAATAATTGATTATTGTGAGTTGGAACTTGGAGTAAAAATAGTATTAACAGCTTCTAAAGACAAGTTTGAAATTAACAAAATAAATAATATTCTGAGTCTTACACAATCAAAACCAATTAACTTTGCAGGCAAATTTTCATTAAAGCAAACTGCAGCTTTAAATAAAAAAGCAAAGATGTTTATTGGAGTTGATACAGCAATAATGCATGTGAGTGCAGCAAATAATATCCCTGTGTTAGCTTTTTTTGGTCCTAGTGGAGCATGTCATTGGGGTCCATGGGATAATACTAAAACTGAATCTGGATATACAGAAATTAACGGTCATCAAGTTATGGGAATGCATAGAGTATTTTCTGAAAGTAGAGCCTGTCAGCCTTGTGGTAAAGATGGCTGTAGTGGAAGTAAAGTTAGTGATTGTTTAATGAGCTTAGATTTTGAAAAAATTAAAAGCAATATAAAGGATATGTTAAATGAGCAAGTTAATTAGAGTTTTGCATACTGAATGGTCAGATGGTTGGGGCGGTCAAGAAATTAGGATTATCAATGAAATAAACACTATGCGTTCAAGTAGTGTTGAGGTTTTTCTAGCTTGTAAAGAATCGAGTGTCATCAGAAAGAAGGCTCTTGAAAGTAATATTAAAGTTTTTATACTTCCATTTAGAGGCAATGCTGATTTAAAAACTTTACTAGCTCTTAAAAAGATTATTAAGTTAAATTCTATTGATATTGTTAATACCCATAGTGGAAAAGACACATGGGTTGGTGGGTTAGCTGCAAAATTTTCTGGAATTAAATTTATTAGAACTCGTCATTTATCTCAGAAAATTAATCCTTTAAAATTAAATTTTATTAATGAACTAGCTGATTATATCTTTACTACTGGTGAAGAGGTAAGACTGGATATGATTAAAAATAACCGCATTAAAGAAAATAAGATATTATCTATACCTACAGGTATTGATGAGTCTTTATACAATCCAGCAAACTATAAAATTGAAGAGTGTAGAAGAAAATTTAATTTGAACGGTAATGAAATTGTTATTGGAATACTTGCAGTTTTGAGACAATTTAAACGCCATGATTTATTTTTAAAAATGGCTAAACAATTGAAAGCAAAATATCCTGATAAAAAATTTGTCTTTATGATTGCAGGAGATGGCCCACAAAAAGAAAACATACAAAAGATAATTCATAAATTAAATTTACATTCAAGTGTCAGGCTATTAGGCCATATTAGTAATACACCTGAGTTTCTATGCGCACTCGATATACTTGTTTTAAGTTCAGACTCGAAAGAAGGTGTTCCTCAGTCAGTTATGCAAGGACTGTTTATGAACAAACAAGTTGTTGCAACTAATGCTGGAAGTACAATAGATTTAATTCACAATAATAATTTTCAACTTGTTGAAAAAGGTAATTTTAATTCCTTAGTTAATGGTGTGTCAGTCTTTATAGATAAAAAAAATGAAATCATAACTAGAAAACATATGATTAAAAATTTCTCATCATTTGTTATGACTCAAAAGATTTTAAAAATCTACAAAATACTAATAAATTGAATTCCTTATGAAATTGTTAGATTCAGTAAATAAATTATTATTTCCTCTAAGAAAAAAACAAATCGATGAATCGTTGGGCACAGTTTTAGTTGTCTCTAATACTGGTTTTGGGGATACAATCTTATCTACGCCAGCTATAAAGACTTTAAGTAAGAGTTTTGTAAACCAAAAAATTATATTTTTAGTAAACAAAAAATTCTTAGGTCTATTTATCCATTATAAATATGTTGATTCAATTTGGAAATACTCAGGCGGATATCTAAATTTATTTTTAATAATATTAAAATGCAGAGTAACTAAAATTCATACTATTATGTTGCTCCATTCAAATGGACCAGAAGATATATTTTTCACATTATTAAGTGGAGCCAGAAATATTTTGAAATGTTCTGACAATATCAACCACCCTTATAAGGAACTTTTTTTTAATGAGTTAAAAATCAAAAATAAGCATAATATTGAAAAAAAAATTGATCTTGTTAGGGCATTCAATCCAAAAATTATTGATACTGAAATGTCTATCTCTGATTTTTTTTATGACCAAGAGCCTGCAAAAAATATCCCTTATGGTAAGAAAATAATTGGAATACAGATAGGCGCTCAAGATTATTATAAAATATGGCCAGTAGAAAATGTTATTAAACTGAGCTTATTCTTTACTTAGTAAAAACTATTTTTTAGTATTTTTTGGGGCAAATAAAATAGAGTCAAAGATGATGCTAAAAATTCAGAATGCTATTAATTCTTCAAATATTTATAATTTAGTTGGTAAAACAGAAGTTGTCGAACTTCCTGCCATTTTAAAACGTCTAAATCTTCTTGTAACAAATGACACAGGAATTCTACATTTGGCAATTTCAATGCAGATTAAGACTTTATCATTGTTTAGTCCAACGTCTAGTAAAGAGTTTGGAGCTTATCAAGATAACGATATTCACTTCAGTATTCAAAAAAATGGCTTTTTTGTAAATGATAAACCGAAAAAAAAACGTACGCAAGAGGCTATGAAATTAATTAAAGTCAATGAAGTAATTTCTTTAATTGAAGAAATAATATGAAATTAAATATTGGATGTGGAAATAAAAAAATTGAAGGTTATCATGGAATTGATAAGTATCAATGTGCTGCTGCAGATTATATCTGTGATCTAGAAAAGGAAAAATTACCATTTAAAGATAGTTCAATTTCAGGCATCATTGTGGACAATGCTATAGAGCATTTTTATGACATACCTAAAATAATTAGAGAATTAGTTCGAGTATCTAAAAAAAATACAACTATTAGAATTATTACACCCCACTTTAGTTCAATAAAATCATGGATTGATCCAACACATATTCATCACCTTTCATATTTCTCATTTGATCATTTTGAAAGAGAAAGTGCATCTCATTATATTGGAAAAGGAATTAAAATTGACAACGTAAAACTGACATTTGGTGGAGGTTTGATGGGGATAACTGCAAGGCTGATTTTTAAAATTAGCCCAAAAAGATATGAACAAAAATATTGTTTTATATTTAGAGCAAGTACTCTTATTTTTAATATAAAGTAATTTAAGTAAATGCATTTTAATAAATTAATAAGTTCTTTTATCAGAAGGTTTTCTGAGTATATAGCTTTAAAGACAAACTTATACTTGTCTTTCAAGCCTGATTTTCATACTAAGCTAAAAAAGATTGAGAATTGGGATATTTTGTATAAGTTTTGGATAAAAAACTCACCCAGTAATGATAAAGGTGATCTGGTTAGATTGTATTTTTTACTTAATCAAATTGAATATATTAAAAATAATAATATTGATGGCTTAATAGCAGAAGTTGGTGTTTTTAAAGGAACTACTGCTAAGCTTTTCCATCAAGCTTTTCCTGATAGAGAGCTACTTTTATTTGATACTTTTGATGGTTTTGATGAGCGTGATATTAATCATGAAAAAGAGAACAGCAGAGCAAAGAGTGGGGGGTGGAACTCTTCTTTGGATAATGTGAAAGATTTTATAGGTAGTTCAAAGCTAGTTCAATCTTTCCTGGCTATTTCCCAGAAACAGCTGAGAATATTAACCCAAATTATAGTTATGCTTTAGTCCATCTTGATGCAGATTTATATAATCCACAAATATCTGGTTTAGAGTATTTTTATAAAAGAATAGTCAGGGGTGGCGTGTTAATAGTGCATGATTGTAATAATGAATATTTTGGCTCAAGACAAGCATTAGATGAATTTTTTCTTGATAAGCCGGAGACACCAATTATCATTCCAGATAAGTCAGGTAGTGCGATAGTGATTAAATTATAAATATGAGTATTAAATATAATATTCTCCTCAGGGCTTGTGACAAGGTTGAATCAGTCCATAAAGTTAAAAGGCCATTCAACCTAAATAAATTACAAGCTATCAAAGTGTCCTTTTATAGTATTTATCGTTCACTTCAAGGTAGCCGATACCAGATTACAATTATTGGTGATGATTTATCATCAGAGTTGCTCAATTTTTTTAAGACCTTTGAAGATGTAATTGTTGATAATGATGATCTTGGGAGTGCAGCGAAATCTCTACAAAAACAAATCGAAATAGCACTCAGAATTCCAGATGATGAATGGGTCTATATGTGTGAGGATGATTATTTACACACGTCATATGCTTTTCATCACTTATCTGAATTTATTAACAATAAAGAGCAATACACTAAAACATCTGGGAAAAAGAAAAATTACATCAATAGGCTTATAGGAGACCTATCAAAAATTCCACTCATTATTCACCCTCCAGACTATCCCGATCGTTATTTGCCTCCATGGAAGCGACTTTCTTTTATATTTTTGTCTAAGTACTGCCATTGGCGTCAGATTTCTAACACTACTCATACTTTATTACTTCAATCTAGTAGCATTAAAAAATTTGAAAAGCACATTAAAGCTTCATCAATTCGACCAAGTGATTCAAAATTAAGTGAAAAAGTATATGGGCGAATCTTTTTTAAAAATAAAGCTCTGTGTGTTTCACCAATAAAAGGGCTTTCAACACACATGACAGAGGGTGTAATGACTCCATTGGTTGACTGGGATTTGGCTTGTAAGCAGTGCATTAATGACATGAAAAAAGAAGGTATTTGGTAATGATTAATTACTATCTAAAACAAAAAACAAAAAAAATAACTTCTAACCCTCCAACTGAAAGTGATATTAACAAATCAAGAAAAATTCTTTTTTCAATTTTTACTCGTTATGGAGATACTATTATTAATTTGATGGTTATCAAAGAGTTTATTAAATGTTATCCAAAAAAAGATTATTTAATTTTATGCCCTAGACAAATGAAGCCATATGTGACTGCGTTTCTCCCTGGTATAGAATGTAAAGCATTTAATAAGCGAAATTTATTTCAAATGATTAAAGTTGTTAAAATTTTAAAAAAAAGAAAGTTTGATATTGGGTTTAATCCATGGTCAAGTGGATTTGACAGCTGTTTTTTTATAAGTTTTAGTAAGAAATTTTTATTCTACAAAGATTTCGCTAAGCCTGAAGTAATTAATCATTATGAGGTTGTCAGAAAGTACTTAAGACTATTTGAAAAGAAATGGTCAATAAAAAAACTGAAATTAAAAGATGATTACCAAAAGATTTTAATATGTCCTCAATCTACAGATCCTAAGCGAAATTTATCAATTAAGCACTTGGATATTATTATTACAGATTTTCAAAGAATGTATGATCAACCTAAAATTATAATTGCATCTTCAGATAAGTCATTCTTTAGATCTGGATGTAAAAGATTCAGTTTTGAAAAAACTCCACAATCTTCTTTAGAGTTTATTAAATTAATAAAGAAAAATGAGTTAATTGTATCTGCTGACTCAGGTCCTTTGCACATTGCACTTGCATTAAAAAAAGATTTACTAGCATTCTTTAGCACAACTACTCCTGAAGTAGTTTTAAATACAGGGTCATGTTTAGTAATAAATAGGTTTTAATTATTTTAATATTAGATTTTTTTAAGTATGGGTAAATTAGCTATATTTGATATTCGATTTTTATTTCTACTAGGACTGTTGTTTTTTTTGCCCAGTTTTGAAGTTCCTAAAAACTTATTTGCATTACTATTTGTGCTTTCGTGGGCTATCCATTGTAAAAAAAACAAATACTGGGGTGGTAAATGGCGGGTTATAGATTCTATATTTTTATTGTGGATTTTGATAGATATAGTAGTAAGCATTAATGCAATAATAACTCATCAGCTTTCTGGAGATAATTATAGGGATATTCTGAGATTTGTATTAATAGCATGGGTACTTTCAAGAACGTACTTTTCAAAAGAAAGGCTAACTGAAGCTTCTTTAATAGCTTTAATTGGGACTATTATTGCATTAGTATATAGTTATATATCTGGCCAAGGCGAATTGAAAGAGCTCCACTCAGTTGGACATCTCAATCATAGTGCTATATTTTTAGTTTTAGCTTACTCCATTTCTCTATCCTTGCTATTATTTAATTTAAAAAATTTAAAAAAATTCCAAAAAATTACCTTAGTTGTAATAACAACTTCATTGCTTTTATCAATCATTGATACTGATAGTAGGGCTGCATTTGGCCTTCTGATAATAATTAGTTTAATTGATTTGTTTTATTTTTTGGTAAAGAAAAAAAGTATATCTTTAACCATTGTTTTTATTAGTTTAGTTACATTTATAGGGATTTTATTTGTTTTTAATCCACCAGAGGCATTAGAAAGAATCCAAGCTCAAGAGAGTATTCTGGACGATGACGAAAGGTCTAAGATTCGTAACTTTAGTTATTATGCTTATAAAGCAAACCCATATCTTGGCGTAGGGTTTGGAAATTTTGGTCAAATAACGATGGATGATATTAAGCCTCATGTAATTGCGGACAAAGGAGTTTTTGATAGCAATCTATATCTTAAATCTGCTCATCCACATAATGTTTTCTATTCCTATCTTACAAGTGGCGGTATTTTAATTTTTTCTATTTTTGTATGGTTTTGGTTTTATATTATTTGGATAATTATCAAATTAAATAAAAGAGAAGAAAATGAGTGGATTGTTGTCAGTAGTATAGGCGTTGTAATGGTGAATCTTTTAATAGGATTAGTAAATACTACGCTTCATCATGAACATGCTATATTATCAATGTTTGTATTAGGCTTATTAATTTCACAATATAGAATGAGTGAATTAATAAAAGATTTGATTGATTGATTTATTGAAATTAATATTTGTATACTGTCTAAACGTTTTGTCAAAGTTTGTTTTCAACTTAAGTTTGAACAATAAGAGGGATAGATTTAATTATCTCCTCAGCCTCAACTAGTTTCATACAATTATGATGATGTAATGGGCAGATTCTTTTCATGCATGGTTGGCAATCTAATTTCTTCTTAATGATTATACTTTTTGCATTTTTCCATTGAGAAGTTTCCAAAGAATTTGTAGGGCCAAATACTGCTATTGTTGGCACTTTAAGACTTGCCGCTAAGTGCATTGGACCACTATCACCAGTTATGAAAATATCTAAATCTGAAATATAATTATTTAATTCAGAGATAGAGGTTTTCCCAGCAAGGTTTCGATAGTTATGAATATTTTTATTTAATAATAAATTTTCAATTTGTAGGGCAAAATCTTGCTCTCCATCTCCTCCGAATATAATAATATCAAATTTATCAGATAGAGCTATTGCAATTTTTGCAAACTGTTCTGGATACCAACGTTTAGCACTCCCATATGATGCGCCTGGATTAATGCCTAAAAGTCGAGAGGACTTTTTGTTCTTGGATGTATCAAAGTGATTAATTAGATTTCCAGCAGGATAATTTGAAGAAAGGCTATTATTCACAAAGTCTACATACTTTTCAACTTGGTGACGATCAGGATAATTTTTATGATTGAATTGATATTTTTTTTCTGCCTTAATAGTTAGTTTGGTAAGTTTCGCTCTTATTGATCTTCTAAAAGAAAAATAAACATCAAAAAAACCAAGATCAGTATATGAAACATATAAAGATTTAATTTTTGAAGAAAGAACAATTGTTTTTGATGACTTGGGATGCTTTCTAAAAACTTCAATAGAAGAGTATGATCCAATAAATGTAATATCAATATTATTATAATAATTAATTATATTTTCAATAGCTGGAGTTGTCATAACAGAATCTCCAAGCCAAGATGGAAGCTCAATTAAAACTTTAAAAGTTCTTTCAATATCGTTATTCAATTTGATTTATTAATTTAAGAGTTTTATCTAGATTTTTATTGATTGAGAACTTCTGCGATTTATTTCTATTATAAATTTTTACTTTATTTAAGGCTTCTTTATCAGCCAATAAATTATCAATTGATGAAATCACTTTAGTGTCATATGGTTTACTCATTATATAATCTTTATCTAAAATTTCACTTGCACCATTAGAATTAGTTGTAAAGACTACATTTTCAAAATTCATGGCTTCTAGAATAACGTTAAATGGATCATAATGTGTTGGAAAGAGAAAGATGTCGCCTACTGTATAAAAGTCATCAACATCAAGTCTGGGACCTGTGAAAATAACTTGACTATGAATTTTTAACTCTTTAGATAATTTTTTATAGTATTTGATATTTTTATCTTTTCCAATTATGAAAGCTTTAATATGTTTTGTTTTAAGTTTGGAAAAAATTTTTAAAAATTCTTCTACACCTTTTCTTTTAAATCCATTTCCCACATAAATTAAAACTGGGTGACTCTCCTTAATTGAGAATTCTTTAGAGAGCTTGTTAAAAGATTTTGGATAATTGAGATTTTTTAATTCAATGCCATTGTATATAACTTTAATCTTATTAGAGTTAACATCATAAGTATCTATAATTTGCTTTTTAACCATATTCGAATTAGCAATTATATATTTAGAATTATTAAAGCAATTACGCTCTAAATATAAATAAACTGAATGAAGTAAGTTTAGTTTTGATTTTTTTTCAATAGATATAAATACTTTATGAACCCCATCACCAGCTCTATATAGGTCTGGACAAGTTATACGATCCAAAGAGTAGTAAAATTTTTCTTTTTTTGAAAAACTTACTTGCATATTAAATAATAATGCTCTAGCCCATGATGGGATGAACTTTGGAAAAACAGAGTGAATTATTTCATGGTCTAATTTTTTACTTTTAAGAGCATTTGATAGTCTTATAAAGATAATTTTCAGCTCCACCAAATTTTGTAGAATTTGAGCGGATAAGGTATATTTTTTTATTCAATTTTGTTTGAAAAAGTGAGACTCTAGAGTATTTTTTTTTGCCATTAAAATCTCATGTTCTTTTGGAATATTTAAATCTATAGGATATTTGATAAAATTCATAGTTAAATGTTTTTTTGAATTATATTAATAGTCTGAGATGAGCTTTTGCCATCTACAAAATCAACTAATTTTAATTCATCAGCAAATTCCTCCCCTATTACTTTTTTGCCTTTATAGTCTCCTCCTTTAACTAAAATATGAGGTTTAATTGATTTTATTAATTTGAAGGGAGTATCTTCATCAAAGATTACGACATAGTCAACTGCAGCCAGCGCTGACAATAAGTATGCTCTATCTTGTTCTGTATTAATAGGGCGTGTTAGCCCCTTAAGTTCAGTTACTGATCTGTCAGAATTGAGTCCAATTATTAAAATATCTCCAAAATCTTTAGCAGTTTCAAGATACCTTACATGTCCAGCATGAAGGAGGTCAAAGCACCCATTTGTGAATACAATTCTTTTCCCTCTATTTTTTAGCTCTTCACATATTTTAATTACCTCAGAAGTAGTTTTAATGCGTTTTTTTCCGTCAGTTTTATTATTGCTTAATTCATACTCTATAATTTCATCTATAGTTGCTGTAGAACTTCCAATCTTTCCAACAACGACACCTGCGGCACTGTTTGAAAACTCTATTGCTTCATCGATATTTAAATCACAGGCTAATGCAAATCCTAGGGATGCTAGAACTGTATCTCCTGCACCAGTGACATCAAAAACTTCTCTTGTATAAGCAGGGTGAATTCGAAACTTATCATCGAAAACAGCCACTCCCTTGTCACTCAGTGTGATAAGTGAAATAGTTAAATCACATTTAACTTTTAAATGCATTATGGCTTCAGTAAGACTAGCAGTATTACTAATGTGTATTCTAGTAGCTTCACTAGCTTCTTTTATATTGGGGGTAAGCAGAAAAGCCCCTTTATACTTGGAATAATCTGAGCCTTTTGGATCAATTAAGACTTTTTTACCAATATCATTGGCAATAGAAATTAAAGATTTAGTTAATTCTTTGGTTAAAACTCCTTTGCCATAATCTGATAATAAGATAATATCGAAATCTTTAAGAATATTTTTAAAGGTATTTAAAATTTCTTTTTGAGATTTATTACTGATTTCGTCAGATCCTTCTCTATCGTATCTCATGACCTGTTGTTGTGATGCAATAACCCTGCTTTTTTTTGAGGTAATCCGATCATGTTGTTTAATTAGATATTTAGTTTCAACACCAATATCATCTAATAATCCTGTGAGCTCATTAGAAATATCACACTCACCAACTACACTTATCATTTCTACCCGAGCGCCAAGAGCCTGAAGATTGTTTATTACATTGCCTGCACCACCAAGCAATATACTTTCGTTATTGATATTGACAACCTGAACAGGTGCTTCAGGTGAAATACGTTCACAGGAGCCCCATAAATATTGATCAACTATCAGATCACCAATAACTAGTATATTTGGCGATTTACCTTTTAAATGAATCACGAAGAATACTCGCCATGAAGGATTTTAATTTCGGGGATATATGTTTTAATTCCTTGTTCCAAAGTCACAGCTGGCCTGAAACCAAGATTTACTTGTGTTTTGATAATATTAGCTTGGGTATGAACTTGATAGTCGTTATATGGATTAGGTATATATTCATTACCTAAATCAGTATCTAATTCTTTTTGTAAGATATCAGAGATATCTTGGAAGGTTCTTGGGATTCCAGTACCTACATTATATATGCCATTTTCTTTTGGTTTACAAGCTTTAATATTTGCTTGAATAACATCTTCAATATTAATAAAGTCACGAAAAATTTTATCTGACCTTTCAAATAACCTTGGTGCTTTACCGTCCAAAATTTGATGCCCAATTTGAATTATTAGTGATGAAGTCTTACCTTTGTAAAACTCACGTGACCCATATACATTAAAGTATTTTAAACCTACAATTATCATTTCAGCATTTTCAGTTATATATCGATAGGCAATTTGATCCATTAAATATTTACTAAAGGCATAAGGGTTTTCTGGGCATTCTTTACCAACCGTTTGAGGCGAGGGTTGGTTGCCATAAGTTGCTGCAGAACTAGCATAAACCATTATTGCATGATTTTTTTTCGCAATTTCTAATAAATCAATAAATGAGTTCACATTAGTTTTGATGACTATTTCTTGATCATAAACACGCGTATCTGAAATTGCAGCTTGATGAAAAATGTAATCAATCTTGTAATCATTTAGTAAGTCTAGGTCATTTCTATTATTAATATTTCCACATATTACTTCACCCTTAAAGTTAATCAAATTTTTGAAATGCCCAAAACTTTTTAAATTTCCATTAGGAAAAGTTTCACCACTCCTAAAACAGTCATAAATAATAATTTTCGATTCAGGGAAGTTTTTTTGAAAATAAAAAGCAAGATTACTTCCAATAAAACCAGCACCTCCTGTTATTAGGATAGTTTTATGATTGAAATTTATATTGTTGTGCATTATTCTCTAAAGATTTTTTTATTTCAATTATAAAGCATCATTAATTAACATTCATAGATAATAGTGCACCATAAGGAGTTTCAAAAGTTCCAATAAACTTATAATTGCTGTTTGACTGCTATTAGTGAATATTTTTTTAAGATTGCTTCTTAGCAAGATTATTTTTTTAATAGACGAATTAATAATATATAGGATGATTCATATGAGTTGTTATTTGTGTAATAGCGAAAATTTTTTTAAACGATCTGGATCTGTTCGCGATGATTCAAGTATTGATATATTGGAATGCATAGATTGTGAGCTTGTTTATCTATCATCATCTAATCATATAAGAGACGGACATTATGAGGGATCTGGAATGCATGAAGAAGAAATAAACATTAAAAAATGGCTTAAAGAATGCAAGGAAGATGATGATCGACGTTATAAATTTGTTAAGGATAAAATTAAGAATAAGCACTACTTGACTTTGGCTGTGGTGCAGGTGGTTTTATAGAAATAGCTAAACAATCTGCTAAAAAAGCTTTAGGCGTTGAACTGGAAATTGCTTTACAGTCTTCATTTAAAGAACGTGGCCTTAAAGTCTTTTCTAATATTTTAAAAGCACAAAAAGAAGGATTAAGATACGATGTAATAACTTCATTTCATGTATTCGAACATCTTCCAGATCCCAAAAGAGTGATTCTAGAGTTGTCTAAACTTCTAACTGATCAGGGTGAAATAATTATTGAGGTTCCAAATAGTAATGATGCACTTCTTACACTTTATGAAAATAATGACTTCCAAAATTTTAGCTATTGGTCCCAGCATCTATTTCTATTTAATAAAAAAACAATGACTGAATTTGTTAAACAGTCAGGACTTAAGCTTAATTGGATAAAACATATTCAAAGATATCCAATATCAAATCATTTGTATTGGATGGCAAAAGGAAAGCCTGGAGGTCATAAACTCTGGAGCTATTTGGATAGTGATGAGCTCAATTTTGAATATGAAAGATTGTTAGCTCAAGTTGGTAAGACTGACACGATAATCCTTGGAGTATCTAATCCATAATAAAATAGCCTGAGAATATAAAATGATTTATTAAATCACTATGAAAATATTTATCAAAATATAATATGAAAATTACTACTAATACCTTATTTAAAATTCTTAACAGTTTTCAATGCATAACTAGTATTACTAATATAAATAATAATTTATTTTGAAATTTTATGATTAAAAGATATTGTCTCGTTTCAACAGCTGATGAGCGAACATGGCCCAAAAATAAGCCCATTCTTTTTCTTGGTGAATGGTGTAAGCGTTTTTCTAGAAAGAAGAGTTGGATTAAGTTAGATTCAGAAACATTAAAGTATCACTGGGATGACAGGAAAAAATTAATAAATGATTACAGTTACTTACAAGAACTTCATGAAGTACTTCTTAATGATTTATCGAAACAACTTAATAGAATTCATAAAAAAAACTATTCAATACGATATTGGAGAATTTTAATTGGACCATGGCTCGGTTATTTTACGCAAGCCTTATTTGATCGTTGGAGTTCGTTAAATCTTTCTTTTGAAGAATTTGATATTGATTCATGCTATATTTTAACTAACAATCCTAGCGTTATTGCTGAAGATATGAAAGACTTTGAAAGTTTATTTATTGATGACAAATGGAATGAGGTTATTTTTGGTCAGTTAATTCAAAATATTTCTGAAAATAAAATGAATATTAATTCTGTTAATGTCGAGTTAAGTGATTCTTCATTGACTAACAAAAAACCTTTTTATAGTAAATTAAAAGATAAATTAAAAATTTTACTATCTAAATTAAGTAGCTTATTAACAAGAAAGGAAGACTACTTTTTTATTTCATCCTACATTCCTTTATTAACTCAGTTTAAATTACAGCTTCAATTAAATCAATTTCCTTCATTATGGTTTAGCCCAAAAATAGATTATCCAGAGGTTGATTTGAATAAAAGAAATTGGGTTATGGAGGGAATTAACTCAGAAGATCAGTTTATTAAAATTGCCTGTCAGCTTATTCCTCAGCATTTACCTATATCCTACTTGGAGGGATATGCATTATTAGGTCAAAATATTAATAATTTAAAATGGCCTGTAAATCCTAAAGCTATCTTTACTAGTAATGCATATTTAGGTGATGAAGTATTTAAAGCTTGGGCTGCAAAAAAACTGAAAATAATGTGTCACTCATCATTGGACAACATGGGGGTCATTTTGGTTTGACAAAATTTGCTTTTTTCGAAGAACATCAGATTAAAATTTCAGATAACTTTCTTTCTTGGGGCTGGAGCAATCCAAATAATTCTAAAATTAAGCCATTTGCAAATATAAAGCTCCTAAACAATAAATTAAAATATAATCCAAAAGGTGATGCTATCATGGTTGGTTTAACAATACCACGTTATAGTTACCATCTATATGCAGCTCCAATTTCAAGTCAATTAATTTCATATTTCACTGATCAGTTTAATTTTATAAGGGCTCTTCCACATTTAATGCAACAAAAGATATTGGTTAGACTTGCAAAAAATGATAATGGATGGGATCAGAAGCTTCGATGGGAAAATGAATTTTCAGATATTAAAATAGATTCAGGGGATAAATCAATCAGAAAATTATTAAAGAATTCGAGGATTTGTATTTCAACATATAATGCAACAAGTTATCTTGAGACTCTTTCATGGAACATGCCAACAATTATCTTTTGGGACGAGAAATATTGGGAATTAGATCAAGATGCTATGCCATATTTTAAGTTACTTAAAGATGCTGGTATTTTTCATAAGACGCCTCAAAGCGCTGCAAAAAAAGTTACTGAAATTTGGGATAATATTGATTCTTGGTGGTTTTCTGAGCAGGTTCAAAGTGCAAGATTCAAATTCTGTCAAAGATATTCAAGAGTTAGCGATAGTTCATTGAGTGAATTTCGTAGTTTTATAAATAAAATCTAAATTTTCATCATCAATTATGATTGTTATATAATTTTTGATAAGTATATTTTCTTCTAAGTATTTCTTATGTTATAAAAGATTTTTTTGATTTTTGCACCATTAATTAAATTATAATTGCAGCATTAATTTTTTTTAATCTCCTGGCTTTTCTAGTAGAATTTTTTATAGCTTTTTGGTGATGAGTTATTTATAAGTTAAGATTTTTTAGAGTTAAATAAATTGCTAATTTATTAACTTTAGACCAGAGAATGAAAGCATAGAGCAATAGAAAATTACATACCAATAAATATAAAGTTATGAAAAATAAATATATCGAATCTGAGAAGTTTCTATGTCTAAGCGCCTAAATATAATTCGAAAAGATATTTTAAGTGAAGATTTAAACCGACCCAACTGGATTAATCAACAACATAGATCGATTAATATGGATTGGCTGGATAAGAATGAGTGTGCTGATCCAGAAATGAATAAAATAGTTTCACAATCTTTGTCAAAAATTTCATTTGAAGCTGTATATAGCTATCCAGAGCTTGATATACTTTATGGGAAAATTGCAAAATTTTCAGCAGTGCTTCCAGAAAATGTGCTTTTGACTGCTGGTTCTGATGGCGCTATTCGAGCTTGCTTTGAATCTTGCATTCATTCAGGAGATCGAATTATTGCATCCCGACCTACTTTTGCAATGTATGAAGTCTATTCGAAAGTGTATGGTGCTAAAGTCAAATGGCTAGATTATGAAAAATCTAAAGATGGTCCTATTCTTCAAGTTAATAGGGTTATTAATGCAATCAACGAAATAAAGCCAAAAATGGTCTGTTTGCCCAATCCTGATAGCCCTACTGGTACAGTTTTTTCCAATTTAGATCTAAGAAAAATTGTTGATGCAGCTTCGAATATTGGGGCATTAATGCTTATAGATGAGGCTTATCATCCATTATATAAAGAGACTGCTGTACCATGGATTTATGAGTGTGAGAATTTAGTAGTTGTCAGAAGTTTTAGCAAGGCATGGGGAGCAGCTGGCCTTAGAGTAGGGTATGCATTGGCAAATAAAGAGTTAATAGCTTTACTTCATAAACAAAGACCAATGTACGAGATAGGCAATGTTTCTGCTAAGGCAATTGAAATACTAATGGATCATGAAAAAGATATGTTGAAATCTGTAGATAGAATTAATTTAGGTAAAATTTTTTTCCAGGACTCTATGAAGGAATTAGGACTTTCATCTTATGAAAGCTATGGTAATTTTGTACATGTAAGGTTTGGAAAGTATGCAGAAGATATTCATAAGATTTTAGAAGGAAAAGTTTATTATCGTAAAGACTTCAATAATACTTGTTTACAGGGTTATAGTCGATTTTCAACAACTACTAAAGAAAAGTTTAAGCCGATAATAGAGTCTATTACTAATGTAATAAAAAAAACGGAGCAAGATTAAAATGAAAGTTTATAGAGTTGCTGTTATTGGCTGTGGAAGAATTGCAGGGCATAATTGTAGAGCTATTATAGAAACTAAGGGTCTTGAGTTAGCAGCAGTTTGTGATTTAGAAATAAAAAAAGCCAATGAATATCGAGACGAGTTTAAGGTTCCTGCATTCTCAAATTATCATACAATGCTTAAAAAAGTTATTGATATTGATATAGTTGCAATTGTTACACCATCTGGAATGCATTTTGAACATAGTTTGGATGTAATGAAAACTTACAATAAACATATTATTGTTGAGAAACCAACATTTATGAAGCCATCTCAATTGAATGAGGCTTATTCAGTTGCTGAAAAGTTAGGTTTGAAAATCTTCCCAATATTTCAAAACAGACATAACCTTGCAGTTAAGCGTGTTAAAAAAGCATTAATTAGTGGTGAGTTAGGCAATATTAGAGTAATTGGTGTTCGTGTTCGATGGTGTCGGCCTCAACGCTATTATGATATGGCGCCCTGGAGAGGGACTTTATCTCATGATGGAGGTGCTTTAACGAATCAAGGCATTCATCATGTGGACCTATTAAGATACCTAGGTGGTGAGGTAAGCCAGGTAAATGCAACTATGAGAACATTAGGTGCAGAGATTGAGGTGGAGGATACGATTGTTTCTAGTTTTAAATATGAAAATAATGCGGTTGGTAGTCTTGAGGTGACAACATCTGCCAGGCCTGATGATTTTGAAGCATCGATTTCTATTGTTGGTTCAAAAGGTTTGGCTCAAATTGGAGGTATAGCTGTCAACGAGTTACAAATATTCACTCCAAAACCTAAAGATTGTGAAGTATTCAGCGAAGATTTTTCTGATTGTGTTTATGGAGAGGGCCATAAATTGTTGTACGAAGATATATATTCCTCAATTTCTAATGGAACTTCTTATTCTGTTAGTTATTATGACTGCCTTCAGTCGATTCGATTATTACATGCATTTTATCGTTCAGACGAAAAAAGTAATTGGCAAAAAGTTGGTGAAGATGGTGAATCATATCGCTTAGGGCAAATAAATGAAGAGATTTCTAACTTATACAGGACGTTAAAATGAGGAAAATTGTTGGTGTAATTCCTGCCCGTATGGGCTCTGGACGGTTTCCAGGTAAGCCACTTTATAATATTGCAGGCATGCCCATGTTAGAGCATGTTTGGCACCGAGCAAATATGTATGAAAAATGGGATGAACTTATAGTTGCTACTTGCGATAAAGAAATTAAAGAATTTGCAGACTCAAAAAAAATACCATGTGTAATGACATCTGATCAACATGTTCGTGCTTTGGATAGGGTTGCAGAAGCAATTGAACAGATAGATTTTGAAGTTAATGAGGATGACATCGTATTGAATGTTCAGGCTGATGAACCTATGCTTAGACCAGATATGATTGCTGCAACAGTAAAGCCAATGATTGATGATCAAGATGTAAAAGGGGTTGTTTTATCTATGCCAATTAATGATAAAGAGCAATTTTATGACCCTAATACGCTAAAAATTATTCATAATATTAAGGGTGATATTCTATATACTTCGCGTGCCCCAATTCCATATTGTAAAGAATGGACAATAGACCTAGATGCTAAAAGAATTTATGGTATTTTTGGATTTCAATGGAGTTTTTTAAAAAAATTTACTTCAATTCCAGAATCACCATTAGAGTTAGTTGAAGCTTGTGATAGTAATCGTTTATATGATAATGGATTGACGCAAAGGATGGCAATTTACCCTTATGTTGATTCTTTTGCAGTCGATACTCCTGAAGATGCTGAAAAAGTAGAAGCCTACATAAAAGAAGACCCGTATTGGAGAAAATATAATGAACAATAATCCTGAATCATGGAATCAGCCTAATGTCGTGAGTTTTTTTGATAGCCACCGTATAACAACGTCAGATGTTTATCCGTCAGAATGGTTTTTCTTAAAAGACCAGTTAAAAGAAGGTATGAGTATATTAGATATTGGATGTGCACAAGGCGGTTTTGGAGGTATTATTGCTGAGCATCTGAAAAACTTTACCTATACAGGCGTTGATATTAGTGAGGATATGATAACTAAGGCTAAAGCTAAATATCCACAACATACTTTTCATATTGTTAAAGAAAATGATTATTCAAAAGTTACTGGAATTTTTGATGTGTCGCTTGTTTTAGGGATACTTCATTTACATGAGTCTTGGAGAGAGACTATTCAAGTTGCCTGGAATCATACTAAATCAAGTTTAATTTTAGATTTAAGGGAAATCTCTCAAGAAACAGTTGAAGATAAGAATAAATCATACTTTACAATGAATATTAATGGAAGTAATGAAGGCTACTCAGAGGTACTTCCATATAATCTTATTAATTCAGGAGAGGCTTTAGAAATTATTAAATCAATTTGTGATGGAGCAAAAAAAATTTCATTTTATGGATACTCACAGGAGCCAGCAAAGACTGCAGTTACTCCAGTAGATAATATTTATGCATCAGTTTACATGGTTCAGAAGGAGAGTAAATGAAAAATAATATTACAACTCCAGAGCAGGTAAAACCTAACTTTGCCAATGTAAAAAAACGCTGGGAGATTCTTCTTTCAAGATATAAAAATTCAGATGGAACTCTGAACTCTGAATATGTTGTTGATGTTGATTGTCCTCACTGCAAATCAAAAAAAAATAAAGATTCTTTTGAGTTAAATAACTTTTGGCATCATACATGTATAAATTGTAATTGTGTTTATGTAAGTCCAAGATTAAATGATATAGCTTTGGAAGAATTGTATTCTGATGAATACTATTCTGAAATGTTTAGTAGGGCAATGATTCCTTTTTTTAATAAACGAAAAGAACTTATTGGGCAATCAAAATATTCACAAGTGATAAGCTCTTTAAATTTGGTAAGTCAAAAGCAGAAAGAAACTTTACGCATTTTAGATATTGGCGCAGGCATTGGAGAAGTACTATCTATTTTCAGAGATAATGGTCACAGATGTGAGGCTATTGAAGTAAACCCTATTGCAATTGATCATCTAAAGGGATTAGATATTAATGTATTTGAAGATAGCTTTTATAATTATAAATCAAATGAAAAGTTTGATGTAATTATGGCCTGGGGAGTTATTGAACATGTGACAAATCCATCATTATTCATGGAAAAAGTCTACTCATTATTAAACAATTCTGGTGTTTTTGTTTCAGAAGTTCCTCACTCTCAATCGTTATTAGTGGACTACTGTAGAAAGACTGGAAATGATCCTCTAAGAATATTACAGGGAGAACAACATATCATATTATATTCAAATAAAGCGTATGTTGATCTTCATGAGCAGTCAGGCCTAAAGTTACATAAAGTTCAGACAAATGGCCTAGACCTTTCAACAATAATTGGAATAAATGATAAGAAATTAGACTATGAGGTTGTCTCTGATATTCAAAACTCTTTGGATGACTTCATGTTTGGAGACTTATTGCGGGGCTTTTGGCATAAATGATTTCTAAAAAACTAAAGGTAGGTATAGCTGGCTATGGTGTAGTTGGTAAGCGAAGAAGAGAATGTGTTGATAACAATAAATATTTAGAAATTGTAGCAGTTTGTGACCAAATATTTTTGGATGAATTTTCAATAGTTGATGGTATTCGTGGTTACAAAAACTATAGGAAGCTTCTTGAAGAGGATCTTGATATTCTAATTGTATGCCTAACAAATGATATTGCGCCTGAGGTTACCATTGCTGCACTTAATCTAGGGCTTCATGTCTTTTGTGAAAAACCTCCTGGTAGAAATGTAGCTGATATTGTTAAAGTGATAGAGGTTGAAAAAAATAATCCAAATTTGAAGCTGATGTATGGCTTTAACCATCGTTATCACCTATCAGTTAAAGACGCTCTTAAAATAGTTCATTCTGGTGAATTAGGAAAGATAATTAATATTCGTGGAGTGTATGGTAAAGCTAAATTGATAACCTTTAATCAGCCTGATTGGAGAACTAAACGTGAAATATCTGGTGGTGGAGTTCTTCTTGATCAGGGTATACATATGATTGATCTCATGAGACTATTTTGTGGAGAATTCGAAGACATTCATAGTTTCGTTTCAAATACACATTGGGGATATAATGTTGAGGATAATGCTTATGCTATAATGAAAACTACTAATGGGATTGTTGCAATGATGCATTCCTCTGCCACCCAATGGAGGCATAGGTTTAATTTAGATATTAATCTTGAAAAAGGGAGTGTCATTTTAGGAGGGATATTATCTGGAACTAAAAGTTATGGTGCTGAGACTTTGACAGTTGTGAAAGCTGACCCAGATAATGATTTAGGTGATCCCATGGAGCACATAACTAGATACAATAAAGATCCTTCATGGTGTGCAGAGATTGATGAATTTGTAAATTGTATAGTATCTGATAAGAGCATAGCCAGTGGAACCTCAGACGATGCCCTTCAAACAATGAAATTAGTTTTTCAAATATATTATTCTGATTCACACTGGAGAGATAAGTATGACATTCAAAATCCTAATCAATAATTAGAAATTTTAGAATATGAAAATTAAACCTTTTGTAGTAGATTACCTAGATAGGCTAAAAATTATTTTAGATCAAATTAATCCTAATATCATAAGTGATATTGTTGATACTCTTGAGCAAACTTTAGTCGAAAAATCAAGAATTTATATTATTGGAAATGGAGGTAGTTCTGCAACTGCATCTCATATGGTTAATGACCTAGGATCAGGCCTTAGGAGAAGGGATATCATTAATTTTGATGTTTTAAGCCTAGGAGATAATAGTCCTGTTGTAACGGCAATTGCAAATGATATTGGCTATGAAAATATTTTTTTTATGCAATTAAAAGGATTAATTAAGCCAAAAGATGTAGTTATTGCTATCTCTTGTAGTGGCGACTCTCCAAACATTATTAAAGCTGTAGACTATGCCCAAAATCTAGGATGTAAGATCATAGGTATTACAGGTTTTGATGGTGGAAAGCTTAAATTACTATCGGATATTAATTTTCATGTAGATGCTCCAAAAAATGAATATGGACTTGTTGAGGATACTCCATATGATTCTTGATCATATTATTTATTCATACTATAATCAAAAATAATTATTTTATTTAGTATGGATTTATTAGAATTATCAAAAAATGCAGTTACTCTAGGCCTTAAAAAATTATCTATCTTAGATAAAAAAAATGTTAAAGAATTTAAATTTTCTACTGAGGTTCCAAGAGAAGTAAAGTCTGATGCTGATTTAATAATTGAGAAACTATTGATAGATGAATTATCCATATCAGGCTTAGATATTATTAGTGAAGAAACTGGACTAGTGAAGTCAAAAAATGTCTCAAATTTAAGGTTTATTATTGATCCAATTGATGGAACTGTAAACTTTTTACGAGGTATTAATGAATGCTCTATTTCAGTAGCTTTATTTGACGGCAATAAACCGATTTTTGGGTACTGGGATCATATCCTTCTTGTGAAATAGCTTGGGGTGGAAAAGATATTGGTTCTTTTATTGCAGGTGTGCCGATAAATGTTTCATTAATAAAAGATATAAAGAAAGGGGTTTTGTGTACAGGTTTGCCATCTAGATTTGATTTTAATGCAACTTCAATTCAAGAGCAGATTTTTATTATGGAAAGCTTCAATAAAGTTAGAATGTTAGGCTCTGCATCGCAATCTTTACTCAAGCTAGCTCAAGGCTCAGTTGAGGCATACTATGAAAAAAACATTATGATTTGGGATATAGCGGCTGGAATTGCAATAGTTGAAGGAGCTGGAGGAGAATTCATTATCAATAGCATTCAAGATTATAATTTTCCAATAGAGGTCATAGCTAGTAATAACCTTTTGAATCTGTCATTATTAAAAGCAAAATGAAATCATTAGCTGTTGCCTCTCGATCTTTTTCAAAGCATCCAATTCTTCGTGATGAGGTTATAAAACGATATCCAGATGCTAAATTCAATGATGAAGGTTTGTCATTAAAGGGAAGCTCACTTATTAAATTTTTGCAAGGCTATGAAAAAGCAATAACTGCCCTAGAAACTATTGATGAAAATATTTTAGCAAACTTACCCGATTTAAAAGTGATTGGAAAGTATGGTGTTGGGTTAGATATGATTGACTTAAAAGCAATGGAAAAATTTGAAGTGAAACTTGGATGGAAGGGAGGTGTAAATAAACGCTCAGTTTCTGAATTAGTTATTTCATTTGCTATATATCTTCTTCATAGAGTAGCATTTGCAAATGCCGAGGTAAGAAATGGTAATTGGTATCAAGTTAAAGGTCGCCAATTGTCAGAATGCACAGTTGGTATTATTGGATGTGGGCATGTTGGGAAAGATTTAATTCAATTATTAAAACCTTTTAAATGTAATATTCTTGTTCATGATATTTTAAATTTTCAAGATTTTTACAAAAAAAATAATGTAAGACCAGTTGATTTAGAAGAATTGCTGCAACAATCTGATGTAGTAACACTCCACTTACCATTAGATACAACAACTATTAATATTCTGAATAAAGAGCGTCTTTTAATGCTGAAAAAGGATGCAATTTTAATTAACCTTGCAAGAGGAGGCTTAATAGATGAAGATGCTTTGAAACAAATATTAATTAAAAATAAGATTGCAGGTGCAGCGCTTGATGTTTTTAATGTTGAGCCACCTATAAATTCAGATTTTGCATTTATGGATAATGTAATTGTTACACCTCATATTGGTGGTAGCACTGAAGAAGCAATTTTGGCGATGGGTATGGCAGCAATTCATAGTCTGGATAACGCACAAGCTCCTTAGATTGTCTTTGCAAATAAGAATGAGTATTAATAGCTTAAATATAAAAGCTCCCAATGAGTTCTGAGTTGGAACTGCTTATATCTGATCTTGAGACTAAAACTGAAGATACTTCATGCGATGTATTGCACTGGAGCATTTATTTAAATTCTGAGTCAGTCAGTGTTTTTTCTCTTCCTGTAATAGTCGAAGAAAATGCCGAGCGATTTAAGAATCAGTATCTTAGTCTAATTTATGACCTTGGAAATAAAAAAGTTAATGGTCAAAGGATAATTGATAAATTGGTAATTCGTAAAAACTTTAGTTTTTGGTGGATGACTCTTTTTGTAGAAAAAAATAATTATGCTAAATCACCTCAAATTGATGACATTATAAAATTAATGGCTTTGGAACATTTTTTTAAAACAAAGAAATATAAGAAACTGAAGCTTATATCTTCTAATAAAGATCTCTCAACATCAATTTCTTTACTAGCTAAAAAATTAGAGGTCGACTTTGAATGTCATATAAATCGAACATCTAAGTCTGACTTAAAAAATATAAAAAATCTGTTTCAAATGCTTCCAAATATTATTAAATCACCTATATGGCTTATCCATTATCTATATTCTAATTGGGCTTTGAAAGGTATTGGTGTTGAAGAATGGAGAAATACAAATGCCACTTCTACATTTGTTTCTTACCTTTTTAATTTAGTTCCACTTGCAGTGAAAGAAGGTCGTTTTGAAAGCCGCTATTGGACTTCATTGACTGATTTATTGGATGATAATCTTTATCCTTCAAATTGGCTTCATATATACGTAAAAGATAATGTGTTGCCTTCTGCAAAAAAAGCTCGTGCTTTTATTCAAAAGCTTAATACTAAAAAACCAAGTTATCAAGTTCATGTTACGCTTGCATCATTTTTGAGCATTCAGGTTGTGTCTAGCACCTTAAGAGATTGTTATAAGGTCTTTAGATTAAATAGTTTAGTTAAAAGTCATATTAAATTAACAAGTGGCTATCTCTGGCCATTATTCTATAAGGATTGCAAAGACTCAATGACGGGGATTCCTGCTACAAGTAACCTTTTATTTTTTAATCTATTTGAAAAGGCAATGTATGAGTTACCTAGGCAGAAAAGAGGTTGTTATTTGCAAGAAAATATATCATGGGAGTTGGGTTTTATTTCTGCTTGGCAATCAGCCGGGCATCAGAAGAATTTAATTGGCTTTCCACATGCAGCAGTTAATTATTGGGATTTGAGATATTTTCTTGATCAACGAAGTTATAAAAATAAAAGTCCAAATAATATTCCGCTCCCAAATTTTGTTGGAGTAAATGGTGATATATCTAAGCAAATGTATTTATCTGGTGGTTATCCTAAATTAGATTTGATTGAAGTGGAGTCATTACGTTTTCTTTATCTTTCTAATTTTTTAGCAAGTCAAAATAAAAAAGAGCTTAAAAGAACTAAAGAAAAAGTCGTTCTTGTAGCTGGAGATTATCTTAGAAAAAATACAAATAAACAGTTTAATTTGCTTTCAACAGCAATGTCAGATATTGATCAATCATTTCGTTTTATTATTAAACCTCATCCAGCGTGTCCAATAGATATGAAGGATTTTCCAAGTATACGTGGTGAGTTGTCCTACAAGCCAATTCAAGAATTGATGAAAATTAGTGATATAGTTTATACTAGTTTGGTAACAGCAACTGCTGTTGAAGCTTATTGTGCAGATCTTCCAGTTATTTCATTTTTAGATGGAAAAACTTTAAATGTGAGTCCATTGAGAAATTTCAAAGGTGTATACTTTGTGACCAATCCGAAGAGTCTTGCTAAAGCCATCAATACTCTAAATAAAAATGGCTCAGATCAAGATAAAAATTACTTTTATCTTGATTCAAGTCTACCTAGATGGCGTAAATGGCTCAATATTGATTCTAATAAAGTTAAAAAAATAGTTAAAGAAAATGCAAGTTTTTAAGAGTTTCAAAGGAAAAAAAATCTTAGTAACTGGCCATACTGGTTTTAAAGGGACTTGGCTTTCAATTTGGCTAAATCAATTGGGTGCCAAAATTTATGGTGTCTCATTGGATATTCCATCCAATCCATCTCACTATATCGAAACAAATTTATCAAGTCATATTGAGGATCACAGGTTTGATGTTCGAGATGCAGAATCACTTTCTAGATTAGTTCAAAGAATTCAGCCTGATTTTGTTTTTCATTTGGCAGCACAAGCTTTGGTCCGAAACTCATACTTGAATCCTCTAGAAACTTTTTCGATCAATGCACTGGGCTCAGCTAATCTTCTCGATTCTTTGAGATCTTTAGACAAAGATGTCGTTGCAATTATGATTACCAGTGATAAGGCATATGATAATGTTGAGTGGGTATGGGGTTATCGAGAGACTGATCCACTAGGTGGAAAAGATCCATATAGTGCTTCTAAAGGTATGGCTGAACTTGCGATTAGGTGTTATGTAGATTCATTTTTTAACAATCAAGACTCAAATGTTAGGGTTGGTATCACACGTGCTGGAAATGTTATAGGTGGTGGTGATTGGGCGATTGATCGAATAGTTCCAGATTGTATGCAAGCATCGGCAAAAAGCCAAACTGTTGATATTCGTAGCCCCCATGCTACAAGACCATGGCAACATGTTCTTGAACCATTAAGTGGATATTTATGTTTAGCTGAAAACTTATATAAGAGTAATCAGAATCATGGAGAGGCCTATAATTTTGGCCCTTCATCCTATCAAAACTATCCAGTAAGTAAATTAATTGATGAAATGTCAAAATATTGGGATAAAGTTAAATGGAATGATGTTTCTGATAATAGTTTGCATATCCCTGAAGCAGGCTTATTAAAGTTAAATTGTGATAAAGCTTTGTTTGATTTAGAGTGGCATTCTGTTCTAAATTTTGAGGAGACAGTTAAAATGACTGTTGATTGGTATGTAGAGTTCTATAAAAATAAAAACCGATCAATGCTCGACTTTTCATCTAGTCAAGTCCAATCATATATTAAATCAGCTAAATCAATGAATCTCTCTTGGAGTAAAGATGATTAAAGGTGTTATTGTTTCTCCTTTAAATTTGATTGATACGCCTGGTGGATTTGTAATGCATGCAATGAAAGAAACTAGTATAGGGTTTGCAGGATTTGGTGAGGCTTATTTTTCCCAAGTTCATAATGGTTCAATTAAGGCTTGGAAGAGGCATAAGGAGATGACTCTTAATATAGTTGTCCCAATAGGGGAAATAAAGTTTGTTTTATTTGATGATAGAAATGGCTTAAGGCAATTTCAAGAGATTATTATTTCGAGAAATAATTATTGTAGGTTAACAATACCACCAATGATTTGGCTTGGTTTTCAAGGACTTTCTGTGGATACTTCAACTTTGCTTAACATTGCTAATATAGAGCATAATCCAAAAGAGGTAGATAGATTGGAAATAGAAAAAATATTTTTTGATTGGGAAAAAAATATATGAAAGTAATAATTTTGGCTGGTGGTTATGGAACTCGATTAAGTGAATATACTAAATCTATACCTAAACCGATGGTAACAGTTGGTGGGAAACCAATTTTATGGCATATTATGAATACTTATGCTAGCTTTAATCATAATGATTTTTATGTTGCCTTAGGATACAAAGCTGAAATTATAAAAGATTTCTTTTTGAACTATAAAACTCTGAATTCTGATTTTACAGTTGATTTGTCCAGTGGTAATATCACAGAACATAACCAAGATAATATTGATTGGAATGTTACACTCGTCAATACAGGGCTAAATTCAATGACTGGAGGAAGAGTCAAAAGAATGAAGGACTATATTGGTAATGAATCTTTCCTTCTCACATATGGCGATGGCTTGGCAGATATAGATATTAATTTATTAATTAAGTTTCATAAAAACCATGGAAAGATGGTGACGGTTTCAGCAGTTCATCCTGGTGCGCGCTTTGGAGAGTTAAGTCTAGATGGTGATATAGTGACTTCGTTTAAAGAAAAACCTCAAACATCTCAAGGTTGGATAAATGGAGGATATTTTGTAATTGAGCCTGAATTCTTTGAGTTAATTGATGATGACTCAACTATTCTCGAGCAATCTCCTCTTGAGAGAGCGTCTCAGATGGGAGAACTCATGTCTTTTCAACATAATGGTTTTTGGCAGTGTATGGACACTAAGAGGGATCGTGATTATCTTGAGTCACTTTGGAAATCGAATGATGCGCCATGGAAAACTTGAATGGAATCCAATAAAAAACTTCTTGTTGTTGGAGGTACTGGATTTATAGGCTCTTATTTGGCTAATGAAGCATATTCTCGAGGCTATGAAGTAACAATTCTTTCCTTAAATAATAATAAGTTAAATCAAAATAATTTGGATGTTGAGTTTTTGTTTGCTGATATTACTAATTTAAAAATGCTCTCAGATGTTCTTCATAACAAGTTTTTTAATCATGTTGTCAATTTAGGTGGATACATAAACCATTCTAGCTTTTCAAAAGAGGGTGGTAAAATTTTTGATGTTCACTTTATGGGTTTATATAATCTAATTAAATGTACAAATCATAATGGACTAAAAAGTTTTATCCAAATTGGAAGTAGTGATGAGTATGGCTCTAATAATGCGCCTCAAACTGAAAATCAAAGAGAATTGCCTATTTCTCCATATTCTGCTGCAAAAACTTCAGCAACATATTTATTACAAATGTTAAATAGAACAGAAAACTTCCCAGCAGTTATTCTGCGTCCTTTCCTAGTATATGGTCCAGGTCAAGATAAGGGGAGGTTTATCCCTCAAATTATAAATGGATGTTTAGCAGATAATGAATTTCCAGTTTCACAAGGTGGACAATTGAGGGATTTCTGTTATGTAAGCGATTTTGTAAGTGCCATTTTTTCTTCATTTAACAATAACAATGCTTATGGAGAGGTTATAAATATTGCATCTGGTAAGCCAGTTTTAGTGAAAGAAGTTGTGAGTTTAATTCAGAAAATTATTGGAACTGGATTTCCTAAATTTGGTCAAATTCCCTATAGAATTGAAGAAAATATGAAGCTATATGCAGATATTTCAAAAGCAAATAAATTACTTAACTGGAGTCCAAAAATTTCTTTAAAGAGAGGATTAAAAATTACTATAGAATTTCATCAAAGAAGTAAATAGATTATTAGTGCCAAAATGAATCCTAAATCTAATACAATCAATAACTATATTCCTCTTTTTTTGGAATTATTTTTTCACTTATATTCAGAATGAATAAAGAGTTTGTTTTTAGTAATGCTGCTACTAAAAGAAGAGTATCTGGCTCTGAAGATGACTTGAATTGATTTCATATCATATGAGTTATTCAAATAAAAAATTATTAATTTCAGAATTTGATCAAGGTTTATTTGAAAGATTTATTCTGAGTATGCATAGATTTCTTGGTTATGAGGTATTAATATTCTCTAATTCGAATAAACCAACTAATTTAGGTAAATATAGATGCCATAACTATAGCAAATTAAGTAATTATGATTTCTCTATTTTCTTTCATAGAAAAGCAGAATGGTCTGAGAGCCTGTATTGGGAAGTTTTTGCACACAAAGATGCCAACCTAAAAGATACTGTCGAAGTAATTAAGTACCGTATTTTAATTAAAGATATTATTCAAAGGTCAGTTGGAAGCTTTGATGATTTGATGTATTTGGCTGAGTTAAAGAAAAAAAAATATAATCATGTTAAACTCAGATGTAGCTGGAATCTTGTAAGGTCAGAAACTTTAAAAAAATGCATTGTAAAAAATGATATTTTTGTTAGTTTTTCTTTTGTAGGAGCTTTTCTTGAGCTTATTCGAAAAAAAAATATTAAACTAATTTCGTTGACAAAAAAAACTTTCAGTCTCTTTAGGGGCAAGTCGGAGTCAAAATCTGATTTTAAGAAGAACTCTTCAAAAGTAATTTTTTTTCCTCACAAGGGAATTTCTTTTGGTGACAGCTTTCAAAAAGATTATTACTACAGTGGTGAGTCATCTTCTCCATTAAACAAAAATAATATTTTGCATCTAGAATATAGTGCGTTCGACTCTTCGATTGAAAAAAACTATGTAGCAAATAAATTAGAATTCGATTTTATTAAAAAGCCTAAGATAATAGATTTATTAAAATTTTTGTTTTTTAATAAAAACTTAAAGTTAAAAAAACTATCACAAGATCTGAATTGGAATATTTTGTCTTTTAAAGCAGATATTCTATTTATAACTTTAAATATAGTAGCTGAATTTTTAGTTGATTTCTATATTAAGAAGCTATCAGTATATTCTGATTGTAAATTTGCCCTTATAGGTTACGATGTTTTATTTCCAAAAGAGATTTCTTTAGCTCTTCTAAAGTTAAAAATAGAGACTATTGCTATTCAGGAGCGTTATACACTTCCTCATGCTGGTAATTATAATGTTCTAGTTGATTACTACTTTGTTTGGGGCTATCAAACAGAAAAAATGATTAATCAATCAATTGGCGAATCTTATATTGGAAAATATATAATTACAGGGCCACCAAGGTCAGATAAGATAAAAAGAGAAAATAATAAATTACTCAACAATTCTAGAAAAAAGTATATTGTTTATTCTAATGCACCTGAGAGCAATATCTACATAAATAACAATGTACTATTAAATAGCTGGGTAAATATAAATGCTCTCCTTGAAGATGTATTGTTGCTCGCAGAAAAGCATACTGATTGTGATTTTATAATTAGGTCAAAACATACTGGTTGGAATAAAATTAGTTATTTTTCCAAGATCTTACTAGATTTAAGTCACAAAAAGAATATTGAAATAGTAGATGATTATGATACTTTTGATATTTCCTACTCTCTTCTTAAAGATGCCCATGGTGTTATTGGGCATCATACATCTATTGCTGATGAGGCAATGTGCTATGGAATCCCAGTTTTATTCCATGATTTTGGACCTTACGCAGAAAGTATTTATGCACAAAATTATAATTATGGAGACTTAGATATTTTTACTAAATCTTCAGAAGATTTTCAAACAAAATTTATTAAATTTTTCAAAGATAATCAATATCCTTCTGAGTTTCAGCACTATGTAGATAAAACTTTTGGAGATTTAGGAGACAATTCTGTAATGAAAAGGATTAGTTATTCTCTCAATGAAATTATAGGTGAAGTTTAAAAATGCCTGATACTTGTATTTTCCTTCAAGCACGAATGGATAGTAGAAGACTTCCTGGAAAATCTTTGATGAAAATAGCTGGATTTCCCATTTTTGTCTTATCTGCTCTGCGAGCGAGAAATACTGGAATCAGAGTTGTAATAGTTACTTCAACCGAATCATCGGACGATTCACTTTTTCAAGAGGCTTTATCTTATGGGCTAGAATGTTTTCGTGGGAACCTTAAAAATGTACTGCTTCGATTTAAAGAGGCTTCTGATTATTTGAAACTTGCACAGGATGATATCATCATTCGTCTCACTGGCGATAATGTTATTCCAGACGGCAGATTGATTGATGAGCATGTAAGCTTTTTTATTAAAAATAAAAACATAGATTATATTGGTGCAGACTATCCAAATGACAATTTACCTTATGGAGTAAATGTTGAACTATTTCAAGTAAGCTCATTGGAAAAGGCTTTTATTAATGCTTCTAGCGATTTTGACTTGGAACATGTAACACCATGGATTAAACGTCATAGCAATTGTAAAGGTTTGTCACCGTATATTCCATTTGCTCAAAAGCCTTATTTAAACTGCAAGCAAAGTTTAACTATTGACACTCTTGATGATTTAGAGTTGATGCGTTCTTTTTTTGAAGAAGTAGACGAACCTTTAAAAGAGTCTTGGTTTAAAATAGCCCACAATAAACTTTAATTAGACAATAATTCAAATGAAAACCTTTTTTAATAATAATCGAAACTCTTTTTTCGTTCAGTTTATATTTATTGTTTTTTTGATCTCGTTATATTTATACTCAGATCCAGAGTATGTAAGTTCAGTTACAATTGAACCTGTTATTGGTAAAGAGACAATAATTTCTAAAAATGGCGCTAAATTAGCAGCTCTTTACACTCCCAGTTATTCAAAACAGTTATATCTTCAAGAGCTAGCCAATAAAGATTCAAGATTAAAAATATATAAAGAATTTCTATCAAAAAATGAAATTACTTGTAAAAATAGTCCCAAAATTCAATTTCATGAAAAGAATGATAAATCTTTCCCAATTAGTGGGCATTTTACAAAAATTACAGTCAAGAGTAGCTGTGTTGACTTTGTCCAAAACTTTGTAACTTATCTTTCGAATGAAGTTCATAAAAGAGTTGTAACAAAAATTCAAAATATGGAGAATCAATACCTTGAAAATGAACGTCAAGAACTTCTCTTACACAACAATTATGACATGCTCGATTTGGAAGCTTTTTTTGCAAATAGAAAGGAGATATTGCAAAAACTAATTCCACTTCTCAAAAAACAAGACAATGAATCTAGTCTTAATGAATTAAATTTAGTCGAATTGAATAAATATGAAACTTTTTCCAGTAAATTTAATGGTGATGTTGACTCTGTAAAAATAAATATTACAATCCCACTAAGTCGCTCTGCTGCACAAGCAGAGCTTGATTTTCTATCATCGATAACTGACTTAAATCTAACTTCGATGGGATTTGTAAATAGAACCGCTGCTATTGAAAGATATAAAATCAAACATGATTTTTCTAATTCTAAACTTATTAAAATTTCAGATGTGGAGCAAGAAAAGATTTCAAATATGAATTTTTATATAGTAGTTTTTTTAATATTCCTTATTCTAAGTATTGGTTTTATTTTTATTCTTCTTAATCAATACAAATATCATTTAATTGAATCACAACAAGCATAAAACTTTTTTTTTAGATGCTAAATATAACTACTTATTATAAGAATAATAAAGCTGTTGTTATTAAGTTGGTTCTAATAACATTTACAATTGGTATTTTTGATGCAGCAGGCATTTTTGCCATTATTCCTTATGTAGATGTAATGTTTGGTCAAGAAAATCAGCATTCTGAGTTTGTTTCGAGAATTTTTATTTTTTTTCCAATTCTGCAAGATAAGACTAACATCACTCTTTTTTTTCTTAGTTTTTATTTAATCAGGGGATTAATTTTAGCCGCTTTAATTCACTCAATGCAGATGATATTTGCTACAACAAACGCTAAATTACTTTCTGAACTTTATCATTTTTGTTTTGATTCGGATGTATATTCTCAAGAACAATCTTCAAAATTGATTCGAATTCATACTCGAGATTCACTTGTTTTTTTGTACGCCTTTCTAATTCAGGCTAGTGTACTCATAACTGAATTAATAATTTTTGTATTTTTATTTTTTGGCATAATTTTTTACCAGCCAGAGGCTATTTTGCTTTTTCCAATAATAGTTTTTTTGGTCTCATTAGGTTACTATTTGATAAAAAAGAGAGTTTCTATTTGGTCAAAAGAAGTGCAAACATATGATTCAAGAATGATTAAATATATCCAGGAGTCTCATAAAGCACATGATGAGATATCAGTGTATCAATCCTTTTCAGGATTTAAGGATAGAATAGAAAATGTTTTTATACGAAAGACATTAGCATACAGTAAGACTGAAAGTTTGATGCAAATGCCAAGGATTATGCTAGAAACCATCCTTGTTGTGTTAGTTGTTTTTACTATCTATTATATTACTCAAATATATTCTGGAGTCATTCAGCAATCTGTAGCTATATTTATTATTTTAGCTGGCTTTAGGTTTCTTCCAATGGCAAATAGAATCACTCAGAGTTTGGGATGGTTTAGAAATGGCTTGGTAGCCTTAGAAGAATTAAATAGGATTTTCAAATATCCAAGGCGTAATTTCCAAAGAAATATCTCAAAAAACAATGCTAGTTTTGAATCAGCAAGAACTTCAGTTGTATTAAAAAATGTTGTAAGCAATATTTTTGAAAAGAAGAAAAGAGAATAAAAAGCTACATAATTTTGATATAAATTATGGTGAACTTACTTGCATAATTGGTGAAACGGGATCCGGAAAGACTACATTGTTAAAACAAATAGCAGGTGTTATTGATGTGCAAGGGCAAATTATTTTTAAGTCGGTCAAACAAGATAGCAAGGAAAGTCCGACTGTATCCTATGTGCCTCAGGCTCCAAGTATCATTAATGCATCTGTGAAGAGTAATATAATTTTCTTTAGAAATACCATTAGTGATATTGATGAAATAAATGAAGCTTTATCTGTGGTTAAGTTGAAGAAAAGGGTATTAACTTCGGATAATGGTGTTGAGACTATTTTGAGTGAATCTGGAAGCAATTTATCTGGTGGGAGAAAAATACAGAGTCTGTTTAGCTAGAGCTTTATTAAATAAACCACATATATTGATTATGGATGAGCCAACATCATCTTTGGACAAAACAACGAGTATTGAAGTTATTCATAATTTAAAATCTTATTTGCCAGATGCTGCGATTATTATTTCTAGTCATGATGAAGATATTATTAAAATTTCAGATAAGGTAATAGCACTATGAATATTAAAGATAAGCCCAAATTTCTATTTTTTAAGAGAATTGTAAATACATTTTTTTCACCTAAAATACATGGGCGCTTTAACAAAGGTAATGCCTTCAAAGGTAATATTGGTAAAAAGAAATTAAATAAAATTGAACTTTTTTTTCATAAAATAACTCACAGACTTGGTTTTTTCCAAGCATGTATTCAGCAAAATTTTGGGTTGATTTTAAAAAGGATGGCGATAGAGGTTATACGACCTATGAAGATTGATGATAAAGCTCTTTTTTCTTATTGAAAATTTAAAAAAATTGATTTCAAATAAAAACATACCAATACTTGATATTGGTTGTAATGTAGGAAGATTTCTAAATGTTTTAGCTAAGGATGGATGTACTAATTTGACAGGTATTGACATAAATCAACTTGCTATTAATGATTCTTATGGCGTCTATCCTGATTTAGTAGGCAAGGCTGAAATGAAATGCGACACTATTCAAAACTTTTTGGTTAATGCAAAAGATAATGAATTTGAGTTAATCTATACTATGGGAGCAACTGTAGAGCTTGTTCATCCAACATTTCCACTTGTGAAAAAACTTACTATGGTTACTAGCAAGTACGTTTGTTTATTGGTAAATGAAAGGGAACTTTATGCCAGATTCTGGGAAATTGAATTTAGAAGAAATGGTTGTAAACTTCTTTGAAAGAGCCATTTAGTCACTTTGAACAAACAGGGGAAATTAAAGAAGTATTATATGTTTTTGAAAAGAATATTTAAGTTTTTTAAATTTAGGCAAATAAGTTGATTCTTCATATCTTATCTAATTTTCTTGGGTATTTTATTAGCTCATTAATTCTTTTGCAATACTTTGGCTCTAACGGATATGTTTTAAATACAGGCACAAACCGCACCTTAATTCTTCAGTGTTTGATTTGTATTATTTCAATGCCATGTTTTTATGTAATAAATAAAAATAATGCTTTAAAATTAATCGGTGTTTTATTCTGCTTCTTTATCTTTGTTGGAATTCATTATGAAATAATTTCGAGGCTTAAATAATTCTTTTTTTGACTTTATGAGTCTATGGGGTTATGCCAAATTTTGTTTTTATTTATTTGTTTTTCTAGTACTTTACTATTATTTTAGAGGAAAAGATTTTCTTTTAATTTCTAAATTTGTAAGATTTATTGTCATTATTTTATTTTCTTGAGAGCTTACTATATTTAGCTTTAAAAACATTAGGTTTAAATGAATTATCTAGATTATTTTATCCTTGATTCTGGGGGCAGTAGGTTTGCTGGAATTTTTATGATGAATAACTCATTAGTTGGTTTATTATCTTTATTCGTAATGTCTAATGTAATTTTTTTTGGTAGTGTGATACAAAAATACTTTTATATTAGCATTGCAACATTGTTGATCTTTCTTGCTGGTGAAAGAAGTATTTTTCTGGGTTATTTATTTTTTATGTTTGGTTATCTTCTCTTTTCTTATGATGCAAGTAATGATATTTTTAAAGTTAAAATAAGAATATTTTCAATCCTAGCATTTATTTTTCTAGGTTTTATAGTTTTATATACACTAGTGTATCGTGAAGATGCATTCTCTTCAGTAGGGTCATTTCTTCGCCCACTTTTAATTAGAATATATTTTTCATATCTTTCAATTGTCCATCTATTTGAATCTGGAAATACAATCTTTGGTTTTGGGCCATTTATTGATTTCCTTCCTATTAATAGTGGCAGATATGCACTCTAATTATGTGGGAAAATTTATAAATGTTGTATCAAATATTTTTGGACATGCTGAAAAAATATACTTTACTTCATTTCATGATTTGGGCAATGCAGAATCAGCTTCTTACACAGTTAATGCGCATAACACCTTTGTTTTACTTTTTTATCAATTTGGGTATTCTTTCATTTGTGTGCTTCTTTATTTTATATTTATATATTATTTTTCTTTATCTTATATAAAACAATATCTAAAAGAAATTTCATTTGAATCAAAGTCAAAAGATAAACAAGATATTAATGAAAATTACTTCCAATTATCTTCTTTGATTTTTATATTTGCTTGTATTCCACCTTTATTCTTTTTATCTATGAATAACTTCCTTTTGTTAGTTATTATTGCATTTGGGCATATAGGCTCTCTTCGTTTTAAAGTTAATAATGAATAGTAAAAAACAAACAATTCTAATAGCGGGACATACTGGTTTTGTTGGTAGTAGCCTTTCAGAGCAACTTGACTTAAATGGTTTTAATAATATAATTCCTATGTCAAAATCAAGTGGATTTGATCTTGCACGCCTTTCAGGATATGGTACTACAAACTGTGATATTGTAGTCAACCTATCTGGGCTAGTTGGAATAGACTTAAGCTGGAAGGAGCCTGAGAGATTCTATAAAGAAAATTTTTTAACAACTCTCAACTTGCTTGAAATTGCACGAAAAAACACCGCTTCATTTATTCATGTAAGTTCTTATGTTTATGGTGAGCCAGAATACCAGCCAATTGATGAAAATCATAAAGTTAAAGGCTATAATCCTTATGCTTCCTCTAAAATTTTGTCTGAGCAGCTTTGTATTGATTATGCAAATTATTATAATTTGCCAATTACTATACTAAGACCTTTCAATCTTTATGGTAATAACCAATCAAATCATTATTTAATTGCTCAATTAGTAGAAGCAGCTATAAATAAATCTAGTATTGAGATATATGATTATGATGCGAAGAGAGATTATTTATGGGTAGGAGATTTAGTAGATGGAATAATTAAGGTGATTAAAAGTAAAAAAAATAGCTTGGATATTTATAATATTGGTAGTGGTAAAAGTTACAGTGCAAGAGAAATTGTTAGCATAATTTCTGATCAAATCTCAGGGTTTGAAAATTATGTTGTTAATAGCGGTAAAAAAATATTAATTCAAGATTGTATTTGTGATAACACTTTATTTTCAAGAGATTTTAAATGGCAACCTAAAATAAGCATTAAAGATGGTATTGCTAAAATCATAAAACAAGTAAAATTAGATTGAAAGTTTCTTTTATTACCTTTGGTGGAAGAAAAATAGGAACTGGTCATTTATTTAGATGTTTAGCGATAGCTGATTGGATAAAGCTTTTCAAAATTGATACAGAAATATCATTTTATTTATATGACTCAGGTCTTGAAAATCAAAGTAAAGCTTTAGAAATTCTTCAAAGTAGATCTGTTTATCCTTGCAAAATCCATAATATAAATTCTATAAGGAAGTTAAATTTTGATAAAGTAATCTTGGATTTACTAGATGTGCCTATTGATTTAATGCAGTTGGTAAAAAAGAATTCTAATTTTTTAGTAACAATTGACAATTTGTCAGAGAGTAGAGAGTTATCAAATGTTGCTATAAACCCTCTATACTTCGGAATTAATAAAAGTAAAGTTATACATAACTATGTTGGGCCTAAATTTCACATAATTTCTAATACTTTTGAGAACATAAAAAGTAATTGGAAAAGTAAGGTTGAAAAAGTCTTAATTATTCAAGGTGGATCGGATCCTTTTGGAATTGCACCTAAAATAGTTAAAGATCTAGAATTTATATTACAAAGAAAATCAATTGTACTTCATGTTTTGATTGGTCCAGCATCGAATCATTCAATTCATTTATCCAGTTTAATAAATAAATATCCTGATCAAATAGAAATTCATGAAAATATTATCGATATGAGTTATTTTTTAGAGGATATTGATATAGCTATTTCTTCAATAGGAGTTGTGGCTTTTGAGATTGCTAGTATGGGAATACCAGCAATTCATGTTACTGGTATTGAAAAAGAGCTTGAAACTGCAGAGGCAATGAGTGCTTTGGGTGTTAGTATTAATATCGGACTTTATCACTCATTGCCTAATGAGTTTAATGATACATTAGTTAAATTAATTGATAATGAGTCTTTGAGAAAGGAAATGAGAGATAATTGTTTAAAGAATTTTAACGTTGGCTTTTCAAGAAAGTTGATTGAAATAATTATAAAAGGAGATACCGATGAAGAGCATCAAATTAGCTAATAAAATATATAATAATTCTTCACTACCCTATATTATTGCCGAAATTGGTGTGAATCATAATAATTCACTTGAAGAGGCAAAAAAAATGATTTTTTCTGCAAAAAATGGAGGTGCTACAGGAGTCAAATTTCAAACTTATAAAGCAGAAAAAATTGCAGCAAAAGATAGTCCCTATTATTGGGATTTAAAAATGGAGTCAAGTACTAATCAATATGATTTTTTCAAGAAGTGGGATCATTTTTCAGATAAAGATTACATTGAGTCTGCGAAATATGCCAATTCTATTGGAATTGACTTTTTATCTACACCGTTTGACTCTGATGCAATAGATTTTATAGATCCAATGGTTCCTTTTCATAAAATATCCTCTTCAGATATAACTAATACCCCTTTTTTAAGACATATAGCTAGCAAAAAAAAGCCAGTTATTCTTTCTACGGGGGCCTCTACTTTGTCTGAAATTGAAGTTGCTTTAGAAACACTTTATAGAAGTAATTGTAAAGATGTTGTTCTCCTTCAGTGTATTCTAAATTATCCTACAAAGTTTGAAAATGCAAATTTAAGTATGATGAATAGTCTTTCAAAATCATTCCCAAATTGTCATATTGGGCTTTCTGACCATACATTAGCAGATGAAAATATGCTTGTACTAACTACTGCATATACTATGGGTGCGAGGGTTATCGAGAAGCATTATACGTTTGATAAAACGATTAAAGGTGGAGATCACCTGCATTCAATGGATGAGAAAGATTTATCTAAATTAACTAAAAATATTGCTTTTGTTAATTCCCTTTTTGGCAGTGAATTAAAAGCACCATTGGAGTCTGAAGAGTTAGCTCGAAAGAACGCGAGGCGTTCGATTATTATTCAGAATAAGCTTAGTAAAGGGGACATAATAATGGAAAAGGATTTAACTTATAAACGTCCAGCTTCAGGAATAAGTGCATCAAGCTGGGATGATGTTATTGGTAGAATCGTGAATAAAGATCTTGATTTTGATCATATTTTGCAATGGGATGATTTGTTATAACTATTTTAGATGATGCCATTAGTTAGTATAATAATGAACTGCTTCAATGGAGAGCGTTTTCTTCAAAAGGCAATTGAATCAATATATAGTCAAACCTATGCTAATTGGGAGATTATTTTTTGGGATAATGCATCTACAGATGGGAGTGCAATTATTGCCAAATCTTTTGATGATAAATTAAGATACTTTTTGGCGCCAAAAATGACACCACTTGGAGAGGCCCGAAATTTAGCATTAAATAAAGCCAAAGGGAAATATGTAGCGTTTTTAGATTGTGATGATCTGTATTTTCCGCATAAAATTGAAAAACAGATTCAGTTAATGGAGAAAAGTAAATTGGTTATGTCATATGGTAGCAGTATTACTATCAATGAGGATAACAAAGAAATTAGAAGGATTAAGGTTAAAAATCAAAGTGGATACATGTTTAATTGTTTGTTAAAACATTATGAAATTAACATGCAAAGTGTAATGCTTCTTAAATCTTTTTTAATCGAAAAAGAACTTGAATTTGACATAGGTTTTAAATATTGTCCAGATTACAAATTATTTATGCAAATTGCCTCTCAAATGTCTATTGGAGTAGTAAAAGATTTTATTGTCAGTTACAGAGTAGTAAAAAATTCTTTGTCTGAGAAGACTTTATTTATAGCTGGAACCGAGGTTCGTAGAGCTCTTGAAGCAATTGAAGAGAGCCAACCAGGTTTGAAAAAAAAGTTTAGTAAAGAATTTATGCAAGCTTATGGTAAATCAGAATATTATGACGCAGTTGCGTTAATTTATAGTAATGAAGTATGTCAGGCTCGTAAAAAAATTAAACCCTTAATTTCTTTAAGGTATGAGTACTTATTACTTTATTTCTTAACCTTTTTGCCAATATCTAATAAGTTAATTCTTAAGCTTTTAAGACGATGATAGTTGCTATTACTGGTGGAAGAGGTTTTATTGGGAGCTGTCTTGTAGAAAAACATCTTAAGGAAAATGATGAAGTAAGGATTCTTTCTAGGGAAAATAAATTTAGAAAAAATAAAGCTAAAGTTTTTATTGGAGATTTAGCAAAAAATAATAGTAACTTTTCTAATTTTCTGGATGGTGCAGATGTCCTTTACCATTGTGCAGGTGAGTATAATAATGAATTGATGATGCGGAAACTGCATGTTGATGGCACTCAAGCTTTAGTTAATGCCTCGAAGGGAAGAATAGGTAGGTGGCTTCAGCTGAGCAGTGTTGGTGTCTATGGGCCTCATAGTAGAGGAGTAATTACAGAAAATTCTATTGTAAATCCTTATGGGTTGTATGAAGAAACTAAAGCTGAATCTGAAGAGATTGTTATCAATAGTGGAGTTCCTTTTGTAATTTTGAGGCCCTCAAATGTGATTGGTGAATTTATGAGAAATCAATCTATTTTTCATCTTATCAACATGATTAAAAAAGGTTATTTTGTGTATTTAGGAAAAAAATCCTCTCTAGCCAATTATGTTCATGTTAGTGATGTAGCAAGTGCGTTGATGTGTTGTGCAAAATCAAATCAGTCTTTAGGAAAAGTTTATAATATCTCACAAACTATTTCAGTTGAAGAGATGGTTAATGCCATAATGCTAGGTTTGGAAATTGATCGAAAAATTCCTCGAATTCCTGAACTTCCAGTTCGTATATTAGTAAAGCTTTTTGAAAAATTTCCTGGGTTTCCTTTGACACTTTCAAGAGTTGATGCTTTAACAACTAAAAATCAATATGACTCAAAAAAAATAATTGATGAATTAAATTTCGAATTTAGTTCTCAATTAGAGGAGCACTTCCAATTACTAGCAAAATTAAAATAGCAATAGTAGTTTCTTCACCAATGACCGCTAATGTTTTTTTAGCTGATCAGATTGAGAAGTTATCAGACTTTTATGATGTTACTATTGTGGCAAATCTAAGTAGTAAGAAACATTTACTAAAAGAAATTTCAAATTTTGCAAATTTAAAAAATATTCCAATTCAAAGAGAAATAGAATTATTTAGTGATATTAAGGCTTTGTTTCTATTAATGAGCTTTCTTCACAGAGAAAAATTTACTTTAGTTCATTCAGTTTCACCCAAAGCAGGCTTCATTGCAATGCTTGCTTCTTGGCTTGTAAGAGTTCCAGTTAGAATTAACACATATACCGGTCAGCCTTGGGCAACAAAAAAAGGCATTCTTAGGAATTTATTGCGTACTTTTGATAAGGCAATTTATTTATTAGCAACAAAAATTTTCGTAGATAGTCAATCACAGCTTACATTTCTAGAAAATGATAACATCATATCAAAATCAAAGGCACTAGTCATTGGTGAAGGATCAATTAGTGGAGTAGACTTAGAACGTTTTAAGTTTGATGCTGAAGTTAGGTCCGAAATGAGAAATAAATTTGGATTTAATGATTCAACTTTCATTCTTCTTTTTGTTGGGCGAATAAAAAAAGATAAGGGTATTCTTGAGTTGCTAAAAGCTTTTTCAATAATTCATCAAGAATTTGAAAACTCAGCTCTCTGGTGTGTTGGGCCAGATGAAGATAGCTTGCAAGATAAGCTTGAAAAAGTTAATGGGGTAAGTTTTTTTCCTTACACAGAAGCGCCTGAAAATTTTATGAAATCAGCTGATTTATTTTGCTTGCCAAGTTACAGAGAAGGTTTTGGAACAGCAGTAATTGAAGCAGCAGCCTGTGGTATACCATCAATTGGAACAAATATTTATGGACTTATTGATGCTGTAATTGATGGTCAAACTGGTATCCTAATTGAGCCAAAAGACTATGAAGCTCTTGCAAGCTCTATAAGAGCTCTAATTAATGATGAAAAACTTAGAAAAAAAATGGGAAAGGCTGCAAGATTAAGGGCTCAAGAAAGTTTTTCAAAAGATTTTATTACAAAAGAAATTATTAAACAATATAAAATATTAATACAAAACTCTTCCTAGGTGTTTGAGTATATTTTTTAGTGCATTAAAATTAAACTTACTTTATTATAGCTTGTGAAAAAAAAACTAGACATACTATTAAGTTTGATATTTTTAATATTTTTATCGTTCCCGATGCTGTTAATTGCTCTGATGATTTTCATTTCTTCTAGAGGTCCAATAATATTTTGGTCTAAAAGAGTTGGCAAAAATGGAAAATTATTTTGGATGCCTAAATTTAGATCTATGCGTGTTGATACTCCACAAGTTGCTACCCACCTTATGAATAACCCTGAAGAATTTCTGTTCCCATTTGGTAGGTTTCTTCGTCGTACTAGCCTAGATGAGCTTCCACAACTATTTTCTATTTTTAAAGGAGATATGAGTTTTGTAGGACCTCGTCCTGCTCTTTTTAATCAGAAAGATCTTATAGAACTAAGAAATAAGAATGGTTTAGGTGTTTTGCTGCCTGGATTAACTGGATGGGCACAAGTTAATGGAAGAGATGATTTATCAATTCCTGAGAAAGTTGCTTTTGAGGTAGAATATCTACATAGAAAGTCATTATTGTTTGATATAAAAATACTTTGGATGACTTTCCTGAAAGTAATCAAAAGAAAGGGAGTGTCTCATTAAAGTATCTAGTTTAAATTAAACTATAATATATATTTTTTCAAATGTTAATTAAGTAGATATTTGAAAAAATACTTTAGAATTCTCAAACAATTTTTTCGATGAAAAAAAGGCCTATCTAATTGTTCAAATCAATACTAAATAAAATAATTCATCTAAATCGCTTTGCAAAGCAATTGATTATGGTACTAAGTGATTCGATTCTGGTCACTCTTGCATTATTGGGTTCGTTTTCTATCAGATTGGGTTATTTGTATTGGCCACAAGATATTGTTGTTTGGGTTATCTTCATTGCGCCTGCTATTGCTATTCCTATTTTTGTTACTTTCCGATTGTATCGTTCTGTTGTTAGGTATTTGGGGGCTAAGGCTCTATGGTCAATTACTCAAGCTATTACACTCTATGCGGTAATTTGGGGCCTTGTAGGTTATGAGTTCTCAAGATGGAATTCTCTTCCAATGACAGCAGAAGGAATACCAAGATCAGTAATATTGATAAATTGGATGTTAGTCCTTATTGCAATTGGTAGTTCAAGATTATTAGCAAGACGTATATTTGCAGATGAGCAAGTTTTGCAAGTTGGAGAAAAAAATAATGTAGTTATTTATGGTGCTGGATCTTCTGGTAGAGAACTTTCACATGCCTTACAATTATCTTCAGAATATATGCATATTGCTTATATTGATGATAATTTAGCTAAGGATAGGGCTTATATAAATAATATTCCAGTATTTTCACACAACGATATTGAAAAATTAATTAAAAAAAATAATATTACTGATATTTTTTTAGCATTGCCCTCTATTTCACGTAAAAAGCGTAATAAGATAATTGAAAAATTAAGTTTTTTTTCCATTCATGTTAAGATTTTGCCAAGTGTTGCAGACCTTACAGGGGGAAGGGTAAAAATTGACGATTTACTAGAAATTGATACTGAAGATTTATTAGGCAGAATACCAGTAGAACCAGATGAATCTTTACTCAAGATTAAAATAACTAATAAGGTCATTATGGTTTCTGGCGCAGGTGGTTCAATTGGATCAGAACTTTGCCGACAGATATTATATTTAAAGCCAAAAATATTAATTCTATTTGATATTAGTGAAGCCTCACTCTATCAAATTGAACAAGAAATTATTAACATTGGTATTTCAGGTGTTGACCTAATACCAATTATTGGTTCAGTGCGCTCTAAGAGCCAACTCATAAGGATTTTTAAAAAATACAAAGTTGAAACTATATATCACGCTGCTGCTTACAAACATGTTCCTCTAGTTGAGCAAAACCCAGCTGAAGGAGTTCTTAATAACTCAGTTGGTACAATGGCTATAGCAGAAGCAGCAATTGACGCAAATGTAGGTACATTTGTGTTAATTTCTACTGACAAAGCTGTTAGACCTACCAATATAATGGGAGCAACTAAGCGTGTTGCAGAATTAGTTTTACAGTCATTTGCAGTGCGAGATCATAATACATGTTTTACAATGGTTCGATTTGGAAACGTCCTTGGCTCCAGTGGCTCAGTAATACCTTTGTTTAAAAAGCAAATTCGGGAGGGTGGACCAATAACTGTGACTGATGTAAATGTGGTTCGTTATTTTATGACTATTCCTGAGTCAGTAGAATTAGTTCTTCAAGCCGGTGCAATGGGGCAAGGAGGAGATGTTTTTGTTTTAGATATGGGAGACCCTGTAAAGATTTATGACTTAGCAGTTAAAATGATTCATCTTAGTGGATTAGAGGTATTAGATGAGGATAATCAGGATGGAGATATAGAAATCCAATTTACTGGCTTAAGACCTGGTGAGAAGCTCTATGAAGAGCTACTGGTTGGTGATAATGTTTCAATAACAAACAACAAGATGATTATGCGTGCTCGAGAGAAAATGATAGCTTGGGATATTTTAAAACCAATGTTAGAAGATCTCACATACGCTGCAAATAATGATGAACAGAAAAAAATTAAAAAGTTACTAAATCAAATCGTACCAGAATTTATTCCAAACACTCCCCATAAAGATTAATTATTTAATCTATTAAGGTTATGAAATATAGATCTGAAATTGATGGATTAAGAGCACTAGCAGTTCTGCCTGTTATTTTTTTTCATGCTGGATTTGAATTCTTTAGTGGTGGATTTATTGGCGTAGATGTTTTTCTAGTGATTAGTGGCTATTTAATTACCACAATTATTATTACAGAAATGTCTGAAAATAAATTCAGCATTCTTAATTTCTATGAGCGTCGAGCGCGTCGAATTTTGCCAGCGCTATTTTTTGTGATGTTCTTGAGTTTACCTTTTGCCTGGTTTTGGTTAACTCCAAATGACCTTAAGGACTTTGGCCAAAGTTTGATAGCAACCTCTACTTTTTCATCTAATATCCTCTTTTGGTTAGAAAGTGGATACTTTGATACTGCAGCTGAGCTTAAACCACTCCTTCATACTTGGAGTTTGGCAGTTGAAGAGCAATATTATATTCTTTTCCCTCTCTTTCTTCTGGTCACTTGGCATTTGGGGCTTAAGTGGATTGTAGCTATATTAACGATAGTTTTTATAATCAGCTTAGGTCTGGCAAATTGGGGAGCTTATAACAAACCTAATGCTGCATTTTATTTATTACCTACAAGAGGGTGGGAGTTATTAATTGGAGTCTTTCTTGCATTATATATTAATAAAAAAAGCTACCTAAAATCCAATCTACTAAATCAATTATTTAGCTTACTTGGTTTTGGAATGATTGCGTACGCGATTATTATTTTTGATGAATCAACTCCTTTTCCAAGTTTTTATACATTGATTCCAGTAATTGGAACAGCTTTGTTAATCCTCTCTGCAGTTCCTAAAACCTTAACTCATAAGTTGTTAAGTTTTTCACCATTAGTGAAAGTTGGATTAATTTCATACAGTGCATATCTATGGCATCAGCCAATATTTGCATTTGCACGTCATAGATTTCTTTTTGAAATCTCAGACTATTTACTAATCATCTTATGTTTTTTTTCTTTAGTTATGGCTTATATAAGTTGGCGATGGATAGAGAGTCCATTTAGAAATAAAAATAGAATCTCCAAGAGTACAGTGTTCAATTTTGCTCTTTTTGGAATAATTTTTTATAGCTTAGTTGGTTTTGGTCTTCATAAAGAAAGTGGTTTTCCTCAGCGTGTTAATTTTGAAGAAGAATTGATCCGTTCATTTGATAGGCCAAGTGCAGAAGAATGTTTTGACATTCCGTTTAATCATATCAATGATAACTGGGGGTGTTATTTAGGTGAATCTAAGACCAATATAGATTTTATTTTATTTGGTGATTCTCATTCTCTATCACTTAAAGAGTTAGTTGATGATATGGGTATAAAAAATAATCTTAGTATATTTTATACGGGCTCCTCTGGTTGTATCCCATTTTTAGGGGTCCACGTTAATAGAAATGATCAATATGAAAATAACTGTAATTTATTAAATGACAGGGTTGCTCAATTTGCTAAAGATAGTAAGATTAAAGGCATAATACTTTCATCAAAATGGGCTTTTTACACAAATGGCGCATATGATAGTTCTTCTTTCCAGTTTATTTCAAACTCAGATCAAGGACCATATTCATCAGAAGAAAGTATCAATTCATTTAGAAATGGTTTAGATTTGACTGCTCAAAAATATTTAGCTAGCAATATTCCAATTCATATAATATCACAACCCCCTTATCAGTTGAAAAATCCAGAAAGCCTTTATTTTCGAATTAAAAAAGGACTAGGAAGTATTCAGGAGTTATCGGTTAAACATAGAGATTTTAGTAATTTAGAAAAAATTACAAAAGATATATTTATGAATAAAACAGATGACATAAATTTTTATTATATTGGAGATATTTTTGTCAAAATTCTGTATGCTCATTTGGAACAAATACTCATAGTTATTATTATGATGATAATCACTTTTAATGTATGTTTGGCGCTGAAAAATTAAGGGAAACTCTCAAAGAGATATTCTTATAAAATTAATTTATATATTGGATTTAAATAATTTAATTCAAATAAACTCAAAAAGAAAATTCATATTCCTTTGTATTTAACTGGAATGAACCCTCCACGATGAGGCTCATATCCTTTAAAGAGTTTTGGAGGAATTAAGCCACTAAGGATATGTTGTCTTTCTGGAGTAAGATCCTCATATTGAGTGTTACCACTAATTAGTCTAGCAATGCCAGTTGGAGAGAATAAGATATTTGGACCAGAAGTATATTCAAACTTTAGCCAACATCTTGAAGCATGTGGTTTTGCGTTGAGACGATGCACAACATTGCCACAGTGAAACTGAATTGACCCTTTTTTACCAATACATGGAAGAACTTTTGAATCCCATTTACTGTTTTCAATAGTCTCATCAGAAAGAGGTGCTGAGGTGCATGGGAGTTTATGACTGCCTGAAAGAATTTCCATATGATTGCCTTCAAGAACAACATCATCAAAATATACCGCTGCTTGAATTAGGCATGAATGATCAACATGCCATGCAACAGCAGTATATTCTTGCCGAGAGTCTGCAGGTGTTGGCCTACTACTCCTATCAAGGCTTGTTGTTTTTCGACGAGGTCGAACCTCTCTTACAAATGGATAATTTCGAGCATAAGGAAGGCGTCCAATATAATTTTGCATTACCTTTACTATAAATTCGTTCATCCATAAGTCTTGAATATCTAAAGACATTGAATTACTTATCCAATCCTCTGGAGTATCTTCATTAGACTCACCAATTGATGGAGGAAAGAAAGAAGAATGTTTTTTCTAAACTCCTCTAAATAATCTTCAGAAAAGAATCCATCAACAACAGCAGCACCATGTTTTCTTATTGTATCTGCTGTCAAATTCGCTAGATTTTCAGGATCAACTTCATCACTATTAATCACAAGAGAGTCATTTGCAATTTTTGTAGTTGGATTTTGAATCGGAAAACGTTTAAATCTTATTCTTGTAATAAGCCTTCCGGGAGAAAATATATTGAGAAAAATTAGCTTAAAAAAGCTTAAGGTTCCATAATATTCTCCATAAAAACGCTTCTCATCTCTGAAAAGAAAAAACTTGCCAAGAGATTTGAATCTAGGCCATAAGTATTTATAAACTTTAGACATAACACCCTCTCACATAATAAATAAATTAAACATAAATCTAATTAATTGTTGCCGATACCTTGAATGTTTGCGAAATGATTAGTTGCCTCTAAATAACCTCTGACACTTCCACAATCAAAACGATTGCCTTTAAATTTATACGCAATGACCTTGCCTTTTTTGGCTTGCTGAAGCAAAGCATCAGTAATTTGTATTTCACCATTTTTTGTTGGTTTAATTTTCCTTAGAATATCAAAAATATCTGGAGTTAATATATAACGACCAACAATTGCATTAAAATTTTCAGCACTATCAAGATTGATTCCATTACTAACAGAACCAATCAAATCTTTTGGTTTTGGTTTTTCAAGCATATTGGTCACTCTAAAAGTATCATTCATGTTGTTGATAGACTCTCCAAATATTACTCCATAATTTTCTACTTGAGATAAAGGAACTTCTTGTATAGCTATAACAGAGCATTTATATTTTTTATAGATTTCAATTAATTGAGATGTGACTCCATCATCAACATTGTGACACAAATCGTCAGCGAGAATAACTGCAAAGGGTTTATTTCCTACAAGAGGTTCACCTGTTAATATTGCATGACCAAGGCCAAGCATTTGTCTCTGTCGTACATATGTAAAAGTTGCCTTCTCAATGACATTTTTGATTTCATCAAGATAATGTTCTTTTGGTGTACCTGTTAGTTGTGACTCTAGTTCGTAAGCATTATCAAAGTGATCTTCAATTGCACGCTTTCCACGTCCAGTTACTATAGCCATATTCTTTAAGCCTGCACTCAATGCCTCTTCTACTCCATATTGTAATAAAGGCTTAGTAAGAATTGGTAACATTTCTTTAGGGACTGCTTTTGTTGCAGGCAAAAATCGAGTGCCGAATCCAGCTGCAGGAAATAGACAAGTGCTTATCACGGTTTTTTTATTTTTTCTAAACTAATAAAATTAGAATCTAACTGAATTAGTCTTACCATTCTGCATATTTCATATTTCATATTTCATATTTCATAGTCACTTTGAGAGTAATCATTTATATTGTCAAAAACATCAGATTTAGAAAATGCTCTATATCTTTTGATAAATTCGTTGGATAATTTTTTTTTCATATGGTTTTTGTCAGCAGTGACAATAAAGATTATATATACAGAATTGAAGCTATGAAAACTTAAAATTTAATTAGATATATTTTAGTCTTAATTTAATAATTAATCTAGATTAGATAGAGTTAACAAAATAATCGAACAGGCAATGAAAACATAGATGATAATAACTAATTTATAATAGTATCATATGGTAAATTGGATATAAATGATAATTTATTTCAAACTGATTATGAATTCACATTTAGGAGTGATGCTTGATTAATCAAGGACTCAAAAGGATTGAAAAATTATTTTTAAACTCAATCCAAACTAAAGAGTTGATTGTTAAAGATGAGTTATTCAACTCATTAGCAGCAATGGGTGATTTAGCAACAGACTCAATCATTAATGGCGGAAAGATTATGCTGTGTGGCAATGGTGGCTCTGCAGCAGATGCTCAGCATTTAGCAGCTGAACTAATTGTTCGCTTGAAATCAATGAATAATAGGGAGGGCATTGCAGCAATATCGCTCGCTCAAGATACATCAACAATAACAGCATGTGGTAACGATTTTGGTTTTGATTTTCTTTATGAGCGCTTAATAATATCTCTTGGAAATGATGGCGATTGCTTAATTGGAATTACCACCTCTGGAAATTCAAAGAATGTTATTCGTGCCATGAAGGCAGCCAAAGAAATGAATATTAAAGTCTTTGGTTTTTTGGGTAGTGGCGGTGGCAAAGCTTTAGAATATTGCGATGAGTTTTTTGTAGTGCCGAGTGAGGATACAGGAAGAATTCAAGAGGCTCATATTACTGCTGGCCATGCTTTAATGGAATATATTGAAGATAGATTACTAGAATGTGGTCATATTAATTTACAAAATAAACCATAAGATAGATTTATGAAAATTATTCCAGTTATCCTATCTGGTGGATTTGGCACTCGCCTTTGGCCATTATCTCGTAAGGAATATCCAAAACAATACTTATCGTTAGTAAGTGATAAGACACTGCTACAAGAGACGTTGCTTCGTTTAAATGGTTTGAAGAATCTTGGAGACCCAATAATTGTTTGTAATCAAAATCATCGTTTTTTGGTAGCTGAGCAATGTCAAAGCATTGATATAACTAATCCAACTATATTGCTTGAGGATACTGGCAGAAATACTGCTCCCGCCATTGCAGCAGCAGCTTTGCAATCTCTTCAAATATCTGATAATTCAGTTTTATTGGTTTTATCAGCAGATCATGTTATTCAAGATATTGAGAAATTTCATTCCGCAATTAATATTGCCACTAAGCAAGCAATGAATGGAAAGCTAGCAATTTTTGGCATTGTGCCAACAGAAGCTAATACTGGGTTTGGCTATATACAATCTACTAAAGATTATCATGATGGTGCATATAAAGTTAAAGAATTTGTTGAAAAACCAAACTTTACTCAAGCGCAACATTTTTTAGATCAAGGTGACTACCTTTGGAATAGCGGGATGTTTATGTTTCAAACTAAAACATTGTTGCATGAGCTAAATCAGTATGCGCCTAATGTTTTGGAAGCAGTTAGTAGTGCTGTTACAAACGCCACAATAGATCTTGACTTTATTCGTTTAGAAAAAGAAGCTTTTGCTTTATCACCTTCAGATTCAATTGATTATATTCTTATGGAAAAGTCTAATAATGTTGTTGTAGTTCCATTAGATGCTAACTGGAGTGATATTGGTTCTTGGTCATCACTCCATGATATTGGCATTAAGGATAATAATGGAAATGTAATCAAAGGGGACGTTTTTATAGAGTCTACAACTAATACCTATATTAATGCCTCTAGTCATATGGTTGCAACAATTGATGTGCATGATTTGGTTATTATTGACACACCCAATGCTATTCTTATTTCTAATAAAAATAAAGCTCATGAAGTAAGAAAAATTGTCAAACAACTTCAAAAGAAAGGAAGAGAAGAGCAGGTTAATCATCGAAAAGTATATCGTCCATGGGGCTGGTATGACTCTATTGAAACAGGCTCGCATTTTCAGGTCAAAAGACTTCATGTCAATCCGGGTTCTAAATTGTCTTTGCAGCTGCATCATAAACGAGCAGAACATTGGGTTGTAGTTAGCGGAACTGCTACAGCTATAAATGGTGACGATATTCTTACCTTGAATGAGGGTGATTCAACTTATATAGCTGTCGGTGTTAAACATAGTTTAGAGAATAAATCTACCAAGCCTCTTGAAATTATTGAAGTTCAAAGTGGTACATACTTAGGTGAGGACGATATTGAAAGATTTGAAGATGTTTATGGTAGATTGTAATTTTTTTACTTTTTTACATTAAATACCAGGTTAGTTATGAATGATAAAGTTGTTTTAATTATTCAGGCGAGAATGGGCTCTTCAAGGCTTCCTAAAAAGTCACTAATGGATTTAGCTGGTGAACCACTAGTGGGGAGATTAATTGAAAGGGTTAAGCGTTGTAAGAATATAGATGATATTGTACTTGCAATTCCAGATACACTTGAAAATGACCCACTAGAAGATCTTGCAAATTGTTATGATGTTAATTTATATAGGGGTTCAGAAGATGACCTTGTTGATCGATATTATCAGACTGCAAAGGAATTTAATGCTTCTATTGTTGGAAGATTACCAGCAGATAATCCTATGCCAGAGCCTGACGAGATAGATCGTATTATTGATTATCATAGGATATCTAATAAGGCGTTTTCATCAAACTTATCAGAAGTTTTTAATAATGGCTATCCAGACGGAATTGGTGCTGAAATGATTGATTTTAATGCTTTAGAAACAGTTTGGAGAGAGTGTAAAAATCCAGAATGGAGGGAACACGTTCATCTAAACTTTTTTAATTATATTGACCAAAAACAAGTTGACATTAGGTTTGAAGTTGGAACCATCGAATGTCCAGAAAACTTCCGAAGACCAGAAATTATTCTTGATGTCAATACTCTAGAGCAGTATGAATTTATTAAACAAATTTATGATTTTCTATATCATAAAGATCCTTATTTTCATATAATTGATATTTTGAATTGGTATGATTCTATTTACTTAAAAAATAAAGGCTGAATAATGAAATATAAAATTGATTGGAGTGGGCGGGCACATGATTACAATGATGAGGAAATACAAACAATTATTGATGTAGCAACAAGTGCAGACCCATTAACACAGGGAAGGCACTTGGTTGAATTTGAAAACAGTGTAAAAAAATATATTGGAGTTGAGCATGCATTTGGTTTAACTAGTGCAGCAAGCGCTTTAGAATTAATTGCTGTTTTAAGTAAATTGGGTCCAGGAGATGAGGTTATTATTCCGTCTCATACTTATTGTGCATCAGCTATTCCTTTTGGTCGAACTGGTGCCAAAATAGTTTGGGCAGATATTGATCCAGAGACTTTTGTTATTTCTCCTAAAGATATTCAAAAGAAAATTACTAATAAGACAAAAATGGTTGTGGTAGTTCATTTATATGGACTTGCATCTGAAATGGATCAAATTGCGAAGATTTGTGAAATAAATGATTTGCAACTTGTAGAAGACTGCGCTCAAGCTTTAGGTGCGCAATTTCAAGGATATCAGGTAGGGTCTTTTGGAGATTACGCATGTTTTTCTTTACATGGACAAAAAAATATTACTACTCTAGGTGAAGGTGGCATCCTTATAGTTAAGGATGCAAAAAGCATCAATGGTTAAGGGTTTGCGACATAATGGCCATGCACCATATGGAGAAAGAAAGCATTATTGGAAGCCTGCAATGGGAAATATTGATTTAGATATGGAGGGTGTCTGGCCTTTCAATTTTTCTATGACAGAAGTACAAGCTGCTCTTGGAGCAAAGTTGATGAAACGACTAGACAACTTGAATGACAAAAGGCGAGAAAGAGCTCAAAAATTTATCTCAGAAATGAATGATTTTCCTGAACTGGTCTTTCAAAGAACTCCTGATGAACTTCAAAATTCATACCACTTATTGCCTGCAAGATATGATGGAAAAAAATTCAATAAAACTAATCATAATTTAATTGAGTTATTATCTGAAAAATATGGGATCAAGGCTATAGTTCAATATTATCCATTGAATAGATACCCACTTTTTGAGAAGATGGGGTTTGGAGTTGCAGATTGCCCAAATACTGATTTATTTTTTGACAATATGGTTTCATTCCCCTTTCATGAATGGATGGGTGAGGAGGATTTCGATTATCTTTTAGGTTCTGTCAAAACTTCTTTGAATGAACTTCGAAGAACTGGACATAAGTAAAATCAAAATGTTTATTACCAAGTCAATAAAAAAATTTATCTTCATAAATGATGGTTCCATTCTAGAGTGTCTTAACAAAATAGAAAAAAATAAATACGGCACAATATTTATTTGTGACCTTAGTGGATCAATTCAGGGTGTTGTTACTGATGGCGATCTCAGACGCTGGCTTTCAAACTCAAAAAAGCCAAACTTAGATTTGCCAATCTCAATTGTTATGAACCAAGATTATGTGTCATGCAGTGTTGAAGACAGCCGAGAACTAGTTTATTCAAAATTCTCAGAAAGAGTAAAAATAATTCCAATTTTGGATTTCAATGGGAGAGTTGAGTCTATAGCACTAGAAAAATCAAAATCAGTAGAATTTGGAGACCATATTATTACTCAAGATTCTCCATGCTTTGTAATTGCTGAAATTGGTAATAATCATAATGGAAATAAAAATCTAGCTAAAAAATTAATAGATTTGGCATGTGATTCGGGTGCAGATTGCGTTAAATTTCAGATGAGGGATTTAAAAAGTTTATATAAAAATCAAGGAAATGATAATGATGACAGTGCTGATTTAGGTGAGCAATATACTTTAGATCTATTAAGTCGTTTTCAACTTAAGAATGAAGATTTGTTTGAAATTTTTGATTACTGCAAAGAAAAGGGAAAAATACCTTTGTGCACCCCTTGGGATTTGGAGAGTTTATTTGCTTTGGAGGAGTATGGAATGCAAGCTTATAAAGTTGCCTCGGCAGATTTAACAAATTTAGAATTGTTAGCTGCTATTGCCAAAACTGAAAAACCTATGATTTGTTCGACTGGAATGTCAACTGAAGCAGAGATCAAGCAGGCAGTAGCTTTTCTCAACAATCTAAACGCGCAGTATATTCTTTTACACTGTAACTCAACATACCCCACTCCTTATCGTGATGTAAATTTGAGTTATATTGCAAAGTTAAGAATGATTAGTAAAGGGGGAATTGTTGGATACTCTGGGCATGAGAGAGGTTATTTAGCAGCAACAATAGCTGTTGCACTTGGTGCTAAGATTGTTGAGAAACACTTTACAATTGATAAAAGAATGGAGGGCAATGACCACAAGGTAAGTCTTTTGCCTGATGAATTTAAAAAAATGGTTGAACAGATTCGACTAACCGAAGAGATGATGGGTCAAGATTTAGAAAGAACTATTTCTCAGGGGGAGTTTTTGAATCGTGAAGTCTTAGCAAAAAGCTTAGTGATAAATCAAACTTTATTGCCTGGGGAAATAATCACTCGTGATATGATTGAAATTAAAAGCCCAGGAAAGGGCTTGCAACCCTATCACATAGATAATCTAATAGGAAAAGTTGCTCAGCATAAGTTTCTTCAAGGTGATTTTTTTCATGGTTCAGATCTTGATGAAGTTGTCATTAACTCCAGAAAATATAGTTTTAATAGGCCTTTTGGAATTCCTGTACGCTACCATGATTTTGAGAACTTAATATTGGATACTAATGTAGATTTTGTGGAATTTCATCTGAGTTATAAGGACTTAGAAATTGATATTGATAGCATTTTTAATAGTAAATATAAAATTGGATTCAAGGTACATAGTCCAGAGCTTTTTAGTGGAGATCATATACTCAATCTTTGCTCTAATGACAATGATTACAGAGAAAGGTCTATTGTTGAATTACAAAAAGTTGTAGATACCACATTAAAACTTAAGAAATATTTTCCTAGTACGTCTAAACCTTTAATTATTACAAATGTTGGTGGTTTTTCTGAGTCAGGATTCGTTTCTGAACAAGAAAAAAAGAAAATGTATAAAAAAATTGCTCAAGCTTTGAATCTAATCAAAAGTTCAGGTGTTGAAATTATAATTCAAACAATGCCTCCATTTCCATGGCACTTTGGAGGGCAAAGTCATCATAACTTATTCGTAAATCATTATGAAATATCAAAATTTTGTAGCGAAACCGGTTATCGAGTTTGTCTAGATGTTTCTCACTCTCAGATGGCTTGTAACTATTACAATTGGTCAATGGATGAATTTGTAAAAAAAATTAGTCCCTGTATCGCATATCTGCATGTTGTCGATGCACTCGGTGTTGATGGCGAAGGAGTGCAAATTGGAGAAGGCAATGTAGATTTTATCCAGTTATCTAAAAACTTAGATGAGTTGGTACCTCATCTAAGTTTTATCCCTGAAGTTTGGCAGGGTCACAAGCAGAAGGGGAGTGGTTTTTGGAAGGCGCTAGAATTTTTAGAAAAATATCTATGATGTTAAATCTATCTTATTAAATACTTATAAAGAAAAGTCAATGTCTTACAAAAAAAAGAAAGTTTTAATTGTAGGTGGCGGAACTGCAGGATTAGTAATAGCGAACCGCATTCAAGAACATTTTAATGTTGTTGTTATTGAGAAAAGCAAATATAAAAAATATCCATTATGGTATAAGATTCCTCTATTCATTGGGCTTTTACTTAGAAAAAATAAATCTAAATATATTTCTAAACGCAATCTTGTTTTGTCTCAAGATCGCTTTATTCCCTTTTTTGAATCAAATTTATTAGGTGGCGCCTCTGTTATCAATGGCTGTGTTCACATGCTGGGTAGTAAATTACAATGGAAAGCTATATTGAAAAAGTTTAATGCAAATTATGATGACTTAATCAAAAGCTATAATGACTTATACTCTTTTGATTTAAATATTAAGAATAAAATTAGCCTCCAAACATCTAGCCAAAATATTATTGATAAAGCATTTATCAATGCATTAAGAGATGAAAATATTCCTACTGGTAATATGAATTACTCTGACGATGAAGCTTGTGGCCCAATTCTTAATACTTCACAAAAATTCTTTAGGACATCAGTTTTATCGCTTATTAGAAAGAAATACTTTAAAAGACTGATGGGTGAAAAAGTAGAAAATATACTATTCAATGATAATAATGAGGCAATAGGGCTAAAAACTAATAAGAAAATAATTGATTCAGATTTTGTTATTTTATGTGGTGGTGTTATTGGTACTTGTAGTATTCTACTCAATGAAAAAAACAATAGTTCAATGAATAACCCTTTATGCAATCTAACAATTGGAAATAACGTTCAAGATCATACAAATCTGAGAATAAACATTTTAACAAAAAAAGGTATTAATTCTTTGAATGAAATTTCTGGTAGTTTTTATAAAAAATTACAATTATTAATAAATCATTTTTCTGGAAAAACTACTTTAATGATTGGAACAGGTGCAACATCAGCAGCCCATCTTGATTTAGATGGAGATGGGGAAATTGATACTAGGATTCAAATAGTTCAATTTAGTGAAACAGGGAGGCATGGGAGTGATGGCAAGTTGTTTAGTACTATTCAACCTGGTTTTTCAATTTCTATAACTGCAATAAAACCACAGTCCAAAGGACTAGTTGAATTGAATGGGGAAGGTGATATCGTGAATCCAATGTATCTTTCAAAAAAAGAGGATATTGATCTTTTAAAGTCAGCCCTAAAGTTTTGTTTAAAATTACTTAGATCTGATGAAATGAGTAAAAATATTTTAAATATAGTAGATGAGAATGAAATTGTAAATAGTCCTGAAAAATATATTTTTAAAAACTTTTATAGTGGGTACCACTTAATTGGAGGTTCACATGATGCAATTAATTCTAACTTTGGTGTTCATAATACGTGTAGCTTGTATGTATGCGATGCAAGTGTTTTTAATAAATATGCTGCAAGTAACATCCATTCTTCTGTTGTATTGCTTGCTGATATTTTTGCCAAGAAATTTATTAATCAGAATTTCTTGTCTAATGAATAGTAGATATAACTTCATGTTAAAATTGTTTGAATATTAACTTACTTCTAAATCTTGATATATCAAGGCCAAATAAGCACTTAAAAAAATAACAATAATAGAAAAATGCATATTAAAACTACTGGAAATGATAAGATTTATTTGAGTATCGATTTTGAGGATTTTTCGCATGATTTCAAAAGAGGTTTAGGGTTAACTAAAGATAATAAGATTAATGAAAATGCTCTTTGGCGCTCATATGAAATAATAAACAATTTTTTAGAGACAAAACTTAATGGTGCAAAAATTACATTTTTTTGTACTGGAATTCTAGCTACTAAATGTCCTGATTTAATTAAAAAAATTAGTACTGATGGTCACGAGATTGCTTGCCATTATTATCATCATGATTCTGTTAGAAATGAAAACCTAGAGGAATTTGAGAGAAATATTAGATTTGCTATTAGTGAACTTGAAAAATGTTCATCTAATAAAGTTACTGGATTCAGAGCTCCAAATTTTTCAATCAAAGTAACAGATTTAGGGCATTTTAAGATAATCTGTAAATATTTTAATATGATTCTTCATTAAATATTAACGAAGAATCAAAAATAAAAATCTTAAAAAAATCAATTAATTCTAATGATTTTAAATTTATTCCGGTTGTTGCTGAAAAGCCATATTATGGTTTTCCATATATGCGATCTGGTGGGTCATACTTAAAATTATTTCATATTAACTTTGCATTAAAGGTGATTTCTAAAAATCTACATAAAAATAAAGTTGCTCAGATATATCTCCATCCTTATGAGTTTGTATCAGACAAGTCTTTTTATGTGTCTTGGAAACAAATGAATGGACTGTCTTTCTTTCATAAACTCTATTGGGTATTTCGCCAATCACAGTGGCATATAGTTGGAAATAAATCTGTAATTAAAAAATTAGAGAGAATATTTTCTGATTATGAAATTGCTGGAAAAATTAATACTATTTAGGTTATGAAAAATAATAATAAATATATTTTAGGCTTGTCTACTATGGGCACTAGTGCGGCATGTATCTTTAAAGGCAAAGAGCTGATTGCTGCAATTGAAGAGGAAAGAATTACGAGGCTTAAAAATGATGGTGGATTTCCAATTCAGTCTATAAAGCAATGTCTTGATATTGCTGATATTTCAATTCAAGATGTTAGTGCTGTTTGTGTCTATTGGAAGCCATTTAAAATCTCAACAAGACTAACAGCTGTGTTAAAAAAAATAATTCTTTCTATTAAAGTGTTAACTTCAATCAGATTTACTTTCTATAGAATTTTTTCCTTATTTATAAATAATAATAACTATACCTATCCGGAGGATAGGGGGAGTTGGTTAGACTTATTTTTTATAAATAAAATTATAAAAAGAGAGATTGGAAATTTTCAAGGAAAATTTTATTTTCTTGATCATCATTTAACTCACCAAACTTATGCTGCTTCTATACAAAATTGGCAAAATTCTATACTTCTATCTTACGATGGGGGTGGTGAGTCAAACTCAACTGTATTAAGTGTTAACTTAAACAATAAACTAATAGACCTTAAAAAAATAAAATGGCCAAATTCACTTGGCCACTTCTATAGTTTTTTTACAGGCTACTTAGGTTTTAGAATGCTTGAAGGGGAGTATAAAATGATGGGCTTAGCTCCTCATGGAAGGCCAGTTTATAAAGATGTAATTCTTGATCAAATCCTAATACTTAAAGAAGATGGTAGTTACTTCTTTAATACAAAATTATGTGATTATCATGGAGCTTTATATGGAAACTTTGATAAAAAACTTATTAAATTAATTGGATATCCTAGACAAAAAGGTGAAGAGCCTTCAGAAAATCATATTAATCTAGCGTCAAGTGTTCAAGCAGCTTTTGAAGAAGCGCAATTGCATATGGTTAATTGGGCAAAACAAAAGTATCCACAAATAGACAATTTAGTTTTATCTGGTGGCTGTGCTTTAAATGTATCTGCAAATGGAAAAATCTTAAATTCAAAGTTATTTGATAAAATTTCACTGCCACCAGCCCCTCATGATGCTGGGTGTTGTATAGGAGCTGTTTTAGCTTATTATTATAATAATGATAACATTTTTGATTTTTCAAACTTTGAAAATGTTAATTCACCATATCTTGGATACAATTATACTAATGACGAAATTAAACAAGCTTTTGATTTCTTAAAAGTTAGTGCTCCAAAAAAATTAAATGATTCTGATTTAATTGATTACACTTCACAAGCATTAATAAATAAAAATATAGTTGCTTGGTTTAATGGAAGATTTGAGTTTGGGCCGAGAGCTTTGGGATCAAGATCCTTTCTTGCTGATCCACGAAATGACAATATAAGAGATGAGATAAATACTAAGATAAAAAAACGTGAATTATTTAGACCTTTTGCACCATCCATAATTAAAGAGGAGTGTGAAAAGTATTTTGATATTAAGCAGGAAAGTCCATATATGAATATAGTTGCAAACGTTCATGAGAAAAAGAAAAAATTAATACCTGCAATAACCCATATTGATGGGACAGCACGAGTACATACTGTGTCATATGAAAGTAATCCTATGTACTATAATTTATTAAAAAAATTTGGTGAAAAAACTGGTATACCAGTATTACTTAATACATCATTTAACATTCAGGAGCCTATTGTAAGAAGTCCTGCTGATGCCATTCAAACATTTTTAAAAAGCGGCGTTGATCTTCTTGTAATTGGAAATTATATTTGTGATTCTCAATGGAAAAAAAATAACTTGGCAAAATAATAGGAATTAAATTATAACTCAAAAGAAACTCTACTGTTAAATGTAAATATTTCTTCTAAATCTTTAATAATCTCCCCTTATTTAATAAACATCCAGGCCTACTTTAAAATGATGGATAGTTTTTATATTTCTTTTGTAGATAAATTTAATGAGCAAACAAATGCAATATTACGTGCAAAGAGTTTTGGAAACATTGCTGACTTCTTTTTTCCACCTTTAAGTACCACTATTTCTTTTATTGTAAAAAAAAATGATAATAATTTTTTGACATCTTGATAAGATAGAAATTGCAAATGGGTTGGATCTCCAGAAATCAATAATTTTCTGCCTCTAAGTATTTGAATACGATCTTTTAGATGATATGCCAAAGGAAGATTTCCAATAAATTGGCCATCTTTTTTTAGAACTCGGCTAATTTCCTCTAGAGTAATCATTGGGTAGGGCAAATGTTCTAAAACTTCTGCCATAACAACATAGTCAAAACTATTATCAGGAAATGGAAGGACTTCATTTAAATTTATTATTTGTGTTTCGACATCATAATTATCTTTAGCATAAGAAAGTGCTTTTTTATCGATATCACCAATAATTACATTATTTTCATTACAGTAATACCTTGTTAAAGTTCCGTCTCTTCCTCCTAAATCAAGGACTTTTTTATTTTTACCAATCCATTTAGAAAATAATGCGCCCCTTTCTTTTTCCAAAAAACTTTGTTGTAATCTTTTTCCAGTTAAATGATGCCTCTCATAAAAAGACTGTATTAAACTTTTTTCAACTTTTTTCATATATATTTACTCCACGGTAACAGATTTGGCAAGATTTCTTGGTTTATCAACATCTGTTCTCCTTGTCAAAGCAACATGATAACTAAGTAATTGGAGTGGTATTGTGAAAATAATAGGCGCTGTAATTCTTCCAAGATTTGACGTAATTTGAATGACTTCCATCGCTTCCATAGGTTTAACCATTGAGTTTTCATCCTCGAACACTATCATTTGAGAACCCCTAGACTTCACTTCTTGTATATTAGACTTCAATTTCCCTAAAAGTTCATCATTAGGAGCAATTGCTATTACTGGCATATTTATATCAATTAAGGCAATTGGCCCATGTTTAAGCTCTCCTGCAGGGTATGCTTCAGCATGAATATAGCTAATTTCTTTTAATTTTAGTGCGCCTTCCATCGCAATAGCATGCATTGTTCCTCTTCCTAAAAATAAAGCGCTATTTTTATCTATAAAGCGTTTAGCTAATTGCTTAATCTGATTTTCCTGAAGAAGGGCTTTATTGATAAGTCCGGGCAATTTTTTTAAGCCATCAACAATTTCTTTTTCTTGTTTTCTATTTATGGTATTTTGTAATTTACCAATGGAACAAAGCATTAATGCAAGAGAGACTAATTGGGTGGTGAAAGCTTTTGTGCTTGCAACACCAATTTCAGGTCCAGCATGGGTTAAAAAGGTTAAATCTGATAGTCTTGTAAGGCTAGATTCTGGTGAATTGCTTATGCAAAGAGATTTCATTGAATTGTTTATTTTTTTTGCTGCCTTAAGTGCCTCTAATGTGTCAGCTGTTTCACCACTTTGTGATAAAGTGACAAAAAGTGTTCGATCTAAAAGAATAGGCCGACGATAACGATACTCGCTGGCTACTTCAACATTACATGGGATTTTAGCAATATCCTCTATCCAATATTTTGCTACAAGACCTGCGTTATAGCTGGTACCACAAGCAACAATTTGAATTTGTTTGATATTTTTAAAAATCTCATCAGCTTTATATCCAAATGAGGATGTAATAACAGAATTATTTGTAATTCGAGATTCTAAGGTGTCTCTAATTGCTTGTGGCTGCTCAAAGATTTCTTTTTGCATGAAATGATCATAAATACCCTTATCAACTTGACCCGCTTTAATATTTGAATTTAACGCTGGACGTGTAACTTTGATTCCATTTAGATCAAAAATAGTAACCTTGTCTATTTTAATTTCAGCAATATCACCTTCTTCAAGAAAAATAAATTTTTTGGTTTTTGATAATAACGCCATTTGATCTGATGCAATATAGTTTCCATTTGGACTGATTCCTAGAACTAAAGGTGAACCTTTTCTTGTGGCAATAATTTGGTTTGGGAATTTTGATGACATAATGCCAAGCCCATAAGAGCCTTGCAAGGATTTAACTACTTTTTGAACAGATTCAATTAAAGTTTTGCTTGTTTTTAGCGAATAGTCAATTGCATGAGCTATAACTTCAGTATCTGTTTCTGATTTAAACTCATAACCAAGCTTTTTTTGATCACTTTTTAATGCAGCATAATTTTCAATAATTCCATTATGAACTACACTGATTGAGTTCTTAGAAATATGAGGATGGGCATTAATACTCGATGGCTCACCATGGGTTGCCCATCTTGTATGTGCAATACCGATGCTTCCTGTTATCTTGTTAATCCTGTCATTTAAGTTTTTTTCAAGATTTTTAACTTTTCCAACGGACCTTGCTCTATCAAAAGTGTTTTCCTTAGATAAAACAATTAGTCCTGAAGAGTCATAGCCTCTGTACTCTAGTCGATTTAAACCCTCTAAAAGGAGTGGGATAATATTTGAATTTGTAACTCCACCTACAATCCCACACATAAAAAATATTCTAAAATTAAGAAGATAATTTAATTATAGTTAAAAATGAAATCTATCCTAATGTTAAAAAGTATTTTTTATTAACTAAATGACTTTAGTTAATTTACCAATTTAAGGTTGTTTTGACTTTTAGCTTATAATGAAGCACATAATGAAAGCCGATCTACACAATCATTCATACTATTCCGATGGGTTGCTCTCTCCTAGTGAGTTAGTTAGCTTAGCAACTAAAGCAGGGTGTGATTTATTTTCCTTGACCGATCATGATACAACAGATGGTATAGCTGAAGCGAAGTTAGAAGCTGATAAATTAGGTTTAAATCTCATCGATGGTGTAGAGATTTCTGCGTTTTGGAGAAATATGGCTATCCATATAGTTGGTTTAGGTGTTGATGTTAATAATGATATTCTTCAAGCTGGTCTGGAGCATAATAAAGAGTTGAGAAAAATTAGAGCAGAAAAAATAGCTCTCAGTTTGTGGCGTTCTGGAATTAGGGATGCATTAGAAAAAGCTCAAATTATAAGTGGGGGTCATATGCTTACGCGAACCCATTTTGCACAAATGTTAATTCAAGAAGGTTATTGTAAAGATATGAAGTCAGTTTTCAGACGTTATCTGACTGGTAAAAAGCCTGGAGGTGTAAGGGTAGAGTGGAAAGACTTTGTTGAAGTTATCAATTGGATACAATCAGCTGGTGGTAAAGCCTTTATTGCGCATCCGTTTCGTTATCGAATGACACACACTAAAATAAAAAATTTGATTAGGGACTTTAAAGAAGCATCTGGAGATGGTTTTGAAGTTGTTAATGCGAATAGCTCTAGTGAAGAAATAACTCTTGGAAGTCGGTGGTCAGAAGAACATGATTTACTAGCATCATGTGGCTCAGATTTCCATGGATGGCCCAATCAAAGAGTTCAAATAGGAAATTTGATTGAGCTACCTAATCCTAAAAGAGCTGTTTGGAGGCACATATAGTGGCCTTATTCCTTGATATTCATCCTGAGAACCCACAGTCAAGGCTTATTGCAAAAGTAACTGAAACTTTAAAAAGTGGTGCTGTAATTGCTTATCCAACAGACTCTGGTTATGCTTTAGGTTGTTCATTAGGCAATAAGAACGCGATGGATAGAATTATAAAAATTAGACAATTAAAAAGACACCATCACTTTACATTAATGCTTAAAGATTTGTCACATGTTGGAGAGTATGCAAAATTAAATAACTCAGGATTTAGATTATTAAAAAAAATATTACCAGGTGCATACACTTTTATTCTTGAGGGAACAAAAGATATACCTAATCGTTTACTGAATGGTAATAGAAAAACAATCGGTGTGAGGGTTTCAAGTAATGAAATTGTGCAATCAATATTGGAGGATTTGATGGAGCCAATGATGAGTGTTTCATTAATTATGAAGGGTTATGAGTTCTACCATGGTAATGATGTTAAGACAGTTCTAAATAATTCAATTGATCTTATTATTGATTCAGGTCACTGCCCACCGGAACCAACGACAGTCATAGATATTTCAGAGAACGATATAGTTGTTCTAAGAGAAGGGGCAGGAAGTCTCGAATTTGTAAATTGATACTACTTGTTTTTAAAATGTAATTACAATATAATTACATTATGGCAAAAATCATAAAAATTGGGAACTCTCAGGGTATCAGAGTTCCTAAGCCAATCATATCTCTTGCAAAGCTAGAAGATAAAGAGCTTGAATTTGTTGTATTGGATAGTGGTTTGCTGATAACACCTGAAAAAAAAGTAAGAATAGGTTGGGATAATAAAAATAAACACGAGCTAACTGCAAAATGGGAATGGAGTAAAAGCTAATGAAGCGTTTTGAGGTCTGGCTTGTTATGAAGAATCCTGAGTATGGTCGCGTTGTTGATAATTTGGGTCTTTGTGCTATTGTGACTCCTAATGAACTCAACAATTTAACAAGTCTTTTGGTAGCTCCAATGACAACATCATACGAAGAAATTCCTAGTCGAGTTCCTTGTAATTTTGAAGGTGCAAAGGGCTTCATAATGACAGACCAAATTAGGGCAGTTGAAAAGCATTGCTTTATAAAAAAATTAGGCGAACTTGAATCTGAGGTTGAAGTGAATCTTTGTGATTGCCTTCAAGAGTTTTTTGCTTACTAACTAGCCCTGTGAGTATAATCATCTCATTTATATGTAAATCAATTTCAAAATGAAGACTGCTGAAATTCGTCAGAAATTTTTAACTTACTTTGAGAGTCATGGACATTCAATTCAGCAAAGCGCTTCTTTAGTTCCTCACAATGACAACACTTTGCTCTTTGTAAACGCAGGAATGGTTCCTTTTAAGGATTTTTTTACTGGTGCTGCAAAAAAACCTTTTGATAGAGCAGTTTCTTGCCAAAGGTGTGTCAGAGCTGGTGGAAAACATAATGATTTAGATAACGTAGGATATACCGCAAGGCACCATACATTTTTTGAGATGTTAGGTAACTTTAGTTTCGGTGATTATTTTAAAAGTGAAGCAATTCGATTTTGTTGGGAGTTTTTAACTGTTGAATTGGGTCTTCCAAAAGAAAAACTCTGGGTAAGTGTTTTTGAAGACGACGATGAGGCTGCAGACATATGGGTTAATGAAATTGGCTTTCCTATTAATAGGATTTCACGATGTGGTGCAAAAGATAATTTTTGGCAAATGGGTGATACAGGGCCTTGTGGGCCTTGCAGTGAGGTTTTTTATGATCATGGAGATCATATTGAAGGCGGACCACCAGGCACCCCTGAAGAGGATGGAGACAGATTCATTGAGATATGGAATCTAGTTTTTATGCAATTCGATCGTCAGGCTGACGGCACTTTGGTCCCTCTTAAGTCTACTGGCGTTGATACTGGCATGGGTCTTGAGAGATTGGCAGCCGTTATTCAGCACGAAAATAATAACTACGATATTGATAGCTTTAAAGAGTTGACAAGCGCTGTTGTTGCGTTAATTCCAAAAGAAGAAAAGATTAAGCAGAACCATGCTTCAGTTCGAGTTATTGCAGATCATATTAGGTCTACAGCGTTTATGATTGTTGATGGCATAATGCCATCTAATGAGGGAAGAGGTTACGTACTAAGGCGAATTATTAGAAGAGCGATTCGTCATGGGCACAAGTTAGGAGTTAGTGAAACCTTTTTCTATAAATTAGTATCCGTTTTATCAGATCAAAATCAAAAAGCATATCCAGAACTTTTATCGAGTAAAGAATTAGTAGAGCAATCACTGCAAAAAGAAGAGGAGCGATTTATTCAGACTCTTGATACGGGCATGGCGATTCTTGAAAGTGCAATTGAAGCCATCTCTGGCGATGAGATTAGTGGAGACATAGCCTTTAAGCTCTATGATACATATGGCTTTCCAGTTGACCTTACAGCGGACGTTGCAAGGGAGAGAGGATTGAAGATTGATATGGCCGGCTTTGATTCACAAATGAATCAACAAAGAGATCGTGCGAGAAATGCTGGAGATTTTGAGTCCAAAAAATCAAATGTAATAATTGAAGATCCAACTGAATTTTTAGGTTATGAGCACTTTGAAAATACTGCGATTGTTAAAGCGATCATTAAAGAAAGTCAATCTATAAAAGAGTTAAATCAGGGCGAACAAGCAATTTTAATTCTAGATAAAAGTAGTTTTTATGGAGAAGCTGGGGGCCAGTGTGGAGATTATGGCACTTTATCCAATAAAGGCTGTCTATTCAATGTGACAGATACTCAAAAACAAGCCTCCAATGCTTATGAGCACTATGGCATTCTTGATTCTGGATCCATTAAGCTTGGTGATAAGGTGGATGTAGCAATAGACACAAATAGAAGAAAGAATATTATGCGCAATCATTCAGCAACCCACCTTCTTCATGAGGCTTTAAGGCAGGTTCTGGGTGATCAGGTGAAGCAAAAAGGATCTCTAGTTGAGTCAGATAAATTAAGATTTGATTTCTCTCACGCTGAACCAATCTTACAGCCAGGCTTAGATCAAGTCGAGGCTATAGTGAATGAGCAAATTCTAGGTAATACAGAAGTCAATACTGAGCTAACTGATATTAAAACTGCAAAGAAAATGGGGGCTATGGCACTTTTCGGTGAAAAATATGGAGAAGAAGTCAGAGTTCTATCAATGGGTGATGATGCCTTTTCAGTTGAGCTATGCGGTGGAACACATGTTAAGAGGTTAGGTGATATTGGTAGATTCAAAATCACTTCTGAGAGTGGAATAGCTTCTGGAGTTAGAAGGATTGAAGCTGTTACTGGCTTAGAGGCTTATCAACTGGATAAAAATAATGAAGAAAACATTAACACGATTGCTAATCTTACAAAATCAAATTCCGCTGCAGTTATTGACAAAGTAAAACAGCTTATCACCAATCAAAAAAGCCTTGAGAAACAAATCTCTATTTTTCAAAAGCAATTAGCTAGCGATCAAAGTGATACCTTAATAACGAATGCTATTGATGTTAATGGGGTCAAACTCCTTGTGACTGAACTCTCAGGCGTCTCGTCAAAAGACTTGAGAGAATTAGCTGATAAATTGAAAGACAAGCTGGTTTCTGCGATAGTCGTTTTAGCTGTTGTATCGAACAACAAAGTTTCTCTTGTCTCAGCTGTCACAAAAAATCTCACCGATAAATACCAAGCGGGAAATATTCTAAATCATGTCGCATCTCAAATTGGAGGCAAAGGTGGTGGAAGGGCAGATATGGCGCAAGGTGGTGGAACTGATGTAGAAAAACTTGCCCAAGCGCTAGAGTCCGTTAAGGAATTAATTGAATAAAAAAGAAAAAGTAAAGTGCTAGGACTTAGTTAATGGACTGGCAACAAATATCTTTTGAAGTTCAAAAATCTGAAGTAGATTTGATATCAGAAGTGCTTATGGGTCTTGGCAGTCTATCGATTTCATTCACAGATGCGCAAGGAAATGATATCTATGAGCCTCCAGTTGGAACAACGCCTTTATGGGAAAAGGTTACAGTAACAGCTTTGTTTTCATCTGAGGTGAGTAAGGACTATGTAGAGAAGACTATCCTAGAAATCTGTGATATTAATATTTCAGATGCCTCCAGTCTTAAAGATAAGGTTTGGGAGAAAGAGTGTCAAAAAAACTTTCCAGCAATGCAGTTTGGAAAAAAGCTATGGGTATGCCCTTCATGGAATATAAAACCCGAGCTATCAACTGGAGCCATTGTAATTGAGATGGATCCAGGTCTAGCTTTTGGAACTGGAACGCATCAAACCACAAGTCTATGTTTAGAATACTTAGATGAAAACCCACCTTTAAACCTTGATGTCATTGATTTTGGTTGTGGAACTGGAATTCTGGCAATAGCAGCTGCAAAGCTAAAAGCTAAAAGCGTTTTAGCTATTGATAATGACCCTCAGGCTGTCATTGCGAGTAATGAGAATGTCAATAAAAATTATTGCGATAAAGTCATTAATACCATTCATTCAATGGACCAAGATAATTCATCTCGGTGTGATTTACTGATAGCAAATATACTTGCAAATCCAATTATTGAATTAGAGCCTCTTTTTTCAGGATTTTTAAAATTAAATGGAACCATTCTTCTCTCTGGAATCATAAAAGAGCAGGTTGAAGATGTGGTTAATTGCTATTCTAAAAATTTCACTGACATTAAGCTTGCTAATAAAGATGATTGGTATAGAATTTCAGCAACTAGAAAATCTTCTTAAGAGTTTTATGATGTTTTTAGCCACCACCAACTGCATCAATAATCTCAATCCGGTCTTTAGCCTCTATAAAAAATGAAGAATGCTTTGATTTAGGAATAATTGACTCATTGATCTCAACTGCAATTCTTTTATTTTGAAAACCTAATTGATTGATAAGGTCATCTATATTTGAATTCTGAGGTAGAGAAAGTTCCTCACCATTGACAATAATTTTCACAGAAGTGCTGAGTTAATAATACTAAAGAGATTATAACATTGGATTCTTAAATTCAAGATAAATTCTCTACAAACACATGGTAAAATTTCTCAAGTTTTTTATCCTTCAACAGGAGTAAAGTTTTGCCTCAAACTGCCATATTAGCACTCGAAGATGGTACAGTTTTTTGGGGAAAATCAATCGGTTCTATTGGCCAAACTGTTGGTGAAGTTGTTTTTAATACAGCAATGACAGGCTACCAAGAAATACTCACGGATCCTTCCTACTCTCAGCAAATCGTAGCTCTGACCTATCCTCATATTGGTAATACTGGAATTAATATTGTCGACCAAGAATCCTCAAATGTTTATGCTTCCGGTTTAATTATAAGAGATCTTCCTTTGGCTTATAGTAATTGGCGCTCTGAAATGAGCCTTGATAACTATCTTTCTACTAATAATATTGTTGCTATTGCTAATATAGATACTCGGGCGCTTACTAGACATTTACGAATTAATGGAGCGCTTAAAGGATGTATTATGGCTGATGATTCTATTGATTCAAACGCAGCAGTTCAAAAGGCTAAAGAATTTCCTGGTCTCAAAAATATGGACTTAGCTAGAGTTGTTTCAACATCTAAAACTTATAGCTTTAATCAGGGTTCATTTGATATCGAAAATGCCGCATTTAACAAGAGTGTATCCAAATTTAAAGTGGCAGTCTATGATTATGGAGTCAAGAAAAATATTCTAAGAATGCTTGTTGATCGGGGCTGTGAGCTAACCGTTTACAACGCTCAAACGCCTCTAGAAGAGGTGCTCTATAATAATCCTGATGGTGTTTTTCTCTCTAATGGCCCTGGAGATCCTGAGCCATGTGGTTATGCTATTAGTAATATTAAAACATTATTAGATAAAGGAATACCAATATTTGGTATCTGTTTGGGACATCAGCTTTTATCATTAGCCTGTGGTGCAAAAACAGAAAAAATGAAGTTTGGGCATCATGGTGCAAATCATCCAGTGCAAGACCTTAATTCTCAAAGAGTTATGATTACATCTCAAAATCATGGCTTTGCAGTCTCTGATCAGAATATGCCTGATAATGTTGAAATTAGTCACAGGTCTCTTTTTGATAAGAGTATTCAAGGCATCAGAATCAAAGATAAGCCTGCCTATAGTTTTCAGGGGCATCCTGAAGCGTCACCTGGACCACACGACGTCAGTTACTTGTTTGATGAATTTATAGGGATGATGTCGACATGAAATTAAATACTACATATTATTCTGATTAGAAATGCCTAAAAGACAAGACATTAAAAGTATTTTAATTATTGGTGCTGGACCGATTGTCATTGGCCAAGCATGCGAATTTGATTATTCTGGTGCACAAGCATGCAAAGCTCTTAGAGAAGAGGGATATAGGGTGATATTGGTTAATTCAAATCCTGCAACTATCATGACAGATCCAAAAATGGCAGATGCAACCTACATTGAGCCTATCGAGTGGAAAACTGTAGAAAAAATTATTGAAAAAGAAAGACCAGATGCTCTTCTTCCAACCATGGGTGGCCAAACTGCTCTTAACTGCGCTCTTGATCTTGATCGTCATGGCGTTTTAGAAAAACACAATGTTGAGATGATTGGCGCAAACAAGGAGGCAATTGACAAGGCTGAGGATAGGGAACTATTTCGCCAAGCCATGCTCAAAATTGGGCTCGATATGCCTAAAGCTGCGATAGCTCACACACTTGAAGATGCTCTAAAAGTCCAGGAGCAGGTAGGCTTTCCAACAATCATTCGCCCCTCATTTACAATGGGTGGCTCTGGCGGAGGTATTGCTTACAATAAGGAGCAATTTGTAGAAATATGTCTGCGAGGTCTTGATTTATCTCCAACCAATGAGTTATTAATTGAAGAGTCTATTTTGGGCTGGAAAGAATTTGAAATGGAGGTCGTTAGAGATAATAAAGATAACTGCATCATTATTTGTTCTATTGAAAATTTTGATCCAATGGGGATTCATACGGGAGACTCAATAACGGTAGCTCCTGCACAAACTCTTACTGACAAAGAGTACCAAGTCATGCGAAATGCTTCTTTGATGGTTCTTAGAGAAATTGGTGTCGACACAGGTGGTTCAAATGTTCAGTTTGCTGTTAATCCTGATAATGGCAGACTTACCATCATTGAAATGAACCCAAGAGTTTCTCGATCATCTGCTTTAGCATCTAAAGCGACTGGCTTTCCGATTGCGAAAGTAGCTGCTAAGTTGGCAGTTGGCTATACGCTTGATGAATTAGATAACGACATTACAGGTGGAAAGACACCTGCGTCATTCGAGCCATCTATTGACTATGTTGTAACAAAAATTCCAAGGTTCGCATTTGAGAAATTTCCACAGGCTGATGACCGACTAACCACTCAAATGAAATCGGTTGGTGAAGTAATGGCAATGGGCTCTACATTCCAAGAGTCACTCCAAAAAGCACTCAGAGGTCTTGAAACTGATAAATCTGGTCTGGATCCAATTGTAGATATTTCAATCGATGATTCAAAATCAAAAATAAGAAGTGAGCTTCTTTCTGCTGGTGCTGAAAGAATATTTTATTTAGCTGATGCATTTAGAATGGGCATGAGTTTACAAAACGCATTCGATCTCTCTAAGATTGATCCTTGGTTCTTAGCGCAAGTTGAAGACCTTGTCCTTTCAGAAAATTCAATTAAAGGACAAGATTTAAAAAGCATAAAGTCTGAAACAATTCGTGAACTTAAGCAGAAGGGTTTTTCAGATAAAAGACTCTCAGAAATCCTCAAATGCTCAGAAGCAGAATTTAGAAATAAAAGACTATCATGCAATATTAAACCAGTTTTTAAAAGGGTTGATAGCTGCGCTGCTGAATTTGATACGCAGACTGCTTATCTATATTCTACCTACCAATCTGAGTGTGAATCAAATCCAACTGACAATAATAAAATTATGATCTTGGGGGGTGGGCCTAATAGAATCGGGCAAGGAATTGAGTTTGATTACTGTTGCGTTCACGCATCTTTAGCGCTTCAAAAAGATGGATATGAGACCATCATGGTTAACTGTAATCCAGAAACTGTTTCTACTGATTATGATGTCTCAGATAGGCTTTATTTTGAGCCACTCACACTCGAAGATGTTCTAGCAGTTATTGAAATTGAAAAGCCAGAGGGCATTATTGTTCATTACGGGGGGCAGACACCTCTTAAACTTGCAGAAGCTCTTGAAAAAAGTGGTGCTAATATTATTGGAACAAGTCCAGACTCTATAGACCTTGCTGAGGATAGAGAGCGCTTCCAAAAAATGATACAAAAACTTAAACTAAAGCAACCAGTTAACGACACAGCAAGATCACAAGATGAAGCGGTAGAAATTGCAAATTCAATTGGCTTTCCTTTGGTGGTCAGGCCTTCATATGTTTTAGGCGGCCGTGCGATGGAAATTGTCTATGATAATGAAAGTCTTGAAGGGTACATGAAGACTGCTGTAAAGGTCTCCAATGATGCTCCTGTACTATTAGATTCATTTTTAGATCATGCTATTGAGGTTGATATAGATGTCATTAGTGATGGCAAGGATATAGTTATTGGTGGAATTATGGAGCACATCGAGCAGGCTGGAATTCATTCAGGTGATTCTGCATGCTCACTTCCACCTCACTCTTTGCCTACTTCTGTTCTTGATGAAATGCGGCGACAAGTCAAACTGATGGCCAAAGAATTAAAAGTTATTGGGTTAATGAATACCCAGCTTGCCTATCAAGATGAAGAAATTTATGTGATTGAGGTAAACCCAAGGGCTTCAAGAACTGTCCCTTTTGTTTCCAAAGCAACTGGCATTCCTTTAGCCAATATTGCCGCAAGAGTTATGGCGGGAACATCACTTAAAGAACAAAACTTTACCTCTGAAATCATTCCAAAGCATTATTCAGTTAAAGAGTCTGTTCTCCCATTTAATAAGTTCTTAGGAGTTGATCCATTTTTAGGGCCTGAGATGCGATCTACTGGAGAAGTAATGGGTGTTGGCAAGGATTTCCCTGCAGCTTTTGATAAAGCACTACTTGCTGCGGGCGACGTAGTTCCAACGAGTGGAAAGGTGCTTGTAAGTTTAAGAACTCTAGATAGAGGTAGGCTCGTTGAGCTAGGAAACAGACTGATCGACCAAGGCTTTGAGATAGTTGCAACTCGAACAAACCAAGAAATACTCAAACAAGCTGGCCTTGAATGTACAATGGTTAACAAAGTGTCTGAAGGTTCACCGCATATTGTAGATGCGATCAAAAATGAAGAGATTAGCTTGATTATTAATTCAACTGATGATTCTCAAGGTCTTGAAGATGCGACTGTGATTCGTTGTCAAGCATTAATTCATAAGATTCCTTTTACGACAACAGTTGCAGCAGCCTTTGCAATGCTTGATGGATTGATGACTCAAGATAAATTGGTTGTGAGATCTTTACAATCTATTCATCAATAAGAATATGGAAGCTATACCAATAACCATTAATGGAGCAAAGTCTCTAGAGCGTGAGTTACTTAGACTTAAGGATGAGGAGCGCCCCAGAATAGTAAGTGATATTGCAACAGCGAGAGAGCATGGCGACCTTAAAGAAAATGCTGAATATCATGCTGCAAAAGAAGAGCAGGGTTTTGTTGAAGGCAGAATTCAGGAGATTGAATCAAAATTATCTCGCTTACAAATTATTGATGTTAGGCAACTTAACCAAGACGGTCGCTGCGTTTTTGGAACAACAATCAGCCTTTTAAATCTCTCTGATGATACAGAAACTAGCTATCAAATTGTGGGTGAGGATGAAGCAGATATCGCGCAGGGTAAAATTTCATGTCATTCTCCAATTGCAAGAGCCTTGATGGGCAATGAGGAGGGTGATGAAGTAACCGTAAAAGCCCCCAAGGGTGATATTCTTTATGAAATTCTTGAGGTCCAGTACATCTAGTCCTGCTTTGATTAGACGCTAGCTTTTTAATTTTTTTTATTTTAATTTTTCAATTCTGTGTAGAATTGTAATTTTTAAATTTAGGGAATTTTATAATGCCTGGCTTACTTCCTAACATAGATCCAGATGGACTCTTAGAATACTCAGTGGTCTACACTGATAGATCACTTAATCACATGTCAGCTTCTTTTCAGAAGGCGATGAATGATGTTTCATCCTCTCTAAAAAAAGTATACAACGCTGAGTCAGTAGTCCTAGTTCCTGGCGGTGGCACCTATGGCATGGAGGCTGTAGCGCGTCAATTTGCTACTGACAAAAATTGCCTTGTGCTTCGAAATGGATGGTTCAGTTATCGCTGGTCTCAAATTCTTGAGATGGGAAATATACCCTCTAAATTAACTGTTTTAAAAGCATCTCGAGAGATTGATGGGCCCCAAGAGCCATTTTCTCCACTAGATGTTGACCTCGTCATTGAAAAAATTAAAACAGAAAAACCAGCAATGGTCTTTGCACCACATGTTGAAACTTCAGCTGGTATTATTCTGCCTAATGACTATATTAAATCAGTTTCAGACGCGGTCCATTCAGTTGGCGGTATGTTTGTCCTTGACTGCATTGCTTCCGGTGCTATTTGGATTGATATGGAAAAATGTGGGGTTGATGTTCTAGTTAGTGCACCTCAAAAGGGGTGGAGCGCATCCCCGGCATTTGGAATGGTAATGCTTTCCAAGAATGCTTCTAAGAAGATACACAATACCCAGAGTACAAGTTTTTCTTGTGACCTTCTAAAGTGGCTTCAAATTATGCAGACCTATGAAAATGGGGGCCATGCTTATCATGCAACTATGCCTACAGATGCCATTAAACACTTCCGAGATACTATAAATGAAACAGCTGAGTTTGGATTTGATAGGGCTCGAGACAAGCAACAAGAGCTAGGTGATAGGGTAAGGGAGTTACTCAATAAACATCACTTTATTAGTGTTGCGGCAGAGGGGTTTCATGCCCCTGGGGTCGTAGTTAGTTACACCAAAGACCAAGCAATTCATAATGGTTCAAAATTCAAAGATATGGGAATTCAAATTGCTGCAGGTGTTCCGCTTCAGTGCGATGAAGGTGAAGATTATCAAACTTTTCGTTTAGGGCTGTTTGGACTTGATAAGTTAAAAAATGTCGATGCCGCAGTTCAAAAGCTCGAAGATGCTTTTAACAATTTATAAATACTTATGAAAGTTGAGTCTTTAATCAGAACTGATAAAGAGGATTGGAGCAAACTATATCATGGCTATGCTAACTTTTATAAAATGCCAATGAATAGTGATATTCTTGATACAGTTTGGGATTGGATCTTTAACCCTGATATTAAATTTTATGCGATAGGTGTTAAGTCAGAACAAGAAGAATTGATTGGCTTTATGCATTTTAGAGAAATGCCATCACCCTTAAGAGGCAAACTTGTTGGGTTCTTGGACGACCTGTTTGTTCGTCCTGATTTTAGAGGCTCTGGGGCAGTTCAATTGTTATTTAAAGATTTAAAGTTGCAAGCTCAAAAGAATGGATGGCCTTATGTGAGATGGATAACTGCCAGTGATAATCAAAGAGCAAGAGCCGTGTATGATCAAATTTCCGAAACAATTGATTTTGTTACTTATCAGATGCATACCCAATAACTTTTCAATTATTAGATTAACCTGTTGGCACATCAATTGTATTCCTTTGGCTCCATATTTAATCTTTGACTATAACTAATCTTATTTACAATCATTTTTATAAAATCTAGAGATTATTTATGAAACTTGGTGAAATAATTGATCATTATTCAGAGCCATCTCATCCCAAAGGTATAACAATTGAAGGGAATATGGTGACCTTGAAACCATTAGTTGCCAATCAATTTGCAGAGGAGCTTTTTCTATCCAACTCAATAGATATTGAAGGAGATAATTGGACTTATCTGCCGTATGGACCCTTTAAAAGTGAATTAGAATATGCAAGCTGGATAAAATCTTTTGAAGAAGGCAGTGACCCAGTATTTTTTGCTATTGTGAGCAAAAAACTAAAAAAAGCCATAGGTATTGCGAGCTATTTGAGAGTTAATCAGGACGCTGGGTCAATTGAAGTTGGACATATTAATTACTCTCCACTATTACAAAAAACGACAGAAGCTACAGAAGCAATGTACTTAATGATGAAGTGGGCATTTGAAAATGGTTATAGGCGTTATGAATGGAAGTGTAATTCGCTTAATTTAAGATCTCGTGCCGCAGCTCAAAGATTGGGTTTCTCATATGAAGGAGTCTTCAGGCAGATGGCTATTGTTAAAGGGAGGAATAGAGATACGGCATGGTTCGCAATGATTGATAAAGAGTGGAACAGTATTGAAAAATGTTTTACTCAATTTTTATCTGAAAGCAATTTTGATGAGAATGACAAACCAAATTTATCTTTAAGGTCTCTAACAAAGCCATTACTCTATAAGCTGGACAACTTAGATCTATCCTAAATGGTGGTCTACCCTCTAGGGTGGTGTTTTTGATGCTGCATTTTTAGTTGCGCATTCTGAATGTGAGTGTAGAGTTGAGTGCTTGAAATGTCGCTATGACCGAGCATTAATTGAACTGAACGTAAATCAGCTCCCTTCTGAACAAGGTGAGTTGCAAATGCATGCCTTAAAGAGTGCGGTGATATTGGTTTATTGATGCCTGCCGTTGCAGCGTAGCCTTTGATGATATAAAAGAAATTTTGTCTTGACATCGCGCTACCCCGATTAGATAAAAAATAGCTATCACATTGACCATTTTTCAAAAGTAAAGCTCTTGAATTCCTTTCATATTGGTCAAGAAAATCAATAGCCACCTCTCCTAATGGCAGCATTCTTTCTTTGTTTCCTTTTCCATGGACACGGACAAACTCCTCTTTGAGATTTAAATTATGATAACTCAAGCTGATTAACTCTGAAACTCTTAATCCACAGGAATAAAGAAGCTCAAGCATTGCACGATCCCTTTGGCCATATATAGAATTTGTATTAGGAGATTCTATTAATTTTTCAACTTCTTGTATGTTTAAAAAAATAGGTAGTTTTTTTTCCAACTTAGGATAATCCATTTGTTCAGTTGGATCATTAGACATCTTTTGATTGTTTAACAAGTACTGAAAAAATGAGTGAAGGCAGGTAAGAATTCGAGACCGAGACGCAGCACTAAGATTTGACTTTTTCCTATAAGAGAAATAGTCATGCACTAATTTTTTATCAACACTGGTGAATGGTTTTTGATTAAGCCATTTATTAAAAATCTTAAGATCAGAGCGATAAGCACTTAATGTATTTTTACTAGCACCACTAGTTAGCCAGTAATAATCGATAAATTGATCAATGAGATTATTGTTCATTAACAATCATTCTACTTAAGAATTTAAAGATTGGATAAAAAAAATGCCAGTAAAAACTGGCATTTATCTATTCAATGAATTATTTCTTTTTGAGTTTCTCTTTAATTCTAGCAGCCTTACCTGTAAGTCCACGTAAATAATAGAGTTTTGCTTGACGAACTTTACCACTTCGCTTGACTGAAACGCTGTCAATCATTGATGAGTGTGTTTGAAAAACTCTCTCTACGCCTTCACCATGTGAAATTTTTCGTACAGTAAATGCAGAATTTAACCCTCTATTTTTCTTTGCGATGACGACGCCCTCAAAGGCCTGTAATCTTTCGCGAGTCCCTTCACGAACCTTTACCTGAACAACAACTGTATCACCTGGAAAAAACTCAGGGATATCAGATCTAAGTTGCTCACTTTCAATTTGATCAATTAAATTCACGATTGCACCTATTTGGGGTTTCTGAAAAAAGCGCTAATTATACATATTTTTTCTTTCTTACACAAGAAGCAAAGAGCTTTTAAATAGATCTTATTGATTTTATTTTTTAAATGTTTTAACCATAATATGAGATAATCTCAATGAATAAAAATAAAAGCAATCAATGGGAAAAGCAACAGGTTTTTTAGAGTTAGACAGGCAGGTTGAGTCATATCGTGAAGTGGATATCCGCATCAATGATTATGATGAGATTTTTTCTGGCAATCACAACTTAGATCAACTCCAAGAGCAAGGCTCAAGGTGTATGGATTGTGGCGTCCCTTTTTGTCAGTCCTCAACTGGCTGCCCAATAGATAATTTAATACCTGAGTGGAATGATCTCGTTTACAACAATGAATGGCAAGAGGCTTTAGAGCGTCTTGAAAAAACTAATAACTTCCCTGAGTTTACTGGGAGGGTTTGTCCAGCTCCATGTGAGGGTTCATGTGTACTAGGTCTTAATAACCCAGCTGTTACAATTAAAAATATTGAGTTAGCTATTGTTGACAAGGGTTTTGAAGAGGGCTGGATTAAACCTAAACTTATTGAATCAAGAACAGATAAAAAAGTTGCCGTGGTTGGTTCTGGACCTGCTGGTCTCGCAGCCGCTGATGAGCTTAATCAAATGGGGCATTCTGTTATGGTCTATGAACGAAGTGATCGTATTGGTGGTCTTTTGATGTACGGTATCCCAAATATGAAATTGGGTAAGGATGTTGTTGATCGACGTGTTGATTTATTAATGCAAGAGGGTGTTGAGTTTATGACTAATACTGACGTTGGTAAAGATATTTCAACAGATGAGCTGCAAAATAATTTTGATGCGGTCGTTTTTACAACTGGAGCCACAAAGGCAAGAGATCTTCCAGCTGAAAACAGAAATGCCAAAGGGATTTATCCAGCAATGGATTATCTAACTTCAAATACTAAAAGTCTTCTTGACAATGGCATTGCTGACGAAAGCCAACTTTCAGCAAAAGGAAAGAATGTTATTGTCATTGGCGGCGGTGATACTGGAACAGATTGTATTGGCACGTCACTCAGACAAGGCGCTAAATCGATTATAAATTTTGAGTTAATGAGTCAGCCCCCAGAGCATCGTTCAGATACAAATCCATGGCCAGAATGGCCAGTGATTTTCCGTGTGGATTATGGTCATGAGGAGTCTAATAAAGTATTTGGGAATGATCCAAGGCGATACCAGCTTCTAACAAAAGCATTTTTAAAAGATAGTAATGGTGATGTTAAGGGAATCAAAACAATTAATGTTGATTTTGTAGATGGAAAATTAACTGAAATCGATGGTACTGAGAAAACCTGGGATGCTGAGTTGGTGCTTTTATCCATGGGATTCCTATCCCCAGAGCACTATCTGAGTGACGATGCTAATATTGAGCTAGACGAGAGAGGCAACTACCAGTCTGAGCATGGTGAGTTCAGTACTTCAAGAAAAGGCGTTTTTTCTGCTGGAGATTGTCGAAGAGGTCAATCACTCGTTGTATGGGCAATTAATGAAGGTCGTGGTGTCGCAAATAGTGTCAATAGTTTTCTTTTAAATTCTTAAAGGTTCGATCGTAGGTATGGCTGAAATATTGGGTGTTGAAGTTGATGAAGAGGGTTACTTGCTTAATGTAAGTGACTGGACGCGTGAGATAGCAAATGCTATGTCTGAAGAGGATGGTATAGAGCTCTCACCAGAGCACTGGGAGGTCATTAATTTCCTTCAAGATTATTATAAGGAGTATGAATTTGCCCCTGCTGTTAGAGTTCTTACAAAAGCTATTGCAAAAAAACTTGGAAATGATAAAGGCAATTCACGTTATCTATATTCACTTTTTCCATATGGTCCTGCAAAGCAAGGTTGTCGATTCGCTGGCTTACCAAAACCAACTGGCTGCGTTTGAGGAAAGATTGGCGGCTTTAAGAATAAATGACCTCCAATTTAATAAGAGGTAAAGTCATATGTCGTTGATAAGTATTCTTTTTACGTTCTTTTTTTATTTCTCTGCACTCATCTTTGTAGTCGGTGTTTCTTATAAATTAGTGCAGTATTGGAATACTCCAGCTCCTCTTAAGATACCTATCGCACCAGCCTCATTAAATAAATCTGGAGTTATCTTAAGGTATTTGAAAGAGATTTTTTTATTTTCAAGTCTTTACAAATCAAACAAGTGGACTTGGCTTTTTGGATGGAGTTTTCATTTTGCACTCGTCCTTCTTTTTTTTCGTCATTTACCTTACTTTTGGCCAGGAGAGGTCCCTCTGGTACTTTATAAAACTGAGGTCTTTAAATATTCGTCCTACCTGCTATTTTTTGGCTTGGTTGGATTATTAAGTCGAAGATTATTTGTTGATAGGGTCAGATATATTTCCTCTCCTTCCGACTATCTCATGCTTTTGGTTTTGATCTTTATTACTGCTACTGGAATGTTAATGACTTTTGGTAATAATCATCCAAACATGTTATTAGTAACTAATTTTGCAAGTGGTTTGATTACTTTTAATTGGTCTGAACTCCCAAAAGAAATGATTTTTATGGCCCATATATTCCCTGTCTTTTGCCTCATTGCAATTTTCCCTATTTCTAAACTCCTTCATGGTCCAGGAATATTTTTTTCACCTACATTCAATCAGGTGGATAATGCACGTAAAAAAAGACATATATCTAATTGGGCATTAAAAAAGGAACAAGGTTCAAAAATAGATATTGAAAACAATAATGATAAGACATAATAATTTTGACTAACGATAACCCAATAAAGCTTCCCACATACCTTGAGGTGCCAGCGATTAAGAAAGACTCAATGGCAGGTAATGGGCCATTTAAGGCGAGCAAGGATATTCAACAGAGTTTAGGTTTTCCTGGAGAAAAAGTGGATAACTGGCAACAAGTAGCCATTGATAAAATCGCTGAAACCAAGTCTAAATATCGGTCAGTCCAAGTTTTCCTAGACGCCTGTGTAAAGTGTGGAGCTTGCACAGACAAATGTCATTATTATCTAGGGACTGCAGATCCAAAAAATATGCCTGTTGCAAGGCAAGATCTTTTTCGAAGCGTTTACAGAAGACACTTTACTTTTGCAGGCAAGTATTTTCCAAAATTAGTTGGCGCTAAAGATTTTGATGAAAATATGCTTGATGATTGGTACAACTATTTTCATCAATGTTCACAGTGCCGAAGATGCGCTGTTTACTGTCCCTTAGGAATAGATACAGCTGAAATTTCTATGGCTGCTCGTGAAGTAATGAATGTCATTGGAGTTGGTCAAAAATACCCTAATCAAATTTTAGGAAAGATTAATAAAATTGGAAACAATTTAGGAATGCCTGAACCTGCATTGAGAGATACACTTGAAGACCTTGAAGATGAGATCAAAGATGAGACTGGAGTGAATGTTAAACTTCCCTTAGATATTAAAGACTCTGAAGTTTTAATGGTAACTCCTTCAGCGGATTTTTTCGCTGAACCCCACATTGATGGACTTATTGGCTATGCCAAAGTGTTTCATGAGAGTGGCGTGAGTTGGACATTAAGCTCTTACGCTTCTGAGGCGGCAAACTTTGGAATGTTTATAGGAAACTATGACGTAATGAGGCAAGGCGCCTTGAGGATTCGTAAAGCTGCGATTGATTTAAATGTAAAGCGAGTCATAGTTGGAGAGTGTGGACATGCCTGGCGTGTTGCTTATAGTTTTTGGAATACTCTTACAGGTATTGGTGAAGGGGGAATTGATGAATATTCATCAAGACTTCAAAAGCAACTTGATAGTAATTATCCGCAGCCTCAACATATGGTTGAATTTACATATGACTTAATTCAAAAAAACAAACTATCCTTTGAGAAATCTAGAAATGACCATCGAATAGTTACCTTTCATGACTCCTGTAATGTTGCTCGAGGTAGCAATATGGGGGATATTAAAAATGGACAATTTATCTTGCCCAGAGAAGTCATTAAGGCGGCCTGCAATAATTTTGTAGAGATGCCTAAGAATACTATCAAATCCTCCGCTTTTTGTTGTGGCGGCGGCGGCGGACTTTTAACGGATGACCTTATGGATTTGAGAATAAAGGGGGCCAAGCCAAGAATGCACGCTCTAAAGCAGACTGAGCAAGAAAGTGGAGTAAACACCCTGGCTGCGATCTGTGCTATCTGTAAATCACAGTTTTCTAAAGTCCTCCCTAATTACGATTTTGACCCATACATGATTGTGAGTGTGCATCAGCTCGTTAGTGAGGCTATTGTGTTAAATAAAAGCTCAGATACTGAAGCATAGATTTCTATAAGGTACTGTAATATTTCAAAATGCCTTGATAGATTGACTGTGCAATTTTAGTTTGCTGCTTACTGTTGGTGAGTCTCTTTTCCTGAGTTGGATTCGATATAAAGGCAGTTTCGACTAATACCGATGGAATTTGAGGAGACTTCAGCACAACAAAGTTAGCTTTCTGAGGAACTTTTTTATGAATTGGTCCAATTTTTTCAAGTTGCTTTATTATCTCGTTTGCAAGATTAAATGATTGCATGTCACGATCCTTTCTTGAAAAATCCTTCAAAATATTTTTGAGAAACTGGTCACTATCAATAACCGATTCGACTCCTCCAAATTGATCAACTACGTTTTGAGATGTTTCCAACTGTTTTGCCAATTTACTATTATTCCCTTTCTCGCTTAATGTATAAACAGAGGCGCCTTTAGCAACAGGACTTTCGACAGCATCCGCATGAATAGAAATAAACATTGTTGCCTTTTCTTTTTGAGCGATTGTAATTCTTTTTGTTAGTGGAACATAATAATCACCACTTCTAGTTAAAACTGCCTTCAAATTATTATTTTTATTAATGATTGCCACTAATTTTTTAGCAATAGCCAGGTTGACATCTTTCTCTTTAGATCTGTTTTTTCCAATTGCGCCTGAATCTTCCCCGCCATGACCAGCATCGACAAGAATAATTTTTTGATTTTGAATAGGCGAAACTACATCAGGCTTTGTAATTTTTTTTGTTATTTTGAGCTCTGAATCGATAACATCTACTACCAATCGATGGTACTTGTATTTTGCATTTGGCTTTAAAGTGAAGTGCTTAGTGCTAAATTTATTATTAATATGAACAATTAATTTAATAGTTTCTTTATCGCGTTTGATTCTAACTTTTTTTATACGAGAGTCTTTAAAGAAGAGATTTGAAAAAGTTTCAGATAAAACCTCAGCATCATCAAAACTTATAACGAGGTAATCATCAAAACTTTTGATATTAAAAAGTGTGTCCTCTTCTTTATCAATAACGATTCGAGTATGGTCTGGCGCAGACCAGTATCTAAAGTCATATAGTGTCGTTTTATCATCTGCAAGCGAGAAAGCAGAATAAACAATAAAAAATAAACTTATCCAATAGCGCATTCTTTTATAGATTGACCTAAATCAGTTTGAAATGTTATTTTGGCATTTCTTTTATTTCCATTGCCACTTAATTCAATTGAAATATCTGATTTTGCTAGTACGCCTTTTCCTAGCTCTGGCCATTCAATAAGCTGAAGGCATCTAGGCTTGAGATATTCACGTATTCCGATATATTCTAATTCCTCTGGGTCTGTCAATCGATAGCAATCAAAGTGATGAATATCAACATTTTCATTTTGATAACTCTCAACAAGGGTGTAAGTTGGGCTTTTTACTTTGATGAAGCCAAAGTACTTAATAAAGTTTTGAGCTAAAGTCGTTTTTCCGACACCAAGATCACCAATCAAATATATGACACAAGGATATTCAAGATTTGAGCAGCACTCTGCGAGTTTTTCACCCAGCGCTTTTGTATCATCAAGATTTTTTAATATTAAATCCAAACTAATTGGTATAGATAGCTGGCCAGAATCGTCAGTAAAATTAAACCTCCAAACCGGTTTATTCTTAACTTCAAAGAGAAGATAAGAATCAACAAAGTAAAGATAAGCATATAAATATAGTCTCTACTCATGACTTCTGAAGGGATTTGAAAGGGAAGGATTAAGCCTGGAATGGCTAAAACACCTAATGAATTAAATAAATTAGAGCCAATAATATTGCCAATAATCATTTGATGCTGTTTTTTTAATGCACTACTAATGGCAACTGCTAGTTCTGGCAAGCTTGTGCCCAATGCAACCACTGTTAATCCAATAATCAAGTCGCTCACTCCAAAAGCTAGTGCAAGATTTGTACCGCCCCAAACAACAAGCCTGGCGCTTGATACTAGTATTACTAAAGATATGATTAGAAGAAGCCAAGTTTTACCTTTGGATTGGTCCTTAATTGTGTCTTCAGAGGCTTCATTTTCAAGGTTATTGTCTTTTTTTGACTCATTGAAAACATAATATAAAAATAGCAGAAGTAGTATTAGTAGAATGGAGCCATCGATAAAACTTAAAAAGCCGTCCATTAGCAAAAACCCAATCACTAAGGTGGATAAAAATAGAAATAGCCATTCTTTTTTTAAGACATTTTTTTCTACAATTACTGGATGGATAATTGCAGCAACTGCGAGTACTAAGCCAATATTAAAAATGTTTGAGCCAAATGCATTTCCAATACTTAATTCAGGGTGACCATCATAAGCAGCAAGTCCAGAGACTAACATCTCTGGTGCTGAGGTACCAAAACCAAAGATCAATAAGCCAATAATTAGTGGTGAAATGTTAAATATTCTGGCTATTTTAGCGCCATTATCTGTAAATGCATCAGCACTCCAAACAAGTAAGGTGAAACCAATTAAAAGAGATAGGACTGAGATAAGCATAGTAATGTTAAAAATAATTTAAAGTTTATTATAGAGTCATCGAAGTTTGATTTTAATAAACACGTTTGTATTAATCTTCAAATACTGCAGATCGATATTGATAAACACTAGATTTCTAAAGTCAAATATCTATAATAAATGAATGATCCTCATTACAAGACCCGTTTCTCAAACTAAAAACTTAGAGTTGCTTCTAAATAAAAGAAATATTGATTATGCTTTGTTTCCTGCTTTTGAGATCATCAAAATTCAGACTGCAGCTCCTGTTGAAAAATATGATATTATTATTTTTATAAGTGTCAATGCAGTTAGTTATGCAGAAGAGCACTTTGATGAATTATTCAGTGATTCTTCTAAAGTTTTTGCAGTTGGGCCAGCAACGGCAAATCAATTGTTAAAGAAAAATATTGCAGTTGATTGTTTTCCAAAAGAGAATGCATCAAGTCAAGAACTTTTAAAAATCAAAGAATGTTCAGAGCTATCGAATAGAAAAATATTAATTGTTAGAGGAAAGGGTGGGTCAGAAACTTTAAAAAATTATTTGAGTTCATCTAACCAAGTAGATTATCTAGAAGTTTATGAGAGAATTCCATGCAAACTGAGCAAAATTCATAAGGAGTCTTTAGTATCATTTGTAAATCACCCTGATGGAGTATCAATGGCAACTAGTAATGAGAGTCTAGTCAATATCATTCAGCTAGTTTCAAGTGCTTCTTCAAAATATTTAGATATTTTAAAGTCAAGAAGAATGATTGTTTTTAGTGAGCGAATTAAATCCACAGCAAAAAAATTAGGGTTTACAAAAATTGAAGTTACGCAAAACCCCTCTGATGCAGATTTTGTTGAAATTTTATTTAATAAAAAGTTTTAAAAAAATGCACAAATATAAATTGTTTGGGTAACATATACAAAACTATATCAGGAGTTCAGGTGATTAGATTTGGAATTTCATGGGTGGCACGTCTGCTAGGAGTTAGTGGCTTTACTGTCCAACAACCGACAACCCGCGGCTCTCTTCAAGATCTAAATATTTCTGAACGAATCATCCCTTTCAATCCAAGTAACTTAGCTTTTGACGAATCTCATTTGAAAAGTGATTCTGAAGCGACAAAGCACTTAAAACGGTTTCAAGATACTCAGTTGAAGTTGAAAAGAGATGCAGAGCTACCAGATGATAGCAATGATCAAGATTTAGTTTCTGTAATAGCTACTTTGAAATCTAAGTTATATCAAGAATCTATCAAAAGTAAGCACTATACAAATGCTTTTAATGAGCTTAATGAAAGGCTAATTGAGCTTGAAAATATCGTACAGCCAGAAAAGAAAACAGATTTTCAAAAACTACAAGGCTGGGTTCACTCAAAAAGACATTTCCACTAATCTTTCATTCTTAAGTTTTTCTTTCTACCCATAAAATACTTCAATTCAGTTTGAATTTTTTTATGAGTGCTCACCTAATATCAATATTACAATTGGCGTCAAATAACTAATTAGGTATAATATTACTTGGTTTTTTAATTAATATAAATATGTCAAAAAGTGATTACATTGAGTTAGAAGGTGTCGTAAAGGAAAAGTTACCCAACACAACATTTAAAGTTGAGTTGGAAAATGGCCATAGCGTTCTTGCTCATATCTCAGGGAAGATTCGTAAACACTATATACGCATATTACCTGGCGATAAGGTAACTGTCGAAATGACTCCTTATGATTTGACCAAAGGTAGAATTACTTTCAGACATAAATAAACCTGATAAGCCAGTGTGGTGGAATTGGTAGACACGCCGGATTCAAAATCCGGTTCCTTCACGGGAGTGACGGTTCGAGCCCGTCCACTGGTACCATTTATGAATTATTGAGTAATTCATATATAAAATAAAAATTAACATTCTTTCACTAGGATTTTAAAATGGATAACAACCTGCTAAGTGATGCAATAACTTTGACCATGTTTGGCATGGGATTTGTTTTTGTATTTTTAGCATTGATGGTTGTTGTTACAAACCTAATGTCAAAGTTCGTAACAAAAATTCAGCCTTCAATTAATGTTTCTGCATCTATAGACTCTGAATCTTCAATGGAAATTGATGAAAAGACAAGAGCTATCATAGAGGCAGCAATAAAAATGCATATACAGAGATAAATCATGTCAACAAAAGAAAATAATAAACCTGTTCAAATTACTGAGTTAGTGCTCCGAGATGGCCACCAGTCGCTCTTTGCAACAAGAATGCGAATTGATGATATGCTCCCAATAGCAGAAAAATTAGATCAGATTGGCTACTGGTCAATGGAATCTTGGGGTGGGGCAACTTTTGATGCTTGTATTCGTTTTCTTGGAGAAGATCCATGGGAAAGAATTCGTGAGATCAAGAAAGTTATGCCTAATACGCCTCAGCAGATGCTTTTAAGAGCTCAAAATTTGCTTGGTTACAGACACTACAGTGATGACGTGGTTAGAAAGTTTGTTGATCGTTGTGCAGAGAATGGGGTTGGCGTATTAAGAATATTTGATGCAATGAATGATACGCGCAATCTTAAGACCGCCATTGATCAAACGGTCAAGACAGGCGCACATGCTCAGGGAACAATATCCTATACAGTCAGTCCTGTTCATACTACCGAGCTTTGGATTGATATGGCAAAAGAAATCGAAGATATGGGCGCCCATTCTTTGTGTATCAAAGATATGGCTGGCTTACTTCAGCCTTATGTTGCTTTTGATCTTGTTAAAAAGTTAAAAAAAGCTATTGATATTCCTATTCAGCTTCATGCACATGCAACTACAGGCCTTTCTACTGCATGTATTATTAAGGCTGTTGAGGCTGGGATTGACCGAGTAGATACGTGTATTGGCTCAATGAGCATGACTTATAGTCACTCTGCGACAAATTCTGTAGTCTCAATCCTTGAGGCTAGCCCAAGAAAAACTGGCTTAGATTTAAATAAGCTTGAGGAAATTGATCAGTACTTTAAGCCAATAAGAACCAAGTACGCAAAGTTTGAAGGCTCTCTTAAGGGTGTTGACTCAAGAATTTTGACATCTCAGGTGCCCGGTGGAATGCTCACCAATATGGAAGGTCAATTAAAAGAACAAAACGCACTAGATAAGATGGATGAGGTTTTATTAGAAATTCCTCGTGTCAGAAAAGATCTTGGATATATTCCACTTGTCACTCCAACTTCACAAATCGTAGGCACTCAATCTGTGCTCAATGTCCTGACAGGAGAGAGATATAAAACAATCACTAAAGAGTCGGCAGGCATATTGAAAGGTGAGTATGGAAAAGCCCCAGCACCCGTTAATGAAGAATTACAAGAAAGAGTATTGGAGGGTTCTAAGGCTATTACATGCCGACCAGCAGATAATATTGAGCCTGAGCTAGGCGTTTTAGAGTCTGAGTTTGATAAGATTGTTTCTGAGAAAGGTATCAGGGTTGCTGATCAGAAAATTGATGATTTAATGACTTACGCACTTTTCCCGCAAGTTGGAATAAAATTTTTAGAGAATAGAGATAATCCAGACTTTTTTGAACCAGTGCCTGTTGCTGAAACTGAATCCTCAAAAGATCAAAAAAATGAAGGAATCTATACTGTTTCATTTAAAGGACAGTCGTACACTGTTAATGTATCTGCAGGAGGAACTATAACTTCGATGGGGTCCTCTTCAGATCAATCTACTCAGAGTTCCGAAAGTTCAGATGACGAATCAAAAGCTCCACTTGCAAAAGGAAAAGAAGATATTTCTGCGCCTCTTTCAGGAACCATATGGAAGACTCTTGTCACTCCAAACCAGAGTGTTAAGAAAGGTGATACCTTAATTGTTCTGGAGGCCATGAAAATGGAAACTGAAATAAAAGCAACATGTTCAGGTGTTGTGGTTAGTGTCGATGTTAAAGAGGGTGATTCAGTTACTGTTGGTCAACTTCTTCTTTCTTTGGGTTAGATATGGATCAATTCAGTCTTCTTTGGACAAACACAGGGCTTTATCAGATGAGCTGGGGGCAAGGCTTAATGCTTTTAGTTGGCATCTTGTTGATTTACTTAGCCATTGTTAAAAAGTTTGAGCCACTTTTACTTCTTCCAATTGGTTTTGGAGCACTACTAAGTAATATTCCAGGGGCTAACTTGGCTTTAGATGGGGGCATTTTGCATCTTTTTTACATGGTTGGAATTGAGTCAGGCGCTTTTCCACTAATTATTTTTATGGGTGTTGGTGCAATGACAGATTTTGGTCCTCTCCTTGCAAATCCAAAAACATTACTTCTAGGAGCCGCTGCTCAGTTTGGTATTTTTGCTACTTTGCTAGGCGCTGTTGGATTATCAGTTATTGGTATTTTTGACTTTAATTTAAAGCAAGCTGCTGCCATTGGAATTATTGGTGGTGCAGATGGCCCGACCTCAATTTATGTGGCATCGATACTTGCACCAGAGCTACTTGGTGCTATTGCTGTGGCATCATATTCTTATATGGCACTCGTACCATTGATTCAGCCACCTATTATGAGAGCGTTTACAAATGAAAATGAAAGAAAAATTAAAATGGTGCAGTTGAGGGAGGTTTCAAAGGCTGAAAAAATAGTTTTTCCAATCATCCTTCTTTTATTAGTTGCTCTTCTTTTGCCAGCAGCAGCTCCTCTTTTGGGAATGTTTGCCTTTGGTAATTTAATGAAGGAGTCTGGCGTTGTTGATCGTCTTAGCGATACAACTCAGAACGCTATGATTAATATTGTGACTATATTTCTGGGTCTTGCAGTAGGTTCTAAACTGATGGCGGATAAATTTCTTCAATTAGATACATTGGGTATTTTGTTGTTAGGGTTGGTTGCATTCTCAATAGGAACAATGTGCGGCTTATTAATGGCAAAACTAATGAATGTCTTTAGTAAAAATAAAATTAATCCTTTGATTGGGTCCGCTGGCGTTTCTGCAGTTCCAATGGCCGCTAGAGTCTCTAACAAAGTTGGCCTTGAGTCTGACTCAAATAATTTTTTACTGATGCACGCAATGGGTCCAAACGTTGCAGGCGTAATTGGCTCAGCAATTGCAGCTGGAATAATGATTCAGTTTTTAGCCTAGTTCTATAAGTTTTTTTTACTTTGCCGTTATACTTCAATAAGCCTTTGATTACTTAACTCTAGCTTTCTGTCCATCATATTGGCGATACTCAAATCATGCGTGACAATCAAAAGCGCAGTTCTTTTGCTATCATTAAGCTCAATAATTAAATCTAAAACATCCTTGGCATTATTGGCATCCAGGTTCCCAGTAGGCTCGTCCGCTAATAGACAGGCAGGTTCTGAAATCATAGCTCTTGCAATAGCCACCCTTTGTCTTTCTCCACCTGATAATTGAGATGGTTTATGCTTTAGGCGTTTTTCAAGCCCAACTTTCTTTAATATATCTTCAGCTAATTTAACTGCTTCTCTCTTGTCAATACCTTTAATCAATAAAGGTAAGGAAACATTATAGAGTGAGGAGAAATCATTCAGTAAATGATGAAATTGATAAACAAAGCCTAAATTCTTAGAGCGCAACTCTGTTCTATCTTTTTCATTTAGCTTCGCTATATTTGAGTTGTTAATCAATACATCACCTGTGGACGATTTATCTAATCCAGCAATCAAATTAAGTAGTGTAGATTTCCCACATCCTGATTGACCAATAATTGCAACCTTTTCACCCGGTTTAACCTCAAAATTTAAGTTATCTAATACCGTAGTTTTGTTTTCACCCTCGGAATACGAGAAGCATAAAGATCGACATTCAATAATGTTACTCATGTCTTAGCACCTCAGAAATGTTTACTTTTCCAGCTCGTCTGGCAGGGTAGATTGATGCAAGAATGACTAATATAAATGCCCCAAAGACTATACTCAAGATATCACTCAGAAGAATTTTGGATGGAAATCGATTAATATAAAAGACATCCTTAGGAAAAAATTGAAACCCAATAATGCTCTCAATTCCAGAGATAACTGATTCAATGTTAAGAGCCAAGAGCAACCCAAGACCGGTGCCGACTGTAATTCCAATCAAACCAATGCTTATACCCTGATAAAAAAATATTTTCACAATGCGTCTTGGCGTCATTCCAATAGTCCTTAGAATGGCAATATCCGATTTTTTGTCGGTAACAACCATAACCATCATAGAGACAATATTAAATGCTGCTACAGCAATGATCAGAGAGAGAATAATTGCAATCATTTGCTTTTCTAGGTTTAATGCCCTAATAAAGTGTTTTTGTTGCTGCATCCAGTCAACACCATAGTGCCCATCTCCTAATGAGCCAACAACTTTATCTGTAATTGCATTTGCCTCAAATAAATCATTAACCTTGAGACGTATGCCAGAAACTTTATTGCCCAAGCCAAAAAGATCTTGAGCATCATAAAGATGAATAAATGCTAAACCATTATTGTAGTCATTTAATCCAGCATTAAAAATACCACTAACACTAAATGTTTGAGAAATTGGAACAAGGGTACCAAGGGAGTTTCTAGCAGGCGCAATAAGGGTAATCTTACCACCAATACCAGTTTCCATGAGTGTTGCTAAACCAACACCCAGTAGAACTGAGGACTCGTCTTCATTTAAACTAAGAGAGCCATATTTAATGTCATCCAGAAGAGCAGAAGTGGAGGGCTCTTGATCTATAAGTATTCCTCTAATGCTAACACCCTGTGAAGCACTTTTTGAGGTCATTAGAGCAAACTCTTCTACAAAGGGAGAGGATGCTAAAACACTATCCTGAGAGTCAATCTTTTTTTGGAGATCACCCCAATTTTCAAGAGTATCATCTGAGCCTGTAATATAAGAATGAGAGATTGTATTTAAAACCCTGTTGGTTAATTCTTCATGGAAACCATTCATTACAGACATGACAGTAATTAATGACATAACAGCTAAGATTAGGCCAACCATTGAAACACCAGAAATAAAAGAAACAAAGCCTTTTTTTCTGCTTGATCGCAAATATTTGTTAGAAATATGAAATTCAACACTCATGATCGGAATATTTTGTCATAATAAATGTTTTAAAGGTAATTAAAGTTATCAAATGTTAAGTAATCAAAGTTTTATAAACCATAATAAGTTTGGCTTGATTAACTTTATGCTTCTTCCTTTTTCTGCTATTTTTTTTATTTTGTCATCCATTCGATTATGGCTCTATAAGTTCAGAATTCTAAAAATAAATGATGCATCTTTGCCAGTCATAGTGGTCGGAAATATAACAGTCGGCGGAACAGGAAAAACGCCGATTGTCATTTCTATTGTTAATTATTTAGAGTCTCAGAATAAAAAAGTAGGGGTTGTCTCAAGAGGCTATGGCGGCAAATATTCTCAAGATTCCTTAGAGGTTAACGTGACCAGCGACCCAGTACAATGTGGAGATGAGCCCTTATTGATTAAACAACAGACCAAAGTGCCAGTTGTAGTAGCAAAAAAAAGAACTAAAGCAATTGATTTTTTAATTAAGAAGTATGCATTGGATGTTATTGTCAGTGATGATGGCCTTCAGCACTATTCTATGGGCCGTGATATTGAAATTGCTGTGATAGATGGCCATAGTCGTTTGGGTAATGGTTTTTTCCTACCAGCTGGCCCCCTTAGAGAAGCTAAAAGTAGACTCAATTCAGTGGATTTTATCATTAATAATGGCTCTCATTTTCAGGGTGAGGTTTCAAGTGAAATTGAACCACATGAATATATAAACATACTTACTAATGAAGTTAAGGGGCTTGAATATTTTAAAGGAAAAAAATGTTATGCAGTTGCTGGAATTAGTAAGCCAGATAATTTCTTCTCTATACTTCAGAAAAATGGCGTCAAATTAATTCCCAAAGCCTTCCCAGACCATTATGCTTTTTCTGAAAAGGATCTGGCTTTTAACGAAAATTATCCTATCATAATGACCTCAAAGGATTGTGTAAAATGTGTTTTATTTGCAACTGAACAAATGTGGTATTTGTCTGTAAGTGCAAAAATTAATTCTAATTTTTATCAGCAATTGGAGTCTAAGTTTTGATTGATAATGATTTGTTAAAAATGTTAGTTTGCCCCCAAAGTAAAGCGCCTTTAAAGTTTGAGGAGGGTGAGTTAGTATGCGAAAAGAGTGGACTGGCTTATCCAATTATTGATGGAATTCCGATACTTCTTGTAGAGGAATCCAGAAAAATAGACTCTAAGAAATAATGGGCTTTTCCGTTATTATTCCTGCTAGGTATGCATCAAGTCGTCTTCCGGCAAAGATGCTAAAAGAGATTAATGGAAAATCGCTTATAGAGCATACTTATTCTAATGCAATTAAAAGTGATGCGAGTCGCGTCATTATTGCTACTGATGATGAAAGGATAAAAACTGTTGCAGAAGGTTTTGGAGCAGAAGTGTGCATGACAAATGATAGCCATACTTCAGGAACTTCCAGGATAGCTGAAGCTGTATCGTTTTTAAACTTCCAGGATGATGATGTGATTGTTAATTTGCAAGGTGATGAGCCTATGATGAGTCCAAGTGCAATCAATCAGGTAGCATTAAATCTGGTTAGTTCTGGAATGAGTGTTGCTACTTTGTGTGAAACAATTGATACTGAGGATGCATACTTTGATGAGAATTGTGTGAAAGTTGTATATAATTCGCGCGGCAGAGCAATGTATTTCTCTAGATCTCCGGTACCTGCTTTCAGGGATGGCCAAAACATTAATTTAGATTTATGTTTTAGGCATATCGGTTTATACTCCTATCGAGCAAATTTTTTAAAAGATTACAGTAATATGCCTATATCAAGACTAGAGACGGCTGAAAAATTGGAGCAACTTACTTTCCTGATGGAAGGATTTGATATCCATGTTGACGTTTCATTTGCTTCAACGGGATACGGTGTTGACACAGAAAGTGATTTAATAAAAGTTAAAAAGGAATTAAAAAAATGAATATTATTGATGGTAAAGAGATTGCAAAAAACTTACGTCTTAAGATTGCTGACGAGGTTAAAGCTCTTAAGCGTCCTCCGGGACTTGCAGTCATCCTGGTAGGCGAAGATCCTGCTTCAGCTGTCTATGTTAGGAATAAAGAGCTGGCATGTAAACAGGCAGGATTCTTTTCAGATAAAATTATAAAGTCAGAGAACATTACTGAAGAACAGTTATTAGAGGAAGTAGAACGCCTTAATAATAATCCTCATATTGACGGTATCCTTGTGCAGCTTCCGTTGCCAAGTCATATTAATGCAAACAAGGTGATCGAGCACATCTCCCCCTTTAAGGATGTAGATGGCTTTCATAGTGAGAATATTGGCAAATTAATGCAGAATAAGTCTCACTTAAGACCTTGTACACCAAAGGGTGTGATGACCATGCTTGATTCAGTTAATTGCAAAGTTGAAGGAATGAATTGTGTTGTTATTGGTGCCTCAAATATTGTAGGAAGACCAATGGCTATGGAGCTTCTCAATGCAAGAGGCACGGTCACAATATGTAATAGTAAAACTAAAGATCTGGCTGATAAGGTGAGACAAGCAGATATTGTTGTTGTGGGTGTTGGTAGGCCTCAAATGGTCAAAGGAGACTGGATTAAAGAGGGCGCAATTGTAATTGATGTTGGAATTAATAGACTAGAAGATGGGTCTCTTGTAGGAGATGCAGATTTTGATGCAATTAAAGATATTGCTGGAGGAATAACCCCTGTTCCTGGTGGCGTAGGTCCAATGACTATAGCCACTCTTCTTGAAAATACTTTAATCGCCTACAAGCAAAATTTATGAGAATTTTTCTAAAATTTCTAAGAGAAGGCTCTGGAAGGTTACTAATCTTTATTGATTGGGTGTTTAGACCATCAATCATTAAACGAAGTGATGAAGAGCAGATGATTGTAGATCAGAAAACTGAATCTTTAAAATTGTATGAGTTTTATGCGTGCCCTTTTTGTGTCAAGACTCGAAGAGCAATCAAGCGCTTAAATCTAAAAATTGAGACTAGAAATGCACAAGAGGGTAGCTACAGAACAGAGCTTGAATCAAGTGGCGGAAAGATACAGGTTCCATGCCTTCAAATTAGTCAAGATGGAGAGGTAAGCTGGCTCTACGAGTCAAACGATATTATTGGTTATCTGGACAAAAATTTTTAACTAACTTTATGAGTTTTCCCAAAAATGCTTTATATTCACGGGGGTAATAAAAAGCAAAAAGCGCTTTCACATCAGCTTTATAATTTTTGTTGCAACGGTCTATTCAAAGAAGATAATATCCCAAATATAGATCTTACCATTCATAAGGTTGAGGACGCACTTGCGTGGACAGACTATGAGGGTGATGGTAAGTTTTTTATTGAAATTGAGGAGACGCTTGATCAAAAAAAATTTATTATAACCATGTGTCATGAGATAATCCATGTATGCCAATTTTTATCAGGTGTTGAGGTAAGTGAATTATCAGCATATCATTATGAGGAGAAGATTGCTGAGCAGTTTTATCTTGAGGAATTGAGATTAAACCATAGTCCTTTAGATTTAAATGAAGATTAAGGTAAATACTCCTTTAAGCTATCAATTGATTTGTTTAATTCTTCCATAGAATTTGAAGTTAGCGTAATATGGCCTAGTTTTCTTCCCTTGCGCTCCTCTTTATCATAAAGATGTAAATGCGCATTTTTGGTTTCAAGTACCTTACTAGTTTTTCCGTGCATACCAATAATATTGATCATTGCATTAAATGAACTTTTGATAGATGTCACTCCTAATGGAGAATTAGTAATTGCTCTAATATGATTTTCAAATTGAGAGGTTTGCGCGCCTTCAATTGTCCAATGACCTGAGTTGTGAACTCTTGGGGCAATTTCATTAACAATCAGCTCATCAGAGGAATCAAAAAGTTCAAGGGTCATTACACCAACATGATCCATTTCATTAATCAATGAGTGCATATATTCTTCTGCTTTTTTTTGAAGAGATTTTGGTATATTTTGTGCAGGTGCAATTGTTAATCTTAATATTCCTTCATGATGTATATTTTCCACTAGTGGATAGTATTTAAGACTTGCGTCCAGTCCTCTTACAGCGATTAAAGAGAGCTCTCGTTTGAACTTTATAAAGCCTTCCAAGATAGATTCAGCACCAGACATGTGGTTCCAGGCTTGATCAATTTCTGATTCAGATTTGATAAGAAATTGACCTTTTCCATCATAACCATCTTTAGCAGTTTTTAAAATTGCAGGAAGTCCTATTAATTCAACAGCACTTTTAAGTTCTAACAAACTGTTAACCATTTTGAATGGTGCGCAAGGTATGTTTAACTTAGAAAGTAAGTTTTTCTCTCTTCCACGGTGCTGAGTATGGTGAAGCGAACTTTCACTGGGATAGACTTTTGATTTTTTGCTGACTTTGTTAACGATTGATACATCAGTATTTTCGCTCTCATATGTCACAACATCAGAGTCATCTGAAAATAATTCGATTACATTAGAATGGTTATTAATGTATGTTTTTCCTAAAAGAGAAGAGGGGTCTTCCTCTGATAAAGCCAGAAACCTCATTTGATGTCCCAATGGGTAAGCTGATAGAGCAAGCATTCTTCCTAACTGACCAGCACCAAGAACACCAATTTTCATAACTTATTTATTAGGATTAGGATTGTTTAGTACACTTTGAGTTTGTTCTGAGCGAAATTGGACAACCTTTTTTCTAACTTCTTCATTATGGTTTCCAACAATTTGAGCGGCTAGTATTCCTGCATTTTTTGCACCTGATTCACCTATAGCAAGTGTACCAACAGGAATTCCACCAGGCATTTGAACTATAGATAATAATGAGTCTTGTCCGCTTAATGCTTTTGATTGAATGGGAACGCCAAGAACTGGCACAATAGTTTTTGATGCAACCATTCCGGGCAAGTGAGCTGACCCTCCAGCACCAGCAATAATAACTTCAAGGCCTCTATCCTGAGCAGTTTCCGCGTATTCAAACATTAGGTCAGGTGTTCTATGAGCAGAGACCACTTTAACCTCATAGGTTATACCAAACTCATCAAGCATATCTGTGGCACTTTTCATTGTGGGCCAATCAGACTTTGAACCCATAATTACTCCGACTATTGCACTCATTTTTGTGTTCGTGAGGAAATTGATGGAATTATACCAAAAACCCGATAACTATAAGAATTGAAACTTTGAAGTGGGAGAATATAAGTTAAATTTTGAAATCGTTGTCCAAAAATGGCAGGTGGCCAGATCTTAAAACATGGGTTTTTGATCCTGCCGCTTCATACCAATCTTGAATTTTTACTGGAACAAGAGTATCGAGTGATCCAAGAATGCATTTTTTTGGCGTTGAAATATTTTTGAAGGTATCTCTGAGATCAGAATTTAAGATTATTTGAAGTCCATTATCCAAAGCGCTTTGTGATGCAGGGAATTTTTGAATAGATTGATGAAGCTCCTGAATTTGTGACTTATCTTTGCTTTGAAGACTAACAAAACGCTTTAACGCTTTAGTACTATCGTTTTTCAAGTTGTTTACAAATTGATTAAAAACATGGCTTTCAATTCCAAATTCCCAATCTGTATTATTTATAAGGTAAGGACTCGCAGCAACTAAAATCAGTTGATTGACTTTAATTTGATTTGCTACGAAAGTTGATAAAAGCCCTCCTAAAGACCAGCCCAAGAGGATTGATTGTTCAGGAATCAGCTTAATTATCTCATTGCACCATGATTCAAGATCACCCTCAATATCAGGGCTTCTTCCATGTCCAGGTAGGTCGATAACTGTTATACGGTATTTATGTTTATATTTTTCGATAAGGCTTTGAAAAATATCACTATTAAAAGCCCATCCATGCAGGAGAACAAGATCTGGCCCTTCACCTATAGTTTTATGCCATAGCATTTTTAACCTTTGCAAGTAGTGACTCTATTTCTTCAGATTGATGATTTGATGATAACGTAAACCGGAGTCTAGCTGTATTTGGGGGGACAGTGGGAGGACGAATTGCACTCACAAAAAAACCTGAATCAAATAAATTATTACTAATTTCTAAAGCCCTTTGACTAGAGCCGACAATGAGTGGCTGAATGGCGCTATCTGAATTTTCAAAATTGAGCCCTAGTTGGCTTGACATAGTCTTAAAAAAATCAATATTTTTAAGTAGTTTTTCTTTTTGTTCTCCACTTTTAATAATTTCTAGGCTCATGAGTATTGCTTGGCAAACACTTGGTGGGATAGCAGTTGTATAGGTGTATGGTCTTGACTTTTGAATTAAGAATTCTATAAAGTCATTATTACCAGCAACAAATGCGCCCATAACGCCTGCAGCTTTACCTAACGTTGCCATATAGATAGAACTCTTAGGTATGAATGGATCAAAAATACCAAAGCCATGGGCATCATCTTGCATCAAAATGGTATCAGTTTTACGAATAGCTTTGTCAATTCCAGCTATATCTGCCTGATCTCCATCCATACTAAATACATTGTCTGTCACAACTAAGCCAGGACCTATTTGTTTTTCGAGCTTGGAGTCAAGAGAGTCAAGGTTGTTATGAAGGTACCTTTGAATAGTCAGACCAGCTATTCGACTTCCATCAATTAAAGATGCATGGTTTAACTTGTCTTGTAGTGCCCATTTAATTTCGTCTCTGAGCGCTGAAAAAATTCCAAGATTAGCACTATAACCAGATGAGAATATGAGAGCATTCTCTTGCCCAGTAAATTCTGATAAGGCCTCTTCAAGAAGTTTATGAGACTCTGAGTGTCCACTGACAAGGTGAGATGCCCCTGAGCCAGAGCCATACTTTTCGACTCCTTTAATGAACGCTTCTTTAACCTTGGGATGACTGGCAAGCGAAAGATAGTCATTGGAGCAAAAATTAACCACTTCACTGCCATCGATGACCATGTTTGTTGTTTGGGGGCTGTTTGATACTCTTCGAGAGCGTAATAAATGATTGTTTTCAAGCTCACTTATTTTTTTTGAAAAGTTCATGATAGTAATCTTAGATTGCTATATGAGGTTTTCCATGGGTGATGAGGCACTTGCGTAGGCTTTTTTCATCATTCTGCCTGCAAGGTAAGATTTCCTGCCAGCTATAATCGCATGCTTCATTGCGCTGGCCATAAGAAGTGGATCATTAGCATTGGCAATAGCGGAGTTCATTAAGACGCCATCACATCCAAGCTCCATGGCTTTAGCAGCATCACTTGCACAGCCAATTCCTGCATCTACCAAAACTGGCACACTGGAATTCTCTTTAATTAATTTAATGTTAAAAGGATTGGAAATACCCTGACCAGAACCTATTAGTGAGCCAAGTGGCATGATTGCACAGCAACCAATATCTTCAAGCTCTTTTGCAATAATTGGATCATCAGAGGTGTAAACCATAACATCAAAGTTTTCCTTGATTAGTGTTTTAGCTGCATCAAGAGTTTCTACGATATTTGGATAAAGAGTTTTTTCATCACCGAGGACTTCAAGTTTTACTAGGTTATGTCCATCAAGTAATTCTCGAGCCAATAGGCACGTTCTCACAGCATCTTTTGCATTGTAGCATCCAGCAGTGTTTGGGAGAATCGTATATTTATCAGGCGAAATAAAATCCAGGAGGCTCTCCTCATCGGCATTTTGTCCAATATTAGTTCTGCGAATCGCAACAGTAATAATTTCTGAACCTGATTTTTCAGTCGCTAATTTTGTCTCTTTTAGGTCTTTGTATTTTCCAGAGCCAACAAGCAGTCTGGAGTTAAAAGTCCTTCCAGCAATTGTAAACGGGGTATCTATTTCCATAGCGTTATAAGATACCATGTGCCGTAATTAATATTTCAATATTGAGTCGTAATCTTTTCAATTTCTGATGAATTATTTAGATTGTTAAACCAGCAATTTTTTGAATATCATTGATAGCTTTCGTGATGATTCTTGAAAACAAGAAATCTGAGTCATGTCCAGATTCAGATTGAGAAACAAATTCTTCCACCATCAACTGATAATGGTTACACGCTGGAAATTCAACTTTAGTTCCTTTTTCAAGGCCGCCATCAGACCAGAAGGCATATGTTGTTTCTGGTGGGTTGACGGGAACATTCAGTTTAGCCCAGCCATTCGAGCCAAGAACTGTAAAGTCTTGACAAAGAGCTGCATTAGCTGAAACAGTCAAGCTCAGTGTTTCACCATTTGGCCATCTAAGAGTAGCATCGACTTGTTTTTCAATTTCATATTCTTCACTTTTAACTGCAACCGCAGAGAGTACTTTGGGCTCACCCTCAAAGAGCATACATCCTGATAAAATAGCATAACACCCAATATCAAATAATGGTCCACCACCATATTTAATAAGGTTTCGCACATTCCCTAGGGGCTGTTGGGGGTAACTAAAGATAAAGTGAGACGACTGATACTTGCCGATATCAAGATTTTTTAGCCAGTGCCATTGAGGATGACTTCTGACCATAAAAGCCTCATAGAAAAATGCTTTACTATCTTTGGCGGCATTCTCAAGCTGAGATAACTCATCTAAGTTAAGGGCAACAGGTTTTTCACAAAGGACATGTTTATCAGCTTTAAGCGCTTCAATAGAGTAGGGGACATGAAGATGATTTGGAAGTGGATTATAGATTGCATCAACTGAAGGTTCATTAATAAGAGTCTCATAGTCAGTCTCAATAGCATTCCCATAGATTTCAGGAAGTACTACTTGCCCTGGGATTCTTCTTCCAACATGAGTTACTTTATGTCCAGCATTAAGTATTGCTGGAACAACATGCTCTCTAGCAATTTTTGCTTCTCCTAAAATTCCAAAATTCATAAAATAATTTTTGTTAATTAATTAAGCAAATAATAATACTACTTATTTGTTTATGTTTTTTAGAATAATATTACAAATTGTATTAACATGTAAAATCAATAATTAATAAATATTTTTTTAGGAAATACGATGCCTCTTAACGCAATAAAACATCCTCTAATAGCTCATAAACTTGCTTTACTTCGTCAGGAGGGAATTAGTACAAAACATTTTCGTGAGCTTGCCAATGAAGTTGCAAGTCTGCTAACCTATGAGGCGACTCGTGATTTACCTTTAGAAAGTAGAGAAATTAATGGCTGGCAAGGAGAGCCAATAAAAACTGAAATGCTGACTGGTAAAAAGCTATCAATTGTTCCAATTCTTAGAGCAGGGTTGGGAATGCTTGATGGTGTTTTAACTCTTGTACCTAATGCTAAAGTGAGTGTAGTTGGCTTATATCGAGATGAGGAAACTTTAGATCCTGTTGCTTATTTTGATAAAGTGATAACGGATATTGATCAAAGAACCTCATTAATCATTGACCCTATGTTAGCTACAGGAGGAACACTTCTTGCCACAATCGATCTATTAAAGCAAAAAGGATGTAAAAAAATTATAGGTTTATTTTTAGTTGCCTCACCAGAGGGTCTTGAAAGAGTTACAAAGCTTCATCCTGACGTAGATTTATTTATTGCTGCAATAGATGACTGTCTTAATGAAAATGGATATATATTGCCTGGTTTAGGGGATGCTGGAGATAAGATTTTTGGCACAAAGTAAATAATCTTGAAAGAAGATATTTTTCCTCAAGGCTCTGCATGGATGAATGGAGAGTTTACTAATATTTCAGAGGCTCGAATACCAATCCTTGACTGGGGGTTTCTCAGATCTGATGCAACCTATGATGTTGTGCATGTATGGAAAGGTCAATTTTTTCGATTAGATGAGCATATAGACAGATTCTTTGAATCTACTAAAAGTCTTAGGATGCCTTGTACATTGGAAAGAGATGACCTTAAAAAAATACTTGCAGGTTGTGTTAAGCATGCAGGACTCGATGATGCTTACGTAGAGATGATTCAGACTAGGGGTGTTTCTAAAAATTTTCAAAGAGATCCTCGTAAAGCGAATCATCGTTTTATAGCTTTTGCAGTGCCATTTGGCTGGATTCTTAATCCAGATGAATTTGAAAAAGGTTTGAATGTCATAGTAAGCAACATAAGAAGAATACCACCTGAATCTGTTGATTCAAAAATCAAAAACTATCATTGGCTTGATTTAATTAGTGGGATGTTTGAAGCTTATGACTCTAATGTTGACTCAGTAATTTTAGTGGATGAAGGAAATAATATTTCGGAAGGACCAGGATTTAATATTTTTTGTGTAGATGCAACTGGGCTTAATACTCCAGATAAAGGAGTTTTAGAGGGCGTTACAAGGCAAACTGTTTTAGATCTAGCAGAAGAAATTAAGTTGCCAGTTAATCTAAAGCCAATTTCTATTGACATGCTTAATGATTCTATTGAAGTATTTGCAACCTCTACAGCTGGAGGAATAATGCCAATTACTAAGATTAATAATCAATTTGTAGGTAATGGCACACCAGGCAAAGTAACGAGACAAATACATAAGTCTTATTGGGACTTACATGTTAATTCAAGATGGACTCAATCAGTGAATGATTTAGTTTAAGAGTCTTTTAAACTTCCTCTTTTTTTAAGGATTTAAAAGCATCTAGGGCTTTTTCTCGTGAAGCCTTTAAATTTATTATGGGCTCAGGATAATCTTTCCCAATAACAATATTTGCTTTTTCTAAGACCTCTTTTGGAGCTTCAGATGGATTGTAAAGATATTTGTTTGGCAGTTCTTTTAATTCTGGGATATATTGTCTAATATATTCGCCATCTGGATCAAACTTCTCTCCCTGTGTGACAGGATTGAAAATTCTAAAGTATGGGGCTGCGTCTGCCCCACATCCTGCAATCCACTGCCAGCTAGCACTATTACTCGCAAGATCAGCATCAACCAGGCAATCCCAAAACCAGCGTTCACCATGATGCCAATTTAATAAAAGATTTTTAACTAAAAATGAACCTACAACCATCCTGACTCGATTATGCATTGAACCGGTCAACCATAATTCCCTCATTCCAGCATCAACCATAGGGATACCAGTTCGGCCTTTTTGCCAAGCTAATAAATTTTTTGGGTTATCTTCCCACGGAAAAGCATCAAATTTCGATTGGAGATTTTTTCTTGGAAGATCAGGATTGAAATAAAGCTGGCAGTAGGAGAACTCACGCCACCCTAATTCACTTAAAAAATGATCAATATTCTTATCGCTGCCCTTTTCTTTAGCCAGATACCATGCCTGATTGGGGGACAACTCACCAAAATGTATGTGAGGAGAGATTCTAGATACAAATGGCTTTGCAGGAAAATTCCTTCCTTCCTTGTAGTGTTTAATACCACTTTCAATAAATTTTGTTAGCCGATCGTATGCACCTATTTCCCCTATGTTCCAATGTGACTCCATTTGAATATCCCATCTGAAGGCAGGAATGAGTGACAAATCTTCAAGATTTAATGAAGGGGCATTGTCAACAATAAAATTCGAAGTATTGACTTTGGGTAGAGGTCTTCTAGGTTCTTCTGAATTTAGGCATCCCTTGCGATAAAAGGGAGTAAAAACTTTGTACGGCGTACCATCATCTTTTTTAATCGTCCATGGCTCCCATAGAAGTGAGCCATTGTAGGTAAAAACTGAAATCCCTTTAGATTCTAGTGCTGATTTGATTTCAGTGTCTCTTTTAATTCTCCAGGGCTCATAGCACCTATTCCAATAGACAGCAGTTATATTGTTGCGATCAATAATATCTAATAAGGCTTTTAGAGGGTCTCCTTGGTAAAGGGATAAATTATTGTTAAGGTTTTCACTAAGGCTTTTTAAAGAATGATGCAGCCAGAAACGACTTGCTCCTCCCATTGAAAAATCTCCAGAATTCTCATTATCTAAAATGTATACAGGAAGAACATGATCATTTTTTGATGCATGGTGAAGGGATGGATTGTCTGATAAACGAAGGTCTTGTCGAAACCAGTGGATTGCTTTGGAATTTGTCATTTGCCAATTATAAAATTCAGTTGTGAATTCTAGATGAAGATTTAGCGTTATTTAGTATTTGGAAAAATAATAAGACAGCTTAAATGTATAAACTTCCAACTAGATTAATTATAAAAAACCTCAGTATTTAATGCGTTTTATATCTGGAATCTTTATTTATTTTTTAACTCTACCTTTAAAAGCCATCCTGGATTAAAGTAACCTGAAACAACGCCGCTTGCTTTTTTGTCATTGATATTAATTCTTTGAGTTTCTGAGTAATCTAAATCTAAGTCTCCAGAAATATTTATAGAGCCATCTGGGTTAATATTTACATTTAACTCCCTCCTTAATTCTTTGCTCATCATAAGCCAATCTTCAGGTTGAAAATCTTCAGCAGCCTCAAACTGTCCTTTACAGCCATCGAAGGAAATCTTTTCTGTACCAACAAATTCCCACCCAACATCATCTTTTGTACTTGCAGCAAACCAAGTTGCAGTATTCAATCCATCAACAGATTCTTTACAAAAATCAGTTTTTTCTTCAGCTTTTTTTGCGATTTCTAATTCAATCTTTGAAATATTCTGATGAACAGCTTCATAGATTGCTAAGCCGCTGATACTTACAAAATTTCCCACATAGTCAGATCCATACTCTTTCCAGTTTTCAGAGTAATCAATATCGCCCATTAAGTCAGGTCGATATCTCAATACATAGCCCTTTGATTGCGATGCTAAAACTTCTGGATAAATATACTCGCGTCGCCACTTTTCTTTAAGTGTTAGCTTATCAAACTCATACGCATTTTTTCCAACGAAATCCCATCTTGCAAAAGCATACTTGTTGAGTTTTTCAGGGTGATAAATAAAATCAAAAAGTGCTTCATAGACCTCATGTATCTTTTTTCCGTGAGGAAGCTGATGTTCATAAAAGTCATAACCAATTGACTCATAAGCTAAGGCTAATAGTGTTAATACTTCTGGCAACTGCCTTTGATAACTCAGAGCCAGTGCCCCTTTTCTACTCCACTGAGGAAAGATGCCATCTTTATCAATAGCTGCTAAATTAATTTCAATGTGGCGATTACCTGCTGTAAAGAGCCTTTGATTGCCGGTTCTAAGGCCTAGATATACAGCGCCTAGACCCATACGCCATCTGTTACTTCCACAGTAGTCAGCATAAATACCAAATGCATCATGTCCTTCGATTTCAAAGGTTTCAGGCGCCTCAAGATTACATATTTTTCGATCTCTAGTTGGCTCCAGATCATAGTTTATTAGCCAATCACTTAGATAGTCATCGACAGCTTGACGCTGCTCTTTATTGAAATTAAAGTCATCATAGTAAATAGCATAGAAAGATGCAAAATCTCCTACAGTCATTGTTGCAGCATAAGCTATATCTGAGTGAGAATTTTTTATATTTTTATCTGGATAGTCAATCGGTTTGTTTTTAGCCCACAACAAAAGAATTCTTTCAAATACTTTTATGCCTTCGTCCTGATCACGAAAATGCTTATGAGTAAAAAATGTTTTGCACCTAATAAAAAAAGTTGCCCGATCTCCAGTTTCTTCGATTGATTTAAAGGCCTCAATGTCAAATTCTGCAGTTGCACGCTCACAATCATCTACATAAGAAGACATTTTCCACCATCTTAATGGACCCTTTTCATCAATTGCATATTTAAATCTTGAATGAAAAAGGTCAAGTTCATCAGGGTCTTTAAAGAGTTGCCAGTTTTCTTGGACTTCTAAATCACGCAGTGGAGACTTTGCAAACTCATGAACTGGAAATGAGTCGTAGCCATCTCCTCCTTGTTTTTTAATTAAATCAGTAGTGCTACAGTTAAAAACAAAATAAGTGCCGTCCTCAGAAATACTCCTTACTGGCTCACTACCGTCAGGGCATGATGAAGCGTACCCTTGAATTGAATATAGGGACAAAACAAATATAAATAATATTTTTTTCATTGGGCAGCAGTTGGGGGGTATTAAAGAAATTTATTATAGTTAACAATGAGCCTAAATTGTATTTAAATGTAAGGGGTTTTTAGCTATATTAATTTAAAAAAATATTGTCCTAATGTTTTTCTATTTAAAGGGCTTTAATAGAATATAGTGGAGTGTTGTTCTCATTTAATAATTAAAAGTTTATTGAAATGCGGATGTATGGCGGAGAGAGAGGGATTCGAACCCTCGATAGGAGTTAAAGCCTATACTCCCTTAGCAGGGGAGCGCCTTCAGCCACTCGGCCACCTCTCCGAAGAATCGCATATTATACTGCAAATAAATTGAATGAGTATTTTAGAAAATAGTTGTTTCACAAAATTTTATTCAATGACCTCAAAGTCATGCGTAATTGCTGCCGTTTCTCCAAGCATGATTGATGCTGAGCAGTATTTTTCAGCTGATAATGTAATAGCTTTATCAACTTTCTTTGAATCTAAACCCTTGCCTTTAACGATAAACTGAATATGAATATCGGTAAACACTTTGGGATGATCAGTTGCTCTCTCTGCATTAATTTTAGTTTCAAGGTGAGATAGGTCTTGACGCATTTTTTTGAGTGTGGTTACAACATCAATCATTGTGCAGCCTGCCACACCTAGTAATAGCATTTCCATGGGCCTAACGCCCAGATTCTCACCACCTGATTCTGGCGGTCCATCCATGGTGATGGTGTGGCCACTATCTGACTTCCCAACCATAAGAAGCCCGTCAACCCAATTCACAGAAATATTCATTCAAAAAACTCCTTAAGTTTTTGGCCAGGGTTAGAGTCCCTCATAAAAGCCTCACCAATTAAAAAACCAAACACATTGTGATTATGCATTAATTCTACATCCATTTTTGAAGTGATCCCTGATTCAGTAATCACTAACTTATCATCACCAATGTCAGAGAGTAAGTCAATAGTCGTTTGCAGGCTAACTTCAAAATTTCGAAGATTCCTATTATTGATGCCAAGCATAGGAAGTTCTAGTTTTAAGGCGCGTTGAAGCTCATCTCTGTCATGCACTTCAACTAAAGTATCCATTCCAAGAGATGAAGCTAGCTGACTTAGATTTTTTAACTCGCTATCTTTGAGGCATGAGGCTATTAATAAAATACAATCAGCTCCCATAGCTCTTGATTCATAGACCTGATAAGGATTAACAATAAAATCCTTACGAATAACCGGTATTGAAACAGTAGCACGAGCTTTTATTAAGAATAAAGGGTCACCTTGAAAGAAATCACGATCTGTTAATATTGAAAGGCAACTCGCACCACCCGACTCGTAACTTTTTGCAATTTCAACAGGATCAAAGTTCTCCCTTAGGATGCCTTTGCTGGGAGATGCTTTTTTGATTTCAGCAATAATACCGCTCTGTTTTTGACTGATTTTGCTATATAGTGCATTATAAAAGCTGCGGGTTTCATCAGCATTACTTGCTAATTCAATCATTCTATCAAGAGGCACACGTTTAATACCCTCATCAATTTCTTCATGCTTTCGAGAAACTATTTTTTTTAAAATGTCAGGTGTTTTTTGTGCCATCGCTGAAAGGAATTTATAACTATGCCTATTTTAAACGAATATAATTTACGTATATATTTAAGTAATGAGCGAAGTACATGAATTTACTAGGTTTTCATGCTGGAATTGAGCACCCCTTTTTTTTGATTGCTGGTCCTTGTGTGATCGAGTCAGAGCAGCTTGCAATTGAGACGGCAGATTATCTCAAAAAGGTGTGTAACGAGCTCAATATCAATTTTATTTATAAATCTTCATTTGATAAAGCTAATCGAACGAGCGCCGATAGTTTCCGGGGCCTTGGGATTGAAGAGGGACTCAGGATACTTGAAAAAGTTAAATTGGCGGTAGGTGTTCCGGTCCTGACTGATGTCCATGAAGACTCCCCCCTAGATGAAGTGAGCTCTGTAGTTGATGTTCTTCAGACGCCAGCTTTTCTGGTTAGGCAAACTAACTTTATACAAAATGTCTGTAGGCAGGGATTGCCAGTAAATATCAAAAAAGGACAATTTCAAGCGCCTTGGGATATGGAAAATGTTGTAGACAAAGCAAAGTCAACTGGAAACGAAAAAATTATGGTGTGTGATCGCGGCACCTCTTTTGGCTACAATACCTTGGTTTCAGATATGAGGGGTCTATCTAGTATGAGATCGACTGATTGTCCGATTGTGTTTGATGCAACCCACTCAGTTCAGCAACCAGGAGGGCAAGGCAAATCCTCAGGCGGACAAAGAGAAATGGTTCCAGTCTTAGCAAGAGCTGCTGTCGCTGTTGGTGTTTCAGGGGTATTTATGGAAACGCATCCGAATCCAGCCACAGCCATGAGCGATGGTCAAAATTCAATGCCTATGAACTTAATGTTTACTCTTCTTGAAACGCTGAAGGAGATTGATTCAGTGACCAAAAAAAATAACTTACTAGAGGATTCTATTAATGACTAGAATTGCAATCAACGGATCTAAAGGAAAAATGGGTCAAACCCTTATTGAAGCAGTTCATTCAAACTCACAAGCCGAGTTTGGCGCTGGACTTGATAAAGAAGATAAGTTAGAAGATCAATTAGATAATTTTGATGTCCTGATTGATTTTTCAAGGCCAGAGGCATCCTTAGATGCTATTTCTATCTGTAAAGACTCTGGAAAAGCAATGGTGATAGGGACAACTGGCTTCAGTGATAATGAGTTAGAGTTTATTCAACAAGCATCAAAAGAGATTCCTATTGTGTTTGCCCCCAACATGAGTGTAGGCGTCAATCTAACTTTGAAAATATTAGAGACCTCTGCAAAAGTGATTGGCCCAGATTCAAGTATTGAGATTATTGAGGCTCATCACCGGTTTAAGGTTGATTCACCTTCAGGAACCGCCCTTAAAATGGGAGAGGTGGTGGCAAATGCACTTGGTAGAAATTTAGCTGATTGCGCAATCTATGGCCGCGAAGGTATTGAAGAACCTAGAGATCCAAATACGATTGGCTTTTCATCTATCAGAGGCGGCGATGTTGTTGGTGAGCATACTGTTGCCTTTTTTATGGACGGTGAGAGGGTTGAAATAACTCACAAGGCGTCCTCTCGAATGATTTATGCAAATGGTGCGGTAAGGGCAGCTAACTGGCTTTTTGATAAACCAAGTGGCCTATATTCAATGCAAGATGTCTTAGACCTGTAAGGATTAATCATGCTGTATGCCATTTTTGCACAGGATATTGAAAACAGTTTAAAAAAGCGGATGGAGGCTAGGCCATCTCATGTCGCAAGGCTGATCGAGTTGAAAGATCAAGGTAGACTCATTTTGGCGGGCCCTCATCCATCGATTGATGTCTCAGAGCCAGGTGAGGCTGGTTTCTCAGGGTCATTAATTGTTGCAGACTTTGATGATCTCCAGCAGGCACGTGAATGGGCGGATGCTGACCCCTATGTTGCTGCAGGGGTATATTCAAATGTTGTGGTGAAACCATTTAATAAGGTTTTGCCTTAATGGCCTACAATTCCTATAATAATTCAAGGATAATTTGGCACTTTTTAGAAACCCGTTCATTGAAGGGTGACCAGAACGTAACAGACTTATAATGATTACAGTTAAGAACTTATCAAAACATTTTGGCGGTATTAAAGCAGTTGACGGTGTAGATTTGCATATTGATAGAGGTTCAATTACTGGTCTAGTTGGACCAAACGGCGCTGGAAAAACAACAATGTTTAATCTCATAGCTGGACTCTATCAACCCACTGAAGGTGAAATTATTCTTGATGGTGAAGACGTCACAGAGCTTACCTCTCACCAACTTTTTCACAAGGGTTTATTGAGAACTTTTCAGATTGCCCATGAATTCCCAACTCTTAGTGTTCTTGAGAACTTAATGATGGTGCCAGCTAATCAGCTGGGTGAAAATTTGATGAATACTTGGTTAAAGCGAAAGCAAATAAATGAGGAAGAGAAAGCCCTTCAAGCCAAAGCAGAAGAAGTTGTTGATTTTCTGAGTATTAGTCATCTTAAAAATGAAAGTGCAGGAAATCTTTCGGGTGGACAGAAAAAATTATTGGAGTTAGCAAGGACAATGATGGTTGATGCCAAAGTTGTTCTTCTTGATGAAGTGGGTGCAGGAGTTAATAGGACGCTTCTTAAACAAATCGGCGATGCAATAATCAGACTCAATGAAGAAAGAGGATATACATTTTGTATGATTGAGCACGATATGGATTTTATTTCTAGACTTTGTAATCCAGTTGTCGTTCTTGCAGAGGGTCAAATTTTAACAAGTGGAACTCCTGATCAAATTAAGAGTAGTGATGCAGTAATTGAGGCCTATTTAGGCAAAGGAATTAAAACTGAGGCGACTCATTAATGGCTTATCTTGAAGGTAAAAATCTGGTTGCTTCTTATGGCGTAGTTCCAATTCTTCACGAGTGTTCTGTTGAGGTTGAAAAGGGTGAATTGGCAGTCATTGTTGGCCCAAATGGAGCGGGTAAATCGACTGTTATGAGGGTTCTTTTAGGAATGTTAGATGCAACTTCAGGCTCAGTGACACTTGATGGTAAAGATATTTCTATGCTTTCTACTCAGGATAGAATCGGTATGGGCTTAGCATTCGTCCCCCAAACAAAAAATGTTTTTCCGTCAATGACAGTTGAGGAAAACCTTGAAATGGGCGGTTTTATTAGGAAAGATGACATCAGTAAAACGATTCAAGAGGTTTATGAATTGTTTCCAATACTTTATGATAAACGTAAACAACTAGCTGTCCAGTTGTCAGGTGGCCAAAGACAACAGGTTGCTTTTGGTAGGGCTATGATGACCAAACCGTCAGTAATGCTCCTAGATGAACCAACTGCAGGTGTTTCGCCTATTGTCATGGATGAAATTTTTTCGAACATATTGGATGTGAGAAATGCTGGAATGGCCGTTTTAATGGTTGAGCAGAATGCCCAGCAAGCATTGAATATTGCGGATAAGGGCTTTGTTTTAGTCTCTGGACGCAATGAACATACTGGAACTGGAAAGGAACTTATCAATGATCGCGAAGTTCGAAAGAAATTTTTGGGGGGATAGATGTCAGATTCAATCGATATAATCAATGCTTTCGCCCTAATGACAAATTTTGTCATTCTCCCTGCCCTGTCCTATGGCTCTCAGTTGGCGCTTGGTGCTCTTGCAGTGACCTTAGTATATTCAATTTTGAGGTTTTCCAACTTTGCTCAGGGTGATAGTATGGCTTTTGGAACGATGCTTGTTATTCTAATTAGTGGTTATATGATTAGCAAAGGTTGGACCATAACAGGATTTCCTACCGCTATTTTGGCAATTCCATTGGCTTTAATTGGTATGTCAATTTACCTGCTTACTATGGACAGGCTGGTCTATAGACATTATAGAAAAATTAAGGCCAAGCAAAATATTGTTGGTATTACAGCATCAATTGGTGTGATGTTTGTCACTGGAGGTATCGTTAGATTTATATTAGGCGCCTCTGCACAAAGATTTGGGGACGGTGAGCGATTTATTTTTTCTGTTAGAGAATTCAAAGCCTTTACTGGACTTGAACAGGGGATTGCATTTAAAACATCTCAATTTTTAACTATAACTCTTGCTATATTGTTGGTTGCTTTTCTATTCTATTTTTTACAAAAAACAAAAACTGGAAAAGCCATGCGAGCTTATTCTGACAATACAGAGTTAGCTCTTCTTTCTGGTATTGACCCAGATAAAGTCGTTCAAATAACCTGGCTACTTGTTGCCCTTTTTACAACGATTGCTGGAACACTTTATGGCCTAGATAAAGGCTTTGCCCCTCAACAGTATCATTTGTTGCTTTTACCAATTTTTGCCTCAGTGATTGTAGGAGGTATTGGTTCACCCATTGGGGCAATTGCGGGAGCATTTTTGGTTGCATTTTCTGAGATACTGCTTACTTATGCTTATAAGAAATTTTTAATATATTTACTGCCACTCTCTATGCATCCTAGCTCACTAGTTCAGCTCATTGGAACAGAATACAAATACGCAATATCCTTTGTTATTTTGGTGATTGTTCTTTTAATAAGGCCTACAGGAATATTTAAAGGTAAGGTGATAGACGGTGAATAATATGAATACTTTCTTGCAGGCAAACAAAGCCATTGTCTACTTCACAATAATGGCATTGGTACTTTTATTTGTGGGTTTAAATCAGTCTTGGGCACTAGCACTCGGCATAATAAATATGTCATTAATATCAGCCATAATGGCTCTGGGTGTTAATATTCAATGGGGTTATGCAGGTTTAATGAATGTAGGAATTATGGGCTTTGCTGCACTAGGAGGTGTCAGTGTCGTTTTAATTGCACAGCAACCTGTTACAGAGGCAGTTGATGCTGGCGGTATTAAAATGTTTATCGCCTTGATTATGGGTGCAGCAACTATTACTGCAGGAATTCTACTCAATCGAAGAGGCGTGAATAAATGGCTGATAACAGCGATTGTAGTTACTGGCTATCTTTTTACAAGATATTATTTCTCTGAAGCCGCAGATATTATTGAAAAAGTAGATCCTGCAATTACAGGCTACTTAGGTGGATTTGGACTCCCAATTGCTTTTTCATGGATAGTGGGTGGAGTTATTGCTGCTGGTGTAGCCTGGTGGGTTGGAAAGATAACTTTAGGTTTAAGGACTGATTACCTTGCCATTGCAACTCTGGGTATTTCTGAAATTATTTTGTATGTTATTAAAAATGAAGATTGGTTTGTTAGAGGTCTTAAAAATGTTTATGGACTTCCAAGACCAGTCCCCTATGAAGTTGATATGCAGCAATCTGAATGGTTTCAAAATGTAGTTGCTTGGATTCATAAATCAGAGCTTCAATTGCTTTCACAAACAGAACAAATTGATAAGCTGGGTGATTATGTCAGAGAGGCGGCTGTTGTTTTTGTCAAACTGTGTTATTCAGGTTTATTTATTGCAATTTTGGTTGCACTCATAGTTCTTTCTAATCTTGCTTTAAATTCCCCATGGGGCAGAAAAGTAAGGGCGATTCGAGACAATGAGGTGGCAGCCTCAGCAATGGGAAAAGACATTAAGCGTCAGCATCTTCAAATTTTTGTTCTTGGTTCTGCAATTGTAGGAATAGCTGGGGCTTTATTGGTTACCTATGATGGAATATTTATACCAACTGCATATCTACCCCTCAGGTTTACATTTTTAATCTGGGTGATGGTCATTCTTGGTGGTTCAGGGAATAATATGGGCTCTGTATTGGGCGCATTTATCATCTGGTTTATATGGATTCAATCAGGTCCTATGGGGCTTTGGTTTGTTGAAATGCTGAGTAATAATATGTCAGAAGGGAGTGCATCTTTAGAATTTATTGAAGATCGAGTGCACTATCTTAGGCTTGTCTTTATGGGAGGGATATTGCTTCTTATAATGAGATTTTCACCCAGCGGTCTTTTACCTGAGAAAAATAAAGAACTCTAATTTCGCTGTAAATGGTTGCTAGATTAGCCTTTTATTGAGTTTTTTTTCACATATTTTTAACACAAACTACAGGAAACTGTTTATCATTACGGGTGAATCCCTTAGGAAATACGTCTTAATTTAATATTGAGCCTAGGGAATCTTTTTTTTATATTAGGAGACAAAATGAAAAGTTATTTAAAGACAACAGCTGGCGTAGTATTGTCAGCAACGATGGCAACTGCATCATATGGTGCTACTGTCAACGTAGGAGAGCTTCAAGGATTTACAGGTCCTCTTGAATCTATGATCGGTGCAATGTCAGGTGGTGCAAATCTTGCTGTAACAGAAGTGAACGCATCTGGTAAATACTTGCAAGGAACAATCAATGTAGTTCAGGGCGACTCAGTATGTATCGACGCAGCGGTTGCAATTGCACAAGCTGAAAAAATGGTAAATGATGATAATGTTATGGCTATTATGGGTCCTAACTGTTCAGGTAACACTGGTGCAGTTATTACTAATGTTTTAGTACCTAATGGTATCGTTTCAATTTCACCATCAGCTACCTCCCCTGCATTAACTACTCTTGAAGATGGTGGATGGTTCTTTAGAACTGCACCATCAGATGCGAGACAAGGGCCAGTGCTTGCAAGTATTGCAATGTCTAGAGGCCAAACTGATATGGCTGTAACTCACTCAAACAGTGACTATGGTAAAGGTTTAGCTGATGCATTTGTTACTGCTTATGAAGCGATGGGTGGAACTGTAACTGTTATGGCTGGACATGATGATGATAAAGCTGACTATTCGGCTGACGTTGCTGCACTATCTGCAGGTGGCTCAGCTACATTAGCTATCTTAGGTTATGCTGATACTGGTGGTAGAGGAATTATTGCTGCATCAGAAGATACTGGCGCTTTCACTGACTATGTATTTGGTGATGGAATGATCAGTGATGTGACTTCAGCTGCTGTTGGTGATGGTTCATGGGGTACTTTACCTTCTCCAGATGCTGCTTTAGGGACAAACTGGAAAGCTGTTGCTGCTGCAGGCGGTGTTGACGGTTCTGGTGTTTATTCTGCTGAGTCATACGATGCTATGGCGTTAATTATCTTAGCATCACAAGCTGCTGGATCTACTGATAGAGCTGCTATACAGGCACAAGTGTTGAATGTTGCTAATGCACCAGGAAACGAGTGTCATGCAGGTAAGCTTGCTGAGTGCTTGAAAATGATTTCAGGTGGTCTTCCAGTTGACTATGTCGGCGCTACTGGCGTTGAGATGGATGCTGGCGGAACTGCAAATGGTTCATATGCAGAGCGTGAAGTTATTGGTGGAGCATTCACTGATGTGGAGATCCATAAATAAAAAGATCTGATTTCAATGAAAAGCCCATCTTAGGATGGGCTTTTTTTTTGCAAACTAATAGTTTCATTTCATAAATCAGGAATATGAGACTTTTGAATTCATTAACATTATAATAAAGTAAGTTACAAGAAAATAAAGGTGGTCTAAATGAATAACAATGAAATTTTAGATAGTATTAAAAAAGCTTTTAAGCTAACCATTGATAAGCTTGATAATCATTACATGTTTTATCTGGATGAAATGGTTACTCCTAAGCTTATTACACTATTTTATTGGATACTTTTATTTGCTTTTATCACAAAAGGTCTAGGAGACATTTTTCTTGAAGGCGATTTTTGGAGAGGTTTAGTCTGGGTTGTTGGTGGATCTCTTGCATCAAGAGTGGCTTGTGAAATGGTTGTCATTCTATTTCGTATCAATGAAAACTTGAATGAAATCAATGATAAAACGAGTGAAAGCGATACCTTAAGTAACACAAGTTTTGAAAAAGATTACTATAAGCATTAGAAGCGCATCAAATCTATTTAGTCTACAATAAGTCCTTTTTCTTTTTGCTTTAAGCTTTATGAATAAAGGCATTCTGCTTGTTCTCTCTGGTTACCTAATGTGGGGTTGTTTTCCGCTATACTGGGCATTACTAAACCATGTTAATCCTTCTGAGGTTCTCATTCATAGAATGTTATGGGCAGTTCCAGTTTTATTTTTTTTGGTTCACTTTAAATCTTCATGGAAAAATAATTTTAAGGATTCTATATCCTCTAAAAAGGAATTAGTCTTTTTGTTTATAACTGCAATTCTGATAACAATTAATTGGGGTGGTTATATTTATGCAGTTAACTTAGGTCGAGTTGTTGAGGCCTCTATGGGTTATTTTTTATCACCCGTTATTAACATGATAGGTGGTTATATTTTCTTCCAAGAAAGGATTTCTAAATTAAAACAATTAGCAGTATTCTTTGCTACAGTTGGCGCTTTATATTACGTATTTAGTGGAGACTCATTTCCATGGTTAGGCTTTTTAGTAGGGTTTACTTTCTCTGCTTATGGAATTGCAAGAAAAGCGATGGCTTCATCAGCAGTACCAGGGCTTTATATTGAAACATTGATACTTCTTCCTTTTCTATTAATATTCTCATTGTGGTTTTATACCAATTACGATATTGCTTTTTTTAATATAGATATCTCTACAGATATTCTTTTATTTTTAGCAGGCGCTGTAACAGTTGTGCCATTGGCTTTATTTACTGCAGGAACGAAGTTACTTCCTTTGACGACGGTTGGAATTTTGTTTTTGATTACACCAACAATTCAATTTCTTGTAGGCTATTATTTACAAAACGAGCCTGTCAATTCAAACCAGTTAATAGGTTTTGTTGGAGTTTGGGCAGGACTTATAATATATAGCTATGCCTTAGTTAAGAATAAATAATCCATTATTAATCATTTTAATGAGTAATGAAAAATACAAAGAGCATGATCTCAACAATTTATCAAACATTGCATGCTGCTGATTCAGAGGAGTTAGAAGGGATTTATAAAAAATGGGCGTCAGATTATGACCATGACGTTCTAGAGTTAGCAGGTTATGTCGGTCATTTAATTACGTCTAGTCTCTTACTCTCAAAAATCAAAAATAAAAAAGCGAAGATTCTTGATGCTGGCTGCGGCACAGGACTTGTTGGGGAGATATTAAGTGAGAACAACTATAAAAATTTAGAGGGAGTTGATTTTTCTCAGGAGATGCTGGATGTGGCAATACAAAAACAAGTATATCAATCATTAAGATTACTAGATTTAACCAAAAATCTTGACTACGAGGATAATTTATTTGATGCGATTGTATGTGCTGGAACGTTTACTTGTGGTCATGTAGGCCCTGAAGCCCTTCTAGAGATGGTGAGAATAACAAAAAAAGGTGGGTATATTTGTTTTACAGTTAGAAAACAAGAATGGGAGGTGTCACCTTATAAAGAAATAATTGATAACCTTGAAAATTCTAACTTGTGGCATCAAGTCGTTCATAAGACTTCAGAATATAATGTCAAAGAAGGTATATCATGTCAACTCTGCCTCTATCAAGTGATTTAAATAACAAGAATGTTTTCAAGTTTCAAAAGTCAAAATAAAGCGTATCTTTTTGCCGGAATTGCTATTTTTTTCTGGTCAACAGTTGCTAGTGCATTTAAGCTTTCCTTAGAGCACCTGGAGCCAATTCAATTAGTCATGTATTCGACATTATTCTCAATATTAGTTTTGTTTATTATTGTGATTTATCAAGGGAAGATTAAATTAATAAAAGCCTTTTCAAGTAGTGATTTAATAAGGTGCGCTTTCCTTGGACTATTGAACCCGTGCCTTTATTACATCATTTTGTTTAAGGGTTATGATGCTTTACCCGCACAAGAGGCAATGGTAATTAATTTTAGCTGGCCAGTCATGATGGTTATTCTTTCAATACCTATACTCAAGCAGACTATCGATATTAAGTCATTTTTATCAATCATACTTTGTTATATTGGCGTTATTGCTATTGCAACAGGTGGGGAGTTTTTTTCACTCAGTTTTAACAGTCCTGAAGGGGTTTTTTACATGCTGTTAAGTACTGTCATATGGTCACTATTTTGGCTTTTTAATACTAAAAATAAGAATGATCCTTTGGTAAGTATTTTTCTAATATTTTTATTTAGCACGCCTTTTATTTTGTTCGTTGTGTATTTTACAAATTCTCTTGCCATTCCATCAATTGAGGGGATCATGGGGTCTGTATATATAGGCTTATTTGAAATGGGAATTAGTGTTGTTTTATGGCAGTCAGCTTTAAAAATTTCGACGACTGTTTCTAGAGTTGCTAGTCTAGTCTTTATTACTCCATTCCTGTCTCTTGTCGTTCTTTACATAGTTCTTGGTGAGAAAATATTAGCATCTACTTTCTTTGGTCTGATTCTTATTTGTGCTGGACTGATTTTGCAAAAATACTTCACAAATAAGTTGATTGAGTCTTCTTGAGACACGTCAAAAAAATAATTTAGTTTATACTTAGAACATTATTACTTTGAATGAATAACTGTGTCTTACCTTACTAAACTTAAAGGCTCTCCTGCGCCAATTCCACCTCGACCACCCCTTAAAGAAATTAGCTTTATTACTTTCGGCGCTTTTTTAGCTGCATGCGTTATTGGTTTTTTAGCATACTCAACCAGCTATCCCATAATTATGGGCTCATTTGGTGCGTCTATCTTTGTACTATTTGTTCTTCCTGAGTCTCCGTTTGCTCAGCCAAGAAATGTTATACTTGGTCATTTTGTAACAACACTTGTAGGTCTTATTTTCTTTCAACTGGTTAGTTCAGACTGGTGGAGTATGGCGATCGCCTTGGCAATAGCTATTGCTCTTATGCAGATCTTAAGAATCTCTCATCCACCTGCTGGCTCTAACCCCTTTATTGTATTTTTGCTTGGCGCAAACTGGGATTACTTGTGGATGCCAACGCTGATTGGTTCCGTGCTGATTGTATTAGTAGCACTCTTTTATAATAATATTTCTGAAGTTCGAAGTTATCCAAAGTATTGGTAATCCTTATTATATAACGCTGCAAGCTTGGTTAAATTCAAGCCTTGGGGCTCTATTGTAGAGTTTTGAGTGATCGCCATAGCCAATTCCACAGATAAAGACGGCCTTATTTTTTCCATCAGGAAAGAAGTCTTGGTTTAATTTCTCTTTGCTAAATCCAAGCATTGGGCAGCAATCTAATCCAGCAGATCTGGTTGCCATAATAAAATATGCTCCCTGAAGTGAAGAGTTAAACTCAGCAGTATTTTTGATTTTCTTCTCTTTACCTTCAAAGGAAGATTTCGCATCACTATGTGGAGATAGGATTGAGAGTGATTCATAAAATTTTGTATCGTAACTAATAATTACAACGCAAGGGGCGCTCATAACCTTATCAATATTTCCTTGGTCTAATGAGGGCAACATTTTTTGTTTTGATTCTTCACTTGTCACGAATGTAAAGCGAGCAGGGCAGCAGTTTCCAGAGGTGGGTGCAAACTTTAATAAATTATATATCTGCTTAATTTGATTATCATTAATATCTTGATCAAGCCATGCCTTATGGCTTCGTGCTTTTGAAAAGAGAATATCTGTAGTATCGGTTGAAAGCATATTGTTATTCCTTAGTTAACTTTTTTAATAATTATAAGTTCTGCTAGAATTTGTTTATATCAATATTTGAAAGATATAAAATTAGATTATGGAAGATTGTATTTTTTGTTTAATTATTAAAGGGAATATCCCTGCTGAAATTTTCTATGAGGATGAGAGGGTACTAGCCTTTAAAGACGTCAATGCGCAAGCGCCTGAGCATTTTTTAGTGATACCCAAAGAGCACATCTCTAATGCTAATGACGCAACTGATGAGGCTTTAATGGGAAGGCTTAGTATCACAGCAGCCAATATTGCTAAAGAGCATAAATTCTCAGAAAATGGCTACAGATTAGTGATGAATTGTAATAGTGATGGAGGTCAGACGGTCTCGCATATCCATCTGCATTGTTTGGCTGGCCGACAAATGACTTGGCCTCCTGGGTAATTTGATCATAGAAGTCATTAATTAATGATTACAGCATGTTGAGTTGAATTAAAATATCCCTCATTCAAATATTTTTTTTGAATTCAGATTTTATTTTTTTAGGAAAACAATGAGCCAAAACGGCATTGAGCAACAAAGCGTTGGGGAATACAGTGAGCGCGCTTACCTTGATTACTCAATGTATGTCATTCTTGATCGTGCACTTCCATTTGTTGGCGATGGACTAAAACCAGTTCAAAGAAGAATCATCTATGCGATGAGCGAACTCGGTCTTAAGTCAACTGCTAAGTTTAAAAAATCTGCTAGAACAGTTGGTGATGTTTTAGGTAAATTTCACCCTCATGGTGACAGTGCTTGTTACGAGGCAATGGTCCTCATGGCTCAATCATTTTCTTATCGTTATCCATTTATTGATGGACAAGGTAATTGGGGTGCCCCAGATGATCCTAAATCTTTTGCAGCAATGCGCTACACTGAATCAAAATTATCCCCTTATGCAGACTTACTGCTCAGTGAGATAAATCAAGGTACTGTGAGTTGGACAGATAATTTTGACGGAACTATCAAAGAGCCCCAACAACTGCCCGCCCAAGTTCCAAATTTATTGCTGAATGGCACTTCTGGAATTGCTGTTGGTATGGCTACTGATATGCCTCCACATAACTTAATAGAGGTTATAAGTGCTTGCATCCAGCTTCTAGAAAAGCCTTCAACTGATTTAGAGGGCTTATTAAAAATTCTTCCAGCACCAGATTATCCAACAAATGCATTTATAGTGAGCTCGAAAGAAGAGCTTTATCAAATGTATGAGACGGGTCATGGTTCGGTCAAAATGAGAGCAAGCTATATTAAAGAGGATGGTGAGATAGTAATTGAAGCCCTACCATATCAAACCTCAGGCGCAAAAGTGATTACTCAAATAGCTAGTCAGATGAGAAATAAAAAGCTCCCTCTAGTAGATGATCTGAGGGATGAGTCAGATCATGAAAATCCAACACGAATAGTTATTGTTCCTAGGTCTAAAAGAGTTGATTGTGACCAATTAATGCTTCATCTTTTTGCCACCACAGACCTAGAAAAAAATTACCGGGTTAACATGAACGTGATTGGACTAGACGGAAAACCACAAGTTAAACCTTTGATTCCATTACTTAAGGAATGGCTTCAATTCAGGATGCAGGTCGTTGTTAATAGGCTTAATTCTAGGCTAAATAAAATCTTAGATCGACTCCATATTCTAGAAGGATTATTAGTTGCCTATCTTAATATTGATGAGGTAATAGCTATTATTAGGAGTGAAGAAAAACCGAAACCTGTTTTAATTGAACAATTCAAAATAACTGAAATTCAGGCAGAGGCAATTTTAGAGTTAAAGTTACGTCATTTAGCTAAACTTGAAGAAGTAAAAATAAAGAGTGAGGCAGATGAACTTGAGAAGGAGCGTAAATCAATTGAGCTTCTACTTTCAAGTGAAACAAGATTAAAAACATATATCAAAAAAGAGTTACGCGTCATTCTTGAAGAGTTTGGTGATAAGAGGCGATGTCAAATTATTTCTGATGTAATATCTGCTCAGGCATTTAGTGATCAAGATATGATGCCAGCGGAAAATGTTACTGTTGTTCTGAGTGAGAAGGGCTGGGTCAAAGCTGCCAAAGGCCACGAGATTGACTCTTCGGCATTAAACTATAAATCCGGTGATGCATTCTTAAAAGAGGCAAAAGGTAGAAGTAATAAAATGGCTTTCTTTATAGACTCTTCAGGTAGGTCATACACATTATTGGCTAACTCACTTCCGAGCGCTAGAGGACAAGGGGAGCCCTTAACGGGTAGGTTAACACCTCCAATTGGAGCTGAATTTATTGATGTTGTTATGGGAGATGATGAGCAGTTAGTCATCCTTTCATCGGATGCAGGATATGGTTTTATATCAACCCTTGGAGATTTACAATCTAAGACCAAATCTGGAAAACATGCAATAACTCTCTCTAAAGAGGCTAGAACAATGAGACTAACAAAAGTTCAAAATCTTGAGTCTGATTATGTTGCAGTTATTACTAATAGAGCAAGATTATTAATTTTTCCAGTCTCAGAGTTACCTCAACTCTCAAAAGGAAAGGGTAATAAGTTAATTAATATAAAAACAGATGACTTTAATGCTAGAGAGGAGTTTCTGATTGGTATTTGTATAATTGAAGAAAATCAAAAATTAAGAGTTGAGTATGGAAATGGTAAAAAGCACAAGCAATACTCTTTCCTTGATTTAGTCAATTTTACAAGTCATCGTGCTAGAAAGGGCTTAACGGTTCCTGGGGTTCATGGTAAAGCTCTTGGTATTGATGCAATTGACTAAATTTTACAAAATCAGATCTACATTCTTATTTTATTAAGCTAATTCTCACAATAATTGTAGGTGGTATAGTAAGATTTATGCAGGTATAATGCCGTTTTTTTGTCAATTTTTCCGAATATGTTCGAACTAAAAATTGTTCCAGATGCAGCGTCTTCAAATATTTTGAGCACTCTATCTGTAAATTTTTTCTGTTCTAATATTCATTTTAGAAACCTTTAGACTAATTTATCTTCTACTTATTAAATTATGAAAAATACATTACTCCCTGATACTCAAAATACAAAAGATATCCGAAATATTGTTATTAACCAAGTTGGGATTAAGGATATTTTGCACCCAATCAATTTTATAAATCGAGACAATGCATCTCAACCTTCTGTTGCAAATTTTACTATGACAGTTGAGCTTCCTGCAAATGTAAAGGGAACTCATATGTCACGTTTTATTGAAATCTTAAATGATGGAGAGTGCAGTTTTGGAGTTGAGAGCTTTATGAATCTTGTTCAAAAGGTAGCAGATAAACTCGAATCTAATGATGCACGTGTTATTGTTGATTTTCCATTTTTCCGAAACAAAAAAGCGCCATCTTCTGGTGTTCAAAGCTTGCTCGATTATCAGGCAACTTTAATTGGAAGTGTTATTGACGGCAAGTCAGATCTGATACTTAAAGTTGTTGTTCCAGTGACTAGTCTTTGTCCTTGCTCTAAGAGCATTTCCAAGTACGGAGCTCACAATCAAAGGTCTCATATTACAATTGAAGCAAAAGCCTCTGTCGGAGAGACTATTTATTTAGAGGATTTGATTGATCTAGCGGAGCAGAAAGCTTCTAGTGAACTCTACGCTATTTTAAAGCGTGATGATGAGAAAGTGGTTACTGAAAGAGCCTATGAAAATCCAGCTTTTGTTGAAGATATAGTAAGAGATATTGCTGTAGAATTGAATACTAGTAAGAAAGTTAACTATTACTCCTTAGAGTCTGAAAATTTTGAATCTATTCATAATCATTCAGCTTATGCATTAATAACAAACCAAAAATAATGCTCCACAATACAGATAATGTAAGAATTGTTTCAAGTGCACCTATGGTGTCTCCTAACGCTCTTATTGAGAAGCTTCCATTGTCTGAGAAGGCTGCATCAGTTGTTGTAAGTGCAAGAAACACTATTAAAAATGTCCTTTATGGGAACGATAATCGACTTATGGTTCTCGTTGGTCCGTGCTCAATTCACGATACCAAGGCTGCAATGGAATACGCTCAAAATCTTTCAAAGTTAAAAGATGAGTTGTCTGAGGATTTATTTATTGTGATGCGTGTTTACTTTGAAAAACCCAGAACAACAGTTGGCTGGAAAGGTTTGATTAATGACCCTTATCTTGATGAAAGTTTTGATATTGACAAAGGCCTTGAGACTGCCAGAAAACTACTTGTAGATTTAGGTGAAATTAATATGCCAGTGGGCGTTGAATATTTGGATGTATTGACACCTCAGTACCTTTCTGATTTGATCTCTTGGGGCGCGATTGGTGCTAGAACTACTGAAAGTCAGTCACATAGAGAGCTTGCTTCAGCATTATCATGCCCTGTGGGCTTTAAAAATGGCACTGGAGGCTCTCTTACTATTGCTATTGATGCTATCCAGTCGGCCAATAGCCCTCACCACCTTTTATCAGTCAATAAAGATGGCGGCATAAGCCACTTTACATCGCTTGGTAATGATACTGCTCATATAATCTTAAGAGGTGGAAAAGATGGTCCAAATTATTCAAAAGAATATGTTGAAAGTACCTGTGAACAGCTTAAAAGTAAAGGACTAGTTTCTAAGGTGATGGTTGACTTCTCTCATGCGAACTCTGAAAAGCAGTTTAAAAACCAATTAAAGGTGGGTGCAAATATTGCTTCTCAAATTGAGAATGGTTCCGAATCTATCTTTGGAGTTATGATTGAATCCCATATTAATGAGGGAAATCAGAAAGTTGGACCTCTTTCGTCTTTAGAATATGGCGTTAGTATAACTGATAGCTGTATTGGCTGGGCTGATACTGAAAACCTTTTAAGAGATCTTGCAAAATCCGTAAATAAGCGCAACTCTTAGCCTTTTTTTAATCGTTTTTTTCTATTAAAAATAGCCAATTTATTGGTGTGTTTTTGCGTCATCTAGGGTACAATAAAACCTACTTATTTATATAGGTTTATTCTATGTCTGACGATATCGATTCTAAAGAAATTCTTGAGCAAAAATTCCCGATTATATCTATAGAAGATGAAATGCGTGACTCTTATCTAGAGTACGCAATGAGTGTGATTGTTGGAAGAGCTCTTCCTGATGTTAGAGATGGCTTAAAACCGGTTCATAGGCGTGTTTTGTACGCTATGGATGTTCTTGGTAATGATTACAATAAATCTTATAAAAAATCTGCTCGAATCGTTGGTGATGTTATTGGTAAATATCACCCTCATGGAGACACTGCAGTTTACGATACGATTGTAAGGATGGCTCAGCCATTCGCAATGAGAAATATACTAGTTGATGGACAGGGTAACTTTGGCTCAGTAGATGGTGATCGTGCTGCTGCAATGAGATATACTGAGATAAGAATGACTAAGCTCTCACACGAGCTTCTTCGTGACTTAGATAAAGAAACTGTAGATTTTATAGATAATTATGATGGCTCTGAAAGTGAACCTGGAGTCCTGCCAACTCGCGTTCCAAATCTATTAATTAATGGCTCCTCAGGTATTGCGGTTGGTATGGCCACAAATATTCCTACACACAACCTAACAGAGATAACAGAAGCATGCCTCAGAGTTATTGACAATGAAGAGATTACTGTTGATGAACTACTAGAGGTTCTTCCAGGCCCTGATTTTCCGACTGCTGGCATCATTAATGGTGCAAGTGGAATTCGTGAAGCCTATGAGACTGGTAAAGGAAAGATTTACTTACGTTCAAGGTCACATGTTGAGGGTGAGGATAAATTAAGTATTGTCGTTACTGAACTTCCTTATCAGGTCAATAAAGCAAGGCTTATTGGCAAAATCGCAGAACTTGTTAAAGATAAGAAGATAGATGGAATTACTGGACTTAGGGATGAATCTGATAAGGATGGAATGAGAATGGTTATAGAGCTTCGTCGGGGTGAAGTTCCAGAGATAATGCTCAATAACCTTTATAAACTCACAGAAATGCAAACTGTTTTTGGTATCAATATGGTTGCAATCGACCATGGCATGCCAAAACTGATGAACCTCAAATCGATTCTTAATGCATTTATAGCGCATAGAAGAGAGGTTGTCACAAGGCGCTCAATTTTTGAACTCAACAAGGCAAAAGATAGAGCACATCTATTAGAAGGTTTGTCGGTTGCACTTTTTAATATTGATGAAATTATTGAGCTGATAAAAGCTGCACCAAATCCAGGTGAGGCAAAAGAAGGTTTGGTTGCAAGAACTTGGCAAGGATCTGTCATTCAAGAGCTTATTGGTGATAGAGACATGGCACAGTTTAAGCCTCAAGATCTTGATTCTGCATTAGGTCTGCAAAAAAATGGTGATTACCAGCTATCAGAGAAACAAGCGCAAGCCATTCTTGATTTAAAACTTCACAGGTTAACGGGTCTTGAAAAAGACAAAATTTTCAATGAATTTAATGAGTTATTAGAGCAGATCAAAAACTTATTAGATATTCTTCAAACACCAGACCTCTTGATGCAAGTCATTCGAGATGAAATTATTGAAATTCGTGATAATTATGGTAACGCTAGAATGACTGAGATCATAGAGAACAAGATTGATCTTACTCTTGAGGACCTTATTGCTCAAGAGGATAGGGTGGTAACTCTGTCTCACGGCGGCTATGTAAAAGCGCAGTCACTCAGTGATTACCATGCACAAAGAAGAGGTGGAAAAGGTAAGGCTGCCACCAAGATGAAGGATGAAGATTTTGTGGATCAATTATTTGTTGCTAATTCTCATGATACTGTCCTCTGTTTCTCTTCAACGGGCAAGGTACATTGGCTTAAAGTTTACGAGTTGCCTATGGCTTCTAGAATTTCAAGAGGTAAGCCAATCATCAATCTCTTGCCATTAGAAAAGGATGAGTCAATCAATGCAATATTGCCAGTCAAGGAGTTTACTGATGATCAATTTGTATTTATGGTTACGAGCTCAGGAACCTGTAAAAAAACTTCTCTTCAAAACTTTTCAAGACCTAGAAAAGGTGGAATCATTGCCATTGAATTAAGAGATGACGATAAATTAGTTGGTGTTGAAATTACCGCGGGGAAGCATGATATTCTATTATTCTCTTCTGCAGGTAAATCAATTCGCTTTAAAGAGTCTGATGTCCGCTCTGTAGGAAGAACTGCGATAGGTGTCAGAGGAATAAGACTGGCTGACAAAGACAAAGTAGTTTCACTGATTGTAGCTGAATCTGATGATCCAATTTTAACTGCAACTGAAAAAGGCTATGGCAAGAGAACGCAACTTGATGAATATCGTACTCAGGCAAGAGGCGGTTCAGGCGTTATTTCAATTAAGACATCAGATAGGAATGGACAGGTTGTCGGCGCTATTCAGGTAACTGATGAAGACGAGATGATGTTAATCTCAAATAAAGGTACTTTAGTCAGGGCTCGTGCAGCTGATGTCTCTATTATTGGACGAAATACTCAAGGTGTGACTCTTATTAATATTGCTGATGATGAGGCGCTCGTTTCAGTCGCTAAAATAGCAGAAACTGACGATGACGAAGAGGGTGCTGCCGAGATTGAAGTCACTTCAGAAGAGTAGTTTAATATTTAGTTATTAATTTATGAGTTCAATTTAAACTATTGTTCGTTTGAAATAGATGATGAATTCTTTTAACTCCTTGTAAGTTATTCATAAATCATTCAAAAATATTTTTTATTTTTTTTTAAAAAAAAACTAAAATATTTTTTTTCAGTTGCTATAATCGCTTCAGAGTATGAAATTGTTCACTCTGATAATACAATAATCCTTTAGGAGAAAGATATATGAATATTAAATTCACTACTAAGGTATTTGGTGCGGTAGCTGCAGCTTTATTGCTCAGCACTTCGGCAAATGCTGCTAAATGTGGAAAAGTTACTATTGCAGATATGAACTGGGCCTCAGCTTCATTGATGGCAAATGTTGATAAAGCAATGTTGGAAGCAATGGGCTGTGAAGTAGAGTTAGTTGCTGGTTCAACTATGCCTACATTCACTTCAATGAATGAAACTGGACAACCTGACGTTGCACCAGAGATTTGGGCAAATGCGATGGCAGATCTAGTTGATAGTGCTGTTGGTGCTGGACGTTTACATATTGGTAATATGGCACCAATGAGTGGACTTGGAGAAGGCTGGTGGGTTCTTCCTCATACGCTTGATGCGCATCCAGAATTAACAACTGCACAAGCAATTCTTGCACGTCCTGACTTATTCCCAGACAAAGAAGACCCTTCAAGAGGGGCCTTCCATGGCTGCCCTGCTGGTTGGGGTTGTCAATTATCAAATCAAAGTCTTTACAAAGCATTTGATATGGAAGCTTTGGGCTGGAACCTAATTGATCCTGGATCAGCTGCTGGTCTTGATGGATCTATTGCTAAAGCATCAGAGCAAGGTGAGAACTGGTTTGGCTACTACTGGAACCCAACTTCTTTAGTTGGAAAGTATGACTTAAGAGCTGTTGACTTTGGCGTACCTTATGCTGGTGATGACAACTGGGTTGGATGTATTGCACTAGGTGGTGATAACTGTTCAGATCCTGAGCCATCAGCATGGATTAACTCACGTGTTAACACTCTTCTTAGTGACAACATGTTCTATAACGGACCTAAAGGAGCTATGGATTACTTTAAATCTCGCACATGGCCTGGTACTGTAATGAACGAAATGTTAGTTTGGATGGAAGATACAGGTGGAACTGGAGCGGATGCTTCTGTTGAATTCTTGTCTTCTCATGGAGATGTTTGGAAGCCATGGGTTAGCGCAGATGTTGCTGCTGCTGTAGAGGCTTCACTATAAATGAAAGATCAGTAAGTTAATACTTACTATATAAAATAAAAAATTGCCCGTAGTTTAGATAATTACGGGCAATTTTTTTATTATTTAAATTAATTTAAAAGTTATTAGATTAACTGCTGATAATTTTTAAATTGAAAGTGTTAGAATAAATATTAAAAATTAAAGGAGCTCATTATGGCAGCAGTTAGGCCACTTCCTCAACAAAGCATCATTGAGTGTATACCCCCTGCATCTGAAATTGCAGATCTAAGAATACTCAATAAAGATTTGAATTTTATACAGGCGATGACCAAAAGGGCGGATGACCTCAGTACTCAAGTTCAAAGTGCAACTGATTATTCTGAGTTAGTAAAGATAACTGATAGTTTTTCTAAGCTTGCTGAGAGGGCTGAAGTAAAAGCCAAAACATTAAAAGAGCTCTCTAATGAGTCAAACCCATTGACTGAAGTTAATAGTTCAGCAGAGCTCCTAGAGAAGGTTCAAATCCTGTCAAAGACTCTTGAGTCAAAAACACAAGAGCTTTCTGGCTTATATAACTCTAATGAAAGTTCGCTTCTTGATAGTTATGAGAGTTCAATAGCAGAATTAAACAATCAGATTGATTTGACTTCATCCCCAGACGATATAGTTGCTCTATTCCCTCAAATAGAATCTCTCTTTCAAGAGATTGAAGAAAATGCTCGATATGTCAGTAATAGTTCTGAATCCTTAACTTTAACTGAAAATATTCAGAAACTTACAAGTAATTATTCAGATAAAGCAGAGCAGTATAGCGATGCATTTATGAGCGAGATGGGCTCTCAGATTTCTCTGCTTAATGATGGTATCAATTCTTTGAGAGCAAATATTGACTATCTCAGCTCAAATTCTTCAGTTCAGTCACACTTGGAGCGACTCTCTGAGATCAGAGAGCAAGTCAATGCATCTGCGTCTATCTATAAGAATTATCCGGGTGCTCGTGATATGGTCTACAACCTTGATACTTTAAGCATCGCTACACATGCTAGAGTTGAAGAAATGGCTGATAGCCATGAAATTGTCTCTGATTTGATGCCCTTGGTTAATGACCCTGAGGCTTTAGTAAGAGCCGTCAAAGAAGCAGCAATAAGAACCGATGTAGCAACCATTGAAAACGTACTTATTCCTCTTACCAATAAAGCTAATGAGCTCAGTGCAAAGGTGATCGAGCTTGCTGGACGATATGATGCAGGCAATTATGGAGATATTAAGGTTAGGGCAGTATCTAGTTTTGATAAAACGGTAGAGCGACTTGACAGACAATACATCTCAATAAGGTCTACCGATCCAGAGGCTTTAGCGGCTAATATTTCAGGTTTATCAAACAATATAGAAAGTAATATGAGTGCAGTGAGATCTGTTGATCCTGCCTCTCAAGTTCAATATTTTGCATCACTCAATACACGAGTCGTTGATTCTGTAAATACCTCCGATTTCAGCATATTTGTGAATAATGTCATATCAATACCTGGTGACGTGATGATGAGTTCTAGAAACTGTGTTGATGCAGCATTTAAAGATTTCACAAGAGAGTTTGGAAATAATATTGAGTCATTCTTTGACCCACTCTTAACATTTTTGATTGTCATTGAAAAGTTACTTCTTTCAACCCCTTGGCCAATTTTCCTATTAGTTGCTGGTGCGCTTGCATGGCTAGGATCAAGAAGTATAAAAGTTTCAATAGGGGTAATGGCTGCCTTTTTTGCTATTGGTTTTCTTGATATGTGGGAGCCAATGGTCTCTACGGTTACAATGATTTCTGCTGCAACCATATTATGTTTAGCGCTTGGCATTCCTCTTGGAGTTTGGATGTCTCGATCAGACAGGGCGCAATCATGGATAACCCCAGTTTTAGATGTAATGCAGACTATACCATCTTTCGTATATCTCATTCCAGTTGTAATGATGCTTGGAATTGGAAAGGTTCCAGGACTTATTGCGGTCTGTATATACGCAATGCCACCAATAGTTAGGTTGACAAATTTAGGGATCCGATTGGTTGATAAAGAGGCAATGGAGGCTGCTGATGCATTCGGAGCTACATACAGGCAACGATTATTTATGGTGCAAATGCCACTTGCACTTCCTAATATATTTGCTGGGATTAACCAGACAATTATGATGGCCCTTGCAATGGTTGTTATCGCCTCCATGATTGGTGTTGCCGGCCTTGGATTGCCTGTACTTCAGGCTGTTCAAAACCAATTCTTATCAATGGGGTTACTTAACGGTTTGGCAATTGTTGCCTTGGCTGTAATATTTGATAGGGTTTCTCAGGCATTTGGAACTAGAATACAGAAACACCGCTCAGGAGACGTACTATGACGCATGATATTAAAGTTAAAATTTCTAACTTAACTAAAATTTTTGGACCTAAGGCGGATTCTGTTCTGAAACATGTTGATAATGGGATGGGAAAAGATGATCTTCTGAGAGAGTATAAGCATGTTTTGGGGTTAAGTAATATTAATCTTGATTTAGCTAACAAGAATATTGAAGTTATTATGGGGCTCTCTGGTTCTGGCAAGTCAACATTAATCAGGCATATTAATAGACTTATTGAGCCTACAGCTGGATCCATTATGATTGGTGGTGAAGATGTTATTCAGATGCCGATGGAGAAATTAAGGCAATTCAGGCAACAAAAAACTGCGATGGTATTCCAAAGTTTTGCACTCCTTCCGCATAAAACCATTATGGATAATGTATGTCTGGGCGTTCACTTGCAGGGTGTAAAAGGGGATGACGCTATTACAAGAGCAAAAAAATGGATTGATCGAGTAGGGTTATCTGGTTATGAAGACCGTTACCCATCCCAATTGTCAGGTGGAATGCAGCAGCGTGTTGGTTTGGCTAGAGCTTTAACTTGTGATACTGAAATATTAATGATGGATGAAGCATTCAGTGCACTTGATCCACTCATTAGAAGTGATATGCAAGATTTACTTTTAGAACTCCAACAAGAGCTCCATAAGACCATTATTTTTATTACTCATGATCTTGATGAGGCGCTCAAAATTGGAGATCGAATTGCCATCCTTAATGGTGGAGAGCTAGTTCAGCATGGCACTTCACAAGATATTTTAATGACACCAGCGGATGACTATGTAAGGGATTTTGTTAAAAAAGTTAACCGCTCTCATGTGCTTCATGCAAAGTCAGTAATGACAAATGAAAAACCAGCAAAGGGCTCTTCTAACATTAAAGTGAATGAAATGGATTCGGTTGATTCTGTTTTATGTGAAATGCTTAGACAAAATGCAGATTGTTGTGTAGTTCAAGATTCTAGTGGAGCTGATGTTGGTTATTTAAACAAGAAGAATATTGCCGAAGTTGTTCAGCCCTTGGAGGCAGTTATTGATTAGTGTTCTCTTGTTGAGCTGAAAGTTAATTCTGGGTGACGTTCAATAGTGAGTTGAAGATTGACCATACTTGGAGCAAGGTATGTCAGCATGCCTGCGCTATCAATGGCTATATTATTTCCAGCTTTTATTTTGAGTTGCTCTATGTCCTTGTCAGAGCCTGAGACCCACCTTGCTGTTGCTACATTAATTGTCTCAAATTGACAGTCAACCCCATACTCATATTTAAGCCTATGAGCAACAACATCAAACTGAAGTATTCCTACAGCTCCTAAAATTTGAGAGCTATTTGAAACAGGTCTAAAGACCTGAGTAGCTCCTTCTTCCGAGAGCTGATCGAGGCCTTTTTGAAGAGCTTTTGCTTTGAGAGGGTCTTTTAGTTGAGCTCTTCTAAAGAGCTCGGGTGCAAAGTTAGGTATCCCTTGGAAATTAATTTTCTCGCCTTGAGTAAAGGTGTCTCCAATTCCAATTCCTCCATGGTTGTGGATGCCAATAACATCACCAGCGTAGGCAAAATCTGTCGAGCTTCTCTCACGGGACATAAATGTTACAGCATTGGCAATTTTAATTTGTTTGCCACTCGAGACTTGGAGAAGCTTCATGCCTTTTTGATACTCTCCACTCACAATCCTCATAAAGGCAAGGCGGTCATGATGCTTAGGGTCCATGTTTGCTTGAATTTTAAATACAAAACCCGTAAGTTTTTTTTCTTGAGGGAGAACGTTTCGAATATCACTCTCTCTTTCTTGGGGGGTTGGTGCGTATTGTATGAAGCCATCTAAAAGGTTTTCAATACCAAAATTATTGATTGCTGATCCAAAAAAAACAGGTGTTTGTTTCCCTTCTAGAAAGTCATTAATATCGAAGGGGTTGGTAGTTCCTGTAATGAGTTCAATTTCTTCACGGGCCTCTTGTGCCAGCTCTTTACCTAAAAATTCATCGAGTTTAGCATTATTAATTCCATCAATTAAGGTATTGTCACCGATACTTGCGTTCTTTCCACTTTCAAAAAGATAAACTTTATCCTCTAGTAAATGATAAACACCCTTAAAGCCTTTGCCCATTCCAATTGGCCAAGTGATTGGTGAACACTCAATATTTAAGACTGACTCCACCTCATCTAGTAACTCAATGGGCTCCTTTCCTTCGCGATCTAGCTTGTTGATAAAGGTTAATATTGGCGTATCCCTGAGTCTGCAAACCTCCATTAATTTAATGGTTCTTTGCTCAACACCCTTTGCAACATCAATTACCATTAATGCAGAGTCGACTGCTGTTAGGGTTCTGTAGGTATCCTCAGAAAAATCTTCGTGTCCAGGAGTGTCTAGAAGATTAATGACGTGATCATCATATGGAAACTGCATGACAGAGGAGGTAACAGATATTCCTCTTTCTTTTTCCATTTCCATCCAGTCACTCGTAGCATGCGTGTTTGCTTTTCTAGCTTTAACGCTTCCAGCCGTTTTAATTGCACCCCCATAAAGCAAGAGTTTCTCAGTGACAGTCGTCTTGCCAGCATCTGGATGAGAAATAATCGCAAAGGTGCGACGTTTAGAAACTTCAGACATTATCTTTAAGCTTTAGGAAGGGTAACACCGGTTTGACCCTGGTATTTGCCATTTCTATCCTTATAAGAGGTCTCACACATTTCATCTGATTCAAAAAAGAGCATCTGGGCAACGCCCTCATTTGCATATATTTTTGCTGGAAGGGGAGTTGTATTTGAAAATTCAAGTGTTACATGTCCTTCCCATTCTGGTTCAAGTGGAGTGACATTAACAATAATCCCACATCTTGCATAAGTTGATTTTCCAAGACAAATGACCAGGGTTGAACGAGGGATCTTGAAATACTCAACAGTACTGGCTAGTGCAAATGAGTTGGGAGGGATAATGCATTCATCAGAGTTGACCTCAACGAAGCTTTGCTCATTGAAATTTTTTGGGTCCACAATGTTGTGATTGATGTTGGTAAATATTTTAAATTCTGTTGAGCATCTGACATCATATCCATAGCTAGAGGTGCCATAAGAGATAATCTTTTGATCATTTGCTCGACGGATTTGCTTGGGTTCAAATGGCTTAATCATATCCTCTTCAAGGGACATTCGTCGAATCCAGTTATCTGATTTAATGCTCATAGGAATATATTTTACAGTTCAATAGTTAATGAATTATCTAATCTTAATACTTGCCAAGCTGATTAAAACAAGGATCAATGTAACAATCCAAAAGCGCACAATAATCTTGGGCTCTTTAAGCCCTTTTTTTTCAAAGTGATGATGAATGGGAGCCATCAAAAAAAATCTTTCTTGTGTTCTCTTAAAGTAGCCAATTTGTATTATAACTGATAGCGTTTCAGCAACAAATATACCACCCATCAGTATCAATAGAATTTCCTGATGAACAATGATTGCAATGACAGCAAGGATAGCACCTAGTGCCAGAGATCCAGTGTCTCCCATGAAGATTTCTGCTGGATAAGTGTTAAACCAGAGAAAGCCAAAGCCAGCACCAATAAGTGCTGCACACAGAACAAATACTTCTCCAGTCCCAGGCATAAAAGGCATATTAAGATAGGCTGAAAAATTATAGTTACCACCAATGTAGGCGAAGACTGCCAGTGCACCACTAATGAGTATCACAGGCATAATTGCCAGCCCATCAAGCCCATCAGTGAGGTTTACAGAATTGGAGCCGCCGACAATAGCAAACCAGCCTATAAGTAAAAAACCTATAGCATTTAAAGGAATGATAAGATCTTTAAAGAATGGAATGAGTAGCTCTGAGCCAATAGTCTTAGAGTTCAAACTCAACAACCACATACAGATTAATAGAGTTCCAACGGTTTGAGTCAAAAGTTTTTGTTTTCTGCTTAGGCCATCAGAGTTTTGTTTTTTAATTTTTAAGTAGTCATCAATAAATCCCACTAAGCCAAAGAGGAGGGCAGTAGAAATCACAATCCATAGAAAAGGGTTTCGCCAATCTCCCCATATCAGAACACTGGTAAAAAAAGCAAAAAGAATCAACACACCACCCATCGTTGGAGTGCCTTTTTTCTCCAAATGGGTTTCAGGCCCATCATCACGAATGACTTGCCCTATTTGGTACTGTAGAAGTTTGGATATGATCCATTTTCCTAGAAATAGGGTTATGAGAAGAGCAGTCATCATTGCGAAAACTGCTCTCACTGTTAAGTAGCTTAGAACATTGAAGCCAGTGTCCAGGGATGCAAGAAAGCTTAAAAGCTCTAGAAACATATTTAATTGTCCTCAGCAGCTATAAGTATAAGATCAAAAATGATAAAAGCATCTTGTGGAATATTGCCGCTTGGGGCATCGCCAAATACAGACTCATAGGTTGCAATGACTGTTCTCTCTTCTCCAATCGTCATCTCTTGAGCATTCTCTTCAATGATGCTGATGATTTCACCATTGCCAAGAATAAACGGAATAGGGCTTCCAGCAGCACGCATCACTTCACCCGTATTCGCTTTAAGTGCGATATCAATTGAAACGATTTGACCCTTATTGGGTGAAACGCCATCACCTTGTTTGCTGACCCTAGTGAAGTAACCCAAATCGGTTTCTTTTGCATTAGGATAAGTTGAAGACACATAGGATTCAAAGTCCTGTTGACGAAGCTTTAGGCTTGCAAGTATATTTTCATTAGCCTTTGAGATTAATGCATTAAATGAATCCTCATTGGCAGCAAATTGATTGGCCTCCTCTCCCACACGTTCGATTCTAACAGCTTCTAATATGTCGCCTTGTTTAACTGAATTAACTACATCCATTCCCTCAACAACTGAGCCAAATACGCTATGCTTTCCATCAAGCCAAGGCGTTGGGACATGGGTGATAAAGAATTGAGATCCATTAGTATTTGGCCCTGAGTTTGCCATGGATAGAACACCAGGCCTGTCATGAATGAGATCTGAAAATTCATCGGCAAACATATACCCTGGTCCGCCAGTACCATTTCCCTTAGGGTCTCCGCCCTGAATCATAAAATCATCGATAACCCTATGAAAAACCAATCCATCATAAAAAGGGGTTCCAAGTTCTTTATTACTTACCTTGGTTCCTTCAGATAGGGCAATAAAGTTGGTAACAGTGAGCGGGGCTTTTTTGTAAGCTAGTTGAACAGTGATTTCACCTTTACTCGTTGTCAGGTGAGCATATATTCCATCATCAAGATTTGCAATAGATAAAGTGGAAAATAGAAGTGCAAAAATAACTAAAAGTCTTCTCATAATAACCTTAGAAAGAAAATGATTAATGATACCCAAAATCCTCAATATTTTAGCGCTGTTACGTTAAAATATGTCTATTAAAAATGTATTATCATAACTTAGGAGTTGTGATAATTTATATACTTAAACTGAGGATTTTTTATGTCTCTACTTATTACTGATGAATGCATTAATTGTGATGTTTGCGTGCCGGAGTGTCCAAACGAGGCCATCTATATGGGTGAAGAAATTTATGAAATTGATGGAGATCTTTGTACTGAGTGTGTAGGACATTTTGACACCCCGCAATGCGTTGAAGTTTGCCCAGTGGATTGCTGCCTTCCTGATCCTGATAGGGTAGAGACGGACGAAGAATTACTGGCAAAAATTAAAGACTAATTTCAGACCGTCTACAAGGCTTTTTGAAGGGCTGATAAGCAAAGGTCTATATTTTCCTTCCTTGAAGTGTGACCCATTAGACCAATTCTCCATATCTTGCCAGCCAAGTCCCCTAGACCAGCTCCGATTTCTATGTTGTAATCATTAAGAAGAATTGAGCGAACTTCTGCTTCATTTGTGCCTTCTGGTATAAATACGCTGTTGAGCTGTGGGAGTCTGCTTGACTCGTCGACAAGGTAATGAATTCCAAGCTTACTTAATCCCTCTCTCAAAAGGAGATGATTTACTTGATGTCGCGCCCAAGAGTTTTCAAGTCCCTCTTCAGTCAGCATGACTAAAGATTCATGAAGTCCATACAAGGTGTTAACGGGCGCTGTATGGTGATAGGCTCGTTTTGCTCCCTTTCCCCAGTAACCCATGACCAAGTTAAGATCTAAAAACCAACTGGTAACGGGAGTACTTCGATGGGTAATTTTATGAATGGCTTTCTCACTAAAACTAACAGGTGATAGGCCTGGCATTGCAGATAGACACTTTTGTGAGCCCGAATAAATAGCATCTACGCCCCAATCATCAACTCTCAATTCTGATCCCGCTAAAGAGGTTACCGCGTCAACAATTGTAATACACCCATGATTGTTTGCTAATTCACAAATTAGCTTTGCGTCTGATAGGGCGCCAGTTGAAGTCTCTGCATGAACGAAAGCAACAATTTTGGCATCAGGATTATCAATTAAACTCTGTTCCACTTTTTGAGGGTCTACTGGTTTTCCCCATTCATCATTTACGATGATGGCGTGACCACCAATCCGAGTGACATTCTCTTTCATTCGAGAACCAAAAACACCATTGATGCACACAATGACCTTATCGCCAGGCTCAACCAGATTGACAAAGCATGCCTCCATGCCAGCAGAACCTGGAGCAGAGATAGGCATAGTTAACTCGTTTTCAGTCATGAATGCATACTTAAGCATCTGCTTCGTTTCATCCATCATTTCAATAAATGCAGGATCTAGATGTCCAATTGTCTGCCTTGCCATGGCACTTAAAATTCTTGGGTGAACATCTGAGGGACCAGGACCCATGAGTAATCTATTTGGCGGAGAAAATGATTTCATTTTTTAATCTCGGTTGTTAGTTCATTCTTGAATCTATCTGACATATGTCACTTCAAAGCCGATAAAAACAATATATAATTTTTTTTATAATTATCTTAGATAATGAATTAATAATTAATAATTAAATTCATAACCGCTTGAATTTAATTTTAAATAAATGTGTTTCATCTCACTATGATAGGAATATCCTTAACAATTGAAGGCAAGATGTGTCAATAATTTCTCAGTTAACGAAGTCGTTACCAAAACACACAGTTATTAGTGGTTCTGAAAATACTCGGCCATTTGAATGTGATGGGCTGAGCGTTTATAAACAAGAGCCTTTGGCCGTTGTTTTGCCAAGTGAGGTCGGTCAAATTAAAAAGATACTAGAAATCTGCCGTCAGAATAACACACCAGTCGTAACAAGAGGCGCTGGAACTGGTCTCTCAGGAGGCGCTATGCCCCTTAAGGGTAGTGTTGTTTTAGGACTTTCAAAATTAACTAACATTATTTCTATTGATCAAAATGCTCGCACTGCGGTAGTTCAGCCTGGCGTTAGAAATTTGGCAATTAGTGAGGCGGCTGAGGAGTACGGATTATATTATGCTCCAGATCCCTCATCTCAAATTGCATGCACTATTGGGGGAAATGTTGCTGAAAATGCTGGCGGAGTTCACTGCCTTAAGTATGGACTCACAGTACAAAATATTGAGTCTCTTAAAATCTTAACGATTGATGGAGATGAGTTAGTATTCTCTCGTCAAGATGACGGCTTAGGATTGTTGGCACTCATGACTGGATCAGAGGGGCTTTTAGGTGTTATTACTGAAATAACAGTTAAGCTCACTCCTAAGCCTGAACTAGCTAAACTAGTGATGGCCGGTTTTGACAGCGTCAGAGACTGCGCACAGGCGGTTGCTGATATTATTAAAAACGGCGTTATACCGGCGGGTCTTGAAATGATGGATGCATTTGCAATAGAGGCCGCTGAAGACTTCGCAAAACCAGGATACCCCATTGAGGCAAAAGCACTTCTTCTATGTGAATTAGATGGCTCTATTGATCTTGTCAATAATGATGTGAATGAAGTTAAAAAACTACTTTCAAAGGCAACTTCAATCAGAGTTTCAGAAACTGAAGAAGAGAGACTTCTGTTATGGAAAGGAAGGAAATCCGCATTCCCAGCAGTAGGTAGGATATCTCCAGATTACTATTGTATGGATGGAACCATTCCTAAGAGACACTTAGGTGATGTTCTTGAAAAAATTAATAAACTATCAAGACACTATAACCTGAGGGTTGCAAATGTTTTTCATGCGGGTGATGGTAATCTCCATCCATTAATATTATATGATGCAGGGATTCCAGGCGAACTAGAAAAAACAGAAGAGTTTGGAAATAAAATTCTTAAGATTTGCATTGAAGCTGGAGGAAGCATCACGGGAGAGCACGGCGTTGGTGTAGAAAAGTTAGATGCAATGTGTTATCAATATAGTGAGGCAGAGTTAGATGTTTTTCATCAAATTAAAGCTGCTTTTGATCCACACGCACTCCTCAATCCTGGCAAAGCCGTTCCAACCCTTCATCGCTGCGCTGAACTCGGCAATATGCATGTCCATCATGGTAATTTGCCTCATCCTGAACTGGAGCGCTTCTGATTATGAACTCCATTTCAGAGCTCCAAAAAAAAATAAGAAATGCAAGCCAACTAAGAATTACTAGTTCAGGTGATGAATCTGACGATGAGCTATTAAATATGTCGTCATACTCTGGCGTGGTTGAATATTTTCCAGAGGAGCTTGTCATTACGCTTAAAGCAGGAACATCCATCAAGGAAGCTAGAGAAGTCCTGGAAAAAAATAGCCAGGCATTCTCATTCTATGTGAGTGGTTCTGAAAAGACTATTGGATCAATTTATGCAACATCGGGTTCAGATCTGTCCGACAGTGTTTTGGGGGTTCAAATTATTAATGGCAAGGGAGATCTTCTAAATTTTGGCGGTCAGGTGATGAAAAATGTAGCCGGTTATGATGTCTCAAGGCTTCTAGTTGGCTCATTAGGTAAGCTTGCTGTCATTACCCAAATCAGCTTCAAGGTTCTCCCAGAACAAGTTGTAAATAGATTAGATCTTAAAGGGGTTAAGAGTAAAACTGAATCTCCTATAAAGAGTGAAATTGAAAAAAAACTCAAGAGTGTGTTTGATCCTTATGGAGTTTTTATCTAATGCATATAGACCTAGCCAACAACGCAATCTCAGAATCAACTCAAGATAGAGCCAGTCAAATAATTGAATCATGCGTTCATTGCGGCTTCTGTTTAGCTACTTGTCCAACATACCAGTTGTTAGGAGATGAGTTAGATTCTCCTAGGGGTAGGATTTATCTTATTAAATCTGCATTAGAGAAGAACCAATTTAGTCAAAAATCTTTGAGTCATATGGATCGATGCCTTACATGTCGATCCTGTGAGACAACTTGCCCTTCTGGCGTTGAGTATGGTCAGTTGCTTGAAATAGGGCGTGAAATGATGGAATCCAAGAGAGGAAAGCTGCAGGCACTGTATCGATACATCGTTAGAAAGACCCTTTTAACCCCATTACTCTTTAGGCCTATTGGGTATTTTCTTCGTCACTCCAAGGTAAGCTCAAAACAAAACAAACCCAATACAATAGACTCCTCAGTTCTTTTGATGGGAGGTTGTGTTCAGCCATCACTCGCACCAAATATCAATCACAGTATAAAAAATATATTGGCTAAATTAAATATTGAAGTAAGGGAGTCCTCTCAAAGTGAATGCTGCGGCGCCCTTGATCAGCATCTAGCCGCCTCTAACGATGCGCTAAAAAAAGTTAAACGAAACATTGATAGCTGGATTTCACAGCTTGACTCTGGTGTTGAGGCAATCATATCCAGTGCGAGTGGTTGCGGCGTAATGATTAAGGATTATCCTAATCTCTTTGAAGAGTCTGATCTGTATTATGAAAAAGCACTCCTTGTTTCCTCAAAAACTAAAGATATTGCTGAATATCTTGCCAATAAAGATTTGAGTAGGCTCAACCTAAAAGAGTTAAATATTAGCTATCATGAGCCGTGCACTATGCAGCATGGTCAAAAATTAGGCGGCCTAGTTGAGTCAATTCTTTCGGACTTTGGATATATTAAAAAGCCAGTCAAAGATTCACATATTTGTTGTGGTTCTGCTGGTACATATTCGATTTTTGAGACTAAAATAGCCAATCAACTCAGATCAGAGAAAATTGAAAATCTAAATGTCTCAAAACCTAAGATGATTGTCACAAGTAATATTGGATGTTTAATGCACCTTCAAAAGGGAAGCTCGATCCCAGTTAAGCATTGGGTGGAGCTTCTTGATGTCTAGAAGAAGAAGGCTAAAAAGTAAGAGTTATGAAATTGAGATTGAGTCTTTATCTCATGAAGGCAGAGGCATCTCTCACATTGATAATAAGGTTATATTTACCCGAGGTGCTTTACCTGGAGAGAAGGTTATTGCCTCTAGGACGCTGTCTCGAGCTAAGTATGAGGAGGCGGACGTTATCGAAATACTTGAGCCTTCTTCGGATAGAATCGAGCCAAAGTGCTCGGTTTATGGAATATGTGGCGGCTGCTCATTTCAGCACCTATCGAGCGAAAATCAAATTAATGCAAAACAGGACTGGCTTCAAAGCGCCTTCAAGGGGCAAGCCAAGGTAGAGCCAAAAGAGTGGTTAAAGCCAATGCAGATTGGGAGCTGGGGTTATCGACGTAAAGCTCGGCTCGGGGTTCGTTATGTTGCAAAAAAAGAGAAGGTTCTGGTTGGTTTTAGAGAGAGAAAATCCTCATTTGTCACTGTCATGAGTCGATGTGAGGTTTTGCATCCCTCCCTAGGTGGCAACCTTGAATTACTCTCAGAGTGCATAGAGAGAATTAGCATTAAAGAGCATATTCCTCAAATCGAGGTCGCCATTGCAGAAAAAGACACCATTTTGATATTGAGGCACCTTCAGCCACTTACTAATAAAGATGAAGAGGTCTTGAGTGACTACGCCCAAAAACTTCAAATTACTTGGTATCTGCAAAGTGGTGGGCTAGATACTATAAAGCCATTAACAAAATCTGTTCAGCTTACTTACTCTATTCCAGATCATAGCATTGAAATGTCTTTTTTGCCCAATGACTTTACCCAAGTCAACTTTGAGCTCAATAAAAAAATGATTAATTTGGCAATAGATCTCTTGGAGTTAGATGAACAAGATAATGTCATTGATCTTTTTTGCGGACTTGGTAACTTCACACTCCCTATTTCAAAATATGTCAATAAAGTGGTTGGCATTGAAGGAGATCGAGGCTTGGTAGAGAGGGCAAAGGAAAATGCTGAGGCAAATAATATCTCCAATGCATCCTTTTATAAGGCTGATTTATTTGAGGATGTATCTGGTTTCGAATGGTTTAGAGGTCAAAATTATAATAAAGCATTAATAGATCCTGCTAGGACAGGGGCAATCGAGATTGTAGATCTTCTTCCTAAGCTAAATGTTGAGCGTTTGGTTTATGTCTCATGCAACCCAGCAACCCTTGCAAGAGACACTGCAAGGTTGATTGATTTAGGCTTTTATCTGGAGAATGCAGGGGTTATGGACATGTTTCCCCAAACAGCACATGTTGAGTCAATTGCACTTTTTACTCGAAAAAAATAAAGCATAGAGTATCATTACTCAAGAACTACCTTATAAGGAAATAGAATGGAAAACAAAAGAAACTTACTTCCAAAAATGGCTGTTGATAGGTTAAATGAAAATCCAGATGCTGTATTGATTGATGTCAGAACAAGCGCTGAACATAAGTATGTTGGCTTTCCTAAAAATTCTATTTTAATTCCCTGGTTTGATGAGCCAGACTTAAACTCTGATCCTTCAGCTTTTTGCAAGGCAGTAAATAATCATCTTAGTGATCGTAGTGACATTTTAGGCACAGAATTGATTCTCATCTGCAGAAGTGGATTCAGATCGAATGAGGCTTTAAAGTGTCTACAAAGTAATGGGTTTACTTGTGTTTCTCATGTCGCGAGTGGTTTTGAGGGCGACTTAGACGAGAATGATCACCGAGGCAATCTTAATGGCTGGCGGAATGATGGGATGCCTTGGTCTCAGGGCTAAACAATCTCGAGCTTTGCGTAAGAACTAATAAGCCACTTTGTTCCTGCTTTTTGAAATTTGATTTGTAGTCTCATCGAATCACCACTTCCCTCGTAATTTAGGATTGTTCCATGCCCAAATTTGGCATGATTGACGACTTGGCCAATAGAATAGATGGAACTACTTGAAGTGGATACCATTTTTTGCGGTGAACTTTTAACGTCCTCATAAGCAGTTGTCGTATAGTCACTATTTGGATTCTTAATGTAATTTAAAAAGCTTTTAGGGATTTCATCTAAAAACCTTGAATTAAGTGAATAAAAAGACTGACCATGAAGGAATCTTCTACTTGCATAGCTTAGTGTCAGTGATTGCATTGCTCTGGTCATGCCGACGTAACAAAGACGCCTTTCCTCATCAAGTAAGTGAGGTTCATCTTTACTCTGCCTTGAAGGGAATAAGTCCTCCTCCAAACCAACTAAAAAGACAACAGGGAATTCTAATCCTTTTGCAGAATGAACGGTCATTAACTGAACACTTTCTTGACTAGATTGATTCGATTCACCGCTAGAGTCAAGCGTTGCTAGAGCAATAAAACCCTGAGTTTCATTCATCTCACTTTCATTCTCGTGAACATATTGTTTGGCTGCTGTAACTAACTCATCTAGATTTTCTCGTTTACTTCCAGCCTTATCAGTCTTATCATTGGCATAGTGAGTCATCAATCCTGACTGAAGAAGAGTTGAGTCAACTTTTTCACTAAGTGTTAGATTTTTAGTGCTATCAATAAGCGCTTCAATCAGATGAATAAATCCTTGTAAGGCACTCCCTGCTCTGGCTGGAAGGCTTTCAATAATAGCAATAGATGATTGAAAGAGGTCGGTATGATTTTCAGCTGCATGGGATCTAATCTTTTCAATGGTGGATATTCCGATGCCTCGCGTTGGAAAGTTGACAACCCTCTCAAAAGCAATATTGTCAGAGGTATTTTCTGCAAGACGGATATAGCCCATTGCATCTTTGATTTCAGCGCGCTCAAAAAATCTGAGACCACCATAAATTCTGTAATTAATATTTCTTTTAATTAGGGATTCTTCAAAGACGCGAGATTGAGCATTTGAACGATAGAGTATGGCGCATTCACTAAGATTTTTTCCTTGATTAAAATGGTTCTCGATTTCACTTACTACATATTGTGCTTCCTCAGTTTCTGTTCGCGCATTAAAAATATTGATGAGATCTCCATCTCCAGACTCAGTCCATAATGACTTTTCAAGTCTATTTTGATTTTTTGCAATGAGAGCATTGGAAGCGCTAAGAATGTTTCCAGTTGAGCGATAATTTTGCTCAAGCTTGATAACTTTTATCGGCTTGAAGTCGTTTTCTATCTTTTGTATGTTTTCAACTCTTGCTCCTCTCCATCCATAAATAGACTGGTCATCATCACCAACACAGAAGACATGATTATTTTGATTGTGCAGTATTTTTATAAATTGATACTGGATTCGATTGGTGTCTTGGAACTCATCTACCAAAATATGACAAAACTTTTTTTGATAATAATCTAATAAATTCTGATTATTCTTTAAGAGTTCATAGCTTTTAACCAGCAAGCCAGCAAAATCAACCAGATCATTGGCTTGACAATGCTTCTCATAGAGATCAAAAACCTTAGCACTCTGTTTTACAAAAAAGTTATAGCCTGCATCAATATTTTGAGGGAGTATGCCCTCATCTTTTTGTTGGTTAATAAACCATTGCACTTTTCGGATAGGAAACTTTGTATCATCAATACCATTTTCTTTCATTAAGCGTTTAACAATTCGAAACTGATCTTGAGAGTCTAGAATTTGAAAGGTGGGTGATAACTTTGCCTCGAGTGGATGTGTTCTGAGAAGTCTATGAGCAAGGGAGTGAAAAGTACCAACCCACATCCTGCCAATGGGTTGTCTCAGAAGGTTGGTCAGCCTTTCTTTCATCTCATTTGCAGCCTTGTTCGTAAAAGTCACTGCAAGGATATCATCAACATGATGATTTTTTTCAGAGACTAGATAATGGATTCTATGGGTTAAAACTCTTGTTTTACCGCTTCCAGCGCCAGCAAGTATTAGGGCATTAACGTCTTCACTCAGGACTACTGACTGTTGCTGTTTTTCATTTAATCCGTCAGCAATAGGTGGTGAAATCATAATAGTTAATTGAATATAAAAAAGGCTTTATTTAAGCTCTAACTTTAAGCAAAAATCGCACTCAAATGAGTCAGTATAGATAAATTATAATCAGTAATTGAGTCATTATAATGTTGACTGATTATTTAATACTATATTAGAACATTCAGATGAATAAAACTTGGAATGAGAGTGTTAGAAGTTCTTTAAAAAATGCCAATGATTGTAATGAGTATTTTGATAATGATCGATTTCAAGATGGTAATTTTCCAATCAAGATCCCACTTGAATTTGCTAAGAGAATAGATAAAACTAACCCTTTAGATCCTCTTTTATTGCAAATTCTTCCTAAAGAACGTCAAAGTACAAAAGGTTTTATTGATTCGCCAGTATACGATGAAGAGTTTTCACCTGTGAAGGGCTTGATTCATAAGTATCCCTCTCGAGTTCTATTAATATCGAGCAGTGTTTGTGCTATCCATTGTCAGTATTGCTTCAGACAAAATTTTGATTATGACGATAATGATGTTTTAAAAAATTGGGCTGATATTCAAAGTTATTTATCAAAAAGAATTGAGGTTAATGAGGTTGTATTGAGTGGCGGTGATCCACTCACATTGAGTGATAAAAAAATTAACAAAATATTAAGGAAGATTGAAAGCGTTCAACATATTAAAACACTGAGGATTCATACAAGAACAGCCGTTGTCATACCTTCTAGAATTACTGAGGGGCTTATAGCATCACTCAATCAAACAAAGCTCAAAGTTGTGATTGTTTTTCATATTAATCATGCTCAGGAAATATCAGATGAATTTGTTAATAACATAAAGGCTTTGCGAAATCTTACATTGCTTAATCAGTCAGTTTTTTTGAGAGATGTGAATGATGACGCTAAGACTCTAGCTGAACTATCCTATAAGCTTTTTGAGGCATCTATATTGCCCTATTATATCCATCTACTTGATAAGGTTTCTGGAGCAGAAAGTTTCTTCATTTCAGATAATCAGGCTCATAAGATTTATACATCTCTGCAGAAAATGGTGCCAGGCTATTTGTTACCTAAATTAGTTAGAGATGAGGGCGGTGAGTCTAAGAGATTGGTGATATAAATTTATCTAAATCTTCAATAGTTACTTCTCCCATAAATGTTTGTAGTAACTCTCCCTCAGGACTATATATTTGAGTTGTAGGCATTCCAACAATCTCACCAAAATTTGAGTATTCAGAGTCATTCTGATAATCATAAAGGACGATTGGATATTTGATATTAAAGCGTTCAATAAACTCATTAATAACTTCGATGTTAACTGGCTCAAAATCTAACCCTAATATCTCAACATGATCAGAATTTTTATTATAGAATTTTACAAATGCAGGAATCTCTTTTAAGCATGGAGTGCACCAAGTAGCCCAAAAATTAACTACCAGGTACTTCCCCTTTGTATTTTTTTCTGTATACACATTTCCCTTGATATCGGTCAATTTAAATGTTAGTTCAGGTTCTTGCTCGTACCATGGCATCAGAGGCTTTACCCAGTCAACTAATGAGTTAAGACTGAGTGCCTGGCTAGTATGAATAGGAGATATTAGCAAGAGTATAATAAGTAGTTTTTTCATGAGTTAAATTAATGAGTGCCAAGATTTATCACAATACGCGCTGCTCTAAATCAAGAGCAACACTTGCCATTTTAGAACAAAACGATGTTGACTTTGAGGTTGTTAATTACCTTGATACTCCTCCAAATGAGCAAGAACTTAAAGCTATCTTGAAGGATTTAGGAATAAGTGCTCGAGATCTCATGAGAAGGGGAGAGTCAAAATACAAAGAGCTTGGCCTTTCTGATAAGTCTCTCAGTGAAGATCATTTAATAAAAGCAATGTTAGAGTCACCCATTTTAATTGAACGTCCTATTGTTAGAACAGACAAAGGGGTTGCCATTGGAAGACCACCAGAGAATATTAATTCAATCCTGTGAGTTAATTCTTTAACTCCTATGGTATGGGTGGTTAGTCATTAAACTGTGGCCTCGATAGAGTTGCTCTACTAACAGTAATCTAGCCATGGAGTGAGTCAAAGTTAGGTTAGATAAGCTCCAAATCAAATTACATTTTTGTTTCAGCTCTGACGAAAGCCCATCTGCACCACCGATAATCATTGCCACACTCTCACCCTCAAGCTGCCACTTCTCAATTGATTTAGATAGCTCTTTGCTTGATTGCTGTTTACCTAGCTCATCAAATGCTATCAAAAGAGATGAGCCAGAGGCTGCATCTAGAATTAATTTCTCTTCTAGGTTTTTAGTATTTTCAGCACTAATTGATTTTCGGTTTTGAGACTCTAGAGCTGTGATTGTGAAATTATAGTTTTTAGGGAGTTGCTTCTTATAGTGTTCAATGCCATGGGAGATCCAGTCGGGCATTTTTTTTCCTATAGCAATAAGGTTAATCCTCATCTTTATCGATAGACCATAATTTTTCTAGTTTATAAAATTCTCTAGTTTTTTCGGTCATAACATGAACTACCACTTCTCCAAGATCAACAAGAGCCCATTCGCTAGACTCAGTACCTTCAGTTCCTAGGACTGGCATATTAAGCCTTTTGGCTTCGCTACTGACATTGTTAGCTATGCCTCGGACATGCTGAATAGATCGTCCAGTTGTGATAATAATAGCCTCCATATCATCACTCTGTTTCATAATATTGAGAGTTACAATTTTCTCTCCTTTTAAATCATCAATAACATTTTCAACAACTTTTATTTGTTCAGCAAGTTTCATATTTTTTGTAAAAAATTTATAACAGAAGAGGGCATTAAATTATCAAGATTTTGATTGCCGGCAATTTTACCTCTAATATCGCTAGATGAAATATCTATAAGCTGTGCATTAGAGAAATATAAAAGACCATTTGAATTGGCCCTTAACTGATCAATATTATCTGCTAACTTAAAAGTATCAAGATTCTTATGACTGGGCTGATCTCCATTTCTCGGAAGAATAATCATATGAACAAGCTTCGAAAACTCATCCCATTGTTTCCATGTTTTGAAGTTTACAAAGCTATCCATGCCAATAATAAGACAAATTGTCTCTTCTTTGTGAATCTCTACTAGCTCTTTAAGAGTGTCAATCATATAAGAGCTTCCACCACGAAGAATTTCCCTTTTATCAATCTCAAGTTCAGAGAAATCTTCAATTGCAAGGCTTAACATCTTAAGTCTTTGATCAGATGAATATTTAAGAGAGCCTTTATGTACAGGTTCATAGCAAGGCAGAAGAAACAAGCGTTTAATAGCCAGTTCATTCTTAATTGAGGTTGCTGTTTTAAGATGTCCTAAATGAACGGGGTCAAAGGAGCCGCCATAAATCCCTATCATAGTAGGGCATTTACCTCATCTAGTGTCATTGGTGACATTGGGTATGTTCTTGTTGAGTCATGAACATGCATTCTATAACGGACAAATGTGTCTTCATCCTCAATTAACAAGAAAGGATTAGCCTTTTTTTGTTCAGCAATCGTCGTTGTAATTTCTGAGCCATAGTTATGTCCACATAGTAAATGAATATCATCAGGTACCTGAGCCATTAATTTTTTTAAAGAGTGGAATAACGTGACTGGATTTGATCCAGCAAGACTACAGATTCCAACACCATATACAAATAATGTATCACCAGCAATAAGATGTTCATCAAGAAGATAGCAGACACCACCAGCTGTATGGCCAGGAGTTTCAATAATTTTTATTTCAATATCACCAAGCTTAATCACATCCCCATCATCAACAGTATGAACTGGATTTTCAATATTGAGGTAGGGAACCTCATTAACACCAGCAGTAATTTTTGCGCCAGTTTTATTGGCAAGGTCGTCTACTGCATTCGTATGGTCACCATGCCAGTGCGTTATCCAGATGTCCGTAAGTGTATAACCTTTATCCTTAATTTTCTTTAAAAATAAATCAGGCTCCCATGCTGGGTCTACAATTGCGCATGTTTTAGTAGCTTTATCAAAGATAAAATGAATTGAATTTTCATAGGCGCCGATATGATAAAGCACCTCGATTGAGTAATTATTGCTGTTATATTTTTTTTCCATAATAGTACTATTTTACCAATTTTGACTTGACTGAAATGAGATACAGATTATAATCTACGGTTTTGCTAACAACCCGGTTTTTTGGGGCTATAGCTCAGCTGGGAGAGCGCAACACTGGCAGTGTTGAGGTCGGCGGTTCGATCCCGCCTAGCTCCACCATAGCAAAAATGATTTTGTCCGGTTCGTCTATCGGTTAGGACTCCAGGTTTTCATCCTGGCAAGAGGGGTTCGATTCCCCTACCGGATGCCATTTTTTTTGATTAAGTAAGTTAAATTTAACTTACTTTTTCAATTTAAAATCCTCTAAAATTTTCATGTCCCGTTCGTCTAGTGGCCCAGGACGCCAGGATTTCATCCTGGAAACAGGTAGTTCAAATCTCCTACGGGACGCCACTTAAAGACAAATCTTTTGATATTCTTTTATTCATTTAAGTTTTAGGATTGATTTGACCTAAATCACCTTTGATTATTACTCAATTTACTCAATGCAATTGTTGTTATATTTAATTATTGAAATATTCATTAAAGGGGTTTTATGAGTCATATTATCTATGAGCCAGTTAAACAAAGGCTTCAGCGAAGTGAATTGGCTGTTCCTGGATCTAGTCCAAAGATGTTTGAAAAGGCTTTACAAAGTTCTGCTGATTATGTCTTTTTAGACCTAGAGGATGCAGTAGCTCCAGACGATAAAATACCCGCTCGACAAAATGTAATTGATGCCATTAATGATCTTGACTGGAAAGGCAGTGGAAAAACGATTTCAGTTCGAATTAATAGTATTGATACTCACTATATGTATCGGGATGTAGTTGAGGTTGTGGAGCAGGCTGGGAATAAGCTTGATACCATTTTACTTCCAAAAGCAGGAACAGCATCTGATGTGTATATGTTGTCAGCGATGCTTAATCAAATAGAGACAGCAAAAGGCCTAAAAAATAGAATTGGAATAGAAATTTTGATTGAAACTACACTAGGTATGGCTAATGTGATGGAGATTGCAAAGCAAGGGCGAGATGAAAGACTTGAGGCTATGCATTTTGGCGTAGCTGATTATGCTGCAAGCTGCAGAGCCAGAACAACTGTTATCGGTGGTTTGAATCCAGATTATCCTGGTGATCAATGGCATGCTGGATTGTCCCAGATGTTAGTTGCGTGCCGTGCTTATGGACTGCGTGCAATTGACGGTCCATTTGGAGATTTTAATGATCCGGAGTCTTATAAAGATGCAGCAAGAAGGGGCGCAGCTCTTGGGTTTGAGGGAAAATGGGCCATCCACCCATCTCAGATTGAGCTTGCTAATGAGGTTTATACGCCACCTAATGAAGAAGTTTCTCATGCAAAGCAAATTCTGATTGCTCTTGATGAGGCGGCAAAAGCTGGAAGAGGGGCGGCCCAACTTAATGGACGTATGATCGATGCAGCATCCGCTAAGATGGCTGAAAATATTGTGAATACAGATAACGCAATTCATGGAAAGGTCTAGGTGTAGTTATGAATATTCATGAATATCAAGCCAAAAAACTCCTAGCTAAGTATGGGGTTCCAATTCCTAAGGGTGGTATTGCACACTCAGCAACAGAGGCAATTTATCAGGCTAATGAATTGGGTGGAAATTCATGGATAGTTAAAGCACAACTGCACTCTGGTGCAAGAGGAAAAGCGGGTGGAGTTAAATTATGTAAAAGTCATAGCGAAATTTCTGAATTTTGTGACAAGCTACTCGGAAATAACCTAGTCACCAATCAGACAGGCCCTCAAGGAAAGATGGTTTCCAGTATATATGTTGAAGAGGCTAGTGACATCAGTAAAGAGCTATACTTTAGTATTGTTCTTGATCGTGCTACTCAGAAAGTTACTCTCATTGCCTCAACTGAGGGTGGCATGGATATTGAGAAAGTGGCTGAGGAGACACCTGAAAAAATTGCAAAAATTGTTATTGATCCTGCAGTTGGCATGCAACCCTTTCAATCTAGGCAATTGGCCTTTACGCTTGATCTGCCAAATCAGGCGGTTGGAGTTGCAAGCAGAGCAGTAATGAAATGTTATCGTGCCTTTCGAGATACTGACGCCAATTTATTGGAAATTAACCCATTGGTTTTAACATCAGATAATCAAATATTAGCTATTGATGCAAAGATGACATTTGATGCTAATGCCCTATACCGTAGACCAGAGATTTTTGAATTCCGCGATAAGACTCAAGAGGATCCTAGAGAGACCAATGCTGCAGAGCATGATCTAAGCTATATTGGATTGGAAGGAAACATAGGCTGTATTATTAATGGTGCAGGATTGGCAATGGCCACCATGGATATGATTCAGCATGCTGGAGGAGAGCCTGCTAATTTCCTTGATATTGGCGGCGGCGCATCACCTGAAAGAGTAGCAACATCGATTGAGTTAGTTCTTTCAGATCAAAATGTTGAAGCCATACTAATTAATATCTTCGCAGGAATAAATCGCTGCGATTGGGTAGCTCAGGGAATCGTCGATTTATTAAATAAACGTGATATTAACATTCCTTTAGTTGTTCGTTTGTCTGGAACAAATGTTGAAAAAGGACAAAAAATTTTAAAAGATAGCGGTAAGAAAGTTATTACAGCAAATACTCTAGCTGATGCAGCTCATAAGGTTGTTGATGCCTGGAAGGATAATCATTAAAGGTTGAGATATGAGTATATTTATTGATGAAAAAACACCAGTATTAGTTCAAGGGATTACTGGGAGAATTGGCTCTTTTCACGCCCAGGAAATGATTGATTATGGAACCAATGTGGTTGCTGGAGTAACACCTGGAAAAGGAGGTATGACCCATCTAGGTATCCCCGTATTTAATACTGTTGAGGAGGCTGTTAAGGCAACAGGTGCAGAGGCTAGTATTGTTTTTGTACCACCAGCTTATGCAGGTGATGGAATTATGGAGGCTGCTGAATCTGGGATTAAATATTGCGTTAGTATTACTGATGGCATACCAACGCATGATATGATCCGAGTAAAGCGATATATTAATAGTGCTCAGCCAGATGAGAGAATGATATTGACCGGTCCAAACTGTGCTGGAACTATTAGCCCAGGTAAAGCTATGATGGGAATCATGCCAGGGCACATCTATATGAAAGGCAAAGTTGGCTTAATTGGAAGATCTGGTACTTTAGGATATGAGGCAGCGTCTCAAATGAAAGAGTTAGGTATTGGTATAAGTACAGCTGTAGGTATTGGTGGAGACCCAATCAATGGAAGTTCTTTTGTAGAAATACTTAAGCATTTTGAAAAAGATGATGAGACTGAAGCTGTTTTGATTATTGGAGAAATTGGCGGCCCTCAGGAAGCTGAAGCTGCAGACTACTTTAAAAATAATATGAGTAAGCCAATGGCTGCCTATGTTGCCGGTTTAACTGCTCCACCTGGACGCCTTATGGGGCATGCAGGAGCGATTGTAAATTCCAGCGGAGAGAGTGCTGCAGAAAAAGTAATTATGCTTAAAGATGTAGGAATTCTGGTAGCACCAACACCTTCAGATATGGGTATTACAATGGCAAAACTATTAAAAGCTAACTGAGATAATAGTCATTCTGAAGAAATAGATTTAATCTCTATTTCAGGCTCAGTAGACATTCTTAATTTGTTAGCTAAAAACCAAACTACTCCAACACCTAATGCCCACCAAATAATTTGCCATGCCCAGATGGATGGCATTCCAAGCATCCAATCCTCATAACCATTGTTTGGCTTTCCAAAAACAAAGTTACCAAATATAGATCCAGGCCCTATAGCAAAGAACATCCAAACCATTAATAGAAGACCTCCAACAGGTTTAGACCAGCGGTCATTATTTTTCCTAATACTATGCTCTCGAATAAAAGAATGGAATTTCTCTCTGTGCTCCCTATCTGGATCATTATTAGTCAAAAATGACATAATTAAACAAATGGAAATATTAAAGAACATTCCCCATACAGCTGAATGAATTGTCCAGGGCCATACCCCCCATGGAAGTCTTCCACCAGTTAACTTTTGTCCTAATGTATCAGTAAAAACAACAACAATTAGCCCGATAATTAATCCAGCAATTGCTGCATTTTTCGTTATCCATGGAAACCAAGTAATACTTAATAATGATGGCCAGAGTTGAAATGAAAAAGCAATCGCTAAACCACCAAGTAGAAGTGTGGCTTCCATAGAAAAAGAAGCAAGCAACATTCCACATAAAAAAACTAAAGCAGTAAAAATTTTTGCAGACTTAATTTGAAGTCTGTAATCTGCATCTTTGTTAAAGTATTGAACATAAATATCTCGACATAGAATATTTCCTGTCGTAAACATAAACGCAGCAGCGGTAACTTGTAAAGCAGCAACTGCACAAATTGTAAGAAAGCCAAACATCCATGGCGAAGAATTGCCTATAAGCTTTATATAATGTATGACTAATTCTGTATATTGCTCTTTAGATAGCTCGGGTAAGTAATTAGCTACTGCAAATCCAGCTTTATTTACAGCACTACTTGCCCCAAGTAAATTTGCACTGACTCCTTGTAGTGTAGAAAATAAAAGCATAATAATGCCGACACAAGCTGCAGCTCCCCATATTTGATGAATTGAGAACCCTTTAGGAGATTTGCTCGTAAATCCCAACATTGTGAAAGTAGGTGAAGATTGGATTCCCATAACTGACATCATAAATGTAAGAGTCATAATTGCTGTCCAAGGACCACCTTTTGGAGTTTCTACTCCAATACCGTCAGTAAATTGAATAACACCAGGAATTGAAAAATATCCAGGGAAGTTTCCACCGCCCATTCCTTTTGTTTTTCCAAGATGACTAGTTAGGCTTTTAGCCATATTTGCTAAACCTTCATTTAAATTGTCAAAACCACCAACAAGATTAAGAGCAATAACCCCCAGTAATATCATTCCAAGAAAAAATAATATAGTCTGAACAACTGAAATTTTTGCAATAGCCTGCATTCCCCCCATAATTGAATACAAAAGTACAAATCCAGATAATGACCACATAGCTACATTTCGGGAAAAAATACCGTTAGTTAGTTCACTTATCAAAAATCCTGAAGAGCCAAAAAGAAGTGCTGCAAAGGGTATGCCAAAAAGCAGAGCTATCCCTACAGAAATGATTCTTAAAGTGTCATCTTTAAAGTATGCTGCTAACATTTCACCAGCTGTAGTATAGCCAAATCGTCTTCCAAGCATCCATTGCCTTTTAAGTAGGACAACACCTGAGATTGCAACAGCTATTGCAAAAAATGAGGTGTTTGCAAATTGAAAGCCATCCCTAAAAATAAGCCCTGGATGAGCAATAAAAGTCCATCCAGCAAAAGAAATACCGGTTGCTGCTATAGCAAATACCCATGGTGAAAGATTTCGCCCAGATAAAAAATAATCATCCCCAGTTGCTATTTGTTTTGAGGCTCTAACCCCCCAAAAAAAACAGTAGGACCAGTAAAGGACCAAAAATATAAATATCCATGTTATTGCTTCAATCATTATATTTATATTCCTGAGTTAAGTAATTAGATATCATTATGAATTCAATATTAAATTTGTGTTCTGATGTGTGGGGATCTTGCATATAAAGCTACCATTGGCAGTATTAGAAGACCAAAAACAAACTGTTGCCCTTCATAGCTCAATCCAATACCAACTAAAAATGATGAAAGGACTTGCAATACAAGAACACCAATTACTGTAAAGCCATACCCTCCTTTCCCTCCAAGAAGAGAAGTACCTCCAACAACAACAGCTGCTATTGTTTGAAAAAGATAAGGGCCACCAACACCTACAAACCCACCACCACTCCAGCCTAATAGTAAAATACCAGTAAGCGCAGAGACAAACCCACCAATTGCAAATGCTCCAATCCAGTATGCTTTTTCTGAAATAGATAATCTTGCTGCTGCAGTTCGATTTCCACCGACTGCATATAGACTTCTGCCCCAAGTTGTATTCGATAGGGCAATAATCATAATGATCGATGCCACAACCCAGATCACGACTACAGGAGGGATACTAACCCCAAGAAAAGTTCCATTTGTAGCAGCAATATTTGATAACCATTTTGGAACTACGCCAAAAACACTACCTCCAAAGTCTGAACCAATAGTCGTTAGTGCTTGAACAGCTCCAGTCACAACAAAACCAACACCAAGAGTTAGAATAAGTGCTTGCCCTTGAAGTCGAAAACTTAATAAACCATTAACTAGTCCAACTCCTAAACCCATGAGGAGTACTGCAATAATACAAATCCAAGGGGGTATGCCGAGTGTAATTAAGTACATCAAACCAATATTTGCAGCTCCAATTACAAAACTTACTGATAAATCTAAGCCTCCAAGAAGTACAACTAGAGTTTGTCCAATGCATGCAAGCCCAAGAAAAGAGGCAAAAAGAAGCATAGACTTAAGATTTAAAGTTGATATAAAGCCATCTACAATAAGAGAGCCCATAATAAAAAGTCCAATTAGGACTGCTAAGCCCATAAGTGCACTTTTATTATTTTTTGCTACTGAATTAGTGATTATCAATACTAGGAGTGTTAGAAAAAATACTACTAATGAGAGGATATTTTGCCATTGGAAAAAATCATCCATAGCAAAAGCAAGTGCAACAAATGCAATAATCATTGCTAGTATTCCAATTATTGCTCCTCTATTACTTTTGATAAGAAAACTAAAATAACTATCTGTCTGATCTGAGTCTTCAACTTCCTGGATCTTTTGATCTAAATTATTTTCGTTGAGTGTTTCATCAGCATCATAGAAAGTTTCATTATATGTCCACCTTACTGATAGATGATGCCAGCCCCATAGTATTGAACCAAAGATTGCAACTGTATATAGCATAACAAGTTGCGAAGGAGTATCATCAAAAAATCCTAAAACAGCACTTATAGCTGAAACTATTACGGCAATAATGAATCCTAGCCATTTATAAAACGAAAAAGCGGCTTTTCCCATTCTATTTACACGCATTTCTATTCCAGTATGTAAAAGATATTTTCATGATTTATCCCTCCCACTTACTTATAGCATCATCTTTATGATCACCGATAATGTAAGTACTAATAATGTGCATTACATTTGGAGCAGAAATAACTGTAATAGCAATAATGACAATGAGTTTCCATATAGGTACACCTATTGCAAAAAATAAGCCACTCCAGGCTAAAGTAGCAAAAATAGGAATATACCAATATTTCCAAAAGCTTTTGAAGCTCGTCTCTTCCATAGCAATACGTAAAAATATTTGTAGCAATACGATAATAATTGCTATATAAGCTATCTCAGTAACTACTGCCATACCAGCTGATTCAATATTGACCCTTATTGGAGTGGAATATTCAATTAATTGAGCTGGCACACTTTCTAAGCCAGTAGGAATAATAGGGTTTGAATAGTTGGTTATTGAGCTCAATGAAGGGTCAATAGCAACTGCGCTATTACCAATAAAGAAATACATAATAATTAACGTAACTATAGAAATGCCACCAATAAATAGATTATTTATATTTTTAATTTCTGTATGAACTAAAGGTATTGTAATTGTAAAGAGGAGAGCTGAAACAAGGAGAATTGCATAAATCTCACCAGAAAAACTGCTCATTAAATAACCCTTGTCAGCATCTTGAAAAAATACAGCTCCAACTGCAATAACAGGTATTAATGAGATAAATAAAATCATTGCTATACGCTTAATATTCTTTTTAATTCCTGGCAGCATAGTAAGAATCATCAATGATGATAATAAAACTACCCCAATAAAACCAATGAATAGTGAAGTTGATTTACTTAATGATTCTGATGAGAGAGAGACTTGCTCTAAGCCAAATATACTCATTGAGTAATATTCCAATCCAATTGTGGCTGGTGTGAATACAGCATCTGTTGCCTCTGGATTAAATATTAGACCAAAAGCAGTAATGATTAAGATAATCAATAATCCAATCATTGGGGCACTGATATGTTTAAAAACCATCTTAATAATATAAGCACCCACTACTACTCCAATTATCATAAAGAACATAATTGTCCCTGCTGACAAGGTTTCCTGTTCAACTGCTGCAACAAAGGCCTTATATCTCTTTACTCCAAAGGATTTATCCATTGCTACGCTTACCATAACTCCTGCTGAAATAATCCCCATTACTAAAAATACTAATCCTGGAGAGAGTCCGCGAGCTCGTTTTTGAAGAAATGGAATTGCAATACTGATTAATAATGAAACAACTAACATAAGTCCATAGGACATATCAGTAATAAAGCTTTGCATTTTTCCAAAGTTAAAGGTCGAAAGTGCAAAAGTAATCAAAAATATATTTAGTGAGCCAAGAAGAGCTCCAAAAGCACTTCCACGACCACCTGCTAAATTGGCTCCACCAAGCACAAGTGCAGTAACGGCCATCAATGTATAGGTTGTTCCTTGACTTGGATCACCAGAGCTAATTAATGAAGTAAAAGTTATTGCAGCAAGTCCTGCATAAATACCTCCTACGACGTGAGCTCCTATTCGTACCATGTTGACATTAACACCACTTGTATAAGTTGCACGCTCATCTGAACCCATCATTTTTAGATTTCCCCAGAATGCCGTTTGAGCTAAGAGGTACCAGCCTGCTGTTGCAACGATTAATATTACGAGAACAGGAGAAAAAATAGAGGTTCCAGCACCCCAACTGTACATCCAATCTGGCGCTAATCCTGATGGTCTAGGCATAATTATAAGATTCAAGCCCACAAGTGACAGATAGCCACTTAAGGAAACAATAATTGGCTGGACACGAACAAAAACAATGATTAAGGCCATCAAAATTTGATACGCTATACCAACGCCAATCGCATACAAGAAGATTGCAATCGGTGACTCTATGAAGCCTATGCCAATCAGTTGAATCATTCCGACATTTATAAATCCAATTAATGGACCAATTGATAAGTCCACCCCGGCTCTTCCAGCCATAACGATTACCGTCAGTGCATAGGTCGCAAGAATTAATGGAGCAACTACAATTATTAAGCCACCAAAACCAGTACTTGAGACTAGATAGGGTCCTCTAATTACTGCGAATATAAGCAATAAAAAGAAAATTACAATAGGCACTATAAGATAGGTACTAGCACCTGAATTTGACTCTTGTTTTTTTGTTAATTCCATTTTAATATTTTTTCAATCAATAACTTTTAATCTTTTGAAGATTGGTCTTTAGTGATTAGTTTTTCAAATTTTTGGATATCTTGCTCACTATATTCATGAGTATTGGATGGATCTGATTTTGAATTACTAATAGCGGCATTATTACTTTGTTCTTTATCTATATTATTAAATTCTTTTTTAGTTTCATTAGTGGCTTTATTGAAAAGCTCCTCATCAGATGCAGAATAAGCTTCCGTTTTTTTAATTTGTACTGATCTAGAACTGCGCTTACTGTTGTTCAACTCCATTAACTGTTCAAATTGATTAGAATCATTCTGAGAATATTCAATGGAATCACTTAAATCATTAGTAGCCATTGGCTCAATCTTTTTGCTTTTTTTATTTTTACTTTCTGAAGAGTTTAATATTGAATTGAAATGCTCTTCATCAGTTAAGGAAAAATCTTGATTTTTAGTTTTAACTGAGTAAACTTTTTCATTGTCTTTTTTGAAATATTTGCTTACGTTGTATCTACTCACATCATTCTCCAATTTATTTTTTTTAGGATGTTCTGATTTATTTGATTGTTCATCTATTTTTGATTCAAAGCTATCCAATTTAAAACTTTCATCTTTATCTGAATTTTCATTTTGAATATGTCCAAACATAGATTCCAGAATTCCATCAGCATTTATTTGTTGGTCTACGAATGTTTCAAAGATACTTCCATTCCTGAATACAATTACACGTGAACAAAAACCTATAAATTCTTCAAGTTCACTCGACATATATATAACTGAATTTCCATCATCAGCAAACTCTCTGAGTTGTTTATAGAGATCTCTTTTAGTTTGAAGGTCAATACCACGAGCTGGGTCTAATAAAACTAAAGTCTTTGGATGAGAGGCGAATGCACGACCAAGCATTACTTTTTGCTGATTCCCACCACTTAGTGAAGTAATTAAATTCTCTTTAGCGCCAGCCTTTATAGCTAATCTTTCAACTTCCCAGTCATAAATATCATTTATTCCACTCCATTCGATTAATCTAACACCAGGGATGTTGGTATTTTGCTTGTACATAGATATTGCTAAATTTTCAACAATACTCAGATTTGGTAAAATTCCCTCTCTCTTTCGATCACCTGAAACAAAAGCAATGCCATGCTTTTTTGCATCCTCTAGGTTATTAATTGAATAGTAATCCTGTCCATGATTGATACTAACTTCAGTAACACCGTCATTAGCATTTGCAATGCCAGCTAATATGCGGACAAAATCATCTTGACCATGACCATCGAGGCCAGTAATTCCAACTATTTCCCCCTTAAGTAGTTTGAAATTAGATTCTTTACTATCAGCCCAAACTCGCATTTTTTGGGTTCTTAAGGCAACTTGAGAGTGAGAGGTTTTATGAGCTTCTTGTTTAGCCACATCTTTACTTTGATCCTTACCAGTCATTAACTGTAAAAGATTTTTTTCAGTAATTTCACTTTTTTCTAATACCCCAACATCCTTTCCATCTCTCATTACGGTGCATCGATCACTTATTCTTACTAACTCGGCAATTCGATGTGTAACTATTATGATTGCTGAACCCTTATCACGTAACTCTCGCATTTTATTAAAGAGACGTTCAGTTGAATCGAAATCTAAGGCAGCAGATGATTCGTCAAGTATAAGTAAATCTGGTTCACTTAAGAGACCTCTAGCGATTGTAATCCATGCTTTAGTACTCAGTGGTAAATTCCCTGCAGGCATTAAAGGGTCTATATCTTCATCAGCTAGTTCACTTAATAAAGTTCTGGCTTTATCTTCTTTGTCTTTATCAGATAAAGTTTTGGAGAAAAAACCATCAATACCTATAAATAAGTTATCGACAATTGATGCTTCATCAGCAACAAGAACTTCTTGGAATACCATTGAAACTCCTAAATCACGAGATTCTTTTGGAGTAGATGGGTGATGACCATTAATTGATACTTTTCCTGAGTCAATTGGTAAGACACCTGCTAAGACTTTAGCTAAAGTACTTTTGCCGCATCCATTGCCACCAATAATTGCATGAATTTCACCAAAATAACCTGTGAAAGAGACATTATCTAAGGCTTTTGTTACTCCAAATGACTTGTTGACATTCTTAACATGAAGCTCACCAGGAAATTTAGTAAGTGTTTCTGATGTGTTTGAAACATTATCTTGTAATGTGCTTTCAACTTGATCGATCACTGAAATAAGCCCCTGCATTGCAACAAATAAAATTACTCTAAGCTAATGGTTATTTATTAAGAAGGTTTATGTGACCATAAATTCTATCTATAACCATCCAAAAGTATAGGTCTAGTTTACTACTATGACATACCATAGTCAATAGTATGTATATATTTATACTTTTATATAAGATTAGCGAGTATTGGTGTTAAAATGTTTGATAGAAAAAGTAACATTATTTGTTAGTTAATCTAAGTCTCTTCAATAGAATAAAAAATATGATCACACGTTTTGTAAATTATTTTATAAGCATAAAACAATTTTTTATAATCTCGTTTATTAAGGCTGGAGTGCTTCCATGGTTTTTAGGGGTTGCATTGTTAACATTCTCATTAGCTAGCGATAATTTCTTAACTACTCAAAATATAATGGGAGTTGCTAGACATTCCACTGACCTTATTCTGGTAGCTATGGCACAGATGATTGTAATGCTTACTGCCGGACTAGACTTTTCAGTTGGCGTTATTCTTGCGATGACTTCTGTTGTGGCATCAATGACTATGGTCGCATTATGGTCTGGGTATGGAACAGGCTGGGAGGCAATATTTATAGGATGTTTAGCTGGATTATTAATAGGGGCATGTATTGGTCTTGTTAATGGCCTTGGTGTTGCTTTCTTAAGGGTTCCTCCCTTCATTATGACTCTTGGGATGTCTTCAATTATTTTTGGTTTAGCGCTTACTATTACTGGTGGTATACCGATTTATGGTGCCCCTGAATCATTTACTAATACTTTTGGTTATGGCACTTTCCTAGGGATTTCACTATCAATATGGGTGACCTTATTTTTTATTGGAATAGTATATATTTTCTTGAATTTGACTAAGATGGGAAGATACTTTTATGCAATAGGAGGAAATGTTAGGGCTGCTGAGTTATCAGGAATTAATATTCGAGTGTATATTGTAAGTGCATATGTTTTTTCAGCAATTATAACAAGTATTGCAGCTTTGCTAATTACTGCAAGATTAGAGACTGGTGAACCTAATATTGGCGCTAGCTACCCACTGCTTTCTATCGCTGCTTGTGCTATTGGAGGAGTAAGTCTTCTGGGGGGAGTAGGAAGAGTTCAAAATGTTGTATTAGGAGCGTTCTTTATTATTTTAATACAAAATGGTATGAACCTTATGAGGGTTGGTTCGTATCTGCAAATGGTTGTGATTGGCGCATTACTAATTGTAGCTATTAGTGCTGAATATTTTCGTCAGCAGATGTTAACAACGGTAAAAAATTAGTTGTTTTTGAGACTATGAGCTCCCTTAATGCCTTAAGTTACATTTTTATGTTGTAAGGGCCTAAAAAAAATATGGGTAAAGCTCAAAAAAATCTTTTTAATAGACTATCTCTTAATCAAAAAATCTTAGTCTTAATCTTTATCGAAATTATTGGTTTTATTTCATTAATGTTTGTGTCTTTTGCCCAAATTGATACTGTATCTAGCGAAACAAAAAAAATGTCTTCTATTACTATTCCTTTGATTGAGTCTGTGCATTCTATTGATGAGAGCGTATACAAGCAAAGTTTAAGCGTAAATGAGTTATTTATAACAACAACCCAAATCGTTAATCAAGATTCAGATAAAACTTCTTTCTATGAAAAATACCTTCAATTATTAGATAGTAATTTATTATATGATGCATTTTCACTATCTAGTCAAAAGTTAAAGGAATCCATTGGAGATACTGAGGCCTTTATTAGAAAAGTTAGAAGTGAGGAGACTGATGAGAGCGGAATCATTGCCTCTAACCAAGAAAAGTTACTCATAGAGCTCTATGAGTTAAGAATAATAGCCCAGCAATATAATCAACTAGTAATGGGTAAATTATTTCCTGAAAAGAATTTAGATATTCTAAGTCTTAGAATTGAAGATCTTGATGAAATTTCTATTACTGAAAGCCACCTTCTCAAGCAGTCTGACGAGGTAAATGCCAAACTTCAAAATATCATTAATGCATCTAATGCTGAAATAACTTATGTTCAGCGAATTGCAATTAGTTATATTGTTTTAACTACAATAATTTCTCTTATATTTGTTATCTCAATGGTTCTTCTCATTGTTAGGATGAATATTTCAAAGCCACTTCAACTTCTTACTGACTCAATTAATAGGTATACCCCTTTAAGGAAAGTTACGAAATTTGAAGATGAGCAGAATATATTAGAACGGGAAGATGAACTTGGGAGGATGGGACGAAGTTTTAATAGATTAAAGGAAGATTTATGGGAGCAAGGTGTTGGACTCCAAAATGCTAAAGAGGACGCTGATAGGGCAAATAAAGCAAAATCAGTCTTTCTGGCATCAGCCAGTCATGATTTACGTCAGCCATTAAATGCAATGCAAATGTATATTGCGGCTTTAAAATCTAAAGTTAAAGACAAAGATGCTCTCACCATTATTGAGGATATCAATTCTGTATCTGCATCAACTGCTAGACTTTTAAATGCACTTTTAGATGTCTCAGAATTAGAAGTTGGAGCAATTAAGCCGAGACATGAAGAGTTTCCAATCAATGAAATTTTTACCAGTATTTCTCAATCATTTGAGCCACTAGCCAAAGAAAAGAATCTAAGTTTTCGAATTGTTCCTTCTAGTATCTTTGTCAAAAGTGATCCTGATTTGCTAGAGCGTATTATTGGAAACTATATGTCAAATGCTATTAGGTATACAGAAACAGGCTCTGTATTGATTGGTTGTCGAAGACGAGGTGATATGGCTTCTATTGAGGTATGGGATACGGGCTGTGGAATTTCTGAAAACCAAATGCAAAGTATTTTTGAAGACTTTTATCAGATTGAAAATAAAGAGCGTGATCGGAGTAAGGGCCTTGGCTTGGGATTAGCTCTAGCTAAGCGCTTATCAGTAAGTTTAAATCATAAAATTGAGAGTAAATCTCAGATTGGAAATGGGTCATGTTTTTCTGTTTTAGTTGAAATTACCAAAATAAGCCGTAGCAATCAAAACAATGATTATCTTCCGAATGTTATGAACTTAAATGGAATTAAAATCCTCTTAATCGAAGATGATATTGATGTTTTAAAGTCTACTCAGCAGCTATTAGAGTCTTGGGGATGTATTGTTACTACTGGAAGTGATAAAAATGAGGTTATAGATATTATTAAATCTAAAGGTTTTTTAAACCCAGATATTATCATTGCTGACAATCGCTTACCGGGGGATGCCTTTGGTGTTGATGTAGTAAGAACAGTTCAAAAAGAACTAAAATCTAAAATTCCAAGTGTTATAGTAACTGGTGATGTTGAAAGAAGCCATGTACAAAGTATCACGGCACAGGGCTTTCCGGTCTTATTGAAACCTATACAGCCAGCAAAATTTAGAGCTATAATTTCACACTTAGTCCGATCTTAGATAATCAGAATGATTAGACATTAAGGGAGACTTGGGCTGACTTTAAGAAGTAATTTTGTATTACTTTTTCACTAGATTCATCTGAATTTATCTCATTACTTAATGTACCCTCATTAATAATATACACCCTCTGAGACAAGTTAACTAATTCTGTTAAATCAGAAGAAATAAGTAGAACAGCTCCCCCCGATTCACAAAAATCACTTATTAGTTTATATATTGATACTCGAGTGCCAATGTCAACACCAATAGTTGGCTCATCAAGAATAAAAAGTTGAACATCTCGAGCAAAACTTTTTGCAAGCATTACTTTTTGTTGAGTTCCACCAGATAGTTGCTCTATTTTATTTTCAATACCATGATTATTGAAGTTCAGGCGTTGACCAATTTCTTCCACAATATCTTTTTCATTCTTTTTATTCACCATAAATCCAGTTGAAAATTTTGGAAGACCTAATGAAGGAAGTGAAATATTTTCTCTAATATTCTGTTCCATTATTAGGCCTTCAGCTCTTCTATCTGATGGCATATAAAGCATTCCTCTATCAAGCATTGCCCTTGGGGTGATATCGTTAATTTGTTGCTCTGAGTCAAAGATAACATCATCTAAATAAGTGATTTTTCCTGATTTAATTTTATTAATACCAAAGCATGCCCGACCAATGGCAGTTTTTCCAGAGCCAGCTAATCCGGCAAGACCGACAACTTCTCCTGCTCGGACATTGATAGAGACATCTTTTAAATTATTGTTGCTCACACATAAATTTTCTATATCTAAAAGTTTTCTACCAAATTGATGATTCATTTCAGGGTAAATTTTTTGAATTGCTCTCCCTGTTGCGAGTTCTACTAATTTTTTTTCATTGATATTTGAAACTTTATCTGAATTTATGACTTTTCCATCCTGAAGAATAGTGATACGACTGCATATTTTATAAATCTCTTTCATTCGATGTGTGATATAAATTACACCTATTCCTTCAGATTTTAAAATCTCAATCATTGAGAAAAGATGGTTTGTTTCATTTTCAGCTAAAGAAGCGGTGGGTTCATCTAAAATCATTATGGATGGTCTTGTATGAAAAGCTTTGGCAATTTCAACCATTCTTTTTTCAGCATGAGATAAATTAATTATTTTTTCTTCTGGCTTAATTGAGAACTCAAGTTGCTCCATTGTTTCACAGGCCATTTCATGTAACTTTTTTTTGTTAAGAAATAAGCCTTTTGATTTATTTGAGCCTAAAAATAAGTTCTCTTCTACTGTGAGTTGAGGGACTAAAGAGAATTCTTGAAATACAGCGCTTATTCCAAGTTCTTTTGCATTATGGACTGAATGAATTTTTAATTCTTCATCATTCAGAATTATCTTTCCACTTGTTGGTTGAAGATCTCCTGTAATGATTTTAATTAGAGTAGATTTGCCGGCACCATTTTGTCCAAAGATTGCATGGGCTTCTCCAGGATATAAGTCAAAATTTACGCTATCAAGGACAGAAGATTCAAAAAATTTCTTTGAAATATTTTGAAGTTTTAATAAGGGCTTATCTTTTCTATCCATGGTTTATTTTGATGAATAACTTGTTTCTTAGTCGACTGAAAAAACTGGAGACCAGCCTTTGGGTGCAAGGGTGGTAGAGGTATCAAAATTAGCAGCATTTTTAGGAGTTACAATTAAGATTGGTTGCTGTATGTGTTCAGTTACACGTCCAGTGCTATTAAATTCAGGTCTTCCTCCAGTTGCCATTGTTAATCCTTCTGCTAGTCTTACAGCTTGGTCAATTGCAATTTTTGCTTGTGAAATCATTTGATCTGATGGCGCCATTGAGATTAATCCTCTCTTGATAAACATATCAATTCCTGGCGTATAGTAGGTTGAAACAAGTTTAATTTTACTTTGGAGTTTGTTTGCTCTAAGTGCACCAACAGCGGCTTCAATAGTTGTCCCTGTTCCTACTATATATTTAAATTCAGGTTCAGGACCTGAGGCTAAGTTCTGAAGTGCTTCCTGAACTAACTGTAATTGTATAGCTTTACCTGTATCACCCCAATGCGTTTCAAGTATGTTAATTTTTGTATCTTTTATAGCTTTGAGGCAGCCTATATTAGAGGCAATTGACCATCCCGCAGCGGGAGGTCCAGGAAACCATACAATATTTGTTGATTGATCATTATTTCTTTCTTGGTCAGCAACCCATTTGCATGAGGTATACCCCATATCAATGAAGTTTTGTAAAGAGTTGGCATCAATTGGAGTATTGATACCAGTGACAAGAACAACTACAGGGATTCCTTTAGCCCTGATCATATCTATTTGCTTGGCATTTCCATTGCTCGAAATTGGCCCAATAATCAAAGCATCACCGCCGTTAGTAAGGCAGTCATCTACTTGATTTAATTGTGTATCAAGGTTTGTATAGCCACCAGCTTCGAATAAGGTAATTTTTTGGCCAAGACGTCTACCTTCTCCAATAATTCCATAGGCTACGCCTACCCAATAAGAATCTTTAAGATGAGGAAATGAAACACATATATGATGTTTATATTTCACTTGTGATGGCTCTAAAGGTCTATACATCTCAAGTGGAAGAGTTTCTAGAGAGTTTCTTTGGTCAGTCCAACAGTCTACATCACCATCTGTACAAGAAAAATTAAACACATTCACTTCTTGAGACCAGTAATCCCCTTCAGAAGCATGCAATGTGGATATATTAATTAAGGTTAAAAGAATTAATAAGATAAATGAAGATACATTGAAAGCTCTTAAGGTATGAAAAAAATTAAAAGTTTCGTTGACATTTTTCATTGTATTGCAATGGAAATTAGGAGATAAGTTCTGAGACTCTTTGCATGTCAGAATATTTAGCAACTGCTTCAGTTCTGTTTTTTACATCAAGTTTTTTAAATATTGCTGAGACATGCATTTTGATTGTTGGAATGGTTAAATTAAGTTCAGTTGCAATTGATTGATTTGATTTTCCAATCTTAATTAGGTTAAAAACTTCCTCCTGCCTTTTAGATAAAATCTTAGCTTTATTGAGAGTGTTTGATTGTTCAACAGATTGTTCTTTTGTAGTGTCAATTTTGGAATTTAAAACGTGAGGAGGTATATATACTCCACCTGCTAAAACAAGTTTTATAGCGCTAATTGTTACCTCTGGCAAAGAAGTTTTAGGAATATAGCCTGATGCGCCAGAAGAAATAGCCATATGAATCGAGTCAAAATCTTCTTTAACAGAGACAATAACTATGGGCACACCTGGATAATTTTTAGTGATGTTTTGAATACTTTTTTCACTATCCATGCCTGGCATCATTAAATCCAGCAGTAGAAGGTCGATTGAATTCTCATCTGAAAGAACTTTTAAAGTTTCATCAAAGCTATTTGTTTGAAATATATCTGAATTTGGAACTGCCATCTTTACAACCAACTCTAAACCACCACGAACTAGGGCGTGATCATCAGCTATAACAATTTGATAACGAATTGCATTGTCTTGATTTTGTTTTTCCATGTCTCAATTAAGTCTCTATAGTAATTAAATATGTAACGCTTAATCCTTGAGCTAAAAGGGCGTTTCGCATTGATTGTACATGATTTTTTTTATTAATAGGTGGGAGGAACTGCATACTTTATATATGTATACATACGAATGGATCTAAATTAATATTAAATACATACTTTTGTTGACTATTGAATGCGATATGATATACTCATATATACTTTAGACTATGTAAAATTGCTTTAAAGGCTTTAATAGCTTATAAATCAAGGCATTTATAAAGTAATAAAAACAAGTAATCATACTTGTCAAAAAAAGGAGATAAAAATGCAAAAAGTTATAAAACTTACTCTAGCATGTATCTTATCGTTAGGATTTTCAACGATGACTCTTGCTGGGGTTGAAGAACTTCCAAAAAGTATTACTGATTCAGTATACAACATGGACTTAATGGACTCAATGCAGCCATTAGATGACAGTGCTTTCAGGGAGTGGAAAAGTGATCGTTCGCCACCTTGGACTGTGGGTTATGCAAGTACTTACGCAGGCAACACTTGGAGAAAAGGTGCTATGGGTCGTTTAATGAACGAACTTAAGCCAAAGTGGCAAGAGCTTGGTTTGCTTAATGATATTGTTGTTACACAATCAAATCTTAAAGACTCACTTCAAATTCAACAAATTAGACAGTTAGTTGATCAAGGTGTGGATGCTATTATTATTTGTTGTTCAAACCCAACCGCACTTAATCAAGCAATCCAATATGCATTTGATAGAGGTGTGCCAGTGTTTTCATTCACTGGGTATACAACATCACCACTTTCAGTTAACTCATCAGTTAACTATCACCAGGCCGGATTTGATGTCGGTACATGGATGGCAGAAGAGATCGATGGTAAAGGAAATGTACTTGTAATTGAAGGTATTCCTGGATTTTCAGCTTCTGACTCGCAGAACCGTGGTGTTTTAGATGGATTATCAAGATATCCAGATATTAAAGTTACAGGTCAAATTGCGCATATGTGGACATCACAAGTTGGTCAAGCTGAAACGCAAAAATGGTTAGCGACTCATCCTGGACAACTAGATGGAATGGCAGTTCAGTCTTCTGGTGAAACAGGAGTATTGGCTGCTCTTCAACAGTCTGGTCGTGAAATGGTTCCATTGTCAATTGGTGGTGAGTTAGGTGCATTGTGTTACTGGCGTAAAAATCCAGATTACATTAGTGCCGCCATTCAAACATGGCCTCCAGGTGATGATATTGAACTTGGTTGGAATATCATGATGCGTACTTTACAGGGACAAGGTCCTAAGATTCAATCTATCCTAGTCCCACCTCGCAAGATCACTTTTGCTGATGTTGAAGCGATGATGGGTGAAGATTGTGATAGAAACTCTACTGATTGGTATAACCCAGGTATAGATATTTGGGGTAGTTCAGACTACCTTGATAATTTCTTCTTAAGACCTGCGGATCCAGAAGCATATGATCCAAATTCATAAGTAGATAACTTTTATAGAGCTTAAAAATGACTTTTTAGGCTCTATAAATTTTTTGTAATCGTTTAGGTTTTTAAAGTTATTAAAAATTTGTTTTTTAAATAATTTAGAAGTAATAGTAATAAAAATAGAATTTAAAACTAAGGATTTTTTATGAACAGCACATTATTACCAACGGACATTGTAGGGGGAACTTTTTGGCTTCTATCTATGGCAATGATTGGTGCGTCAATTTTCTTTTTACTTGAGAGAACAAAGGTTGCTAGCAGATGGCACACAACCATGACTTTGCTGGGTGTAGTCATGCTAATTTCAGCAGTTTTCTACCATTATGTTAAGACTATGTGGGTTGACACAGGTTCGGCTCCAATCATTCTCAGATATTTAGACTGGATACTCACACATACAATGCAAATTGTTTTGTTTTATATTATTTTGTCAGCAGTGACGAAAGTTTCGTCAGCATTATTTTGGCGTTTATTGATTGGATCTTTAGTGATGGTTATAGGTGAGTTTCTAGGTGCAGCAGGATATATGAGTGCAACACTGGGATTCATCATAGGCGTAGTAGGTTGGCTCTATATTCTTGGAGAGCTTTATATGGGTGAAGCTGGACGAGCCAATATAGAAAGTGGAAATGAAGCAACGCATATGGCTTTTAATGGACTGAGATTGATTTTGACTATAGGTTGGGCAATATACCCACTGGGTTATTTTATAAATAATCTTGGAGGGGGTATCGATGTTAATAGCTTAAATATTGTCTATAACTTAAGTGATTTTTTAAATAAAGTAATTTTTGGATTTGTAATTTATCGAGCTGCAATGAATGACACTCAGCTGATAAATGAGAGCAAGTAGCGTGAAAAATAATACATACAAATTTTATAAGGAGAAATAATTATGACTGGTGCAGATATTATTGCAGCCATTATTCTTACAGCATTAGCAATTGCAATTTTTGTTTATTTGTTGCATTGGTTATATCGCAGGTCATCTAAAGAAGTTTCTTTCGTTAGAACTGGACTTAGAGGTGAGAAGGTTATTCTGAGTGGTGGTGCTTTTGTGTTACCAATCATTCATAACATCACTACAGTTGGAATGCGTACGTTGAGGATTGAGGTTAAGCGGGGTGGTGATAAGTCATTTATTACTCAAAACAGAATGCGTGTTGAGATTGTTGCCGAATTTTATGTGCGCGTAACACCATCAAAAGAAGCCGTATCTATTGCAGCAGGAACATTAGGCAAGAGAACCATGGAGCCTGAAAGTTTAAGAGAATTAGTTCAAGGTCGATTTGTCGATGCACTAGGTATTGTGGCTGCTCAAATGACAATGGAAGAGATTCAAGAGAAGAGAGGTGAATATATTAAAGCAGTTAAAGTTATTGTTGCTGAGTCATTAGGGGCTACTGGACTTGAGCTTGAAGCTGTTTCTTTAACTAGTTTGGATCAGGCTGGATTGGAGGTATTTAACCCATCTAATGCATTTGACGCAGAAGGTTTAACCCAGCTAACAGAGCAAATAGAAGCTGGAAAGAAGAAGCGTAATGATATTGAGCAAGATACAACAATAAGAATAAGAGCAAAAAATCTTGAGGCTGAGCAAAAGGCTCTTGAAATCGATCAACAAAGAGAGTTTTCAAGGTTATTGCAGGAGCGAGAGATTGCTAAGCAGCGTGACAAAGAGCGAACTGAAATGGCTATTGAAACTGCAACGCAGGAGCGTTTAGCGGAAGAAGCTAGAATTCAATCTGCTGAGAATATTGAAAAAGCAAGAATACAGCAGCAAGATACAATTGAGGTTGAACGTTCATTGAGAGAGCATGAGCTAACACTGCAGATAGAGGAGCGCAAAAGACTAAGGAATGAAGTTGAAAGAAAGACTGAAACTGATATAAAGCAAAAGAATCTTGAAGCTGAAATTAGAGCATTGGAAATTCAAAAAGAAAATGAGTTTGCAAGACTAAAACAAGAAGAGGAAATTGCCTCTCAAAGAGCTAAGCAAAAAGCTGAGGTTCTTAAAGTAGAGTCGGAGCGTTATATAGAAGCAGAGCAAGCACAAATTAGTGCCCAAGAGGAAGTTAAGAAATTACAGATCCAACAGCAAAGAGCTATAGAAATTTCAAGAATTGAAAATGATCAGTTGGCTCAAGCGTCTGAGATTCAAAAGAGAAGGAAGCTTGAAATAGAAGAGAAGGATCGTGAGCTTGAAATTATTGCTAAAACTGTAGAGGTGCTTAATGCAGAAGAAACTAAAGAGCATGCTAGAGCCCAAATGGTGGTTGCAGAGGAGCAAGTTCAATCTGCTCAGGATGTTGAGGTTGCTGAGCGAGATAAGAAGCTACAGTTGATTAATGCTGAAAAGGAGGGTGAGAGTGAAGCTATACAAATTACAACCCTTGCAAGAGCTGAAAAAGAGGCTGCACAAGAACGTGAACAGGCTGAAAAATATGCCACACTTGCTAGCAAACTACGTTATGAAGTAGATGCTTCAGGGCGATTACTGCTTAATGAAGCTGAGAATGCTCGCAGCGATGAAAATAGGCAAAGTGATCTTAGGATGGAGTTGGCAAGAAATCTTGATTCCATTATTCGTGAAGCAGTTAAGCCAATGGAAAATATTGATGATATCAAAATCTATGAGCTTAACGGAATGCCAGGATTTAATTCAAACAGCAATAATGCCAATTTTGAGGGGTCGGGGGGCAATGGTGATGGAAATTTACCTGACAACATTGTAAATGCTGCAATGCGTTATAGAGCCCAAGTTCCATTCATTGACAATCTTTTAGATGAAATTGGAATGTCCTCTAAAGAAATAAGCAATATAAAGAATATTCTTGGAGACTATAAAAAAGATGAAGACAATAGCCAAGATATAGATGCTGAGGAAGCTTAAAAAAATTAACTTTTAATTAAAAAAATTAAGGAAATATTATGTTGAGAATTACTGGTTATAGTGACAAATATTCAGTTTGTCCTGGGGATAACATACAATTTTATATTAACTCTGAAAATAATGAGGTTTATGAAACACAAATCGTTCGTTTGATTCATGGAGATACTAATCCAGAAGGCCCTGGCTACAAGGAAGAGGAAATTCAAGCTGATTGTAATAAAAGTTATCCTGGAAGAAACCAAAGAATCCATGGGGGTTCGTATGTGATTGTGCCTCAAGATGAGAGATTGAATGTTGAGAGTTTTACGCTTCAGTGTTATATTTTTCCAACCACGCCCGTTGTTGGTCTTGGAACGCCACAAAAAGGACGCCAGGGCGTTTTAACAAAATGGGTAGAGGAAAGTAAAAGCGGTTACGGATTATTTATTGATGAACATAATTGTCTATCAGTTGAAATAGGTGATGGTAGTGGTCAGGTTATGAAGCTTTCCAGTGATAAAAAACTGTTACGAAAGGTTTGGTATCTTGCGGCAGTTAGCTATGACGCTAGAACTGGAAAAGTGACGTTATTTCAAGAGCCTGTTGTAACCTCTACAAATGGCGGTCTTGGCCAAGGGTTACTTAACCCTGCTGAAGATACAACAGCTGTTGTTGAGTCCATCAACAGTATTAAGCCAGGCATTAATGATGCGCCATTTCTTATGGCGGCAAGTACAAAGCATGAGAGATCAGGTAGGCATATTAGTGGAGGACATTTTAAGGAAATTATTGAGCCCATTGAATTGCCTGAACAGGCTCATACTTATAATGGCAAAATTGATCGCCCAAGGCTCTCTAGAAGAGCTTTATCAAGGTCTGAAATCGAATCTTTGGCAAGAGGCTACCAAGGTTGTAAAGCTGAATTAAGAAGTGATGTGGTTGGAGCGTGGGACTTTCATGCCAATATAACTACAAATATTGCTTCCACTTGTATTATTGATACATCGCCTTCAATGCTTAATGGTTCAATTATAAATATGCCTGTAAGGGCAATGACTGGTTTCAATTGGACTGGTGATGAGATTATTTATCACCATAAGCCTGAAGAGTATGGCGCAATTCATTTTCATGATGACGATATAGATGATGCTCGTTGGGATGTTGATTTTGAATTAAAAATTCCAGAAGGCCTAAAGAGTGGAGTTTATGCTGCTCGTTTAAGAATTGGGGGAGAGGACTCTCCAGAAACAGAGGATTACATTCCTTTTGTGATTCGGCCACCTAGAGGAAAAACTACTTCAAAATTGGCTTTTATTCTTCCAACCAATTCATATATAGCATACTCAAATGATAATCTTTGTACAAACTGTGTTGTAGCAGAGCTGTTGGCTGGAAAAGTTCCTGTTATGACTGCTGCTGATCTATATTTAAATGAGCATAGAGAGTATGGTCTTTCGACATATTCACTCCATTCAGATGGAAGCGGTGTTTGTTACTCGTCCAGGCTCAGACCCATATTGAATATGCGTCCTAAATATCGTCATTGGTTGTCTCCATCATTATGGCAGCTTAATGGTGACCTACATCTTGTTGACTGGCTTGAGGCGAAAAACTTTGATTTTGATATTCATACTGATGAAGATTTACATAGAGAGGGTGTTGGATTATTAAATAAATATCAAACCGTACTTACTGGAAGTCATCCTGAATATACTTCAGAAAAAATGTTTTCTGCTTATGAAAAGTATCAGCAGGATGGTGGGCGATGGATTTATTTAGGCGCAAATGGTTTTTACTGGTGTAGTGAATATCATCCAGATAATACAAATATTATTGAGGTTCGAAAAGGGGAAGCAGGGACAAGGGCTTGGACTGCCAATCCAGGAGAATATAATAATGCATTTGACGGCAAATATGGAGGCATGTGGCGTGCACGTGGGAGAATCCCTAGTAAGTTATGCGGGTTAACCTTTACTGCTTACGGTTTTGATGTTTCCTCTTACTACGTTAGAGATAAAGATAGTGAAAGACCAGAAACTGCTTGGATTATGGAAGGCGTAGGTAATGGTGAAAAGATTGGTGATTTTGGTCTTGTTGGCGGCGGTGCTGCTGGTTTGGAGTTAGATCGATATGATGTTGAATTTGGAACTCCTCATGATTCATATTTATTAGCCCATTCTGTTGGCCATACCAATTTGATGCTTCAAGTTAACGAAGAAATTCACTTTTCTGTGCGAGGCTATCACGGCGGAGGAACTGAAAATCCAATGGTTCGTGCAGATATGATTTTCTATAAAACACCAAATGATGGCGGCGTTTTTGCGCCTGGCTCATTGTCTTGGTGTGGCAGTCTTTCTCACAATAACTACAATAATAATGTCTCTCGTATTACTGAGAATGCAATTCGAGGCTTTTTAAAAGAAGGCCCATTGCCTTAATAAATTGATAAAGGAGAAATAAATATGACTTCAAATAAGCATCCCGATATGATGGACCCACCTGTTGGTAAGTCAGTTGTTGGGACAAGTACTTTGCCTCTTAATGATTTAGAGAAGGATGTTATAAGTTCTTTGGATGAGGATAAAGTCAGTGATTTAGCAGAATGCTTATTCACTCTTAATAACAGGCACTATGGCCCAATTGCTGGAGCTTATGTTGCAGTTTGTACAATCGAAGGAAAGGAGTGGTGCGTGGGGCAATTAAATGCTGACCGTGCAAAGCCACTAATTCTCTTTGAGGATAAAGTATTTGGTTCGCCTGGAGAGGCTCAAGATGAAGCCATTCGTTTGAAAGAAGAACGAGGAGAATCAGTACCATGCAGAAACCATTAAAACTATTAATTAATGAGGATTAAAAGATGTTAGATAAAGAAAAAGGAGTAATGGCAAATGAATCTCATACAGAGACAGATGACTATATAACTAGGACTTATGTGATGCCACTTTTATTCGATGATGAATCACGAAGAAAATTAATCGCAGAACATAGAAATAGTCCAGTAGGTAATGCTCCCTCCAATGGGAGATCAGCGATTGAACATAGCCATGATCTTAGAAAAATTCTTGACAAGATGAGAAGAGCTCCAATGGCTGGCAAATACGTCACCATTTGTGTTCGAATGTTTGAGCAGTATAAGATTGGAATCGTATCAGGAATTCGAGGCGTTCCAGTTGACATTCAGGAAGAAGTTTACTCATCAGAAGAGGCTTGTGAGCATGCCATCTTTTTAAAAAGAATTGCTGATTTAATGAATCATTACGGCTAGTTTTGGCAACTTGCAATCATCTCCTTAATATTAGGCCGTTATAATTACAGTGAACATTCACTAATGGCTGCTCTCTCTCGCTTAAATAATTATTTTGATTGCAAGTGCCACCCTTTAGATTAAGAGGTTATGAAAGCTATAAAATCCAATCTCTTACTTTTTTAAATATTTGAGATTCTTTATTTGCCAGTCTTTCTACGACACCAAAGTGGTCAACCTCGGGCTCAGCAAAGTAATCAAGTGGCGCTCTGTGTTCTTTCCATTTATCTACAAAATGATCTGTCTGCCAATGAAACTCAGGGGTTTCTCCTCCGCCTAGAGTAACCAGAATTGGAGCATCAGTTTTGGGCTTAAAGAAATGAGGACTTAGTTCTTTACTCTCTTCATCATCCAAACCAAGGGCATCTGCTATGGTTGTCTCCCTGATTGGATCTAATTGATAAAGCCCGCTGATCGGGACTCCAGTTTTAACGATGTCAGAGGGGAGTTCTTCTGAAATTTCTTTCCAGTCAGTCGCAAGAATCATTCCCGTAATGTGTCCTCCAGCTGAGTGACCAGAGACGTTGATTCGATTTTTTGATATGGCGTAATCATCAGCATTGTTCCAAATCCATATAACTGCCTCACGAATTTTATCAACGATATTCGTCATACTAGCACTCGGGCACAATTGATAACCAATAAGCGCTACATCGATGCCTGAGCTCACAAAGGATTCAGCTACGAAGCTGTAAACTGACTTGTCTCCTCTTTGCCAATAGCCACCATGAACAAAGATGAATAATGGTGCATTAGGTTTACCGCACCTAAAGATATCCAGTTTGTCTTTCTCTCCATTTCCGTACTGACAGTCTAAGGAAGAGTCGACTGTCTCTCTAAATTTTTCACTTCTGTTAGACCATTTTTCAATGAGGCTATCGAAATCTTCAACCAGAAGTCTAACGTTGTAACCCTTCTCGAGTATTGGGTCAATCGGTATTGCTCTTGCCATTTTTATTCCTTATACATTAACTGTTTCTATTTTTATAGTAAGTATCCTTATGAATGATTAGCCCGTCCCTAAACGTTAAAACATCGATACTCAAAAAATCTTGAACCTCACCTGACTTTAGTTTAGCAATGCGATGAAACTCACAGTAAGCTTTGTCACCTGATACCCTGGTATCAATTAGTTTCCATTGAACACTTTCGACGTTATTAAAGAGGCCTTGAAAGATGCCTCTGATTGTCTCTAGGCCCTCAAAGCGGGTGCCATTGATATTAGGCCCAGCTGCATGATCAAAGACTGCATCCTCAGCAAAGAAAGACATGACAGCATCGATATCATTCCTGTTGTACGCATCGGTAATTGCATCCAAAAGATTAGGGGTTATTCCTGTTTCTTCTTTGCTAGTTTGTGCGTTAAAGATTGACATATTATTTACCTATTATGATGTCTCCTCACCCTTGGCTTGAAGGGCAAAGAATTCTGATGGGGAGTTACCAAAGGGCTGCATTGCATGTTCTCTGAAGGCTGGACGCTCTTTAAGCCTCTCGTACCAAGCTTCAATGCCTGGAAGTGGGGGCCTTTCGATATCTAAAACAAAATATTTATGAATTAAAACACCTAGCGGGATGTCTCCAAAAGAGAACTGATCTCCAGCAACAAAGTTATTGTGAATTAAATGCTCATTAAGCACTTTAAGAATATTACCACTTTGCTGAGCCATTTCAGCAATTTTAGCATGGTCTCTGTCTTTCTCTTCAGTCCTTACAAGTTGCCAAAAAACAGGGAAAAATGTCCCGATAAAGCTATCAGTTGACCAAGTCATCCACTGATCAGATATGGCTGCTTTTTGAGGATCTTCAGGATACAAGCTCCCGAGACCATATTGCCTTGCAAGGTAACGAATGACTGCGTGAGACTCCCAAATTACAAAGCCGTTATCTCGAATGGTGGGTATTTTAGAGTTTGGGTTAAGAGATTTATATTCTCTGGTTTCAAGATCACCAGTCTCAGTGCCTATGGAGTGTCTCTTGAACTCAACTCCAAGCTCAGAAAGCGTCCAAAGGACTTGAATCACTTGATTGGCATTTTTTCTTCCCCAAAGTTCTAGCATGAGTTAACTCTCCTAATTCTTAAGATCCATCTGGATTAAATCTAGGCATCACTCTCTCAGAGAAAAGGGTCATGCTCTTGAGTATTTTTTGATAATCAAAGCCCGGGAATTGCTGCAGTAGCATAATGTGCTTAAGCCCTATTGACTCATGATACTTTTGAATTTTTTCAGAGACATAGTTAGCATCTCCAACCCAGATCAGTTCGTACTTCATAAGAAAATCAAACCACTCACCATTCAGGTCTTCATCCGTTGGGTTAGCATCATCATCAAGGTAGGCTTTTCGAGTCCAGCTTCCCTCTGGCCTTGAGCCGCTGAGATATTCATAGTAACCATTAATTGCAGCCCTTACATCTTTGTCAGCTTGCTCCATAGTTTCAGCAACATAAATAACAGTACATACTCCTACGCCATCACCTCTTTGATGATCTGTTCCATCATTTGACTCTGCATTAGCATATGCATCCCAGCAGCTCACAAGTTTTCCAGGAGGGCTTGACATTCCTATGACCTTAAAGCCCCTCTCAGCTGCCAGTTTATAGGTATGAGGGGAGTTTGACATTAGCCATACTGGAGGATGAGGGTCTTGGTAAGGCCTAGGATGGATATACATTCCAGTATACTCCCCATCATTTGAGTGGTATTCTTTCTCAAGGGGCATTAGAAAGCGGTTTGTTTCTTTCCAACCAGGCACAGGAAACTCATAAAATTCTCCTTTATGTTTGAAAGGATCTTGCGTCCAAGCTTTTAAAATGACCTCAAGAGACTCCATAAAGAGTCTATAACTTTTCTCATTATTACGACGATCAGCTTCTTGATTGAATTGCAGCGTTACTCTTTCATTAATCCCTTTAGCAACACCAAAGTCTACTCTTCCTTCTGTCATGTTGTCCAGAAGTGCTACATCTTCTGCAACTCTTAAAGGATGCCAGTCTGGAAGAACTATGGGTGCTTGACCCACTCTAATTTTTTTTGAGTGAGAAGCTAAATCAAGTGACATCATTATGGGGTTTGGAGGGGCATTTAGATAGCCATTATGAGCAAAGTGATGTTCAGTAAGCCAAACAGTTGTATAGTCAGCTTGCTCAGCAAGATTCGTTTGTTCTCTCATCATCTTAACGACGCGATTCCACGGGATATTTTCGCCAGGATTAAAAAAAGGGACAAAATCAAATCTCATAACAAAGAGTATAAGATAATTAAAAATAGAATGATAATTAAAAAAACACTGAAACTCAAGAAAAAAAGCTAGTAAGATTTAAGTCCTTCTAAAAGAGGCTGCAGATTTGGTTCATATTTTTTCCAGGCCTCAGAGCTTCCTTGGTACATTTTTTTTCTAACTTGTGAGGAGCTTGCAGTTTTAATTGCACGTGTATTTTTATGAAAATTAAGACAGTTCTTATCCCAATTCAGATCACAGTACTTTAAAAGTTTTTCGGTTTCTTGTTTTTGGTTCTCAGTTAATTTTTCGTAACTTAATTCATAAATTTTATCTGGGAATAGCTTATGCCAATAGTTCATAAGTTCTGAATAAAGTCCAAAGTATTTTGCTAAATCTTTTTGATTAAAAGTAAATCCATTTCCAGAACTAAAATAATGCTTATAGTTAGACCAACAAGTAGCTCTAGCATCCCTTTTAACATGAATAATCTTGGCTTCAGGGATTGCTGATAAGATATACCCTATAAACTTAAAGTTCATAGGCATCTTGTCAGTTAATATTTTTTCTTTAGAATTTAATTTAATAAGTGAGTCTAAATATTGTTTTCGAATGAGTTCAATGTCATCTTGATTTATAGTTTTATTATTGCTATTGAAATGATTTTCTAAAAGTGGAGTAACAATATTTTTTAAGTTGTTTAATTCACCAGCTCCATGGACCTTTTCATGGCTAGCAATAATCTGTTCAACTAATGTAGTTCCTGATCTTGGCATTCCAAGAATAAAGATTGGTCGGATGTTTGATTCTTTTTGTACTGATTCATATAAGATATTTGGCGTTTTTTTGAAAGCTTTTAAAAGGCCATCATGAGTTTTTTGACTAGAAGAAAATTTATAATTTAATTCTTGTTTTCTCAAATCATTACCTTCATTAAGAAACTTAAAGAATTGATCATTTTCGCCTAAATCGTCATAAACTTTTGCTAAAGCAAAGCACAAGTTTCTTCTATCAGTGATTGTCAAATGAGTTTTTTTGTAAAGTGATTCCATTTGATTAATTTGAGTATCATTTTTCTTGTATTTTTTTATTACACTTAAATTTCGATGGGCTTCAGAGTAGTTTGGGTCTTCATTTATTGCATTGGTGTAGTTGTTAAATGCCTGTTCTGTAAGACCAAATATTTCGCAGGCTGCACCCAAGTTATTTAATGCTGGAGCAAATTTTGGATTGATTAATAATGCTTTTTCATACTGTTCTTTGGCTTTTTCAAACAACATAAGTTCTTGAAATGCTGCTCCTAGATTATTGTGAGCTTCAACATAGTTAGGACTATATGCTATTGCCCACTCAAAGCATTTAACTGCTGCATCAAGCTTTCTTCTTTTAAGGTCAATCATCCCTAAATTATTATGGGCTTGCGGATAAGCATGATTGATTTTTATTGCTTTCTCATAGCAATTATATGCATCATCATTCTGGCTATTTTTTTGGAACACAACACCGAGATTATAATGAGCTTCAGAATATTCTGGTTTAAGGGAAATTGCTGTTTTAAAGGCTTGAATTGCTGAATCAATTGGACCAATAGAACTGAAACATGCGCCACTAATGTTAAATAATATTGGTTCGTTAGGGTGATCTTGTATCATCAGGTTAACAGCTGATAATGACTCCTTTATATGTCCAGAAGAGTATAAATCCATGACATTGTCAAGTTGAGCTTTGGCTGGATTTTTAACTTGAATTTGCTCTAATGCAAAAAATTCATTTTTTGCTATTTGGTTATTAGGAGAAATTTTTAGGATGGACGTATAAATTTCTTTAGCTTTATCAAACTTGCCTTTTTTGACAAGTTTTTTTGCTCGAATGAGTTGACGTTCAGTTTTTAATGACATTATTAATGAGTTTATATTTTAAAAAGACTTGAGTAGTATTTATTTCAATATTTAGTGACATTATTTTATTCGAAAATTTTCATTTAATTCATAAAGCTATACTAGTTTTTCAATTTTCATTTAATTGGTATCAACTATAATAAAGACTAATGCATGTCAAAGAACCTCGTTTAAAATAATTTTTTATCCCTAATAATATTTTGAGAGAAAAACATTAAATATAGGTTGGTAAATTAGCAGTATTTGTTTTGTTTTAAAGCAATATGGAAAGTCCTTTATGAAAAATAAGAATCCTATTTTATCTCGAGAACAAATCAATAAAGTAATGTCTCTATATTCTCAGGGTAAGTTTGAAGAAGCGATAGTTCAAATAAAAGCATTGAACGAAATTTATCCGAATGTTCCATTACTATTCAATCTAATTGGAGCATGCTATAGACAATTAGGTCAATTAGATGGTTCTATTAAGATGTTTAAGATTGCAGTCGAACTTAAACCTGATTATGCAGAAGCATTTTTTAATCTTGGTTCTGTACTTATGGAGAATAAAATGATTGATGAGGCAATTGAGAGTTACAAAAAGGCTATATCAATTCAACCAAATTATCCTGATGCCTATAATAATCTTGGCAATATTCTTAAAAATGATAAAGAACAACTTGATGCAGCTATTGAAAATTTAGAATGGGCAGTTGCCTATAACCCAAACTTTGCAGAAGCACACAATAATCTTGGTCTTGCTTTTAGTGATTCAGGAAGAGTGATCGATGCCATTAGATGCTTTGAAAAAGCTATTTCAATTAATTCAAATTATGATAATGCATATTTTAATCTTGCGATATGCCAGAAAGACATAGGCAATAAGTCTGAGTTCATAAAGAATATAGAAAAAGCAATAAACTTGAGGCCAGATTGGGGAGATGCTCATTATCATTTATGTAAGGATTTTAAGTTTGAACAAAACAATCCAAGAGTTAAGAAAATGGAGTCATTATTGTCTATCCAAGATCTTAGTTTAAATGATCGGATTGGTTTAAATTTTGCTTTAGCTCATGTACATGAAAAGCTTGATAATATAAAAGAGCAATTTATATTTTTAAATGAGGCAAATAGTTTACGTAAGAAAGAATTAAGCTATGTCATTGAAAAAGATTACAAAAAATTTAGTTTAATTAAAGAAATATTTAATTCTCCTACTCAATTAAAAATAAAACCATCATCCTTAAGGCCAATTTTTATTGTTGGAATGCCTCGCTCAGGGACCTCTTTAGTTCATCAAATTATTGGCAATCATAAAGAAGTTTATGGTGCAGGTGAGTTAACACAATTGACTCAATATATTGTTCCATTATTGATTAAATCATCTTCAAAAAAGGGGATTTCAAAGAAAGATTTTCATAGTGTGCGAGAAAAGTATTTTAATTTCCTATCAAGTTTTAAGGCTCAAGAGGTTATTTTTTTAGATAAGATGCCATTAAATTTCCGTCATATTGGTTTTATTTTTTCATCTTTTCCTGAAGCTAAAGTTATTCATATGAATAGAGATCCTATGGCAACTTGCTGGTCAATCTATAAATATTATTTTAATGGGAATAGTTATTCATTTAATCAGGATGATTTAGCTCAATATTATTTTCTGTATAAAGACTTAATGTCTTTCTGGTATAAAAAATTTCCAAATAAAATCTTTGACATTTCTTATGAAAATCTTACTATAAATCAAGAATATGAAACTCGTAGAATGCTTGAATATTGTGAACTAGATTGGGATGAAAATTGCCTTAAATTTTATGAAAATAAATCAGAAGTTAAAACTACAAGTGCTCTTCAAGTAAGGCAAAAGATGTATCAAGGTAGCTCTGAAGTTTGGAAAAAATATGAGTCTTACCTCCAGCCTCTCATTTCAGGTTTAAATTATTACAAAAGTTAGAATATGATTTCAAATGACCCCTCTCAGTCAGAGATTAATAGTGCTATTGATCTAGTATCAAATGGCCTTTATAGGGATGCTTTAGATCTTAGCACTAAGTTACTTGTTTCTAACCCTAATAACTCATTACTACTTAATATTGCTGGTGCTTGTAATGCAGGCCTTGGAAAGCATAATCGAGCTTTAGTGTTATATAAAAAAGCAATTAAAATTAAACCTGATTATGCTAAAGCACATTTCAATTTAGCTGGCACCCTTCATGATCTTCAACAACTTGAAGAGTCAGTTAGCTCCTATAAGGCTTCAATTTCATATGAACCTGATTATGCAGAAGCTCACAATAATCTGGGTAATGTATATAAGGAGCTTGGAGATCTTGAGGATGCAGCTAATTCCTATGAAAGTGCAATAATTATTAATCCTGACTATGTTGAGGCGCTTTATAGCCTCAGTCTTACTTTGGAAGATCTTGAAAATCCTGAGTCGATTAATTATTTAAAAAAAGTCTTATTAATTAAGCCAGACTTTGCTGAAGCTCATAATAATCTTGGAGTTGCTCAAAAAAATCAAGGCTTATTGATTGATGCAACTAAGTCATACAAAAAAGCACTCAATCTTAATTCAAATTATCATGAAGCTTATAATAATCTAGGAAATGTTTTGAAAGATCTTGGCAAATTAGATGAGGCAGTTAATTCCTATGAAAAAGCAATTTCTATCCAACCAGACTATCCTACAACGCATAATAATCTTGGAAACGTTCTTAGAGATCTTGGTAAGCTAGAAGAAGCAATCGAGCGCTATAAAATAGCACTTACACTAAATCCTGATTATGCAGAAACTTATAGTAATCTAGGACTCACATATAGTGAATTAGATCAATTCAATAATGCTGCTGATTCTTATAAAAAAGCTGTCTTTCTTAACCCAAATGATATTGACTCCCTTAATAATCTTGGTAATGTTTATAAGAGTCTTGGTGAGCTGAAAAAGCAGTTCAATCCTATGAGAAAGCAATAAAAGTTTATCCAGAGTATGCAGAGGCTTTCAATAACCTAGGAAATGCTTATTATTGGCTTCATGAATATGATAAGGCTGTTAAGTCATATAAAAAAGCTTTTTCTATTGAGCCTGATTACTTTAACGCCTATTTTAATCTGGGTATCTGTTACCAAGATCATGGACATAATGATAGCGCTATTAAAGCATATGAAACCGCTCTAAGAATAAACCCTAATCTTAAAGATGCTTATAACAATCTAGGAAATCTCTTTATTGCACGTAATCAAATTGATAGAGCATCTTTTTGTTATGAATCTGCGCTAAAAATTGATCCAGGATTTACAACAGTTCATCGAAATTTAAGTACGATAATAACCTATGAAAAAGGTGATAAGAGAATTGAGCATATGAATTCTTTACTATCTATTAAAAACTCCAGTCAATATGACAGAATAAATTTATATTTTGCATTGGCAAAAGCCTATGCTGATATAGGTGAGAATGATAAATTATTTGAAGTATTAAATGAAGGTAACCAACTGCGCAAGAAAGAATTAAATTATTCTTTTAAAGAAGATCAGAATAAACACAAGATATATAAAAAAATTTTTGAATCTGAGAGCGTAATTGAAATGTCATTAATGTTTAAGCCCCTAATAAAAAGACCAATATTTATAGTTGGAATGCCTCGATCAGGGACAACTTTATTAGAACAAATAATTTGTAGTCATTGTCTAGTATATGGAGGTGGTGAATCAGCTGCATTGATTAAAGTAATTAATGAGTTGCTTGATGATTACTTAATACATAATAAAGAATTTTCTGAAGAAAGCTGCATGCTTATTCGTCATAAATATTCAGAGTTTCTAAATAGTAATCATTTTGAAGAAAATGTCATTACTGACAAAATGCCTATCAACTTTGAGCATATTGGCTTTATTTTAAAAGCCTTTCCAGAAGCAAAAATTATTCATATTAGTCGCGACGCAATGGCAACCTGTTGGTCAATTTATAAAAATTACTTTAGTGGGGTTGGTATGGGCTTTTCATATAGTATGTTAGATTTAGCAAAATATTATAATTCATATAAAGATTTGATGAATTTTTGGAATCAGCTATTTCCAAATAAAATATATGATGTTTGCTATGAGGACTTAACACTCAACCATGAAGATGAGACCAGAAAATTATTACAATATTGTGATCTAGATTGGGATCCAAATTGTCTTGAATTCTATAATAATCAGATTGATGTCCAGACTACTAGCGCCCTTCAAGTTAAACAAAAAATTTATCAAGGTAGTTCTGAAGAGTGGAAAAAATATGAAGCTTATTTACAACCACTAATTGATGGCCTGGATTAAAAATTTAAAATATGGTTCAAGACAAACTATTACAATCAGAGATTAGCAATGTTATCAATCTTATTTCTAATAATTTATTTCCAGAGGCATTAGAATTAGTTGAAAAATTACTAAGGGATCATCCTAATAACTCATTAATACTTAATATTATGGGTGCATGCCAGGATGGGCTAGGCAAGTATGATATTGCAGCAAAATTCTACAATAAGGCAATTAAAGTTAAACCTGATTATGCAAAAGCTCACTATAACCTAGGCGGTACCCTTCATAATATGAAAAAGTTTGATGATGCGGTTGATTGTTTCAAGACCTCCCTTAAATATGAGCCAGATCATGCCGAAGCCCATAATAATCTTGGAAATGTATATAGAGAGCTTGGTGAATTTGAATTAGCACTAAAAAGTTTTAAAAATGCTTTAAAAGTTAAGCCTGAATATTTAGAGGCACATTACAGTCTTGGTCTTACCTTTCAGAGTCTTGGAATGCCTGAATCGATCAAGCATTTTGAGAAAGTATTAAAGCTCAAATCTAACTTTGCGGAGGGATACAACAGCCTTGGTATTGCGCATAAGAGTATGGGCCAATTAAATAAAGCTGTTAAATCATATAAAAAGGCAATTGCCATAAAACCAGATTTTATAGAGGCACATAATAATCTTGGCAATGTATTTAGAGACCTTGTTCAATTGAACAAAGCAATGAAGTGCTATGAAAAAGCAATCAAAATAAGGCCGGACTATCCAACGACCTTTAATCATCTTGGAAATGTTCAAAGAGATCTTGGTCAATTCAATGATGCTATCAACTCATATCTGGATGCAATTAGTCTTAATTCAGAAGACTTTAATACTTGGAATAATCTTGGGTTAACTTACAGAGATAATGGCAACTATGATGATGCCATTGCTTCCTACAAAAAAGCACTATTAATTGAGCCAAAAAATTCTGATGCTTTAAATAACCTTGGTGTAACTTACAGAGATAATGGCAACTATGATGATGCCATTGCTTCATACAAAAAAGCACTATTAATTGAGCCAAAAAATTCTGATGCTTTAAATAACATTGGTATATCTTATAAGGAAATTGGTCATCCAGATGAGGCAATTAAATACTATAAAAAAGCAATTAAAATTAATCCAGATGATTTTGATACTCATAATAATCTTGGAATTGTTTTTTCGGAGCTTGGCCAGTTGGATGACGCAATAAAATCTTATGAAAACGCTTTAAAGATTAACCCTAAGTATGAATCTGCTTACAACAATATTGCAATTATATTGACCAAATTGAATCGTTTAGAAGATGCTTTTAAATACAATAGAAAAGCATTACAAATTAATCCTAAATTTGCAGAGGGTTTTGCTATTCAAGGTCATATTTTTACAGAAATGAATGAGCTTGACAGGGCCCTTGAAAGCCTTGAAATCGCAAATGATATCAACTCAAATCTAGCTTATAACATGGGGACAATATTAAGCACTAAGATGAATTTATGTCATTGGGACGGGCTCTCAAAAAAACTAATTGAGCTCAGATCAAGAATTAATAACAATGAAAAAGTAATTGTTCCATTTGATCTGCTGAGCTTAATTGATGATCCTAAGCTTCAAGGGAAAACCTCTACAATTTATGCAAATGATCAATTTCGAAAAAAAAATATATTACCAAAGATAAAATCTCACCCAAATCATAAAAAAATCAGAGTAGGGTATTTTTCTGCTGACTTAAGGATGCATCCAGTTGCAACTTTAACAGCTGAGCTTTATGAAGTTCATGATAGAACTCAATTTGAAGTTCATGCATTTTCATTTGGTCCTGATACAAATGATGAAATGAATCTTAGAATTAAGAAAGGTGTGGATTATTTTCATAACGTAATCGATATGACCCATCAAGAAATTGCCATGCTTTCAAGATCACTAGAAATTGATATTGCAGTTGATTTGGGTGGGTATACTGCAGATTCAAGAACAGGTATTTTTGCGATGCTAGCTGCACCAGTTCAGGTTTGTTATATTGGAGTTCTCTCAACAATGGGGACAGACTATTATGATTATCTAATTGTGGGTAGTGGCATGATTCCTAAGGAGAATCAGCAATTTTATTCCGAAAAAATTGCTTACCTACCAAGTTACCAAGTGAATGATTCAAAAGAGTCGCCTCCAGATATTACTTTCTCTAGAGAAGAGCTTGGATTGCCTAAGGAATCGTTTGTTTTTTGTTGTTTTAACAATACTTATAAAATTACCCCAACTATTTTTGATAGTTGGGCTCGAATATTAAATAATGTAGACAATAGTGTCATGATGATTTATGTTTCAAATCAATCTGCACAAACAAATCTTATTAAAGAGGCAATTAAAAGAGGAGTTGATCCTAAAAGATTTATCTTTAGTGAAAAGCTTCCTCGTGAGGAGTATTTAGCAAGATATCGATTAGCTGACCTTTTTCTTGATACCCATCCTTATAATGCTGGAACTACTGCAAGTGATGCATTAAGAATGGGACTGCCAATTTTAACAATTAATGGTGATTCATTTAACTCTAAAGAGGCAGCAAGTATTATTGAGTCAGTCAAATTGCCAGAAATGATTACCAATACTTTTAAGGAATATGAGTTGCTAGCAATTAACTTAGCTAATAATCAAGAAAAACTTCAAAAAATAAAGAAAAAACTTAATGTTAATCTTCATTCCTCCCCTCTTTTTGATACTGCAAAATTTACAAAGAATCTAGAGTTTGCATACACAAGAATGCATCAAAGATGTTGCAAAGGAATTAAGCCAGATCATATTCATGTAATAGATTAAATGAATAATAATAAAGAGCAACTAAACCCTTCAAATGAAGAAATTCAATCGATTATCTCTCTTTATAATTCTGGAAAATTTGTCGAAACAATTGAAGCAATAAATATTCTAAATAATAGCTACCCTGGCGTACCGTTATTTTTTAATATTTTAGGTCTCTGTTATAACTCATTAAGACAATTTGATTCATCTTTAGAAATGTTTAAAGCGGCAATAGAAATAAAGAAAGATTATTTTGAGGCTTATAAAAACCTTGGTGTTACTTATATTAATCTTAGTCAATTAAATAAGGCTATCGATAGTTTTAAAAAAGCAGTAAGTATTAACCCAAACTATATTGATGCTCATTATCATCTTGCAAATACTCTTAAAGATTTTGGAAGCCTTAATGATGCAATTAGCAGTTACCAAAAGGTAATTGAACTAAATCCAAATATTGCAGAGGTTCATAATAATCTTGCTAATACATTAAAAGATCTTGGAAGGTTAGATGACGCTCTAGAAAGTTATAAAAAGGCAATTAAAATTAACCCTAGTATTGCAGAAGTTCATAATAACCTTGCAAATACCTTAAAAGACCTAGGTCTATTGAATGATGCTTTAGAAGCCTATCTTGAATCAATTTCAATAAATCCAAATTTTGCTGAAGCCTACTACAACAAAGGAATAGTTTTAAAAACTCTTAGAAAATTTGAGGATGCTATAACTGACTTTAAAAAAGCAATTTCAATTCGAGCAAATTTCTCAGGTGCATATAACAATCTTGCTAGCGCATACCTTGCTATTGGTCACACAACAGAAGCGATTGAAAATTGCGAAAAGGCATTATCGATTAACCCTAATTATGCAGAGGCTTTCAACAACTATGGAAATATTCTTGTAAAGCTTAGGAGATCAGATGCAGCCAAAACATATTATGAAAAGGCAATTGAAATCAAGCCAGAATATGCTCAAGCATATGTTAACTTAGGTGCTATTTATAAAGATAAAAAGAATGGAGAAAAAGCTCTTTTAAATTATTTAAAGGCATATGAAATGGATCCAGAAATAGATTTTATTATTGGGGATATTTTGAATATTAAAATGAACCTTTGTATCTGGGATGATTTATCAAGTAATCTTATAAAAATAAAAAATAAGATAATTGATGCTAATAAAGTAATCAGTCCCTTTCCTTTGCTTAGTTTAATTGACGATCCTAAGCTCCAATCTAAAGCATCCAAAATATTTGCTAAATATTATTATCCTAGAAATGATGAATTATCAAAAATAACTCCATATATAAATCATCAAAAAATTCGAATAGGTTATTTTTCTGCAGATTTTAAGATACATGCCGTTGCAACACTTACAGCCGAACTTTTCGAAACTCATAATAGAAATCAATTCGAAATTCACGCATTTTCTTTTGGTCCCAACACAAATGATGAAATGAATCTTCGAATTAAAAAGGGTGTTGACCATTTCCATAATGTGCTTGAATTTTCTGATATTGATATTGTTAAGTTGGCTCGAAAACATGAGATTGATATTGCAGTTGATTTAGGTGGATTCACTGCAAGATCAAGGACAGCAATATTTGCCATGTCAGCGGCACCTATTCAAATTAGCTACATCGGCTATCTAGGAACTATGGGCGCCGACTACTATGACTATTTGATAGCTGATAACATAATGATTCCTGAAAAAAATCAAAAATTTTTTTTAGAAAAGATTGTTTACCTCCAAACTTTTCAAGTTAATGACTCTAAAGAAACTCTTCCAGATATAAGTTTTTCAAAAAAGGATTTTGGCCTTCCAGAAAAAGATTTCATATTTTGTTGTTTTAATAATACTTATAAAATTACACCTAACACATTTGATAGTTGGGCACGAATCCTTAAGAGCGTTAAGAAAAGTGTCTTAATGATTTATGTAAATAATGAGTTATCACAAAAAAACTTGATCAAAGAAATTATTGCTAGAGGTGTTGACTCTACAAGACTTATTTTTGGAGGAAAACTTTCAAGACCAGAGTACTTAGCAAGATATAAAGTTGCTGATTTGTTTCTTGATACTTCACCATATAACGCTGGAACGACTGCTAGTGACGCTCTAAAAATGGGACTTCCAGTATTGACTTTAAAAGGTAATGCTTATCAAAGCCGAATGGCAGCAAGTATTTTAAGTGCAGTAAATTTGCCTGAACTTATTACAAATTCTCAACAAGAGTATGAGCTGCTAGCAATTGAATTAGCGAAAAATCCAGATAAACTTAAAAATATTACAGATAAACTTGCTAGTAATCTTAAAATAGCTCCTCTATTCAACACTCCACTATTTACAAAAAATCTTGAATCTGCCTATGCAAAAATGCATAAGAGATATCGAAATGGCTTAAAGCCTGAGCATATTATTACTGAATGTTGATGCCTTAAGAGTATTAAAATATATAGGTTAAGTTTTATTAAATATATAAGTAATTATTTGACTATTTAGAGAATTATCATCATGAAAAAGCCAGTTAAAGACATGTCTTTAATGCAAGAAACGTCTGAAAACATTGTGCTGTTTTATCCGCATGTATCAGAGTCTGCAAAAATTTCTGTAATGGAAACTTTAGATTCTCGCTGGATTGGTCAGGGCCCAAAAGTTAAACTATTTGAAGATAGATTTAGTAAAAAATTTGGGTCTAATCGTCCTGCGATTGCTGTTGGTTCTGGGACTGACGCGTTGCATTTGGCATACATACTAGCTGGCTTACAGCCTGGTGATGAGGTAATTGCTCCAATTTTTACTTGTACAGCAACAAATATCCCTTTTCTTTACATGGGAGTTAAGATAAATTTTGCAGATATTGATTCCAATACTATGAATATGGATGTCGACCATGTTCGTCAATTAATGAATGTAAATGTCAAAGCTATCGTTTGCGTTCATTACGGCGGACTCCCATGCGATATGGATGAATTACAAACTATTGCAGACGAATGGGACATACCAATTATCGAAGATGCTGCACATGCAGTTGGAGCTAAATATAAAGAAAGGGATATTGGAAGTATTTCAGATTATACAATTTTCTCTTTTCAGGCTATTAAGCATATAACTACCGGTGATGGAGGGATGTTAATTCTAAAAAATGAAGAATTAGTTGGTAAAGCGGAACGGATTCGATGGTTTGGAATAGATAGAGACTCAAAGCAAGCTGGAGTTTGGGAAAATGACATTAAAGAAATCGGCTATAAATATCAAATGACTGATATTGCTGCTGCAATGGGTATTGCATCTCTTAATGAGTTTGATGAAAACTCAAAACTACGTAAGATGCTTTTTCGAGCATATGAAGAAGAATTGTGTGATTGTAAAAGGTTAAAAATTGTAGGAAGTGGCTTTAAAGACCGAGAGCATGGTGCTTGGCTTTTTACAGTTCTTGTCGATGAAAGATTTACGTTACAAAAGAAATTAAGAGATCATGGGATAGAGAGTAACCAAGTTCATTTTCGTAATGATCGATACTCAATATTTAAAGAATTTACTGATGGAAAAATATTTCCAAATATGGATAGGGCTGAAGACAATTACCTTGTATTGCCACTTCATACAAAGATGACATTAGCTGATGTAAAAAGAGTATGTAATGTTATTAAACTTGGCTGGTAGATTAAAAAATGAATACTAATAAAACTATTCTTGTGACTGGCGGTGCTGGATTTATAGGTTCTGAGCTGGTTAGACACATTATTAAAAATACTGAATACACTGTAGTAAATGTCGACAAACTCACTTATTCTGGTAATTTACAATCTTTAGCCTCAATTGAGAGTAATGAAAATTATATTTTTAAGCAAATAGATATATGTAATGAAAATGAATTAAAAAAGGTTTTTGTAGAAAATAAGCCGGATATTGTAATGCACCTTGCAGCTGAATCTCATGTTGATCGATCTATTGATGGACCTAAAGATTTTATTCAAACAAATATTATTGGAACTTTTGTTCTTCTTGAGCAAGTAAGGAGTTATTGGCAAAAACTTAATGTTGAAAAAAAAGCAAATTTTAGATTTCTTCATGTTTCAACTGATGAGGTTTATGGAGATTTAATGGATACTGAAGATTTTTTTATAGAGGGTGCTGCCTATGATCCAAGTTCACCATATTCTGCGTCTAAAGCCTGCTCTGATCATTTAGTAAGAGCCTGGTTTCGAACATATCAAGTGCCTGTATTAATTACTAATTGTTCAAACAACTATGGTCCTTATCAGTTTCCTGAAAAGCTAATCCCACACATTATTCTAAATGCAATCGAAGGCAAAAATCTACCAATATATGGAAATGGAAAACAAATTAGGGATTGGCTTCATGTCAATGACCATGTGAGTGCACTTTTGACTGTAGCATTCCAGGGAGAAGTTGGCGAAACTTATAACATTGGTGGAAATAATGAAGTTCAAAATATTGAGGTTGTTAATACAATTTGTGATAATCTGGATATTCTAATTCCAAATAAATTGAATGGACTTAGCTCTTATAGAGAGCTAATTACTTATGTTAAAGATAGGCCTGGCCATGATGTAAGATACGCTATTGATAATTCAAAAATTAAATCTCAATTGGGGTGGGAACCAATTACAAGTTTTAAATCAGGAATGCAAAAAACAGTAGAGTGGTATTTAAGTAATTTATCATGGTCTGAAAATATTCAGAATGGAAGTTACAGACTTGAACGCTTAGGAGGCAAAATATAATGAAAGGAATTATTCTTGCTGGCGGTTCAGGAACTAGGCTTTTTCCTCTAACAAAGGGGGTTTCAAAGCAATTAATGCCAATATATGATAAGCCTATGATTTATTACCCATTGTCTGTGCTGATGCTCTCAGGCATTCAAGAGGTTTTGATTATCTCAACCCCAGAAGATTTACCAAGGTTTGAACAGTTGCTAGGCAACGGGTCTGAGATTGGTATGAAGTTTGAGTACCTGGTACAACCCTCTCCTGATGGTATTGCTCAAGCATTTATTTTAGGTAGAGATTTTATTGGTAAAGATAATGTCAGTTTAATTCTGGGAGATAATATCTATTATGGCCATGGAATGATCCAGATATTATCTGAAGCCAAGGCAAATGTGGAGAATAATAATTCTGCTACTGTTTTTGGATCACATGTCCAAGATCCAGAGCAATATGGCGTTGTTCATTTTGATAGCAATGGAAAAGTAATAGATATTGAAGAGAAGCCTAAAAATCCAAAAAGTAATTATGCTGTTACTGGACTATATTTTTATCCAAATGATGTGGTGAATAAAGCAGCTCGAGTTATGCCCTCTGATAGAGGTGAACTTGAAATAACTAATATAAACCAAATGTTTTTGAATGAAAAAAGGCTTAATGTTGAGATAATGGGAAGAGGTTATGCATGGCTAGATACTGGAACGCATGAAAACCTTCTTGAGGCATCAACCTTTATTGAAGTTATTGAAAAAAGACAAGGGCTGAAGGTAGCTTGTATTGAAGAGATTGCTTTTGAAAAAGGTTATATTGATAAAGCACAATTAATTAAATTAGCAACTCCACTTTCCAATAACCAGTATGGACAATACCTGCTAAAAAGAGCTAAGGATTCCATTTGAAGTTCATCCCCCAGGCAATACCCGAAATTGTTCTTATTGAGCCAATTATGCTTGGAGATGAAAGAGGTCATTTTTCAGAAACTTTTAGACAGGATTTATTTGATACCGCCATTGGTAGGAAGATAAATTTTGTTCAAGACAATGAGTCTAAATCATCAAAAGGCGTATTAAGAGGTCTTCATTATCAAATAAATCCTTATTCTCAATCAAAACTTGTGAAAGTCATTGAAGGAGTTGTATTGGATGTTGTAGTTGATATCAGAAAGTCAAGTCCAACTTTTGGTGAGCATCTAGCCATCGAGCTTAAAGCTGATAATAAACAGCAGCTTTTTATCCCTTGTGGTTTTGCGCATGGCTTTGTTGTCTTGAGTGAGATGGCAACGTTTGTATATAAGGTAGATAACTATTATTCTTCAGAGCATGAAAGAGGTATTGCTTTTGATGACAAGGACTTGAAAATAAATTGGCAGTTAAAGCCCCAAATTTTAAAGTTATCAAATAAAGATTTGAATCACCCAACGTTAGCAAATATTCAAGATTTATTAAACTAGTTGATTATGAAAATTTTAGTTACTGGAAAGAATGGCCAATTAGGACAGTCAATAAATAAAATTGTTGATGAAAAAAAAATTGCTCAACTTAGTAATTTTGATTTTGTTTTTGTTGGCAGAGAAGAATTAAATCTTGAGTATATTGAAAACTTTAAGTCTTATTTTGACATAAATGAATTTGATATTATCATCAATTGTGCAGCCTACACTGAAGTAGATAGAGCAGAAGAAGATCAAAGACAAGCAAATTTGATCAATCATATTGCTGTTAAAGAGCTCGCTAAAATTGCAAAGAGTAGCAATATTAAGTTTATACATATTTCAACTGACTTTGTTTTTAATGGACGTAAAGAAACACCATATATTGAAGATGATGTAACAATGCCACTTAATATTTATGGTGAAACTAAGTTGGCGGGTGAGTTAGCTTTAATGTCTATAATGAAATCAAATTCATTAATCATAAGAGCAGGATGGGTCTATTCTGAATTTGGTAATAACTTTGTACAAACAATTTTGAATCTTGCAAAAAAAAATGATATGTTAGATATTGTTTCAGATCAGGTTGGAACGCCAACCTATGCGTATGATTTAGCGTTTTCAATTTTATGTATTGTCGTTTCTGATAAATTTCTTGAGAATGCTAAATTATCAGAAATATTTCATTATGTAAATCATGGTGAATCTAGCTGGCTTGAATTTGCTAAAGAAATCATTAGAATTTCTGGAATTAATTGTCAATTAATACCAATTCGTGCTGAAGATTATCCATCTGCTGCTAAAAGACCAAAGTATTCCATCTTGAGTAATAAAAAAATCTTGCATGAGTATGATTTAAAAGTTAGGCATTGGAAAGATGCTCTGAAGGACTGTTTAAAAAACCTATGAATAGTTTACGTTTCATGATTAATTAATATGGCAATACTTCAAATTATTATCCCAGAGCGGATGATAGATCAAAGAATAGACACTGCGTTGACTGAGATGCTTCCTGATTACTCTAGATCAAAGATCACCACTTGGATAAAATCAGGAGATGCATTAATAAATAATAAAACTTTTAAACCAAAAGATAAAGTCATTGGTAATGAAACTGTTCGCTTAATACTTAAACAAAAAGATAATAATCATTGGCTACCTGAGAAACTTAATTTAGACATTATATTTGAAGATGAAGATATTATCATAATCAATAAGCCTTTTGGATTAGTAACTCATCCTGGGGCTGGCAATTGGAGTGGAACACTAGCAAATGCACTTTTGCATCATGATTCCAATTTATCAAATCTTGATAGAGTAGGCATTGTTCATCGTTTAGATAAAAATACATCTGGTCTAATGGTCGTTTCAAAAAATATCAAGTCACAAAAATTCCTAGTTGAGCAACTCCAAACACACTCAGTCGAGAGGGAATATTCAGCAATAGTTTATGGGCATATGATATCAGGTGGTTCGATTAATGAGCCTATTGGAAGGGACTCTAAAGATAGAATTAAACAATCAATTTCTGCTAAAGGGAAAGAGGCAAAAACCCATTATAGAGCTATAGATCGCTTTAAAAATCATACTCATGTTAAGGTCATATTGGAGACTGGAAGAACTCATCAAATTCGTGTTCATTTATCTTATATTGGCCACCCATTGATTGGTGATCCGATGTATGGAGGACGAGTTCGTTTTCCAAAAAAAGCTAGTCAGGAGTTAAAAGATAAATTAACGAACTTTCAAAGACAAGCGCTTCATTCAAAAAAATTAACTTTAATTCATCCAGTGAGTGGCAAATCAATGTCATGGAAGGCAGACCTCCCCTCAGATATGCAAGAGCTTTTGAATATTCTTAGAAAGTTTGACTCTTAATTATTGAGTATAAAGATATGAATTTATTCCCTAAAAATGTAAATTTGTTATCAACCAGAAGATACATTGATGGTGGTAGAAGTTCTGCAAGTTTTGGTAACTTTAACTTAGCCCTTCATGTTAATGATAGAAGAGAGAGTGTATTAAAAAACCGTTCTTTACTGAGGACTTATTATGAATTACCTTCAAATCCAGTTTGGATAAATCAAACACACTCTTCTATATGTGTCGATGCCTCTTTACCCAAAAAAATAATTGAAGCTGATGCAAGTTTTACTTTAATCCCAGGTGTTGTTTGTGCAATCCTTACAGCTGACTGTCTGCCGGTATTTGTCAGTAAGAAAGATGGTTCAATGGTTGGTGTTGCTCATGCGGGATGGAAAGGATTAATTACTGGAGTAATTGAAAGTTTAATTGAATCCTTTAATTGTAATGGAGAGGATTTAGTTGTTCATTTAGGTCCAGCGATTTCTTTGAATTCTTTTGAGGTGGGAAAGGAAATTAGAGATTTGTATTTATCAAAAAATAAAATGTTTAATCAGTCTTTTAGCTACAATGATGATAAACACTACCTTGACTTGTATGGAGCTGCAAAGATCATACTTGAATCATTTAATATAACATTAATTTCTGGAGGGAATAGATGTACTTTCAAAGAATCAGGTGAATTTTTTTCATATAGGAGAGATGGAGTATATTCTGGAAGGATGGCACATCTAATATGGATAAAATAAATTCAACTATCAAAAGTCTTTACTTTGCCATTAATATTAAATTCTAACTCACCACTAATTTTGTTTGGAAGATAATAATGGAGTGACTTTTGTTTCCGTTGTTTTTGTTGAACAATGCAGCCACGAACTTCAAATATATTATTTAGCTCAATATCTTCATAACCAGTGTTAAGACATCTAAGTATTTTTTTACCTTTCTCCTCAATATACTGACGGAAATATAAATCATCTTCGAAGTCCACTATTACAAAAGCATTATGATGTATTGGTATAGAAGGGTCAACAACGATAATACAATTCTCACTGAACTCAGGTGACATCATATCACCAATATTTTGAAGTGCATACGGTTCAGAATTTGTAGCACATGTGGCCTGATAAAGGGTTTTTGAATCTGCTAGTTCTGACATTTGGGGCAGTAGTAGGTGGCTCGTTGATTTTGTACAATTTTTTTAATTGTACCATTGCATCTATTACATGGCATACCTTTGCGGTCATAGACAGATAAGATTTGATAAAAATAACCAGCCTCACCATCCACATTAGAAAAGTCATTTAAGGTAGTGCCACCATTATTAATTGATTCTGATAATACTTCTTTGATACACTTAACAAGAATTTGGTAGCGCTTCTTTGAGGTTTTGCCAGCTTCTCTTTTAGGGGATATTCCAGCTAGAAATAAACTTTCTGACGCATAAATGTTTCCTACTCCAACTACTACATGACTATCCATAATAAATGTTTTTATGTTTTTTGTCTTTCCAATGGAAGAATTGAAGAGTGAATTTTCATTAAACTCATAACTTAATGGTTCTGGACCTAATTTTTTAAGAAGGGGGAGTTGTTCATCACTTTTTTGCCAAAGAATTGACCCAAAGCGGCGAGGGTCATGAAAGCGCATACTAGTCTTGTTGTCCAGTTTGAGTTCGAAATGGTGATGTTTCTTTAATGGTTCAATATTAGAGACAACACTTATGGATCCAGTCATACCCAGATGCATGACTAGTTGCCCATCACTAAAGTCAACTAGTAAGTACTTAGCACGCCTCGATATTTTTTGGATAGTTTGATTTTTTAAAGTATCTACTAGATGTTTAGGGATTTCCCAGCGAAGCTTTTTCTTATAGATATGAACAGAAGTAATTTTTCTGTTAACTATTAAAGGCTCAAGACCTCTTCTAGTTGTTTCAACCTCTGGAAGTTCTGGCATAGTTGTTATACCTGATCGTTGACCAATGCAATCTTTTTAGTTGCACTAAAGTCAGTTTTGCCACTACCAAGTTTTGGGATTTCATCAACATTCAAAAGATTAGCTGGATGAAAAAGTGGGTTTATTTTGGCATTCGTAAGTATTTTTTTAAGCTTAACTCTATCAAGATCTGTAGTAACAAGAAGTATGATTTTCTCACCTTTGCGTTGATCAGGTAAGCAAGTTGCTGCAATTTCTAAGTCTTTGTCATTACAAGCATCCAGTATCTCCTCTTCAACCGTTGTTAAGCTGATCATTTCGCCACCAATCTTTGCAAACCTTGAGTAGCGATCTACAATCGTTAAAAAACCATCTTCATCTAAATGACCCTTATCTCCAGTTCGATACCATCTAAAACCATCAATAAATTCAATCACTTCAGCGGTTTTTTCAGGCATTTTAAGATAGCCCTTCATAATTTGTGGACCACCTATTAAAATTAGACCATCTTCTCCAGTTGGAATAGGATTTAGGGAGTCTGGATCAACAATTCTAAACTCAGTACCACTAAATGCTCTTCCAACAGTTCCTGGCCTATTGCGCAACTTTTCTGGATTTGAATCTGTTGCAGCAATATCTGGTAAGTTGACTGATGCTCCAGGTGATGTTTCAGTTGTTCCATATCCTTCATAGACAGGAATATTAAACTTTAATGCAAAACCGTCTCTGACTTCAGATCTTAGTTTCTCTGCTCCAGCAACCACAAGCCTTAAGGTCTGCATTGAGTCAGGAGTAACTTTTTTACTAATGGTATACATTCTAAGGAAGGTGGGAGTCCCAACAAGGATAGTGCCAGAATATTTTTCAATTCCAGATGCTATTGTTGCCACATCTTTTGGATCTGCATGACACACTATTGGAATACCTTCAGAAAGAGGCATCAAGGTTGTAATTGCAAAGCCGAAGGCATGAAAAGTTGGAAGTGTAGACATTATGACGTCACTATTAACAGCTCCTAATTCAATCGCAGCTTGCTTAGCATTAGCAGCAATATTACTATGAGATAACTCGACCCCTTTAGGAGAGCCCTCACTGCCACTTGAAAATAAAATAGCCGCAGTATCACTCATCGAAACTTCTTTAAAGTAGCTTTTTCTTATAAGATCTGCAGGCATTAAAATCGCCTTTAATAGCGTTACTAATCTCTCTAATGTAGAAATTTCTTCTTTGATATCTTCCAACATAAGAAGTTTTGAGTTCTGGAAGAATGATTCTAGATTTATTCCTCTTTCGGACATCTTATCTAAAAACTTTCGAGATGTATAAATGTGTTTAACTTCTGCTTGCTTGGCTGCTGACTCTAATGCCTTTTTGCCAGCAGTAAAGTTCAGATTAACAATCGTCTTGCCTAGGGATAGTATTGCCATTGAGGCGATTGCTCCTCCACCGCTACTAGGAAGCAATAAACCTACATTTTGTTCGGGACTATAAGCTTCAATCTTTTTTGAAAATAAGAGAACCCCTGTAAGAAACCTCTTATGAGATATTTCTACACCCTCTATGTCTGCTACTGCAAAAGCAGTACTTGATTTTTTTGCATTTTTAAGCCAAGCAATATGAATAGGATCAAGAGTTAATGGATAATCTTGCCATTCTGTAAAAGAGGAGGGAGGGTTTGACATGAGACTTAACCTCCAAGCATGGCTTTTTTCATATTTTTTTGAATTGGATTATTAGAAAGAAAAATTCCAAAAAAAGCTTTCTTAAATTCAATTCCAGGGATTAGATCTATAGACTCAGAATTTTTTAGAACATGTGTTCCTGAATCTGGCAGATAAATAAATTCAAAAAAATCACCAGCTTTGACTTCGCTGCTAAGGCTAGAATTGAGTTGATTAATCTCTTTAGTAATTGAACTAGTATTATTTCCAGTGGATTTTTCTAGTCCTTCATTCAAGGCAATCTTCATAGCTTCAGGCGTTACTAAAGAAGATATCACATCCATTCGAATCGACATTGGCGCATCATCATTAATTATTTTTTCAGCATTATTGCTAGTTGATTCAAGATAAAGACTACCTTCGTATGCCTTCATGAAAAACCTTATACGAGTTCCGTGTCCGTTAAGAATCAGTTTAGTATTTTGATATTCCATCTCATTAGGAGGCTCAGCCGCATTAGATGGAGATAATGAAAATAAATTTAATAAGAGAATTAATGGTAGAAGTTTTTTTAAGTTAGAAAGCATGTCATTTTCCTAAAAGTTTTTTTAAGTATCAGATTAATCTTACTTTAAATAAAAATATAAATGATAAAAAAAACATTTAACTAATTTTGAACAATTTATAATATTACCTTTATGTTTAAAGGAATAACTATTATGAATCCATTAACTTCAGTTAAAGGCACTATTATTTCAGGCTTTGTTCTGGCAATTATTGTTGCATTATATTTATCACCAGAAAATTCTTATTTAATGACTCGCAATTTAAGTATATGGATGCATGTGCTTGCAGGAGTTACTTGGGTAGGCCTATTATATTATTTCAATTTTGTCCAAGTACCAGCAATGGCAGATGCTTTGGCCGATGAAGGTGGGCCAGGACCAGCTGCAATTGGTAAATATATTGCTCCTAAGGCTTTATTATGGTTTCGTATGGCAGCAGCAGTTACATGGTTAACTGGAGCATGGGCTCTTTCTATTTCACCACAATATGGATTTTTACAAACTTTTATTTTTCAGGCGCCTGCTGGACCAATGATGAGTTTAGGTGCTTGGATGGGAACAATTATGCTATTTAATGTATGGGTTCTCATATGGCCAAATCAGAAGAAAGTACTGGGAATGGTTGAAGCGAGTGCTGAAGAAATCGTCAGTGCTAAGTTTACAGCAGCGATGGCATCTCGAACTAATGTAGTTCTTTCTGTTCCAATGCTCCTTTGTATGATTGGAGCTGGACATGGTGGCTACTTATTCTGATTAATTTAACAATTATTAATTAAACCGGGCTAAGCCCGGTTTTTTTTTATTTGTGAGAAATTACAACAAGGGCACTAAAAATACTGATTATTTACTACTAAAAGTAATTTTAAAGCAATAAAAAACATAATTATTTCAAAAAATACACATAGCAAAACCCCTTAATAGCAATCATTAACAGCGAGTAAAGCTAAAATTGTTGAAAAAAAACAACTAAATGTATCATTTTTACAATTAATTGTTGACAAGATTACTAAAGGTAGTTATTATATGGGCATTGTTATTTGAAAAAATAGCAAAAGGGTGTTGGAATTCCAACAATTAAATATTCTAAATGGAGAATAAAATGAAAAAACTAATCGCACTATTTGCAACTACTGCAGTAGCTTCTGGCTCTGCTATGGGTGCAATCGCGTTAAGTGGATCGGCTTCAGTATCATATGATGATAATGGTTCGGCTGCATCTGCAACAACGTATGACGCTGACATGACAGTAACTGGTACTGCCGGCGCTACAACATTTACACAAGGGATGGATATTGATGCAGCAATTGGTGTAACTTCAACTACATTGGCTACTACTATTGGTCCTTTAACAGTATCTGCTGATATGTTTGATGAAGACGATTCAACTACCAATACTACAACTGGTGGTCGTAAGACTGACAGTGGTGACAACAGATCAGTAACTGTTAGCTTAGCTGCTCCTATTGGTGATGCTAACCTTGCATTAGATGATTCTGGTGATCTAACTGTTTCTGGTACTTGGTCAGGTGTTACTTTATCACACACAATGTCTGATGATGGTGATAGCACAACTGGTTCAGCTTCACTAGCTGGAATGGATGTTAGTGTAACTAATGATGATGGTTCTACTACATGGTCAATTGGAACAACTGTAGCAGGTACAGCGGTAACTATTAATAGTGATTCAGCTGCAACTGCAACGTTTGGTGTAACTGGTAACACTGTTGTAGTAAGCCACACTGCAGAGCGTGCTGCTAAAACTGCAACAAACACTACTACACACCACAACACTTCACAGAAAGATGCGTTTACTACTATGGCTGTATCACGTGACCTGACTTCAGGCGCTACGATTGCTGCAACGTACAACACGTTTGATGATTCACTTACACTTAAGGCTTCTGTTGCATTCTAAATTTGTTTAGAATTATCAGTTAACTTATTTATAAGTTAGTGTTAAAAACCCAGGGCTTGCCCTGGGTTTTTTTATGCCCAATAAAAAATAAAACTATTAAAAATGTTTAAAATATAAATATAAAATTATATAAAAAGCAAATGAAATATCTATTAAGTCAAAGAGCGCTGTTAAAAGTCTCAGGACCTGATGCTGAAATTTTTCTGCAAAACCAGCTTAGTAATGATATTACTAAGCTTAATAGCTATAAAATACAACTAAATGCATATTGTCAACACCAAGGCAAGATAATTGGATTATTTTGGTTGATGAGATATGAAGATTATTTTTTGATTTCATTTCCAAAAGATCTTCTTGAAAAAATAAAATCACGTTTACAAATGTTCGTGATTATGTCTGATGTTGCTATTGATGATGTTTCAGAAAGTTACAATCAGATTGGCTTAATAGATGAAAATCAATCAAATGCTTTTGGTATAAATGATAAATTATCAATCCTAATTGAAGCTCAAAATAATCAGTATGATTCAATAATAAATAATAATTCTCACTGGTCTAAAGCATGTATTGATTCTTTTTTGCCTGAAGTGGTATTGAGAACTAGTGAAAAATTTGTACCTCAGATGCTTAATTTGGATGTTAATGAAATTGGTGTGAACTTTTCTAAGGGTTGTTATCCTGGTCAAGAAGTTGTTGCGAGGCTTCATTATTTAGGATCTGCAAAAAGACGCTTGTTTTCTTTCAAATCTGATAATGAGATGCAAGTTGGTGACTCATTGTATTGTTCAACTTCAAAAGCTGCTTTGGCAAGAGGTAATCGTTATAAAGGTAGTGGTATTATTGTATCTACTGTAAAATACAATTCGTTATTTTATTGTTTAGCTACACTCGATGTGGACTTAATCAATGAGGAGATAACGCTTAATAACGAACATGGACTTAAACTAGAAAAAATCAATGATGAATAAAATATTACTAATCCTTATAGGCTTTATTCCAAGCTTAAGTATCGCAGCATCTACTTCTGAAAATCTCGATTTAACTAACCATATGGCTGGCTATATTGCACTAACACTCTTTGTATTGGCTTATATTTTTGTCATGCTAGAGGAGTTTACTCACCTAAGAAAGTCAAAGCCTGTAATCTTGGCGGCTGGCGTTATATGGGCAATTATAGGTTGGGTTTACGCCGTAAATGGTATTCCGCATGCTGCAGAGGTTGCAGTAAGACATAACTTTCTAGAGTTTGCTGAGCTATTCCTTTTTCTTCTGGTGGCAATGACTTATATCGAATCAATGAGGGAGCGTCTTGTATTCGATAAATTAAAAGTTTGGCTTATTTCTAAAAACTTTAGTTACAGGCAGCTTTTCTGGCTCACCGGTGTAATTGCATTCTTTATGTCACCAATTGCTGATAATTTGACTACTGCTCTTGTTATGGGTGCAGTTGTTTTAGCGGTTGGGGCTGGAAATGCCCGATTTATTTCAATTGGTTTCGTAAATATTGTTGTAGCAGCAAATGCAGGCGGTGCTTTTAGCCCATTTGGAGACATTACAACGCTTATGGTTTGGCAGAAAGGGCTTGTTGATTTTCAGCAGTTTTTCGTTTTATTTTTACCATCAGCGGTTAACTATCTCATCCCAGCAGGCATTATGCATTTTGCTATTAAAAATGAAAAGCCTAAGGCAATTGATGAGAAAGTTAATATCAAAACAGGTGGTATTTTAATTACTATCTTATTTCTATTGACAATTGCGACTGCAGTAAGTTTCCATAACTTCCTTCATTTACCACCAGCTATGGGTATGATGACTGGACTGGGCTATCTTATGGTTGTGAGTTACTTTATCAAACGTCAAAACCCTAATGAAGACAAATCCGAAAAGTTTGATATTTTTACAATGGTATCAAGGGCTGAATGGGATACACTTCTGTTTTTCTTTGGTGTTATTGTTAGTGTTGGTGGACTAGGCTTTATGGGTTATTTAGCCCTAGTCTCTGAAGCGATGTATGTTCAGCTAGGCGCTACTTACGCAAATGTACTAGTTGGAATCTTGTCGGCGATTGTGGACAATATCCCGGTCATGTTTGCTGTCTTAACGATGACCCCAGATATGTCCCTGGGTCAATGGTTATTGGTTACTTTGACAGCAGGAGTTGGCGGAAGTCTCCTATCAATTGGATCAGCAGCTGGCGTGGCCTTAATGGGACAGTCAAAAGGTTATTATACTTTTGTGTCACACTTAAAATGGATTTGGGCAATTGCCCTAGGCTATGCTGCGAGTATTTTGGTGCATTTGTGGATCAATTCAGCGCTTTTTGATGTCCCAATCTAATCTCTATATAGATATTGGAAACTCCGCTATTAAATGGCGTACGAGTGACTCAAAAGTTTTTTCAGAGGATATAGAAAATTTTTCAATAGCAGCTCTTGACCCGTCAAATGTTGCTTGGTTGAGTGCTGTCGCTCATTCAAACATTGTTCAGGAAATTTCTAATCATTTTGAGAAAATCAATATTATCAAACCTCACAAGAGATTTGGAAATCTTACACTCTCATATGATGATCCCTCAATGTTAGGTGCAGATCGTTTTTCAGCTATGTTAGGTGCAATAAATCATTTTCCTAATAAACCGCTTTTAGTAATCGATATTGGGAGCGCTATTACTTTTGATGTGATTAATAAGAATGGACTTCATCAGGGAGGTCTCATAATGCCAGGTATGAAAGCCCTTAGAGGCAGTTTTGAGAAGTTTAAAACGAGTGATTTAAGCATTAGTTTTAAAGGTTATGCAAATAATACTGATGATGCCTGGAAGCAGGGAACCTATGCAATGATGATTAGCGCTATTAATTATCAAATTGAAAGTTTTCAATCCAACTTTAATGATGGCGTTGTGACTGCTTGTGGAGGCTTGGCAAAAGAATTTAAAAAAGAACTTCCTAAATCTATAAAGCTCTTTGATAATTTGGTTTTAGATGGCTTAGAAAGCTATAGCCAATCTATGGGATAATTCAATTAAACATTTAATCCTTAAATAAATAAAATGAAAGATCATCGCGTACTATCAGGAATGCGTCCTACTGGCCAACTTCATCTTGGGCATTACCATGGTGTTCTTAAAAACTGGGCCAGACTTCAAAATGAATATGACTCTTATTATTTTGTAGCTGATTGGCATGCATTCACAACACACTATTCTGATAGGATTGACTTAGAAAAAAATGTCTCAGATATGGTTGTTGACTGGTTGGCAACTGGTCTCAATCCAAATACTGCGACTCTTTTTGTTCAGTCAAAAGTCCCTGAGCATGCAGAGCTTCATTTACTTCTATCTATGACAACTCCCCTTAGTTGGTTAGAGAGAGTGCCATCGTTTAAAGATCAACAAGAAAAATTAAAATCTAAGGACTTGTCAACGTATGGTTTTTTAGGGTATCCCCTTCTTCAAAGTGCCGACATATTGATATATAAGGCTGGCCTTGTTCCTGTAGGCGAAGATCAAGTTGCGCATGTTGAGTTCACTAGAGAAGTTGCCAGGCGCTTTAATTATGTCTATGGCAGACAATCTGATTTTGAAGAGAAGGCTGAATTAGCGATTGACAAAATGGGTAAGAAGCAATCTAAACTATATAGAGAACTAAGAAAATCCTATCAAGAGACGGGTGATGATGAATCACTGGTAAAGGCAAAAGCGCTTCTTGGAGAACAGCAAAACATTACCCTTGGTGACAGAGAAAGACTCCTAGGCTTTATTGAAGGCTTGGGAAAAATTATACTTACTGAACCGGAGGCTCTGCTCACAAAAGCTTCTAAAATGCCTGGTCTGGATGGTCAAAAAATGTCTAAGTCCTACAATAATATGATCTCACTAAGAGAGGATCCTGAAGCAGTTAAGCAAAAGGTCAATAAAATGCCAACTGATCCTTCCCGTATTAAGTTAACAGACGCTGGGGACCCAAATAAATGTCCCGTCTGGCAGATGCATCAAATATATTCCCCTGATGAGACACTTAGCTGGGTAAAGGATGGATGCACTAAAGCTAAAATAGGGTGCATTGAGTGTAAGAAGCCAATTGTAGACTCTATCAATTCAGAATTAGACCCCATTCAACAAGAAATAACCAAGTATGAGGCCAACCCTAACCTTATTCAAGAAATAATCTTTGAGGGCTCTGAAAGGGCAAGAATAGTGGCAAAAACTACTATGGAAGAAGTTCGAGATGCTATGGGCATAACCTACTAAATTAAGCTGTAAATTCATGTCTGAAAGATTACAAAAACTTATTGCAAATGCAGGGTATGGCTCAAGGCGCTGGGCAGAAAGATTAATTGAACAAGGTAGAGTTTCAATTAATAACCAAGAAGCTAAGCTTGGAGGTAAAGCTCTTGTAACTGATAAAGTTACCATTGATGGAAGGTTAATAGATCTTCAGCGTTATGCAGAGGAAGAAACAAAAGTGCTAATCCTAAATAAACAAGCAGGGGTTATATGCTCAAATAAAGATGAAGAAGGACGAAAAAGTGTTTTTGATTTTCTACCTGAGAATACGCGATGGGTCATGGTGGGTCGTTTGGATCTGAACACTTCAGGGCTACTTCTTTTCACCAATAATGGAGATTTAGCAAACAAATTAATGCATCCCAGCTCAGAAATAGATAGAGAGTATGCAGTTCGAGTTTTGGGTAAGGTAGAGAATGAGCACATCAAACAGCTCACATCTGGCATAGAGTTAGATGATGGCTTTGCAAAATTTCATAGAGTCACTCTTGGAGGAGGGGAGGGGGCTAATCGTTGGTACCATGTGGTTGTTAGAGAGGGCAGAAAAAGAGAAGTAAGGAGGCTATGGGAAGCCTTAGATTTTAAGGTTTCTCGACTTATTAGAACAAGATTTAGTGATATACGTTTGCCAGAAAATTTGCGTGCAAATCAATCAGAATATCTCAAACCGAAACAGGTGCAAGCGCTCCTCAAGTCAGTGAATTTATAGAGTTTAATCAGTGCCCTTTTAGAAGTTTTTAATTTACATTTGCAAGGGATTATCAATCTTGATAAACCTTATGTGTCAAGTATAATGGCGTTTTTAGATAGTAATAATATATCCTGGAATGTCTGACTACAAAAACACCTTAAACTTGCCTGCTACTGATTTTCCAATGAAGGCTAACCTGGCAAATCGAGAAGGGTCTTTTCTTAAAGATTGGCAAGACAAAGATATTCATCAACAAATTCGTCAAAAATTTAAAGGCAAGCCACTATTCGTTTTGCATGACGGCCCCCCTTATGCAAATGGCGATATACATATCGGACATGCTGTTAATAAAGTCCTTAAAGATGTTATTGTAAAAAGCAAAACCTTGTCGGGATATGATGCTCCTTATGTCCCTGGCTGGGATTGTCATGGTCTGCCAATTGAGCACATGGTTGAAAAAAAGAAAGGAAAAGTTGGAAATAAAATTTCTGCTGACGAGTTTCGAGCTGCTTGCAGAGAGTATGCAGATAAGCAAATTGAAAAACAAAAAGTTGATTTTAAGCGATTAGGAATTTTTGGAGATTGGGATAACCCTTACTTAACTAAAAATTTTAAATATGAAGCTGATATTGTTCGTGCACTTGGAAAAATTGTAAAAAATGGTCATCTAACTAAAGGCTTTAAGCCTGTGCATTGGTGCACAGAGTGCTCATCTGCTCTCGCTGAAGCTGAAGTTGAGTACAAAGACAAAGGTTCTGATACGGTTGATGTTGCCTTCAACGTCATTGGTGATTTTTTTGAGAATGATAAGCCTGTAGCACTTATTATTTGGACCACTACGCCTTGGACACTTCCGGCTAATGAAGCTGTTTCACTTCATCCCGATCTTGATTATGCTCTAGTCGATGTTGGTAAGTCCCTCTATATTTTGTCTGATGATTTACTTGAGTCTTCTCTTGAAAGATATGGAGTCAAAGACTTCAAAAAACTAAGTAAAACATATAAGGGCTCTGAACTTGAGGGGCTTATGCTTCAGCATCCATTTTATGACAAACAAGTCCCAGTTATTCTTGGAGAGCATGTGACCACTGAAACAGGGACTGGAGCTGTTCATACCGCGCCAGCTCATGGTCAGGATGACTATGTGGTTGGCTTGCAATACAACCTTCCTGTAGACTGTCCAGTAGATGGAAAGGGTGTATTTGTAGATTCTACAGAGGGCGTTGCAGGAGAATTTATTTTTAAGGCTAATGCAACGATTATAGGGCTAATTGAAAGCCATGGTACGTTGGTTAAACATGAGCCTATTACCCACTCCTATCCGCATTGCTGGAGACATAAAACACCAGTTATTTTTCGTGCAACACCTCAGTGGTTTGTCTCAATGACGAAAAAGAATCTAAGAGATAAGGTTAATGATGAAATACTGAATGTTAAGTGGATTCCAAATTGGGGGCAAAAACGTATTGAACTAATGGTTGGCAATCGCCCAGACTGGTGTATATCCCGTCAAAGATATTGGGGCTCTCCAATCACCTTATTTATTAATAAAAATACTGGAGAGTTGCATCCTGATACTGAAAAATTGTTTGAAGTTGTTGCTAAAAAAATTGAGCTTGATGGAATTGAGGCTTGGTTCAAACTTAAGGTAGAGGATGTTTTAGGCGCTGAAGCCAAAGATTACGAGAAAACGACTGACACTTTAGATGTTTGGTTTGATTCTGGTGTAAGTCATTATGCCGTTCTAAAGGCAAGCAGTTATTTAAGTGATGTGGCTGATATGTATCTTGAGGGATCGGATCAGCATCGAGGATGGTTCCAATCCTCTCTTTTAACCTCTTGTGCTATTAATGAAAGAGCACCATACAAGCAGGTTTTAACTCATGGCTTTACTGTGGATCAAAATGGACACAAGATGAGTAAATCTCTTGGCAATGTGATTCCCCCACAAAAGGTAGTCAACTCTTTAGGCGCAGATATATTAAGACTATGGATTGGAAGTACTGATTACTCTGGAGAGATGACTGTTTCTGATGAAATTCTAAATCGAAGTGCGGATAGCTATAGAAGAATTAGGAATACAATGCGCTTTATGCTTGCAAATATGCAGGGCTTTGATCCAAAGAATGATTTAGTTGATATGAATGACATGCTCGTTCTTGATCGGTGGATTGTCTCAAAAACGCATGATTTACAGCAACAAGTTATAAATGAGTTCGATAATTATAATTTTCATTTCGTTATGAAAGCTATCCTTAATTTTTGTACTAATGATTTAGGCGGTTTTTATTTGGATGTCATTAAAGATAGACAATATACTACTCAAACTGACTCTCTGGCGAGACGCTCTGCTCAAAGTGCACTTTTTCATATCTCTCATGCAATGGTTCGATGGTTATCACCCATCCTTTCATTTACCTCAGAGGAAATATGGCAATTTTTGCCTGGAGCTAGCAATGAAAGTGTTTTCCTTCAAACCTGGTATGAGGGTCTAGAGGGGAATTTCGATAATCCTGTGATTGAAACTTCCAGAGATATTAATTCGCATTTAAGAAAGGAGCTTGAAGAGATGAGGCGAAATAAGGTTATAGGATCCTCTCTTGATGCCGAAGTTGATATTTACTGTAAAGATGAAGATTATCAAAACTTGTTAGGTCTTAAGGATGAGTTAAGATTTATCTTTATCACCTCTGAAGCAAGGGTCAATGAATTATCGAGCAAACCATCAGACGCAAAAGAGATTAATAGCTCTATCGCAATTAAAGTTTACAAAAGTAAACATCAAAAGTGTGTTCGTTGTTGGCATCATCGCCCAGAAATTGGTAAAAACAAAATGCATAATGATTTATGTGACAGATGTGTTGAGAATGTCTCAGGTAAGGGTGAAAATAGGGTGTTTGCTTAATGACAGGTCATCCAAAAATTCTCAATGTTGAGCTTGGCTCAAAGTCATACCCCATATTTATTGGAAGCGAACTACTGTCTCAAAAATCTTTTATTACTGATCATATACATGGTCAACAGGTCATGATTGTGTCCAATACTACCGTGGCTCCTATCTATTTGGATCAAGTTGTCAGACAGTTAGATGGATACAATGTTGAGTTCATCATATTGCCAGATGGAGAGCAATACAAAACACTAGAAACCGTTAATACCATTTTTGATGCTCTTTTAAAGTCAAAGTTTGATAGAACGTCAACCCTTATTGCGCTTGGTGGAGGAGTGGTTGGTGATATTACTGGTTTTGCAGCAGCCTTATATCAAAGAGGGGTTAACTTTATTCAAATCCCTACGACATTATTGTCTCAGGTAGACTCTAGCGTTGGGGGAAAAACTGGTGTTAACCATGATCTAGGTAAAAATATGATAGGAGCTTTTTTTCAACCAAAAGCAGTCATTATTGATGTGAATACCTTAGATACCTTGAATGATCGAGAATTTTCTGCTGGGATGGCCGAAGTCATCAAGTATGGACTTCTTGGTAATGCTGTTTTTCTTTCAATGATTGAAGAGAATATTGAATTGATTATGAATAGAGACAAAGACTTAATAACAGATGTAATCTTTCACTCTTGTGAGGATAAAGCTCGAATTGTAGCCTTAGATGAATTTGAAAATGGAAAGAGGGCGTTATTGAATTTAGGTCATACCTTTGGACACGGTATTGAAAATACTTTTGGGTATGGAGTATATTTGCATGGTGAAGCTGTCTCTATTGGTATGCATATGGCTGCTATGCTCTCAATGCTTGAGGGAGATTTATCTAAAGAAGATATCAATCGAATTCAGAACTTACTTTCAAAAGCAAATCTGCCCACAAACATTAAAAAATCTATGGATAGTGAATCCTTAATTAAGGCAATGTCTTTGGATAAGAAATCCATTGATGGCAATATACGATTAGTTCTTCTTAAGAGTATTGGGGATTCGTTAATTACGGGTTCTTACTCAAAAGAAAATTTTAATACAGTTATTTCAAATTTTTGTCACTAAAGTAATTTAAATATGTCACTAGATAATAACAAAGTTAAAGAAATCGCTTTTTTAGCAAGATTGAGTATTGAAGACTCAGATTTAGAGCAAAGTACCAAAGAGCTTAATAATATTCTGGGTCTAATGGACCAACTTGGTGAGATAGATACTGGAGACGCAGAGCCCATGGCACATCCATTAGAGATGTCTCAACGCCTTAGGGAGGACAAAGTTACAGAGGATGATTTATCTGAAGAATTTCATGAGATTGCTCCCAAGACAGGAAATAATCATTTTTTGGTTCCAACTGTAATTGAATAATGCTGCATAATCTAACTATTGCTGAGCAAATTAAAGGGCTAAAAAATAGAGATTTCTCTTCTTTAGAGCTCACTCAGCACTATCTAAATCGAATTGATAATTCAAAGTTAAACGCTTTTATATCGGTCACCAGTGAACAGGCCATCAATCAATCAAAAATGGCAGATTCAATATTGGCCAAAGGGAATGCTTCAAGCCTGACTGGAATACCTTATGCACACAAAGATATTTTTTGTACAAAGGGCATAAAAACCAGTGCAGGGTCAAAGATGCTGGACTCTTTTATTTCGCCTTATGATGCAACCCTAAGTGATAAGCTAAACACTCAAAATATGGTTATGCTTGGTAAAACTAATATGGACGAGTTTGCGATGGGCTCATCCAATGAAAATTCATATTATGGACCTGTAAAAAATCCATGGGATACAAAAAAAGTGCCTGGCGGCTCTTCAGGAGGCTCTGCTGCTGCAGTTGCATCTCGTATTTCTCCTTTTGCTACTGGAACAGATACAGGTGGCAGTATTCGTCAACCGGCTAGTTTATGTGGCATAACAGGACTCAAGCCAACCTATGGCAGGATTTCTCGTTATGGAATGATAGCTTATGCTTCGAGCTTGGATCAAGCAGGCCCAATGACGAGAACGGCTGAGGATTCTGCAATTATTCTAAATGCAATGGCTGGTTTTGACTCAAAAGATTCGACTAGTGCTAATATACCTATACCTGATTACACTCAAAATTTATCAAAGTCATTAAAAGGGCTTAAGATTGGACTGCCTAAAGAATATTTTTCAGAGGGTTTAGACAAGGGTGTTGAAAAAGTAGTGATGAATGCTATTAATGATTATCAGGCTATGGGAGCTGAGATTATTGAAGTGTCATTGCCGAATTCAATTCATGCAATTCCTGCTTACTATATTGTTGCCCCATGTGAGTGCTCTTCAAATCTTTCAAGGTTCGACGGCGTCAGGTATGGATACCGATGTGGTGACCCGAAAGATTTAACTGACCTATATTTGAGATCTCGCTCTGAAGGCTTTGGTGATGAAGTCAAAAGAAGAATTATGATTGGTGCTTATGCACTATCTGCTGGATATTATGATGCTTATTATCTTAAAGCTCAAAAAGTCCGTCAGCTCATAAGTGAAGATTTTAAAGTAGCATTCAAAGAAGTTGATGTTGTCATGGGTCCGGTTTCTCCTACAGTAGCCTTCGATTTAGGCTCTGTTAAAGATCCCGTATCTATGTATTTGGCAGACATCTATACGCTTTCAGTTAATTTAGCAGGACTTCCAGGCATGAGTATTCCTGCTGGATTTTCAGATAATTTACCTGTTGGTCTTCAATTAATTGGTAACCATTGGTCTGAAGAATTATTACTTAATACTGCACATCAGTTTCAAATGGTAACTGATTGGCATAATGCATCTTCAGTTGAGTAATGAGGAGCTATTTATGACATGGGAAACGGTAATTGGGCTTGAAATACATTCACAGTTAAAAACTAAATCAAAAATTTTTTCTGGTGCATCTACCTCCTTTGGTGCAAAAGCAAACACGCAAGCATGTGCGGTTGACCTTGGCTACCCTGGCGTTCTTCCAGTTCTTAATCAGGAGGCTGTTAAAATGGCTCTCAGGTTTGGTTTATCTGTCAATGCAACGATAAACAAGCACTCTATTTTTGCTCGTAAGAATTATTTTTATCCAGATCTTCCAAAGGGTTATCAAATTTCACAATTTGAAATTCCAATCGTTGGAAATGGTGTCATAGATATCTCTTTAGAGAATGGCGAAAATAAAATAGTCGGAATTACTCGTGCTCACCTTGAGGAGGATGCAGGAAAATCAATTCATGATATGTATGATGAATTTACAGCAATCGATCTAAATCGTGCCGGCACCCCTTTACTAGAGATTGTATCAGAGCCTGATATGAGCACTGCAAAGGAAGCTGTTGCTTATGCTAAGAAAATACACGCTTTAGTTCAATACATCGATATTTGTGATGGCAATATGCAGGAAGGGTCTTTTCGATGTGATGCGAATGTCTCAGTTCGAAAGCACGGCGATAAGCTTGGGACTCGAGCAGAACTTAAAAATATAAATTCATTTAAATTTTTAGAAAAAGCTATCAATCTTGAAGTAGAAAGACAGATTGATATCTTGGAGGAGGGAGGTTCAGTAGTTCAAGAGACAAGGCTCTATGATTCAATTAAAAATGAAACCAGATCTATGCGCTCTAAAGAAGAAGCGAATGACTACAGGTATTTCCCAGATCCCGATCTTCTTCCAGTAGTTGTTAGTGATGAACTCCTCTTAGACATTAAAAAATCACTACCCGAATTGCCTACTGAAAAGAAATTAAGGTTTGTTGATAAATTAGGTTTGAGCGCATATGATGCCGAAATCTTAACCTCTCAAAAAGAGGTTGCAGACTATTTTGAAACAATAATCAATAAAGGCGCAGACGCTAAGCTCTCTGCTAACTGGGTCATGGGTGAGCTCTCTGCAGCTCTAAATAAAAACCAAGTCGAAATTAATAATTCTCCAATATCTTCAAATGAATTATTTGTGTTAATCTCAAGAATTACTGACAATACAATCTCTGGAAAAATTGCTAAAGATGTCTTTAAGCTGATGTGGGAAGGTAATGGAAGTGTTGATGAAATTATTGAGAAGCAAGGTCTTAAGCAAATGACTGACTCCAGTGCCTTAGAGTTGATCATTGATGATATAATTTCTGACAACCTCAGTCAAGTTAAGCAGTTTAAAGATGGAAATTCCAAGCTTCTAGGTTTTTTTGTTGGCCAAGTCATGAAGGCTACACAAGGAAAGGCAAACCCTAAACAGGTTAACCAAATATTAAATGAAAAACTCTCTTAAATTTAAGGATTTAGGTGCTGATTTCTTTGCGCATATTCAAACTCAAAGACTTGAAAATCCCTCTTTAATCCATGTCAATCAAAGTTTAAAGCAAGCATTAAACTTAAATATAACGGACCAGGAGTTTTTAGAGATTTGTTCTGGAGATAAGAAGTTAGGTCAAGAACGTCCCGTATCAACTGTTTATGCTGGCCACCAGTTTGGCTACTTTGTACCCCAACTTGGAGATGGCCGCTCGTGCCTAATTGGAGAATTAGAGGGTAATGAATTATCATTAAAAGGCGCTGGAACTTCTCCATTTTCTCGAGGTGCCGATGGTCGTGCAGTACTTAGGTCAAGCATCCGTGAATATCTATGTTCTATTGCGATGCAGGGTCTAAATATCCCTACTACGAAAGCCCTGGCAATTGTTGCCAGTAGTTCAGAAGTCTATAGAGAGCATGTTGAACCTGCTGCCATTGTAACGCGAGTGGCTGAAAGCCATATTCGATTTGGACACTTTGAATATTTTTCGTCCTTAGGACAAAATAAAAATGTTAAAAAATTAGCTAATTTTGTAATAAAGCATTACATGCCAAATGTTAAGCAAGGTGATTACTTGGGTATGCTTCGTGAGGTTATTCAGTCTACCGCAACAATGATTGCAAGGTGGCAAGCTCAGGGCTTCTCTCACGGCGTGATGAATACAGACAACATGTCTATTTTAGGTTTGACTATTGACTATGGGCCATTCAGTTTTATGGAGGCCTATGATCCAGGCTTTATTTGTAACCATTCAGATACGCAGGGTCGATATTCCTTTGAGAGGCAGCCATCTGTTGCACTATGGAACTTGCATCGACTTGCAGATACTCTGAAAATACTTATAGAGAAAGAGCAGTTAAAAGAAGCGCTATCAATGTATGAGAAAATCCTAGTCAAAGAATATTCTCTACTAATGAGAAATAAATTTGGCTTTGCTGTCCAGGATGAAAGTGATAATGCCATAATCAATAATTTTTTAGAACTCCTCTATACGCATAAAAAAGATTATCATCAGTCAATCAGACTACTTTCCAATGATGATCAAAGCTCCTTAGGCAAGGCATTTAATCCCTGGTTTAAAGACTATCATAAGCGCCTTAAGATTGAAATAGAAGATCCAAACCAAAGGCACGCCTTGATGAATGAGGTAAATCCAAAATATATTCTAAGAAATTATTTAGCTGAAGTGGCGATAAGAAGGGCGGAAGATCGCAATGAATATGCTGAGATTGATTCTCTCTTTAAGCTTCTTAGGGCTCCCTTTGCAGAGCATGAAGGGTATGAGTCATACGATAGTGAGACACCGAAATGGGCTCAAAACCTTGAATTAAGTTGTTCATCTTAAGATAACTAAGGCATACTGAAACCAGCTTAAAAGAAATTCAACCATAGGTCTTACTAAATAGTTAAAGCCCCCTAAAAACATTAGGCCTAGGAGTATATAAAGACCATACTGCTCTAATTGGTTATATTGATATGAGAGCCGATTAGGCAATAAGGCGCTAATAACTCTAGAGCCATCCAATGGGGGAATAGGCAAGAGATTGAATACAGCAAGAACACAATTCACAAGTATCCCTACACGGCCCATCTCAATTAATACTGGTATATTCATATTGATTGCAATAATCATTATTATTAGCCAGCCAATAGCCATCAATAAATTAGCACCTGGCCCAGCCAATGCAACCCAAATCATTCCAGATTTTCCAGATCTTAGCGCATTAAAATTAATGGGGACTGGTTTAGCCCATCCAAAGATAAAACCAGAAGATGAAAGTAATAGAGCGAGTGGAATAGCAATGGTGCCTATTGGGTCGATGTGTTTGGTTGGATCTAGGGTAACTCGCCCCATCATTCTTGCAGTATGATCACCCAAAATACTGGCAACCCAGCCATGAGCTGCCTCATGAAGTGTGATTGCAAAAACCAATGGAATAATATAAATTAATAAAGTTTGAAAATCAGGCATTAGGTAAAATCGAATTATTTATTGATATAAACTCATTTTATATGAAAAGCAGTGATTTTTTAATCTCTACAGTGAAAGAGGCACCTAACGATGCCCAAATCATATCTCACCAATTAATGATAAGAGCTGGCCTCATATCTAAATTAGCATCTGGTCTTTATTCTTATCTACCCATTGGTTTGAAAATTATTCATAAAGTTGAAAAAATCATAAGAGAGGAGATGAACAAATCAAAGGCATTAGAGTTATTGATGCCAGTTGCGCAGCCCGCTGAGCTATGGCAGGAATCAAAGAGGTGGGAAGAATATGGGCCTGAGTTGCTTCGTTTTAAGGATAGGCATGAAAGAGATTTTTGCATGGGCCCAACACATGAGGAAGTAATTACCAATATAGCTAAGCAGTATTTAAGAAGCTATAAGCAGCTACCTATCAACTTCTATCAAATCCAAACAAAATTTAGAGACGAAATAAGGCCTCGTTTTGGTGTTATGCGCTCCAGAGAGTTTATTATGAAAGATGCTTACTCCTTTCATATAGATGAAAAATCACTGGCTGAGACATACCAAGTTATGCATCAGACTTATTGTAATATTTTTGACAGATTGGGTTTGGATTATAGACCTGTTTTAGCTGACTCTGGAGCTATTGGTGGTGACAGCTCTCATGAATTCCATGTTCTTGCTGAGTCAGGTGAGGATGCCATTTGTTTTTCTGATGGCTCAAGTTATGCTGCAAATATTGAAAGGGCTGAAACGCTTCCTTTAAGCTCACCCCAGGCCCCCAATCAAGAATTAGAAATTGCTCATACACCTGGAGTCAAAACAATTGATGATGTCTGCAATTTGTTAAAAATTAGTCCACAAAAAACAATAAAAACGCTGATTGTTGAAGGAACTAATGATAATCTTATTGCGCTTGTTTTGCGAGGTGATCATGAGCTTAATGAAGTCAAAGCCGCTAAGTTGGATGGTGTTAAAAATCCCCTGCAAATGGCCGAAGAGAGTAAAGTTCTGAAGCAGTTAGGCTGCTCTTTTGGATCTATTGGAGTTGTAAATCTGAATATTCCAATCTTTGTCGATTACGCAGCAGCCCATTTATCAGACTTTGTATGTGGCGCTAATAGAGATAATGATCATTATATTGGAGTCAACTGGGGAAGAGACTCGAAAAAGATTATTGCTTCCGACTTACGTAATGTTGTTGCTGGAGATCCATCGCCTGATGGAAACGGCAAGATAGAAATTAAAAGAGGTATCGAGGTTGGCCATATTTTTCAACTTGGAACTAAGTACTCAGATTCTATGAAAGCTAATGTAATTGGTGAAGATGGAAGGGCAGTCAATATGAATATGGGTTGTTATGGCATTGGTGTAACTCGAATTATCGCAGCGAGTATTGAACAAAATAATGATGATAGAGGTATTATTTTTCCGCAAGCAATCGCTCCATTTGAGCTAATTATAGTCCCAATAAATTACAATAAATCATCTCGCGTTAAAGCATTAGCAGACCAGCTTTATATGGACTGTGTAGATCAAAATATTGATGTTTTAATTGATGATCGTAAGGAGAGACCTGGCATTATGTTTGCTGACTCTGAACTTCTTGGCATTCCTCATCGCCTCGTAATCAGTGATACTCATGCTGATAATGGGAAAATAGAATATAAATCTAGAGTGCATCCTGATAAAGTAGAAATTGACTTTAACGAGGCAGTTAGTTTTATTATTGACAAGCTTGATTAGTGATTTTTCTACAATACCTCTTGCCACAGCACCTCTTATCGAGGTTGATGTTTCGATTTGCCAGAATCAAGACCCCATGGTTAAAAAATAGTTTTACTAATTGGTTTGTTGCTACCTATAAAGTTAATTTGAGTGAAGCTGAGAGAGAAAATGTTAAAGATTATGAACACTTTAATGATTTTTTTACAAGGTCCCTTAAAAAAACCTCAAGACCAATCTCAAGCTTGCCAGTTATTTCACCAGTAGATGGTGTTGTTTCACAGGCTGGAAAAATTAACAAGTCTGAGATAGTCCAAGCTAAAGGTAAAAAATACTCAGTATCCGCTTTACTTGATGATAAATCTATCGATACTGCTTACTTTAATAGCTTTACGACAATTTATTTATCACCAAAGGATTACCACCGTATTCATATGCCCTGCGATGGTGACTTAGTTTCGATGAAGTATATTCCAGGTGACCTTTTTTCAGTGAACCAGAGAACTGTTAATAGTATAGATCAAGTTTTTGCCCGTAATGAAAGGTTAGTCTGTTTTTTTAATACTGAATTTGGTGAGATGGCTTTTATATTGGTCGGTGCAATTTTTGTTGGATCAATGCAGACTTCGTGGGAGGGACAAATAACTCCTCCATACTCTAAATCAGTTAAATACTATAATTATATGGATCAGAAAATTCGACTAGAAAAAGGGGATGAATTGGGCCGCTTCAATATGGGTTCAACTGTAATCATTCTTATGCCAATTGACTTTCCCAACTTAAGCCTTGAGGAAGGCCAAGCGCTTAAGATGGGACAATCTATTACTTAAAAACTATTTTGCTTCAAGTTCGGTCATTGATTCAATCTGACCCTCAAACTCTCTCAAGCGTTTGTAGACACTGGCAAGCTCAATAATAGTAGGCCATGAATTAAATAAATATTGAAGAGAGCCCTCTACTCTTCCAAAAGCCCTTATTATTTGCTGCATAACCCCTAAAGTCATTACTCCCGCAACTATTGCAGGTGCAAGAACAATGTATGCAACTAGAACATTAACTTGAAGATAAGCCAATCTACCAATATTAAAATACAAATAATACAAATAGCTCTTATAGTGAATGAGCCTTACACCCTCAAAAAGTTCATTAAGTGTCTTTGGCCTAACTGTTCCATCATCTTCCGCGATTACGAGAACTTTTCGATAGGCAGCCTCTCTTTTTTGAAGGTCATACTCAATACCAACAAGTCTTAATACCCATGCTAATCCAATCATCAGGAGTGTTCCACCAACTGCCCAGATTAAAGCACCAGTCACTAGGCCATACTCCCAATCACCGAACCATAAAATAGGAATACCGACTGACAATCCCATTAATAATGGGAAGTACTCAATGAGTACCATAATAGATTCAATAAGACTGGTTCCCAAGCCTTCCATAATTCTAGAAAATCTGATAGTATCCTCTTGAACACGCTGTGATGCTCCTTCAATAGTTCGTGCTTTATCATAGACACTATGATAAAACTCAACCATCGACGCTCGCCATCTAAATAGGAAGTGCGAGGTTAGAAATGAAGTTGCAAGGCCTAGAACGATCCACATAGCCGCAAGTTTTGCAAAACTCCATAGACCACCCATATACTCGTCCATTGTTATTGCGTTAGGCTCAGCAAGAGCTTTCTGAATCATGTCATAGAATCCACCAAACCACTCATTTATCTGAACATCAATCTGTACAGAAAGCCACAATGAAGTTAGGATGACTGCTGAGCCAAGATAGGCCCAAAGAAACCATTTTTTTTGTGTAAAAAATTTAAACATTTAATGTCCTTTTATTTGATATTGCTGATTTAAAATTTAGATAATACCTAATTTATTTTTGTGATTTTAACTAGTTTGATGCCCTGTTTGCTTACCTGAATAATTTCAATGATTAATGAGTCAATTTTTAGAGATAAATTATGCTGAGGAAAGCTTTGAAGCTGCTCTAAGATTAATCCATTGAGAGTTTTTGCACTTTCAAAAGGTAATTTAACATTGAGCTCTGTGTTTATCTCTCTAATGCTTACTCTTGGGTCAACTAAATAGCTTCCATCATTCTGACTCTGAATTTCCTCAATAGTTTCTCCCTGAGACGATGTAAATTGTCCAACTATTTCTTCCAGAATGTCATCCAAAACAACCATTCCTTTAACCTCACCATATTCATCAACAACAATTCCCAGCCTTCTTTTTTGTTTTTTAAAGTGCTCTAGTTGATGGGATAGAGGAGTACCTTCAGGAATAAAATAAGGCTCTCTAATAAATTCTTTAATTTTATTAAGATTAATTTCTTCTTTGGCATAGATATTGAGTATATCTCTCATATGTATTGTTCCAATAATATTGTTTTCTGAGCCTTCAAAGAGAAGTAGACGGTTGTGTTGAATTCGTTTAAATTGCTCAAATAATTCATCTTCATCATTGGCATCAGCACTAACTAACTCATGGTGTGGAATCATAATATCCTCAACTTTTACTTTTTCAAGATCAATAATATTGAGTAGCATGCTCTGATAATTCTTTGACATTTGCGATTTTGAATCTTTGACAGCCATTCTGAGTTCTTCAGAATTTAAAATATCTTTACTAACATTTTTAAGTCCAAGTAACTTTAAAATAAATTTAGAGATGACTGATATTAGATAGATCAGAGGTTTGAAAATTTTTATTAGTATCTCTAATATCCAAGACGCAGGCAATGCAATTTTTTCAGGATTTTTGGCTGCAAAAGTCTTTGGCGTATTTTCTGCAAATACTAGAATGACTAAAGTCAGAACTAATGAGGCGATGATTACTGAGCCCTCTCCAAATAGTTTTAAAGAGAGAAGTGTTGCAATACTTGCCGCAAGTATGTTGACAAAGTTGTTGCCAAGTAAAATGCCTCCAATCAAGTAATCAATTTTGTTTAGAAGTTTTTCCACTCTTTTAGCTTGAGCATTATTCTTTGCACTTAGAGCCTTGAGTCGATAGCGATTGAGCGCCATCATCGAAGTTTCAGATGCAGAAAAGAATGCCGAAGCAATAATAAGAATAAAGAGTATAAAACTTAGCCAAAAAGTCGACAGCGATTCCAATCAGTTATCCAAAATAGTCAATGAGATTATATTTTAACCTTAAATCAACTTAATGGACTAAAACAAGCAGGTATGACTATTATCGGAAATTATCAAAAGAATTAAGCCCAGGATAGATCGCCATACTTCCTAATTCCTCTTCAATCCTGAGAAGGCGGTTATATTTTGCTAATCTATCTGAGCGAGATAAGGATCCTGTTTTGATCTGACCACAACTTGTCGCAACTGCCAGATCAGCGATTGTTGTATCTTCAGTTTCACCACTTCTATGCGACATCACACATGTATAATTTGCATCAAGTGCCATCTTCATCGCGTCAAATGTTTCAGTAAGCGTACCAATTTGATTTACTTTAATAAGTATTGAGTTTGCGATATTATTTTCAATTCCTTTAGCAAGAATCTCACTATTAGTTACAAAAAGATCATCACCAACCAGTTGAACTGAATTTGATAATTTATGAGTAAGCATTTTCCAGCCCTCCCAATCATTTTCATCCATACCGTCTTCAATTGAGATAATAGGGTATTTTTTGACCCATGATGCAAGATAGTCAACAAACTCAGTATTTGTTAACTTTAAACCTTCTGATGATAAGTTGTAAGTTCCATCTTTATAAAACTCAGAGCTTGCTGCATCAATGCCAATAAAAATATCTTTTCCAGGAGTATATCCAGCACTTTTAATTGCTTCAATAATGACCTCTAGCGCCTCTTCATTAGATTTCAGATCGGGTGCAAAGCCACCCTCATCGCCAACAGCAGTATTAAGCCCTTTTTTATCAAGGACAGCTTTTAAATGATGAAAAATTTCAGTGCCATACCGAAGTGCCTCTTTGAAGCTGGGAGCGCCCGCTGGAATAATCATAAATTCTTGAATATCGACACTATTATTGGCATGTTCGCCGCCATTAATAATATTCATCATTGGAACAGGTAATTTGAAAGACTTTGAAAAATTAAATGAACGAAATAGAGATTGGTTTTGAAATTTAGCATTTGCCTTGGCGCATGCAAGAGATACCGCTAGTATTGAGTTTGCACCAAGTCTTGATTTTGTTTCTGTACCATCTAAATCAATCATTGTCTGATCAATCATTTTTTGGTTTGATACTTCTAGATCTTGAAGAGCAGAATTTATCTCGGTATTTATAAAATTAACTGCTTTAAGAACACCTTTACCAAGGTAGCGATTTTTGTCTCCATCTCTAAGCTCTAAAGCCTCTCTTTGACCTGTAGAGGCTCCTGAAGGGACGATGGCTCGACCAACAATGCCATTAGTTAAGGTTACATCAGCTTCAACAGTAGGATTTCCTCTTGAATCTAATACTTCACGCGCATTAATTTTTTGAATCTTCATTTTGAGGCTTATAAGTTAAAAAAAGAAATTTTATAGTTGAACAATTGATTCTTTGTTACAAATTGTTTCAGAGTTACTCAAAGAATGATTTCATTTTACCAAAAAATGAGTCAGATTCAGGGTGATGCTTGGCCTCACAAGAGTTAGAAAAGTCTTTTAACAACTTCTTTTGTTTAGAATTTAAATTGACAGGAGTTTCAACTTTAACTTGGCACAGTAAATCACCAGAACCACTATGCCTCATTGCTGGCATGCCTTTACCTCTCAACCTAAAAAGTTTAGAGGTTTGTGTGCCTGCTGGAACGTTGATTTTTAGTTTACCTTTGAGTGTAGGCACTTCAATCGATCCACCAAGTGCTGAGGTTGCAAAATCAATTGGAACTTCGCAATACAAATCATTCCCATCGCGCTCAAATATAGCATGCTCTTTGATATGAATTTGAACATACAGGTCACCATGAGGACCTCCGCGTAATCCTGCCTCACCCTCACCACTCAGTCTTATTCGATTACCAGTGTCTACACCTCCTGGGATTTTTACAGATAGAGTTTTTTGATTCCTAACAACGCCCTGACCACGACAGGTTCCACAAGGAGATTCAATTTTTTCACCAGACCCATTACATTGATTGCAAGGACGCTGGACAGCGAAAAAACCTTGCTGCATTGTCGTTTGACCTGTCCCACGACAGTTTCCACAAGTTTTAACAGGAGTTCCAGGTTTTGCGCCGCTTCCAGAGCAGGTGTCACAAGTATCATTTTTTGGGACTCTTATTTTGACTGTATCACCATCAGCAGCTTGTTTTAAATCAATTTCTAGATCATATCGAAGGTCTGAGCCTCTATTATCTGGTTTTGAATTACCGCCACCAAAAATGTCACCAAAAATGTCACCGAAGCCTCCAGCGCCGCCGAATGGGTTACCACCACCAAAGCCCTGACCACCTTGCTCAACGCCTGCATGCCCAAATTGATCATAAGCTGATCTTTTTTGCGGACTTGAAATAACGTCATAAGCTTTACGGACTTCCTTAAACTTTTTTTCTGCACCAGCCTTGTCATCCGCATTACGGTCTGGATGATATTTCATAGCAAGGCGCTTATAGGCTTTTTTAATTTTGGCCTCATCAGCCCCTTTATCAACACCTAAAACTTCATAAAAATCTCTTTCTGACATATTTCCCTTAAAATATTAAACCTCCCGTGCAGAACACGGAAGGTTTTTTTAAATCAGCAAATAAAACTACTTACTTTTCTTCGTTAACTTCTTCAAAGTCAGCATCTACTACATCATCACTAGCATCTGAACTTGCCTCAGCACTTCCATCAGCTTCAGCTTTTTCTTGTGCTTTTTGAGCTAATACTTGCGCTTTTTCGCTTAGATTTTGTACTTTCGCATCGATAGCTTCTTTGTCATCACCTTTGATGCTTTCCTCTAGATCAGTTAAAGCACCTTCGATTGCACTTTTTTCATCATCAGATATCTCATCTTTTAGCTCTTCGAGAGTTTGTTTAGTCGAATGAACAAGAGAATCAGCCATATTTCTCGAAGAAACAAGCTCTTGAAACTTTTTATCTTCATCAGCATGAGCTTCAGCATCTTTAATCATTTTATCAACTTCCTCATCTGAAAGACCGCTCGAAGATTTGATTGTGATTGATTGCTCTTTGCCAGTATTCTTATCTTTAGCAGATACATTCAAAATACCATCTGAGTCAAGGTCAAGAGTTACCTCAATTTGAGGCTGGCCCTTAGGAGCTGGAGCAATACCTTCAAGATTAAACTGACCAAGAGACTTATTAGCACTAGCAACGTCACGCTCACCTTGAAGAACATGAACTGTAACAGCAGATTGATTATCTGCAGCAGTTGAGAAAACTTGTGATTGATTAGTTGGAATTGTTGTATTTTTTTCAATCAACTTTGTCATAACTCCACCCATTGTTTCAATTCCAAGTGAAAGCGGTGTTACATCAAGAAGTAACACATCCTTAACATCACCACCTAAAACACCAGCTTGAATAGCAGCACCCATAGCAACAGCTTCATCTGGATTTAAATCCTTCTTAGGCTCTTTACCAAAGAAATCTTTAACCATCTGCTGAACTTTAGGCATTCTAGTTTGTCCACCCACAAGTATGATTTCGTCAACATCGCCGCTTGATAGGCCTGCATCTTTTAGTGCTGTTTTACAAGGATCAATTGAGCGCTTGAGTAGGTCTGCCACAAGTGACTCAAGTTTTGACCTTGTCATTTTGATGTTGAGGTGTTTAGGACCAGACGCATCTGCAGTAATATATGGAAGACTAACCTCTGTTTGTTCAGAAGAAGAGAGTTCTATTTTTGCTTTTTCAGCAGCTTCCTTTAATCTTTGAAGAGCCATGGCATCTTTTGCTAAGTCGAGCCCTTGTTCTTTCTTAAACTCTTCAACAAGAAAACTAATAATTCTTTGATCAAAATCCTCACCACCTAAGAATGTATCTCCATTTGTAGACAAAACCTCAAAGTGTTTTTCACCATCAATATCTTCCATTTCAATGATTGAAACGTCAAATGTTCCACCACCTAAATCGTAGACAGCAACTTTCTTATCACCTGTTGTTTTATCAACTCCATATGCCAAAGCAGCTGCAGTAGGCTCATTGATAATTCTTTTTACTGTTAAGCCAGCTATTTTCCCGGCATCTTTAGTCGCTTGACGCTGAGAATCATTGAAATAAGCTGGAACTGTAATTACGGCTTCAGTAACCTCAGAGCCTAAATAATCTTCGGCTGTCTGCTTCATTTTTTGAATGACACGAGCAGATATTTCAGGTGCAGCCATTTTTTTGCCTTTGACTTCAACCCAAGCATCTCCATTCTTAGCTTTGATAATCTTATATGGAACTAGATCAATATCTTTTTGAACTGCTTCTTCATCAAAGCGGCGGCCAATCAATCTTTTAATAGCATAAAGTGTATTTTCAGGGTTGGTTACAGCTTGTCTCTTTGCAGGCTGACCCACTAATATTTCATCAGAATCTTTTGGATACGCAATAATTGAAGGGGTTGTACGGTTTCCTTCTGAATTTTCAATAATCTTCGCAACACCACCATCCATAACTGAAACGCATGAATTAGTTGTTCCTAGATCAATTCCTATAATTTTTGCCATTTTATTTACTCCTTGTATTTTTTGTATACTCCCTATTTAAGGGTACAAAATCTAATTTCAAGGTATATTTGAAATTATTTTTGGACTGTGTCTAGAAGTATTTCTTTGACCTGATTGGGTACAAATAAACTGATGTCTCCTCCCAGAGAGAGGATTTCACGTACTAAAGATGAGGAGATGTTTGCAAATTCTTCTGAAGGCGTCATAAAGAGGGTTTCAATTTCAGGGTTAAGCCTCTTATTCATTCCACTCAATTGAAATTCATATTCAAAATCTGATACAGCTCTTAAGCCTCTAATTACTATCTGAGCGTTGTGTTCACTAGCAAAGTCTACAAGAAGTGAGTTAAAACTGAGTACTTTAGTATTACCAAGAGAGCTAATTGAGGATTCAGCGGCACTTACTCTTTGCTCTATTGATAAAAAACTTGATTTGTTGGCATTTTGAGTTATAGCAATAATAACTTCATCAAATAGTTTAGATGCTCTTTTTATTAGATCAATATGGCCATTAGTAATAGGGTCAAAGGATCCAGGATAAATAGCAATTTTTTTCATAAGACTCCTAAACTTATTAAGCAAAAGTGTACGTTGCCAGATTTTTTTTCTTTGTCAATTTTACATTCATAGTCACAATTATTACCTAAAAATTCTTCTGTTATTTGAAACTCAGATTCAATATAAATTTGACTATTTGAATTGATAAGTTTCCTTTCAGAAAGTAAATTGAGAACCAAAGGTAGTATTTGTTGGTTGAATGGAGGATCTAGAAAGATATAATCGAATGCATCATGTTCCAGTTTTTCAAGGTACTTAATTGCATCTTTGTTAACCAGTTCAAATCTATTTGAACCTATGAGTTCAAGGTTTGATTTAAGGCTTTTAAATACTTTAATATTTTTCTCTATTAAAAATGTTTTTTTTGCACCTCTAGAAATTGCCTCAATACCCAAAGCACCACTTCCAGAGAAAAGGTCTAGAACAGTTTTTCCAGCAATACCAAACTGAAGCCAATTAAAGAGTGTTTCTTTTGTTTTTCCTGAAGTAGGACGCAAACCATCTGAATCTGGAAAATGGAATTTTCTTCCCTTTAGGTTTCCTGAAATAATTTTAAAGGTATTTGTTTTGATAGTATTTTTGAGATTGAAATAAAATAAGATTAAAGTTTAAATAATTCTGAACGCCAGCCACTCTGAATCGATAAAGTATTATCTCCCTTTATTAGCTTCACAAGATTTTTTGAAGAACATAACAGCTCAGAAGGAATGGCATATTTAGTAGACAAGAGATTGATTTTATCTTTAAGCTGATTTTTTAACAATTTTTCACTCTCTGTAAGAGGTTTTCTGGCAGCCAATGAATATTCAAGTGCAGGTTTGAATTTACTTTTTCTTAAAAAATTTTCAAAAAGTTTATTTTTACTGTCTGAAAGTTTCATTTGGCCATTAGCATAATCAATTAATGATTCATCTGACATAATCCATTTACGAGGTTTATTTTCTTTTTGGGCAACTGATTCACGCCAGTGGATTAATTTAAAGGCATTTTCTTGATTTTTATGCGAAATTTTGTTAATACCCTTTGTTTTTTTTAAAATTTGTCTATAGTTAGGCTCGTAAGTATTCTTATTCAATAAAAATTGTACTTCTTCTTCGGCCCAACTCAGTTTTCCTTGATTAAATAGCTCTTTTTTTAGAATTCTATAGTTTGGTAATAAGTACTTTACATCGTCTAGCGCATATTTTAAAACATCATTGGGAAGAGGACGTTTTCTCCAATCAAAGCGAGTAAATTTTTTTTCTAAGAAAATATTTTGAAGTTTTTCTGTAATCGCCTGGTATGAAACCTGTATGGGATAATTTAAAAATGATGCACCAATTTGTGTATCGAAGAGATGGCTTGGGACCCTATTAGATAAATAATAAAGCGCCTCTATGTCTTGCCTTGCAGAATGAATAACCCATATTGTTTTGCCATCATATAGCTTATCAAATAAAGGTTCTAGATTATTTATTGAAAGAACATCTATGCACTCTAGATGATTCTTTGAGGCAATCTGAACTAAACACAATTCAGGCGAATAGGAGTCAATCCTCCTGAACTCAGTGTCGATACCAAGAATAGATTCCTCTTTGATATTATTTAAATATTTTTCTAGTTGTTTGTTGTTTTTTATCAAAATAATTACATAAATGAGTTGTTGTATTTTATCAACAACTTGTGATAGTAATATTTCATTTATGAGATAATCGAGAGAATTTATTATTTGGTTAACAAAATTTATGTTGCTTAATCAGGCGTTTTCTTTAAGAGAGGCTCCTCGTGCTTTATTTTGGATAGGCGTTTTCTTGATTTCATTCTTTGGAATGTTTTATCTTGGGCTTAATGCTGAGCTCATAGAGAAATGGTATTTACTTTTAGTTGGTTTTAACATATTGATGAGTTTGGTTGCGACTTATTATATTTCTCTGTCAATGAGAAAGTTAAAACAAAATACGCAAGAGGGTGTTATTGGTTCAAGGTTCACCTGGTCTTTTATAAAAATTGTTCCAGTTCTCGTTTTACTGCCAGTTCTTTCTTTTTATCTTTTTTCATTTGGATCAATTAGAGATAACCTTCAAATTGCAGAGAATCAGTTTGATGAGTTTAATTTGAAAGTTGGGGGAGAAGTTGATGAGCTTTATCGAAATACAAATAATGTTGCAATTAAGTATTATGAAGATCGAATACGAAATATTGGGAAATTAGTTAACTATTTTGATGCGCCAAGAGCTTCAAATGAAAGAATGCAAGCTGTTTTAGCTCTTTTAACAAGTGATTTTTGGGCCTGTGAATTAAAACTTTATGATAGTCAAATGAATCTTGCTGCCTCAAGTAAAAGACCAGCAACGAACTGTATGAATGATGGTTATACGGCCTCAACGGATGAGTTTACATTGATTGCTCATTTTGCTCCAGATATCAACATTGATAGCTTAACTTCAAGAATGACGCGTTTTCGTGATGCAGCGAAAGATGCTGAGTTAACATTGAACTCATCCATAATTAAAACGAGGTTTTTGATTGACTTTACCTCAACAATCTTACTATCAGTTTTGAGTGCGCTTTTAATTGTTCTGAGGATGATTGATCAGCTTATGAAGCCAATGCATAATTTGTCTATAGCTACAAGAGAGATTTCTTCAGGTAACTATGATGTTGAGATTGAGCAGGACCCTAAGCATAAAGATATGCATGATCTAATTGTTCATTTTAACGAAATGAGTAAGCGAATTAAACTCTCAAGGGAGGGGCTTGATACTCACAATCTTTATCTTGAAACAATTCTTAAGTATTCCTTTGGCGTTATTGCCCTAAATAAAGATAAGAAAATTCAAATCATTAATCCAGTTGTAGGGAAAATGTTGCAGATTGGTGATGAGTCCATTTTTAATGGTCAGTCTTATGACTCTATAGTGCAGGTGCACCAAAATCTAAGTCCACTTTTTTCTTACATTCAAGATAAGATTGAGAAAGATTCTATGGAATGGAGTCATGAGATTGAGTTAACGCTTAATGATAGAGTTCGGCTTCTCTATTGCCAAGGCTCAGTCCTTGATGTGGAAAATAAATCACTGGGTTATGTCATTATCATCAATGATATTTCAAAACTTAATAGAGCGCAAAAGAAGGCTGCTTGGGGTGAAGTGGCAGTTCGAATGGCGCATGAAATTAAAAATCCATTAACTCCTATTCTGTTGTCAGCACAAAGGCTTAGAAATTTATTTTTAGAGAAACTTGAAACGAAAGATGCAGCTATTATCGATAAAACAACTCAAACCATTATGGATCAAGTAGCATCGATGGATTCAATGGTTAGTGCTTTTGCTAATTATGCTAACACGCCAGAAATTCAAAAGACTTCATCATCATTAAATATGCTGATTAACAAATCAGCCTCTCTTTATGATAATCATGATGGAGTGAGGGTAGACCTTGATCTAAGTGGCGACTTACCTCAGCTTCAACTTGATAAAGATGCTATCTCTAGAGTTCTAATAAACCTCATTAAAAATGCTATAGAAGCGAAGCAAGAAAAAACACAGTTAAATATAAATATTAAATCAATTTTTAAGGAAAAGGATGGCTTGGTTCAATTAACAATTACTGATGACGGTAAAGGCTTCCCAAATGATATCATTGACCAAGTTTTTGAGCCTTATATAACTACAAAAGAGAAGAGTGGTGGTTTAGGACTTGCAATCGTTCAAAATATTATTGAGCAGCATGATGGCCAAATATTTGCAAGTAATGTAAAACCCCATGGTGCTAGAGTAACTATTGAATTAAGTATAATTGAGAATCCAAAGGGGACGAAATGAAAGAAGACTCTACATTCGGAAAAATTTTAATCATCGATGATGAAAAGGATAATACCGAAATAATAAAAGACATCCTTGAGGATGTCAGTTATACAACTATGCTCGCTAGAAGTTCTGCTGAGGCCAAAGCAGTCCTTGCAGCAAATGATTTTGATTTAATTCTAATGGATGTTTGGATGCCAGGTCAGGATGGAATTTCCTTATTGTCTGAGTGGCATTCTGAGGGTTTTAATACTCCTGTAGTTATGATGTCTGGCCATGCGGAGCCAAGTGACATAGTAAGAGCAATGAAGCTTGGAGCAGTTGACTTTCTAAAAAAGCCACTTCACGACTTTTTACCAATATTAAGAAATATCATGACGCTTGAAGAGCCTGAGCAAGAGGTTCAACATGTCAGCGGGATCGATTTCTCCTTAAAACTAAAAGAAGCGAGAAATATCTTTGAAAGTCAGTACCTACTTCACCATCTATCTTCTAACGATAACAATATTGCTGTAGTGGCAGAAATTGCTGGCCTAGAGCGGACAACGCTTTATAGAAAACTTAAAGATTTAGGAATCGATAAAAAATGAAAATATTAATTCTTGGTGCTGGTCAAGTTGGCTCAACGCTAGCGAGATATCTTTGTCTAGACGATGATAACGATATAACAATCGTTGATCAAAAGGAAGAAATGCTGACTCCTTTGCAAAGACACTTAGATATTAAAACAGTTATTGGTTATGGCGCATATCCGAGTATTCTTGAGAAGGCGGGTATTAAATCGATGGACGTGGTCATTGCTGTAATGAATTCTGATGAAAGAAACATGGTAGCTTGTAGGATGGCTCACACTCTATATGATGTTAAGAAAAAAATTGCAAGGATAAGAACTACTGAATATCTTCTTAGGCCAGAAATATTCTCCAATGATGCCTTACCTATAGACTTCTTAATTACTCCTGAGAATCTAATTACAGAATACATTCAGGGAATTGTAGAAGAGCCTGGAGCCTCTCAGGTTTTTGACTTTGAGAATGGCTTGGTTCAATTGGTAGAGACAAGAGCATTTATTGGAACACCAATCGTCAATAGACCTATTAAAGAGCTCCATGAACACATGCCTGATGTCAAAATACGCATCGTTAGTCTTTACAGAAATGAAAGGGCAATTCCTGCTAAAAGTGATACAGTCATTAGAGAGGGCGATCAGGTTTATTTTCTTGCGAAAAAAAATCATATTTCAAGGGCCCTCAAAGAGTTTAGAAGGGCTGAAAATAATTATCAAAAAATCTTTATTGCCGGTGGTGGAAGTATTGGTCTTAACGTTGCTAAACTTCTTGAAGAAACTCACAATATCAGAATCATAGAGCTATCAGAGGAGAGAGCTAAATATTTAAGTGAAAAATTAAACAACACCCTTGTTCTTCAAGGAAGTGCTTCAGATGAAGATTTGCTTAAAGATGAAGGTATTGAAAATACTGATTTATTTCTAGCTCTGACTGATTCTGATGAGGTTAATGTAATTGTTTCCATTCTTGCAAAGCGTCTTGGTGCCCATAAAACAATTGCGCTAGTAAAGAGGGACGTATACGCTTCCCTTGCTGAGCAAAGTGGAGATGTTGATATTATTGTGTCGCCAGATCAAATTACAGTTAGTGGTATCTTGTCTCACCTAAGAAAGGGAGACTGTATGAAGGTTCATTCGCTTCAGCATGGAAAATCCGAAGCAATTGAAATTGTAGTTCATGGCGATGAAAAAACGTCAGCGGTGGTTGGAGTTCAAATTAAAGATTTATCATTGCCAGAAGGGGTTGTTGTAGGCGCTGTAGTTAGAGATAATGAGCTGTTAATGGGCTCTAAAAAATTGGTGATTGAATCAGGAGACCATATTTTAATGGTGTTAATGGACGTTCGAAAGATTCATGAAGTTGAGGCTCTTTTCTTAGAGAGTGAGCAATAATTTCAAGAAAGCTTACTTTAAAGGTGAAAATTAAATGCAGTTAAGTATCGTTGCTAAAACTATTGGCCTTCTCCTAATGGTCTTTAGTTTTGCCCAAGTGCCGCCAATCATTATCGATTTAATTTATTCTGAAGGTGAGTATTTCTCTTTCCTATTGTCATTTGCTTTAACTGGATTGGGCGGCTTGATTCTCTGGTGGCCCTTTAAGAATACTAAAAAAGATTTCCGGCTCAGAGAGGGCGTTTTAATCGTTGTGTGCTTTTGGATTGTTTTATCTCTTTTTGGAACTCTCCCATTCTTAATTACAGACTCTATTAGTAATCTTTCCTTTTCTGATGCGTTCTTTGAATCCATGTCTGGACTGACTACAACAGGAGCAACGGTCATGAGTCAACTGGATGATTTGCCTAAAAGCATTTTGTTCTATAGGCAACAACTTCAGTGGCTTGGAGGTATGGGAATTATTGTTTTAGCGGTTGCAGTATTGCCTTTACTGGGTGTTGGTGGAATGGAGCTTTATCATGCAGAGTCAAGTGGTATTGCAAAAGATAGACTTACTCCGAAACTTAGAAATACAGCAATTGCACTTTGGAAAATTTATCTGTCTTTGACAGTTTTGTGTGCATTAGGGTATTTTTTATCAGGAATGACTATTTTTGATGCTGTTAGTCATAGCTTTAGTACTGTTGCCATTGGTGGATTTTCAACTCATGATGCCTCAATTGGTTACTTTAATTCGATCTCAATAGAGATGGTTGCTATGTTTTTTATGTTTTTAGCGGGCATAAACTTCTCATTGCACTTTCTTGCTTGGAATAATAAGTCATTAATAGATTATATTAAAGACTCCGAATTTAAGACATATGCGATGGTGCTTTTTGTTTCATCAATTATTGTTATTATTGCCCTAGGTTTAAACTCAGAGTATGGCTCTTCTATTGAAACTATTAGGCATAGTCTTTTTCAAACAATTTCGATTGCTACAACAACTGGATACACCTCTCAGAGTTTTAGTAGTTGGCCAGCAGCTATCCCTGTTTTTCTAATAATGATGAGCTTTATCGGTGCTTGTGTTGGCTCGACAGGAGGAGGAATTAAAGTTATTCGAATCCTTGTAATGTTCAGGTTGGGAATGAAAGAGATACATAAGTTCATTCGCCCTAATGCCCAGGTAAGTGTTAAGTTAAATGGTGGAAGCATTAATGAAAAGGCTTTAGTTTCTGTGCTTGGCTTCTTTTCACTTTATGCGATTACTTTTTTCCTTATTTTGATGCTACTCATGTTTGCTGGCTTAGATCAGGTCACAGCTTATTCTGCAACCGCAGCGACAATGAATAACCTAGGTCCAGGGTTAGGAGAGGTTGCACAAAACTATGGCTCACTTGGCGATACTGCTAAGTGGATTTTAAGTTTTTCAATGCTTGTTGGAAGACTTGAAGTATTAACAATTATTGCCATTTTCCATAAAGCATTCTGGAGGCAATAGCTCAGATTAATATTGAAATTATTAGAATTGTATGTCAGAAAAAAAAGATGTAAAAGATGCATATTCAATCAAGACTCCTGAAGACTCTATAAACCTATATAGAAGTTGGGCGTCGACATACGATAGAGATTTTGCTAAACAAAATGACTACCGCTCTCCCATAGAGATAGCTAAATATTTTGATAAATATTCCAATCATAAAGACACTCCAATTCTAGATGTTGGAGCAGGAACAGGACTTGTTGGAGAGTGCTTAAATGAAAGCTCAAGAGAAATAGATGCTATTGATATTTCTCCTGAAATGCTAAATATTGCTAGATTAAAAAATTGCTATTCAAAAATAATTGAGGCAGACCTTACCAAAAGATTATCAATCAATGATAATCATTATGGTGCAATTGTAAGCGCTGGCACCTTTACCCATGGTCATGTCGGGCCAGATGTGCTAGATGAACTATTAAGAGTCACGAGGTCTGGCGGTCTTTTTATTTTTACAATTCATTATCAGTTATATAAAAAAGCTGGATTTGATAAAAAAATTCTAGAGATTGAAAAAAGTATAACTAAGCCTAACTTTCATGAAGTAAGCGTTTATGGTAACAATCTAGATAAAGATCATGGCAGTGACAAAGTAATTATCACGGTATTTAGAAAAAAATAAATGAAAGTTTTTTGATACTATGATTAATGATCAGCCCCACTTTGAGTGAGGCTGAAATTATCAATTTCTTACAGTAGCGGTGCAATAACTAAACTAACAATTGCCATCACATTGATAAGAATGTTCATTGATGGGCCAGAGGTATCCTTGAAGGGATCACCAACTGTATCACCAACAACAGTTGCAGTGTGAACGTCTGTACCTTTGCCACCAAAGTTACCCTTTTCAACATGCTTTTTAGCGTTATCCCAAGCACCACCAGCATTAGCCATCATGAGGGCCATTAGGACGCAACCAAGAAGGGCGCCACCAAGCATTCCGCCGAGTGCTTCAGGACTAATTAAGAAGCCTACTAAAACTGGAGCAGCGACAGCTATTACACCTGGAAGAATCATTTTTTTAAGTGCGGCTGTCGTAGCAATATCGACACATTTAGCTGTATCAGGCTCAGCTTTACCTTCAAGCAGACCTTTGATTTCTTTGAACTGTCTTCTTACCTCTTCAATCATTTCAAAAGCGGCATCACCAACAGCAGTCATTGTAAGAGAAGCAATTAAAAATGGAATGGTTCCACCAATAAATAAACCAATTAATACTTCAGCACTGTTGAGCTGAAGTAAAAAGTCTACTTTGTTCGCGCTAACAGTTTCTGTATATGCTGTGATAATTGCAAGGGCTGCAAGTGCAGCTGCTCCAATTGCAAAACCTTTTCCAATTGCTGCAGTCGTATTACCAAGCTCATCAAGTGAATCAGTAATTTTACGAGTATCTTCACCAAGGCCAGCCATTTCTGCAATGCCGCCAGCATTATCTGCAATTGGCCCATAAGCATCAATAGCCATAGTCATGCCAACAGTCGCAAGCATTCCAATAGCTGCAATACCTACTCCATATAAACCAACAAAAAGATTAGATACGTAAATAATGACACAAATCATTAGAACTGGAATGACTACAGACTGCATTCCAACTGCCAATCCTTTAATCATAACGGTAGCAGCACCAGTCTTTCCTGATTCAGCAATGTCTCTGATTGGTTTTCCAGCAGTGTAGTATTCGGTTACAAGTCCAATAATAATTCCACCAATACTTCCCATTAACACAGCTGCCCAAATATTATTTGAGACATCTAAATAGTCAATTAAAAAGAATGAAGTAACGATGAATAATAAAGCTGAACCTATAGTTCCCATTCTTAGAGCAGATTCTGGGGATTTATTCGAAGAAAGCTTAACAAATATGATTCCAATCACTGAGCAAACCAGTCCAAGTGATGCTAAGGCAAGAGGTAAGAACATAAGCTCACTTCTATTACCACCAAGTGAGTCTACAGCTATTGTTGCTGCAATTGCAATTGTAGCAATCATGGATCCACAGTAAGACTCAAAGATATCTGAGCCCATACCAGCAATATCACCAACGTTATCTCCAACATTATCAGCGATAACCGCAGGATTGCGAGGATCATCCTCTGGGATTCCTGCTTCTAATTTTCCAACAAGGTCGGCGCCAACATCAGCACTCTTAGTAAAGATTCCACCACCAACACGAGAGAATAATGCTACTACTGAGCCACCCATCGCGAAACCATGAAGTGCTTCAGAGTGCTCTGCGCCAAAAAAGTAATATAATCCGCCTAACCCTAAAAGACCTAAAGCAGCAACAGATAAACCCATAACTGAGCCACCAAAGAATGCAACAGTCAAAGCAGAGGCACTTCCTTTGTCATGAGCTGCTTGGGCTGTTCTAACGTTAGCAATAGTGGCTGTATTCATACCAATATACCCTGCAGTTGCAGATGTTACAGCTCCAACAAGGAAACATAATGCACTAGCTGCACCAAGGAAGATATAGAGAAGGACTAAAAGAACTAATGCAAAGATACTAAGCATTTTATATTCGCGCTTCATAAATACAATCGCGCCAATATGAATTTGTTCACCAATTTTTTTAACGGCGCCGCTGCCACCATCTTGTTTTGTTATCCACTGATAGATAATAACTACGATAATCAAGCCTAAAACACCGAGTCCAGGCGCTATTAAATTTTGATCAAAATTCATTTCTTCTCCTTTAAATAAAATGAAGCGGCAATGATATCCTAAAGTGCTTAAAAAGTGGAAAAAAAAACCTTAATTTGAAGTGAAATGAACTAAATTTGCATTAAATATATCTTATAAAATTAAATTTCTAATTTATTGTTGTATAAGGTCCAAATGTTTGTAATTCGTTTTGCACTTTTATCCTCCTTGTTTTATGCGCTTAATGTTAGCATGATTCCTCTCATTTATACTTTAGAGGTTAGTGTATTTCTGTTTTTATTTATTCGTTTTGGTACAACTTTTTTTACGTCATTAGTTATAACTAAAAGTTTATTTTCATACAATAAAATCAAGCAGCAAAAATTAGGTCTCTGGTTATTAATCCTCTCTTTCTTGTTTGGTATTCAATCCTGGCTTTATGTTGAAGCAGTAAAATATATGTCAGTGGGTTTAGCAAGTGTTGTTCTTTTTACCTATCCTTTAATTACGTATTTAATTGTTTCACTTAATAGCCGAAGGAAGCTAGATGTTTCAACGATACTTATGTTTTTGCTGGCAATAATTGGAATTGCTGCAATATCTCAGAGTGAAGATGGCTTTTACACAATGGCTATTGGTATAGTTTTGGCGATACTTTCAGCGATTTCATATTCTTTAATTTTGATTATTACTCCAAAAATGAGTGCCTTAAAGAATTGGGAGATTGTCAAATATACTACGCTCATTCCTGCCCTTGGATTTCTATACCTGTTTTTAAATAAAACAAGTTTCTACTGGCCAAGTAATCAAGCTTTAATCCTATCGCTTGTTTCAGGCGTTTTTTTTGCAACTGGCATGCTCTTCTATCACATTTCAGTAAAAAAGTATGGTCCAGTCAGAACAGCAAATATTGGTTACACGGAGCCACTACTTGTTTTAATCTTTGGTTTTATAGCTTACCTAGATGCTATCACTTTCATACAAGGCATCGGTGTAATATTGGTGGCAATTGCTTCAATTACAATCGAAAAAAGACAATTAAAACAAAACAACAATTCTGAGGTATAAGGTACAATCTGAGCCTCTCAAAGGACTAGAAAATAATATGACAAATAGTTACAGTGACTTTTTATTACCATTCTCGCATTTCAAAAATCCAAGTGCGAAGAATTTTGAATATAAGCATCAACACATTCTTAGCTTAAAGGGTTTCGAGCTTGCAAATAAGGAAATCACATCTTGGGATAATTACAAACCGACCCCATTACATTCTTTTTCTGATATGGCAGGAGAAACAGGCGTGACATCGATTTTATATAAAGATGAAAATCCACGCTTTTCTCTTAAAAGTTTTAAGGCTCTTGGCGGTGCCTATGCGGTTGCAAACCTTTTGATAAAAAAACTAAAAGAGCTTGGCATTAATGCTAACTCATCAGACCTAATTTCTGGAATCTATAAAGACGAAACATCAAAATTTACAGTTTGTTGTGCAACAGATGGAAATCATGGAAGATCAGTTGCATGGGGAGCTCAGCAGTTTGGTTGTAATTGTGAGATTTATATTCATAGAAATGTGAGTATAGGAAGAGAGAAAGCGATAGCTAAGTATGGTGCTCTAGTTAATCGAATTAAAGGAAACTATGATGACTCGGTTCGAATTGCTGCTGAAGTTGCTGAATCTAATAACTATACTGTCGTATCTGATACTTCTTATGAAGGTTACACAGACATCCCAAAGGATGTGATGCAGGGCTACACTGTAATGGTTGATGAGGCTCTCAAACAAATGGGTGAAACTCCAACCCATGTGTTTCTTCAGGGAGGTGTTGGAGGTTTTCCATCAGCCGTAGTCTCTTTTTTGGTAGAGAGTCTTGAATGTCCACCAATATTTATAGTTGTTGAGCCCGTTAATGCGGACTGTTTATTTCAAAGTGCAGTTAATGGAGAGCCAACTGCCGTGCATGGTGAATTAGATACTATTATGGCAGGGCTTGCTTGCGGAGAAGTTTCAGTTTTGGCCTGGTCTATACTAGAAAGCTATACCTCACATTTTATGACTATTACAGATGAGTCTATTCCTAAAACAATGCAACTGCTAGCTAACAGAGAAACGCCTATTGTGGCTGGTGAGTCTGCTGTAACGGGTTTAGCTGGTTTTCTTATTGCTTGCAATGATAGTGACCTTAAATCAAAGCTAATGATTAACGAAAACTCAAAAATTCTTTTTTTTGGGACAGAGGGTGACACTGATGAAGAAATGTATGAACAATTAGTTGGAAGGTCATCAGAACAAGTATTAAGCGCCCCCTAGTTTCAAAGGAGAAAAAATGAATATCCCTAAAAGAGGATTTGAAACTGCTGAATATGAGAATAGACTCGGCAAGATCCAAAAGTTAATGTTTGATGCAAAAATGGATGCAATTTTATTGACTACGCAAGTTGATATAGAATACTACACTGGCTTTAAATCTCAATTTTTTCAAAGCCCAACGAGGCCCTGGTTCGTTTTAATACCTAGTACTGGGAAACCAAAGGCAATAATTCCAACAATTGGTGAGTCTGGTATGAAGGAAACTTGGATCGATGATATACAGACTTGGATGTCACCAAACCCAGATGATGACGGTATTAGTCTTCTTCTAGCATCGATTAAACCATTAATGGTGAATTATAAATCTTTGGGCGTCCCAAAAACTCTGGAGAGTACTTTGCGAATGCCTCTAGAAGACTATGAGTTTTTAATCAGTAATCTTAGAGGAATCGAGATTAAAGATGCTAACACAATCATGCGAAAAGTTCGTTTTGTGAAGTCAGAGGCAGAAATAGCTAAAATTAGACACATATGCCAGATTACTTCTCAAGGCTTTATTGATTTAGAGGACTTTCTTCGTGCGGGTGAAAGTGAGCAAGAAAATTGTAGGCGCTTTAAACAACATCTGTTGGAATTAGGTGTCGATGACTCGCCCTATATCGTTTCTGGTTCAGGACAAGAAGGGTATGGCTCAATAATTATGGGTCCAACGGACAAGATCATAGAAGAGGGCGATTTATTTATCATTGATACTGGTTCAGTTTTTGATAGTTACTATTGTGACTTTGACAGAAACTATGCCTTTGGGTCAATAAGTGATGAAGCCAAAAAAGCATACAGGGTAACCTATGAGGCAACTGAGGCTGGGTTTAATGCAGCTCAAGTAGGAAATACTACCTCAGATATATTCAATGCAATGAATGATGTTCTTCAAAAAGGTGGCGCACTAGGGAACACTGTTGGAAGGTTAGGCCATGGATTAGGCATGCAGCTAACAGAATGGCCCTCCAACACGCAGACTGATAATACTATTCTTGAGCCTGGAGTTGTGCTAACACTCGAGCCAGGCATGGCATTCCTTCCAGGAAAAGAGATGGTTCATGAGGAAAATATTGTCATTACCGAAAATGGACCTGAGTGGCTCAGTATAAGGGCAGCAGAGGAATTACCAATAATTCAGTAAGCTAAATATGTTCCTTTAAAAACCTGCATTTTAAATCCAAACCTTATATAATAATGAGAATCATTATTATTTGTATTTAAAAATGTTAAGTGTTAGTAATTTATCGATCTCCTTTGATGAAAATCACGTTCTAGATGGATTCAATCTGGATCTAGAAAGTGGTGATATTTTTGCCCTTTTAGGAGAGAGTGGTAGTGGAAAAAGTTCTGCTCTTAGGTTTATTGCAGGATTAGAAGGCGCTCAACTAGGTTCAGTTGCTCTTGATGGAAATTCTTTGAGTGATGATGGTAATCATTCGGTAAAGCCTGAATCGAGAGAGATTGGAATGGTTTTTCAGGATTATGCACTTTTTCCCCATATGACAGTTTTTCAAAATATTAGTTTTGGAATAAATCAACTTACAAAAATTGAAAAAAATCAAAGAGTAAAAGAACTCCTTGAATTGATTAGCCTTCAAGGCATCGAAGAAAAGTATCCACACCAACTCTCTGGAGGTGAGCAACAAAGAGTTTCACTTGCTCGCTCTCTTGCAACTTCACCAAAACTTTTACTTCTTGATGAGCCATTTTCTAGTCTAGATAAGTCACACCGCGATCAATTAGTTAAAGAAGTAAGAGAAATACTTAAAAATGCTGGGGTCACATCGATCTTAGTGACTCATGACGAGGTTGAAGCAGAGAACTTTGCAGATAAAGTTGGAATAATTGATAAAAAGAAGTTGCTTATTAAATGAAAATATGTATCATATGCAAATGATATTGATTATCATTTGCAATAAGAAACACCATAACTCTAACTTTTTTTTTAAGGAATAAGCAATGTTTAATAAGCGATTTACCGCCAAAGCGGTTCCATTGACTGTTGTTCTATCAACGGCAATTATGGTTTCATCATCTTCATTTGCAAGATCAAATGTTTATGCTGATTTTCCAATTACATTAAAAGATTACTCGGGAAGTGCAACAACTTCAACTTCATATAAAGGCCAAATGGCTAGACATGCTCTTGAAAGCTCACTCAAGAAATTAATTTCTAAAGGTGATATGAGTGCAATGCAAAACTATTACTCTGGAGATGATGCAAATAGAGCAATAATTGCACCAGCTACAAAGGGTGACTTTGTTATTATGCAATCGACTATTGGAGAGCTATCTAATAAAAATCTTAGTGGAAAAACTTATAAGGGTTTAATTCCAGGTTGGCCTGGCAATATGACTGGTCCCGAAGTAGCTCAATTTATGTTTGAAAAAGCTGCTGATTCTGAGGGTGGATATGATGCTGCGCATGCATATGACTATACGCAATTAGTATCTAAATTTTTGATGGGTGCTGTTACTTATAATCAAGCAGTCGATAATTATCTTGATGAAAAGCTTGAGGCAGATACAAAGCCAAACAATAAGCCATATAAAGATGGTGCAGCATACACAGGTAAAGAGCATGTTTGGGATGAGGCTTTTGGTTACTTTGGCGCACCATCTCATACATTAACTTTATCAGCTCAAAATGTTTATGATATTGCTAAGCAGAAAGATGTAACGGTTGCAGATTACAACTATGACGGAAAAGTAGATCTTTATAAAGAAATGGCTTTTGGCCATGCTTATTATGCATCTTCATTTGATAAGGGTGGTAAAACAACTTACCTCCATGACATTGTAGGTGCTTATATGGATGGAAGAGATATGTTAGTTGCAGCTGATGGTAAGGCTCTAACTGATTCACAACGCGATCAACTTAAAGCTTATGCTCAGGTGATTAAGACTAACTGGGAAAAAGTAATTGCTGAGGCAGTATTTAAGTACGCTGGCTCAACATATAAAGATATGATGAAAATTGAAGCGATTCTTGAATCAGGTGGTGATGTAGCTAAGGAATGGCGCAACTATTCTAAGCACTGGGGTGAGCTTAAAGGTTTTGCTCTAGCGCTTCAAGTTGCTGGCAAAGATATGGGTGCAACATCTGTTAAGCTAAATCGTCTAATTGGCTATAGTCCCCTTCTGCTAGGCAATACACAGGTTACTGGTGTCGACTCAAATGGAGAGTATGTTCAGAGTGATTCAGAGACTTGGGGTGGTTACATGGTCCATATGTTGAAAGTTCAAAACCTCATGGTTGATGAGTTTGGTGTAGTTGCTAGATCAAATGATCAAACAGCAGGTTTGTCTGAATTAGTTAAATCTCTGGGAGCTAAATCAAGCGCGGAGAATGACTGATTTTTTTGCAAATTTCCTAAATCCAGAGAAGCGCTTATTTATAGGCTATTTAATAAGCGCTGCATTCATAGCAATTATTTGGCTTAGGATGGTTCAAAAAAAACCACTGATTAACATTGTCAGTGGTTTTTTTGATTCCAAAATTTGGTTTTCTAGATCAGCTATTGCAGACTATAAGTTGATGCTGATAAATCAATTTTTTGTAAAACTTTTGGCACCAATTCTTATTGGGCAGTTGGCTCTTACTATATTTATATTTGAAAATATGCATTTATTCTTTAGTAGACCTTCAGAGTCTTTTCCAGTATGGATGGTAATGCTAATATTTACGACAGTTTTATTAATTATGGATGATTTTTCAAGATACCTATTACACCGACTAATGCATCGAGTTCCATTATTATGGAGGTTTCATAAAGCGCATCATTCTGCAACTAATTTAACGCCATTAACCGTTCTTAGAACACATCCAATAGAAGCTATTCTTTTTAGTTTGCGTGCAGTTCTTGTTCATTCTTTATGTCTTGGCGTGTGTTTCTTTTTCTTTTCAAACAATGTGTCATTAATTGAGATTTTTGGCTCAAGTGTATTTGTTGTCCTATTCCATGCATTTGGCTCCAATCTTAGGCATTCTCATATTAATCTAGGTTATTGGAATTGGCTAGAAAAGGTATTTATTTCTCCAGCCCAGCATCAACTTCATCATTCGACTAATCCTAAACATTATGATTGTAATTTTGGTGCTATATTTTCAATATGGGATAATATTGGGAAAAGTTGTATTGTTTCTGAAAAAAATCAGCAAATAGAATTTGGACTAAAAGAGCAATCTGATAAATCTCATACTCTTAAAAATTTAATTTTTGGGTCTTAGTTTTTTTTACAGCAAAGCAACTATAATTTATTCAAACTTTTTTGGAGTAATAAATTGACTAGAAAAATTTCAATTCTATCATTATTGTTGATTTCAACATTTTCTGTATCTATCTCATCTGCAGTCATCGCGGCCAGTGATGAAAACCTAACTGTATATAGCACCAGAAAAGAGCATTTAATTAAACCTTTATTTGATGCTTTTACGGCCAAAACAGGCATTAAGGTAGCTTACCTTACTGGTAAAGGTGGCGCTTTAATTGAACGTATCAAACTAGAAGGCAAAAGAACTAAGGCAGATATATTTATGACTGTAGATGCGGGAAATCTTTGGTATGCTTCAACGCAAAATTTATTTCAAGCTGCTGATAGTGAACTCATTGAAAGTAATATTCCTTCTCACCTTAGAGATCCAAACGGCCTCTGGACGGGATTGTCTGTTAGAGCAAGGACTATAATTTATAGTACCGAAAGAGTTGATCCAAATGAACTTAGTACTTATCAAGATTTGGCAAATGCTAAATGGGAAGGTAGGCTCTGTTTGAGAACGAGTAAGAAGGTTTATACTAAATCATTAGTTTCATCTTTAATCTATCATGATGGCATAGAAAAGACGACAGAGATAGTAAAAGGGTGGGTAAAGAACTTAGCTGCAACACCTCATGCAGAAGATGTTCATATCATGACCTCAATCTTAGCTGGACAGTGTGATGTTGGAATTGTAAATAGTTACTATTTTGGAAGACTTCAGGCTGAGGATCCAAATGTACCCCTTAAATTGTTTTGGGCTAACCAGGACTCATCAGGGACTCATGTTAATATTTCTGGTGCAGGCATTGTAAAACACTCTAGTAGTCCATCAGAAGCACTCGAGCTTTTAGAGTTTTTGTCCTCAATTGAAGCCCAAAAGATTTATGTAGGACTTAACAAGGAGTATCCTGCCAGTCAAAAATTAAAAGCGGATAATTTGATTGCTGTATGGGGAGATTTTAATCAGGATAAAATGAATCTTTCTGTTGCAGGAGAAAAACAAGCCGAATCCGTTTCGCTAATGCAGAGAGAAGGTTATAAATAAAATGTAGGTATAAAAATAGCAGCCCAATGAAAAGCAAGCAAAATAATTCAAATTTTTTAATGGGCATGCTTGCACTCTCTGTTTCATTCCCAATAATCGTTGTATGTTCTGCCTGGTTTTTTCCAGGAACTGAGCTTTGGGGCCACTTTGCTGAAAACTTATTGCCTGAACTTATTAGCTCAACTTTATTGCTTTTAGTTGGCGTTGGTATTGGTGTAAGTATATTAGGAACAGTCCTGGCATATTTAGTAGTAATGGTTGAGTTTCCAGGAAGGTCTTGGTTAGAGTGGGCTCTTTTTCTTCCATTTGCAATTCCAGCTTATGTCTTGGCATTTGTCTACTTGGGCGTTTTTGATTACTCTGGTTATGCCCAGGTTTGGTTAAGGGAATATACGGGGATGCCGGGTTTTGATATTAGAGCTGGTAGCTGGGCCATTATATTGACCTTTACCTTAGTGTTCTACCCCTACGTTTATATGATGGCAAGGGCATCATTTAAGAGACAAAAGATTCAAATGATTGAAGCTGGAAAAATGCTAGGAGCAAAGCCATTTGAAGTTTTTTGGAGAATCTCAGTCCCACTTGCACGACCTGCAATAGCGGCTGGACTGCTAGTTACTTTGATGGAGACATTAGCAGATTTTGGAGTGGTGTCTTTATTTAATTACTCAACATTCACTACAGCAATTTATTCAGCATGGGGTGATTTTAGATCGATTGAAGTAGCTGCACAACTCGCATCAATACTTGTTTTAATTGCTTTTTTTCTGATCTATTTTGAGAAAAAAGCTCGAGGAAAAGCTAAATACTATTCATCAGATGTATCTCATGTCAGGCCATATGAGGCAAATGGACTGATTGGCTGGTTATTATTTGTACTTGTGTTTGGTGTATTCATGCTTTCATTTGCAATGCCAATGCTTCAACTCATCATTTGGAGTTTTGAAAAATATGGTGAAGAATTGAGTGTGATGTATTCAGGTTATTTTTCTGCTACAGGCATTCTGACTGTAACTGCCACTATCCTAACAGTAGCAGTTGCAACTCTTCTAGCCTTGCCAAGTCGTCGTAAAGCTGAAAGCAAGACTCTACAGATGCTAATTAGATTCTCAACATTAGGTTATGCCTTGCCCGGGTCAGTAATGGCTGTAGGTCTTCTATACGGTGTTCAAAATATTTCATTAGTGAGTATCTATCTAGGCGGTCAATCTATTAATCATATACTTTTTGGCTCTGTCGCCTTACTCCTTTTTGCTTACATTTCAAGATTTATGGCAATTGCTTATAACTCTACTAGTGCTTCAAGTGAACAGATTAAACCAGTATATGAGCAGAGTGCTAGACTTCTTGGGTCCTCGAGAATTCGTTTGATTAGGGAGGTCTATCTCCCAATGATGACCCCAGGAATTTTAGCTGGAGGTTTATTAGTTGCTGTTGATGTTATGAAGGAGCTTCCAGCAACCTATTTGCTTAGACCCTTTGGCTGGGATACCTTAGCAATAAGAGTTTTTGAGTTGAGCTCGGAAGGACTTTATGATAGAGCTGCTATTCCAGCACTGATGATGGTATTTATAGGTGCAATTATTATGCTTCTATTCATTAAGCTTGATAGTGACAAATATTAAGGCTTTAATTTCTGAATTTTTTAAAAGAAGTTAGTTATTTGTTGAATTAGGTAAAATAATTCCTTTATATATTCCTCTGCATGACTGCTATGAGTATCAACTTACTTGAAGTGAAAGGTGTTAAATGTTCTTCTATTGCTTCGGGAATAAAAAAGAACGGCCAATTAGATTTGTCACTGGTTTCCTTCATAAAGGGCTCCAATACTGCGGCTGTCTTTACTCAAAATATTTTTTGTGCTGCACCAGTTATAGTTGCAAAAAACCATTTAAATTCAAATATTGAAGCACTTCTAATTAATAGTGGTAATGCAAATGCAGGAACTGGAGAGAAGGGCTTAGGGGATAGTTACAAGACTTGTGAATATCTTGCTCAAGAGCTAAATATTTTACCTGAACAAGTATTGCCATTTTCAACAGGTGTCATTGGTGAATTGCTTCCTCTAAAGGCTTTTAAATCTAATATCAATTTACTCGTAAGTTCGCTTAACAAAGAAAGTATGAGTAAAGTTGCAAGCGGAATTTTAACTACTGATCTAGTTGAAAAATCATATTCTACTTCTATTGATGTTGGTGGAAAAACTGTCAATCTTTCAGGTATTGCAAAAGGTTCTGGGATGATTAGGCCAGACATGGCAACAATGCTTAGTTTTATAGTAAGTGATATTAGTGCATCCTCAGAAGAACTTCAAGATTGTTTGACTAATGCAGTAAATCAATCTTTTAATCGAATCACAGTGGATGGAGATACTTCGACAAATGATGCCTGCACATTAAGTGCTACAAATCAATCAGGTGTTCAGTTAAGTCAATGTAAGGATGAGTTTCAAAAAGCACTCAACCTAGTCTCAAAACAATTAGCACATATGATCGTTAAAGATGGAGAGGGGGCTACAAAGTTTGTCGAAATTAAAATTGAGGGACTTGAATCATCTGAAGATTGTCTAGAGGTTGCTTACACTGTCGCACATTCTCCATTAGTTAAAACAGCACTTTTTGCTAGTGATGCTAATTGGGGAAGAATACTAGCTGCAGTTGGTCGGGCTAAAGTTAATGTGCTATCAATTGAAAATATTAATATTTTTATAAATGATCTTCAGGTTATTGGTTCAGGTGAGAAAAGCACTGCATATACTGAAGAGCTAGGAAGCGCTGAAATGCAAAAATCCGAAATAGTTATAAGAGTTAATTTAGGAACTTCAGATTCAAGTGAAAGTGTTTGGACAACGGATCTTTCATACGACTATGTAAAAATTAATGCAGAGTATCGTAGTTAATTCTTAAAGATATTTTTCATTCTTTGTGTTATCAATAATATACTGTTTAAATCTTCTAGCAATTGGAGATAATTCAGCTTTGGCATTATGAACAATGTGCCATTGTCTTATGATAGGGAATGGCTCTACATCAAGCTGTCTAATGATTTTATTTTTAAGTTGCAGATTGACAGAATGCATCGACACAAACCCAATTCCTAAGCCAGCTTGAACAGCTTCAACAATTGCTTCATTAGAATTAATCTGAATATCAGAATTAAAATTTAGACCTGTAAATCTTTCAATTGTAATTCTTGTGCCTGATCCAATTTCTCTAGTAAGAAGAGTTTCCTGAGACAAATCTTTAATTGATATATCTTTTTTACTGAGTAATTCATTCTCAGGATGGGCAATAGCAATCAAGGGGTTTTGCATAAAAGCTTGAGAAGTTAAGGGACTATTTTTTGGTGGCTCACCCATAATCACAAGATCAGCATTATTATTTTTAAGATTATCAAGGAGTGATTGTCTATTGGTTACATCAATATAAAAGGTCATTTTTGGAAAAGCTTTTTTAAATTTTGCAAGTAAGGCGCTAATAAACGAATTTGCTGTCGTCGCAACTGCTATTTGAAGGTGTCCAGAGTCAGGTTTTAAAATTTCATCAATTTCAAGTTTAGAGCTTTCAAGAGAGCTAATGGTGTCAAGAGCAGTTTTATAAATTTTTTTGCCTACAAAGGTTGGGCTAATTTTTTTTCCATTGATATCGAACAATTTAGTACCAATATTTTCTTGTAATTGTTGAACCTGCATGTAAACAGCAGGCTGAGTGATATGTAGCTCTTTACTGGCACTTGTAAAGCCTCCAAGTCTGATTACAGATTCAAAGCTATAGAGTTGTTTAAGAGTATAATTAATCATAAGTAAAACTAATGATTATATAAATAAATATTATTTTACATTATTTATATTGACATTTATAATGACTTTCATTTTTAATACAAATACCATAGAGGGGAACATAGAATGGCAAAAAAAGGATACGATGCTGGAGTAAAAGAATATAGAGATACCTATTGGATGCCCGAATACGAGCCAAAAGATACTGATATTCTTGCGTGTTTTAAAATAACGCCTCAGCCGGGTGTGCCAAGAGAAGAAGTTGCTGCAGCTGTTGCTGCGGAATCTTCAACTGGAACTTGGACAACAGTATGGACAGATTTGTTGACAGACCTTGATCACTATAAGGGTAGAGCCTACAGAATTGAAGACGTTCCAGGTTCGGATGATGCTATTTATGCATTTATTGCCTATCCAATTGATTTATTTGAGGAAGGGTCTATTGTTAATGTCTTAACATCCCTTGTTGGAAATGTATTTGGTTTTAAAGCGCTGCGAGCCCTTAGACTTGAAGATATTCGATTCCCAATTGCCTATGTTATGACTTGTGGAGGTCCACCTAACGGAATTCAAGTTGAGAGAGACAAAATGAATAAGTATGGACGCCCCATGTTGGGTTGCACCATTAAGCCTAAATTAGGTCTTTCGGCAAAGAATTATGGTCGTGCATGCTATGAAGGACTTAGAGGTGGTCTAGATTTTACAAAAGATGATGAAAACGTAAATTCACAACCATTTATGCGTTGGAGAGATCGTTTTGGATTCGTTCAAGATGCCATTGAGAGAGCTGAAAAAGAAACAGGTGAACGTAAAGGGCACTATTTAAACGTGACAGCACCAACTCCTGAAGAGATGTATAAGCGAGCTGAGTATGCAAAAGAGTTAGGTACACCAATAATTATGCATGACTTTTTTACGGCTGGCTTTACAGCAAATACTGGCCTCGCAAACTGGTGTCGTGATAATGGACTATTGCTTCACATTCACAGAGCTATGCATGCTGTTGTTGATAGGAACCCTAACCATGGTATTCACTTTAGGGTTCTTGCAAAATGTCTAAGGCTTTCTGGCGGTGATCATATGCACTCAGGAACTGTTGTAGGTAAGCTTGAAGGTGATCGCGATTCCACACTAGGTTGGATCGATTGTATGCGTGATAGTTTTATTAAAGAGGACCGTTCAAGAGGTATTTTCTTTGATCAAGATTTTGGTTCAATGCCTGGGATGTTACCTGTAGCATCTGGTGGCATCCACGTATGGCATATGCCTGCTTTAGTTAATATCTTTGGTGATGATTCAGTACTTCAGTTTGGAGGTGGTACGCTAGGACATCCCTGGGGTAATGCTGCTGGCGCTGCTGCAAACCGAGTTGCTGTTGAAGCATGTGTTGAAGCTCGAAATGCAGGAAGAGAGCTAGAGAAGGAATCTAAAGATATTCTCACCAATGCTGCAAAACATTCACCAGAGCTTAAAGTGGCGATGGAAACATGGAAAGAAATTAAATTTGAGTTTGATACTGTTGATAAATTAGATATACAGCATAAATAAAATTGACTGTATAGAATAAATTAAATATAAGGAAACTATTATGAGTAAAGTTCAAGACTATCCTTCACGCTTAAGTGATAATTCGAGTAGAAAATTTGAGACATTTTCATACTTACCAGCAATGACAGACAAGCAAATCCGAGAGCAAGTTCAATATATTGTTGATCAGGGATACAATCCAGGAGTAGAGCATACTGAGGTAGAAAATGCAACTGGAAACTATTGGTATATGTGGAAATTACCTCTTTTCGGAGAAACAGATGTTGATGCTATTCTTGATGAATGCAAAGCATGTCATGAGGCTAACCCTGACAACCATGTGCGTTTAATTGGTTATGATAACTATGCTCAGTCACAAGGTGCATCTATGGTTATTTACAGAGGCAAAGGTTTTAAATAATCAAGTAAAATCATGATAGCTTGATTGGATAAACCCCTGTCTAACAGCAGGGGTTTTTTTTTCGAAAGGATTAAATTATGAATGAATTAGACCAATATAAAATTGCTGAAGAGCCCTTCTATCAGCCCCAAGAAGATGAAATTGAAATGTATACAGCTGCCTACATGAATCGTATGCCAGTGATGCTAAAAGGGCCAACTGGTTGTGGTAAGTCTCGCTTTGTAGAATATATGGCTTATAAATTAGATAAACCATTAATCACTGTTGCTTGCAATGAAGATATGTCTGCGAGTGATCTCGTGGGACGGTTTTTGCTTGATAAAGAGGGTACTATTTGGCAAGATGGTCCACTAGCAATGGCGGCTCGCTATGGTGGTATATGTTATTTAGATGAAGTGGTAGAGGCAAGACAAGACACAACTGTTGTAATTCATCCACTTACTGACTATAGAAGAACCTTGCCACTTGATAAGAAGGGAGAGCTGATTGAGGCACATCCAGATTTTCAGTTAGTGATTTCATATAATCCAGGCTATCAAAACTTAATGAAAGACCTTAAACAGTCAACAAAGCAAAGATTCTGCGGCTTTAATTTTCATTATCCTGATGAAAAAACTGAGGCTCATATTATTGCAAAAGAGTCTGGTGTCAATAAAGAAACTGCTATCAAGTTAGTTCAAGTGGCCCAAAGAGCAAGAAACTTAGTTGGCCATGGTTTAGATGAAGGGATCTCAACTCGATTATGCGTATATGCAGGACAACTAATTGCAGACAAGGTGAATCAAAAATCAGCCTGCAAAATTGCTATGGTTAATCCCATAACCGATGACTTGGACATCGTGGATACCTTGAACGCCGCTATTGATACTTTTTTTGAATAAAAAACTGATATGAGTTCGGTTCAACTATCGGATTTTGAGGATAAGTTTCAAAACCCCTCTAGCGTCCTTCATGATGCTTTAACTGGAAGTTTTGTAGAGGCCTCGAAAGTAATGACGCCTAATGGCCTTAAAGTGTACCTAGATGGTGCTGGCGCCCTTCATGCAATGGGAAAGGGTGAGGACATGGTTATTTCATTCCTAGAAGAAACCCCCATGGTTGTTAGAGAAGTTGGTGAGTCTATCATTGGTGAAATTGTCTTTTCGATAATGAAATTGTCCTCTCAAACTTCAGCTGCCGTAATTGTATTAATGATTTCAAGCCTCCCAAACGTTGCAAAACGAATGAGTGATTTTGATCTATTGAAGGGATACCTTCGATTATTAGAAAGGATGATTGCACTTGCCCCTCGAGGAATGAGGCCAATGCTTAATAACATTGATCTATTAACAAGTAAACTGACTTTGGGAGGACTCAGGCGATGGGTTCTGTATGGAGCAGAAACTTTCAATAGGGATTTTAAGGCTCAGATTGCTTATTTTGAGCTTAGTAGTGCCGAGTCACTTCAAATTCTTGAACAGGAGAGGCGAGGTACTCTTTTTATAGATAATCAGAGAAAGCTTCAGTTTTATTTGAGAGCATTTTACAACCGTGATTTTTTTCTGCGTCCAACCTCTGGAGACTATGAAACAAAGAAAGGCTTAAAGCCATACATTGAATATGGAGTAATGCATATTCCAGACGCTTATGATGATTATAAGCACGCTTCAGGTAGGATTGTGCCAGGTATAAATTGCTATCGAGCAGTCTGTGCTCATGCAGCAGCGCATATCATGGAAACAACTTCAGCCTTTAAAGGCGACCAATTAAATCCTTTGCAGGTTGCTTGTGTCTCTTTGATAGAGGACTTAAGAGTTGAATTAAATACTATTAAGAAGTTCCCAGGGATGAAAAAGCTATGGATTGCATTGCACCCCGAGGATGAGGATTTGAAAGATCTCAATCCATTTATTATTGATTTAGTAGATTTATCAAGGTTGGCACTTGACTCGAAATATAAAGCAAAGCAGTCATTTAATAAAGATTTTTTAAAATTATTCATTACAGAAATGAAAGTATCCGAAAACTCTTCAGACATAAGCTTTGAGTTAGGTTTGGAGTATTATGAAATTATCAAATCAAAGACTGATGTCAAAATAAGTGCCTCAGCACTAGTTGCTGCTCCCATTTCATACAGAGACGATAATCGCTATATATGGGAATATGAGGACTTGGACTGGGTTTCAGAAGGGAATGATTATGTTCCTGCAAGTCAGCGACAGGTGAGAAGAAAAGCAAACATCATGGAGATGTATAATGAGCTTGATGTAGAGACTGCAGGCGATGATGCACAGGAAATTTGGACACTTGAGACAGAGTACTTTCCTGATGAGCTGGATGGTGTAAGCATTAATGAAATTGAGGGTAAAAAGCCTGTTAGTGAGCCGTTTCATTACAATGAATGGGATTATCAATTACAGTTGTATCGTCCAAATTGGGCAACGCTTTATGAAAGAAGATTACGAAAGGGTGACTCTGAGGTTATCAATAATATTCTTAAAGAGCATAAGCCGATTGCAAATCAACTCAAAAATGCGATTGACCAGATGCAGCCCCAAGGACTCGTTAAGTTAAAAAAGCAACAAGAGGGTAGTGAGCTTGATATTGACGCATGCGTCACAGCGCTGTCGGATATCAGGGTAGGAACAACACCTTCAGATCGAATTTATGTTAAGAAGGTTCAGCACATCAGAGATGTATCAGTTAACCTTCTTATGGATTTGTCTGAGTCGACAAATGACATGGTTGTTGGGAGTGAAAAGACAATCCTAGAGCTAATGAGAGAAGCCACCTCACTGCTTTCATGGGCAATCGATAAAATTGGAGACAATTTAACGATTTCAGGTTTTGCTTCAGACTCAAGGCATGATGTCCAGTATTATCGATTCAAGCCATTTCATTTTAGTTTTAATGATGAAGTAAAAGGCAGATTGGCTGGAATTAAAGGGGGTCTTTCGACAAGGATGGGGGCGGCGATCAGACATGCTGGTATTGATTTATTAACGCAGTCTTCTGCAAAGAAAATTTTATTAGTTTTGACAGATGGTGAGCCCGCAGATATCGATGTAGATGACCCACAACATCTTCGTATGGACGCAAAAAAAGCAGTTGAAGAGCTTAGAGGTCATGGCATTGTAACATTTTGCATCAGTTTGGATCCATATGCTGACCAGTATGTGGCTAGGATTTTTGGAAAAAATCGTTTTATGGTGATTGATAACCTTGAAAAATTACCAGAAAGATTGCCTCAACTATTTATATCGCTGACAAAGTGATGGTAATTCAAACAGATGATAAATTAATAGATTTTGATCCAAGTTATCCTTTTCTTTTGCCTGAAAATTGGAAGGATAAGGCAGTCCCAACTGTATACGAAATTTTGGCAACAACAAATACACTGAAGAAAATGTATGTTGATAAAGTCAAGGAAATTGAAGAGGGGGGTGTTAGTAATGATGATGGTGAAGATGCGCTAAGAAAAATTGCTACTAACTTTCAAACCCTTAAGTCTATGTTATATCAATCACGTTAAATAATATGAACCTAAGTGACTTTAAACGCAAAATAAAAACGTTAGATCAAAATCTCTTGAAGTCGATTCTTAATGGCTCCGCCCTTGTAATGATTCAGGATAAAGAGTTAGGTCTTGGAGCCTCAAATGGTGCCTTTGTGATCTTTTGGATAGAAGATGAAAGGTTTTCCTCTATTGAGGATTTGAGAGGTTACTTAGTGATTGAGTCTGAAGATTTGTTTACAAATTACTATACACATAGCCCACTCAGTAAAGAATATTTTGAAACAAAATTATCAGACTTGATGAATGAAAATGGTGAGGCTTCATTTACTGCTCAGCCAGGAGATATGCCAGAGAAAAGCCTTATTGTTTCTGATGGCGAATTGTGCGTGTTAACAGAAGAAGATTATATTTTTAAATATGGCTTATTCCTTCAACTTGAAGATAAGCTGAACTCAAAAATATCTTCAGTCAAGGCTAGGAATTGGCTTCAGTCAGGGGCTGCTTATAATGATTATATTGCAGTCAATGTCTTTCGTTTTAGTGCTATTGAATAATTACAATAATTAATCTACAATAGTTGCTCAATTTCAGGAGCAAGATGAAACAACATCAGAATTTTTTAAATTCAATTATTCAGCGAATTGGAATAGGTCGAGTAAGCCAAAAACAACCAAGTCCTGAGGGCATTATTGATCTTTGTCATCAACTGATAAGTAGAAGAGGCGAGTCAACTCTATTTTCCTTAGCAAAATTAGTATTGGAGGATTTTGAAAAACTTTCAGATGAACAAAAGAAAGTTTTTTTTCTTCAACTATTAAAAGAGTTTAGTGTTGATCGTGACCAACTTAAATCAGCAATTAGTGATCTTGATATTGATGATGACCGTCAACTGAGAGACTTACATAGGATAATAGAGCCAAAGAGTCAAAAACTTCTTAGAAGGCTTAACCAGATACCAAACGGAACTCCAGCTTTATTAAAGATGAGGGGTTCCCTATTAACATTCATTAAGGAGTTGCCTGAGTTAAGGTCTCTTGACTTTGATTTTGTTCACTTATTCAAGTCATGGTTTAATCGTGGTTTTCTGAGATTAGAGCGAATTGATTGGTCTACAAGTGCACAGGTTCTTGAAAAGATAATGGAGTATGAGGCTGTTCATGATATTTCTGATTGGGAAGATCTTCAAAATAGAGTGGCCGCCTCAGATAGAAGATTGTATGCTTTTTTTCATCCTGCCCTGCCGAATGAGCCACTAATTTTTATTGAAGTAGCACTTATGAACGAAGTGCCTAATTCAATAATGCCAATTCTTGATACTTCTGTAAAGCCTATCGACCCATTAAATGCAAATACTGCTGTTTTTTATTCTATTTCAAACTGCCAAATAGCCTTAAAAGGGGTTTCTTTTGGCAGCTTCTTGATTAAGCAAGTGGTTTCCGAAATTCAGCTTGAGTTTAACCAAATTAATCAGTTTGTGACTTTATCTCCTGTTCCAGGACTTAGAAAATGGGTAGAAAAAGTTAACTTATCGGGTGCTGATGAAATTCCAGAACAGACAATTAAAGATATTCAGTCATGTGCTGGAAATTCTTCGCCAGGAATGGCAATTTTGCGCAGATTAACACACCATTACTTAAGTCAAGAGAAGAACAGTAAAGGGGCTGCTTTAAACCCTGTTGCTCATTTTCATCTAGGGAATGGCGCTTATCTTTTTGATATTCATACTCATGCAAACGATAATCAGAATGCTTTGGATGATTCTTGGGGCGTCATGGTGAATTACTTGTATGATTTAGATTTAGTGGCAAAAAATCATGAAGATTATTCAAATCAACAGCCAGTATCAGTCTCTTCAAAGCTGACCAAGTCTATTCAAATTAAAAAGAAAAAAAATCTTGGCTTATCAGTTTAACAAGAAGAACACTGAAGCCACTAAACCAAATAAAATTATCTGATGTGAAAGATAGATTACTAGAGCATGCCTTCCCATCATTTGAATCCAGTGCGATCTCATTGAAAAGACTGTCTTATAATAAGGGTTATGTCCAAGGTAAATCCCTATAAAGACAAAGGATAGCCATGGAAATAGGGGGTAGTAGTCTACACTTCCAATTGGCAGGTAAAGCCCAAATATATTTGAAATAAAGCTTAAATCTGGCTGGTCAAATATGGAAGCAATGAGAATTATTACAGCAATTAATAGGGATGTTTTCGGGTGATTAACAAATAATATTGCTATCAATGATGAAGTCCAAATTAAATGAAGAATACCAAAATAAACCCATCCATCTGGAAACATTACAAAAGTTCCAGCAGAAACTAGAAGGGCTGCCAATCCTAAATAAAATATACGCTTCAAAAATTTTTTGAATTTTAGATGATCTTTATGCGCTAAAACTAGACTAATCCCTACTGCACTTAAGAACAGAAAGACAATTAAGCAGCGCCAAGCAATACCAAGCCAATGTGTAAATAAGGGGATCTGGGTAAAGCCAAAAGAGTTTAGATCATAAATAAAGTGAAAAGCAATCATCATAATGATGGCTAAACCTCTTATTAGGTCAAGTGATAAATCTCTTACATTAGACATAAGATATTAAAATGACTACTCAAATATTTGAGAAACAAAAGACTTATCGATTTCAATTATCGAGCCATCCAGAAGTTCTAGGCATTTAGGAACAGCCAAAAAAACAGCACCAAGACATACCGCTATAGCCACTGGCTTTCCTGGAAGATTAATGATCAAACTGTTTCCTCTAGTTCCAGCTATCTGACGTGAAAGAATTGCAGTAGGGACTGTTCGAAGTGATACAATTCTCATTTGTTCTGCAAATCCATCAAAGATTCTCTCACATACAGCCTCGGTAGCTTCTGGAGTCACATCACGAGTTGTTGGACCAGTTCCACCAGTAGTTAGAATTAGATTGCAACCTAGTTCGTCACTCATTTCAATAAGTGTTCCTTCAATCTGAGGCTGTTCATCTTCAATTACTTTAGATACAATTTCATAAGGGCTTTTAACTGCTTTTGAAATCCATTCTTGCATTGAAGGGCCACTAATGTCTTCATAAATCCCTCTAGCAGCTCTATCTGAAATCGTTAGAAAGCCAATTTTTATTTTTGGTGTAGGCATACTTATTTTATTTATCCTCCAGTAACAGGTGGAAAGAAAGCCACTTCATCTTCCTCTTTAACAAGAGTGTTTTCAGAGGCCATTTCATGATTCACTGAACATAAAATATTTTTAGGGAAATGTTGATCTCCATACCTATCTATTAATTCTTTTTTAATTGATAGGATAGTTACTGGAGAGTCAAAACGAATATCATCTTCAGATGTTTTTAAATTTTCTTTAAGAGAGGCAAAGTAAAGAATCTTCATCCACCCATCTCCACCATTTGTCGACTACTAATATTATCAATGACAGAATCAAAAAAATGTTTTTCTGGTTTTTTGGTGATAGCATCAAGAATTAACTGTTTCATTTTTGAGTCACTCATTCCCGATCTTAGTGCATCTCTTAAAGAGACCGAGTCTTTTTGACCAAGGCATAAAATCAACTCCCCTTTGGCAGTTAACCTTACACGGTTGCAGCTACTGCAAAAATTATTAGAAACAGCTGAAATAGTTCCAATACTGGTCTGTGTTCCCTCAATCTTAAATGCCTTTGCAGGGCCATCAGTTTGTTTTGACTGGATAGGTAATAATTTATCACCATAACTAGCCCTCACTCTGGAAAGTATATCTCTTTCGCTGTAATGTCTGTCTACAGCATCAATACCAGCAAGTCCAATAGGCATTGTTTCAATAAATCTTAGATCTAAGCCTCGATTGATTGCAAATTCAGTCATTGATTCAATTTCATCATCATTGATACCTTTCATCACAACCATGTTTAACTTTATGGGTTTAATGCCAACAGAAATTGCAGCATCTATACCTTTGATTACTCTGTCTAAATCGCCATCTCTTGTAATCTCTTTAAAACGAACTGGATCAAGGGAGTCAATTGAAATATTAGCCCTATTGATGCCATTATTTTTAAGTTTTGATGCCAATCCAGGCAAGAGGTGGGCATTAGTTGATAACGGAATGTCAGTGAGGCCAGGTATTTCTCCAAGCATCTTTGTTAAATCAAGAATGTCTTTTCGAAGAAGTGGCTCTCCACCAGTCAGCCTAACTTTGGTTACGCCTAATTCAGCAAACAAGCGAACAATTTTTGCTATCTCTTCGAAAGTAAGAACCTGAGATTTTTTTGTATGCGTTTGATGATCTTCGTCTCTACAATAGTGACATCGATAATTACAGTGATCTGTTACAGAGACCCTTAGATAAGTAATACGCCTGTTAAAGGGATCAATAATCTGATTCATAACTAAAGAGTCCAATGACCTGATTTTCCACCCTTCTTTTCAAGAAGTTGGACATGATCAATTGTCATAAACCGATCAACTGCTTTACACATGTCATAGACCGTCAGTGCGGCTATACTTGCTGCAGTCAAGGCTTCCATTTCAACACCTGTTTTGCCATTAAGTTTTGCTATAGCAATAATATCAACAGAACTATCTTCAATATTTGGTTTGAGCTCAACACTCACTGTAGAGAGCATTAATGGGTGGCAAAGCGGGATCAGTTCGGAACATTTTTTTGCAGCTTGAATTCCAGCTATTTTAGCAACAGATAAAACATCTCCTTTTTTATGAGAACCTGAAATAATCAATTCAAGTGTTTCGGGCTTCATCAAAATTCTAGAGCTTGCTTTCGCTTCACGCGCAGTAATATCTTTTTCTGAAACATCAACCATTTCTGCATCACCATTTTCATTAATGTGGGTTAGCTTACTCATTGAATTAATTCACTTAATGGATAATAATCGAGAATGGTACCACTATCAAAAGTAGTATTTTCAGGTATCTCAATAATTCCATCAGCCCAGACCACTGAACTCATTACATCTGAGCCTTGTTTAGGATATAGATTTGCTGAAGGCGTTTCATGAGAATAGTCAATACGAACTCGAGCATATTCGCGCCTTGGTTTAGCTCGATTGCAATTAAAATTTGTCTTGACTTTATATTTTTTAGATGCGAATTGATTGTTTCCCTGCATTTTCTTTATAAACGGTAACGCAAAAATACAAAATGTGACAAAACTTGATACAGGGTTACCTGGAAGGCCAATAAATGGTATTTGCTTTACTTTGCCATATGCAAGTGGTTTGCCAGGCTTCATTCTAATTTTCCATAGGTTAAGCTCACCAAGTTTTTCAACAGCTGGTTTAACATGGTCCTCCTCTCCTACTGAAACCCCGCCAGTAGTCATAATTAAATCACACTGACTCGAAAGTGATTCAAGGGTATCACAAGTCGAATCTAGTTTGTCTTCTATATTGCCTAGATTCAAAACATCACAACCTATTCTATTAAGTAATGCAACAAGCGCATAGCGGTTTGAGTTGTAAATTTTTCCTGGTAATAAGGGTTTTCCAGGCTCAACTAATTCATCTCCTGTAAAGAAAACACCCACTTTAATTTTTTTAAAAACGATTATCTCAGCAACACCAACAGATGCTGCAAGAGAAACATCTTGGGGCTCTATCTTTTTTCCGGAGATTAAAATCACATCATCCTGACGAATATCATTACCAGTTGGACGAATATTTTCATCCAATTGAATTGATCTCTTTACAAGAATTTGAGACCCATCATCTGAAGGCTGACATTCCTCCTGCATAATAACAGTATTCGCACCCTCAGGAATAGGGGCGCCAGTAAATATTCTGGCAGCGTAGCCTGTTTCAAGTTTGTTACCAGTTGATCCAGCAGTTATCCTGTCTACTACATTAAAAGTAAGGTTTTTTTTGGATACATGATCGTCATCTAGCGCAATCGTATAACCATCCATCGCACTATTATCAAAGCCTGGCACATTGATTGTTGAGTGAATATCTTTGGCTAAAATCCTTCCAACAGAATCATCTAATGAAACTGCTTCAGTTTGGCTTGAAGGAATAGATGAGTCAATCAGAAATGATAAAGCATCATCAGCACTCATCAGTGAATCACTAAACATTACAGAGCCAGGTGGGATCGCCTTATTCTTCATACCGTTGAATCGTTATAATTATTTATTGAGTGTATTATACAATTGCAAGTCATTTTTCTAATTACAAATAACTTGAAAAAAGAACAGTTAATAAGTGAAAAAAATATTAAAAAATGAAATTTCAGTTGTAATCTTAGCTGGCGGAAGAGCATCGAGGATGGGTGGAAAGGATAAAGGCCTTATTGAGCTTGATGGCGCCCCTTTAATTGCATATGTTCATGAAGTAGTTAAAAATAAAGCTAGTCATATCTTTATAAGTGCTAATAGGAATACTGAGCAATATTCTCTTTATGGAGAGGTTATTATTGATGATTTGAAAGATTTTCAAGGGCCTTTGGCTGGCATTTCTAAAGCGCTAAAGTCCTGTGAAACTAATTATTTACTAGTCCTTCCTTGTGATAGTCCTTATATCGATTCAAAGCTAATTGATGATATGATTGCTGTAATGTCTTTGAGTGACTCAGATATTTGCGTGGCACACGATGGCTCGATAATGCACGCAACATTTGCTTTGATGAACTCGAACCTTGGCACCAGTTTGGATAAATTTTTAGACAGTGGTGGTCGTAAAATGGCATTGTGGTATCGACAGCAAAACACTAAAAGAGTAGATGTTTCAAATCATTTAGAAGTCTTGACTAATCTCAATAGTCCTGAAGATTTTTAATTCTCATTTTTCCAGTGTTTTTTCTTCTCTTCATCCTGCGATCTTGACTTCACCCAGTTCTCGGATTTTGTAGTTGATTCTTTTTTCCAGAATGGGGCATCAGTTTTTAAAAAGTCCATAATAAAATTACATGAGTCAAAGGCCTGCTGACGATGCCGACTGGCAGTAATCACAAGTACAATTTGATCATTTACATCAAGTTTTCCAATTCGATGAATAATGGTTACGCTTTGGAGCTCCCATTTATTTTTTGCTTTATCAACGATTGACTTGAGTGATTTTTCAGTCATCCCTGGATAATGCTCCAGAGTCATTGTATTTAGATTTTTTGACTCAAGATCTCTGACAGTTCCTACAAAGCTTACAATTGCCCCAATGTTAGAGTTACTCGCTTTAGCCAGAGCAACTTCAGTCGTTAAATCAAAGTTCTCAGATTGAACAATAATTTTATCCATCAGTTAATTTTATCGGTTTTATCAACAAATGAATGGCCCTTTGATTTTTTTATTTGGATTATAATTTTATGATGTTTTTAACACTTTTGAATTGATGAATAAACTTAACTTAGATTATTTTCAGAATCTTGATAATAGTGACCCATTAGCAAAATATAGAGAGGAGTTTCATTTACCAAAAAATATCATTTATTTTGATGGAAATTCATTGGGGTTATTGCCTAAGAGAACCATTAAAAACTTAGAGAAAACAATTTATCAGGAGTGGGGTGAAGAGTTAATAAGAAGTTGGAATAATGCAAATTGGATCAATATGCCCCTAACTCTTGGAGATAAAATTGCTCCACTACTGGGCGCTAATCCTGGTGAAGTTATTGTTGTTGATAGTACCTCAGTGAACTTGTTTAAGGTTTTATCATCTGCGTTAATTTTAAACAAAAGCCGAAAAGTCATCGTGAGTGAGGCTTCCAATTTTCCATCTGATCTTTATATCCTGGAAGGTGTAAATGAAATGTTTGGCAATAATTTTGAAAGCTGTTTAATTGAAGAGGGCGAAACTGATGTTGAGAAATATATTGACTCTTCTACTGCTGTAGTGATGCTTTCACATATCAATTACAAAACTGGCCGAATCAGTGATATGAAAAAAATTACAGAGCATGCTCACAACAATGGCGCCTTAGTCGTTTGGGATTTAAGCCATAGTGTAGGCGTAATGCCCATGGATTTACATAAACACAATGTTGACTTTGCAGTTGGCTGCACCTATAAGCATTTAAATGGAGGTCCAGGTGCACCTGGATTTCTGTATGTTAGCCATGATCTTATAGAATATGTTTCACAGCCTCTAACTGGCTGGTTGGGACATGCTAACCCTTTTGGTTTTGAGGATCAATATAATGCTTCAAATGATATTAAAAAATATATTTGTGGGACCCCACCTATCCTTTCCTATAAGGCAGTAGAAAGCGGTCTTGAAATCTTTAATGGAATATCAATGATCATGGTTCGTGAAAAAAGTATTCAATTATCTGAAGCGTTTATTGCTTTGATACAACAAGAATGCGCCGAGTTTGGTTTTGAGCTTTTATCACCAAAAAATGCAGATCAGAGGGGTAGTCAGATCTCATTTAAGCATGATGACGCATACCCAATTATGCAGACCTTAATATCACATGGCGTTATTGGCGATTATCGCGAACCTAATATATTAAGATTTGGTATCTCACCTCTCTATATGAAGTTTGAGGATATTTGGGAGGCAATAATGTGTTTAAAAAATATAATGGAATCTAGAGAATGGGATTCAGATCAATTTAAAAAAAGAAATTATGTAACTTAGATACTAAGTTTGTTTTGATAGCCTGCCAACAAGAGATATGCCCAAAGCAACAGAGGGTCCAATTCCTAACGCAAATATCATGGTTCCAAGGCCAACTACCTCCCCTAGAAGCTTATCAATATTATTGAGAAGACAAATGGATCCAATAACAACTACACTAATCTCAATTATTGTTCGAATTGAGTATATTCGCATATTGGTTACTTTTTGAAGCCCAATCATTAAGCCATCTCTTGGCCCAGCTCCCAAGTTACAGATTAAATAAAATCCGCTACCTAGGCCAATGATCAAAACACCTATTACAACTTGTAATACCTGTAAAAAGTATGTTTGAGGATAGGGCAGGTAAAAAACAGAAAATTCAATGGTCAGTGCAATAATAAAGGCATTTAATATTGTTCCCATTCCAGGTTTTTGTTTTAGAGGTATCCATAATAGTAAGACAAATATACTAATAACAAAGGTAGAAAAACCTAGCGACCAATCAGTGAGATTAGATATCCCTTGTGCCAAAACTGTATAGGGCCCAACTCCAGCACCGCTTGTAATTAAAAGGCTTTCACCTAGTCCAAATAAAAATAAACCAAACACTAAAAGAATAAAGGTAGTTGGTTTTGGTTTTATGTTGTATGAATCCTCTGAGCTCCAGGATGTCTTAGGTATTTCTTTAACAGTAAATGTTTCTCGAAGAAGTTTCATTGGTAGCCAAGAAAAAAATTATGTTAATAATACAGATGTTTGAACTTGTTTATAAAAAGACTATAGATATAAATATATTCTCTCTGATTTAGACTTTAGGGATAATCATAAATTAATTAGAACTTAAAGCGTGTTGAAGAAAACTAAGAACTTAAGTATTATGAAATTGTTAATTAATCAATCAGATATTCGAAGCTTTAATGAGGATGGAGTTGTTATTCTTAGAGGTGTTTTTAGTGAATGGATTGAAACTCTAATAAAAGGGGCAGAGAGGCATATTGAGAACCCAAGTGAAAGAGCATTGACCCATCATCATGAAAAATATAAAGGACAATTTCTAGAAGATTTTTGTAATTGGAAGGCTATTCCAGAGTATTCAGATTTTATATTTAATTCCTCTTTAGCTTTAATTGCTTCAAGCTTGATGAAGTCTAAATCAACACAGTTTTTTCATGACCATTTTTTTTATAAAGAAACAAACTCTGGGGTGCCAACACCATGGCATCAAGATATGCCTTATTACTGCGTTTCAGGTCAACAAACTGTTAGTTTTTGGCTTCCATTAGAGTCAAGAGAAAAGAGTGTTTCATTGAAGCTATTAGCGGGGAGCCATCAGCTTAATAAAGAGATACGTCCAACAAGCTGGGCTAGTAATGAAAGTTTCTACGAGGACAGTGAGGCTTTTATGGATCTACCCGATATTAAGGAATTTACAACGAAAGAATGGAAAACGGAGCCAGGCGATGTCGTCGCTTTTAATTTCAAAACAATTCATGGTGCGAATGCAAATATCGCCAATAAAATAAGCAGAACTTTATCTTTTAGATTGTTGGGTGATGATGCAGTTTATAAGCAAAGACCAGGAAGAACTTCACCAAGTTTTCCAGGTATTAATCAAAAAAATGGGGAGCGCCTCAGAGAAGATTGGTTTCCAACCCTAGTAAGTAGATAATCTTTATGGATATTGCTAATTTTTCAATTGAAATTCTAACGTTTTTATTTTTTGTTGGAGTTGTGGCGGGCTTTCTAGATACACTTGTTGGTGGCGGTGGATTGCTTTCTGTTCCTGCGCTTCTCTTAAGCGGCATTCCTCCAATATATGTTCTTGGAACTAACAAGTTTCAGGGTAGCATGGGCACTGGAATAGCTACTTTTTTATTGTTTAGGAAAAAAAAATTAGATTGGAATTCTGTTAAAAGTTTAATGTTCGCTTCTTTTATAGGTTCAATATTGGGGGGAGTTATCATTCAATTTGTTGATACGCAGTTCCTCTCTTTTGTAATTCCAATCGTTCTCGTTTTTATAGCAATATATTTTATTATTTCTCCCAAACCTAAATCTACTGTTAGTAATTCAAAGTCTAATAAAAAGTTTGAATTTTTTGCTGTTCCAGTAGTTGGTTTTTATGACGGGATGTTTGGTCCTGGGGCTGGTTCCTTTTTTGCAATGACAGGGGTAATGCTTAAGAAACTCGAAATTATCCAAGCAACAATCCTAGCAAAGCCACTAAATTTTGCATCAAATATTGCTGGATTCATAGTCTTTTTCAGTTTTGGCCATATCGCTTTTTTAATTGGCCTTCTAATGATGATAGGGCAAATGATAGGCGCTTTTTTTGGAACTCATTATTTATTGAAAGCCAATCCACTAATAATTAGGTTCTTAATTGTTATTATTTCAATTTCAATGCTTATCAAATATATGCTTTCGCAGAGTTAGTATTGATTTATTTTCTAGGTATGTCAAATTGAGTTTTAAAGTGATGCCATTCCAAGCGTTCAGGGTAATTTCGTCGATAGTCTTCAAATTTTGAAATATCTGAAATGACCTCGTCATCATCTTTAAAAGAATATATTGAATTTAGAGTCGCATGAAGCGTTTTTTCTTCAATCACCATAGATTCACGATTAATCAGCGTTTCAACTTCACTATTCATTGGTTTTTGTGTGAATTCGCATAACTCTTTATAGATCATATAACTTCCCATAAACTTGGCATCGATAGAGTGTCCAGCAATATGTGGTGTAGACCAGTACGCTGACTTTTGAAGAGTCTGGTTAATATTGGGTTCATTCTCCCAACAATCAATAATATTAGCCTTGGTATTGATTGTTTCCCAAATGGCTTCATCAATGACTCCACCTCTGGCCGCGTTTATTAGAATTGTATCCTCAGTAATGAGATTAAAATTTTGACTTCCAAGAAGATTATGAGTTGGATAAGGCCCATTTTTTGTTAAAGGAGTATGAAAGGTTACTATATCTGCACTAAGAGCTTTTTCTAAACTGACATAGCCATCAGCATCTTCTTTTTCCTCTCGTGGTGGATCATTTAAAAGCGTATTCATTCCAAGCTGCCTTGCTTTAAAGTCAAGTCTTCGACCCACATTACCAACTCCAATAATTCCGAGCGACTTCTCAGCTAAGTTGAAACAATAATCATGCGCAAGATTTGCTAATGCACTAATCACGTACTCAGTAACTGCATTAGCATTACAACCTTGAGCAGATGAGAAAGCTATATTGTTTTTATATAAATAACTTTCATCAATATGATCCAGACCTGCAACCGTTGAACCAACAAAAGAAATTTTTGTACCCTCTAATAGTTCTTGATTTACCTGTGTTCTTGATCTCACAATTAACATATCGCAGTCTAACAAACTCTCTCGACTAATATCTCTACCTGGAAGAGTTACTACATCTCCAAACTCAGAAAAAATCTTGCTAAACCCCCAAACAGCATCATCAACCATTAGTTTCATTTAGGTATTCTCCAATCAATAGGATTTTGATTTGTTGATTCAAGATATTCATTAGTTTTTAAAAAATGTTCACTACCAAAGAAGCCTTTATGTGCAGAAAAAGGTGATGGGTGTGGAGCACTGAGTATTAAGTGTTTGCTGCTATCTATCAATTCAGATTTTTTATTAGCATAGGCGCCCCAGAGAATAAAAACTAAATTATTTTTATGCTCATTGAGAAGACTAATCACATGATCAGTAAAAAACTCCCACCCTTTGTTCGCATGAGCTGCTGGAGAATGTCTTTCAACAGTTAGAACACTATTTAGAAGCAAAACCCCTTGGTTAGCCCAAGTGACAAGATTACCATGACCAGGATTCGCAAAATTTACATTGTTTGATTCCAGCTCTTTATAAATATTTCTTAGGGACGGAGGTATGGCGGTGCCTTTTGGGACAGAGAAACTAAGTCCTTCTGCCTGACCATCTCCATGATATGGATCTTGACCAAGAATTACAACTTTTGTAGAGTTAAAACTTGAATATTCAAAGGCTTTGAACCATTCTCCTCTTTGCGGATAAATTTCGCTATTAATTCTTGAGTTGAGAAACGAGTATAGCGAGATAAAGTAATCCTTTTCTTTTTCTTTAGAAAGATATTTAGACCAATCACCAATACCTTGAGTCATGATAAGTTCATAGGATCGAATGAATTTGTATTGATGAAGTTAGATTGCATTTAAATAGTAAATTTTTTTTTATGGTTTAAAATGATTTTAAATCATGCATTTATTTGAGCGTCTCAAGGATTGGATTTATTATAACAAGGATTAAGCATGACTGACTGGATCAGTAGGTGGGAAAACAATAAGATAGGTTGGCATGCCGACCAAATCAATAGACAGCTCATTGAGTATCTAGATCAACTTAATATGTCTCCAGGGGATACGATTTTTGTTCCCTTGTGCGGAAAAACTAAAGACATGTTATTTCTACTCGAAAATCAAATAAATGTGATTGGCGTGGAGATGAGTTCTATCGCAGCAGAACAGTTTTTTTCAGACAATAACTTATCTTATTCAATATCAAATTTAGATGGATTCATACTATATGAAGGCGATGGATTAAGAATTTATTGCGGTAATTATTTTGATTTAGAGGTAAGTCATCTGCAGGAGGTTAAGGCAGTTTATGACCGTGCTTCATTGATCGCTCTAGATGAAGAGTTAAGACAAAAATACGTTAAACATTTAAGTGATATAATAGTTGAAGATGTTAGGATTTTATTGTTAACTTTGAATTATCCTCAGCATCAAAAATCTGGCCCACCGTTTGCAGTTAGCAGGCCTGAGGTCGAGGAATTATTTAGAGGATCTTTTCAATGGCGAGAGCTAGACTGTATTAATGATATTGAAAATGAGCCAATGTTTCAAAATCTAGGTGTAGATTTTGTTGAAAAGGCAGTGTATTTACTGCAAAAAGTGAGAGTGTAATGGCAAAAAAAATGACAGGCGAAGTGGCCCAATTTGGCACAAAGGGATATGGATTTATTACAGGAGATGATGGTGAAAAGTACTTCGTTCACCAAAAAAATGTTTTTAATAAATCACGTTTAAGAAGTGAGACAAGAGTTAAATTTAAAGTTGAGAGCTCTGATAAAGGTTTAGTTGCAATTGATGTTAAATTAGAAAAAGTGGTTGAGGAGTCTGAACCATTGACTGATAATGACATTAAAGCAATGTTTGGAGTTTTGTTGGTCTTTCAACTGATTGTTGCTTACTTTGTGTTTTTTGGATAAATGAAAAGACTTTTAGCATTAGGATTACTTATTATAGTAACAGTTTCAGGTTGTTTATCAACACCTGCAAGGGAAGTAACAAATGTATGTAATTTGCTAGATGAAAAGGTTAGTTGGTATCGCGCAGCTAAACTAAGTGAGGAGAAATGGAAAGTGCCGATGCATTTGCAATTAGCTATTATCCATCAAGAGTCTCGCTTTGCTTCAAGAGCAAAACCACCACGTAATAAAATTTTTGGATTTATCCCAGGAGCAAGACCTACTGACTCCTATGGATATACTCAGGCTAAAAAAGCTACATGGGAATGGTACCAGCTCAAAACTGGAAAAAAAGATGCTAGGAGGGATAATTTTTCTGACGCAATAGATTTTGTTGGATGGTATGCTAATCAATCTAATCTAAGGTCTAAGATAAGTAAAACAGATGCATATCGTCAATACTTGGCATACCATGAGGGTCATGGTGGATTTAACAAGAAAAGCTATGAAAAGAAAGATTGGCTGATCTCTATTGCAAAGAAAGTTGAGAATAAGTCTAATACATATAAGTCGCAGCTTTCTCAATGCAGAGAGCAACTCGATAGTAATCGAATCTGGACACTCTTCTAGACTTAATTTTAAATAGTTTTAAGTTTGTTGCTGATGCAACTTTGAATACTCACCTGAATTTTTTATAAGCTCTGAATGGGTTCCTTGCTCAATGATTTCTCCATTTTTTAAAACAATAATTCGATCAGCACTTTGTATCGTAGTTAATCGGTGTGCAATAATAATAGTAGTTCTATCTTGTTGCATTTTATTAATAGCCGACTGAACAAGTTTTTCTGTTGCTGAATCTAATGCAGAGGTTGCTTCATCAAGAATCAATATAGGGCTATCTTTTGCAATAGCTCTAGCTATTGAAAGTCTTTGACGCTGTCCGCCAGAAAGTGTTACACCATCTTCACCAATATTAGAATCAAACTTCTTATCTAGTTTTTCAATAAACTCAATTGAATTAGAAATTTTTGCAGCTTCGATTATTAAATCCATTGGCATTGTCTCTTTTTTGACCAAATGCTATATTTCCACTAATAGTATCATTGAATAAGCGCACATTCTGATCCACATATGAGAAGTTAGCTCTATAAGACTCTAATTCAAAAGATGTAATATCTTTGTCATTAATAGATATCATTCCAGTATTTGGTTTATAAAACCGAGTTAATAAATTTACCAATGTAGTTTTTCCACTTCCAGTAGAGCCAACTAGAGCAATGGTTTCACCTTTAGTAATTTTTAAATTAATATTTTTAAGAGAGGATTTTTTGTTGTTATATGAAAAACTTACATTTTCAAAATGTATATCTCCACTAATTGAATTAATTGGTAGATTATTAAAATGATTGTCTTCAATTTTTTCATCAATTAGAGTAAATACACTTGCAGAAGCAATCATGGCTCTTTGAAGTGGCTTGTTAATATTAATTAAACTTTTAGCTGGTTTGACTAGCATGGCCATCGCTGTAAAAAAAGCAAGAAAATCTCCAGCAGTCATTACTAGGTAGGTTGAAGAAAAATATACTACTATTGCTAAAGATAGACCAATTAATATATTAACAATAGAGGTGTTCACGGCACTAGCCATATCTAACTTGAAGCGTTGTTGCCTGATAATTTTTACAAGATTATAAAATTTCTTTTTTTCACTTTTTGCAGCATTATAAATTTTGACTAAATCGATTCCAGAAATATTTTCATCCAAAAGGTGGGTCATGCTCCCCATACTATCTTGAACTTTTTTTGTACTAAGTCTCATCCTTCTTGTAGAAATTTTTACTGCTATGTAAACGAGAGGCATTAGAATGATTAAAGAAGTGCTTAGTAAAAAATTCTTATAGAATAAGTACGAAGTAAGTATTAGAACACTCAAAGAGGATTTGATTAAATCTAGCCATATAAAAGACGAAGCAGCTGAGATTTGCTCAACATCAAAAGTTAACTTGGATAGAGTCTCCCCCGTTGTAGTTTTATCAAAATATGACTTTGGCAATTTAAGAAGATTAGTAAACATGTCAACTCTAATACTCATAACTACTTTGTTAGAAATCCAAGAGCTAGTACTGACAGAAATTAAGGAGAAAATTGAGCTAAGAGTAATAATTGAAAATAATATGATTGCAAAGAGAAAAGCGTTATTTTTAGAGCGATTTTCAGAAAATAAGCTATCAACTATTTGACCGGTAATTTCAGGAATTGAAGCCTCTAAGGCTGTAGCAAAAGCCATCATAATTGAAACAAAAATGAATTTGCCAAAATGATTTTTTATGTAAGGAAAAAGCCTCTTTAAGAATTCTTTAAAATCCATCTTGATTTGTTTGTTTGGATGTGCCCATATTCTACACAAATTTAGGTATCATAGCTATTTCAAACCTTGTTAGTTTTACATGACAAAATACATCTTTATAACTGGCGGTGTAGTTTCCTCTTTAGGTAAGGGGATAGCCTCTGCTTCGTTAGCTTCAATTCTTGAAACTCGTGGCCTTAATGTCACTCTTCTTAAGTTAGACCCATACATAAATGTTGATCCCGGTACCATGAGTCCTTTTCAACATGGCGAGGTATTTGTTACTAATGATGGAGCAGAAACTGATTTAGATTTAGGGCACTATGAGAGGTTTGTTCGAACTAAGTTAGGTAAAAAGAATAACTTTACGGCTGGTAGAGTTTATGAAAATGTTATTGAACGTGAAAGAAAAGGTGATTATTTGGGCGCAACTGTTCAAATTATCCCCCACATTACAGATGAAATAAAAAAATTAATGAAAGAGGGGGCAGAAGAGGCTGATATTGCCCTGGTTGAAATTGGTGGAACTGCTGGTGACATCGAGTCTTTACCATTCTTGGAGGCTATAAGGCAAATGAGCCTGGAGTTAGGGCGTGAAAATACTTTATTCATCCATTTAACTCTTCTTCCCTACATTAAGGTTGCAGGGGAGCTCAAAACAAAACCAACCCAGCACTCAGTCAAAGAGCTTAGAGGGATTGGAATACAGCCAGATATTCTTATCTGTCGATCAGAACATGAGTTAGAAGATTCTGACCGTAAGAAGATTGCGTTATTTACAAATGTTGCTGAAGATTCAGTGTTTATTTCGTTAGATAAAGATACAATTTATAAGGTTCCTGAAGATCTGCATAGTCAAGGCTTAGATGATGTCGTAGTTTCAAAATTAGGATTAAAGTGCGGTAAAGCAGATTTGTCAGAATGGAAAAATGTTGTTTCAAGGTTGGAGAGTCCAAATCATAGCGTAGATATTGCAATGGTTGGTAAATATATGGATTTAACTGAATCTTATAAATCCCTTTCAGAGGCTCTCATCCATGCTGGTGTTCATACTCAAACAAAAGTCAATATCCATTATTTTGATTCTGAAGAAGTTGAAAAAAATGGCGCTGAAAGTTTAAGTAAAATGAGCGCAGTACTGGTGCCAGGTGGTTTTGGCATAAGAGGTATTGAGGGTAAGATCAAAGCCGTTCAATTTGCCCGTGAGAATAATATTCCATTTTTAGGGATTTGCTTAGGTCTTCAAGTTGCTGTTATAGAGTTTGCACGTCATAAAGCCGATATGAAAGGAGCAAATAGTACTGAGTTTGATGAAAATACAGCTTATCCAGTGATCGGACTTATCACTGAATGGCAAGATGAAAATGGCGATACCCAGACGAGAGATACTGATTCAGATTTAGGTGGCACGATGAGGCTTGGTGGTCAAGAATGTACCCTTGTTAAAGGAAGTCATTCACAAAAGATCTATGGGTCCCCAAAAGTGACTGAAAGGCATCGCCATAGATATGAAGTTAATAACAAGCTTATATCTCAAATTGAAGCAGCTGGACTTGCTGTTTCTGGTAGATCACATGATGGCTCACTTGTTGAAATGGTTGAAATTACTGACCATCCTTGGTTTGTTGCCTGCCAGTTTCATCCTGAATTTACCTCAACACCTAGAGACGGCCATCCGCTCTTTGAAAGTTTTATTAACGCTGCAAAGGAAGCGCATAATTTGATACTTTCCTAAATTCTGTGCACTTTTATTTAATATTGGGATTTTTTAGATGGAAAAAACTGATATTTTAGTTTTGGGAGGAGGCGTTATAGGTCTTTCTGTTGCCTTAAGAATGCTTAGCCTAGGAAGAGAAGTTACTCTTATTGATTGCGAAGAGCCAGGCTCCGGAGCTTCATTGGGTAATGCTGGCACAATTGCAGAATATGCAGTTCTACCTGTTGGCTCTCCAGAAGTGATAAAGAGATTGCCTGCACTTTTATTTAATAAAAATAGTCCGATTGCAATTAAACGCTCTGAAATCATCTCTCTAGCTCCTTGGCTAATGAAATTCTTGTATCAATCGATGCCAAAACAGGCTGCAAAAAATGCACAATCGATCGCTGGCATATTAGTTAATGCAAGACTTCGATGGGAGGAGTTGGCAAGTCAAATTAATGGCAGTTCACTTCTTAATTCCAATGGTAGTATCTATATCTATAATTCAAAGTCAATCTATGACGCTGGTGTAAAAGATATTAATCATAGAAAAACTTTAGGCTTGAATGCACAAATGCTAAGTCCCTCAGAGCTTAACAAGTTAGAGCCTAATATTAATCTAACTGAAGGCGGCGCAGCCTATTTTCCAGACTGTGCCTATATGAGCGATCCTGGAAAAATGATGAAGCTATTGTTAGATGCTTGCATTGATAAAGGATGTCATGTTATTAGGCAGTCCGCTAAAAATGTTGAAAGATCAAAGACTGGTATCGAAGTAACTTTAGATGACAAGTCTAAAATATTATCAAAGCAACTAGTTGTTTCTGCAGGCGCTTTTTCTAAGAAGTTTGCAAAACAAGCGGGAGACAATATACCTTTAGATGTTGAAAGAGGATACCATGTCGAATATGATATGAATGAACCACTCCTCAATAGACCTTGCTGCTCTGCTGACGGTGGTTTTTATATGTCTCCAATGACAGGGAGATTAAGAGTCGTTGGAACTGTAGAGCTAGGCGGAGTTAGTCCTCAGATTTCTAATCATAGAATCAATCATCTTGAGAGCGGCGCATTAAATTTTTTTCCAGACTTAGGAAAACCAAATAGGGCATGGTTAGGATTTAGGCCATCAATTCCTGATAGTAAGCCTGTCATTTCCGCCTCAAAAAAAGGCAATGATATCGTTTATGCTTTTGGTCATGGCCACATAGGCCTTACACTAGCTCCCATTACTGCTGAGATTGTAGAGGCAATTATCACAGGGAAGGAGGCTCCCATTCCAATTCATGAGTTTTCAGTTCAAAGGTTTTAAAAATTTAATTTTATTTCTTTTTGACAAACTTCATCAGCCGCTTTTTCTTTTGAATTTGACGTGCAGAAAGAATATTTTTTTTATCTTTAAATGGGTTGTCGCCACTTTTATATTGAATTTTAATAGGAGTATTCGTTAACTTGAGGGCTGTAATAAAAAAATTCTTTAGAAAACGCTCGTAACTATTAGGTACATTTTGAACATGGTTGCCATGAAAAATCAATGTGGGTGGAAAAACATCAGATTGATTGACAAACTTTAGCCTCATTCTCTTTCCAGCAACTGAAGGAGGTTGATGTGTGTTGTTGGCCTGTTCTAATATTCGATTTAGAAGTGAGGTAGGAAACCTTCCACCTGCATTCTCATAAGATCTTTTAATGGGTGAGAATAATTTACCAACACCTGAGCCATGGAGTGCAGAAATGTAATGAACTGTGGCGTAATTTACAAATGAGAGTTTTATATCTAACTTTCTTTTTACTTCACTTTTTTGATAATCATCTAAGCCATCCCATTTGTTGATAACAATGAGTAAGGCCCTTCCTTTATCTGCTATTAGCCCTAAGAGTGTTGCATCTTGCTCAGTGACCCCTTCATGGGCATCCAAGACCAAAATAACAACATGCGAATCACTGATGGCATCTTTAGCTTTGATAATACTAAAAATTTCGACCTTTTCACTTACGCTTCTTTTACGTCTTATACCCGCTGTATCAATCAGAGTGTATTGCTGACCCTCTCTTTCAAAAGGAATAAATATTGAATCTCGAGTAGTTCCAGGTAGATCTACCGCCATGACTCTTTCTTCTCCTAAAATTCGATTAATTAGAGTCGATTTTCCAACATTGGGCCTACCAAGAACAGCAACTGCAATCCCCTCTAGTTCAGGTTTTTTAAACTCAACAGCTTTAGGTAGAAGAAGGATTGTTTTTTCTATAAGGTCAGGAATGCCTTGATTATGTTCTGCTGAAATAAGGGTTGGATCACCTAGTCCCAGTTCATAAAATTCTGCAGCTGAAGCTTTATTTAAACCCTCAGCTTTGTTACAAACTAAAATAATATTTTTCTTTAGCTTTCTTAGCTGGGCTGAAATATCAAAATCTAAAGAAGTAACTCCATCCTTATTGCTGACAATAAAGTATATGACATCGGACTCGTTGAGTGCATTAATTACTTGACTATGAATACCCGTATCAATGATTGAATCTTCATTAGTTAGGCCGCCAGTATCGACAATAGAGCAATAAATACCACTATCTAACTCTATGTTTGCATATTGACGGTCTCTAGTCAGTCCTTCAAAATCAGAGACGAGGGCTTGCCTTGAGTTGCTTAGACGATTAAACAGCGTTGACTTGCCTACATTAGGCCTGCCAACCAGAGATATGATAGGGTAGCTCACAATCAGTAACCAGCAATGTTTCTAACTGAGATCGTCCAGCTTGATCTGAATCAATTGCGTAAGGCTAGAGTTTTCAGTGATATTGTCAATCGCTAGAGTGTAATTCTTTTTAGCTTCTTCAATATTTCCAAGATCTAGAAAAACATCTCCAGCAAGATTATAAAAGAGTCCCGAAAAGCCCTCTATATTCTCTATATTGAGAACAGATAGGGCCTTTTCATGTTGCCCAAGTTCAAGATGAAGCGACGCTGATCGTAATATTGCTGTCGAAGCAATGACTGAATTTTCTCTTGTTGTTAAGGGCTTAAGAGCATCTAGCGCTAGAGAGTAATTGCCTGCATCAAATAAATATTTAGCCATCAAAAGAGTGCCTTGATCAGCATAGCTACTAGACGAGTGATCTTTAATCAGTTTATCATAAGCACCAACATTGGCTGAGTCTGACGCATAGCTTAAATAAAGCGATCGAGCATTCAAAGCCTGACTATCTTGATAATCAACATAATAGTTCCAACCAAAGACGCCTGCAACACCAAGAACAGCTCCTGCAATAATTTGTTTGCCATTGGCATCCCACCATTTTTTAATCTTATCAACTTGCTCTTCTTCTGAATCGCTAATTTCTATAAAGTTTTTCATAATATCTCCTGAAGGTGGTGAATGATACCCTCAAGTTTAATTGATTGCTGAACTCCTTGGCCCTTTAGAGGTTTTATACTTATATGGCCCTCTGATAATTCCTGTTCTCCAAGAATCATAGCGAAGTCTGCCTCAGATTTATTTGCTTTTTTCATTTGATTTTTAAGCGTTCCCATGCTCATGTCATTAGTAATAGTAATATGAGGGAGAGCTTCAATAATTTTTTTAGATAGGTTCATAGACTCAATATTGGCACTATCTCCGATTGAGGCAAAATACAAATGAGGCCTCTTGTTAATTATTTGATCAGACTTATCTTCAATGAGGAGGGCTATTCGCTCTAATCCCATAGCAAAACCAATTGCTGGTGTAGCATTACCTCCCATTTTTTCAACAAGTCCATCATATCTTCCACCACCGCATATAGTTCCTTGAGCGCCAAGATCATTTGAAATCCATTCAAAAACAGTTTGATTGTAGTAGTCAAGCCCTCTAACCAGTTTAGGATTGACCTTATATGAAATATCAAGGCTCTCTAGGTAATTCTTTAAGGCATTAAAATGATGATTAGAATCATCATCAAGATAATCAATCATTTTTGGAGCGCCAGAAATTAAACTCTCAAGTTCTTTATTTTTACTGTCTAGAATTCTCAGTGGATTCGTTTTTAAACGCCTCAGACTATCTTCATCTAGTTGATCCTTGTTATCGTTAAAATATCCTGACAATATTTCTCTGTAAGAGGCGCGACTTTGCGCAGAGCCAAGAGAATTGATTTCCAGTTCAGCATCAATTCCTAATGTCTTCCAGAGAGCCTGAGTTATGGATATTAATTCAGCATCAATTTTCGCATCAGAAACGCCAAATACTTCAGCACCAACCTGATGAAATTGACGGTATCTTCCCTTTTGAGGACGCTCATGCCTAAACATAGGGCCATTATAAAAAACTTTTTGAATTCCCTCTCTGGGTAAATTATGCTCAATCATCATTCTTACAACACCAGCTGTACCCTCTGGTCTTAAGGTAAGAGAGTCTCCATTATTGTCCTTCCAGGTATACATTTCTTTCTCAACAATATCTGTTACTTCTCCAATGGCTCTTGCAAAAGTTTCTGTGCTCTCAATGTTGGGAGTTCGGCAATATTTATAGCTATATGAAAGAAGCAGATTGCTAATGGTGCTATCTAAAAAACTCCAGATATTTGAATCTGCAGGAAGAAGATCGTTCATTCCACGGATAGCTTGAATTTTTTTTGACATTTATAATCTTAAAATGTAGTTAAAAAGTATTTTACCAATTAATTCTTGGCTTGAGTCCTTGCAATCACCAATTCCTAAAACCTTAACTATTTTTTATTCCACTCGGCACATGTCCTGTAGGCACATATTGAGATGCAGACTCACAGTGTTGTTGCTGGTCATCAAAAAATATATCTGCTGCAAACTGTCTTAAAAAAACGCCTTTTTCAAGGCCACCTAAAAAGAATGATTCGTCAATTCGAATACCCCACTTTCTCATAGTATGAATAACTCTTCTGTGTGATGGAGCTGATCTTGCGGTAACGAGGGCCGTTCTTATTGGGTTGTCTTCCTCTGGAAATGTAGATTGAATTTTTTGTAAAGACACTAAAAATGACTTAAATGGTCCCGCTTTTAGCTCAATTTTTTCAGATAAAATCTCGTTTTCATGAAATGCCTCTAGTCCTTTTTCCTGAAAAATTCTCTCAGATTCATCTGAAAAGATGACTGCATCACCATCAAAAGCAATCCTTAGCTGAGATGGGTGGCTATTATTGGACTTTGATTCAACGATAGAGGCTGCAGCATATCCTGATTGGAGTGCTTTCTGGACATCGTTGTAGTTGCTAGATAGAAACAAGTCAGCTTCAAAAGCCCCTACAAAAGGGTGAGTACTCTCTCCTCTCGTGAACGCAGCCCTAGAAATATTTAGATCATAATGCTCAATTGAGTTAAATATTCTTAGGCCTGTATCTGCGCTATTTCTGGATAGAAGGATGACATCAATTGGCGTTTTTTTACTGTTGAGTTTTAATAATTTTTTAACGAGGGTAAAGCCAACCCCCGGCTCTAAAATGACATGCTCGTTTTCTTGCTGATGCTTAGCATAAGCCTCAATTCCCTTTTCTTTAAATATCTTGTGAGATTGGTCCAGGTTGAATAATGCCCTTGATGAGATTGCAATAACTAACTTGGTATTTTCAGATTTTAATTTTTTGTTATCCACTTTGCTCCGTTGTACTTATCTAAGCAGTAATCAAGCCATCTTAGCATGAATAGGTTAAGCTCAAGTTGAAAGGACAAATCACTACAATCATCGAGTAAGGGGTGATTAGAATTAATTCTTGTTTCTTTACATATTGATTCAACCTCTAAGAGTTTTGCATCAAAATAAATTTTAAAACGAATATCTGGACGATTGATCACTTTATCCATAGATTTAATCTTGTGAGTCAGTGTATATGTTCCAGTGTACGGAGACTTTTCATGGCAGATTAGGAAAAGATCATTTGATTGGCTTTTAATTCCAATTGTGTCTCCAGTAATAGACGCAAGGAGTGGAATGAGTCTTGAGATTTTAATAAAGTTAAGTTCAAAAATCTCCGATAGATTTTTATAAGTTACCTTTTGTTTCTTATATATGAGCTTGGTTTGGATCTGATCATTCATCATTAACTTAATACTTTGATTATTGATTGGCGATGTTCATAATAAATCTGATTGCAAATTTTCTGTAACTCTAAAAATCACCCTGATCAAAATTTGTCATATTGTTAACATATGAAGCGTCCATTTGCTCATCGTTCACGCCCTGGAATCTATCTTCAAAGGCTAAATCTTCAAATCTTGAATATTGACCCACAAAGGCCAGCTTAATATTTCCAGTTGCTCCATTTCTGTGTTTTGCTATTCTTAAGTCTGCTTTTCCTACTTCTTCAGGATTGGTGTATGCATCATCATGATAAACTTCATCCCTATAGATAAATCCAATAATATCAGCATCCTGTTCAATAGATCCTGACTCTCTAAGGTCAGCCATCTGAGGAATTCTGCCTTTACCAGTTTTAGCTCTAGATTCAACGCCTCGATTAAGCTGAGATAGTGCTATCACTGGAACATTAATTTCCTTTGCAAGAGCCTTGAGTGAGCGAGAGATTTCTGAAATTTCTTGAACGCGGTTCTCGGATTTACCGTGCACTGTCATAAGCTGTAAATAATCCACCATGATTAGACCCAGATCTGGATACCTTCTTTTAAGTCTTCTACATTTTGCCCTGATTTCGGTAGGCGTTATTGAAGGCGTTTCATCGATTAGAATTGTATTTTCTTCAAAGGCTCTGACTGCATGATTGAAGCTGTTCCAATCAATCTCAGACATATCTCCATCACGCAATTTACTTGAGTCAATTCTTCCAAATGATGAAATCATTCGGATGACTAATTGCTCAGTTGGCATCTCCAAACTGAATACTGCTACTGGCGTAGAGTTATGAATTGCTACATGCTCAACAATATTCATTGAAAGAGCGGTTTTACCCATGCTGGGCCTTCCAGCGATAATAATGAGATCGCCATTTTGGAGGCCTGAAGTTAATTTGTCAAATTCTGAAAACCCAGTTTCGGCTCCTTTGTAACCTTTTAATTCTTGCATTTCATGAACGCGGTTCACTACATCCTTGATAATATCTTTTACATTCGTAATTTCTTGCTTATTACGACTGACTTGTTCAGCTATTTCAAAGATTTTTCTTTCTGATAAATCCAGAAGATCGTTGACTTCAATGTCTTTTGGACTGAAGGCAGTATCAGCCATTTCTTTTCCAATCTTTATGAGCTGCCTGTAGATTGAGAGTTCACGAACATGTTTAGCATAAGCTTCAATATTAGAGACGCTAGGTGTATTTTCAGCTATCTGAGCTAAGTAAGCGAATCCTCCTATTGAATCCTCGTCATGCGTTTTAATGACCTGTTCTTTGACTGTTAGAATATCCGCTGGCTTGTCGTGTTCAAGTAGTATGACAATAGCATCGTAGATGATGCGGTGTGAGGTTTGATAAAAGTCGTCAGAGCTAAGAATGTTAACAACATTATCCCAAGATTCATTATGAAGAAGAAGGCCGCCAAGTACAGACTGCTCGGAGTCTATAGAGTTAGGCGGTATTTTAGGGTTGTCAATATCCATTGTCACATTTTAGAAAAATAAAAAGCCCTCAGAGAGGGCTTTTTATTTTAACTCACTTAAGTGAATTGGATTAACTTATTCTGTTTCAGTTGCAGCAATTACAATAATTTTTACCGGCACCACAACCTCAGCATAAAGAGATACGGTGACTTCATATTCACCAGTATTTCTGATTGCCTCTGGCATGTTGATGTCACGCTTTTCAACCTCAAAACCTTGCTCCAGAAGATTGGCAGCTATTTCTGAAGTGCTTACAGAGCCGTAGAGCTTTCCTTCTTCACCTGCATTCGCAGAAATTGTACAAACAACATCTTTCATCGCTAATTCTTTTGATTCAGCATCCGATAAAGCGGCGACTTCTTTTGCCTCAAGTTCTGCACGGATTGTTTCAAAAACTGCCATGTTAGCTTTATTAGCAGGCTTGGCTTTACCTTGCGGAATTAGGTAGTTGCGAGCATAGCCAGACTTAACATTTGCTATGTCACCAAGGTTACCTAGTTTTTCATTTTTTTCTAATAAAATTACTTGCATAAGGCCTCCTATTTTTTGTGTTTATCGGTGTAAGGGATTAGTGCCAAGAATCTAGCTCTTTTAATTGCAGTTGTCAATTGTCTTTGAAACTTTGCAGAAGTACCAGTTATTCTTGATGGCGTAATTTTTCCACTTTCATCAATATTCTTAAGAAGTATTTCAACATCTTTGTAGTCAATTTCCTTAAAACCTGCTTTTGTAAAACGACAAAAGCGGTTTATAGGGATTTGAAATTTACGTCTTTTGTTAACTTGTTTTTTAGCCATTACAGTCTCCTATTTCTTTTCTGAGTCTTGACCTTTGGCTTTATCTTTGCCTTGATCTTTGACTTTATCTGAATCTTTGCCTGCTTCTGCAACCATAATTGATGGTTCAGTGATTGCCTCTGACTTAGAAATAATTAAATTTCTTAGGATAGCATCGTTGAAGCGAAAGTTGTAGTTTAATTTATCAAGTGTATCTTTGTCACACTCGATATTCATCATTAAGTAATGTGCTTTATAAATTTTGTTGATTGGATAGGCTAGGTGTTTTCGGCCCCAGTCTTCGTCCCTATGGACTATACCTTTGCCTGAAGTGATTAGCTCTTTGTACTTCTCAATCATTGTTGTAACCTGAGAACTTTGGTCAGGGTGAACAATGAGAGTTATTTCATAATGTCTCATTAACATCTCCTTATGGATTAAAAAAAGCTTGCCAACAAGGGCTGGTCAAGCAAGGAAGAGGGTATTTTATACTAGTTACTCTATACTTATCAATTATTTGCGCTTCTTCTCGTATTATGATTAACATTAATATAAACTTGGATTTATGAGATCCAAACTAGAAGTCTGTATCGATAGCATTTCTGGTCTAGAAGCCTGCATCAATGGTAAGGCAGACCGAATTGAGCTCTGCAGCTCATTAGAGCTTGGAGGATTGACTCCATCTGATGAATTAATGGAGCTTGCTTCAGAAATCAATATACCTTGTAGGGTAATGATTCGCCCTAAAAAAGGCAATTTCGAATACTCATCAAAGGATCTTCAACAAATGTTTAGAGATATCGATAAAGCTCGATCATACAACTTGGATGGGGTTGTATTTGGTGCAACGCTTTTGAATGGCGAGCTCGATCAAGAATTTTTAGATGAATTAATTAGGCATAGTGATGGTTTAAAAAAAACTTTGCATCGAGCAGTAGATACTATCCCAAAGACTATTGAAGCAGTTGAGATTGCAATCAATTTAGGTTTTGATACGATTTTGTCATCTGGTGGCTATGCGACTGTTATGGAGGGATTGGCAGTTTTGAAGGAAATGCAACAAAGAGCATCGGGCAGGATTGAAATTATGCCAGGCTCAGGTATAAACCCCCAAAACATAAGTGAAATTCTCTCTGATTGTCACTTTGCTTGGCTTCATTCTTCTTGCTCAATTCAAAGACAAAATAGCAAAATTACAGATAGTCAAACTATTAAAGAAATTAAAACTGCAATCAATGTATAAATTTTGGATCAAGATTGTAAGTTTAATATTTATATTTATCTTCTCAGCTTATTTATTCTATCTAAACAGTATAGTAAAGTTTCAATTTTCAACTGAGATAAAAGTCTCAAACACTATCACTCAAATCAATTACTCCTTTAATGATTACCCTCCAGAGCTTATTAATATGCTTCTTTTAGTGGAAGACCAATCATATTTCCATCATCATGGTGTTGACTTTAAAGAGATTGGGAGAGTTATTTACGGATATTTATTTGATGATAAGGCGCTTAGAGGAGCCAGTACAATTACTCAGCAATTAGTAAAGAATTCGCTTCTAACTCGGGAAAAAACTTTTTCCAGAAAGTTTGAAGAGGCTTTGATGGCATTACTTTTAGAGTTGTCTTACGATAAAGAATTTATTCTTGAGAGGTATATGAATACGGTATATTTAGCTCAAAAAGGAGATATGGCCTTCCATGGCTTTGCCAGTGGAAGTTATTTCTACTTTGATAAAGATGTTAAGGATTTGAGTTTAGAAGATATGGCAACACTTGTTGCCTTGCTTAAAGGGCCTTCTTACTATAATCCTATTAACTTTCCTGATAGGCTGGATAGGCGAGTTAAGATGATTTTGAAGATGCACGAAAACTACAAAAAAATATTTTGATGAATTTACTTGCGATAGATACCTGTACTGAAATTGCATCGGTCACTCTAATGACCAAAGAGTCAAGAGTTAGTCGCGTTTTGTCAGGGATTCAAAAAAGCTCTGGCCATATTCTTAAGCTTTGTGATGAAGTCTTTCAGGAAACAGGAGCTCTAATAAAGGATGTTGATTCAATAATCTTTACTAAAGGGCCTGGCGCATTTACAGGTGTAAGAATGTGTGTTGGCGTTGTTCAGGGGCTTTCAATGTCCTGTAATATTCCAACGATTGGATTTTCGACACTTGAGTTGCTTGGATTTAGGGCTTCACAGATTCTTAGTTCTGAAAAAATAGCTGTAGCACTTGATGCTAGAATGGGAGAGGTCTATTGGGCTATTTACAATCAAGGAAAAATCAGTAAATTGCGCATATGTAATCCTAATGATGTAGATATTCTCGATACTAATTATATTGGAGTTGGGACAGGATGGGATGCCTATAGTGATATGCTCAGTTCTGCTTCTGGTGTAATTGAAACTGATCTCACAATTTTTCCAGAATCCTCTAGTTTAATAGATTTAGCACTTGAGTCATTTAGTAGGGGAGAGAGTAGCGACTTTGAGCTACCCCAGCCGATATATTTACGAAACAATGTGGCTCAAAAATCATTAAAATAAATCTCTTTTTTATCACTGCATTTATTTATGTGGAAATGGATTCAAAGGCAGGCCTCACCGAAAGTTTTTTATGGAACCTGTTCTAGGCTTACACCATGGTTTTTTTGGCCTTTTGCTAGCCTTTTGGTGATTGGTTTATTTTGGTCTCTTGTTATATCACCGCCTGATTATCAGCAAGGTGATGGTTATAGAATAATATTCATTCATGTTCCAAGTGCTATCTTGTCAATGATGGTTTATGCAATCATGGCAATTGCTGGGGGTATTGGACTCATTTGGCAAATTAAAATGGCTGAAGTGGTGGCAAAGGTTTCGGCGCCAATTGGCGCAGCTTTTACAATCATTGCATTGGCATCTGGAGCAATTTGGGGTAAGCCGATGTGGGGAGCATGGTGGGTCTGGGATGCTAGATTAACTTCTGAGCTCATATTATTGTTTTTATATCTAGCATACATGTCTCTAAATAGCGCATTTGATAACCCAAAGACTGCTGCAAAAGCTAGCTCTATACTTGCTATAGTTGGCCTAATTAATTTACCAATTATTCATTACTCAGTGAAATGGTGGAACACCCTTCACCAAGGTTATTCGGTTGGTACCGGTGGTTTAAAAGATCCAGACATGCAAATTGCACTTGCAATAATGTTTGTAGCGTCAATTTTTCTTTATGCGCTTCTTGTTGCAATTAAAGCAAGAACAGAGGTTCTAGTTCGTGAGCAAAATTCTCGCTGGGTCAAAGATGAAGTTGAGGGAGTAGTATCATGACTATGGTTGAGTATTTTTCCTTTCTGCCTTATGGGAAGTATGCATTTTATGTTTGGCTCGCATATGGTGTTTCCTCCTTGACAATAATTACTCTTTTTATTAGTGCAAAGAGAAACCACACTAAGACTATTTTGTCTCTCAAAAATAAATTCTCAATCAATGACTAAAAGACAAAACCGAATGATATTGGTTGGGCTTTTAGTATCTGGTGTTTTCCTGGCAGGATATTTGGGGATTAAGGCGTTTAGTGAAAACTTATTATACTTTTATACTCCCTCTGATATTGTCGATGGAAAGGCTCCAGCAAATAAGAGTTTTAGACTGGGAGGCCTTGTTGAGACTGATAGTTTTAGTAGGGAAGGAATGATAGCTACTTTTTCAGTCACAGATAATAACCAAACAATTAAAGTTGCATATGAGGGTATTTTGCCTGACCTTTTTAGAGAGGGCCAGGGAGTCGTGGCAAGTGGTTCAATTAAGAAAGAGTGCAAAAAAGCTTGGGCAGGCAAGCTATGTGCTTATAAATTTACCGCTAAAGAAGTTTTAGCAAAGCATGATGAAAATTATATGCCTCCAGAGGTAGCTGCTGCTTTAGAGATTATAAGTTCTCAGCAATGAAAAAAATAATTCCTCTAATTATATTTTTAATAATAGGAATTTTTTTATTCTTAAGTCTTAATTCAAATCCTAATAAGCTTCCATCACCTCTGGTAGGAAAGATTGTCCCAGAGATCGATGGAAAAGATTTTTTTACTAATGAAAATGTCAAATTAAATGATTTGATGGATAATCAAATGTTACTTGTCAATGTCTGGGCGTCATGGTGTGTTACCTGTAGGAAGGAGCATCAAGTTATTATGAATATAGCAAATAATGAGAGTCTGAAGTTAATTGGCATTAACTACAAAGATCAAAAAAATGATGGTCAGAGGTATCTAGACATAATGGGAAATCCATTTGATGAGATTATTTTTGACCCAGATGGAAGAATTGGAATGGAGCTTGGTGTTTATGCAACCCCAGAAACCTTTTTAATCAATAAAGAGGGATTAATTCTTTATAAGCATATCGGAGAAATAACACCTGAAGTTTGGAGTGAAAATTTCTTAGTTCATTTAAAAACATTATAAATTTTCTGATTGAGTTTTATCCCAATTATTTTGGTTATTTATTGCTGAAAGCGCCTTGACATAAGGGTTTATAAATGGATAATCAATTTAAACCTAAGAATTATTTTAGTGGGTTTTTACATAAATTCTTTTTAAAATTAAGGAGTTAACAAATGAACAAATCAGATTTAGTTTCAGCAATTGCTGATAACTCAGGTCTATCGAAAGCTGATGCAGCTCGCGCTTTAGATGCAACAACTAGTGCAATCTCTGGCGCATTGGCAAGTGGCGACTCAGTAGCCATTACTGGTTTCGGTAGTTTTTTAGTAAGAGCACGCGCAGCACGTTCTGGTCGTAACCCACAAACTGGCGCTGCAATTCAAATTTCAGCATCAAATGCACCTGCATTTAAAGCAGGAAAATTATTAAAGGAATCTGTTAACTAATCAGATTTTTTCGAAGTATAATATGCCCGTTTCCTGATTCGATTCGGGCATTTTTTTGGGCGCTTAGCTCAGTTGGGAGAGCATCGCCCTTACAAGGCGAGGGTCACAAGTTCAAGTCTTGTAGCGCCCACCAAGAATATGGAGCGGTAGTTCAGTTGGTTAGAACGCCTGCCTGTCACGCAGGAGGTCGCGGGTTCGACCCCCGTCCGCTCCGCCATTTTTAAATTTAATTCATTAGATTTATTCTTAAGTATATAATAAATTTTAATAAAGAAATTTCCTCGAAAATCCCCTATGAAAACCTTTTTACATGTGGGTTGTGGCCTTGATCACAAATCTGAACTTATTGGCTTCAATAATAGTGACTGGAAAGAGATAAGATTTGATATTGATGAATTGGTTAATCCAGATATCGTTGGAACATTATTAGATATGAGTCAAGTACAAACAGCAAGTGTTGATGCAGTTTATTCATCTCACAATATTGAGCACGTATATCCTCATGAGGTCCCGATTGTATTAAAAGAGTTTTACAGAGTATTGAAAGATGATGGCATAGTTGTTCTTCATTGTCCTGATTTGCAAAGTGTTTGCGAAGCTGTTGCTGATAATAAGCTTCTGGAGACTCTTTATGAAACAGAAGACGGACATAAGATATCTGCAATAGATATTTTGTATGGTTGGCGGGTAGCCATTGCAAATGGCAATGAGTATATGGCTCATAAAGGAGGTTTTACGTATTCAGTTTTAAACGATTCCTTCCTTCAAGCAGGATTTAAAATGAACTATGGTGGAAGAGTTCCTGGTATGAATTTGTTTATTGTTTCTTCTAAACAATTACTGTCAGAGGAAGAAATAGTAAAAATTGGCAAGCCTTTCTTTCCTAAATCTTAGCTTAAATATTGAATATCTAGTAATAAATAGTTTTACAGATTATTGACTAAAGGTTCTATCCATAGCCATTTCTTCAATGATTGTAAATGATATATTATTGAAGTACAATAGTTTTTTTTGATTAATACAATCTCATGAAAGACTCTCCAATTAGTACAACTGTCGATTTTGAAAAAGATGGCGTTCAACATGGTTTTCTAAAGCTTCCTCATTCTCATGATAATTCTGCCTGGGGCTCAATAGTAATTCCAATAACAGTTGTAAAAAATGGTGATGGACCAACAATTCTTTTTACAGGTGCAAATCATGGCGATGAATATGAAGGGCCAGTAGCTTTATTTGATTTGGCAAATAATATAAATTCTGAAGACGTTCAAGGAAGAGTTATTATTATTCCAGGAATGAATTATCCAGCTTTTCAGGCTGCAAAAAGAACATCTCCAATTGATGGTGGAAATATGAATCGCGTTTTCCCTGGAAACCCTGAAGGAACTTTTACTGAAAAGATAGCTGATTACTTTTACCGAACACTCCTACCCCTCGCCGATTTTGTAGTTGACTTTCATTCTGGTGGAAAGACATTAGATTTTTTACCTTTTTGTTGTGCTCATGTTCTTGATGATAAAGAACAACAATCGCGTTGTATTGAGGCAATGAATGCTTTTAATGCGCCTCATTCAGTGATGCTTCTAGAGATAGATGCTGTCAATATGTATGATACTGCTGCTGAAAATATGGGGAAAGTTTTTATTAGTACAGAACTTGGTGGTGGTGGGTCAACTTCGGCTTATACGGTTGAAATTGCAAAAAAAGGAATTCGTAATTTGTTAAGACATACTGGCATTTGTGAAGGAGATCTAGAGATTTCTGAAACGCTTAATTTAGATATGCCCGATCAAAGGTGCTATATTTTTAGTGAGACATCTGGACTTGTAGAACATTGTGTTGATTTGGGCGATTCAGTTAAAGAAGGGCAACTTGTTGCAAAAGTTCACAACATAGAAAGAACAGGAGTTGCCCCTATTGAATATTTCGCCGGAGTTGACGGTATTTACACTGGAAGACATTATCCAGGTTTAGTCGTCAATGGAGACTTTCTTGGCGTTGTTGCGGTTCCAAGGTAGCTTTATAGTATGTTATTAACTTTATTTTGGAAAAAAAAATGAATGCTTTATTTGCATCAGACAATGTGACGAGTGCATGCCCTGAGGTCATGGATGCTGTCATTGAGGCTAATTCAGGTATTTCAGAATCATATGGTGACGATGAATGGTCATCTAGACTCAAAGAAAAATTATCTGAGGTCTTTGAAACTAATATTGAGGTTTTTTTAACAGTTTCAGGGACTGCTTCAAATGCATTAGCATTATCAGCATTAGCACCTGTTTATGGAAAAATCTACTGTCATGAGCTCTCTCATATTAATACTGATGAGTGCGGAGCACCTGAGCTTTTTACGGGAGGTGCTAAGCTGAATCCAATGAGAAGTAGTAATGGAAGAATTAATGCTAAAGAGCTTGACGAGATTGTTAGAGGGTCTGGTAATGTTCATGTGACACAACCTTCAGTTGTCAGTATTACTCAATCTTGTGAAACAGGGACAGTTTATCAATTAGATGAAATTCAAGAAATATCAAAAATAGCCCATAAGTATAAGATGAGTGTCCATATGGATGGCGCGCGGTTCGCAAATGGCCTGGTATCTCTTGGCGTAAGCCCGGCAGAGATGACATGGAAGTCTGGAGTTGATGTCCTAACTTTGGGTGGCACTAAAAATGGCTGCCTGGCTGCAGAAGCAATCATATTTTTTAAACCTGAGATGGTTGGTAATTTTCCATTTCTTCATAAAAGATCTGGCCAGCTCCTATCAAAAATGCGTTTCATTTCATCTCAGCTTAATGCCTATGTCTCCAATGATGTATGGATTCGAAATGCGAGTCATGCAAATGAAATGGCAAAGATATTAAGTAAGGGCTTAAATGACTTTTCAAATATAAATTTAGCGTATCCAACTGAATCTAATGAAGTTTTTGTTCACCTTCCTAGGGATGTCGTTGATTATTTATATAATGCTGGTTATGACATCAATGAAGAGGAGCTTGATGGAAAAGCAGTTCGATTTGTGACCGCATGGAATACTGATCGAAATGATATTAACAATCTTTTAGACAAATTATCACAAAAATATGACTAAGTTTTTAAGGTGTAAAAACTTTTATAGATGAAGTGCATAGCCTTGTATAATGCTTCACAAAGCAAAAGGTAAGATCTGCATTGATATAAGGTCTCTATAGCTAAAAAATAAAATAAATCGGAGTTATTTTTGACTCTTGATAGGTCCCTCAAATTGAATTTGAGTTAATTGTAATTGGTTGATACCAAAAAGTATCAACACCATGGATATAAATATTATTATGTTAAGTGCAATAAGAAATAAATCAAAAGGTTGGGTTGCTTATCTCATAGTTGGTTTAATAACAGTTCCATTTGCTCTGTTTGGAATTCAAGATTATGTTAGTCGTTCTGGTAATAGCTCCATTGCAACAGTTGATGGAGAAGACATTGATATTAATATTTATTACCAAGAATTAAACACACAGCAACGTAACTTGCAGCAACAGTTAGGTGCTGCTTACACCCAAGAGATTGATGATGCTATAAAGCAAACCCTTATAGATTCAATGATTAATGAAAAGCTGATTGAAAATTATGCTAACTCGCTAGATATTGTTACTCTAGATGATGAGGTTAAATCAGTCATTGAATTAAATCAAGCATTCTCAGTAGATGGTGAATTTTCGCAAGATCGATATACTCAGCTATTAAGGCTTAACAGTTATTCACCTGCTGGATATGAATTAGCTCAATCAAAATCATTAACGCGTGAACAAATTAAGAGAAATCTTAGTGGTTCAGCTTTCATGTCATCGATCCAAATTAATCAACTTAATGATCTCGCATCTCAGCAAAGGGAGATTTCCTATATTGCTCTCAATACAGATAATTATATGGATCAAGTTTCTATCTCTAAGGATCAAATTTCAGATTATTTTAATGAAAATAGATCAAGCTTTATTGAAGGTATAAAGGTTAAAGTGGATTTTGTAGAGCTTACATTAGACAGCATGGATGAGCCAGAAAGTCCAACTAATGATGATCTTCAAAATCTTTATGATGATAATGCTGATCTCTATACTAACCCTGAAAGAAGAAGAGCACAGCACATATTAGTTGAGAGTGAAAAGTTAGCTAATGACCTTTTAGAACAGATCAAACAGGGCGCTGACTTTGCAGAACTCGCTAAAGTGAAGTCTGAAGACAGCTCTTCAAGTGAAGAGGGCGGAGATCTTGGATTTTTTGAAAAAGAGTTAATGGGCGCTGAATTTGATGAGGCTGCATTTGCAATGAATATTGGCGATGTTAGTGATGTGGTTGCTACTGATTATGGTTATTTTCATATCATTAAGCTTACGGATATAGAAGCTGAAACAATGCAAGCCTTTACCGAAGTTGAGGAGCAATTAGCAGCACTTTATATTAAAAATGCGAAAGAAAAGATGTTATTTAGCTCTTTAGAGGAGTTCATTAATTTATCCTATGAAGAGTCTTTAGATATGGTCGCAGATCAGTTTGGGCTTGAGCTTCAAAGTAGTGACTATTTTGGTAATGGTACTAGTCAGTATGATGCAAAATTTGTTGCCTCTGCATTTAGTCCTTCAGTTATCGATGATGGTGAGAACTCTGAGGTTATGGAGATCGATTCAGAAAAATTTGTTGTTTTGGCTTTATCTGATTTGCAGTCAGAACGTGAGAGAGATTTAACTGAGGTCGAAGATCAAATTGAGTCGGCTCTTAAGACAACTACTGCAAAAGAAGTGATTGAAGACATTGCTGAAAGTATCGCTTCTTCACTCTCAAGTGGTGATGAGCAATCAGCCAATAATTTAATCTTAGAGAATAACCTAGAGTGGGTTTCTGAAGGATGGATTTCAAGGGCTAGTGAGTTGCCTTATGATGTTGCATCAATCTCATTTTCTTTATCAAAACCTGAAGAAGGGAGAAACACCTATAGCGCTCAAAGTGCAAACCAATTAACGTCTTTAGTGATTGATTTGAGCGGAGTAAGAGTGCCTGAGAAGGCTGCAAATACTGGAATCTCAGCGCTTTATCTGAGCCAGGAGAACAATGAAATGTTTGTTAATCTTATAAGGCAGTTAAGAGAAGGAGCAGAAATTAGAGTGTTCTCTGATTTACTATAGATTTAATTTAAATTAAATTTCAAAGGTTTATTATTCTCGAGGTTTGACCATACTCTTAATCTCAAGAACATTGAAGTTGGGATCTTCAACGAAGAAAGTTTCTTGCTGATAGTCTGTATCTTCAAATCTGATATAAGGCTTATCTACAAAACCTACAGAAGAGGCAACACTGGCTTTAACTCTTTGATATTCATCTAATGGTAAATGAATTCCTAAGTGGGGCACAATGACATCGCCCATGTCTACACTATGTCTATGTCTCTCCAGGCTATCACTATTTCGAGGCTTTGACTGATGAAGGGTAAGCTCATTCCCCCAAAAATTCACGTCTTGCCATTTACCCTCTTCAGACATATCAAGATTACATCCTAATACATCGGTATAAAATTTAACAGTATTGCTTAGTTCTCCAGCCTCAATAGCCAAATGAAATCGATTACTCATTATTACCTCTAAAAAAGAAAAATAAACCCTAAAAACAGGACATTAGTATACTAAAAATCCTGAATTTATCAATATCAAAGAATATTTTTTTTAGTGGTTAAAGATCTGGGCCTTTTTCATAGAAGTTATACCCTGCATCAACGTAGGTAACCTCACCGGTGACTCCAGAGGCAAGATCTGAGCATAAAAATGCTGCCACATTGCCGACTTCCTCAATGCTGACATTGCGTTTAAGAGCCGAGCTCTCAGCAGCATGATCAAGTAATTTTCCAAACCCTTTGATGCCACTTGCTGCAAGCGTTTTGATTGCCCCTGCTGATACCGCATTGACGCGAATACCTTTCTCAGCTCCCATTGCTGCAGCCATATATCTAACATTGGCCTCAAGAGAAGCCTTAGCAATACCCATCACATTGTAATTAGGGATCGCTCTTAGGGCTCCCAAGTAACTCAGTGTTAATAGAGCACCGTTTTCGTTAAGCATTGGCATCGCTGATTTTGCTAGTGCTGTAAAACTATATGAGCTTATTTCATGCGCCTTGAGAAATCCCTCACGCGTTGTGACCTCAAGATAATTTCCATCGAGCTCAGCTCTTTCTGCAAAAGCAACTGAATGAATTAAAATGTCAAAACTATCCCAGGATTTTTTGAGTTCATCAAAAGTTTCATTAATCTGTTCATCACTGGATACATCACAAGGAATAACAATAGATGAGTTGCAGATTTCAGCGCACTTCTCAACGCGACCTTTAAGTTTCTCAGTTTGATAGGTAAATGCAAGTTCGCAGCCATTTACTGCCATTGATTCAGCAATTCCCCAAGCGATTGAGCGGTTTGAAGCAACGCCAACAATGAGTGCTTTTTTACCTGTTAAAAAACCCATGAAACCTCCATAATATTTATAATACAGTTAGAGTTTAATTATAAACACATTGACAAAATAGATGCTGTTTACTTAATAAATGTTGATGCTAATTTAAAGTCAATCTGGGACTCTAAAATTTAACGATTAATGAAGATATTTATGAAGCACAAAGGCTACTATCTATTATTTCTTGGATTGGTTTTAACAGATCAATTTACCAAGCAAATTTTTATGTCTTCGTTTGATTTAGGTCAGTCAGTCGTTGTTAATCCTTTCCTTAGTTGGACCTATCTGCAAAACACGGGGGCTGCTTTTAGTTTCTTGGCAGGCGGCGGTATGATGCAAAAGTCATTTCTTTTAGTTGTCTCTATCTTGGTTTCTATTTGGATAGTGATTTGGACACAAAGGACGCCTTCAATTTATCGTCAAAAGTTATCCGGACAGTTTCTTCTTCTCTCAGGTGCTGTAGGGAATTTAATTGATAGAGCGCAGTATGGTTTTGTCATCGACTTCATTGATGTTCATGTCAATAGTTTCTACTGGCCCGTTTTTAATATAGCAGACAGTTTAATCTTTGCGGGTGTTGCACTTCTGATATTTGAGAGAAAATCGACTAGTAAATAAAATTCCAATAGCATTGAGAATCACCATAAATGGTAGAATATTAAATAAATGAATTCCACTCAAGCCCAATGAAGAAATTTCTTTTATTACCTTTACTTTATTTGATGAACATTTCAGCGATTGCTGAAATGCACAAGATGTCAGACTCTGGAGAAATTTTAGCTTTAGATAGTGAGGCTTGGTCTTGCGTTTTAGATGATGAGCAATTCCTAGTTTGGGAAGTCAAGAGTGAAGAAGAGGGCGTTCAATATAGCCTCAACACCTTTACTTGGTTTGATGGTGAGAGCGGGAGAGATAACGGAACCTTTAGTAAGAATTGTTATTGGGGTAAAAACTGTAATACACTTTCCTATATTGCTGATGTGAACAAAGCCAATCTTTGTGGTTATTCAGATTGGCGCCTTCCATCACTTGATGAATTAAATACGATTGTTGACTATTATGGTGAGAGCGATACGCTCATTAATACAGACTTTTTTCCCAACACTCAGAAGAATACTTATTGGACCTCTGATTCAGTCACAAATAGCCCTAAGTTAGCCATCGAGGTGCCTTTTTTCTATGGCGGCTCAAAGGCACGTGAGAAAACAATTGACACTTTTGTAAGACTTGTAAGAAGTGTTGACTAGAGAGATCGATCAATCCTTGTATGAGTCATATTCTGACGATATACCCTTAATTCTCAAAAGAATCTATGCAGCCAGAAGCGTCTCTGAGTCTCAGCTCTCAATGGCGCTTCCCGGTCTTCTTAAGCCAAACTTTGACCAACTCAATATCGCACTAGTGCTTCTTGAGAAATGCCTCTTAGAGGACAAGCAAATCCTGATTGTTGGAGATTTCGATGCGGACGGTGCAACTGCCAGTGCAGTGGCTATTAAAGCGCTCAGACTCATGGGTGCTAAACATGTAGATTTTTTAGTTCCTAATAGGTTCAAGCATGGTTACGGCCTCAGTCCTGAGATCGTAAAAGAGGCAAAGCGTGATAAAGAGCCAGACCTTATTATTACAGTTGATAACGGCATATCGAGTAACGAAGGGGCAGATCTAGCAAGGTCACTTGATATTGATGTTATTATCACAGATCATCACCTTCCGTCCAATGACCTTCCCAATGCCAATGCGATTATTAATCCCAATTTAAGAGGGTGTGATTTTCCATCGAAAAATTTGGCTGGGGTTGGGGTCTGTTTTTATTTGTTTTCATCGCTTAAAACCTATCTCACAAAACAAGGTTATTTTGAAAAGAATAATATTCAAAATCCAGACCTTCGAACGCTTCTTGATCTAGTTGCTCTGGGAACCATTGCAGATGTTGTAAAACTCGATCAAAATAATCGAATTCTGGTGAATGAGGGAGTCAAGCGTATTCGTGAAAAACGCTGCTCAAAAGGCATCCTTGCTATCCTTGAGCTAACAAAAAGACCAGTTGAGTCGCTTCAGGCATCTGACCTTGGATTTACAGTTGCACCTAGAATAAATGCAGCTGGAAGACTCAGTGATATTTCTCAGGGGATTCGTTGCCTCTTATCAGATGATATGAATGATGCGAGAAGGTATGCGCAAACGCTCGAAGAGTTTAATATTAAAAGGCGCAAAGAGCAGACTCGTATGCAGGACGAGGCTCTCGCTATTGTTGAAGATCAAGCCATTGATAAGAGTGATTTTGCAATCGTTCTCTATGACGAGTCTTGGCACGAGGGAGTGGTCGGTATTGTTGCTGGAAAACTCAAAGAAACCTATCAGTGCCCATCTGCTGTATTTGCCAAGGCAGATAGCGTTTTAAAGGGTTCTATACGCTCCATTCCAGATGTTCACATCAAAGACTTGCTAGACCTTGTTGATAGAAAAAATCCAAGACTCATAGAAAAATTTGGTGGTCATGCCATGGCCGCAGGTTTGACCATTAATCCAGATAAATTTAAGCAGTTCAAGGGCGCCTTTACTGAAGCGATTACAAAGCATCTCAAAGGCAAAAAACCAATCATCGAACTTCTAACTGATGGTAGTCTTGATTCAGCTGAAATAACCCTCAAGAATGCAGAACTGTTGAGACAAGCTTCACCCTGGGGCCAGGGTTTTGAAGAGCCCATTTTTTATGGAGACTTTGAGCTTGTGGAGCAAAGAATTGTTGGAGAAAAACACCTGAAGTGTAATTTAAAGTTACAAGGCACAAATTCAGTTTTAGAGGGAATCGCTTTTTTTCAAGAAAAGCTCGATTCCAAGAAGGCTAGGGTGGCTTATAAACTCAATGTCAACTCTTTTAGAGGGAATGAATCGTTGCAATTAATGATTGAGTCAATTGAAAGCTATTAACTAGAATTTATAGAGGAGCAATGACTATAACCTACAAGAGTTTTGTTTTGCAACAGGAAGTGAGTTGCAGAATATTGTCTCAGCAATTTGACTTCCTTTGTCGTGAGCCTTTTTAAGCCATTTTTTTCCTTGATTTTTATCTTGATTGACTCTGCTGCCAATAAGATATTGCTGTCCAAGCTCTTCCATTGCTTGGACCCACCCTAGTGATGCAGATCTTTTTAAATAATCAATAGATATTTTTTCCTCACCCTTATTTTCATATTGCTGACTTAGAAGAAAGGTTGATAGAGTATTGTTGCTGCCATCTGGATCTAATATCAATGAGCGCTCAAGCCAGAAGATAGACATGTCAGGGTCTTTATCAAAGAGTTGTTGGCCCGCTTGAACCGCTGTTAAAGCACTACAATAGTAAGGCTTCCAGAAGCCGTACTCTTCAGATGCGTAACCCATTTCTACGAGCTCATCACCTAAATCTTTTCCATCAATAATCACTTGTGAAATAAGCTTGGTATTTGTTTTCCTAATGTTAGTGAGTTTAATGGAGGACGCTTCGCTTAGTTTATTGGAGACATAATCCCTTACCTTGACTCCAAATTCGATCTGCTTAGGACATGATTTTGTAGCATCAGGTGCGTCAATATCTTTTAGAGAAACTTTTATGTAGTTGTCAGCAAGTTCATGTGGCTCTGCAATATTAACAACAAGTTTATCTCCATGAGTGACTTCAACCACTTTTGATATAACTGGGTCTGAATCAGAGGTCGATGTTTGATTAGTTGAGGTATTTTTTTTGGTTTTGTTGTCTGTGATTTTTTCTTTAGTTTTAACTTTTTTGGCAACTTTTTTAACTACCTTAGGTTTTTTTGGTATTAAATTACCATCCTTACAGCCGGTTACAAATAATACGCCTCCAGCCCAATCCTCAACATCAATAAAAAATTTGGCTTGATCAATTATTTTATTATCTTTGAATATTGCTGATTTAGATCTTTGGTTCTTTGTGAGAGTAACATAGTTAGGATTAACTGGAACTTGACCTTCTTTTACCATTTTATTGAAGTAAGCCATTTTTCCAACCAAGTGACCATTCACTGTGAGCTTGATATTTGTTTCATCTTGAAAATAACTAGGGTCAAGCGAGAGTCCGCCCATCCTCCAAGAGGATTTAATAAAATCAACATTTGCATCCTTGATATTAATTGTTCCAGAGGCCATGCTCCAATTTTCAATTTCTCCTGACTCAAACTTATCATACTTAATTCTCTGCAAGTTAAACCTGCAGTTTGCATCTTCAATATTTGTTGCAAGTTTATGCTTACTAAAATCATAATCCAGTTTTGAGACGATCCTATTAAGTAAAACTTCTAAAACATCAGAAGGAAAAATAACTTCATATATCTCTATTTCTGAGGCTTTGACTGATGAAGCATTATTTGATGAAGTGTCAGCTGCTGAGTTATTATTGTTTGAACTAACACCACACTTATAAATAAAGTATGTTCCATCATCAGAAATTGATTTGATCGGATCGCTCCCATCAGGACAATCCCCTGAAAAGCTTTTTGCAGAAAGTAATGTCAGAAATAAAATTAGGAATAGTTTTTTCATATAATTTTTGAATTTCCTTTGCTTTTTAGCAAATTAACATCACTCCAAAATGTGAGTTGAGTTTATGAAAAAATGTAGTCGTAGACTCGAGGTAATTTAGGGGTAAAGAAGATCTTATCTGCAATCAGATCATGGTCAAGTCCGAGAGCATTTTCAATGCAGGCAGCACAAACAGATCGATAGTCAATGGTCGACATTAGATCCCTTTTGTCAAATAGATCACGTTCAGAAAGTCCTGGCCATTCAGAAATAACTCGGCTTTTAGTAATTGATCCTCCTGCCAAAAGACCTGCAGAGCCATATCCATGATCTGTCCCCCAGGTTCCATTAATTTTGACCGTCCTTCCAAACTCAGTTAAGGTCAAAATAATGCTTCTGTCCCAGGCATCACCAAGCCCCTCTCTGTATCCTGCAATAATGTCATCAATCAAAGTCATTTGCCTGCCATGATAGCCACTCTCATTGGCCCCCTGACTAGCATGCGTATCAAACTGAGTGACTTTAATAACGGAGGACAGGGGACCACCTTCTTGAGACATTGCCTTACCCGCATATTTAGCTAAACTGGCTGGGTCTCTTGGAACGATGGAGTCCTTTTGAGTGCTTTTTTGGCTGACCTTATTGAAGACTGAGGCTCCTTCCCTAGAGTGAGCCATAGAGATCATATCAATAAGTTGAGTTGATAGCTTTCCAGAGCTTCGGACACTGGCCGGGTAAAAGTTATCATTTTTATCAGTGCCCCTTAATAACAATGGCATATCCAGTGAGAGTGACCTTCCAGGCAGTCCAGCAAGATCAAGCGCTCTTCCAAGCCAACCAGTGGATTCCGAAAATGGACTTAATCCACCACCTTGCATTAAGTTTTGACCTTCAAAGTGAGATCTTAAGATATATGGGAAGTTTGTTGCGTGAACAATTGAGGCGTTATTTTTAGCCATCAGTCCACCAAAGTATTGAAAGGATGGGTGCAGCGCAAATAAAGAGTTGAGTTTTAGGTAGTTATCAGGGATCAATCCCTTTCTCATTCTAGAGAGATTAGGATCACCAATCGGAGGTACAGCAGCCAAGCCATCCATTCCACCTTCAAGCATGATTACGGAGATTGTTCCAGGAGGTTTATCTTTTGTGAAGCCGGGAAGAGGAAGGCCTGCAAGAAATAATGAGGCTCCAGAAGTTTTTAAGAACTCTCTTCTTGTTAAATTTAATTTAGGCATTTTCTAACCCCATTATTTCAGGACTACACATTAAAGCAATGAATTTTGATTTTTCACTCATTCCAACTCTAGCTACAAGGCTTCGAGTTGTAACACTTGCATCAATTCTATTCATAATATCATCCGCCTTAAATTTAGGTCGTCCAGCACTATAAATGGCATCAGAAAAACGAATGCGGCGCTCAAACATTTCACCAGAAAGCCACTCTTTCTTGTCACTCGAGTATCCATCAGGCTGCCTTTCATGCCAAAAACCCTGGCCAAGCTCCTCAAAAATCTCACGAGATTCCATTATGTAATTATCGTACCTTTCTAATTGAGCCCAACCCTTGAAAAATCTTGCATCGCTAAGCCTTACAACTTGGAATAACCAAGTCATTGGCCATTGAAATTTAGGCTCTTTTGACTGAATAGCACGTTCAATCACAGCAGAATGAATTTCATCCAGACTGCCGTTACTTTTTCTCCAGGCATTAGCAATAAAGTCAGAATCAGCTTTACTTGGGTTATCACTCACAAAGTGTTGGGCTAATTTAAACGAGATATGTTTGATTGTGTGATCGTGCGCAGCAAGAAAATCAGTTAACTTTCTTAGCCCTCCCTTACCAGCAGGTATCACCTTACCTAAAACTTTTTTATTACCAGGTTCTGCATGATCTTGTTTGAAAAAGTCCCAGGAATTAATTGTTCCACCCATCTTTAATAGTTTTTGGTGTCTCTGAGGAATTGACAATAACACTTTATCATCCGATATTCTTCCTGGCCAAATGCCCCAGCCAGAAAGAGTATTGGCAGCTCCTCTTATATCAGACTCAGTATATTTTGCAGAGGGAGATACAGTATGAAGCTCGAGTAGCTCCCTTCCAAGGTTATCATTTAGTCCAGCTTGCTCGCCGTTTTGCTTAGCCCATATTGCAGTTTGAGATCTCTCTCCACAGCTCCAACAATTATCTAAATAAACAAGCATTGATGGGTGCGTTGTGACCCTGTAAAGCATTTCTGAGAAGTTATTATTTAGGTTTGCAAGGATTGCCTCCTCCATCATGTGTCCAATATGGTTTTGGTTGTCCCAAATATTTCCGGTAGTAAAGTGATTTGTCCAAAAGGAAGAGAATCGGAGTTTGATTTGATCGTTACCAAAAACATTTCTGTGTGAAAATTTCAATTGATCAGTATTAAGAAGCAAGTGTTTTTTACGGTTGTCCTGTTTGGCGGCCTCTGAGGAGTAGCCCGCCAGATCCATTTCCTCTCTCTTTCTGTTATATTTATATTCGCTGTAGCGGTTATCTCGGGTGATCAGGTCGGGCTGAAGTTGATCTGGCCATTCCTGAATTTTTTTTGCTCTAGTGTTATTGACTCCTAATGCAGGTGATTTTGCGTTGAGTTGTTTTATTGCCCATGATTTTATGTCTTCAGGTAATGGATTTTCTGGACGAAACATGAGACCTAATTTTTGTGCAATTCTGAACTGCTCATTCATAAAATAATTCAAAATAAATCATAATGAATAAAGTATATCAGTTTGAACTAGATTATATTTTTTTTAAAAAAAAATTAACCTAAGTTTTATTAGAAGCTGACTTAAGAAAATTTTCCTAATAAAACCTCATTTCCAGAAGATGGTTCCGATGGCATATTAAATGCAAGAAGCAGTGAGATGCAGGCCATACCTGCGCCTGCTAAGAAAACAAGAGAGGGTGAATAAAGCCAGATCAGCCCAAACATGACAGGAATAAAGACCGCAGCGATATGATTGATTGTAAAGGAGACGCCGGCACTTGAGGCGATGTCAGCAGGGTCAGCAATCTTCTGAAAATAGGTTTTAAGGGCAATGGCAATCGAGAAAAAGAGGTGGTCCGCAATATACAGAAAGACTGCAAAGTAACCACTCTCAACAAAGGCGTACCCAATAAAAATAAAGGCGAGCCCAACGTATTCAAATATGAGAGATTTGCGCTCTCCAAACCTTTGAATAAGTCTTCCAATTTTGGGTGCAAAAAAGACATTAATTGCCGCATTTGCAAGAAGTAAAAGTGAAATTTCAGCGACACTAAAATTGAACTTTTCAACCATCAAAAATCCTGCAAAAACGACAAAGATTTGCCTTCTTGCACCACTCATAAACTGAAGTGCATAGTAGAGCCAATAGCGCTTTCTAAGAATAATTTTTTTAGTTTGAGAGACCTTTTCAGGGAATAAGGGAAAGTTTTGCCAGCAGTAAAGAACGATTATCACTGATATTCCACCACCCAGTAAATACAGCCACAAATAGCTAAAATGAAATTGTTGATACAAAAGCCATACAAAACTGAATGAAACAATAGAGGCGGCAGAACGAGTTGCAATAACCCGCCCTAAGAATTCAGCGGTCTTATCTTTTTCAATCCACTGCAGAGTTAGCGAGCCATTAATTGTTTCAAAATAATGAAACCCAGTCGACATAATGATTGTTGCTAGATAAAAGTTCATATTAGTCTCTACGAACCCTGTAATGGCAATTCCTGTTCCAAGGAGTGCCAAGGAGATGTATGCCAGTTTCTGTTCTCTAATAAAAGCCAAAACAAAGATCACAGTGAACGCTAAGAAGCCTGGAATTTCTCTAACACTTTGAAGAATTCCCATTTCAGCACCTGTAAAGTTAATCTCCTCGATGGCAAAATTATTCAAAAGATTAAGCCAAACAGCCCAGCTAATGGCAGAGCCAATTGTCATTAATAGGATTAAAAATTCTGGGGATTGACGATTGATTTTCATATCGGCTTAATATACCTTTAAAGTGCCATTTAAAAGATATTTAAAGTCTTAATTTTGATAAAGAGATGGGCTCTATCAAGGTAAAATGAGTTTTTTAATTTTTAATCATGAAGTTATGCCTAATGTAACACTACCTGATGGCTCAGTTAAATCTTATGATCAGTCTCTGAGCGTTGCAGAAGTTGCCTCATCTATTGGCTCTGGCCTCGCTAAGGCTGCAATAGCTGGAGAGATTGATGGCCAGCTGGTTGACACTTCTTTCATGATTGAAAATGATAGTGATCTTGCAATTATCACCAATAAGGATGAAAAAGCACTCGAAGTGATTCGTCATTCAACTGCCCACCTTTTGGCACAGGCTACACAGCAGCTCTATCCTAAAGCGCAAGTTACAATCGGTCCTGTGATCGATAACGGTTTTTATTATGACTTTGCCTACAAGGATGGTTTCTCTGAACAGGATTTAGCGAAGATCGAAAAAAAGATGAACGCTATTGTTAAGCAAAACTTACCAATAGAGAGAATGGAGATGAGCAGGGATGATGCGGTCGAATTCTTTAAATCTATTGGTGAGCATTACAAAGCTGAAATTATTGAGTCTATTCCAACGGATGAGACTCTCTCTCTTTATAAGCAAGGAGACTTTGTTGACCTTTGTAGAGGCCCACATGTTCCTTCAACAAGTAAGTTAAAAGCTTTCAAGCTCATGAAACTTGCCGGCGCCTATTGGAGAGGTGACTCAAATAATGAGATGCTCCAAAGAGTTTATGGAACAGCTTGGGAGAATAAAGAGGATCTTGCAGCGCACCTTCATAGACTTGAGGAAGCTGAAAAAAGAGACCACAGAAAAATTGGTAAAACGCAAAACTTATTTCATACTCAAGAAGAGGCTCCAGGGATGGTTTTTTGGCATCCAAAGGGCTGGACGCTATACCAGATCATTGTCCAGTATATGAGTCAGGTCTTTAAGGATAATGGCTATCAAGAGGTCCATACTCCAGAAATTATGGATAGATCTATGTGGGAAAAGTCAGGCCATTGGGATAAGTTTGGTGATGCAATGTTTACAACGCACTCTGAGAACAGAGATTACGCCATAAAGCCGATGAACTGCCCTGGGCATGTTCAGATTTATAAGCAAGGGCTTAAATCCTACCGTGATTTGCCGCTTAGGCTTGGTGAGTTCGGCTCATGCCACCGTAATGAACCTTCAGGAACGCTTCACGGAATCATGCGAGTTCGTAATTTTGTTCAGGATGATGCACATATTTTTTGTACCATTGACCAAATTCAATCTGAGGTTTCAGAATTTATCGATCTAACGTTTATGGTCTATAAACACTTTGGCTTTGAAAATATAGACATTAAGTTGTCTACAAGGCCTGAAAAGCGTGTGGGTTCAGACGAGGTCTGGGATCAGGCTGAAGCCTCACTATCAGAAGCGCTTGATGCAAAAGGAATTGAATGGGAGCTTCAAGAGGGTGAAGGTGCCTTTTATGGGCCAAAAGTTGAGTTTGTTTTAAAGGATTGTCTTGAGCGTGAATGGCAGTGCGGAACCATTCAGGCAGACTTTTCAATGCCTGAGCGCCTCGATGCTCAGTACATAGCTGAAGATGGCTCTAAACAAACTCCTGTCATGCTTCACAGAGTTATTGTCGGATCAATCGAGAGGTTTACTGGAATCTTAATTGAGCACTATGAGGGAGCCTTTCCATCATGGCTTGCTCCAATCCAGGCAGTTATTCTTAATATTTCTCAAAAACAAGAAGAATATAGTAAGAATGTCGAGATCAATCTAAAAAAACAAGGACTTAGAGTCATTTCGGACTTGCGAAATGAGAAGATAGGCTTTAAAATACGCGAGCACTCGATGCAACGCTACCCATACATTTTAGTGGTTGGTGATCGGGAGCAAGAAAATAACCAAGTATCTGTTCGTCGAAGGGGCGGAGAGGACTTGGGTTCAATGTCTCTAGAGACCTTGACAGAATTAATAAATCAGGAGTAATTATTAAAAGACCAAATAAGGTAACTACAAGGATTAATCAATTAATCAGCTCACCAAAAGTCAGAGTCATCGATGACAAGGGAGAGCAATTAGGAGTCCTTAGTAATGATGAAGCTCTTGAATTAGCAGTAAACGCAGGTTTAGACTTAGTAGAAGTTTCTCCAAATGCAGATCCGCCAGTATGCCGCGTGATGGACTTTGGAAAGTTTCAGTATGAATTAAAGAAGCAAAAGAGCGACGCTAAGAAGAAACAGAAAAAAACTCACGTCAAGATGATTAAATATCGTCCTGGAACTGAGGAAGCAGATTATCAAATCAAGTTTAGAAACTTGATTAAATTTATTGATAACGGCGACAAAGTCAAAGTAGTTATTTGGTTTCGTGGTCGAGAAGTTCAGCATCGCGAGTTAGGGATGGAGATGCTGGATAGAATTGAAAGTGAAACAGAAGAATTTGCCACTGTTGAACAGAAGGCAAAAATGGAGGGTCGCCAGCTTGGCATGATGCTAGCACCCAAATCTAAGAAAAGTAAGGTGCAAGCCCGAAAAGTTGAACCCGAAGAGGGTCAAGGAGTAAATGATGCCGAAGTTAAAGACCAATAGAGGCGCTGCAAAGCGTTTCAAAAAGACCGCCAGTGGCGGTTACAAAAGTAAACACTCGCACTTGAGGCATATTTTGACCAAGAAGAGTACTTCAAGAAAACGCTCGCTGCGTTCACCTGACACCATTGAGAAGGTCGATGTACCAATGGTTAAAAGAATGTTACCGTACAGTTAAAGGAGTATTACTATGGCAAGAGTTTCAAGAGGTGTGCAAGCGCACGCTAAACACAAAAAAGTTTTAAAGAAAGCCAAAGGTTACTATGGTGCTCGCTCTAAAGTCTATCGCGTTGCTAAGCAGGCGGTAATTAAAGCAGGGCAATATGCCTATCGTGACCGTCGTCAACGTCGTCGTCAGTTCCGTAGATTATGGATTGTACGTATTAACGCTGAGGCAAGAAATAATGGCTTAAGCTACTCACAATTTATCAACGGTTTAAACAAAGCTGGTGTTGAGATTGATCGTAAAGTTCTATCAGACATCGCCATCTTTGATAAAGATGCCTTTGCTAAAATTGCTGATCAAGCAAAAGCTGGGTTAGCACAGTAGTAAAATCTTACTAAAAGACTGTAACATAGGTTACAGTCTTTTAAACAAAAATAAAGTAAGCATTTTGATTAACAAAATTATCACCGACGCCTCAAAAGCAATAGCCAGCGCGAAAGATTTAAAAGCGCTCGACGATTCAAGGGTCCAGTATCTGGGTAAAAAAGGTGAATTGACTGACCTACTTAAAGGCTTAGGAAAGCTCTCGAAAGAGGAGCGCCCAGCGATGGGAGAGGCAATCAATGAGGCTAAGGTTAAGATTCAAAAGCTCATCGAGGTTCGCAAAGAGGAACTCGAAGAGCTCGCGCTGAACCAAAGACTGCTCGATGAAAAAATTGACGTCACGCTTCCCGGAAGGAATTCTGAAAAAGGGAGCCTTCATCCGATCACGCAAACCCTCAATCATATTCAAGATATTTTTACTAAGGCCGGTTTTGAGATAGAGATTGGTCCTGAAATTGAGGATGATTTTCATAACTTTAGTGCGCTCAATATTCCTGAGCATCATCCTGCAAGAGCGATGCATGACACGTTCTATTTCGATGCTAATACGGTACTAAGAACGCATACATCTCCCGTTCAAATTAGAACGCTAGAGAGACAAAAGCCTCCCGTCAGAGTCATTGTCCCTGGAAAGGTGTATAGGTGTGACTCTGATGTCACTCATACACCGATGTTTCATCAGGTAGAAGGGCTTATTGTTGACAAAGAGGCCTCATTCTCTCAGCTCAAAGGTTTGCTCATCGACTTCTTAAGAGCTTACTTTGAAAAAGATGACCTTAAAGTTCGCTTTCGTCCCTCTTACTTTCCATTCACGGAGCCATCAGCTGAGGCAGATATTGAGTGCGTGATATGCGGCGGTGAAGGGTGCCGCGTCTGTAAAAAGTCAGGCTGGTTAGAAGTATTGGGGTGTGGCGTTGTTCATCCAAACGTTTTGAATGCCGTTAATATTGACTCTGAAGAATATTCAGGGCTCGCTTTTGGAATGGGCGTTGAGAGACTTGCAATGCTCAGATACAGCGTCAATGATCTCAGATTATTTTTTGAGAATGACGTTCGCTTTTTAAATCAATTCTAGTGCAAGGTTATCAGTCATGAATATTTCAACTAGATGGTTAAGAGAATGGGTCAGTCCAGATGTAAGTGATATAGAGCTCTCTGAAAAATTAACAATGGCTGGTTTAGAGGTTGACCAGATTGCCCCAGTGGCTCCTGCATTTGATGGCCTAGTCGTAGGGCACGTTGTCAGCTGTGGGAAACATCCCAATGCAGACAAATTAAGTCTGTGCGAAGTCGATGTTGGCGCTGATGAAAATCTTCAAATTATTTGCGGTGCGCCTAATGTCAGAAAGGATTTAAAGGTGGCCGTTGCAACAGTTGGCTCAGTTCTTCCGAGTAAGCTTAAGATCAAACGCGCTAAACTCAGAGGGGTTGAGTCCAATGGGATGCTATGCTCAGAATCCGAGATGGGTATGTCAGATAGTCATGACGGCATCATTGAACTTGATTCAGAGTCCAAGATTGGTGAGAATGTTCGATCAGTTCTCGATCTAGATGATCAAATCATCGAGCTTGATATTACCCCAAACCGTGGAGACTGTTTCAGCGTTCTTGGTGTTGCTAGAGAGGTCTGCGTTAACTACGATCTTTCAATGCCATCCCTTAACTACAAGGCATCTCAGAAAGGAGATACCTCATTCACCTCGACAGTCAGTAACCCTAAAGAGTGCCCAAGGTATCTAACGCGCGTTATCAGTGGCGTTGATAATACTGCTCAAACGCCAAAATGGATGGCGCAAAAATTATCACGCGCCTCCCAGCAGCTCCATTCACCGATTGTTGATATAACCAATTATGTTCTTTTAGAGCTAGGTCAGCCGATGCATGCCTTTGATTTGTCGAAAATTAATGGTGACATTAATGTGAGATCTGCTAAAAAAAATGAGCCACTTGAACTTTTAAATGGACAAAGCGTTGAGCTTACTGAGGATACTCTCGTTATTGCTGATGAAAAATCTGCCATCGCCATAGCAGGGGTCATTGGCGGCATGGGATCATCCACTCTAGAAGATTCAACTGAGATTTTATTAGAGAGTGCCTTTTTTGAGCCAGTTGCAATTTCAGGCGTAGCAAGGTCATATGGACTTCATACAGAGGCATCTCTGAGGTTTGAGAGAGGCGTTGACTTTAATCTTACGAGTCAAGCAATGGAGAGGGCAACTGAGCTCGTTCTTGAGATTTGTGGCGGACAGGCATCTAAGATTAATGAGTGTACACACTCAGATTCACTGCCTCAAATTGAGTCCATCGAAATCTCAAAAGAAAAAATTTCAAAGGTTTTAGGTTTTGAACTTGAAACATCATGGATTGAATCTAAGTTTCAGTTCCTTGAGTTAGATTTTAAAACAAACAATGATGACTCTTGGACAATCACGCCGCCAAGTTTTCGTTTTGATATTCGGATTCCTGCAGATATTATTGAGGAGCTCGCTCGGCTTTATGGTTACGACAAGATTCCTGTTAAGAGGCTCTCAATTGAAGCCAATATATCAAATGCATCGCAGGCCCAAGTTAGCTCTCATATTCTATCAAACTCTCTGGTCAATAGAGGCTATCAAGAGGTCATCACTTATAGCTTTATCTCAAACGAGATGCATGATTTGGTAGACCCTAAGGCAAAGAAAATTTTGCTTCAAAATCCAATCTCAGACGATATGGCAGTAATGCGATCGAGTCTATGGTCAGGTTTAATTCAATCTGCCAAATCAAACATAAGAAGAGGCCACCTTAACTCGCGCTTCTTCGAGCTAGGGCTTTGCTTCTCCGGCATTTCGGTTGAGGATCAAGTTCAAAAAATTGCTGGCATAATTTCAGGTAATCGCTATAACTTGCAATGGGGAAGTGGCGAGCGTGAGGTTGATTTCTTTGATATTAAGTCAGATGTTGAAGCGTTATTAGCTCTGAGCAAAAAAGACTATTCTTTTGAGGCTGCTGAGCATTCTGCGCTGCAGATGGGTCAGAGCGCAAGAATTATGAAAGGAAAAAAACAGATCGGTTGGGTTGGTGCACTATCACCTAAACTTCAAAAGAAGCTATCGATGCCAACGGCTTTTCTTTTCGAACTTATTCAGTCAGAGATTGAGCAAGGTGAAAATCCAAGTTATGCGTCTTTCTCATCTTTTCAGGCTTCACAAAGAGATGTTGCAATTGTAGTCTCAAAAGAGCTGAGTGCTGATGAGCTTATTGGTTCAATCAAATCTTTAAAGCAAGCCGATCTGGTTGACGTTAACTTGTTCGATGTCTATGAAGGGGAGCATATCGAACAGGGCAGTAAAAGTGTGGCTCTCAATTTAACTTATCAATCGACAGAAGTTACCTTAACTGATGAACAACTGGCTGAAAAAGTTAGTAAAATAGTGGCTCATTTAGAAACAAATTTTTCAGCTAAATTAAGATAAAACATGTCCCTTACAAAACAAGATATTGCTAATACCCTCGTCAAAAAAACAGAGCTTACTCAAACACAAGCGCTAGCCCTAACCAATCAATTTTTTGATCAAATCATTGAAACTCTTAAATCAGGCGAAGAAATAAAGTTATCTAGTTTTGGCAATTTTGTTGTTCGCAATAAAACGCCACGACCTGGCAGAAACCCTAAGACAGGTGAAGAGGTGATGATCAGTGCCAGGAAAGTGGTTACTTTTAAGGCTGGACCAAAGCTTAAATTGGCCACACAAAAAGGTAAGAAGTAGCTCTAGTCGGTTATTGCAACCATAAAGCCCTTTAATATTGGTATCACAGAGAGCATGACAAGTTGTTGATGGTTCTCGTCCTGTGTTTTTCCACTTGAAGCTCGCTTTTTAAGAGTTGGGGTGTAATCATCACTCAGTGAAAAAGAGGCAAATAATAGATCCGAAGTTTCTTCGGCTTCTCCCTGGTTTTCAACCATCTCAACATCATACGTCGCGCCTGGATGCTCAGTTTGTTTATTGACGAATAAGATGGTCTCATTAAAGTGAAGAAAGAATCGTTCAGCAGGGCAACTTGAAGATTTTTTAAGTTCTAGTTCGCCATCTGACATAGCGCTTGCAATTTGATCATAGTGCTGATCAGTCAGTCTGACATAACGCGTGTCAAGATAGTCACCGAGATCATTGTCACCCTCGTACTCTTTTATATATTCAATTAGCTCTTTAAGCATGCTTCCACTTTGTTGATAATGAAGATGAGAATTTTAACAAAGATTTACTTAGATTTACCAAATTGAATTTGATAAATGTCGAAGATAGTAATCGACATGGCGGCGATGATTGGGCCAATGAAAAGACCCAAAATACCAAACTTAATGATTCCTGCAAGCGTAGAAAGAACAGTAATTAGAGTATGGTTGAGTGGGCTTTGATGCTTCATTGAGCTTGAGAGCCTCATGATAATAACGGGTCTCAAAAAGTTATCAATGATTGTGCCCGCTATAATGGCGCCAAAAATAATAATAATAATAGCGCTGGTTGGCTCGCCAATAGCAAACAGATAGATTGAAATTGGAAGCCAAACTAAAACGCCTCCTAAAACTGGAATAAAGCTAGCAAGAGCCATCGCTACCCCAAAAAATAACGCAGGCAGACCAACGATCATGACTCCAATTGCAAACGCAATACCTTGCGTTAAAGCAACTAAAAAAACACTTCCTACTAGAGTCAGTGATAGTCCAGAGAACTGATTAAGAAGTAAATCATTAATCTTATTATCCAGAGGAGAGACCTTTCTTATCTTTTCAATGAAAGAGGGGCCATCTATATAAAAATAGTAAAGTGAGAAGATGGTAATGATTACAAAAAAGACGAACTGACTGGAGAGCTTCGTAATGCTTTTAAGAATTACAATAGAGAAGTCTTTAATTGCGATAGCAATACTCTCAAGATTATTTCTAAGTGAGCTATCTAAAAACTCTCGAATAGAGTCAGACAAAGGAAGACCCATGATAATTTCATCTGTAATTCGACTAATTTCACTGAGCTGAAAGTCACTCTGAAGTCTGTTAATGAGCGCAGTAGTCTCGATACCACTGACTAACAAAATGTATCCAAGGGGCAGAATCAATAGAACCGTGACAAGCAGAGTCATCATAAGGGCTGCTCTATTTTTGGACTGCTTCTGTGCAAGCTTATCAAAACTACTAAAGGTCGATATACAAATCAAAAGGGATAAGAATAGGTAGGCGATGAAGGGAGTAAATAGCCAGACTATTGCAAGAATGGAAAGCGCTAGAAGAATTAATACTAGACCGTTACCATGACGATTATTAACACTTTCTGTCACATTGACTCCTTGTAGTTATCCCTTCTTAGAGAGATAAAGTATACTATATTGTTTTAAATATTAAACAAGAATACATGCAAACAGCTTATCTTGCAGGCGGTTGCTTTTGGTGCGTAGAAGCTATATTTCAACGCGTTAAAGGTGTCAAAGAAGTCGAAAATGGTTACTGTAACGGAACAACAATAAATCCATCCTATGAATCAATATGCACTGGCCAGACAGGGCATGCAGAAGTTTTAAGGGTTGACTTTGATGAAGACGAGGTAACCTTTGAGGCGTTATTAGAAGTTTTTATAGAAACGCATGACCCAACGAGTCTTAATCGGCAGGGTGCTGATAAAGGAACTCAGTATCGATCTGCTGTCTTCTATACAAATGATTCGCAAAAAGAGATTGCAACTTCAGTGATTGGAAAAATTAAAGGTGCTGTGACTGAGGTTACAGAGCTTGATTTTTTTTATCCTGCTGAGGGTTATCATCAGAACTACTTTAATAACAATTCAAATCAGCCTTATTGCCAAATGGTGATATTACCTAAAGTGACTAAATACTTTAAATAGAGAGATTCATGGAAGATCAAGAACTATTGAGATACTCCAAACAAATTATGTTGCCTCAGGTCGATGTTAAGGGCCAGCAAAAAATTATGGACGCTACAGTACTTATTGTTGGAATGGGGGGTCTTGGATCACCAACCGCTCTGTATTTGGCAGCAGCTGGGGTAGGGCACCTTATTATCGCTGACTTTGATCAAGTTGAACTATCAAATCTACAGCGACAAATTATTCATCAGACCAAAGACATTGGTGATGACAAGGTGAACTCTGCAAAGAACAAGTTGACTGAGCTCAATCCAAACATTAAGATCACGATTGCCAACGAACTTATTCATACCGGTAACCTCCCTGATCTTATTAAAGGGGTCGACATTGTCTTAGATGGGACTGACAACTTTGAAAGCCGCTTTGAAATAAATCAGATCTGCGTTGAGCATCAGAAACCTCTTGTCTCAGCTGCTGTGGTTAGATTTGAAGGTCAGGTTTCAGTATTTAAGGGTTTTGAAAAAGATCAGCCCTGCTACCAGTGCCTCTATAGTGTTGAGGGTGAAGATAATGAAAGCTGCATAGATAATGGAGTGTTAGCACCGGTTGCAGGACTTGTTGGCACCATACAGGCTTTGCAAGCGATTAAAGTTATATTGGATTTAGGAGACCAGCTGAGCGGCTCTCTACTCCTTATTGACGCCCTTGATTTAAGTTTCAGAAAGGTTAAGATTAGTAAAGATTTGAAGTGTCCAGTTTGTAACTCAAGTCAATAACAACAACAATAGTTTTTATGGAGTTTATAAATGTTAATTTTTATTAGTACCCTGGTTTCGGTTGGTTTTGGATATTTATTTTTTAGGATCGTAAAGCCAAAATCTGAAAATGGAAGTAAGGCGGACTTCTATGCGAGAACCTTTCTTGCTTGGAGCCTCTTTATTTCAACTTCTTTTTATATCCAACCTTTTGCAATGAGCCCAAGTATTGACAACCTAACGCCTTGGTTTTCAGTCGCAGTCCCTTTTGGATTGATTGCAACAATTATTGGTTATCTTTACGGTAAATTTAGATAGTTTATTCATTATTAAAACGGGGCGTAGCGCAGCCTGGTAGCGCACTTGACTGGGGGTCAAGTGGTCGCAAGTTCAAATCTTGCCGTCCCGACCAATACATACTGATTACTTTAAGATAAATCCCATCAGCTACAACATATTTAACATCATACCCCTGGCTGAGCTAATGACAAGCTACACCATATTTTTTCAAACGCCAGTAATTGTATGGCAAAGGCGTAGCAAATCCTGCTAACAGCATAAAAGGAATCACCCACCAAGTAAGAACTGCACCGCCTGTAAGGAGTACATCTGTTAGATTCATTGCAAATTCCATAGCAATCATAGATATAAAGCTCATACCAATAGCAGTTTTAAACGCTAATTTTATTGCCATTTGCTTGCTAAGAATGATTGTTTCTAAAGCAATACTCGTTAGAAGCCCATTCATTATTGCAAGCGTCATAACCATCCAGACAGACCAGCTATGCTCAATCATTTGAAAGGTAAAAATTGTGCCAAAATCACCGATTGAACAGCCAAGTAAACACCAAAATGTATTCAATCTACTTCTTTTCCAGGTGTGCTTACAAAGCCAAAAACCATCATTTATTGCTGGAATGAATTGCATCTTGCCTCCTATTTATATCTCTCATCATATCTTGTTTGAATTTCGTTTGGCCATAGATTATACATATAGTCTATTAAGGCTTGTTTTTCTGTTTCAGAAAGTAAGTCTTCAAATGCAGGCATTTGACCACCCATTTCTGTGCCACCCTTATTAATTGTATAAAGTAGCTGAGCTGGTGAATGATGCCAAGTGTGAGCCGTTCCATTAAGAGGTGGTGCTGGATAGTTGCCATTCGCATCCTCTATTCTCCAATCTTCAGCAAGGCCTTGACCATTAGGACCGTGGCAGCTTGCACAATTTTTATTATAAATTGCCTCGCCAGACTGCACTATAAAATCTGAGCTATTATCTTTATCGTCAGGATTGCATCCTACTAATAAAATGATGAGAGGGATGACGAGTATTTTTTTTAACACTCTTAATATACTTGTGTAATTAATACAGCTATTGAGTAATGATCAGCCTAGGGAGCAAAGGCTTGGGTCCCAATACTCATCTTCGATGTCACCCATTGAAAATAATAATCCAACTATATCAGTAAACGAGAATTTTTCAATATCCCCCACAGCCATAATGTATTGTCCTGTGTTTGAGTCATTGAATACTTTAATGTAGTATGTTCCTGCTTCATAGACTCTATCAGATAAAAACTTTTCACCAATCTCTGGGCCGTTCCAATACCACTGTTTTCCATACTCTTCATACCAGGGAGTCCATTCAAAGTTTTCACCATCTGCTAGACTGATATTATGAAATTCAGAGTCTAAGACCTCAAACGAAAACTTTTGCTCTAAAGCACATTCACCAATTTTGGCAGCTAGGATTCCTGCATAGAAATCAAAATCAATATCAGATTGAATTCTATAGAAGTGAGGCTCACCCGTTAGGGTTGAGTAGATTGCTTTTGATATTTCCGGTTCTTCAATCTCATAAGGTGAATCTGCAGGATAGGTTGAATTTTCATTAAGCACTGGCTTATGAGCAAAAGCCTGAGATATTAAAAGCGAACAAAATAAAATAGTAAGTAGTTTTTTCATATTAAAAAATAGGTAATAAAAAGTAAGAGTATAGATACTTTAATTAAGTAAAGGTTAATCTACATCATAAACCCATCAATTCAACACAAAGCAATTTCACTTAATAAATGGAATTGTTCATCATCCAAGTTGGGCTTAGCGAAGCATGCTGGCAAACTTGACCTGGGGTTAAGTGGCTGCAAGTTAAAAACTTGACGCCCTAACAATTATAGCTTTGGTTCCTGAAAGCCATCATTTGGCTTCAATGAGTTTGAAGCTTTTGCTTCTCGCTGACTGATATATATTGTCGACATGAAAATGATCAATCCTCCAACCCAAGTCCAGGTACCAGGAATTTCTGTAAAAATCATCCATCCTAATAGAGCCATAATTGGAAGTTTAATGAATCCAATTGGCTCAAGGCTTGTGATATCAGCTAACGCATAGGATTTAGTCCATGAGAAGTGTGCAAGTGTTCCTAAAATTGCAATTCCCCATAAGTATAGCCAAGCTTCTAAGCTGGGCCACTCCCAAACTGGGATAGCTGGTATCAAAGTAATTGGAATAAGCATGACTACCATCCATATAATAATTGCATGCGGCGTGTCTGTCAGGGTAAGTTTTTTCACTATTAAAGCGTTAACTGATAACGCTAAGGCTGAAATTATTGCGAGCATTACTCCAAATGAGAGGGTGTTGAACCCAGGCTGCACAATGATGAGCATTCCAATAATGCCAACAATAATCGCAGCAATTCTTCGAGCTTTAATGATTTCCCCTAAGAAAATAGTGGCTCCAATCGTGATAAATAGGGGCTGAGAGAAGCTAATTGCAGTAGCTTGGGCAAGTGGTATCAGCGTTAAGCAGGTAAATCCTGCAATCATTCCAATAGAACCAACAAAACCCCTCATAAAAAATAACCTAGTGTTTTTCATTTTGATTGCGGCCAAGCCAATAGATTTTATAATCGGCAGCATGACAATTAAAGCCAAAAGGTTTCTGAAAAAAACAACTTCAAGAATATGCAAGCTTTCTGATGCTTTTCTAATAAAAATAACCATGATTGAAAAAAGAATGATAGACGAAATGTTTAAAATGATTGCTTTAGTTTGAGGGCTTTGCAAATTAAAAAATTGAATTATTTGGAGATCGTTGAGTAGTCTATTTATCAATTGAAGGGCTCTTTATTTTGATAATTAAACTATACCTGAATAAGGCTCAAAGTTAGTGAATCTAATTTGATTAAATCATTACTCATATATAATATCGCACTATGAAAAGTAACACAGATGGAAAGGTTTTATTTAACGAAGAATGCAGTATTTGTAACTTTGAAATAAAGCACTATAAAAAGCGATCACAGCTTGAGTATGAGAACTGCAGTCAAAAGGGTGATAAATACCTCAAAGCTCTTTATGTAGAGTTTCCAGATGGAACTGAAATTAAAGGTGTTGACGCTTTTATCTATGTTTGGAGTAATACTAAAGGCTACGGTTGGCTTTCTAAGCTTGTTAGTCTTCCAATCATCTTTACCCTAGCTAAGATTTTGTATGCTTTTCTTGCCTTTATTCTTTATTGGCGATTCAAAATTTTCAATCGTACCCTGTCTAGCTAGAGTTTCTTCTTATACCAATGAATCCTAGTTCATCTAACCTTACTCATAAAAGAGTATTAGGCGTTGCCATCCCCATTGTTTTAGCGAATGCGACTATCCCAATTCTTGGAGCAGTTGACACAGGAGTAGTTGGTCAGATGGGACTGGCTGCTCCAATTGGTGCTGTTGGAATTGGCGCTATTATCATTTCAGCTATTTATTGGATGTTTGGTTTCCTTAGGATGGGCACAACAGGACTAACCGCTCAGGCTATTGGTTCTAATAATCAATCAGAGACTTCAGCGCTTTTAGTCAGAGGAATTATTATTGGTCTCGTTGCAGGACTCATATTAATTCTTATTCAAATTCCCCTATTCAGTGCTGCCCTCGGTTTAGCGCCTGCCTCCCAAGAGGTAGAAGGATTAGCAAATGAGTATTTAAAAATTAGAGTTTTTAGCGCGCCAGCGGCAATCGCAATTTTTGGAATAACTGGCTGGCTTATTGCTAAAGAGAGGACGAAATCAGTTCTGTTTCTTATGTTGTTAGTTAATAGTGTCAATATTACTTTAGATTTTATTTTTGTTTTAAAGCTAGGGTGGGGCGTTGAAGGAGTTGCTTTTGCAACGTTTATTGCTGAGTGGCTTGGTCTTTTTTATGGCTTATGGCTCGCGAGAGAGGGGTTTAGTAAGGGCTACTGGAGAAACTGGGTTCAGATATTTGACCGCGTTAGGCTTGTTCAAATGGCCAAAGTGAATAGTGACATCCTCATACGATCTGTTCTACTAGAGATTGGCTTTGTTAGTTTTTTATTTTTAGGTTCAAGTTTTGATGATGCAACTTTGGCAGCTAATCAGGTTTTGGTTCAATTTTTAAATATTACCGCTTACGCAATGGATGGTTTTGCATTTGCAGCAGAGGCTCTCGTTGGCCAAGCCTTGGGTGCTAAAAATAGAGCGTTATTTCGAAGGTCAGCGGTTATGACAAGTCAGTGGGGGGTCGGCTTAGTTGTTCTTATGGCGATTGCTTTTTATGTTTTTGGAAATACTATTATTAATGTCATGACAACAGCTGAGGACGTCAGAGTAGTAAGCTATGGTTATCTACCATGGATGGTTCTTGCGCCACTTATTGGAGCTGCTGCCTGGATGCTTGATGGTATTTTTATTGGTGCAACGAGGACTGCAGATATGCGCAATATGATGTTTATTTCATTCTGCATCTATCTAGTCGCATTGGCATTTCTATTGCCTAAATATGACAATCATGGGCTTTGGGCTTCACTCATTATCTTTTCAATTGCAAGGGGAGTGACTTTGGGCTATAAGTATCCAAAGCTAGAAGCTTCAGTTGAGGACTAAATATTTTTAATAGTTAATCTAAGTAACCAAATTTCCCACTATTAAAGTCATCGATTGTCTGCCTGATCTCATCATTTGTATTCATTACAAATGGTCCATATGAGGCTATGGGTTCATCAATGGGTTCGCCGCTGAGAATTAGTATTTCTGCATCATCATCGGCTCTTATTGTAAATTCTGAGCCCTTATTGTGAAAAAGCACAAAGTGGTTTGTTGGTGCATTTTCTGAATTATTAATGGTGACGTTGCCTTTGATGATTAAAAGTCCAGTATTGTGACTTTCTTTAAAACTTAAACTTGTTCCCTTTCCTTTGTTTAGTTTCAAATTGAAAAGGTTTAAAGGAGAAAATAAAGAGGCTGGACCTTTATTGTTCTCAAACTCGCCAGCAATAATATCGATGGATCCAATTCCATTACCAAGATCAACTTTAGCTAAATCTTTGTTGTCAATATTCTGATATTTAGGTTCTGTCATCTTGTCTTTGGCAGGCAGGTTGACCCATAGCTGGACCATCTGCATCTCGCCGCCTTTTTTACTAAAGTTTTTTTCGTGATATTCTTTGTGAAGTATACCTTTACCAGAGGTCATCCACTGTATGCCTCCTTCTTCAATAACTCCCCCTGCACCAGTACTGTCATTGTGCTCAACTTTTCCTTTATAAGCGATAGTCACTGTTTCAATCCCTCTATGAGGGTGAGAACCAACACCAAGAGGAGCTCCACTATTAGGCGGAAAGTAATGAACTGGAGCATAATCCATCAAAAGAAAAGGGCTCATACGTTTCATTGTTAAGGGCTCTCTTCTTCCTAAGATTCCATAAACCCTAAATCCATCTCCAACAAAGTGAAGATTGTCAGGTGGAAGTATTGCTTCTATTGATCGTAAAGCCATTAGAGATAATTTTTTGTTAAAAAATTGGGTGAATTATAGATGTATTATCATGATTAGCTTTAACATTTATTAAAAGTTATCTTTTCAATTTGTTCAATAATAAAGTTAATTTTTAGGATTCTCAGTATGATTAATTGAATTTTTTTAAATCTTATCAATAAATTATTGACAGTTGAAAGCAGTGTCTATAAATTAGAATATAGTTTTATTGCAAAAACTCACTGACCTTGAAAAAAAATATCCTTGTTTTTAAGCATATGACTTCTCAGAATCCAGGTATTTTTAGAGATTTTGCTAAAAGTCGAAATATTGCTTTCCATGAAATCGACCTCCATGCAGGCGAGTCAATTCCAGAATTAAATGACTTTGATGGTCTTTGGGTGATGGGCGGCTCTATGAATGTTTGGGAGGAAGATCAATATCCCTGGCTTATTGAAGAAAAGAAAGCTATCCGTCATGCAGTTGAAGATCTTAAAATGCCATTTCTCGGGATATGTTTAGGGCATCAGCTTCTCGCTGAGGCTCTAGGCGGTGAGGCAAAAAAAACCGATAATCATGAGATCGGTTTATTTGAAATTAAACCAACAACAGAGGGAAGGAGTCATGCTCTTTTAAAGAATTTTAATTTTTTAGATAAGTGGGTAAACGTTCATTTAGTTGAGGTCTCAAAGGCTCCTGAAGGCTCAACTATATTGGCTTCCTCTAGTGATTGCTATAATCATATTATGCAGGTCTCTGAGAATGCTTTCTCTTGTCAGTTTCATCCTGAGGTTTGTGGCCATACATTTGAAGGCTGGATGGGCATTCCAGGAATACCGTTGAGTCTTGAAAATCTTTTGGGCACTGATGGCCTTTCCAGTTTTCAAGACGAATTTACAAAGAATTTATCCTCAAATAATAAAGCATCCCAAACTTTATTTAATAATTGGTGTGATCTGGTTTTTAATTAATTGCATTTCACTAAAATCAATGTCAAAATTAAGTTTTTGATTCGCATGAGATTATGACTGCAAAAAATTGCTCCCAATGTAATGAGCCATTTGGATGCGGCGCAGGTACAGGAAATTGTTGGTGCATTAGCTTTCCAACAATCATGGCTCCAACTTCTGAGGAGGACTGTTTTTGTCCATCATGCCTTGGCGAGGCAATTAATCTGAAAATTGACTCTCTTGTTAGAGAGAAAGGCATGGAAGAATTTCAAAAATTTGTAGAGCCACACCGCACCCAAACAAAGCTTGTTAAAAATGTTGACTATACGATCAACGATGGGCTCTATGTATTTAGTAAATGGTATCTGATTAAGCAGGGTGATTGCTGTAATAATGGCTGTAAAAATTGCCCTTATTAAAACTCAATATATATACTATCCATTTTAAAATATATAAATTCAAAGGAGCCTCATGATGAATGATGAACAAGTTGAAAAGATATTAAAAGAACTCCGAGATATACGCGGGGTAATGAATAAGGCTTACCAATTATTTTGGGCTGCAAGTTTATTGCTACTTCTTATTCTGATTGTTAATTTTATTTAACTGAGAGCTTCTTTTGAATGATTAGAGCAATTCTACAAATAGGCAACCCAGCGCTTCGTCAGGTTGCTGATCCTGTCGATGTCGATCAGATTCAATCTGATGAAATTCAAGCCCTCATTGATGACCTTATTGAAACCATGAGGGATGCTAATGGAGCGGGTCTGGCCTCTACTCAAATCGCTGTTCATAAAAGAATCTGCGTGATTGAGGTGAAAAAAAACCCTCGCTATCCTTACAAGCCAGACATTCCACTAACTGTATTAATTAATCCAAAAGTCACCTTTCTAACTGAAGACAGAATCAACGTCTTTGAAGGATGCCTTTCAGTCCCCAATATGAGAGGCAAAGTTGATCGCTGCCCTGAGATTCAGATTGAAGGGTATGACCGTGAAGGAAATAATGTCAGCTTTATATCAAAGGGAATCAGCGCTGGAACCTTTCAGCATGAGCTCGATCATCTCGATGGTCTCATTTATACTGATCGAATGGCAGACTCGAGTTCTCTCACAACCATAGAAGAATTTGCAGAGCATTACGAGGATGGCTTTAAGCAACAAGTCATCAGCATTGTTGACCTCTATGGCAGTTGATAAAACTTCTTTATCGCTATAGTTCAATTTGAAATATAGTATTCAAAATTAATGATTTTTCTTCATTCTTGTAACTAATTGTTCTTTCATATATATCATTAGAAAGTTTCTATTTTTTAGCCAATTTAAAGATAATTTTTATAGATTTGACGCACTACTTTCTATATACTCGTTCCTTGTAGGGATATAAAAATTCCTGCAGGTAAAAAAGGAGAGAGATTTATTAAACTAAAAAAGGAGATAATGTTTTGGAAGATCAAATATTAGCTTTAACGGCTGAAGTAGCCGCTATAAAAGGTGCTGCCGAGGTCACAAACAGGATGTTTGCTGAGGCGTACTATTACATAACAATTCCTTTGATGGTTCTCATTCATGCTGGCTTCCTTCTCTATGAGATGGGTGCTACACGCTTGCAGAATGTTCTGTCATCGGGTGTTAAAAATTTACTTGCGTTCGCGTTTACTATCGCTGCATGGTATCTATTTGGCTGGTGGTTCTACTGGGCCCTGCCAACTTGGCCGTTAGACCTCGCCGCAGGCGCTGGTTATATGGAGATATCGGGTCTAGAGTATGCAAACTCTATCGCATGGGCTTGGGGCGATTCTGCTCAGTACATGGGACCAAATATGGGTGACAATGCTTCAGGTGTATTCTGGGGTGCTTTTGCTCTATTCGCCGCAACAACTGCATCGATCGCATCTGGTGCACTAATCGAGAGAATACAAACTGTAGGTTTTGTAATCTGTGCGGTTGTGCTAGGTACTGCCGCATGGGGTATTGCAGCGGCATGGGGATGGCATGCTGACGGATGGTTAGTAACTGAGTTTGGATATCACGACTTTGGTGCTGCTGGTCTTGTGCACGCTGTCGCTGGATTCTTCGCGCTGGGTGTTCTATTGAACTTAGGTCCACGTGTAGGAAAATTCAACGCTGACGGTTCAGCGAATCATCTTGCGGGTCATAACATGCCGCTTACAGTAACTGGCTTAATGCTGATTATTGTTGGATTCTTTGGATTCCTAATGGCTTGTATCATTCTGCCTGGAGAAGGTTGGAGTTGGTATGGTGACAGAGCGACTACCATTTATGGTACTCCAATGACACTTTCAGCACTAGCATTTAACGTTCCTCTGGCTGCTGCTGGTGGAATTATCGGTGCTTGGGTTATGACTAGAGATCCTTTCTGGATGATGTCTGGCTGTCTAGCAGGTATTATTTCAGTAGCCTCGGGTCTTGATGTGTACTTTGGTTCAACTGTCATAGCTGTATCTATGCTTGCTGGTATTATTCTGAAGCCTTGTGCAGACTGGCTAGAGGGTCTTGGTATCGATGATGCTGTTGGTTGTGTTACGGTTCACGGTACGATTGGACTATTTGGCGTTGTAATGCTTGGTATCTTAGGTTCTGGAGTTCCAGGACTTGGCGCTTTTGCTCCAGAAGATACTGTTGCAATTAGCCTATTTGGCCAAATTGTTGGTGCAGTAGTCATGTTCTTGCTAGGTTTTGTTCCAGGATACGTTGTGTCTTGGATAGTGAATAAGGCTGGAATGTTACGTATCCCAGACGCAGTTCAAATCAAAGGTCTTGATGCAGTGAAAGTACCTGCACAGGCATACCCTCAAGGTATGACAAGCCCTGAATCTGAATCTTAATTTTTAAGGAGAATTAATATGGGATATTTTGCTGAATCTTTTGCAGAACTTTATAATGCTGATGGTTGGATGGACATGGGCATGTATATCGGTGCTGGTTCATCAGCCGCTGGCTGGTGGACAGTGATTGCTACGGTAATGTTGGTAGGAGTCTTAGTTAAAGGCAACACTGACGAGCAGGATCACTATAAGTAAAATCTGTAAAAAGTAAAAAAACGAAAAGGGCGGTATGAAAATACCGCCCTTTTTTTTGTAAGATTGAATCCGTTAAACTTTAAGTAATAGTCTCGCTGGATCCTCTAAAGCCTCTTTAATGGAGATCAAAAATTGAACCGCCTCTTTGCCATCAATGATGCGATGATCATAAGATAGAGCCAGATACATCATGGGTTTTATGACCACTTCACCGTTCACTGCAACAGGACGCTCTTGCGTCTTATGCATTCCTAAGATAGCGCTCTGAGGCGAATTAAGGATGGGCGTTGAAAGTAGTGAGCCAAAAACGCCGCCATTAGAAATCGTAAAGGTGCCACCACTCATCTCTTCAATCCCAAGCGTCCCATCTTGAGCTCTACCAGCATAATCCATAATCCCTTTCTCAATATCATGCATCCCCATTTTGTGGGCATCACGAAGAACGGGAACAACGAGACCTCTATCAGAAGAAACAGCAACAGAAACATCACAGAAGGCATGATAAACAATATCGTCACCATCTAAGTAGGCATTGACCGTTGGGAATTTTTTGAGTGACTCGACGGCTGCTTTCACAAAGAAAGACATGAACCCTAATTTCACAGAGTACTTCTTCTCGAAGGCCTCTTTATAGCTCGCTCTCATTGCCAAGATTTCACTCATATCAACTTCATTAAAGGTTGTCAGCATGGCAGTATTTTGAGTCGCTGAATGAAGCCTATTTGCAATCGTTTTACGGATTCGAGTCATTGGGACTCTCTCCTCCATTCGGTTACTGCTCGGTTGAGAAGGTTGCGAAGCTGGGGCAGCGGCTGGCTCTTCACTAGGAATTTTAGGCGCAGCAACTGGCTCTTTTTTGGCCTCTTCTTTTGGAGCTTCTTCAGGGTTTATTTGGGCAGTTTTTACAGGCTCTTCTTGGGTAACTTGCGCCTCTTGAGGAGTATCATCATTTTTAGCATCTGCCGAATCATCTAAAAGACCAAGAACTTGCTGCTCATTAACGGTTTCTCCTTCTTCAGCTAGAATTTCAGTGAGGATGCCAGACTCTTCTGCAGGAACTTCAAGAACGACTTTATCCGTCTCAATTTCGACGATAACATCATCAACCTCTACAGAGTCTCCAGGTTTTTTATGCCATGCAGCAACGGTTGCCTCGTTAATCGATTCTGGCAAAACGGGTACTTTTACTTCTTTCATTTCTTAATGCTCCTAGCTTTATTAATAGGCTGAATGCCTAGTCCTTTTTCAATAATATGACTTTGATTAATATTATGCATTCTAACACTGCCTTCTGCAGGAGCAGCATAAAGCTCACGCGCTACTACATGAAGAGTTTGTCCCTTTTTAATGCTTTCCATAAAGTTATGTCTTGAGGTATACCAAGCGCCTTGATTGATAGGTTCTTCTTGACACCAAACTATATCCTTGGCCCCCGTAAATTTAGCTAACTCAGATTGAAGCGCTTCATGAGGAAAAGGGTAGAGCTGCTCTAGTCTAAGAATAGCAACATTATTTATTTGATCATCTTGACGACGCGTTAGTAACTCATAAAAAACTTTTCCACTGCACATTACGACTCGATCAACCTTTTTAGGTTTAATGTTGTCATATTGTTCTTCATAAACATCTCTAAATTTACCCTCAGTAAACTTAAATAAAGGAGAGGCTGCAAGAGGGTTTCTAAGCAAGCTTTTAGGAGACATAATAATCAGTGGTGCCCTAAACTTTCTGAGGACTTGACGCCTAAGTAGATGGAAAATTTGTGAGGCCGTTGATGGAACACAAACCTGCATATTATGACTTGCACAAAGCTGAAGAAAGCGCTCTAGTCTTCCTGAGGAGTGCTCAGGTCCTTGACCTTCAAGGCCATGAGGTAGAAGCATAACGAGGTTCGATAGGCGGCCCCATTTAGCTTCTCCCGAGGCTATAAATTGATCAATAATTGCTTGAGCGCCATTCACAAAGTCTCCAAACTGAGCTTCCCATATAACGAGGGACTCTGGGTTTGCAGTGGCGTAACCATATTCAAATCCAAGTGCTGCCTCTTCAGAGAGGATTGAGTCAAATATTTGAACTCTGCCCTGATTCTCATTAATGTTCATAAGTGGGGTGTAATCTTCATTAGCGAGCTGATTATGTAAGACTGCATTCCTATGAAAAAAAGTTCCTCTGCCGCAGTCTTGTCCAGTGAGTCTAATGGGAACCCCAACTTCAGTTAAACTGGCAAAAGCAAGCGTTTCAGCAAATCCCCAGTCAGCATTAATTTTGTCATTAGCCATTTTGTTTCTCTCTGACATCATTTTTTTAACACGTGGATGAACTTCAAATCCATCTGGGACATGCTGCAGTTTTTTGTTGAGATCCTTGATATGTTTTTTGCTGATTGCAGATTTGTAGGGATCATGCCAAGTTGAGTCAAAATAATCTTCCCAAAGTAATTCCCAAGCCCTTTTATTTTTTGGCTCTAGGATGTTGTAGGCTACTCTGTTGCCGTCTTTCAGTTCTTGTCGATAGTCAGCAATCATCGCGTCAACCTCTGATTGATTAATGACACCTTGTTTCATTAAGGTATTGGCATAGTTTGCACGCGTCGTCGGAAGTTTTCTGATGGCCTCATACATTAACGGCTGAGTGACAGCTGGTTCGTCAGCCTCATTGTGACCGTGTCTTCTATAGCACATGAGGTCAATAACCACATCTTTCTTGTAGCGCATGCGATAGTCAAGTGCGAGCTTAGTTATAAAACTAACCATTTCTGGGTCTTCTGCGTTGACATGAAAGACTGGCGCATTAATCATTTTAACAACGTCAGTACAGTAATCCGTTGACCTGGCATCCGTTTGTTTTGAGGTCGTAAAGCCAATCTGATTGTTAATAATAATGTGGACAGTGCCCATCGTTCTATAGCCTCGTGATTGAGACATATTTAAGGTCTCCATCACAATGCCTTGTCCTGAAAAGGCCGCATCACCATGAATTAGAACAGGAAGAATCTTTTGCCGATCTGATTCATTATTTTTATCTTGGTGATACCTGGCGTATCCTTCAATGACGGGGTTGACTAGTTCAAGATGAGAAGGATTAAACATTAATGCAAGGTGAACATCCTTTTTACTAGTTTTGATATCTGATGAAAAGCCTTGATGATATTTGACATCACCCGTTTGTTTTTTACTTAAGCCAAGATCTCCAGCAAACTCTTTGAAGAGTTTTTCAGCCCTCTTACCCATAATATTAATGAGAACGTTTAAGCGGCCTCTATGAGCCATGCCGAGGCATATTCTATTCATCAGGTATTCGCCTGAGTGCTCAATCAATACATTCAATAAGGGAATTAGGGTGTCACTCCCTTCGAGAGAAAATCGTTTTTGACCGACATACTTATTATGAAGAAATTTCTCAAAAACTTCGGCCGCGGTGATCCTTTGAAGGAGCCATTTTTTATATTCAGGTGTTTCTTTTTGCTCCAAAGACATCGTTTCAATCTTTGTTTGGATCCACTTCCTTTCCTCAAGATTAGGGATGTGCATATACTCGACACCAAGGCTAGAGCAATACGTTTTGTTGAGTGACTCAAAAAGCTCTCTTAGTGTGTTGCAGTTGGGCCCCTGGTAAGAGCCCATATCAAACGTGGTATCTAAGTCCGCTTCACTCAGACCAAACTCTTCAAGCGTAAATGGCGGCGTTGAGTGGTGTCTTGGTCTCTTGAGTGGATCTAAGGTGGCCCTTAGGTGTCCCGAAAATCGAAAGGCATAGATGAGCCTGAGAACGCCAAGCTGGGCAGAGCTTTGGGTGGGTCTATTTGGAGCAGTATTGGATTCAAAATTAGATTCGCCGTAATTAATAAAGCGACTGATCACATCTTCATGCGAGTTAGAATTATTGTTCATTATTCCTGTAATTTATGGGGGAAGGGTAGCTTGAATTTATAAATACTGGGTGCAGGTAAGATTTACCAATCATGCAGTTAATTAGCATGCCATTTTGTGCTTGCTGTAAAGTTAAAATAGTCACAGTTTGTGAGTTTATTTTTTTAAGTCAAATTATATAGAGATTAGGCGCTCTCATCGCATAATTATTTAAAAATTTGCATTACAAATTGTAGGGTAATTTTTTATTCTGGTTATGATTTATAGAATATTATTTTATGAATATTATTAAGTATAGATTGAATATATTAAATTAATAATAATTCAGCGCCCAGTATAATTATCCGTAAACTTCAAAATTGTATTTACCTTACCCTCAGTACTTAATCGCTTCATGAACAATTTCTTAAAAATACTTAAAGACAAAAGTCATATTTTGGCTGATGGCGCCACAGGAACCAATTTATTTGGAATGGGTTTAGAGACGGGTGATCCTCCTGAGCCTTGGAACCTTGAGCATAAGGATAGAATCCGCTCCTTGCATCAAGGTTTTGTTGATGCGGGTTCTGATTTGTTTTTAACAAATAGTTTTGGTGGAACATCCTTTAGACTGAAGTTACATAATCTTGAGAATCAAGTCTTTGAGCTTAATAAAGCTGCTGGAGTTGTAGCTAGGGAGGTTGCTGATAATGCTGATCGCCTAGTCATTGTTGCAGGAGCAATGGGACCAACCGGAGAAATGATTGAGCCTCATGGACTGATGACGCCTAAGGAAGCGACAGCAGCTTTTAGAGCTCAAGCAGAGGGCCTGGCTGAAGGCGGAGTAGACGTGCTTTGGCTTGAGACTATGTATGCGATGGAGGAGCTCGAGGCAGCAATAGATGCGGTCAAAGATATTGGGCTCCCTGTCTGCGCGACAATGAGTTTTGATACCGCTGGCAAAACAATGATGGGGATTACACCTTCAAATCTTGCCAAAAGATCTAAAGATTTAAACTTAATGGGTTTTGGCGCTAATTGCGGTATTGGTGCGCCGGACCTATTGGCAACAATCAATGACATCTCGAAGAGTGTTGAGCCTGAGACAGTGGTTATCTCTAAAGCGAACTGCGGCATTCCGGAGTTTGTCGATGGCAGTATCGTTTATTCTGGAACCGAAGAGCTCATGTCTGAGTATGTAAAAATTGCCATGAATTCAGGCGCCAACATTATTGGTGGTTGTTGTGGGACCACTTTTGATCACGTCAGAGCAATGAGGAAAGCAATGGACGAACACATTGTCACTTCAGCACCAACCCTCGAAGAAATCGAAGAGAAGGTAGGCGCAATGTCTGAGGGCTCAAGATCGATCTTTAAGGGTGATGATTCAAAACCAGTGAAGCTGAGAAGGAGCCGCCGCTCAAGGTCTTAAGACCCAATATTTAATTTTAAATTCGAATTGGCTCATTAAATAATTTTCCTTGTAGTATAATTTTTTTTATTCTAAGTAAATTATTTTGTTGTGGCTACTACAAAAAACCCTCCGCCTAAAGAGAAAGGTGTTTCCATTATTGACAAAAATCTTCCTTCTTTTGGGAGTGATAAACAGCTTGAGGCTTCAATAGGTAAACAGGTTCGTATTGCTAGAAAAAATGCTGGCGTCACATTGCAGCAGCTATCAAAGCAATCGCTTTTGTCTGCCAGTATGCTCTCTAAAATTGAAAATGGCCAAATCAGCGCATCGCTCAAAACAATCCAACTCATCTGCCATGCACTCAACATTTCAATTACCTCATTGTTTAAGCAGCATGATAAAGATGTTGAGCCCACCTTTATTAAATCAGGTGACGGCCTAACGATCGAGAGGGCTGGCTCAGATGAGAGTCGTCATTACCAATTACTCGGTCACACGGTTGGAGGTTCGCTAAACGTCGAGCCTTGCTTAATTACGATCACTTCAAGAGACTATGAGTTTCCTGAATTTCAACACAAGGGCGTAGAGTTCATCTATATGCTTAAAGGTCAGATGGATTATTATTATGGAACGAAGATCTACAACTTTAAAAAAGGCGACTCTTTATATTTTGATTCTGATAAACCTCATGGGCCTAAAAAGATAATCAGTGATGAGTGCCAGTTCCTCACTATTATTTGCACCAATAACTCTGATTAATAATAATTTCTAAAAACAAATGAGCAATTTTTTTGCTCATCATAAACTTCCTCAAGCAGGCTCTCAAATCAGTTTTTTTTCATGTTTTTTTAAGCATTTTTAGAAGAAAAACAACACTTTATTAAATTTCTTTAAAATAAAAAAAATTTCTTGACAATGGATTATCATTAGGAGTATACTCCATGCATAATTTACTGAAACACTCATTTTTTGAGTGGATATTTGAGTTACCCAAATAGATACTTATCAGTATCTATATAGTCAGTAAATTAATCTGGTTTTTATTTGGGTTTATTTTTACGAATCTAAATAAAATCTACTAGGGGGCAAATCTTTATTTAAAGATTTTTTTTATTTTTTCGGAGAGATTAAATGACAGATTTAGAACAACACGTTAATGAGCCTGGACGCGACAAACTTGTAAAAGAAGTTAAAGCTAAAATCGAAGCGTTGGGTGTCACATATGTATATTATCAATTTGTATCTGTTACCGGACGTATTGTCGGTAAAGGTATTCCTGCAAGACACTGGGAGCGATTAGCTGAAAAAGGATTCCAGTTGGTTTACGGTTCAACTGCTAACTTGTTTGTGGATAGACACGGAGACTATATCGGGTATGGTCCTGAGTCATCAGAGCTTGTTGGTATTCCAGATCCAGATACTTTTTGCCAACTTCCTTGGGATAAAAGAGTAGCGCGCGTATTCTGTAGACTTTATAGAAACCGTGAAGAGCGTGAAAACCCAGGCGAGGCATTAACGTCTGATTGTCGTGGAAACTTATATAGACAGCACAAAGAATTTCAAGACCAATATGGTTTAGATATGCGCTGCGGCACTGAACCAGAAATGATGTGGCTTAAGCGTGGTGAAAATGGAGGTACAGACGGTGGTGTCACTAAGCCAAACTGTTACCATATCGATCAGTTTGAAGAGTTGCGTCCTGTGTTTATGAAAGTGATTGAATATTCAGAGCAAATGGGACTAGATATTATCCAAGGAGACCATGAAGATGCTCCTGGACAGTTAGAGCTTAATACTCAGTTTGATGATGTATTAAGAAATGCGGATCGATTAACAACTTATCGTCAAATTTGTGCACAAGTTGCACGTGAGTTTGGTTTGTTGGCATGCTTTATGAGTAAACCTTTTATGGGCGTTTCGGCTTCAGGCTGTCACCATAATATGTCTTTATGGAAAGGTGGCAAGGATGTCTTTCATCCAGAAATTGCTACTGGTGATGGTGAGCTTCCAGGTATGCCCGGTTGCTTTACTTACAAAGAGGGTGGAGAAAATACATTTATGCCAGATCCATCTATTGATGAGAAAATGCCAGGTCCGATTGGGCTTCAATCAATTGGCGGTGTCATCAAGCACTTACCTGCTCTAACATCAATTGGTTCATCAACAGTTAATTCTTATCGCCGTCTTTGGGATACTGGTTTTTGGGCGCCAATCTTTGCTGACTGGGGTTACCAAAACCGCACATGTGCGCTCCGCGTTTCAGCGCCAGGTCGTTTTGAGTACCGCTCGGTAGACTCTATGGTGAATCCATACTTAATGGGCTCAGCTCTATTAAAAGCTATGGGTGACGGTATTGATAATAATCTTGAAGCTGGTGAGGCTGAAGAGCGCAATATCTATGAAGCAATGGAGGCTGGTAAGCAGGTTACCAAATTACCTATGTCTCTTGGTGAGGCGCTTAATGAGCTTGAAAATGATGATGTTATTAAATCAGCTATGCCAAACGAGATGTATAAAGTTTTTCACCATTATAAAACGGATGAATGGGAAAAATTTAATGCTACAGTTACAGACTGGGATACAAGTACTTATTTGGATTGCTTGCCATAGGCTAGCTTCATTGAGGTTTTTTTGGAATGCCCACCTTCGGGTGGGCAATTTTTAGTAAAGGGAGATTAATTTATGTGTGGAATAGCAGGTATTATTCACAGAAATGCAGGCAAAGACGAAAATATTGGTGGACAAATGACATCAATGCTTCAAGCCTTAAAACATAGGGGTCCAGATTCAACTGGATATGCTGTGTATGGAGAAGATAATGGCAATCAGGTTGTAAGATTTAAGGTTGCTGAAGGAGCTGACCTTGAAGGTAGTTTTGATATCCATGCTGAAATTGAGAGGAGAGTTGAGTTAGTTAATTCTCGTCTTAAAGATCTTGGCGCAAAAGTCGTAAAAAAAGATAGCGCAACTGAATATTCTCATCGTTACGAGATTGAATTTTCAGGGGATATGAAAAAGTTAGCTGATTTTGTTGAAGACATTGAAGGCGTTGAAATTTTATCAATAGGCAATTCTCTTGAATTAATTAAAGATCTTGGGGATGCTTCAGTTGTATCTAAGCAGTACGGGCTTGATAATTTTAATGGTACGCACGCAATTGGTCATACTAGAATGGCAACTGAGTCAGATGTAGATATTCGTTCTGCTCACCCATACTGGGCCTATCCATTTAGTGATGTTGCGGTTGTTCATAATGGACAATTGACGAACTATTGGACTAACAGACGTGCGCTTGAACTGAAAGGGCATCGTTTTTCTTCTAACTGCGACTCTGAACTGATTGCGGTTTATATTGCAGATAGAATGAGTCAAGGTTCAGACCTTGAGACTGCGATGAAAGATTCTGTTGAGTATCTAGATGGTGTATTTACTTATTTAGTTGCTACAAAAGATCAACTGGGTATGGCCAAAGATGTTATGGCTGCAAAACCAATGGTTGTTTATGAGAGTGATGATATGATCGCGCTAGCTTCAGAGGAAGTTGCAATTAGAACTTTGTTCGATCATCGTATTGAAACATTTGACCCATATCACGGAGAGGTAAAAGTATGGCAGAACTAAAAAAAGAAACGGCTCAAGAGATGGGCCTTCATGATGAGCAATTAAAAGGAAGAACTCAGAAAAAATTTTTCTCAATTGATGAGAGTGAAAACTTAACTTATTTCCACTCACACGAAGTTGATACAAGTAAAACGGCAAAAATCGATGCTCTTGACATGACTCCAAGAGAAATTAATCGTGAAATCCGAGAGTTGATGGAAAAAGGTATTGGAGATATTACAGTTGATAATCCGATGTCAAGACACGGTGTCGGTGTCGGTATATTGAATCGCCTTAATTTAACTTTTACAGACAGTCTTGGCTATTTTGGTTGTGGTTTGATTGACGGACCTAATGTACATATCGAAGGTCGAGTTGGTTGGTCATGTGCTGAAAACATGATGGCTGGTACAGTTGTGATTGATGGAAATGCTGGCTCTACATTTGGTGCTGCTATTCGTGGTGGTGACTTAGTTTGTAAAGGTGATGTGGGTGCAAGAACTGGGATTGACCAAAAAGGGGGAACAATAATAGTTGGAGGTAGGACTGGTGCATTTTCAGGCTTTATGATGCAGCGTGGCAGAATGATTATTTGTGGTGATGCTGGAATGAACTTAGGGGATTCCATGTATGACGGCACAATCTATGTCGGCGGTGAAGTTGAGGAGCTTGGAGTAGATTGTGTGCCGGGTGAAATGACGGAATTGGACCTACGTTATTTAACAGAGAAATTAGCTATATATGGCATCAAGACTCCTAGAGGAGTTGAAAAAATGCAAAAGTATGTTTCAGGAAAAATGTTATGGAACTATGCTAGCTTAGAGCCTAATGAGAAGAAACTAATTCTTTAATCGTACTTTTAACAAATTAAACTAAAGGAAATATTATGAGTGATTCAGATCAAAAACATAGACTAGGAAAAAGTTTTATCTTCCCTAAATCAGTGATGGACGATATTCATATCAAATCTGATTTGGGACGATACAGAATGAGAGGCTTCTCTTTATTTAAAAAGATTCCAACTTGGGATGACTTAACTTTTATGCCAGGAACTTTAACTCGTTTCGTTATTGAGGGTTATAGAGAGAAATGTTTGACTAAAACAATTATTGGACCAGAAGCTCCAAGACCGTTAGAGCTAGATATTCCAATCTACATTACTGGTATGAGCTTTGGAGCTTTGAGTTATGAAGCTAAAACAGCTTTGGCAAGAGGCGCAACAATGGCTGGAACTGCTACTTGTTCAGGTGAAGGTGGAATGATTCCAGATGAGAGGCGCTATTCAAGCAAGTGGTTTTATCAGTGTATCCAGTCTCGCTATGGGTTCAACCCTCAACATTTGCGTCTTGCTGATAGTGTTGAGTTCTTTATTGGACAAGGTTGCAAGGTTGGCTTGGGTGGCCACTTGATGGGTCAAAAAGTAACCGATCAAGTTGCTGAGATGCGTTCTTTACCTGCTGGTATCGATCAGCGCTCACCAGCAAGGCATCCAGACTGGCTAGGACCAGATGACTTGGCACTTAAAATCGAAGAGATTCGTGAAGCGACAGATGGACAGATCCCTATTCAATTAAAGCTAGGTGCTGCACGCGTATACGATGACGTTCGTATGGCTGCTAAAACTGGTTGTGATAGTATTTATATTGATGGTATGGAAGGCGGTACTGCTGCTGGACCACATATTGCAACAGAAGAAACGGGTGTTCCAGGAATTGCTGCCATTCGTCAAGCCCGAAACGCAATTGATGATGTCGGTATGACTGGCAGAATTTCACTCGTTTATGCTGGTGGAATTCGAAATGGTGGTGACGTTGCAAAAGCTGTCGCTTTAGGTGCTGATGCAGTTGCTATTGGTCACTCATCACTTATGGCACTTAATTGTAACAAAGATATTCCTGAAGCTGATTATCCTGCTGAAATGGGTGTTGAAGCTGGTGAGTGTTATCACTGTCATACCGGTCGCTGTCCTGTAGGTGTTGCGACTCAAGACCCAGAGCTTAGAAAGCGTCTGGACCCTGATGAAGCATCAGAAAGAGTCTATAACTTCCTTCATACACTAGCTATAGAAACGCAAATGATGGCTCGTGCTTGTGGCAAGACTAACATTCACTCTCTAGAGCCAGAAGACTTGGCTGCTTTGACAATGGAGGCTTCAGCATGTGCACAGGTACCTATTGCAGGATCACAGCACACAGTTGGTCGTCCTGATATGACACGCTTTTAAGGATAGGAGAAATTATGAGCAATAAAGAAGAAGAATTTGTAGTTGGAGCTGACGGCTTAGATACAGATCGCGAACAAATGATTGGTCAACATATCGGTTATCGATATGATGTAAACCTGGTTCCTGACCTTAAGTTTATTACACCTTTTTTGCAGAAGTACATTGACAAAATGGGCTGGAAGGACCTTAACTGGTTAGAGGACATCCACATGGGGTATGAGGGTGATCAAGCCGCTGTTTTTGATAGAAATATTAATGGTTGGGTTACTATTCCAGATAATATAAAACTGCCAAACAATCAACAAGAACGTGACATGATTGCTCGTGAACTGCTGGTTAAGTTTCAAATGTCTGAAAATCATCCAATGGTTGATCTCAATAACGCTTACCGTAAGTTCTAATTACTGTAAGTGATTTAAAAGGGGAAGTATCGAGAGACATAGTCTCTTTGAATCCTCTCCTTAGTTTATCGGCATCTCACCCCCTGAGGTGCTGAATAAACTAGAACTTTGATAGAGATATAGAATCTAACTCATTGCCTGGTGAGATTTTGAAATTGAGATTTTCTATATTCTATGTATACTCGATTATTATTACGTGGGGTTTTTAGTAAGTGAGAGTTTCAAATATTAGATATAACGGTGATTGTGAAACCTACCAAATACTTGGTGGTGAGGCAATCTCAATTGATTTAAAAAGTGGTGATTCAGTTGAAATAGTTGACGTTGAGGGTGATCAAAAGTGCAACGTTCTTGCATTTGATTCTAAAAAGTCATCCGCTTTATCTTCCCTTAACTGGAACTCAAAGCCAAAAAACAATTCAAATAAAATCTCTTCAGGTGATTGCTCTGAGATGCTGAAAGCAATCCTTAATGGTAAGAAAATAAAATCAAAAGAGCTTCAAGCTGCTGAGCTTTTTTCTGAGTCCAGTCCTGCAGATACGCGACAATCCTTTAATACTAATAATGACCTCTTGTGCGTCTTTGAAGCAGAGGGCGGTCCAATGCTAGTCGATCAACAAAATTCACCTACAGAAATTTTAATCAATGTCTCTCGTTCAAATCCAACGATTCCTTCTGAGCGTTTACCTGAACCATTAGCAAAACCAACAAAAGAGATTAGGGTTAAAGATAGCTCTGCAGTTGCCTATAAAGTGAAGGCGGGTGAGTACATTCAAATCATTGATGTCGAGGGCCAACAGTGCTCAGATTTTCAGGCATTTATAGAGGAAGACCTCAATAATAACTTGGAACTCTGCCTGGATCCAACTGTGACTCGCTCACAGATGTTAGCGAGTTATCCAGCACCTGGAACTCATGATAAATTTTATAATCAAAATTCAGTCCCTCTAGTTGAGGTCATTCAGGATACAGTGTGTAGGCATGATACATTTGGATTGGCCTGTAATGCTAAATATTATGAAGATCGCGGCTTCCCTGGACATATAAGCTGTACAGATAACTTTAACTCATCTCTAGAAGAGTTCGGCGTTGCTCCAAGGCGAAACTGGGCAGCTGTCAATCTCTTTTTTAATACCGCGATCGAAGAGTGCCACTCACTCAGCTCAGATGTCTCATGGTCAAGACCAGGAGATTACGTTTTATTAAGGGCTGTAGATGATTTGGTATGTGTATCTTCAGCATGTCCTGACGACACAACTTCCTCTAATGGCTGGAATCCTTCCGATATACATGTCAGGATTTACGATAAAACGAATAATTTTTCATCGGCAACGGCCTTTAGGCCTGATCCTCAATCAATACCTACTATGACTAAAGAAACTGGTTTTCATAAAAACACATCGAAACTAACCAAAAACTTCGATAACTATAACGGCTATTGGCTGCCACTCGAATACACCAATTTAGGTGCTATTAAGGAATACTGGCAAGCCAGAGAGGGGGTAGTCATGATTGATCTGGCTCCGCTCAGAAAGTTTGAGATTTATGGCCAAGACTCAGAGGTTCTCATGCAATATGCGATCACCAAAGATGTTCGCAAACTCGCAATTGGCCAGGTTGTTTATTCAGCTATGTGCTATGACAACGGGTGCATGATTGACGATGGAACGCTATTCCGTCTTGATGATAATAATTTTCGATGGATTGGTGGTTCTGATGATGGCGGTAAGCATCTCAGAAAAATTGCTGAGGATCGTGGACTAGATGTTCGGGTGAAATCCTCAACAGACCAGCTTCATAATGTTGCGGTTCAGGGCCCTAAGAGTCGCGAGACACTCTCTAAAATTATTTGGATACCTAAATTACAAACGACGATCGAAGACCTAAAATGGTTCCGATTTACGATTGGAAGGATTGGCGGAGAGTTTGGTATTCCAGTCATGGTTTCAAGAACCGGCTATTCAGGCGAGTTAGGTTATGAGGTTTTTGCTCATCCAAAAGATTGTGAGGCAGTTTGGGATGCAATTGCAGAGGCAGGTGAAGAGTTTGACATTTGTCCATTAGGACTGAATGCACTTGATATGCTTCGAATTGAAGCAGGATTAATCTTTGCTGGCTATGAGTTTTGCGATCAGACGGACCCGTTTGAAGCTGGCATAGCATTCACGGTACCTCTTAAGACAAAAGAGGATGATTTTTCTGGAAAAGAATCTTTAATTCTTCGTAAGAATTCACCACAAAGAGTCCTTGTTGGGTTAGAATTAGATACTAATGAAGTTGCGCTCCATGGTGATGGGGTGTATATTGGAAAACAACAAGTTGGAATTATTACAAGTGCAACACGTTCGCCGATACTTAAAAAGAACATTGCATTATGTCGAATTTCAGTTTTAGCGTCAGAGATTGACAATGAAGTTGAAGTAGGAAAGCTCGATGGACACCATAAGCGATTATCTGCAAAGGTGGTCCGCTTTCCATTTTATGATCCTGAAAAAACTCGAGTAAGAATGTAGTTATTTTTAGGCAAAAGAAAATCTTGGGTTTGTAATTATGCCTAAGGTTGAGAGTATGATTTTTTTTATCGGTATTTGATGGATGAGTCATTTTTAAAAATTAAATATTTTATGTAATGTATTTAATGTAACTATAAAGGAGAAGTAAATGAATAAATTTACAAGTAAAGTAGCTGCAGCTGCTTTGACGATGTCTTTAGCTTCTGTTTCAGGTCAAGCTGTTGCAGACTCTTCAAAGCCAATCGTTATTCCAACACATAACTGGTCAAGCCAAGTGGTAATGGCCTATGTTATTGGTGGTATTTTTGAAAGCATGGGTAACAATGTTGAATATGTTCCAGCTGATTCTCAAGCAGTTTATGAAGCGATTCGTAATGGAGACGTCACTATTTCACACGAAGTATGGCAGTCTGCGTTTGGCGCATCTTTCTATAATGCAATGGAGAAAGGCGGAATTATCGATGCTGGTAACCATGAAGCGATGACTCTTGAAGAAATGGGTGTCCCACAATGGGTTGTAGATGAAAACTTATGCCCAGGACTTCCAAACTGGGAAGCTCTTAAAGACTGTAAAGATGTCTTTGTTACAGCTGACTCAGGTGGTAAAGGTCGTTGGTTAGAAGGACCACAAAGTTGGCATGGTAACCTTATGCCAGAGCGTATTGCTGCTCTAGGTCTTGGCGATGACTACATGGTTAAGTTTGCGGGTGGTGCAGATGCACTATGGGCGGATTTAGCTGCTGCTAAGAAAGAAGGCCGTGGAACAATCGTCTTTAACTGGACTCCAAACTTTACAGATGCTGATGGATTTGCATTCATTGAATTCCCTGAGTACTATGATGGATGTAGAGTCGTTGATGGTGGTGATGGTGCTTGTGGATCTCCAAAAGGTTGGTTGAAAAAAGCAGCTAACTATAAGTTCCCTAAGACACATCCAGATGCTTACACAGCGTTCACAAAGATGTCTTTCTCAACAACTCATATTGGTCAAATGGCCGCACTTGTTGACGTTGATGGCATGAGCCATCAAGACGCTGCAGCTGCATGGCTTGCCGATAATCAGGATGTTGTATCAGCATTTAAATAAGGCTTATATAGCTTAGTCTTCTTAATTTATTAAGAAGTTTATAAATGTTTTAAATCTCTCCCCTGGGCTTACTCAGCTAGGGGAGATTTATTATGCCCTTTACTTAATACTAATATTCTTATCTAATAACATTAAGTAAGGTGATATTTTTTTGTATACTTTAACTATAAAGTTAATTTGGAAACTCATATGTCATCAGATACAACAATAAGTCCATCTAGTCACCCCGTTATTAAGTGTGACTCAGTCTATAAAATATTTGGTGAGAACGCAAAAAAATTACTCCAAGAGGCTAATGGTCAAGTTGATGCTCAAGAATTCCAGGATGCTGGTTGTGTAGTTGGTGTTAATAGCGCCTCTTTTGAGGTTCAGCGAGGTGAGATGCTGGTTGTAATGGGTCTATCAGGTTCAGGAAAATCAACGCTACTAAGATGTATATCCAGACTCACTGATACAACAGCAGGAAAGATTTATATTGATGGAGAAGATCTACTTTCATTGAACTCAAAAGAGCTTATCGAGCTGAGAAGAAACAAAATGGGGATGGTCTTCCAAAGTTTTGCGTTATTGCCTCACAAAACAGTTTTAGAAAATATTGCCTTTCCACTCCAAGTGAAAGGTAACAGCACTTCTGATAGCATGAAAAGAGCAATGGAAATGGTTGAGCTAGTTGGCCTTACAGGGCGAGAAAACTACTTTCCTAGAGAGCTATCAGGGGGCCAGCAACAAAGAGTAGGTATCGCAAGGTCTTTGGCTGTTGAGCCTGACATTTGGTTTCTAGATGAGCCTTTTTCGGCGCTAGATCCTCTCATTAGAAAAGAGATGCAGGATGAGTTTTTAAGGCTTCAAGGTGTTCTTAATAAAACCATTTTGTTTGTCACTCACGATTTCGATGAGGCGCTGCGCCTTGCTGATCGAATAGCCATTATGAAAGATGGGATTATTGAGCAGTTAGATACCCCGGCTAACATCGTTTTAAATCCTGCAACCGAGTATGTTCGAAAGTTCACTGAAGAAGTGCCTAGGGAAAAGGTGTTAAAAATTGAATCTGTGATGGATCCTGTTGGGAGCGCTGATGAGGAGTTAAGTAAACTTCAAGTTTCAAAAGATGCAATTATTGAGACTGTTGCTGAGGCGGTTTTAAGTGAGCAAAAGCCGGTAGCTGTTTTAGATGAGAATAATAAGGTTGTCGGCGTTTTAAATTGCTCAACTATTATCCATGTTCTTTTTGGTGACCGCTCAAGTTAAACGATATTTCAAATATTAAATGAAATGATGGACTATTTAAAAAACAATCCAAAACTTGTGCAATTTGGTATCGTTTTAATTGTATTTTTTATTCTGATGTCAATGACAGGAGAATATAAGGACATTATTTTGCTTCGGGATGGTTTTGCAAATAAAGTAAATTCTGGGGAAATCGATGCTATAGCCAGTTTTTCAGATTCATTTAGAATGATCCTAAGTGGTCAGCTACCCCCCCAGTTTATTAGGCTTCCCGAATTAAACTTTTTTAATCCAGTCACTAATACTTCAATTCTGTTCAAACTGATCGCCCTTGTAACTATTCTAGGTCTCCTCTTTAGAAACTATTTTACAACTACTAAAATAACGAGAGATTTGCCTATAGACTGGTTCAAGGAGAACTGGACAAAGCTTTTTGTATATATACCCGCTGGAGTCATTGTTGGCTTTCTGATTCTACCAACCCTTATGAACTGGTTTTTTGGGGACATTACGACAAGTAGCTTTTGGTCAATGAACCAAATCATTAATGACTCCGCTGAATTCGTCATGTATGAATGGTGGCCGGTTGAAATTTACGATCCAGAGATTGAAGATTATGACGATTCTGCAATGATTAAGGAGATCACTAGAGGCTTTTCTCGGTCTATTCTCTTTGCTATTGAGTTTATTCGTGAGATTCTATTAGGCGGCATTAAAACCATTGTTGCCTTTACAAGCTGGGACTGGTCTGATGCGAATGAATGGGCAGTTTGGCCAGCACTTCCTTGGACTGTTGTTTCCGCTTCAGCCATTATGATTGGCTATTATTTAAGTGGAAGAGGTTTGGCAATATTGGCTGCCTTTTCTACTATATATATCAGTGTTTTTGGTCAGTGGGAGCCTTCAATGGAAACACTCTCATTTGTTCTAGTTGCTGCCCCAGTTTCATTTATCTTGGGACTTGGCTTTGGTGTTTGGGCTTACAAGAGCAAAACCACCGAAACAGTGTTAATGCCTTTGCTAAACGTTGCTCAAACTATGCCTCATTTCTCTTACCTTGTCCCAGTGATGGTGTTCTTTGGTGTGGGTGATCATGCTGGCGCTATAGCAACGATTATATTTGCAACCCCTCCGATGATTAGGCTGACACTTCTGGGTTTAAAAAAGGTTTCTCCTGAAGTGCTTGATGCGGGGATGATGAGCGGCTGTAATAACTACCAACTGATGTCTAAAGTTTTAATTCCTACAGCTAGAAGAGATATTTTAATTGGCGTCAACCAGGTCATCATGCAGTGCTTGGCGATGGCGGTCATTGCGTCATTTATTGGAGCGAAAGGTTTAGGCTTTAATCTACTTCTTGCTCTAAATCAATTGAAAATAGGGCAAGCCCTTGAGCTTGGTATTTGTATTGTTCTTATTGCGGTCTTTTTAGATAAACTCTCTTTGGCCTGGGCTAATAAGCAGACTGACTACTTTGCCGACCTGCCTTTTATTGAAAGGCATAAGTATGCAGTATCCTTTGCCATCATTCTTGTCGTTGGAAGTTTACTGGCAATTCTTGGAACGTTTTTGTTTAAGGATGGAATCAATTATCTCTATATGATTCCTCACAACAAGGGCTACACATCTCAACTATTCTGGCAGTCTGGTGTTGACTGGATATGGGATACTTTTTTCTTCTCATTGCAGGGGTTTAATACTTGGTTAATTCAGGATGTCCTCATTCCGATGAAGACGGCTTACCTTTCAATGCCTGTTATAGCAACCTTTACTCTTGTCATGGGTGTTGGTTATATCATTGGTGGAATCAGGTCTGCTCTAATAGTGGGTGGCTTTTTACTTGTAATCGCTCTATTACAGTGGTGGGAAAGAGCTCTCATTACAGCTTATATGGCTAGCTTTGGCGTGATCGTTTCTGGCATCATTGGAATTACTGTGGGCACGCTCTGCGCCAGAAATAAAATAGCAAGTAAGATCATTTTGCTGGTTTGTGACACCTTTCAAACGTTCCCATCTTTTATCTATTTAATTCCAGTGATCATGCTGTTTGGAGTAACTGATACCTCAGTTTTGATTGCAGTGATTGTCTATGCAACGATTCCTGCGACAAGGTACACCGTTGAGGGCCTTAATAGTGTTCCTGATGCATTGCAGGATGCCGGCTCTATGTCTGGCGTTAATCGTATGCAAAGATGGCTCAAAATCGAGCTCCCTTTAGCTTTTCCTCATATTATGCTAGGACTCAATCAAACGGTTATTTTTGCCCTATTTATGGTGATTATTGGCGCAATGATTGGTACAGATGACTTAGGACAATTCATTCTTAAGGCTTTGTCTGACAGGCAAGGCATTGGAAACGGATTACTACTCGGTCTTTGTGTTGCTTTTATTGGGCTTGCAGTTGATCATCTCATTCAGACTTGGGCAACGAAGAGAAGGAAGCTACTGGGTATAGACTAGCTTCTATCCATATTCTAGTAGAGCCCTTTTAAATTCAAATCTAAGTGAAATTAATTACCAATTTCACGAATCATTCTGTTGATAATATCTACCCATAGATTTTTTAATTAGGGGTACAACAAATGAAGATTATTGATGGCAAGACACTTGCTGAAAATCTCAGAAAAAATATTGCTAACGAAGTGAAGCAGTACTCAAGACCTCCTGGTTTGGCGGTTTTACTCGTGGGCGATGATCAAGCTTCACAAGTCTATGTTAGAAATAAATCGAGAGCATGCGTTGAGGTTGGTTTTTATTCCGATCAAATCCATAAATCAGCAAACATTACTCAAGAGGAGCTGTTGTCAGAAGTTCAAAGGCTGAATGAAAATAATAACATTGATGGTATTTTGGTGCAACTTCCTTTGCCTTCTCACATTGATGCCAACGAGATTATTGAGGCTATTATTCCTGAAAAGGATGTAGACGGATTCAGCAGTGAAAATGTTGGTAAGCTCAGTCTAAATAAACCTTTTATTAGTCCTTGTACGCCTAAGGGCGTTATTAAAATGCTAGACTCTATCAAGTGCGATCTGAGAGGCAAAGACTGCGTCATTATTGGTGCATCCAATATTGTGGGAAGACCGATGGCGATGGAGTTCCTTAATGCGGGAGCGACTGTCCAGGTGTGTCATAAAGAAACTAAGGAAATTAAACAGAAAGCGAAGTCAGCCGACATTATTGTCGCTGCAGCCGGCGTGGCTAACCTTGTTAACAGTGAGTGGGTTAAAGAGGGCGCGGTCATTATTGATGTTGGCATCAATCGACTAGAGGATGGGTCGATGACGGGTGACGTTGATTTTGACGATGTTAAGGATACTGTCTCAGCTATCTCTCCAGTTCCTGGAGGCGTTGGACCGATGACGATTGCGGTTCTTCTTGAGAATACTTTAACGGCCTACCAAGCCAAGCTATAAGTCAGACCTAAAGTCTTTAAGGGTTTGCGCGATCCAGCGATGAAAGCAGTGGGTTGCACTATCCATGACGGGAGAGAACTTGCCGCCATCAAACATAAGGCCATTCCGGCCGCGCTGCATGCCTTCAACAACCCCAATATCTTCCTGAAATACAGTCTTCCAGAATGAAGCATTCTCATCGATCAGGGTATATAACTGCGGCATCTCCGAAGGATTCTTTGAGTAGTAAAGAGAGATATGCTCGATCGTCTTGTTGGTTGCAATCGGCTCAATAATGATGGAAAAAAAGTGGTCTCTGTGAACCCCTAAAAGGACGTTCGGATACAAAGCAATGTATTCACTCGTCTTATCCCATTTATTTGAGAGTCCATCAAAATCTGGGAACACTTTTCCATCTTCATTTTTAATTTGATTGTAGACGTGGGAGCCTTGTCCTGAGAAAGCGCCTATTTCTTCGATATGGTAGTGATCTTCAATACTTGATGTGACGTTGAGCTCAGGGTGTACCCATGGCAAATGGTAGCTCTCACAGTAGTTTTCAACGGCAAGCTTCCAGTTCGTCTCTAAGGTCAGTGAGAAAGACGATTTTTCACCGCCATGATAAATTGGCTTTTTAAATTCAGACCATCTTTCAATGACCTTGGAGGCGTAATCATTGAACGAAGGTGCTGTTCCTGAAATATTGACAAAAATAATGTCTTGCCAGACGTTAGATCTTATTTCAAATAAGCCCAGTTCTTGATTATTGATGGATTCATGTGAATTGGAATCAGTGCCTCCCACCATTGGAGTTGCGCATAGATCACCTTCAAGGTTATAGCACCAGCTGTGATAGGGGCAGCGAATTACGCCGCTAATGTTCCTAGGCTCCTCAATGAGTATCATTCCCCTGTGTCGACACGTATTTTGAAAGACATTGATCCGATTGTTTTCATCACGAACCATGATGAGCGGCATGCCAACAAAATGGATTGGTTTGACATCACCTATATTAGGTATATCTTTACCCGTTCCAATGGCTGACCAGTTGTCAAAAAGAATGGCTTTCTTTTCTTCCTCAAAAACTGCCTCGCTGACGTAATGCTCGTTAGGAAGGCCCTTCGCCTTATCGGTTGAAGTGAGAACTGAATCTAAGTTGCTAAGTGGAATGGAAGACACTATAAAAAATTAACTAAAAAACGATATGATACTATCGCTTAGATTAAATGAAAGACAATAAAATTCAATTAAAAAATTGAATATTTTTCAAGAAGTAGACTTTTAAATTTTAGATTTAGAAATGAGGAAATCTCTCAGCACTTTTACGTTATCAGGAAGAAGCTCTTCCTTCTCACTCATGATATAAATAGCTGAAGGTGCTGGGATTGAATTGTCTCCAAGAATCACTAACTCTCCGCTATCTATTTTAGGCTTACAGAGATGCTTCCAGCCCAACGCAATACCCATGCCGTCAGAAGCTGCCTGAAGGCCAATCATATAGTTATTGACGTGAATTCCAGGGGATATTTTTCCTTTGTATCCAAGAGCACTGAACCATGAAAACCAGTTCGACCAGTTCTTGTCTTTCGCTCTGAGATGAATAAGAGGAGCTTGAGCCAAATCTTCTATTGAAGGGTTTGGAAACTCCTTAGCATAACTAGGGCTACAAACTGGCACCAAGTCATCCTGAAAAAGGGTATGTTTTTGAGTCGACTCATTTTCAACAAAGCCATAACAAATCTTAAGATCAACGGCTACACCCTGAGAGTCAGGGTTGTCAGTGACATGCTGATTGACAGGAATTTCAGGATGCTGCTTCCAAAACTCAGCCAATCTCGGTGGCAACCATAAGAATGATACTGCTGTAGTTGCGCTAATAATGACCTCTTTGTCACTTGCAGAGCGCCTCAGGTTTGCAAGTGTTGAGGATACAGCAGTGAAGCTGCTCTGAAGCACAGCAAATAAAGATTCACCGTGATCCGTTAAATTATTACCATGATGTTTTCTGTCAAATAAGGAAAGACCCAGCTCAGTTTCAAGAAACTTAATTTGATGACTGACCGCACCTGGGGTGACGCCCAGCTCTTCAGCGGCACCTTTAAAACTCCTGTGACGTGCAGCGGTTTCAAATGTTGCTAGTGATGTGAGCGGTGGTAATTTATAGTATCTACGAGACATTGTTTTTTCCTAAATGTTGAATCCAAGTATACTTAGTTTTTAAATTTTATGTTCAAATTGAGCCTTTTAATCCATTTTAACCATTAATATTTACTATAATTAACCGAAGTCAATAGGTATAGAAAAGGCTTTATTTATAAGGCTTTTGTTAATAATAACAAAATAACAGATCCCCTTGAAATGTATGTGAGAAAGTATATTATCTTTTTTTATAGGGTATTAGAATTATTTTCACTTCGATTTGAATTTTTTAACCATTAACTACTTTCAATTTATTGATAATAATGATAACGAAAAAGGGGTTACTTTTTATACTTTAAATAAATCATCTTAAGGAGATTAAATATGTCTTTACCAAGTCAAGCTGAATACGTCATTGCTGGTGCAGGAATTCACGGATTATCAACAGCATGGAGGCTAGCTGAACGCTTAACTGAGAAGGGAGAAAGTATTGATGGTCGCATTGTTATCATTGATAAAGCAGACAGAGTAGCCGCTGGTGCAACGGGTATTGCATGCGGCGTAGTTAGAAATAATTACTTTCAACCTGCAATGCGCAAATTGATGGCTCACTCAGTCAGCATTTGGGAAAGCGATCCTGAGGCTTTTAGTTATCATGCAAATGGTTACATGCAAATCTCATGCGAAAAAATGAGAGATGACGTCAGACAGATTCACACTGAGCAAGCTGCAATTGGATATGAAAGCGTCTTTATCGAAGGCGAAGAAGAGTCACGAGACTATATGCTTAATCTTTTTGATGACTGGCAAGCTGAAGGCATTACTTCAGTTCTTCATGAAAAGCCGGGCGGCTATGCGAACAACGTTAAAGCAATGGAAGGACTCTCGAAGAAAGTTTTAGACCTTGGAGTCACTGTTGTCCTTAACACTGAAATTACAGGTTTTGAAACAGAGGGGGCAGGGCAAAGCGTTACTGCTGTCAATACTGATAAAGGAACCATTCAGTGCGATAACTTAATCGTAGGCGCTGGGCCATGGGTCCGTGATTTCTGGAACATGATTGGCCTTCCTTCTCAAATCGAGCTGAAAGATTTAAATGGAGATCTTCACGAAAACATCGATATGTGGCGCTTTTGGCAGTTAGAAGAAGGCGTTTTAGAGGTTCCACCAGAGACATTAACGACGAACGATGGAAAGATTCCACCCGTCCTTCACGTTGATACAGATGCACCTTTATATTCAACGGTTGACGGCTCATTGATTACAGATCAACTCTGGGGTATCTACTACAAGCCTGACTGGGGCTTTGGTGGTATACAAGGCGGCGCATCACCTTACACTGTTGATACGCCTGTTAATGAGGTTGCGATTGATCCTTATGGACCTGAAAGCAAAGAGTTTACTGCTAGTAAAGACTTCCCTGAAATGTGGGTCTCAGCTCTTGCTCATTGCCATAAAAGATTTGAAGGCATGATGCCTCACTATCATAAGGAGCCTTCAGGCGGCATTGGATGCTTTACGCCAGATAGTTTCCCAGTTATTGATACCTTTAATAATAACGTCACAATCATTGCGGACAGTAATCATGGTTACAAGATGTTGGGCGTTGGATGTCTAGTTGCTGAAGAGCTATTAGGAGAAAAACAAGAGCTTCTAGAACCATTTAGATTTAGCCGCTTCAAAGAAGGTAAACTTCACCCAGTATCGAATAGTCCTTATCCTTGGAGTTAAACTGTGAGCAAGACAAAATATTCTGCCTTTAAGGTATTAAAAGAAGCATTAACGGGCCATAAAGGCTGGGAGCCGACCTGGCGAGATGCTGAACCAAAGGCTGACGGCTATGACGTTGTTATTGTTGGCGGAGGTGGCCATGGATTGGCGACTGCCTATTATCTTGCAAAAAATCACGGAATAACTAACGTAGCTGTCATTGAAAAAGGCTGGATTGGTGGTGGTAATGTCGGTAGAAATACAACCATTATTCGCTCAAACTATTTGCTTCCAGGTAACGAGCCCTTTTATGAATTGTCAATGCAGCTCTGGGAAAACCTAGAGCAAGACTTGAACTACAATGCGATGGTCTCTCAACGCGGAATCATGAACCTTATTCATTCTGATGCTCAGAGAGACGCTTTCATTAGGAGGGGTAACGCGATGCTTTTTGCAGATGCGGGCTGTGAATTTATTGAAGCGAAAGAAGTTAAAGAGAGATACCCATTCTTAGATATGGATAACCCTAGATTCCCAATTAAAGCAGCGCTTGCTCAGCCTCGCGGCGGAACAGTAAGGCATGACGCGGTTGCATGGGGATACGCGAGAGGGGCGAGCGACCTTGGCGTTGACATTATTCAGAACTGTGAGGTCACTGGCTTTAATATTGAGAACGGAAAGTGTTTAGGTGTTAAGACGACTAAAGGCGACATTAAATCTGGCAGAGTTGGTGTTTGTGTGGCAGGCTCATCCGGAAGAGTAATGGCAAAAGCAGGCATTAAATTGCCGATTGAAAGCCATGTTCTCCAGGCTTTTGTAACTGAGGGCTTGAAGCCGGTTATGGATAACGTCATTACTTTTGGTGCAGGTCACTTCTACTGCTCTCAGTCTGACAAGGGAGGCCTTGTATTCGGCGGCGATATAGATGGCTACAACACCTATGCGCAGAGAGGAAACTTACCGGTTGTCGAGGATGTCTGCTCTGGCGGTATGGCGATTATGCCATCGATTGGTCGAGCCAGGCTTCTTAGAATGTGGGGCGGAATCATGGACATGTCTATGGACGGATCTCCATTCATTGACAACACAGAGGTTGAAGAGTTGTTCTTTAATGGTGGCTGGTGTTACGGCGGCTTTAAGGCGACTCCTGCGAGCGGATTCTGTTATGCCCATTTATTGGCAACGAGTGAGTCACATGAGGTTGCTACAGCTTACAAACTGGATCGATTTAGGCGCGGCGCTATTATTGATGAGAAGGGCGTTGGCGCTCAACCAAACTTACACTAAGGAGGACGTAAAATGATCATTAATCATCCATTACTAGGTCCTCGAGATTCAGAAGAATTTGTCTACCTGGGGTCGACTGACCTCATTAATAGGCCCACTAATTGGGAAGACGAAGCCTCAGCTGAGGACTTCTATCAGTATCAGTACATCAGAGAAAATATCGCTGGTGATCATCAAGAGCTTTGGTATCACGAGCAGGGCGATCAGTCTTGGCTGGTTGTAACTAGGAACACTTTATCACATGAGATTACAAAGGTTGAGCTTGCTCAAGATGTCTCAAGATCAATGGGACGCGGAAAATGAGTCAAACACATAGACAAGACGGTGGTCTCATAGACCAAAAGAAAACGCTAACCTTTACCTTTAACGGTCAAATCTTAAGAGGGTACGAGGGAGACACTCTAGCATCCGCACTGCTTGCCAACAACAAGCACTTGGTTGGAAGGTCCTTTAAGTACCACCGTCCACGCGGAATCGTTACGGTTGGCTCTGAAGAGCCAAACGCTATCATGGAGATCGGAAGCGGTGCACACAAGGAGCCCAACACGCGCGCAACTGTGACTCAGCTTTATAATGGTTTAGAGGCGAATAGCCAAAATCATAGAGGACCTCTCGGTTTTGATTTAATGGCGATCACTGACTTTTTATCACCGCTGCTTGGAGCTGGCTTCTACTACAAGACATTTATGTGGCCTAAGGCTTTTTGGGAAAAGATCTATGAGCCAGCCATTCGTAATTCAGCCGGTCTCGGAACACTCTCTAAAGAACCAGATCCTGACACCTATGACAAAGGGTTTCGTTACTGCGATATTTTAATTATTGGAGCCGGCGCAACTGGCCTGTCTGCTGCACTGACAGCTGCAAGCTCAGGCGCTAAGGTGATTCTGGCTGATGAGGACTTCCTGATGGGAGGCCGCTTAAATACTGAAACGGCTAAGATTGATAATATCAAAGGTAGCGCGTGGGCAAAGAGTGCCGTTAAAAAACTCAGCGCAATGGATAACGTCACCTTGATGTCAGATACTACTATCTTTGGTGTCTACGACCACGGAATATATGGTGCTCTAGAAAACAGATCGTCAGAGTCTAGAACGAATAGTAATAAACCGAGACAGGTCAACTGGCGAATTTATGCGAAAAAATCAATTCTATGTGCGGGCGCCATTGAGCGCTCAATCGCCTTTGGAAACAATGATCGCCCAGGCATTATGCTTGCCGGTGCGGTGAGGGCTTATATGAATCGATTTGCGGTTGCAACGGGCAACAAAGTCACGGTCTACACAAACAATGATGACGGCTGGCAAACAGCCAAAGATTTAAGGTCTAAGGGCGTTAATATTGTTGCGGTCATTGATTCGCGCTCTATCAGCCCAGTGATACCAATTCAAGGCGCTGAAATCTTTATGGGTACCGATGTTGTCGATACCAAAGGCAGAAGGGCACTGAAGTCCATTACGCTTTCAAATGGCAAAACCCTTGACACCGACTCACTAGCTGTTTCGGGCGGATGGAATCCAAACCTACATTTAACCTGTCACCACAGAGGGATACCGAAATGGAATGAAGAGATTGCCTCTTTTATTCCAGATGAGGCGACGCCTCCTGGAATGAGCGTTGCGGGAAGAGCAAAAGGAACCATGGTTCTCTCTGATGCGATGAAAGAGGGTCACGATTTAGGTTCGAGTGTTGCCTTAGAATTAGGCTACAAAGCCGCAGACCTTAAGGCTGCATCAACGCCAGCGGTTGCCTACAATGTGGTCGCTAACTGGGGCGTTGAAAGCGGCAAGAATCGCGCTTGGGTTGACTTCCAGAATGATGTCACCGCGAAAGATGTTCGCTTAGCGAACCAAGAAGGATTTAAGTCGGTTGAGCACGTCAAGCGCTACACAACGCTTGGCATGGCAACGGACCAAGGCAAAACCGCTAACGTTTTAGGTATCGGCATCATGGCTGAGAACATGGGTCAGACTATGGAGGAGACTGGAACAACCATTTTCAGGCCGCCATACTCTCCTGTTGCAGTTGGTGCATTTGCTGGAAGAAGAAGAGGGATGGAGTTCTATCCAACAAGGTACACACCGAGCCACAAGTGGTCTGAAGAGCAGGGCGCTGTGTTCGTTGAGGTTGGGATGTGGTATCGCTCGCAGTGGTTCCCTCAGCCGGGTGAGACGCACTGGCGTCAGTCCGTTGATCGTGAGGTCATTAAGACGCGCGCTTCTGTCGGCATCTGTGATGTCACAACACTTGGAAAAATTGATATTAAAGGATCAGACGTCTCTGAATTCTTGAACAAGGTTTATGTCAACGCTTTTGCGAAGCTGCCCGTTGGAAAGACACGGTACGGCCTGATGCTTAGAGAAGACAGCATGGCGATGGATGATGGAACAACAGCAAGACTCGCTGAAGATCACTTCGTGATGACAACGACGACTGCTAACGCGGTCAGTGTTTATCGTCACCTTCAGTTCTGTCACCAGGTGCTATGGCCTGATCTCGATGTCCACATGATTTCAGTGACTGAGCAGTATGCTCAGTACGCAGTCGCAGGACCTAACTCTCGTAATCTATTAGAAAAGATTGTTGACCCCGAGCACGATATTTCAAATGAAGCGTTCCCTTTCATGGGGGCAGGCGCAATCACAGTTTGTGGCGGCATCCCTGCAAGACTTTTTAGGATCTCTTTCTCGGGCGAACTGGCCTACGAAATTGCGGTTCCAACGCGTTACGGTGATGCTCTCATGAGAGCAATGATGCATGCAGGCGAAGAGTTTGATGTCGTTCCATATGGAACTGAGGCGCTTGGCGTCATGAGAATTGAAAAGGGGCACGCAGCGGGACCAGAACTAAACGGTCAGACGAGTGCTTATGATCTTGGAATGGGCGGTATGGTCTCAGGTAAAAAAGACTTTATCGGTTACAAGTTAGGTCAAAGAGAAGAGCTACTCAGGAATGATCGTATGCAGATGGTTGGCTTCAAGCCGGTGAACAAAAATGCTTTAGTTGATAAAGGTCACTCAATGGCTGGTGCACATCTCCTCGGACTCAGAGAAGAAGCGACCACGCACAATGACCAGGGCTGGATTTCTTCGTCGATCTACTCACCGATGCTGGGCTGTTATATTGGCCTCGGATTTATTAAAGATGGACTGAATAGAAAGGGTGAGTTCGTTCGCGCCGTTGATTTAGTTAGAAATAGTGATATAGAGGTTGAGATTTGTAGTCCACACTTCTATGATCCTGAAGGAGGGCGTCTACGTGTCTGATTACGAATTATTGCCAGAGTCACCGCTAGGTGGCGTCGAGATAGAGATGGATGGCTTCAATATCACTGAGGTGACTGACAAGTCTCTCGTGATGGTTGCACTTCCAAGAGAGAAGTTTAGTGAGGTTGAGTCTTCAATCGATAAGTCTTGCGGTCTTAAGCTCCCAGAAATGGAGCGCTCAACCCTTTCAAAGGACTCTTCGATTATGCTCTGGCGTCTGCAAAAGAACCAAGTTTTAGCCTACTTTACTTATGAAGGTAATGACGCAGAAGCTCACTTATCTAGCCGTTTATCTGCGCCAGCATACTATACGGATCAGTCCGATACCTGGGCTATGATTAGGGTTGGTGGTCAGAGAAGTAGAGACGTGCTTGAGAGAATCTGCCCAATCGATATAAGTCTAGAAGCGTTTCCTGTCGGCGGTGTATCGAGGACAATCATGGAGCATATAGGGACAATCATCTATAGAGATGGCGACGATTCCTACGTTCTATTAACGATGCGATCATTTGGACGCTCTATGCTTCACGCTATTGAAGTATCTGCTGAAAACGTTTTATAAATAAAGAAGCTGTAGATTTTTGTAATATCAATTTACAGTTTCGTTATCAAAGTTGTAGGGTGAGTCATCCTTGTTGTATTCTGCGACTCCCTCTTTCACTTTGACACCGTTCTCATAGAAGGTATATTTTCCTGAAGGCTTTCCGTGCTGAAACATAATTTCTGATTCAAGTTGTCCCTCTTCATTCCAAACTCTAGATAGCCCGTGAAGTAAATCACTCTTGTAATTGTCCTGCTGAATCACGAGTCCAAATTCAGTCCAAGCGGTGAGCTCACCTTCAATTTTGTCATCTATATAGAAGCATTCTGAGGCTTTCTGCCCTATGGGATACCAATACGTTTCTCTGCCGTTCTTCTTACCGTCTCTATAGGTAGTTACTTGCTTCATGTCATTGAATAGCTTCTGACTATGTTCTCCATCTTTCATCAGGTCACTATACTCCATTCTTTCTTTTCACAAAGCTCAACTCCAGCATCAACACTGTCACAATATAGTTCTTGACCCTTTTCATTTCCAAGGATAGAAGACATGGTGAGCGTCCACAGCATTACTATCCAGAGAAAGAAACTAAAAACAGTTGTGATAATGGAGTCTACTATTGATAAAAGCCAAACCATTAGCTATGCACAAAGGCTAGAAAGATCACACTTGCTAAGATGTTAAAGAGTATCCAAATGACAAATTTTTTATTGATCTTCATTTTGTAAGTCTAGACTAGCTTTCCATCCTTGAAGTTTTCTTGAGCAATAATCTGACCATTTTCATCCCACTTCGTCCAGAGGCCTTCTTTCTTTTCTTTTCTATAGTTGCCTTGTTCCCATTTCTGACCATTTTTATGCCAAGTAACCCATAGGCCCTCATACAGGCCATTTATATCAATACTCTCTTTCATCTTCTGACCACTCTCGTACCAGTAATTGTGTTTTCCGTGCCATACATTCTCTTTGTATGACTCCTGGCTTTTAATCTGTCCATTTTCATACCACTCCGTCCAGACGCCTTCCTTCTTGCCATTCATCCAAAGGCCTTCGGATAGCTTCTGTCCGGACGCATAGCGGTGCGTTTCTATTTCATTTTTTGTGTCAATTTTCATAATCGAATTATATTTCAATATAAACTAATGCTTAATGAATATTGAGTGTTAGTTTTATGGACAGTTATGATTATGTCATCGTTGGTGCTGGCTCTGCAGGGTGCGTTCTTGCAAACAAGCTTGGTGAAGACAAGAAGCATCGAATCTTAGTCTTGGAAGCAGGACCAATGGACTCCAACCTAATGATCCATATACCCGCTGGCGTCTATAAGGCTTATCGAAACCCAAAGACCAACTGGAACTACTTAACGGAGAATGAGCCAGAGCTCTTTAATCGAAAGGTTCCAATGCCAAGAGGTAAGGTGGTTGGCGGGTCATCCTCAATCAACTCAATGGTATATATGCGCGGTCACCCGCTCGACTATGACCGATGGCAATCGGAGTGCGGATTAAAAGAGTGGTCTTATGATCAGTGCCTTCCTTACTTCAAAGAGGGCGAGAGTTCGGATCGTGGTGAAGATGAATGGCGAGGGGGTAGCGGTAATCTTGGCGTCTCGAAGGGCTCTTTTGAAAACCCACTATTTGATGCGTTTGAGGAGGCTGGGCGTCAGTCTGGACAGGGCTACTCTGAGGACCTTAATGGCTATAACCCTGAGGGCATCGCAAGGCTTGACGCCACAAGAAAGCACGGAAGAAGATGCAGCGCTGCTGTGGCGCATCTCAGGCCTGCCCTTGCAAGGGGGAACGTAACGCTTCTCACCAAATCTCAGGTTCTCAAAATTAATATGACCGATAACTCAGTAAGCGGAGTGACCTTTAAGCACAGAGGGGAGACACGCTCAGTTAAGGCCAATAATGAGGTGATACTCTCGGGCGGCGCTATTAACTCACCTCACCTACTGATGCTCTCTGGTATTGGTCCAGAAAAACACCTCAAAGAGCACGGTATTGATGTCAATGTTGATCTGCCTGGTGTCGGTCAAAACCTCCAAGACCATTCTTGCGTCATACTTCAATACGCCTGTAAAAAAAGTTTTCCAATTCACAAGGTCAACCAGCCGCATCGAAAGTTAGCAACAGGAATTAAGTGGGTCTTTACGAAAAAGGGGATTGGAGCTTCAAATATATGGGAGGCTGGTGGACTTATCAGAAGTAGCTCAAAGGCGGCATACCCCGACATTCAGTATCACTTTGGCCCAGTAGGCTTTGAATATAAAGACAATAAAATCTCTTTATTACAAGCCTTTGCCATTCATGTTGATCAGCTCAGGCCGAGGAGTAGGGGAGAGGTCACTCTGAAATCGGCAGACCCGCTCGAAAAACCATTAATGACCTTTAATTATTTGCAACATCCAGAAGACTTGGCCGAAATGTTATGCGGCGTCAAAAAGGCGCGTGAGCTTATCTCGCAGAAGGCATTTGATGAGTATCGGGGAGAGGAGTTAATACCTGGCCCTGAGGTTGAATCAGATGATGACTTAGTGAAGTTTATTAGAGATGTTGCGGAGACAGACTATCACCCAAGCTGCTCATGTTCGATGGGAAATAGCAAGATGGCGGTGGTTGATGAGCAGATGAAGGTTCATGGAGTTAAGAATCTTCGCGTTATTGATGCGTCAGTGATGCCTCAAATTATATCAGGCAATTTAAATGCACCTACCCAAATGATAGCTGCTCGCGCTGCAGATATGATTTTAGGGAAAGAGCAACTTAATCCTATAAAGGCATCCTTTGCCTTTGATGACTAGCCTGTCATTTTTTTATACCGCCCCACTCTAAGTGCTTGAATGGAAATTGCAGGAAGAGCGGTCAAAACAAAAAAAACTGAAGCGGCTGCAACAATACTTGGTCCAGCTGGAGTGTCCCACTAAAGCGAGGCAAATTGTAATTAGTTTGCAAATTACAATCTAAAGCTAATATGTTTGCTTTGCTAAGCTGAGATATTCTTTGTTCACGATTTCATTATTAACAAAAAGAATTGCACATATGTGTGATTCTTTTTTTTCACTACTAAGCTTACAGGCATTTAAGGCATCCCGCTCTGCAACTATTTTATGTGCGCTATTATATGAAAATCCCCAGTAACTTGAGACATCCTTAATATCTTTTGGATTATAGGCAAAAACAAGAGCTTTATTGAACTGCAAAGTCAAGTATTTGCGATACCAAATATTACAGCTTTTGTTGTATCGATTGTTTGTAATATTAAAAAACTCATTAAGACTCTTTGTGTTAATAATCCCACCTAAGTAAGTAGAAAAATAATCAGGCGATGTTTCTCTATAAAATTTTGGTTTATTAACATTCTTTGCGCATAATGCTTTTTTATGCACAGTTGTGATTTTGCTTTCGTCATTATCCTTATCATTTGCGTTTTTTTTGTTACTGCTAGAGTCACTACTGCTAGAGTCACTACTGCTAGAGTCACTACTGCTAGAGTCACTACTGCTAGAGTCACTACTGCTAGAGTCACTACTGCTAGAGTCACTACTGCTAGAGTCACTACTGCTAGAGTCACTACTGCTAGAGTCACTACTGCTAGAGTCACTACTGCTAGAGTCACTACTGCCAATATCGAAAGATAAATTCAACGAGCTCATAGCCATAGCTGAGTTAGAAAAATATATACAAAATATTAAAAAAATAAGTATTTTTTTCATAATTACATTCACACAACATAAAACTTCTAAATGAGATTATTTGAAAAAAATTAATAATTTTTTTACATTATTAATCTCAAAACCCCGCCAAATTAACATTTTTAAAGTTTAAAGTCAAATAATTGTGAATAACTTGTTCGAGTTTCATGTTCGGTTTCTTATCAATTAGCATGAGTAAAGATTAATGAATTTGTTATATAATTATCTCTCTTTATAAGCTATAAATTTATATTCTATTTAATTAAAAATTTTATATTCTTAACTTAATTGAGCAATATTATGAAAAATATTAGGAATTACTCAACGAAAGAAAAGATCTTAATCAGCTTTTCTTTCTGGCCAACCTTGTTAATTGGTATCGCCTTAGGGCTGACAATTGCTCTTTTGATGTTGCAAAACCCTCAGCCAATCTATCTATTAATTTCTCAAATAAAGTTCATTGTTGTGGTTTTAGTTGTTCTTGGGGTTCTAACAAGAGGAGTCAGTATTTATCTTTGGAGGAAATATGATTGGAGTTTTACTTCAAACCTTAAATAATTAAGATGAAAAAATCTTTCACTTTAATCGAACTCCTTATTGTTGTAGCAATTATTGGCATTCTTGCTGGCGTTGGAATACCAATGTATAACGGCTATATGATTTCAGCAAAGATCGAAAGTGCAAAAACAAACCACACAAATGTGAAGAGTTTTGTTGCAGCTTCAATTACAAAATGTTCTTCAGGGTCTGACTCTGTAGTCATGGGGACATCGAGTACGTCATGTAAGAAATCTACATTAAAATTCTGTGAAGATTTTGCACCCTACTTAAATTCTATATCCAGCAACCCATATAACTTTATGTTGCCAGGTCAAAGTACTAGTAAATCTGTTGTTTGCACCTCTGGCAACCCATATCTTGGAATTACCAATATTTATGCAGAAACGCCTGGAAATACTATAACTATTATTACCAACATTGGTGACAAGGATGGTGGCAATGCTTACACCTCTAAAGAATCCATTGTTAAGGAGTAGCATCAAAAAAGGGTTCGCATTAATTGAGCTTCTCATTGTGGTAGCTATCATAAGCGTTTTAGTTACAATTGGTGTTCCCATGTACCAAGGATATATAGCTCAAGCTCAAGAAACCAAGCTAGCAGAGACTTGCAGTAATGTAAGGGCGGACATTGAATCTGCTATACTTTATTGCAAACTTTACCCAGATAAGACATTACCAATACTTTCCACAACTAAAAAAACGCCTTGCTCTTGGGGAGGCAATGGTATCGCACTTTACATGTATCAAAAACATACTGCTATTGCTAAAACAATTTCACACCCTGAAGGTTGGGGCGATATTTCTGTAGTAGGTTTCAATAAGAGTGGTACGCCATTTCGTGGAGGGGCTGGTCTACTTGCAAATGGTTATCCAGTAGCTATTAAGTATGTAAATAGTAATCAAGATTATAAATACGTCGAACTGACATGTAATGACTTTTATAATCCACCTCACGAAGTCACTGTTTATAATTTTGAGCGTGAGTATACGAATTAAATCGAATGAATACTCATTATTCATTCAAGAATTATTCTAAATAAAATGAAAAGACTTAAAAAAAGCTTTACCTTGATTGAGCTTCTTATAGTAGTTGCTATCATTGGTATTCTTGCGGGTATTGGTATTCCGATGTATAACGGCTATGTTCAACAATCAAAGATTGCAACTGTACAAAGTAATTTCGATGAATTTGTTAAGTTTATGAAGTTAAAAATGATTAGCTGTGAAATTTCAGATACTATCGAGCTTCATACTGGAGATGGCTTTAAAAATGTCCAATGTCCAAACAGTGCCTGGGAAATGGCATGGTCTTTAACAAGTCATTTTCAAAATGAAAATTGGTTAATGGTATATCCAGATGAGTGGTATGCGAAATATACTCCTTACGTTGTTCACGTAAGAAATGATCCTGGCGGAAAAAAGGTTTGCAATGCTTCAATGGCAGGGTATATATGTATAGATATGATCAAAGGCTCTGGAAAAAATATAGCGATCTGGGCAGTGACAACCAATGATGAAACGGTTCCTAACAGGATTCTTAGTGAAAATATATCTTGGAAAAGATAAATATACAAAAAACAAATATACGTGTATATTAGGTTCACTATGAAATAGAAAATCATATGAAAATGAAAAAAATTCTTATATCTTTAATATTTCTATTTGGGTTGACTTCTGTAACAAATATGGCTGTTGCAGATTTTAACGATGGATGGAACGCTTTTCTCGAAGAAGATTACAAAGCTGCCTCAAAGGAGTGGAGGGCGCTTGCTGAAAGTGGAGATGCCAAATCTCAAACTAACTTGGGCATTCTTTACTATAACGGCAAAGGAGTTCTCAAAGATTATGATAAGGCTTTTGAGTGGTTAAAGAAAGCTGCTGAACAGGGCGAAGCTGAGGCGCAATTTATCTTAGGAGAAATATACATTGAAGGGAAGGGAGCTCTCAAGTCATTCAAAAATGCCAAGTATTGGATTCAGTTAGCATATGAAAACGGCTTCAATCGTGCTGAAGATGTCTGGAATGAATATGAATTATGGAAGTTTTAAAAAAAAACTTTAAATAATCTAAAAAGTTTCACTTTAATTGAACTCCTCATTGTTGTAGCAATCATTGGCATTCTCGCTGGTGTCGGTATTCCTATGTATAACGGCTATATGGCGGATGCTAAAATCAATGCTTCAAAAGCGAACCACGCTGCTATTAACAGCTTTATTGCTTCTACTCTTACCCGATGCAGTGCTGGCGCTTCAAAAGTATTATTGCCAGGTTATAAGGACATATATTGCGCCTGGAGTGCTTATGATATTTCAGTGGAAATGGTGAAATATTTTAGAGATTATGCAAACTTTACAAATCCATATTGGCCTGATGGAAGTTACAATGGAGTTTTTTCTACAAATAACAGTTATCCAATCTTAGGTGCTTCAAATATAAGTGGTAAAGATAATAATATAAATAGCAATCAAAAAAAAATATTCATCTCTACAAATGTTGGTGATGGAAAAGGGGGTAATGTTTATTTAAGGGCTACTTTAGTCAAGGAGTAGATATAAAAAAAGGATTTACACTGATCGAGCTGCTAATCGTAGTTGCCATCATTGGTATTCTTGCTGGTGTCGGTATTCCAATGTATAACGGATATATTGAAACAAGTAAATACAATGCCGTAAAAGAGAATTTTAATATTGTTTCTAGTAATGCAGCTATTTTAGTTCTTGATTGTGAATTAAAAGGCTCAATGACTTTTTTGGTAAATGGCGGAGGGAGTAGGAGACATATTTGTAAAGATCAAAACACAAATTCATTTGCAAGTCTATTTATTGATCATTATCATTTCTCAGAATTTAAGAACCCTATTACTGGGTATAGTGCAACTTGGTGGTTTGGTACACCAGAAGGAATGGCCCTAAAAAATAAAGACGGGTATATAATTTTCGATGGAAAGCCAACTAATAAGTGTCTTGTAAATATCAATTCTTCTGTTTTTAATCCCTCTACTAAAAAAACTGAAACACTTTCGGTAGGAATTAGCATGAAAGGAATGGTTAGTGGGTGTTAGTATAAAACAAGGATTCACCCTAATCGAGTTGCTCATCGTTGTTGCTATCATCGGAATTCTCGCTGGTGTCGGTATTCCTATGTATAACGGATATATGCTGGATGCAAAAATAAATGCAACTGATTCTAAACATCAAATTATCACTAATTTTATATCCTCTAATTTAATGCTTTGTTCTACTGGCGCCCAAAGTATTAAACTACAAAGATCCAAAGGTATTCAGTATTCAGTAAGTTGTAATGATACCCCTCAAAATTTAGCAACTGCTTTTGCAATACATTTTAAATATACTGATATGAAAAATCCTTACGGAGAGGGTAGCGGATCTCCAGTTTATGGAAACACTACAGACGAATGTTTATGGCCAGGTGATACAACCATTTGGGGGTCGCCTCCTAACTGGGGCCCAGGTAAATTTGTACGTGTAACAACAAATGTTAATGGCACGCCTAATGATTGCAAAATTGGGCACGAGCAAATATATATACCAATTGAATAATATGAAAAAAGCATTCACATTAATTGAATTACTTATCGTTATTGCCATCATCGGAATCTTGGCAAGTGTTGGTGTGCCTATTTATAACAACTATGTTGAATCAAGTAAAGATGCCGTTTGTCAGGAAAATTTTTCAAATTTAACACAAGCATTTGCCACTAAAGCACTAGAATGCGCTAATAGCGACACTATTCAACTAAGATATAGAACTCACGTAAATGATTTAAAACATTATCCGATTCGTTGCGATACAAAAAAATTTACTCTCTATGCAGACTATTTTATTAATCATTTTGATAGTCCAAGGATTGGCAACCAATATAAGCCCTCTAAAAATAGAGTACTTCAACCAGGCAGAAGCAATGCTTGTACAGTAGCAAATAAAGGCTTTATTTGGGTATGGGCTGAAGACAAAAGTAACATAGTATCAATGTGCTCTTGTTGTGGAGATTCTTGTACGGAAAAGGAAAAATTAGTATTTGAATTTAATCATGAATAAAATAAACAAAGCATTCACACTAATCGAACTACTTATCGTAGTTGCCATTATTGGTATTCTCGCTAGTGTTGGTATTCCTATGTATAACGGCTATATGACTGAAGCGAAAATTAATGCCACAATCTCAAAACATAAAATGATAGAGTCTGAGTTGAGCTTAGGATTTACTAAATGTGCTGACAGAGGTGCTACTTGGACTATACAAGGTGCTCCAAACTATTATCCTTCCTATAATTGTTCATGGATAATGGATGACCTTAATAGATTTTTAAATATGCTTCAATATCACTTTCAATGGCAACACTCTAAAAATCCATACTTTCCTGAAGGCCATAAGTCAGAAAGCGTATCTCGTTCTGGTTGTGGCGTAAATGGAGTTCAAAACCAACTAGGCAAAACCTGTTTAACCTTAAATGGAAATATTATTGGAGTGACATCTAATATTGGTGATGAATCTGGTAACAGCAAATATCTTGTCAGCACAATTTTCGCCGAGTAACCTTATAAGATCAGTTTTGACATTTTCCTCATTCACTTAAAAGAATACTTTAAATTAGACTCAAGTAAAGTAGAACTAACTCTTAGCCCAAAAAGGGTCTAAATTAAAAAAAAGAAAAAAATATTAAATTCTGTAATTAGCGTAATAAAGAGTCCTAAGGATAAAAAGGGAATAAATGCAGTCTCAATCTCTTTTTTTGAAATCAAATTATACAATGCAGGCAATAGTGCAAGTAACGCCGCTAAAAAGATTGCTGAAATTCCAAGATGAATCCCAAGTATTCCGCCAATTACTGCTACTATAGGAATGTCTCCTTCGCCCAGTGCAGCCTGGCTCTCTAGTGCCTTATTTTTAGTAATTTTTGCTTTGATATTTTGAACATAGAATGTTATAAATAGCTCCAGCAAGACAAAACCTCCAGCAAACAGTAGTATATTTTTTAGGTCACCAATCAGTAACGCAATAATAACTGCAATGATCAAAAGGTAGTCCGGTACTGCTCTATATTTAAAATCAATAAACGACAGCACTATTAGATTATAAAAAAGCAAAATCGTAAGTATTAACTCCATGTTTAGCCAATAATTGCGAAATAGAATGAGGGTTACTGACGCCGTTAAAATCTCAATGAGGGGATATAAAGTGGATATAGTTTTATGGCAGTTTGAGCATTTTCCTTTGAGAAAAATATAAGAAAAGACTGGTATGTTTTCATACCACTTTATCCTTGATTCGCAGTGTGTACAGACTGACCCTAATGGTTTAAACAAAGAGATTTGTAATGGAATTCTATGAACCAAAACATTCAGAAATGATCCAAAAATTAACCCGATAACAAAAACAACTATATTTAATGTCATAACAACTATTCTATCTTAATAAACTTTGATTAATGCTACAATTAAATAGTTCTATTTGATATTTAAAACATAAGGAAGAATATGATTACTTTAATTGAGCAATATTCCAAAGATTATGCTTTTTCAGATGTCCATTTAAAAGAAGGTATGCCAGCAATGCTGAGGATCAATGGAGAGATGATTGCTCCAGATGAGGACATTGTTTCTTCTAGAGATATTGAAGAATTTATCTCTCAAATTCTCACAGATGAGCAGAGAGTAGATTTAGAAAAATCCCGTGATATTGACTTATCATTTGAAATAGGAGATTACCGTTTTCGTGCAAACTTTTTTTATACGTCTAAAGGCCTTTCAATAGTTCTTCGCAAAATTGAAACAGAAATTCCTTCTATGGCTGACTTAAAGTTGCCTTATGTGATGCGTGAAATGTCAGAAAAACCTAATGGACTGGTCCTCGTGACTGGGCCTACAGGATCAGGTAAATCAACTACCCTTGCTTCAATAATTGATGAGATAAATAATACAAAAAGTGGCCATATACTGACTATTGAGGATCCAATTGAGTATATCCATCACTCAAAAAAATGTAGTATTTCTCAACGAGAGATTGGAAAAGATGCTGTTTCTTTTGGATCTGCATTAAGGGCATCTCTGCGAGAGGATCCTGACGTTATTCTTGTTGGCGAGCTGAGGGATCTTGAAACCATACAACTCGCACTTACCGCAGCTGAAACAGGCCATTTGGTATTTGGCACATTGCACACATCAGGTGCGCCAAATACGATTAATCGTATTATCGATGTTTTTCCCTCTGAGCAGCAGGGGCAAATTAGAGCCCAACTTTCTCAGTCATTGCAGATGGTTGTCACCCAAAAATTATTTAAGACAAATGATGGGCAGGGAAGGGTCGCTGCATTTGAAATTATGGTTTGCAACCATGCTGTGAGGAACCTTATCCGAGAAAGTAAAATATTTCAAATAAGTTCAATTATGCAGACTGCTAGAGGAGAGGGAATGGTCACAATGAATCAAGCGATTGAGGAGTTGGTGACATCTGGGCAGGTAAATCAAAATGATGTCGAGCTAGGTGATTAATTCATTTAAATCCGCAATTACGCTCGTTGAGTTGCTGATTGTAATTGCAATTTTTGGGATATTAGCGGCAATTGCTGGACCAAATTTATCGGGCTGGAATTGTCGCCAGGAGCTTTTAAATGACTTTAATAAATTTAACCAGTATTTAAATGAGGTTCGGATAGAAGGGCAAAACAGAAATAAAACAACTATGGTAAGGGTTCGACAGTCTCAACGCGGTTACGGTGCAGCAAACCTAAGGCCTTTCCAGCTAATGAATAAATCTTGTACAGTTAACGCTAGGTCATTATCACTAGAAAAACAAATTCCTACTTTTTCATTTCCAATAGAGACCTGGGTTCAAGGAGGCAACATTTGCTTTTACCCTGATGGAAGTGCAGGTGGCCAGAGCTTTCAATTTAGTAGGGATTGTGGCACTAAAAAATACACTTACAGAGCCACTGTTTTTGGGGCTACAGGCCTTATAGAGAAAACTAGGTATAACGCTTCAACCAATAGTTGGGATGAGTTATAAATGAGAATAATTCAAAAACAATCTTTGAGCGCCTTTACATTAATTGAGTCTTTGGTTTCAGTTGTAATCATGGCAATTGCATTTGCAGGAGTGTACCAATTAGTAACTTCGTCAAACGGTGTCCTTTACGAGTCAATTGAGAGACAAAAGCTTAGCTTTCAGGCAGGTGAAATTATTGAATCCCTTAACGCTGATCAATCAAATATATTGGAATATCACGGTAAAGATTTAGCACAGTGTGGCAATATTAAAGGTAATGTTGGGAAAACAGAACAGCTAAATAGGCTAAAACTCTGGTGTCAGAAGCTGCAGGGAGAATTAGGCGAGAAAAGAGCTCAAGACAAGCGATTAATAAGAGTAGTCAAAACTAAAGTGGGTGACAAGAATGTTTATGTGGTTACTGTTGAGCTTAGTGGAAAAAGTGATAAGAAAACTGTTTATGTGAAGCGAGTATTTAATGCAGACTAACAAAAAAGCATTTACTCTGGTTGAAATGATAGTTGCTATGGCGGTTAGTACAATCATTATTGCAGGCGCTTATGCGTCTTATGATATGGTCAAGACTCAATACACAAAGAATCTTGACCTCTCTCAAATGCAACAGTCAGGAAGGGCTATTATGCAAATGATTGAGAGAGATGCTCGTATGGCTGGGTTTGAGTATCTTGATGAAGACGCAAATATGACCTATGGAAAAATTAGTAGCCCACTTACTATTAAAGATAGTGGCAACAAATGTTGTGATGAGTTAACCGTAATTTATGATTATGTAGATGATGTTTTGGATTGGAAAGGGAGGCTTGTTTCGAGTTCAGTGAATCGGATTAGGGTTCGCTACTGGACAGAGGCATTTACAAGCAAAAAAGGCGATCGATTTCGACTCTACAAACAAAAAGATATACTGGGTAAGAGTAATGTATTGCTTACAAAACCAATTATCGGTAATAAAGAGGTAATGGCCGATTTCATTGAGGATTTGCAGTTTATAAACATAACAACGAGTGGCCTCTTATATGGTGCTGGTCGTGGCGATGATAAAATTTATATTTATGATCCAACAAAACCTAAAGGTCAAGAAAAGGTCGGCACTATAGATAATAATAGTTATTATATTTATGCACTAGCATTTGGTCCAAACGGTCTCTTATATGCTGTTGGTCGTGGCGATGATAAAATTTATATTTGGGATCCTACAAAACCTAAAGATCAAGAAAAAGTTGGCACTATAGACACTAATCTTTATTATCAAACTGCACTAGCATTTGGTCCAAACGGTCTCTTATATGCCGCTGGACAGGGTGATGATAAAATTTATATTTATGATCCAACAAAACCTAAAGGTCAAGAAAAGGTCGGCACTATAGATAATAATAGTTATTATATTTATGCACTAGCATTTGGTCCAAACGGTCTCTTATATGCTGTTGGTCGTGGCGATGATAAAATTTATATTTGGGATCCTACAAAACCTAAAGATCAAGAAAAAGTTGGCACTATAGACACTAATCTTTATTATCAAACTGCACTAGCATTTGGTCCAAACGGTCTCTTATATGCCGCTGGACAGGGTGATGATAAAATTTATATTTATGATCCAACAAAACCTAAAGGTCAAGAAAAGGTCGGCACTATAGATAATAATAGTTATTATATTTATGCACTAGCATTTGGTCCAAACGGTCTCTTATATGCCGCTGGACAGGGTGATGATAAAATTTATATTTATGATCCAACAAAACCTAAAGGTCAAGAAAAGGTCGGCACTATAGATAATAATAGTTATTATATTTATGCACTAGCATTTAAAACCTCAAGGACTGGCCAAGAGTCTCTATTAACTATCAATTTAACCCTCAGAGCAAAAGAAAAATACGGCAAAATTCGTCAATATTTAAAGAAAGACTACACTGAAGGAAACTTTGCTATTGATAAGACTGATAATTATAAAAGAGATACATTTTCATCAAAAGTTTTAGTAAGAAATATGATGTTATGAACTATCTAAAACAACAAAATACTAGAAAAGGGTTTATTATTGTTGTAACTTTAGTCTTAACTTTGGTGATGACGACGATGGGAATAGGTTTATATTATTCTAGTATTCAGGCAGCTAAGGAGGTAAATTCAAATACAGATAAAAGAACTTATTTGTATAGTGCTGAGAGTTGTATCACTGAGGCGATTAACTGGCTTGAAATAAATCATATGAGGTGTAGTGTAGGGTCAATTTGTCATACTATTTCCACAAATAAGGGCATGGGAAAATGGGATATTGGTGAAGACACTAAAAGAAAAAAACAAATGGAATCACAAGGATACAAATGCGAGATTCAAAAAATAAAGGTGAAAGCTCTCAATGCTGGGGGTGAAGGTTTTAATGTAGGCCAAGATGATAATTATGAGTCTGAAACGACTATTAACAAACACTACTTCAAGATTAACTCAAATGGATTTAATGTCGATGGTTATGATAAGACCTCTTTAGAGACAATCGTATCAATAATATATTAGGAACAAAGGTTTATTTATGACAAAAAATATCTTTAAAATTTTAATGCTTCAATTTGTCCTTATAGGCGCTACTCATGCTAAATGCGATTTGGACATTTTCAAATTTGGCTCAAATTATGAAAAAGTATCTCAGTTAATTGGAGACGTTCCTATTATTAGTGTTTCAACACCAAACCGTCTCTTTGTACCTGGAGAGATTGTTTGTAATAATGAAATATTATTTGAAGGGACCCCGGTATTCTTTATATTTCTTGAAGATAGTCTAGTTAGAATAGAGTTAACTCGCTACAATTTTGGGGAAGGGCAGCCATCTCTTGTTGATTGGGCAGAGTCTCAATACGGTGAAATTAAGAAAAAGCCTAAAAGTTTTTATGAAACCAAGCCTAACGCCAGTTGGTTTTGGGATCAGTCCAATGCATTAATTCAGTATGCCGTTGAAAGTGATGAGTCTGGCTTCGCTGAATCAATCCTTATTGAATCGAAAAATCATTCGGATCTAATTAACAAGCAAGTTGAAAAAGACGAGGCTTTCGCTAACTAAGATATAGACTATGAAGATACTTCTAAAAACTCTAATACTTCTAATAGCTTGCTCTAGTGTTCATGCTAAATCTCCGCCACCAGGTTTAGGCTCAGATCTTCCAGCAAATATTCTGTTGATGCTGGATGTTTCATCTAGTATGAATGCAGGTGCATCAGCTAGCCCTTTATCGACTCCACTAGATGTCGCTGTCGACTCTAAAGGCAATGTCTTTGTGTCTCAGATTGGACACCACTTGATAAAGAAGTTTGATGCCGATGGTAATTTTGTTAAGTCATGGGGTGGCTGGGGAGGTCAACATGGAAAATTTAAATATGCACTTCGAATAGCTATAGATGGCGATGATAATGTTTATGTGTCGGACTATAAAAATCATCGTATTCAAAAATTTGATAATGACGGCAACTTTATACGTGTTTACACAGCATCAGGAAGAGTTTATCGACCTGATGCTCTTGAAATTGATAAAGCTAATGGAAATATTTATACGTCTATTAGTAATATTTATGTTTTTAGGATAAGGCAAGATGATATAAAACTTAGTCACATAAACAATTATGACGTAAGTGGTGTGAGAAGCTATCCATTTGGCTTATCAGTTTATGAAGACGACATTTATATTGCAAATGCATATAATAAAACTTTTACCAAATACCCAAAAGTTTTGGGTGGGACACCTGGACTTTATCTAGAAGGAGTTCCAGCAGTTCTAGGTGTTAATAAATGGAATACCTCAGGATGGGCATGGGATGTCAAGGTATCAGATAGCGGCGCCTATGTCGCAAATTATAATACTAACCTAATTCAAAAGTTTTCCCATGATGGTGCTTTCATAAAACAATGGGGGGGCTTTAATAGACCGGCAGGACTCAGTATTGGTCCCGATGGCAATGTTTTTGTTAATGATAGGTTTAACCATGCCATCAAAAAATTTGATAAAGATGGTAACTTCCTCTCCTTTATTGGCGGTAAAACCAAACTAGATATCGCCAAAGAGTCAATTAAGTGGATTGTTTCAAATACTGAGCTCAATAAGGGGGCAAACTTTGGATTGATGATTTGGGATTCCGATGCAAGAATTGTAGTAGACATTAAGGCATCTGGTGCACAGGAAATTTATAACATGATTGACGGGATAACTGCAAACTGCCCATTTGCTAGTTGCACTGATATCGGCAAAGCAATGCTCCTAGCTCAGAGAACAGTTGCCAGACTCGAAAATTGGTATCCTGAGGCCGCCAAATGTCAGAATACAACGCTGGTTGTTCTGACTGATGGAGGTTTAAGAGACGGTCATGCCTATTACGGTAAGTTAAGGGCAAAAGAGTTATTTACAAAAAAGGACATTAAAACATTTGTTGTTTCCATGCTTTCAGCTATTCCAGGACAGCTCAAGGATCTAGCTGAGGCCGGGGGGACTTATTCAAATGATGGTGATGACAGTAACGATTATTCACCAGTTGCAGCAATCCACAAACAAACCATTATTGACGCGTTACTTGAATTTATTCGCTTGGCGGTAGACAGCAATACCTCAACCTTTACAAAGCCGGTTTTAAAACATGAATCAAGCCAGGAGGACTATGTCTACCAGTCAACGTTTGAGTATACAAAAAGTCACCAATGGAAAGGGGATTTAAAAAAATATCAGCTCCTTAATGGCGTCCCAAAGGATAATCCAGAATGGGACGCTGCCAAAAAACTTAACCTTAGAAGTGCTGCAAGTAGACAAATTTGGACTATTGCAAGTGATTTCAATGTGTCAACAACAATCAACAACTTTGTGACTGGAAATGCTGATAAATTAAAGTACCTCCTCTGGGAAAACGCACCCACCGAACCAACAGATAGTCAGGCCAGTGATTTGATAGATTTTATTCGTGGTGTCGACTCCTACAACGAAGTGAATGCTACTGAAGAGTCAAAGTATAAGCTTCTTAGCGGAGAGAGATGGAAGTTAGGTGACATCTACCACTCTGAATTAAAAGTCATTGGCCCGCCATCTGCTAAATCATCCAACGCCAATGTTAATTCGGAGGCTTACTACAGATACAACAATGCCTACCAAGGAAGATTTCGTAACGGAAATAGTTGCGGTGGCAACTGCGCCCAAAGAAAAAATATAGTCTATGTAGGCGCAAACGATGGATTATTGCATGCTTTTGATGCCAAAAATGGAGAAGAATTGTGGGCATTCTTGCCTCCAATGCTGCTCTCCAAAATGAGAACTGCCATTTCAAGTAAGAGCGGTCAGAGCGTCTCAATTTATGGTGTGGATGGCTCTCCAATTGTAAAAGATATTTACTATAACTATAAGTGGCGAACTGTTTTAATGTCTGGATTAGGAATGGGTGGAAGGGGGTACTTTGCACTTGACGTCACAAATCCAAATAACCCTTCTTTTTTATTTGCATTTAGTAACGATTTAATCAATAAGATTGTTTCACATTGGGATTCCTCTGGTCACAAGACAGACCTAGGTTATGCTGGTAACGCCGACTCTGAGTTTGCGTATTCAAAAATTGGGGATGCGACCTCGACACCTCAAATTATTCTTATGCCTTATGAGGGCAAACAGAAATGGGTCGCTGTTTTTGGTGCAGGCTTTAATGGCGGTGTCAATGACACTTATGGCGCCTCAATTTACATTGTCGACCTTGAAAACCAAGGAAAAGTTCTAAAACGAATTGATATAGCTGATATAGCTGGTAACAGTATTGCTAATTCAGTCCCAGCACCAGTAGTGGCCATTACTCCTGATAGCACCTCTCTAGCAAACTATAAGGGGGCTATGGTCTATTTTGCTGACCTAGAGGGGAGTCTATGGAAGCTTAATTTAACGAACCAAGGAACGTTATTTGATTACACTCAAATATTCAAGGCAGATTCTACTTTTGATAATGATCGCATGGAATCCTTTCAAGTAACTCCTTCGATTGATAGCGATAAGAATTTATGGCTCTATTACGGAACAGGCAACCAACAAAAGATACAAAGGATTTCAGACAACATTCAAAACAGGGTTTACGGGATTAAAGATTCAAACTTTCCTCAATTTGTCACAATGAAAGCAGCTCCCGTTTCTAGTCAGCTGAAAGACACAACAGACAAAGGAGCAATGTGCCCTGTTGAGAGTGATACTGGCTGGTACTTCAATCTTGACAAAAATGAAAGGATTACTGGCCAAATTGCTGTTCACAATGAAAGCATAATCGCTTCACGCTATATACCCAACACTGTAGACCTATGCAAGAGTGGAAACGCAACCCTTTCAGAGCACGGCTATACATGTGGTGATAAAGAAAGGGAGACAGAGCTAGGTGGAGGAATTGCTACTGGAGCAGTCGTGTTTAAGGACAAAATCTATATTGGTATCACTGGTGATGCCGATAAAGATGAAGTGATGAAGGATGGTGATAAAGAAATAGGGGAGCGAAAGGGAAACCTAATCGTCTTAACACCGGTAGAAAAAGAAGATAAAAAGACTATACAAGGAAAAATCACGACTGAGTCTTGGCGAGAAATATTTTAAGTGTTAATATTTCTTTATAATTTTATAAAAACATCGCTTACAGCTCATTATGAAAGCTATAATCAAATTTCAAGTTATGAGTTCTGTTGCTTAATTTACAAATAAATAATGAAAAAAATACTTAAATTAATACTCAACTACCTCAGCAAGTTAACTGTTGAGCAAGAAGATGTAGTCGGAGTTGATATTTCTCCAAGCTGTATTAGGGTTGCACAGCTTGAATCTAGCAAGAAAAAATGGACGCTCACTAAGCTAGGATATAAATATATTGAGGGTAGCTCCCTTAACGATGTTGTTGAGAGTCCTGAGCTTTATGTTAATAAATTATTGCAGTTAGTATCATCAAGCAAAATTAAAACAAAAAGCGCAGCAGTCTCAATCCCTGTGAGTAGCGCGATTATTAAGGTGATTCCACTTCCATTGATGACTGATGAGGAGCTCAAAGAGGCAGTTGCGACTGACTCGTTATGGGAAAACGCAGTCCAACTTGCGGATGACCTTGAAGAGTACTCGGTTTTTTGGCAGGTTTTAAAGCGAGAGCCATCAGAAAACCAAATGCATTTGTTGTTTGTTGCCTCTAAATTGGACGATATAGATAAATATCTCAATATCGTTAGACAGGCAGGATTAAACCCGGTCGTTGTTGATGTTCGTTGCTTTGCTACAAGAAATGCACTCACACTGCGAGATGATTTAACCAAATCAGACTCGACAGTTTCCATAGTTGAGTTTGGAGCATTTGAGAATTACATTTTGATTCTTCATGAAGACTCCCCCTTCATTTCAGATATTTATTTATCTGAAAAGGACCGTAATACTCTTCTGGATAGTGAAGTTAGTGATGAATCTTTAAGGTTGATTAGCTCAAGGTTTTCAATGCAAGTTAAGCAAATGATTTCATCATATCAAACTAAATACAAGATAAAGCCCATTGAGTCAGTTCTAATTTCATCAACAATACCCGTTATCGATCGAATTTTGGTTCACTTTAATGAAGCAATGCCAGACATCAATGTCGAGGTTTTTGACCCATTAATGAGCGTTAAGATTCCTGAAAACTTAGTTGAGAAATCATCTGCCGAGCTTAACAGCTCAATTTTTTCATCTGCACTGGGCTTAGCCACCCGAAAGCTAGATGTCTTTGGCTACTATGAGTATGTAACAGGGACAAATAATATTAACCTTTTGCCAAACAGAGAAAATGTTAGAAGTCAGGAAAAAATAAAATTCTTTTCACGTTGGGGAATCGTACTTTTTATTATTGCCGCGATTTCATTGGGCGTCTGGAATTTTCTAATGAACAAAAATGAAGTTGAACGAGTTGACTCACTTTTATTTGAATACAATTCTCTGGTGATGCAAAAAGATGAAAAACAGCTTGAATTAGAGGATTTAATTCAGAAAAAAAACCTTTTGGCTGGAACCTTAAAGGCTACCGAAAATATGACCTCTAATCAAGAATTCATGTACTCTGTCCTAATCGGCATTAATAAGGCTATTCCTAATCAGTATTTAAAGTTGAGTAAAATAGATTTTGATGACATGCAAGGAGTCATGGTTTATGGCTTAACGACCAGTGACAATAACATCTTGTCGTTCATCGATAATCTGTCAAAAGTTTCAGTTATTGAAAAGGCGTCTTTAGTAACTATGTCTGTCGAAACAATATATGATCAGAGTGCAAAGTCCTTTACGATTAATTGCACTTTAGCCGCCCAAGATACAGTTAACCAAAAGGAGACGACCGATGGCAATTGACATGAATGTTGACGTTGGTGAATTATTAAAAGGATTATTCTCTAAAAAGAGTAATGAATCTGGAGGTAAGAGTCAACCAAGTCCATATCTAAAGATTATCCTTATAGTCATCGTAGTGATTGCTTTGATTGCTGCCTATCTATTTTTGTATTACCTGCCAACACAGAAAGACTTAAAGGAAAAAAATTATCAAATTTCTCAAGTTGAAAATCTAAAAATTGAAGTGATTGAGTTAAATAGCCTCATTAAAAAATCTAAAGCCCAGTTAATAAATGCAGAAGCAGACTACAATAAGCTTACGAATTTGTTTCATACTGACAAAGAGTTAGAAGACCTATATCGTCACATAAGTATGTTAGCATTAAGAAACAACTTAATGGTTTCTAAAATAGAAAAAGGTGCTGAGGAGCTGCCAATTTTTGAAGTTGACTCTGACCAATCAGGGTTTTCTGATGAGTTTGATAGTGAACAAAAAAAAGTTGCTTATTACGAGTTTATTGTTGATTTCGAGATTAGTGGAAACTTTAGTAATTATATAAAATTTAGAAAAGGCTTGGCTGAATTAAAGAAAATCATCAACCTAAAAAATGAATCCATTGTTGTTTTGGAGTCAGAAACAAAGAGGGGCGAGGTTAGAGTTACAAGCTCTATAGCGACTTATCGTTTCCCTTTAGATGATTCTGAAAAATATATAAACCCTAATTAGGAGTTTTGACATGAGAAAAAAGCAAACATTATTACCACTACTAATTTTAATTTTGTTTTCAATAATAGGCTCATCTTGGGCTGAAAATGCATTTACACCCCTTTTTGAAAATCCTGAAAATAGTAACACGGTTGCAGCGATTAATACACCCATTGTGCTAGATGTTGATGAAGGAGTGCATCCTTTACTTCAAAGCGAAGTGCAAGATTACATTTTGATGGCTGTGATCGTATCAGATTCTACAAGGCTCGGTCTTATAAGAGCCAATAACGGGGCCGAATACTTTATTAGAATTGGGGATTTACTTGGAAAGTCTGAGGGAAAAATATCTGATATTAATTCTCAAGGTATTGAGGTTACTGAGGAAGAGAAGGTTGTTATACTGAATGTTAGAAACAGGAGTGCGAGTAATGAAAACACAGAATAATATATTTTTAATAACTTTATTGTCAGTTTTTTTATCTGCTTGCAACTCCACTGCTATCGAATCCAACAAATCTGTTTTGTTGGAGCCAGAGAGTTTTATCGCTGACAGAAAAGAGGTAATTGCTCAGACTGTAGCGCTAGGTCCAAGAATCATTATCGATGCTGAGCAACAAGAAAAAGTCTCAAAAAATGAAAGAAGAGAGATCAATAAAGAAGAAATAATAAACTATATGGATGTCACTAATGATTCAAGTGAGATATTTCCTATATCTCTAAATTTTGAAAATATTAGTGTGCAGGATATGGCTGTAATGTTTTCTGAAATTACAGGCAGGAACATTTTGATAGGGGAAGAGGTCCAGGGAAAAGTAACTGCTAAATTAACTAATGTGCCTTGGGACAAAGCGCTAGATTCACTTCTCAAAGTGAAAAAACTCGCTAAATATGTAGATGAAGAGGCTAATATTATTCGTATCCATAGCCAAGACGTGCTCGTTGCTCAAGAAGAGTTTGACTTGCAGCGCATTGAGGACTTGCAAAAAGCGAGAGATGCTCAGCGAGGCATTGAGCCAATTTATACTGAAATCTTTAGATTGTATTACACTGAGGCCAGTGAAGTTAGTTCTGAGATATTAAGTGTAATGAGTTCTGGAGGATCTGAAGGAGAGGCTTCAGATGGAAATGCAGTGCAAATTACCATTGATAAAAGACTTAACTCTTTGATTATTAAAGCTACAAAACCAGAGCTTGATTTAATTTCAAAGTTAATTGCTGAGGTTGATGTTAGGACAAAACAAATACTCATTGAAGCATTTATTGTAGAAGCGACGGATGATTTTGGGAAAGAGTTAGGGGCTAAATTTGGTCTCTCTAACCCTGATGTTATAAAAAATGCGTTCGGTGGTAATAATGAGTATGATTTGGAAGCCGCTGGAGTTGCTGGCGCTCAGCCAGAAACACCAGGAGAATTAACTCTTGGAGATACAACTGGATTAATAGCCAATAATGCGGTTGCAGGAGCACTCGGGGGAATTGGTTTTATCCTTGGCACTTCATCTTCAAATTTAAAGGTTGAGCTATCGGCATCTGAAAAGGATGGCATTACAAAAGTGCTTTCTAACCCAAGAGTTTTTACTCTTGATGGTGAAGAAGCTGTCATTATTCAAGGTGAAGAGATCCCTTATAAAACTGAGGCCGAGGGAGGGGGTACCGATATACAGTTTAAAGAGGCCGGTGTTAAGCTAACTGTCATGCCGACTATTGTTGGAGATGGAAATATTATCTTATCCGTTAAGGTTGAAAAGAAAACAGCTAAAAATGATGAAGCGAATCCACCTATTACTACCCGAGAGATCACGACTAAGCTTCTCATAAGAGACGATACAATTGTTGTTATTGGTGGGGTGTTTACACAAGAGACAACGGATGCAGAGAACAAGGTTCCCGTTTTTGGTGACTTGCCATTTGTTGGAAAATTGTTCCGCTATGAGAAAGTCTCTGATGTTAGAAAAGAACTTCTCGTCTTTTTGGCTCCAAGAATTATATAACTGTCATGTCATTAAGAGTTCCAACAGATTCAGCTGAGCAAATTGCGTCGTTAATATTGAACCTTGGCCTAATAAATGATGATCAGTTAAGCTCAGCTACAATTTCAAGCTTAGAGGGTGATAAATGCCTCATTGAGACGCTGGTTGATTTTGGCTTTACTGATGAAAAAACTATTCGAAATGCACTCTCTGGAAGCTATGACCTGGAATGTATAGAAGAGCTAAGTCAAGATAATTTAGAGCTAACCTCATCAGGATTGCTGTCTAGAAAGTATATTACTGAAAACAGAGTTGCACCTATCCAGATGCATGATGACACTTTGGATGTTGTTATTTCAGAGCCTTCTGCCTTGAATCAACTCCAAAGTATTGGGCTGCTGATTGATAAAAAAATTAACCCTTATTTGGTCACCTTTAGTCAAATACGAGATATTTTAGATAGCTTAAACTCAGATTCTCAGCCAACAACATCTATTAACAAAGCAAATAATAGCGTTTCTAATGGAGTTAAAAGCCCACCTAAGAAAAAAACAAAACTTAATGATGAGTCTACTTTAACCAAAGGGAAGGAGTATTCAGTTGCAGTTGATTTTATTGATAAAAGCCTTAAGGACGCCATCAATGAAGGGGTTAGTGACATCCATATCGAAATATTTAGGGCTTCAGCAAGTATGCGCTGGAGAATTGATGGCGTATTAATGGAGCAAGATGGAATTGCAAAGGTGCTATTTGAGAATTACTCGAAAATTGTTACTAGAATCAAGATAATGGCAAAACTTAATATTGCTGAAAGAAGATTAGCTCAGGATGGCGCTATAAATCTTAAGTTTGGCAGTAAAGAGGTTGACTTTCGAATTTCAATTATGCCTACAAAGTATGGCGAGAGAGTCGTTATGAGAATCTTAGATACAGAATCAATTGATTTATCAATCGAGAAACTGGGTTTTCAAGATGAAGATGAGCAGGCCTTCAAAAAAGCTATTAGATCGCCACAAGGTATGGTTCTTGTTACAGGCCCAACGGGCTCTGGTAAATCAACAACTCTTTATGCCGCACTAACTTCAATCAACGATCCTGAAAAAAATATTCTTACCGCAGAAGATCCAGTGGAGTATGTTCTTGATGGCATAGGTCAAGTTCATGTTAATCCAGATTATGGTATGACCTTTTCGTCAGCCTTGCGATCTTTTTTACGTCAAGATCCAGAGGTTGTAATGGTTGGAGAAATACGGGATAAAGATACGGTTGATATAGCTATCAAAGCCGCATTGACTGGGCACCTGGTCATGTCAACGCTGCATACAAATGATGCTGTTAGTACAATCACTAGACTCATGAATATGGGGGTTGAACCGTATTTAATTACTTCTTCATTGACATTGATTGTTGCTCAACGTCTAGCTCGAAAAAACTGTAGTGATTGTATCGAAGAGGATCAGTCAGTTAATGAAAGCCAATTAAGATCTATAGGGTTTTCAGCTGAAGAATCCTCAAGACTGACGCTATACAAAGGAAAGGGCTGTAAAAAATGTAAAAATACAGGCTATAAAGGCAGAAAAGGAATTTATGAAGTTTTAAGAATTTCTGATAATCTCATAGCCGCTATTCTAAAAGAGTCTACTACCTTAGAGCTCTCAAAAATTGCAAAAGAAAAAGATAACTTTGTAACGATGCAGCAGGTTGGGAGAATGTTTCTTCAGCAGGGTGATATTAGCTTAGAAGAATACAAAAGAATATTAATACTAGATTAATTATTTGGTTGAAAAATGGCAGTCACATACTCATACAAAGGTATCCAATCCAACAAATATACAGAAGGACAAATTACTGCTCTCAATAAAGACGAAGCTGCATTCAAGTTAAAAGAAGACAAGATTATTATTACCTCATTGGTAAAGCTCTCTGGTAAAGAGACAAAGCCTCAAAAAGAAGCAAAAATAAAGAGTGGTAAGAGCGCCTCAAAAAAAATTCCGGTAAACGAAGTTATTGTCTTTACTAAAAAGTTTGAAACAATGGTAAGAGCTGGCTTACCTATTCTTGAAACTATTTCAATGATTGAAGGGCAAACTAAACATAAGGGCTTTAGGTTAATTATTCAAGATATTCACAATTCAGTAGAGTCTGGCACAACCTTGTCCGATTCGTTCGAGAAATATAAAGATGTTTTTGATACTGTATATATCAATTTATTACGAGCAGGAGAATCCAGCGGTAAGGTTCAATTATTTTTACAAAAGTTAGTCATCAATATGGAAAAACAGCAAAAAATTAAGAGTGACATTAAGAGCGCTCTTACATACCCAATCATCCTGCTGATTGTAGCAACAGCGGTAGTAGTTCTTATGATGATTTTTGTCGTCCCTGTTTTTCAAGATATGTTTGCTAATAATCCTGGTGGTCTTCCAGGCAGCACTCAAATGGTTGTCAATATAAGTGACTTTATGAGAGATCCATTAAAAGGTGGCGTTCTAGCTATATCACTCATATCTGCTTTTTTTATTGCTTCATTTTCGATTAAAAAAAATTATAAGTTGAGACGTCTGTGGCACAGCATTGTATTGAAAATTCCACTTTTTGGCGGCTTAGTGAATAAATCCTCGCTAGCTAAAATCTCAATGATTCTCAGTAATTTACGGGCTGCTGGAGTGCCTGAGATGGAGGCATTGGATATTGCAGCCAACGCAAGTACCAACATTGTTATCCAAGAGTCAATGATTGATATTAAGCGTGGCGTTTTTTCAGGCGAACCATTGTCAAAGTTGTTTGCAAAATCACCAACAATTTTTACACCATCATTTATAGCGCTAGTTTCGGTTGGAGAGAAGACTGGAAATATGGAAGAAATGTATGGTTCTATCGCGAGCTATTACGAGGGCGAGATGGATGTAACTATTTCACGTCTTACTTCAATGCTAGAGCCAATAATGATGGTATTTATGGGTGTGACAGTTGGGGGTATTTTAGTTGCAATGTATACGCCAATGTTCCAACTGGGTGAAGTGCTGTAAGCTTAATCGCTACCTCTAATGTTGTATGCTTTACTTAAAGCTTTACCACTCGCCTCTATGCAAGTATCAAGGTAAAGTGTTAATTTGTTTAAATTTTTCCACCAGCCAACCACTAAATGGTGTGTACCTTGTTCATTTAAGCCTCCCCAATTCTCTGGATTCGTGCCACTAGCAACACAATTACCTTGATATCTGCCAGTATGAATAGCTGTCTTATCTGCTTTGTAAGCATTCTCTATATGAGAGTCAAAATATAATTTCATCTTGGCAGATACATTTCCCCAATTAACATTAGGACCAAAAAAATCAGAGCACTTTAATAAATTTTCTCCATTAAGATTCATCAATTCTGCTGATGAATTTATTTCGCATTTAGTAGTTTCATTTACTATGTATTCATAAATGACATTATGATTTGCTTCGGTAACTCTTTTTTTTGCATCATCCATGTAACCGTTGTACATTGGAATTCCAACGCCTGCAAGAATACCAATAATTGCCACAACAATCAAAAGCTCTATTAAAGTAAAACTTTTTTTGATATTTGTTACCATAGATTAACTTTAACAATTTTCTTTAATTTTTTCCTCAAAATTATTAATGCAAAATTTTGTTCCCTTATTGCCAGATTTTGGATACGCGTATGCTTGAAACCCTTTAACATTGTTGTTTCTGTGAATCCCAATAAAGTAGTAGTAATGACCATCCTCATCTAATACTTTTTTTCCACCAAAAAGGTTATTATTTATAAGAGGGGTTTGAGAGTTGCCAGAATCAGTCCAGTAATATTCGTTATTTTCTGAATAATAGTCTGACTCCATGAGGGAGATGGACCTCAGGTTATTTTTGGCTGCAGATTCCTTGCTATCTAGAATAAAGCCATTGTACATTGGTATACCGACAGCAGAAAGAATACCAATAATGGCAACAACTATTAAAAGCTCTATAAGTGTAAAACCCGCTAAAAAGCGGGTTTTAAGATTATATTTCCTGCTAAGAGAAAAGTTATTCTTTAACAATTGATTCTTTACTAGTATATTTGTTTCCACCACTCTCATCACCAATATTGGTAATTATTGTCATTGTATTATTGTTATAGCTAATGTGTGAAGCTCCAAGAGGAGGCGTATTGCTAGTACTAACTACAACAGCTGCCTGCGATGTTTGATGAGGATTTTTATTGATTGAATTAAAGTATGTGGCGAAATTAGTAGCTAATCCATTTGAGTTACAGTCTGCCGATGAAGTACCTAAAACGATTTTAGTTGATCCAGCTGAACATTTAGTGAAAGATGCTGCAATGAAGCTCTTAGTATTTGAGTGGTTAGTGTTTGTGCTTTCTATTTTTGCACTCGCCATGTAGCCGTTATACATTGGAATTCCAACACCAGCTAAAATACCAATAATAGCTACTACAATCAGAAGCTCTATTAAAGTAAAACCTTTCATCATTCCTTTTATATTTCTCTTAATCATTTGCCTCTCCTGAGTTTTAGAACGTTTATTTTCAGAGTATACCTTTTATTTTGGTCTATATTTGTTGAATGTTATGCATGCTATTAATAGTTCCAGAGCTCATATTGATCCCAAAGTGCCTTAGAATCTTCAATTCCGTTTTCATAAGCAAGGCTTAACCAGTGTTTTGCCTTTTTATATGATTGATCAACACCTGACGAAGTTAAATACATAGCTCCAACATTGTATTGGGCTTTTGCCAGACCTTGTTGCGCAGATTTTTTATACCAATTAAAAGCTTTACCTTCATCTAGATCAACACCATACCCATTAACATAAAGTCCAGCTAGGTTGTACTGGGCCTGGGCATCGCCTTGCTCAGCAAATGGCAGCCATTCAGTAAATGCCTTTTTATAATTACCTGAAGAATATGCACTCCAGCCATCATTAAAGTCTGATCGTGCCGGGTTATTAATCAATAAACAAAGCAAAACTAAAGTAAATAATAGTTTTTTCATAATTAAACGACTTTTCCATCCTTGTAATCTTCTTAAGCTATTATCTGCCCTTTCTCATCCCACTTGGTCCATTTTCCTTCTTCCAATTTTTGACCGTTTTCATGCCAAGTGACCCATCTTCTATAGTATAGGCCATCAATATCGATACTTTCTTTCATCTTTTGACCACTCTCATACCAGTAATTGTGGTTTCCGTGCCATACATTCTCTTTGTATGACTCATGTAAAAGCATCTTTTGCCTTTGATGACTACTTTTTTTCGTAGTGGACCATATAATTCACACTGACATCGTCACCTAACTTATACTTTTTTGTAATTGGATTGTAGGTCATTCCAATCATCGAGCTGATGGATAAGTCAGATGACCTAGCCCACTCATCAATCTCGCTTGGACGAATAAACTTCTCATAGTTGTGGGTCCCTTTCGGCAGAAGATTCAGGACATATTCAGCGCCAACAATGGCAAAGAAGTATGACTTGGGGTTCCTGTTAATCGTTGAGAAGAAGACTTGGCCTTGTGGCTTCACTAATCTTGAGCAGGCCTCGATCACCAGTGATGGGTCAGGAACATGCTCTAACATTTCAAGGCAGGCGATGACATCAAAAGATTCGGTCTCTTTTTCAGCTAAATCCTCGGCTGATATGGACTGGTAATCAATATCCAGGCCAGACTCGAGGAGATGAAGTTTAGCCACTTCAAGTCCTGCTTCAGCGAGATCAATTCCAACAACAGTAGCACCCTCGAGCGCTAGAGACTCGCTCAGTATTCCGCCGCCGCAACCGACATCTAGAATGCGTTTGCCTGCGAGAGTGCCTCCGCACTGCTCTTTGATATAGTTAAGTCGAAGCGGATTAATATCATGTAGCGGTTTAAACTCTGAATTTCTATCCCACCAGCGCGCTGCTAGGGCTGCAAATTTATTTACCTCTTCGTGGTCAACGTTTGAATTCATAGCGCCTTTATAAAGTCGAGTACTTCTTCAGCATGTCCATCCACCTTGACTTTATCCCACTGCTTGAGAATGTCTCCGTCCGGACTAATAACGAAAGTTGATCTGACGATACCGATGTGCTCTTTGCCGTACATTTTTTTAAGCTTTAAAACATCAAACTGCTTACACAAGGACTCGTCCTCGTCTGAGATTAGGTCGATTGTGTAGTTGAACTTCTTGATGAATTTATCGTGCGATGCAATGGAGTCTCTAGAGACGCCATAGATCACTGAATTATTTGCAGCAAAGTCTTCATTCAGCCTTGTAAAGTCGTTGCCTTCAATGGTGCATCCAGGGGTATCATCCTTCGGATAAAAGTAGAGAACAATATTTCTTCCTTGGTCATCAGGAATGTTTACATTTAGATCACTTGTTGCGACACATGTAGTAGGGTTTACTTTATTCATATACGATATAATCTCATGGTTTTAATAAAAGCAGTCATTTTATCATTGATATGCAAAAAATCCGAAATTTTTCTATCATTGCGCACATCGATCACGGCAAGTCTACCATTGCCGATCGCTTCATTCAATTTTGCGGCGGACTCAGTGATCGAGAGATGTCTTCTCAGGTTCTTGACTCTATGGACATTGAGAAAGAAAGAGGTATCACGATTAAGTCGCAGAGTGTATCCCTTGACTTTAACTCAAAGGATGGAGAAACCTACCAGCTCAACTTTATTGATACCCCAGGACACGTTGATTTTTCTTACGAGGTTTCAAGGTCGTTATCTGCCTGTGAGGGCGCTTTACTCATCGTCGATGCCTCTCAGGGGGTAGAAGCACAAACCGTTGCCAATTGTTATACAGCGATGGATCAGGGCTTAGAAGTATTGGCCGTTCTCAATAAGATTGATCTTCCTGCTGCTGAGCCAGAGAGGGTGGTTGATGAGATTGAAGATGTGGTCGGCGTTGAGGCGCATGACGCCGTTCACGCGAGCGCCAAATCTGGCATTGGTATAGAGGAAATCCTTGAGCAGATAGTAGAGAAAATTCCTGCGCCAGAGGGTGATTTAGATGCCCCAATTAAGGCGCTCATTATTGATTCATGGTTTGATAATTATCTTGGCGTTGTCTCCTTAATAAGAGTCATTGACGGAGAGATAAAACCCAAAACAAAAATTAAAATCTTCTCAAACAAGAGCGAGCATCTTGTAGACGAAGTTGGTATTTTTACCCCTAAGAGAACAAAAACGGAAAGCTTAAAGGCTGGTGAAGTTGGCTTCTTAATAGCGAGCATTAAAAACATTGATGGCGCTCCAGTAGGCGATACAATAACAGGAAGCAAGAATCCTGTTGATGTCCCTCTTGAGGGATTTAAACCGGTTCAGCCAAGAGTGTTTGCCGGCTTATTTCCGACCTCGGGTGAGGACTATGAAAAATTCAGAGACGCGCTAGCAAAACTGCGATTGAATGACGCAGCACTTCAGTACGAGCCAGAAAACTCTGATGCTCTCGGGTTTGGATTTCGAATTGGTTTCTTGGGTCTTCTACATATGGAGATCGTTCAAGAGAGACTTGAGCGTGAATATGACCTCGATCTAATTACGACTGCGCCAACTGTAATCTATGAGATTCTAGATACCAAGGGGAACGTTTCCAGAATTGATAGCCCTTCAAAGCTGCCACCACCACAAACCATTGCTGAGTTCAGGGAGCCAATCATCACAGCAAATATATTGGTGACGAGTGAGTATGTTGGGCCTGTCATCAGTCTCTGCGTAGAAAAAAGAGGCGTTCAAAAGAGTATCAACTATATGGGAAGGCAAGTCTCAATTGTTTATGAGTTGCCTCTGAATGAGGTCGTTCTTGATTTCTTTGATAAACTGAAATCAGTCTCTCGCGGATTTGCCTCGATGGACTACCAATTTGAGCGCTACCAGACCTCTGACTTAATCCGACTAGATATTCTCATTAATAATGAAGGTGTTGACGCATTAGCACTCATTATTCATAGAGACAACTCGGTCTATAAAGGCCGTGAGATTGCAGAAAAAATGAAAGAGCTTATTCCAAGACAGATGTTTGATGTCGCCATTCAGGCCTGTATTGGCGTTAAGATTATCTCTAGAACTAATGTCAAAGCGCTCAGAAAGAATGTGACCGCTAAGTGTTACGGTGGTGACATCACTCGAAAAAGAAAGCTACTTGAAAAGCAGAAGAAAGGTAAGAAGAGAATGCGCTCAATTGGAAGGGTGGATATTCCGCAAGAAGCGTTTCTTGCCGTCCTTCATATCGACTAAAGCATCTCCTCCAGCTTTTTGAACCAGTCGGTGTGATCTTTTGCGCAGACGAGTGTTGGCTCGATTTCAGGAGTTTCCATAGTGCTTCCAAGAGGCGCCATCATCCAGCCCCTTGCAGGAGAGAATCTTGGCGACCTTGAGCCACACTTTTTACAAAAGGCGTTCCCAAAAGTATTGGGCTCTTCCATCACATACTCATCCACCATCTCTTTGCCCGAAAGCCATTTAAACTGCTCAGCCTTCACAAACAAATTGGTCGCAAATGCTGCGCCAGTAACCTTTCTGCACCTAGAGCACTGGCACATACCAAAAAATTCATAGGGACCTGATAGCTGCCAGGAGACCTCACCACATAGACACTCACCTTTTAATGTTTTGTGCGTTTTCATAAGGCTAACATTATGCTGCTAAAACCTCTATAAAGAACTTCGTACCAAAATAAGATAAGACGAGAACCGCGAAGGCAACCTGGGTCGATAAGACAATGAGCTTTCCTCTCCATCCAAAGATCATGTGGCCAAATAAAATGACAGCAAAACCGATCCAAGCCATGACTGATAAGATTGTTTTGTAGGTCAGCTGCTGGGTGAAGAAATCAGAAATATAAAAGTAACCCGATATTAGTGAGAGCGTGAGCAGTAAAAAACCCATCTTTAGCGTCTGATAGAGAAAGTCTTCCATGGTTTGAAGTGCTGGAAGTTTGTCTACAAAGGTGTTGAAGTTATGTTCGTGCAGCAGGCGCTCCTGAATACTCAAAAGGATTGATTGACCAACCGCAAGAGCGAGAAGGGCATACGCTCCGATTGATAAAAAAACATGCGCAGCAATCGAGATGGAAAGGAGCTTTCCTTCACTTCCAGGAAACAAAAAGGAGACAATCACAGCTATAGCGCTTAGCGGGTATACCAGCATCCCCAAAGAGTGAATTGGTTTTGTGAAGGAGGTTAGAAATAATAACGTTGCTACAACCCATGCCACAAAAGAAACACTTACAGTGAGCCCAAAAAAAACGCCGTTATGCTGCCACATTTCAAACAGTATGTATCCGTGCGAGGAGACAGCGACTAAGAGCATTAAGTTGACGACTAATCGATGTTGGCTTGTTACTGTGTCTAGTAGAAAATAGCGAGTCAGAAGAAGCCCAGCGAGCAAATAAGCAATAAATGGTAGAGTGTGTAGTAAAGGCATCTCTAGCTTTGTCTTTGCAAAAGATTATATAATACGATATTTCAATGAGCTAGAAAGTAATGTTTGATAATTTAACAGATCGTCTATCCAATAGTTTTAAGGCCCTTCAAGGCAAAAATAAATTATCTGAAGGCAACATTAAAGAGGCTATTCGTGAAGTCAGACGATCCCTTCTTGAGGCCGATGTAGCGCTTGATGTCATTAAGTATTTCATTGAACGTGTTCAAACCAAAGCGGTGGGTCTTAAGGTAGGTGAAGGACTCAGCCCATCCCAAGCCTTTGTCAAGCTAGTCGAGTCAGAGTTAACTGAGGTTATCGGTGGTCAAAATGAATCCTTAAACCTTTCAACTCAGCCACCAGCCGTAGTCATGGTTGCGGGTCTTCAGGGTTCTGGTAAGACAACGTCCATTGCAAAGCTTGCAAGGTTCCTTAAAGAGGAGCAAAAAAAGAAAGTACTTGTTGTAAGTGCAGATGTCTACAGGCCTGCAGCGATAGAGCAGTTGAAAGTTCTTGCAGAACAGATCGATGTTGATTTTTTCCCATCAACGATTGATGACAAGCCTGAAAAAATAGTCAGTGATGCTAAAAAGCAAGCACAATCTCAGTTTCACGATGTACTCTTAGTCGATACCGCAGGCAGACTTGCGATTGATGAGCAGATGATGTCAGAGATCCAATTGCTTCAAAAGAAAGTCAATCCGATTGAAACACTATTCGTTGTTGATTCAATGACCGGTCAAGATGCAGCTCATACTGCAAAAGCATTCTCAGATAAACTCCCATTGACGGGCGTCATCCTCACGAAGACGGATGGTGATGCCAGAGGTGGTGCGGCGCTTTCAGTGAGACATATCACCGGCAAGCCTATTAAATTTATGGGTGTGGGTGAAAAAACTGATGCTCTAGAACCTTTTCATCCAGATAGGATTGTTTCTCGAATACTTGGAATGGGAGATGTCCTTTCTCTTGTTGATGAAATTTCTAAGAAGGTTGATCACAAGAAAGCCCAAAAAAATGTCCAAAAAATGGCAAAAGGCCGATTTGATCTTGATGATATGAGAGATCAGTTGATGCAGATGCAGGAGATGGGCGGAATGGGAGCTTTGATGGATAAACTCCCTGGAATGGGGCAAATTCCACAAAGCGTTAAAAATCAGGTGATTGGTGACTCTGAGAGCTCCAGAATGATTGCTATTATTAATTCAATGACGCCTAAAGAAAGAAACCACGTCAATTTAATCAAAGGTTCTCGCAAAAAGAGAATTGCGAACGGCTCTGGGACCGATGTTCAGCATGTCAATAAATTATTGAAGCAGTTCGAAAAGATGCAAAAAACAATGAAAAAGATGAAGGGCGGTAAGATGAAAAAGATGATGCAGCAGATGGGCGATATGCAGGGGCAGGGCGGTATGCCTGATATGTCAAAGATGCCTGGCTTTGGTAATAAGAAATTTCCTTTCTAGCTCAGTTATTCTGAAAATAAGTGCGCAGAGAGAATAGAAAATGAAAGATTTATTAGAAGCAGTTCATTTGTATTTTGAAGGAATTCACGAGTGTGATGTGTCTAAATTGAAAGAAGTATTTCACCCTGAATCAAGTCTTTTTGATGCAGATAATGGAAATATTTTTGTAGAAACAATTGATAGTTTTTTAGAAGATGTATCAACAAGAACTTCGCCGGCAAGTGTTGGTCAAATCATGAAATCAGAAGTACTAATGATTGATTACTTATCTCCTATGAGTTCTTCAGTGAAAATTAGAATCCAAACACCCAAGAATGTTTTTGTTGATCACTTAGCATTTGTTAAAGGTCAGAACGGCTGGAAAATTGTTTCAAAGGTTTGGCATTTAGAAAAAGAAGAAAAAGAATAGAAAACAAATACAGAACTATTAAGAAATAAAGGGTAAGGCTAGAATTATTTTTGTTGATGCATCTTGCAGTTTATCGTTTTTGATATAAAATTCGACCAATTATTTAGCCTAGATTATTGATGAAATTAAATCTCAAAATCTTTACTCTACTTTTGATAAGTCTTTTTTCAATACTCTCTTCGGTATCTTATGCCGACGAGTTGCCTGAATCGGTCCAGCTTACATTGGCAGTTACTGCAGACGACACGATCAATTTAACAGCTGTTAAGATGGTTGAAAAAGGTTTGAATGTTTATGAAGCTATTAAGCAGTTAGTTGTTGTAGGAGTGAAAGATACAAGCTATGGTCCTCAAATCATGGCTCTGGGCGGAGTTGAGGCTATTGGAAATACCTATTGGGCTTTGTATGTGAACGGCTCGATGTCGATGGTTGGAGCGCAAGATGTGATTCTTTTAGACGACACATTTATTCGCTTGAATATGGAAGACTTTTAAGATATTATTGTTTCAAATTTAATGGAGAGAAAAGATGGACAATCAAGATTATAAACTTAACTCAAGTTTTAGTTATTTAGTTATTTTGGCAGTCTTAATTGCCCTAGGTGTTGCAGGAAGACTGCTTCCGCATCCACCAAACTTTACGCCGATGGCGGCGATTGCTCTGTTTGCAGGCTTTATTTTCGTTAAGAGATATATGGCCGTTGTTGCTGTAGTGGTAACAATGCTTCTATGTGATTACTTTGCCTTTGGAACATTGTCTGCAGAATGGTTTGGGTCTAAGTCCATGTTTGTTGTTTATTTGGCATTACTGTTTCCAATTGTATTTAAGAACTTTCTTCAGAAAAAGCTCGGTGTTTTGAGAATAGCTGGTGCGGCTCTTGCGAGCTCAAGCGTGTTCTTTATAGCAACGAATTTTGCAGTTTGGGCGTTCTCTCCGATGTACGCAAAAACATTTGAAGGTCTCGTTCTTTGCTATACGATGGCGATTCCTTTTTTCCAAAACACAATCGCAGGAGATCTCATCTGGTCAGGCGCAATCTTTGGGTCTTACTTGGCTTTACGTAACTACTCAAATTTGCAAATTTTCAATCAGAAAGATTCTTTAATTTTTAATTAAAGTTATTGCTTTGATCAATGATTTTTTAAATTGATCAAATTGATGCTATGAGTAATCATTTAAAAGGACTCTTAATGACTATCTTTGCGGTAGTCATCCTCAGCCCTGATTCAGTTTTAATTAGATTAGTCGAGGATGCATCCCCTGATGTTGATAGTTGGACGGTGCTTTTTTGGAGAGGAGCTTTATATGCAGTTGGAGTCTCGACACTGGTCTTTTTAAAGTATCGCTCTAAGACCATATCAGAATTCAAAAATATTGGAAAGGGCGGCTTGTTAATTGGTTTCTTTTCAGGCATTAGTACAGGAACATTTGTCTTTGCTATTGTCTACACATCGATTGCAAATGCTCTCGTTATTATCAGTACGGGCCCCATCATGATTGCAATTGTGGCGTGGGTCTTGCTTCGAGAGAAGTCTAGCTTGGTGACCTGGATTGCAATGATTATTGTTTTTATTGGAATTTATATTGTGATGAGTGGCAGTGTCGGCGGTAAGAGCCTTGTGGGTGACTTTTTTGCTCTTATCACTGCTGTAATGATGGGCTTTACCTTTACGCTGACTAGAAAATATAAAGACATCAATATGGTCCCTGTGAATGCCATTGGTGGCCTTATTGCAGCAATAATAGCTGTTTTTATGGCCAATACAATAGCGATCCCCAAAGAAGTAATTTCTTATATTATTGCAATGGGCGTCATACTTTCAATCTCCTTTAGTTTAATCACCATTGCGCCAAGGTATATGCCTGCTGCTGAAGTTGGAATGATTATGCCTTTAGAGACTGTTCTGGGTTCGTTGATTGCTTGGTATATCATTAAAGAGGAACCAACAATGAATGCTCTCATTGGAGGCTCTATTGTTATTGTTACCTTATTCTTGCATTCCTGGTATAGCACTAATCAAGCTCATAAACTTGAAAAAATCTAGGGATTATTAGATGTCTTCTCACTTAAAAGGCATGTTGATGGCTTTTCTTGGTGTTTTTATATTAACACCTGATGGCGTCTTAATTCGTTTAGCTGATGCAGACAGCTGGTCAATTATTTTTTGGCGTGGCTTTTTTTTCGCAATTGGCGTTCTTATTATTCTTTTGATGACTTCAGGCTCTAAAGCTGTTGATGAAGTTAAACAGATAGGTAAAGACGGCATATTCATTGGCATCCTTACGGGCCTTGGAAGTGTGACATTTGTGTTTTCAATTCAACACACTACAATAGCCAGTACGCTTGTTATTGTGAGCATCATGCCAATGATGATTGCGGTTATTTCATGGCTTATTCTAAGAGAAAAGTCAGGAATTTTTACTTGGATTTCAATGGTTATTGTTGTCATTGGAATTTATATTGTGATGAGCGGAGAGACTAAGGGTTCAAATCTCTATGGAAATCTACTGGCACTTCTTTCTGTAACTTTGGGTGCGACTGGTTTTACTCTTATAAGAAAAAATAAAGATATAAGTATGATTCCTGCTATGGGTATTAATGGACTCGTTCAGTCGGTGGTTGCTTTGGTTTTTATTGAAGCAGTGATATTGAGCTTTGATAATATGATCTATATTTTTGCAATGGGCGTAATGCAGGCATTATCTTTTAGTTTGATTACAAGTGCGGGCAGGTATATCCCAGCAACTGAAGTAGGAATGTTTATGCCGTTAGGGGCAGTTTTTGGAATTGTAGCCGGATGGTTAATCATTAGTGAAGAGCCTTCAAGTAGCGCATTAATTGGTGGCTTTATAGTGCTATTAACATTATTTATACATTCTTGGTATTCCAATAATCTGGATAAAGGTTAGTAATAAAAGAATGATAGGTCATTTATTTTTGACTAAAATGCATGGCTGCTTAACATTCAATTCTTTAATTAAGACTAATGATAAAAAATAAAGTAATTAGGGCCGATCTCATTATGCTTCTTGCAGCAGCAATATGGGGATTTGCGTTTGTTGCGCAGCGAGAAGGCATGGAGACGATGGGCCCATTTTTCTTTAATGCTGCTAGATTCTTTATAGGCTCAGCTGTTTTATTTCCATTGGTCTGGTATCTGTCAAAGAAAAATAAGACCCCAACAAACAAGGAAACATCAACTAAAAAATTATTAATTGCAGGCATAATTGCTGGATTATTTTTATTTTTAGCTTCCAGTTTTCAGCAAGTTGGAATTCAGTATACAACTGCTGGAAAAGCCGGTTTTATAACTGGTTTGTACATTTTTTTTGTACCGCTGATTGGTATCTTTTTTGGTCAAAGAACTGGCTCTGGAACTTGGCTGGGTGCATTTATAGCAGTCATAGGGCTCTATCTTCTAAGTATCAATGATGACTTTAGTATTGCACGCGGTGATCTGCTTCAGCTTATATGCGCTGTTTTCTTTGCTGCACATATTTTAGTCGTGGGCTATGTTGCTAAAAGCATGGATCCTTTAAAGCTTTCCCTGATTCAGTATGTTGTTTCGGGCGTTTTGAGTTTCTTTATCGCAATTGCTATCGAAGTGATCACTTTGCAGATGATTGTCGATACTGCAATTCCGCTGCTTTATGCTGGAGTTATGTCAATTGGCGTCGGATATACGCTTCAGGTTGTTGCACAGCAGCACGCTAAATCATCTCACGCTGCTATCATATTGGGATTAGAGGGAGCTTTTGCAGTTCTTGGTGGTTGGCTCATATTAGATGAAAACTTATCAACAAGAGGTCTTATCGGTTGTGGATTAATGCTTTCTGGAATGTTCTTATCTCAGTTATTACCTCGTTTAAGCCTTAAAAAAAGCCAATCTAAGAAAAACTATTTCTCATGGTATGATTAGCCAGCTTCTTTGTGTTTAATGCAATAGTGGAAATTGATGAATATTATCGATCTTCAAAACATAACGGTATTTCAAGGAAGAAACAAGGTCCTTGATAATTTCTCTTTAACGATTGATGAAAGTCAAAGCACTGTCATTCTAGGTCCAAATGGCTCTGGCAAAACAACCCTCCTTAAGCTCTTAAATCGAGAACTTTACATCGTTGAAGATCCCAAGAGCAGTCTTAAGATTTTTGAAAAAGACAAGTGGAATGTTGACGACCTAAGGTCAAACCTTGGCGTCGTCTCCCAGCACCTTCAGTATGGTTATTCTGAGAGTGCGATTGGTTTGTATGTTGTTCTTTCTGGTTTTTATTCGAGCGACGGGATATGGCAGCACCAAAAATTTGAAGATGAGAAATTAAATCGCGCCCAAGAGGTGATGGATCTATTGTCTATATCTGATTTGCAAGATAGAGCATTCTCTTCGATGTCTACAGGAGAGCAACGAAAATTCTTGCTGGCAAGATCTCTGGTCAATGATCCTGCCGTTCTAGTGTTCGATGAGCCTACAAGTGGCCTAGATATGAGTACCTGTTTTCAGTATCTTGAAATCATTAGAGAGCTCATCAGTATGGGCAAAAAAGTGGTCTTGGTAACGCATCACGTTCATGAAATACCACCCGAGGTAACCAGAGTCATTCTTTTAAAAGAGGGTGAAATTATTGACGATGGCAACAAGGATGAAATTTTAACAAATGCGAACCTGACCAATCTTTTTGACTGGCCCATTAAGGTCATTAAAGAAAACGGTTATTACCAAGCAATGCCTGGATAGCTACTCTTTATCTGTTCGATAAAGAGCTGATAGAGCATGCGCCTGAAGGCCTTCACCATAAGCCAGCGTTGAGGCAGTCTTGCCAAGTTTATTGGCGCCATCTTTCGAAGCCATAATGATACTTGATCTCTTTGTAAAGTCATAGACACCAAGCGGCGATGAAAACCTTGCAGTGCCTGACGTTGGAAGGACATGGTTTGTTCCGGCGCAATAATCTCCAAGCGATTCAGAAGAGTACTTGCCCATAAAGATTGCACCCGCATGTTTGATTTGATCAACAATTCCCTCAGGTTCATCGACTGAAAGCTCAAGATGCTCTGGCGCTATGTCATTAGAAATTTGAATCGCCTCAGCAATATCTTTAGTCAAAATGAGAGCGCCTCTATTCTTCAATGAAGTTCTAATGATTTCTTCTCGATCCATTGAAGGAAGTAGCTTTTTAATACTCTCTTCAACCTGACTTATAAAGGCTTCATCTGGACAAAGAAGGATTGCCTGAGCATCTTCATCATGCTCGGCCTGTGAGAAAAGATCCATCGCAATCCAATCTGGATTCGTTGTGCCATCACAAATAATCAGTATTTCTGAAGGGCCCGCGATCATATCAATGCCGACCTGACCAAAAACGTGTCTCTTTGCTGTGGCCACATAAATATTGCCAGGACCAACAATCTTATCTACTTTTGGGATCGTTTCAGTTCCATAAGCAAGTGCTGCGATGGCTTGCGCACCTCCAATTGTAAATACAAGGTCAACCCCAGCAACATAAGCAGCAGCTAAAACGAGCTCATTGATGAGACCTTTAGGAGCGGGTACAACCATGACGAGCTCTTCGACGCCGGCTACTTTTGCCGGTATAGCGTTCATAAGGACAGAAGATGGGTAAGCAGCTTTTCCTCCAGGAACGTAGAGTCCAGCTCGCTCTAAGGGAATAATTTTTTGACCTAAAACGGTTCCATCCTCTTCAGTATAGCTCCACGACTGTTGAATTTGCTTTTGGTGATAAGACCTTATCCGGTCTGCAGCTAAAGAAAGGGCTGTTTTTTGCTCCTCATCTAAATTATCAAAAGAATCTTTAAGTCTGTCTTTTGTGATAACGAGCTCAGAAATAGAGACTTTATCAACAGAGTCAAATTTTTGAGTGTAATCTATAACAGACTGGTCACCATTTTTGATAACGTCATCAATAATTTTTCTAACTATGTTGTTTACCTCTTCATTGGAAGAGTTACCCCAAGACGTTAATGAGTTAAGCTGAGTAGTGAAATTTTGATCCTTAGAGGATAACTTATTAATCATAAGTTTTGCTCTATTTTTTGGATCCAATGATTCATTTCTTTGTGTTTTGTGTTGAAAGCAGCAGAGTTGACAATGAGTCTCGAGCTGATTTGTTGTATTAATTCAAGCGGGACTAAATTGTTTGCCTTTAAAGTGTTTCCGGTGTCTACAAGATCAACGATGCAGTCTGAAAGCCCAACAATGGGCGCAAGCTCCATAGCACCATAAAGCTTAATGACTTCAACCTGCTTGCCTTGCTTATAAAAATACTCTTTTGCTGATTTGACATACTTTGTCGCAACCTTCAGAGTGCTCTTGTTTAAGTCTTGACCTTTTTTAGAGGCAACCATAAGTCTGCATTTAGAGATACCTAAATCTAGCAACTCAAAAATTCCGTTTGCACCATGCTCTAACAAAACGTCTTTGCCTGCAATACCTATATCAGCAGCCCCGTGCTGAACAAAAACAGGGACATCACTCGCCCTAATCACAACCACTTTAACGTCACTGAGGTTAGTATCTAGAATTAATTTTCTACTCTCCAGCTCACTCTTTGCAATGCTGATTCCTGCTTTCTCAAGAAGTGGCAGAGTTTGGTCTAATATACGACCTTTCGATAGCGCAATCGTTAACATAGTTATTATCTAGTTGTCTTGTTATTCTAGTGTTGAACGCGTTCAATATCTGCGCCTAACATTTTAAATTTTTCTTCAATCATCTCATAACCACGATCAAGATGATAGACGCGCTCGATTGTTGTCGACCCTTGAGCAGCTAGACCAGCCAATACTAGACTGGCAGAAGCTCTAAGATCTGTAGCCATCAAATTCGCGCCAGACAAAGATTTTACCCCTTTACAAACGACTGTGTTGCCTTCTAGTTTGAGGTTGGCTCCCATTCGGCTAAGCTCAGGAACGTGCATAAAGCGATTTTCGAAAATCGTCTCTGTAATTGTACTACTTCCCTCAGCAATTGAATTAAGTGCCATGAATTGGGCCTGCATATCTGTTGGAAAGTTTGGATAAGCACTTGTTCTAATATTGACAGAATTAGGTCTTTTTCCTTTCATATCAAGCTTAATAGAATTTTGATTCGTTTGAATATCTGCTCCAGTTTCAATGAGCTTACCAATAACAGCCCTCATAGCATCTGGCTCAATATTATTAACCGTAATTTTACCCCCCGTTATAGCAGCTGCAACAAGGTAAGTTCCAGCCTCGATTCGATCAGGACTAATAGAATATTCAACACCGCTTAAGTGATCAACGCCTTCAATCACAAGAGTCGAGGTATTCTCACCTGAAATTTTTGCGCCCATTTTCTTCAGGCATCGAATAAGATCGGTTACCTCAGGTTCCTGTGCGGCATTATTAAGTGTAGTAATGCCTTTAGCAAGAGTTGAAGCCATAATGATATTTTCAGTCGCAGTAACAGAAATTAAATCAAAGTTAATCTGCGCACCAACAAGCTCTTTCGTTGAAGCATAAATATAACCATTTTTTACTTCTATTTTGGCGCCCATCTTCTCTAGAGCATCAAGGTGAAGGTTTACTGGACGAGTTCCAATAGCGCAGCCTCCAGGGAGAGATATTTTAGCTTTCTTGTATTTAGCAAGCATGGGACCAAGAGTTAAGATAGACGCGCGCATGGTTTTAACGAGTGAGTATTCAGCGGTTAAATTGGTGAGCGATGAAGAGTCAATAAATATCGAACCATCTTCTTCGAGGACAAAATTTGATCCCATATCCATGAGCAGTCTTAGTGTTGTTGAAACATCACTCAGTTGAGGAGTATTAGAGAGCTTAAGAGGACCATCAGAGAGGATTGATGCAAAAAAGATTGGCAAGGTTGCATTTTTTGAGCCAGAGGTTTTAATGCTTCCTTTTAAGGGAACACCTCCATTGATAAGCAATTTATACATTTATTTAAGATTTAGAGAGCATTTTTTGAATTAACTTCTCTACGCCTTGGCGTTTAATTTTGGAGTCATAACCAATTTTTTCTATATCAAGGATACTAATTGATTGATATTCTAAATCATAAATTTTCCATCTATTTTCGTTAATTAATTTGAGAGTTACAGTAGCATTGGAGGTATCAAGACCAATTGAAACCATTATTTTAACCCTTGCTTTGTTTGCATTTTGAGTGTAGTTTTCATCTACTTTGATATTTATATCTTTCCAGTCTTTAATTTCAGCCAATATGCCTACATAATCATTAATTAAAGAATTTTTTATATCTCTTTCAAATACTTTTTTTTGTTGTAAATTAAGATTTATCCAGTGATCACCCAAAGCAAGTTTAGTGCTATGCTCAAGATTAATATAAGGAATAATTTTCTTTTTGGTTAGATTAAGAGTTGACGAAAATGTTCCATTGCTTTGATTGTGCAAATCAATAAATGCGCAGACGACATCATTCAGAATGGCTTCAACCTGTTCCGTAGGTCCGTCACCAGCGGATTTTGGTGAAATTGAGGGGCAGTTGGTTGAGGCATGTATTATTCCGATAATGAGAAAATTAATCAGGAATGCCTTTAAAATATTAAGGACAAATTTCATGATGGTATTGTACTATAACTGTGAAATAAATTATTGAAATGAAAAACGAAAATCTAAAAATAAAATTAGAAAACCTAACTAAAGATTCTGGCATCTATAAGATGCTTGATAAATCTGGAAAAGTTATCTATGTTGGTAAAGCAAAAAACTTAAAAAACCGTGTTTCAAATTATTTTGTTAAGTCAAATCAGGACGAAAAAACGCAGTTACTCCAGAAAAATATTGATGATTTTTCAATCATCATTACCAAAACTGAAACTCAAGCACTTCTTTTAGAGAATGATCTCATTAAACAGTTTAAGCCGAAGTACAATATTCTTCTTAAGGATTCAAAAAGCTATCCATACATTTATATAAGTAACGACAAGCATCCCCGCTTAGGGATCTTTAGAGGAAAAAAGAATAAAGATTATCACTATTTTGGCCCTTATCCTTCGAAGTATGCAGCAAGAGATGCTTTAGTTCTTTTAAAAAAAATCTTTAAGGTGAGACAATGCAGTAACAGTTTCTACAGGGCACGATCACGACCCTGTCTCGAGTACCAAATTGGATTATGCAGCGCTCCATGCGTTGGAAAAATATCAGAGGAAAGGTATGACCAGGATGTTGAATTGGTCTCTCTATTCTTAAATGGTAAGTCAACAAAGCTCCTCAATCAGGTATCCAAAAAAATGAAGTCTGCTTCTATCGATCTTGATTTTGAAGCTGCTGCAAAATACAGAGATCAGCTCATCAGTCTCAGAACAATTCAAGAGAAACACAGCTCTCAATTTACATCTGATATGGATGTTGTTAGCATCTTAAAAGATGCCGAGGTGCACTGCATTGAGATTGTTTTTGTTCGCTCAGGAAAACAAATTGGTAACGAGACATTCTTTCCAAAAAATGCAAAAAAAGATTCTTGTGAAAGAGTCCTAAGCGCTTTTTTACCACTCTATTATTTAGGTAAAAACACCCCGAAGGAGATAGTTATTAGTCACAAGCTCGATGATAAGGTGCTTTTAGAGTCTGGGCTATCAACAAAGCTCATTCATAAACCAAAGATTGATAAAAAACTGTTTTTGGAAATGGCAACTTTAAACGCTAAAGAAAATTTAAAGCAGCGCCTTTTACTTAAGTATACAAAAAAGAAGCAGCTTGAGGGGATTCAAAAAACCTTAGCACTAGATTCACTGCCTGAGGTGATGGAGTGTTTTGACATCAGTCACACCATGGGAGAGGCGACAACTGCCTCTTGTGTTGTGTTTGAAAAAGGATTGCCCAAGACTAGTGAGTATAGACAGTTCAACATCAAAGATATAACTCCTGGCGATGATTATGCAGCGATAAATCAGGCCGTCTTTAGAAGGTATTCTCGTCTTCTAGAGTTTAAAAAAGAGATGCCAGATATTGTTTTTATTGATGGCGGATTGGGTCAACTTAACCAAGCTATTATGGTTATGAATTCTATTGGAATTGATTCAGTTCTCCTGGTTGGTGTTGCTAAGGGTGAGGGCAGAAAAGCAGGGCTAGAGACTTTAATCACCGTTGAGAATGACAAAGTAAAAAGAATTTCTCTTCCACCATTTGATCCTGCTCTTCTTTTAATCAACCATATCAGAGATGAGTCACATCGATTTGCAATCAAAAATCATCGCAAGAAAAGAGCTAAAAAAAGAACTCAGTCTTCTTTGGAGTCCATCAAGGGGGTTGGCGTAAACAAAAGAAGTGCACTATTAAATCACTTTGGTGGTATTCAAGAAATAGAAAATGCAAGCGTTGATGAGCTTCAAAAAGTAGTTGGCATTAATTATAAATTAGCGACTAAAATACGAGAATCTTTAAAGAAATAAATTGAATCTATGTTTATACTCAGACTTTTAGTCGCTGCTCTTGTTGTAAGTTATCTTATTTGGTTATTCAACATGCGCGTCATGGGAAAAAATGTTTCATTATCAAAAATTGCAACTTATGTTCTTAGCGCTACCTTTGTAATTTTTTTGGTTCTATCAGGACTATCTTATTTGGTAGAAGGGTCTTAAGCTTTACTGGATAGCACAAAGGTTTTAAGATGCTTTGTGTTCGTTATGATTCGGTTTGTCGCATTCACAATAATGGATAGTCTGGACACTTCCCACACTGGAAGGTCTCTCATATGATCTCCCATGTAGTCAAAGTTTTTTTCTCCAAATCGATCAACTAACGTATCTGCCTTGTTTTGACTTGAGAGATTAAAATCTTTATTCGTGGCCATCACATCATCAAAAAATTTGAGATGTTTCGCAACAGCAAAGGCATAATTTTTGTGTGAAGCAGTTGCCAAAACAATTTTAGAACCCTCTTTTTTGCGTTCCATAATATAGCTTATAACACTCTCATTATAAGGCAGTTCAGGAATGTTAATTTCAAATCGTCTAACAAGCTGATCTTTTAAAAAACCTTTCCCTTTAGATAACCAGAATAAGTAATGTCCAATTAACCAGGGCCTCTTTGATAGTACGCCTAATGACGATAAAAACAATAAATCGGTTTCAATTAGGGTGTGATCAAGATCAACAATGAGTGGCACATTGCTATTATCCATTATCTAATTCACTCCATTTATCATAAAGCTGACCTATTTCTTTTTCCATAGTGCTGAGTTTAATTGTCAAATTTTGAGCATCTGGGTTTTGATAAAAATCTGGATCTGACAACATTTTTTGCGCCATCGTGATCTTATTTTCCAAGTCTTCAATTTTCTCAGGTAAAGATTTTAATAGTTGCTGATCATTGTAGGAGAGCTTTTGAGAAGATTTTTTGGATTTAGATTTATTAGTAGACTGTTTTGGAGCTTTATCATTTAATCTGTCATTTTTTTGAAGTATGTAGTCATCATAGCCTCCAGAATACTGCTCAATAACAGCGCTACCTTCCATCACGATGGTTGAGCTGACGATGTTATTTAAGAAGGTTCTGTCATGAGATATTAGGATGAGTGTGCCCGCATAATCAACCAACATCTCCTCTAAAAGTTCAAGCGTTTCAACATCCAGATCATTGGTGGGCTCATCAAGAACTAATAAGTTGGCTGGCTGAGATAAAATTTTTGCAAGCATTAGCCGATTTTTTTCGCCACCAGAGAACATTTTAATAGGCGCCATTGCTTGTTTGCCTGTAAACAGGAACTGTCTGAGATAGCCGATAACATGTTTACTTTTTCCATTAATATCAATATAGTCTTTACCACCAGAGACAAAATCCATAGCCTTTATGTTAGGATCAAGCGACTCTCTCATTTGATCAAAGTAGGCAAGCTGAATCGTTTTTGAGCGCCTTATATTTCCTTCACTAGGAAGAAGCTCTCCAAGAAGCAACTTTATTAAGGTTGATTTGCCAGACCCATTGCCTCCAATAATTCCAATTTTTTCACCTTTTAAAACGAGAAGAGAAAACTCCTTTACAAGCTCAAGCTCTTCTATTGAGAAGTCAATATTTTTAACTTCAAAAACTATTTTAGAAACGCGCTTCTCATCTTCTAACGCATGAATCTTGACGTTTCCTTGCTGTTTGCGCTTACTGAAAAATTGTTTACGCATAGCTTCAAGCGCCCTAACTCTTCCTTCATTACGAGTTCTCCTTGCTTTGATCCCTTGACGAATCCAGGCTTCCTCCTGAGCGAGCTTTTTATTGAACCTTGCATTTTCAAGCTCTTCACTATTAAGCAAATTTTCTTTCCGTTTTAGGTAATCTTGGTAACCACAATCAAATATGGATAGATTGCCACGATCTAAATCAAAGATCTTATTGACAATTCCCTTAACAAACGAGCGATCATGACTGATCAAAATTAAAGTTCCATGAAAATCTTTAAGCATTTTTTCCAAATCAAGAATCGCAGTGATATCCATATGGTTAGTGGGCTCATCCAGCAAAAGAATATCTGGCTCTTGTACTATGGCTTTTGCAAGCATTACTCTTCTCTTCCATCCCCCAGAGAGAGTTGATAAGGATGTATCAGCAGAAAGCTTAAATCGATTTAAGATAGTTTCAATTTTATGTAAATAAGGCCACAAATCTTGACTCTCAATTTGTTCTTGTAATAGAGAACTTTCAGAAATATTTCCATCTTTTAAAGCATTATGATACTTTGATATAATTTTTCCACTCTCTCCAAGCCCATGCGCAACAATATTGAAAAGTGTATTGTCGTTATCTTCAGGTGGCTGCTGCTCTAGATAGCTAATTCTTGTGCTATTTTGAATCTTAAGATCGCCATCATCTGCTGTCACTATTCCAGCTAGGACTTTTAAAAAAGTAGATTTACCTTCGCCATTGCGACCAATGAGACCAATCTTGTCCCCTTTATGAATGGTTGCATTGATTTCATCAAGGATCACTTTTTCAGAAAATCTAAGAGAAATATTGTCTAAGGTTATAAGTGGCATAAGTTAAAATTGAAACTTTAAATAACAGCTTTACTAATGCGTTATTTTATTCATTTTGTAATTGGACTTTTACTTATTCAGGCACCTTTCGCTGAAAGTATCGAAGTCAGTGACTTTGAAACCACAAAACAGGAAAGTCGATACACCGAGTTGATTGAAAATATTCGCTGCCCAGTATGCCAAGGCCAGAGCATTGGGGGTTCAAACTCAGACCTTGCTAAAGATTTGAGGGGGAAGGTGCGCGAGATGATATTACACAATCAATCCGATTCTGAAATCTATTCTTTCATGGTCGAGCGATATGGAGAGTTTGTTGTCTATAAACCGCCAGTCAGTCCAAAGACCTATCTACTATGGTTTGCCCCTCTTATAGCTCTGCTTCTCTCTTTATTCTACTTGTTTCGATCAACTCGAAAAAAGACTAATAAAGAAGCTATCAGCGAGAGTGACATTGAAAAAGCTAAAAAATTATTAAAGTAGTTTAATAAGTGAATCTAATATGAGTGAGAATGAAATCAGTGATTTAATTGTAAAGGCCTATTCAAATCAAAAGGATGGGCAACTCTCCCTTGCAATTCAATCTTGGAATGAACTTTTAAATCACCCCTCAGTTACACAAGAGTTGTCTGCCAATGCGCAACTCAATCTTGGTAATTTGCATCTTCAACAAGGTAATAATGATCTTGCCTATGAGAGTATGGCTAAAGCCATTAAGGCGAACCCTAATAGCTCTGAAGCATTCTTTTGTTTGGCCTATATGGAGCAAGAGAACGAAAATTTTAATGAAGCGATTAATTTCTTTGAATCTGCACTCAAAATTAAGCCTGAGGATGTAGGCGCCCTTAACAACTTAGGGAACTGTTATGATCGTCTCAATAAGAGTAGTGATTCAATTGAAATCTACTCTAGGGCAATCGCTTTGGATTCAGAATATATTGCAGCTTACTATAATAGGGGTAATGCTTACTCTAAAATAGCAAAAGATGAATTGGCGCTTAACGATTTAACACTTGCAATTGATTTAGATAATAATTTTTATCAGGCATACTATAATCGTGGGTCAGTATATAAGCGACTAGGTAAAAGTAAATTGTCTGAAAAAGATTTTGCTAAAGCAAAAAAACTGGCCCAAGAAGAAATTGAACAATCAAAAAAACAATAGGATAAATGTGAGCGATCTAGACGAAAACAAATTGATAGCTGAAAGAAAATCAAAATTAGCTTTGCTGAGAGAAGCCGGTAACCCCTATGTTAATGACTTCAAGCCGCTCAACTTAGCTTTAGATATTCACTCTAAGTTTGATGAAAATTCTAACGAAGAGCTTCAAGATATTAACGAATCAGTGACAATTGCTGGGCGCATCATGCTCAAGAGAATAATGGGCAAAGCAAGCTTTGTTCAGCTTCAAGATACCTCTGGACAAATTCAGCTGTTCGTTACACGAGATGAGCTCAAAGATGATTTTTATAATGAACAGTTTAAGAAGTGGGATATTGGTGACATTGTTGGCGCCTCTGGCACTCTCTTTAAAACGCAGACAGGCGAACTCTCTGTCAGAGTCAACGACATAAGATTGCTAACAAAGTCTCTAAGGCCCTTACCAGAGAAATTTCATGGCTTGTCTGACCAGGAGACTATTTACCGTCAGCGATACGTTGACTTAATTATGAATGAAGACTCAAGAAGGGTTTTTAAGTTAAGATCTCAAATCATCTCTTATATCAGGCAGTTCTTTATTGAGCATGATTATCTGGAGGTTGAGACGCCAATGATGCAGGTCATTCCTGGCGGCGCTGCTGCCAAACCATTCATCACACATCACAATGCTTTGGACATGGATTTATATTTAAGAATTGCACCTGAGTTGTACCTTAAGAGGCTCGTGGTAGGAGGCTTAGATCGAGTGTTTGAGATTAATCGTAACTTCAGGAATGAAGGCCTCTCACCAAGACATAACCCTGAATTTACAATGGCTGAATTCTATCAAGCTTACGCTACCTATCATGACTATATGGATTTGACTGAAAAGTTATTAAGGGGTATTGCTTCAGATGTTTGTAAGTCAAATACTATTAATTACCAGGGCAATGAGTTTGATTTCTCAAAGCCTTTTGATCGCCTTAGTGTGGTTGATTCAATACTAAAATATAATCCAACTTTGTCAATCTCTGACTTATCAGAAGATAACGCTAATATGACTGCAAAATCTCTGGGTATTCACATTAAAGATAGTTGGGGGCTCGGCAAGATTCAAATAGAAATTTTTGAGGCCACAGTTGAAGAAAAATTGATCCAACCTACCTTTGTTACCGAATACCCAACTGAAGTTTCCCCACTAGCGCGCAGGAATGATAATAACTCTTTTATAACGGATCGATTTGAATTGTTTATTGGTGGTCGAGAAATTGCAAATGGATTCTCAGAGCTCAATGACTCAGAGGACCAAGCCCAAAGGTTCAGAGACCAAGTGAGCGAGAAGGATGCCGGTGATGATGAAGCTATGCATTATGATGCTGACTATATTAGAGCACTTGAGTATGGAATGCCTCCAACAGCGGGGGAGGGGATTGGCATAGATCGTCTTGTTATGTTGTTCACTAATTCAGCATCGATCAGAGATGTCTTGCTATTTCCTCATATGAGGCCTGAGTATGAAAAGTGACTTAGGCGCGAGTGTTAATTTGTAATTATGATTCCAGTTTTAACTATAGATGGACCGAGTGGTGTAGGAAAGGGAACAGTTGCAAACTTCGTTGCCTCAACTTTGAGCTGGAATCTTCTAGATTCAGGAGCAATCTATAGGGCATTCGCTTTAGCAGCATCTAAAAGAAACATCACTATTAAGGACACTGAGGCGTTATTAAGCTTGGCAGCGAATTTAAATCTTAAGTTTGAATCTGATCTAGAAAATAAGAAGCTCAGTGTTTACTTAGATCATATTGAAGTTTCATCCGAACTGCGAACAGAGAAAACTGCTGAACTGGCCTCAAAATTTGCTATGATTGGCTCTCTAAGAGAGTCACTTCTAGTTAGACAACAAAGGTTCAAAGAACTGCCTGGGTTAGTTGCTGATGGAAGGGATATGGGCACCGTTGTATTTAAAGACGCACCCTTTAAGGTCTTTTTAACGGCAAATGTTGAGGAAAGAGCTAAAAGACGACTAAAACAGTTGCAAGACAAGGGCATTGCTGGTAACATTTCCCACACTTTAGATGAGGTTAAGAAAAGAGATGAAAGAGACGCAAGTCGCAAACACTCTCCTCTTAAACCAGCTAAAGATGCATTAATCATAGATACGTCAAATCTGACGATTAATGAAGTCGTTACAAAAGTAATGACACTAGTTAAGGTTTGAGCGGTCAAACCTTTTTTTAATTAACCCGATAAGAGTTAAGTTTAAACCGATATAACTTAACATTTACCGGTCAACATCGAGATCATATGTCAGAATCATTTTCAGAGCTATTTGAGAATAGCGAAATACAACAAAACGTAAAACCGGGCGCCCTATTAATGGGAACAGTCGTCAGCATGAATCGCGAAAAAGCGATTATCAATGTTGGCTTGAAGTCTGAAGGTTTTATTTCATTAAACGAATTTAAAGATGCCAAAGGCGAACTTGAAATCACCGAAGGTGATGTAGTTGAAGTTGCCCTTGACTCAATTGATGATGGTTTAGGCCATACGCTTTTATCTCGCGAGAAGGCAAAACGCATTAAGATGTGGCAAGAGCTTGAAGCTGCAATGAACTCTAAAGAAGTCGTCAAAGGAATTGTTACAGGATCAGTTAAAGGTGGAATGACAGTAGATATTGGTGTCATCAAAGCCTTTTTACCTGGCTCACTCGTGGATGTGCGTCCTGTTAAAGATTTTGACTTCCTATTAGGGCAAGAAATTGAAGCTTTAGTTATTAAAATGGATGAAGTTAGAAATAATATCGTAATTTCTAGAAAAGCGGTTATGCAAGAAGTTAACTCTGCAGATAGAGAGGCTCTTATTGAGAATCTTGATACTGGTAAAGAGGTTGAAGGAATTGTTAAGAACCTTGCTGACTATGGTGCTTTTGTGGATCTAGGCGGCGTTGATGGCCTGCTTCATATCACTGATATTTCTTGGCAAAGAGTTAACCATCCATCTGAAAAACTTTCTATCGGTGACAAGATTACTGTCAAAGTTCTAAGTTACGATAAAGAGAAAATGAGAGTATCACTTGGACTCAAGCAGTTAACGCCAAGTCCTTGGGATAATATTTCTGAGCGTCTACCAATGGGTAAGAAGGTTTCAGGTGTTGTTTCTAACCTAACTGACTATGGAGCTTTCGTAAGAATTGAAGAGGGCGTTGAAGGATTGGTTCATGTGAGTGAGATGGATTGGACAAATGCAAATGCCAGACCTTCTAAGTTCGTGAAGCTTGGACAAGAGGTTGAAGTTGTTGTTCTTGATGTTCAAGAGTCAAAGCATAGAATTTCATTAAGTATGAAACAAGCCAAAGAGAACCCTTGGGAGGCTTTTGAGTCATCGCATAATAAGGGTGATATGATTAATGTTACTGTTAAATCTATCACTGACTTTGGTCTGTTTGTTGGACTTCCTGGTGGAATTGATGGACTTATCCATTTAGCTGATATCTCTTGGGAGAAGCAATCTGCTGACCAAGTCGTTTCAACATACTCAAAAGGTCAAGAACTGGATGTCGTTATTCTCAATATAGACGCTGAGAAGGAAAGAATCTCATTAGGAATTAAGCAATTAACATCAGACAACTTCTCACAATATGCAACTGCAAATTCTAAGGGATCGATTGTAAAAGGAACGATTCAAGAAGTCGATGCAAGAGGCGCTGTTATTGTTTTAGCTGAAGGTATCACAGGCTATCTAAAGGCCTCTGAAATTTCACAAGACAGAGTTGAGGATGCCTCTTCAGTTCTTAAGCAAGGAGAGGAAGTAGAAGTTGCTATTACTTTAATTGATAAGAGAACAAGAAAAGTAAACCTCAGTATGAAGGCTAAGGACTCTGTTGAAGAGAAAGCTGCTATGGAAGACTACAATAGTCAGTCATCACAAGCTTCTGGCTCAACACTTGGTGACTTATTAAAAGAAGCCAAAGATAAATAAAAATATACTATAGCTGCTATGTTCAGGCATGGCAGCAACTTTTTATATGAAAAAAATCGATCTCATTGAAGCTGTTTCAAAAGAAATTAAAATTACTCGTTCAGAAGCAAAACAATCCGTTGAAATTATTTTAGAAGAGATAAGTTCTGCAATTGTCTCAGGTAAGGGTGTTGAAGTTCGAGGATTTGGCGGTTTCCAAAAAAGACACAGAAAAGGCAGACTTGGTATTAATCCAAAGACTGGCCAAAAGACGGAAGTTGCTGAAAAATTTGTACCATTTTTTAAGCCTGGAAAGCAACTTAAAGAAGCAGTTAATAAAGGCTAATTTACGATTGATTAATGAACTTTAGTTCAGTATAATTTCTCGTTTTTATATGGGGCGTTAGCTCAGTTGGTAGAGCATCGGACTTTTAATCCGCTGGTCGAGCGTTCAAGTCGCTCACGCCCCACCATATTATTTAAAAGCCTGAACTAATTCAGGCTTTTTTGTCTCTGAAATTCTTCAAAAAATAACCTTAGTCATTAAAAAAAGTATAAACTTCTTTTATCCTCATTTAAATATGAAGGGTTTTTGTTTTTTTTAATATTAAGGAGAGAAATATGAACTATTTGCCAAAATCTTTGGCTACGGGTTTTGTATTGGCTTTGTTTGCTTCATCAGCAGTATTTGCAGCGACACATCCAGTAACAGGAGAAACTCTTGCCGAAGACCAGACATTTACTTATAGTTTGTTGGACGAATTTACTTCGGTAGACCCACAAATTGTTGAAGACGTGTCAGGTGCTGACATTGTTCGTGACCTTTTTGAAGGTCTAATGAATCAAGACGCTGATGGAAATCTTGTTCCGGGTGTTGCTACTGGATATTCAACTAATGATGCAAAGGACGTTTATACATTTACACTTCGTGATAACGCGATGTGGTCAGATGGTAACCCTGTAACTGCACATGACTTTGTTTATGCTTGGAGACGTCTTGCTGATCCTGCTACCGCTTCACCATATTCATGGTTTGCTGAAATTATGGCACTTGAAAATGTTGGTGACGTAATGTCGGGCGATGCTGCACCTGAAACTCTAGGTGTTACTGCATTAGATAATCACACGCTTGAGGTAAGATTGACTTCATCATTGCCATATTTTGCAGCAATGACGACTCACTCTTCTACCTTTCCTTCACCTGAATGGATAGTTAGAACTTCAGGAAATGACTGGACTAAGCCAGAAAATATTGTGTCTAATGGTGCTTACGTTTTAACAGAGCATATTCCTAATGAGCGTTCAGTTCGTGAGCGTAATCCAATGTATTGGAATAACGATGATACAATTCTAGAAAAGGTTGTCGCTCTTGTGATTAATGACGAAAATGTTGACTTTACTCGTTATTTAGCTAATGAACTTGACAAAGGTACAGTGCCTTCAGGTCAATACATTCGCTTGAAGCAGGACTATCCTGATGAAGCAACATCATTCCCAAGACTTTGTAACTACTATATGACTTTTAACTTGTCTGATAGTGGTCCAGAGGCTTTTAAAGATGTTAGAGTTCGTCAAGCTCTTGCACATGCGATTGATCGTTCAGTAATTACTGAAAAAATCTTGCAAGCAGGGCAAATTAATGCGTTCACATTCACACCTGGTGCAACTGCTGGTTTTGAAGTTCCTCCAGTAGCATTTGGCCAAATGTCTCAAGATGAGCGTGAAGCTAAAGCAAAAGAGCTTCTTGCCGAAGCAGGCTATGGTGCTGATAATCCACTTAGCTTTGAGTACATCTACAATACTTCTGAAGGACATAAGAAGATTGCAATTGCGGCTCAACAAATGTGGAAGGAAGTGCTTGGTGCTAAAGTTACTTTGGCGAATCAAGAATGGAAAACATTCTTGAAAACACGTGGTGCTCAAGGTTTTGAGTTAGCTCGTGGTGCATGGTGTGGTGACTATAACGAAGCTTCAACATTCCTAGATCTACTAACTTCACCATCTGGCTACAATGATGGTAAATTCAGCAATGCTGAAGTAGACGCTCTAATGTTAGATGCTAGAACTATGGATGATGCATCATCTAATTACACTCGTGTTGAAGAAATCTTGGCAAATGAAATGCCAGTGATTCCAATTTATCACTATGCAGGTGTATTCATGCTTAAGACTGACGTTAAAGGTTGGCCTTATAACAACGTAGAACAGAACGTATACTCTCGTAACCTTTATAAAGTTGCGAAGTAACCTTTAGTTCTAAAAAAAATAAAGCACCACACAGTTATTGTGTGGTGCTTTTTTTTGTTTGTACGGTACAATAATTCTTTAAATATTTACTGGTCTATTTCGGAAATGATCAACTACATAATAAAGCGGATTGGAATTGCAATACCCACACTTCTAATCTTAATTGCTGTGAGTTTCTATTTGATGCACGCTGCACCCGGAGGTCCCTTTACATCCGAGAGGCCACTACCCGCTCAAGTTCTTGCTAATATTGAAGCCAAGTATGGCTTAGATCAGCCCATATGGCGTCAAATGATTAATTATTTGTGGGGTGTTGTCACTGAGTTTGATTTCGGACCGTCCTACAAATATCATGACAGAACTGTTAATGAGATAATTGGTCATGGTTTTCCAATTACTTTGAAGTATGGTTTTTGGTCATTTATTGCCGCCGTTGGAGTTGGAATTCCTTTGGGAGCTATCGCAGCTATTCGAAAAAATACTTGGATAGATTACCTAGCTGTAGGAGTCTCAATTGGAGCGCAAGTATTACCAAATTTTGTCATGGCACCTCTTTTAATTATTGTTTTTACACTCTGGTTAGATTGGCTTCCTGGAGGGGGCTGGAATGGGGGTTCATGGGAATACCTCGTTATGCCAGTGATCGCACTCTCTACAAGCTATATGGCTTCAATTGCTCGAATTACTCGATCATCAATGCTAGAGGTCTTAAACACTAACTATATTAGAACAGCTAAATCTAAAGGCCTTCCAACGAAGGTGATTTTCTTTAGGCATGTTCTCAAACCATCCCTTCTTCCAGTTATTTCTTATTTGGGGCCAGCATTCGTTGGACTGATTACGGGCTCAGTTATCATTGATATTTATTTTTCAACAGGGGGAATGGGCTACTTTTTTGTTAATGCAGCTTTTAATCGTGACTATTCAGTCATGATGGGAATAACAATTGTTGTAGGGGGGCTTACTATTTTATTTAGTTTGATCGCTGATCTGTTATATGCCTGGATAGACCCCAAAATACGGTATTAATTAAATGATAGTGGCTAATAAAAACAAGATCAAAAATATGGCAGAGAATCTCTCTGAGAATGGAGCTGGACGCTCTCTCTGGAAAGATGCCAGGTTGCGTTTTATTCAAAATAAGGCTGCAACTTTGAGTCTATTTGTATTAATCCTAATTGTTTCTTTTTCCTTTGTAGGTCCTTACTTTGCTGTCTGGAGCTATGAACAGATCGATTGGAATGCAATGGGCTCTGCTGCTAGAGTTGGAATGCCCTCTATTGAGAGTGGCCATTACTTTGGTACGGATGATCTTGGACGCGATCTCTATTCAAGAGTTATACAGGGCACACAAATTTCCTTAATGGTGGGAGTGTTAGGTGCATCAGTTGCAGTGATTGTTGGAACGTTATATGGCGCTACTTCAGGATATTTAGGAGGCAAGACAGATCAAATCATGATGCGAATTGTTGATATATTGATGTCAATTCCCTATATGTTTGTTTTAATTCTCCTTCTCGTAGTTTTTGGACGATCAATTGGGATGCTGTTTATTGGAATTGGGCTTCTATCTTGGCTTGATATGAGCAGGATTGTTCGAGGTCAAACACTTAACCTAAAGAATAAAGAATTTATCGAGGCAGCAAAAGTTACTGGTGTGAGTGATTTCAAGATTATAACGCGTCATATTGTTCCTAATCTTTTGGGAATTGTAGCAGTCTACGCAACCTTATTGGTTCCTGGAATTATTCTTGCAGAGAGTTTTATTTCTTTCTTAGGTTTGGGAGTTCAGGAGCCTTCAACTAGCTGGGGCGCTTTAATAAAGGAAGGGGCAGGAACAATCAGTTATGACACCGAGTGGCAACTACTCTTTCCACTAGCTTTTTTTGTTGTCAGTCTTTTTTGTTTTTATTTTATTGGGGATGGTCTTCGCGATGCGCTCGATCCAAAGGAAAGGTAGTTCTAAATGAGTTTATTAGAAGTCAGCAATCTAAAGGTCAGATTTGAAACCGCTGATGGTGAAGTCAACGCTGTTAATAATGTCAACTTTTCATTAGATGAAGGGAAGATTTTAGCTATTGTTGGTGAGTCAGGTAGTGGCAAAAGTCAAACTGTATTTGCTATGACTGGTCTTTTGGATCACAATGGATACGCAACTGGAAGTGTTAAATTTCAAGGCGAAGAAATTCTTAATCTCTCTAACAAGCAACTAAACAAGATTCGAGCAGAAAAAATCGCCATGATTTTTCAAGACCCGATGACGAGCCTTAATCCCTATGTCAGAGTCTCTGACCAAATGACTGAAGTACTAGTGCACCATCAAGGACTCTCAAAATCAGACGCACTTAAACAGTCAATTAGCATGCTGGATGCTGTAAGGATTCCTGATGCAAGTAACCGAATCAGAATGTATCCTCATGAATTCTCAGGAGGGATGAGGCAGCGCGTAATGATTGCTATGTCTCTATTATGCCGACCTAAGCTACTGATCGCTGATGAGCCTACTACTGCGCTTGATGTTACAGTTCAGGCTCAAATAATGCAGCTTCTGGCAGACCTTCAGAAAGACTTTGGGATGTCTATTATTTTAATTACTCATGATCTAGGAATCGTTGCTGGTAACAGTGATGATATGTTGGTTATGTATGGCGGTGAAATCATGGAAATTGGGAAAACAGAAAGCCTATATTCAAAGCCAACACATCCATACACTCAGGGTTTAATGAGCGCTGTTCCTAGACTGAATGATTCAGAGGAGAGATTAATCACAATCCCGGGCAACCCTCCAAACATGATGAAGCCCCCTGAAGGCTGTCCATTTTCACCAAGATGTAATTACTCTAATGATAAATGCTCAAACGTATCTCCGATTTTGTCTAGTGTAAATAAGAATGGTCATTACAGGGCTTGTCACGTCGAGGTTGAGAGAATAGTATGAGTAAACAGACAATTCTTCAGGTAGAAAACTTAAAGGTAAGCTTTGATGTTAGTTCTGAAGGCGATATGCCCTGGACGAAGCCAAAAAAACTTAAAGCAGTGAATGATATTTCGTTCACTTTAAATTCAGGAGAGACATTAGGCATTGTTGGGGAGTCAGGCTGCGGTAAATCTACCTTGGCAAGGGCCATTGTTAAAATGGTTCCAGCTGAAGCTGGCAAGGTTCTATGGCTTGGAAATGATCTTCTAAGCCTCAGTAATTCTGAAACAAGGCAATATCGCAAACAAATCCAAATGATTTTTCAAGACCCTTTGGCAAGCCTAAATCCAAGAATGAACATTGGAGAAATTATTGCTGAACCTTTAAGAACGCACTATCCCAAAACGCCTGAATCTGATGTGCAGGCTCGAGTGAGTGATGTGATGAATAAAGTGGGACTTCTTGATAATCTAGTTAATAGATATCCTCATGAATTCTCAGGGGGGCAGTGCCAAAGAATTGGTATAGCTCGCGCTTTAATATTAAAACCAAAGCTGATTATTTGTGATGAGCCAGTTTCAGCTCTAGATGTTTCGATACAGGCACAAGTTGTAAATTTACTGATGGATTTACAGCAAGAGATGGACTTAGCACTGATATTTATTGCTCACGATTTAAGTGTTGTGAAGCATATTAGTACAAAAATTATGGTGCTCTATTTGGGAAATATGGTTGAACTTGCAAACAGTAATGAGATTTATCAATATCCGAGGCACCCCTATACACAAGCGCTGATTTCTGCAGTCCCAATTCCTGATCCTAGTATTGAAAAAAATAAGGAATTAATTTTAATAGAGGGTGACTTACCCTCACCAATCAATCCACCTTCAGGCTGTGTATTTAGGACGAGATGTCATAAAGCGCAAGAGATTTGCTCAATCGAAAAGCCAGAGTTTATCGAATCCTCATCAAGCCATAGCGTTGCCTGTCACTTTAGTGATTAAATTCCTTAAAAAGCGCATTAAAAACAAATGGCTATTGATTGGCCTGCCTTTTCTTTTTTTTCTTATAAAAGGGCTGATATGGCTCGCTATCTTTTATGGTCTTTGGGACGTAATTAAAGGTTAAGTGAGTTAGTCATATTACTTTTTAACTTGAGATAAAATTTCCTTCATACCCTCTTTATTTTCGAAAATTTCTTCTTCTGTAAGTCCATCCATTTCATGTGGGAAAACTAACCAATCATCAGTTTCATGAATGAAATAATCAGGCTCTACATCTATAATATTTCTCTCAGGCTTATACCAAGGCATTGCCATACGAATGTCATGTGGAATATTTTTTCTTGCTTTATCTTGAAGTGTATCTAATATTGCTTTAATGCTTCTTCCAGAATCAAAAACATCATCAACAATGAGTAATTTATCCTCAGCATTCATGTGGCTAATAAGATAGTCTATACCATGAACTCTCACCTCTTTAGATTGTTGATTTAGACCATAGTACGAAGAGGTACGAATAGCTATGTGGTCTGAGTCATTTCCTAAATAAGCGAGTATTTCTTGAATGGCTATACCAACTGGAGTTCCTCCTCTCCAAACGCCTACAATAAAGTCAGGCTTGAAGCCACTATTATGGATTTGAACTCCAAGTTTAAAGGAGTCATGAACAAGTTCATCAGCTGTAATATATGTTTTTGCAATTGACATTTTAAGATTCCAAGAATTTATACATAAATTTTATAGGGTTTTTAACTTTTGATTTATAAAATTGTTATTTAGAATTCAATAATTTTATTTATTAGGCGGGATTTTGTATCAGCGTCTGCAAATGAAGCATCCATCGCCATTAGAGAGATTTTTTTTAGTGCTTCAAGACTTATGTCCATATGTTTGGCACTATTGATATACTCTAAGCCTATAGAGGTATGAAAAAAGGGTGGATCGTCAGAATTAAGGCTAACACTGATTCCCTTAGAAATAAAAGATGGGAGAGGGTGACTTTCCCAGTCTGCAAAAATGGACAAAGATAAATTACTTCCTGGGCAAATCTCTAAATGAATATTGCGTTTGACAAGTTCATCAAGTAATTTTGCATCCATAATACTATTGACGCCATGCCCTATGCGTCGAATAGGTAGGAAATTAATTGCATCCCAAACGCTCTCTGGGCCGCATAGCTCTCCAGCATGAACAGTGCAAGGATATCCGGCCTCTGCTGCAATATTAAATGCTGGGGCATAGTCTTCAAGAGTGAAGGCATTTTCATCACCACCCATTCCGAAGCCAACAATATATGGGTGAGGATTGTCTACCATCTGTTTGGCAACATTGACTCCTTGCTGAGGACCTAGGTGTCTGACGCAAGTAACAATAATGCGACCAATAATTCCAAAATCCCTCTCAGCATCATCAATTCCTTGAACACATCCAGAAATCATGTCATCGTATGTAATTCCGCAATCAGCAGCGTGATCCGGAGAGATAAATGTTTCAGCATAGATGACGTTTTCTGAGGCACAAGACTTAAAGTATTCGTAAGTAATGTCCCTATAGTCATTACCATTTTTTAGACAAGAGCTTGCTGCATCATAGGCAGAAAGAAAGCTAGTAAAATCAGTCCAGGCATACTCACCGTGACTATCGAAAAGATTTTGGTCAACATGAATACCATTTCTTTTAGCAATGACATTAACAAGTTCTGGTTTGAGAGTTCCTTCAAGATGACTATGAAGTTCGATTTTTGGAAGTTGTGATATCTGGCTTGTCATTTACTGAAGATTGCAAGCTGTTCCATTTTTAAGAGACTTAATTTGGAGGTGATGAGCAATGGTCTGGCCCATGTCTGCAAAAGTATCTCTTTTGCCTAGGTTGTTATTTTTGATTGTCTTTCCATAGAATACTACTGGAACATGCTCACGAGTATGGTCACTCCCAGGCCATGATGGGTCACAGCCATGATCAGCAGTAATGAGAACAAGATCATTTTTTTGAAGATTGGACTCAATTTCAGGAATTCTATTGTCAAACTCTTCAAGCGCCGAAGCATATCCTGAGAGATCTCTGCGATGGCCAAAATTAGTATCAAAGTCTACAAGATTAACAAAGATTAAGCCTTCATTAACTTTTTTCATTTCTGAGAGAAGCTGATCAACTAGACCCATGTTATTAGGGGCTTTGACAGTATAGCTGACGCCTTGATTGGAGAAAATATCACCAATCTTGCCTACTGAGACAACCTGCCCTTTAGCCTCAATAATGTTATCGAGTAATGTCAAGTCATTTGGCGGTGTTGTTATGTCTCTTCGATTAGAAGTCCTTTTAAATCCATCTTTTGAATTTCCAATAAAGGGCCTTGCAATTACTCGAGTAATGTTAAGTGGGTCAACGAGTCGTTTAGCAACTTCACATAATTTGTAAAGCCTCTCAAGACCAAAGTGCTCTTCGTGAGCTGCAATTTGAAATACTGAGTCTGCAGAGGTATAGCAGATTGGTAATCCAGAGCGGATATGCTCTTCACCAAATTCTTCGATAACTTTAGTGCCTGAGGCGTGCTTATTAGCCAAGGTGCCAAGAATATCACCTTCCTTCATAAGTTCATTAATCAGTGTTTCTGGGAAGCAGTTTTTGGTCTTTGGAAATACGCCCCACTCAAATGGAACGGGCAGTCCACAAATTTCCCAATGCCCACTAGGCGTATCTTTCCCTGCACTAACTTCTTTAGCATATCCAAAAGAACCTTCTGGGATTACTCTATCAATTGGAAGAGTTGCTTTTCGGCTTGCTATAGCCGCTTCTCCAAGCCCCAATCTAATTAAATTTGGAATGACTAGGGGTCCAGTTCGTTTATCACTATTCGCACTTCCAGAAGCACATTCTTCGATAATATGTCCTAATGTATCAGATCCCTCATCACCATAAAGATGCGCGTCATCACTAGAGCCGAGTCCAAGCGAGTCCAATACTAGGATGATTGCTCTATTCATGAGAAGAGTCCGTTGTTGAGCTGAGCACTTCGTGGATTAAAACAGGACTTTCATTTTGATTCTCATTCAGAATAATTAAGGATGGAAGCGTTTTTTCAAGATAGCTCAATTGATCTTTATCTCGACAATGCGCCATTGCAAGAGAGTCTCCCTTGTTAACCCATTGCCCGATACTGACAATTTCGCTCAGTCCAACACCATGGTCTATTGGATCAGTAGACTTCGTTCTTCCAGCCTTTAAATGAATCATACTAAGGCCAACCGCACGAACATCAATCTCTGAGATATAACCTGAAGATGGAGACTTTACTGAGCTAATCACTGGCATTGAGGGTAGGTGTTTTAATGGATTTTCTAATAAATCTATTGGCCCACCAAGTTCAAATATCATTTTTCCAAATACAGAGGCAGCCCTGCCAGAATTAAGTGCCTCTAGGGATTTCTTTCTGGCTGCAACTAAATCTTTTTCTAGACCACTTAATTGAAGCATATAGGCAGCCAATTCAGTTGTTAGATTTAATAGTCTAGTATTTGCTTCATTAGGGTTAATTAAAAAATCTAGACACTCACTGACTTCGGTAGCATTTCCTACACTATGTCCAAGAACTTGATTCATATCTGTAATCAAACAACTAGTAGGAACCCCAGATTGACTCGATACATTCGCAATGCTTTGGGCTAGCTCTTGAGCCATCTTGAAGTCTGCTGCGAAAGCACCATTACCTGTCTTGATATCCATAACTAATGCATCGAGTCCAGAAGCAAGCTTCTTAGATAATATTGATGCAGTAATTAAATCAATCGATTCAACAGTCGCCGTAACGTCTCTGGTTGCATAAAAGCGCTGATCCGCTGGCGCTAAATTGGCAGTTTGTCCAATAATAGCGCAACCCACCTCTTTAACAAGAGATTGAAACTTAGAATTATTAGGTGTTCCATCATAACCAGGAATGCTCTCGAGTTTATCTAATGTCCCACCTGTATGTCCCAGTCCACGACCTGAAATCATAGGAACATAACCTCCGCAAGAAGCAACAATTGGCGCAAGCATTAAGCTTATTTTGTCTCCAACACCTCCCGTTGAGTGTTTATCAATGACTGGACCATCCAGCTCAAGCTGACCCCATTGAAGTGTTTCGCCTGAGTTCATCATATGTCGAGTCAAATCAACACGCTCATCCAAAGACATGCCGCACTTAAATACAGCCATTGCAAATGCACCAAGCTGCGCATCAGTCAAACTTCCATCACTAATGCCCTGAACAAGAAAGCCGATTTCAGGATCAGTTAGAGTAATACCGTCACGTTTTTTTCTGATTAACTCTTGGGGAAGGAATAATTCGCTCATTGGTTCACTCTTAGTCGCCGTATGGCGTCCAAATATTTTTTATTTCTGTTGCGTTTCTAAGAAATTCTGAGCTTTCACCTTGTTCTGGATCTAGCCAGTCTCTGTCTCCGTCATGATGAACCCACAACCTTTTTAGATCAGTTGCACTAATGGTCTCTATTGACGCGACCGTTTCTTGACTAGCCCAACACCACATTGCGTCGACTTCAGCATGACCTGCAAGCTGCTCTGCGAGCTCTCGTTTGTTGCCACTGACAATATTGATGACACCACCGGGAACATCTGAAGTTTCAAACACTTGCACCAACTCTAGGGCAACGCTAGCAAACCTCTCACTAGGAATAAGTACAACTCTATTGCCCATGGCTATTGCGGGAGCAATCAATGAAATTGTAGAAAGAAGAGGTGTTTCCTCTGGAGCAATTTGAGAGAGTACTCCAATTGGCTCAGGAAGCGCCATAGTAACGCCTCGATATGGCGCACTATGGACAGCACCATCATATTTATCAGCCCAAGCTGCGTAGCTAAAAAGTCTACTAATACTCTGATCAAATTGTGCTTTAGCTTGTTTTTTTGAAACGCCACACAAAGACACCAATCGTTGAATCCATTCAGACTCTCTAACCGATAAGTTTTCTGCAATGAAATAGATGACTTGAGCTCTTGCATGGCCACTTTGGGAGCCCCAAGATGAAGCCTTGGAGGCGGCACTGACCGCATTCCGTATATCTTTTCTATTGCCAGATCCTACGTAAACAGCATGAGTTCCATCTGCATTGAAAGTAGCAAGGCTATGGCCACCATCAGGCCTAACTTGCTTGCCGCCAATGTAAAACTTCAGAGTGCGATCAATGACATTGTCTTTTGGTTTGAGTGATGCAGAGATTGAAGATGTTTTGTCAGGTAACTTTAGTCCAAGGGGCTTAACGTATTCATACAGACCCTCTTTTCCACCTTCCCTTCCAAATCCTGACTCTCTTACACCGCCAAAACCACATGATGCATCAAACTGGTTGTGACAATTAATCCAGATAACCCCAGCTTTAACTTTAGGGGCTACGTCCATAGCACGGTTTATATTTTCGCTCCAGACACTGGCTGCTAGACCATACCGACTATTATTTGCTAGCTCTACTGCTTCAGATTGAGTTCTGAATGTCATAGAGACAAGTACAGGACCAAAAATTTCCTCCTGAACTAGAGGGTGACTTGAGTCTACGTCGGTAATGAGAGTAGGGGGATAATAATTTCCTTTTTCATCAATATCACAAGCTTGATAGATTTCACCACCATGATTCAAACCCTCTTGGACCATTTCACTCACTCTATTAAATTGAGTTTTACTTACAAGGCTTCCTAAATCTGTCGACTTATCTAAAGGTTTACCCAGCCTTAATTGTTTAATTCTTCTCTTAATTTTTAGGTGAAGCTCTTTAGCCACTTCAGCCTGAACGAGTAACCTTGAACCAGCACAACAAACCTCACCCTGATTAAACCAAATGGAGTCAACTAAACCTTCAACTGCAGCATCAAGATCTGCATCTTCGAAGACAATGAAAGCTGACTTTCCACCCAGCTCCAGAGTAAGTTTTTTTCCTTGGCCAGCAGTGCTTTTTCTGATGGACTGACCCACAGCAGTTGAACCGGTAAATGCAACTTTATCTACACCCTTATGTGCAGCAAGTTCCGCGCCAATAACCCCATCTCCATTGATCATATTAATGACGCCAGGAGGAATCCCAGCCTCGTTGCATAGCTGTGCAAAGAACATCGCAGTAATCGGGGTTTGTTCTGCCGCCTTGAAGACAATTGTATTCCCCATGGCAAGGGCAGGCGCAATCTTCCATGAGAGCATTAATAATGGAAAATTCCAGGGTACGATTTGTGCAACAACTCCAATCGACTGATAACTAGAAAAATCTTTTTCTTGAAGTTGGGCCCATCCGGCATGGTGATAAAAATGTCGAATGGCAAGAGGAATGTCGATATCTCGACTTTCTCGAATGGGTTTACCATTATCGAGTGTTTCGAGAACAGATATGATTCTAGCATGTTTTTGCATTAACCTTGCTAGGGCGTAAAGAGCTTTTGCACGTCCATGTCCTCCAAGTTTTTCCCAAGAGGGCTGAGCTTTTCTAGCTGACTTTACTGCAGATTCTAGCTGCTCAGAGTTTGCAATTTCTATATGAGCCAATAATTCACTAGTGGATGGGTTTAGACTCTCAATTAACTTAGCATTTTTAGCGGTGACAAATTTGCCATTAATCAGTTGACCAAATCTGCGATTATTGCTTTCAAGCCAATCCTGTGCCTCCTTATTGCTTTCAAGCGCTTCACTATAATCAAGGTCTTCAAAAGATTTTAAAAGTGTCATATATAAGTCCTATGCGATTGGATGACGGTAAGGGGCTGAATAGAATCCTGACGAAAAGTGATCTAACTGACGTTCAATATCTCCCAAAAGACTAGATGCACCAAATCTAAATAAATCAGGCTCCAACCAACGACGACCTAATTCTTCTCTAATCATTGTCATATACAAAAGTGCAGTCTTGGTATCACTAATTCCACCAGCAGCTTTAAAGCCAATTTTAATGCCAGTCTCAGTATAAAAATCTCTAATCATTCTAGTCATTACAAGACTGACAGGAAGAGTTGCATTAGTCGGCTCTTTTCCAGTCGATGTTTTTATAAAGTCCGCACCAGCCATCATACAAATTTGCGAAGCTTTTGCAATGTTTGTAAGGTTTCCTAGCTCACCAGTAGCTAATATTGTTTTCATATGGGCATCACCACACTTTTCTCTAAAAAGCTTAACTTCTTCATATAATGCTTCCCAGTTTCCATCTAACACATGTCTTCTGCTGATAACGATATCAATTTCATTAGCACCAGAATCTACCGAGTATTGAATTTCTTGAAGTCTGAGAGGAAGTGGAGAAAGGCCTGCAGGAAAGCCAGTAGAAACTGCAGCAAGATGAATATTGGTGTCCTTTATTATATTTTTAGCTGCACTAAGCATATCGTGATAAACGCAGATGGCAGCGACACTTAAGTTTAAGGACTGAACGCCTAGCTGCTTTTCAAGATTCGAACTAATAGGCTGCTTTGCTTTGCGACAAAGGCGCTTAACACGGGCCTCTGTATCGTCACCAGAAAGTGTAGTTAAGTCCATTAAACTGATTGCCTTAAGAAGCCAAGCAGCTTGCTTGTCTTTTTTAATACTTCGACGAGTCCCATAATTACTACAACGCCTATCTACAGCACTTTTGTTAATTGATATGCTGGAGATTTCATCAAGTCTGAAATCTATACCAGGGTTTCTTATATTATCTTTATACTCTTCAATTGGGTGTGAATCGACCAAATTAATGATTTTGTTATCCTCTAAAGAATCAAGATTATTAGTTGAGTTTTTTTTAGTATTCATAGTCTTTATGCTCAATTCATATTACTGATTTTTTAGATAAGAAATTAAGATTTTTTCAACTGTCTCTGCAGCTTTATTTGCAAAAGCAATTGTTTGTTCGTGGCTTATTTTAGTATCACCCATTCCTGCTGCATAATTTGTTATCACTGAGAGAGCACATAGCCGAATACCCTGATGGCGAGCTAAAATGACTTCTGGAACAGTTGACATCCCTACAGCATGGGCACCTAGTACTTTAACTGCATTAATTTCAGCAGGAGTTTCAAATTGAGGTCCACTAAACCAAGCATATACGCCTTCATGTAAACTTATGTTATTTTGAGCTGCTGATAAGCGCATATCATCATTTAATTTTGGATCATATGCGTTAACCATGTCAACAAACCGCTCATTTCCTTCAGCTCCAAAAAGTGGGGAAACGCCTGTCATGTTAATATGGTCCGTTATTAGCATAACACTTCCAGGTGAGGCTTCCTTGACTGTGCTTCCTGCAGCATTAGTTAAAACTAAGCTTTCACAGCCGATTGCACATAAAGTTTGAATAGCTACTGCCATAATACTGGCCTGACCCTGTTCATAATAATGGGCGCGGCCCTGCATGATAACAACCTTAGTCTCTTTAATTTCACCAAACAAAAGCTTCCCAGCATGACCCCCAACACCAGCCACAGGAAAGCCTGGCAAGTCCTTAAAGTCAAGGCTAGACTCTGTTTTCATGTTGTCACAAAATTGCCCTAATCCTGAACCTAGGATAAGTCCAATTTGAGGCTTAAAGCCCTTAGTATGTTGATGAATAACATCAACACAATCTTGCACTTGACTCATTAGAGGTGCTCCGGTCCAAATGATTGAGGGAGAAGCTCAGATAGATTCATTCGATTTTGAATGCCATCTGGCGAGCACATAATAATCTGCGTAGTTGAATCTGAGAACTCTCTAATTCTTTGTCTACAGCCGCCACAAGGTATTCCACCTTCATCATTTTTTGTCATTACATAAATTTGATTTATTTTTCTCTCTCCACCCATAACCATTGCTGCGATAGCAGACGCTTCTGCACAATTTCCAAGGGGATAGCTTGCATTTTCAACATTACATCCAGTGAACTTATTGCCTTTGTCTGTAATAATTAAGACACCAACTGGATAGTTTGAATAGGGCACGTATGCTTTGCTCATAGCTTCCTTAGTAGCTTTGATGTTGCTCTCTTCATTCATTTCTATAACTCCTTAATGTAAGGCTGTGCAGAAGCTTTAGGTGGGACAGCTTTTCCAATAAACCCAGCTAGCAGAATAATTGTTAGAATATAAGGTGTTGCTTCAATGAGTTGAACAGGAATTTCGCCAACACCAGGGATAGCTATACCCTGAAGCCTTATCGAGATAGCATCTAAAAAAGCAAATAGAAAGCACGCTGCGAGTACTTTATAGGGGTGCCATTTTCCAAAAATAAGGGCAGCAAGAGCAATAAACCCACTACCAGCAGTCATGTCTTTGACAAACTGTGCATTATAGGCTGTAGCAAGATATACACCCCCAATTCCACATAAAATTCCGCCTATTAAAAGTGCTTTATATCTAAGAGCTTCAACAGAAATTCCGGCAGTATCAACTGCCTTTGGGTTCTCTCCTACAGCTCGAAGTCGAAGACCAAATCGAGTGCGAAACACAACCCACCAAACCATAGGAACAATTGCAAAAGCAAGGTAAACCAAAATGTTATGCCCACTGATAAGCTCTCTATAAATAACTCCTAAAACGGGTATATGATCGACTAGTTCAAGACCTGGCAAGTCAATCGATAGAAACCTTTGGTCATTTTTAAGGGTTGGAGTAATTCCAGCTTTCTTAAACCATGCCAGGCTTAGGATCATTGTGAGTCCAGCCGCCAAGATATTAATTGCAACTCCACTCACAATCTGATTTCCTTTGTAGGTAATGGATGCGAAGCCATGAATCATTGCAAGAGCAGCGGATGCAAAAATACCAGCTAGCAACCCAATCCATGGAGAGCCAAAAATTGCAGCGGCACTTGCAGCAATAAAGGCAGACATTAAGAGCTTACCCTCAAGTCCAATATCAACGACACCTGATCGTTCAGCAAAAAGACCAGCCATGGATGCAAAAATTAGGGGAACACAAACTCGAACAGATGCATCTAATGTCAATACAGTGCTTAAGAAAAAATCACTCATTCTGTTACCTCAATAGGGGCTAAAAAGCGAATTAAAACAGGTCGATAAAGATATTCTAGGCCACCACAAAACAAAATAACAAGACCCTGCATGACCACAACAATATCCCTAGAAACGTTTTGAAGTTCAAAGTCAAGTTCCGCACCACCTTGATAAAGGATTCCAAACAAGAATGCAGCAATAAGAATTCCAATAGGATGGTTGCGACCCATAAGTGCAACTGCAATTCCACCAAAACCATAGCCATAATTAAAGTTTAAGAACAACCGATGCTGAACACCCATAAGTTCATTGATTCCAACTAAGCCAGCTAAGGCCCCAGAAATGCACATTGTTACAATAATTATTTTCTTTGGATTTATACCGCCATAGATCGCCGCATCATTGCTTTTGCCGACAGCACGAATTGCAAAACCCCAGCGAGTATGCCAAAGGAAAAACCAAACCAACCCTGAGAAAAATAAAGCAACAAGAATCGATAAATTAAGGGGGGATTTAGCAATCTTGTAACCAAAACTAGCAAAAATATCATGAACAAAAGGGAGCCATGAAGCTTTAATAAAGTCACCACTTTCAGGTGACATTTCTCCAACTTCTCTTAAAACATTGACAAGAACATAGACCATCAATGCTGAAGCTAAAAAGTTAAACATAATGGTTGTAATAACAATATGACTGCCACGATACGCCTGCAAATAAGCTGGAATAATAGCCCATAGGGCGCCAAATAATAAGCCACCAGATATCGCTAAAGGGATGACAATCCAGGCACTTAAGGCTGGATTAAGATAAAGCGCTACTAAAGCAGTTCCAAGACCTCCAACATAGGCTTGGCCCTCACCACCAATATTGAACAATCCAGCATGAAAAGCAACCGCAACAGCTAAACCAGTAAAAACAAAATTGGTAGCATAATAAAGCGTATAACCTAAACCTTCATCGTAGCCAAGCGCTCCATAAATTAATATCTTAGTTGCCTCGATTGGATCAACTCCGATTAAAAGAAATACCACGGCAGTTGCTAAAAAGGCCGTCAAGACATTGAGTAGTGGCAGTAGGAGGCCATTAATCCATGACAGGCGTCTCTCACGATTCATAGCTGAGCTCCTTTCATTTCTTCTTCAGTTTCAAGGGCATTAGCCATCATCATGCCTAGCGTCGCTTCATCAGCTTCTGCACCGTTAACTGTCCCAGTTATTTCTCCATCACACATCACAATAATTCGATCACTGAGCGACATGATTTCTTCTAACTCAACAGAGATTAAGATAATAGCTTTTCCAGCATCTCTCATTTCGATGATTCGTTTTCTAATGAATTCAATGGCACCAATGTCAACACCTCTCGTAGGCTGACCAATAATTAGAACTTCAGGGTCTCTCTCAAACTCTCTGGCTAAAATGAGTTTTTGCTGGTTTCCACCTGAGAAATTTGACGACATAAGGTTTGGATTGCTTGGTCTCACATCAAAGGCCTTCATCAAGGATTCGCAGTTGGCTTTAACTGAGGCTCGTTTCAACCAAACTCCCTGGTTAATATTTTTGTCATTATGGTAGCCCAAAAGAGCTGTTTCACTTGCAGTGAATTCAGAAATCATTCCCATTCTTTGACGATCTTCAGGAACATGCGCAACACCTAAATTTCGAAGTTGTTCAGGGTTAAGTTTATTACTAGAGGAAATCGTCTCCCCCATAATTTCAATTGAACCTTTAGAGATCGGAAGAATTCCTGCTAAAGCTTTTAAAAGTGTTCCCTGGCCGTTGCCAGTAACACCAGCAATGCCTAATATTTCACCGGAACGAGCTTCAAAGCTAATATTGGATACACGTTTTAAGCCTTGCTCATTTTTAATTTCAAGGTTCTTTGCTGTGAGGACAGGGCTACCTATTTTGGCTTTAGACTTCTCAATATTAAGTAAAACTTTTCTACCAATCATTAGCTCTGCAAGTTCTTCAGGGTTGGTTTTCTTGGTTTCGCGATGTGCAACCATTTTTCCTGCACGCATGACTGAAACGTGATCAGTAATGCTCATTATTTCACGCAACTTATGAGTGATCAATATGATAGTGACGCCTTGATTTTTGAGTGCCTCAAATATTCGGAATAATTCATCAGACTCTTGAGGTGTTAAAACCCCAGTCGGCTCATCCAAAATGAGTACTTTGGCACCCTTATAAAGCCCTTTAAGTATTTCAACTCGTTGCTGCATTCCAACTGAGAGCTCTTCTACAGCAATATCAAGTTCAACTTCCAATCCATATTCCTTAGCTAGCCTAGTTAACTCAATTCTAGCATTGGAGAGACTTTCAGTTATTAGGGCGCCACCTTCACTACCAAGAACTACATTCTCTAGTACTGTAAAGTTATCCACAAGCATAAAGTGCTGATGGACCATCCCAATTCCTGCTTCGATAGATTGCTTTGAGCTTGTAGCTCTAAAGTCTTTGTCAAAGACTTTAATTTGGCCAGAGTCTGCCTGATAGAAACCATATAGGATACTCATCAGTGTAGATTTACCGGCACCGTTCTCTCCCACAATTCCATGAATTGAGCCAGATTCAACGCTCAAGTTAACCTTGTCGTTAGCGTGAACAGCTCCGAAATGTTTATCTACATTTATAAGTTCAATAGCAATATTTGACTTAGCCATAGATATTTTTTAACCGATAAATAGATTCATTATAGTTGTAAGCGTTTAAAACTTTAATATATAGTCTTACAAAAATCACATATTAAAGTTAAAAAAAACATCCGGCCTTTTGGGCCGGATGTTTATAGGATAAAAAAGCTACTCTTTATAGAGGGCAGCTATTATCGCTCATGTAGTCATGTACTACGATGTCACCAGAAATAATTGCGGCTCTAGCAGCATCAACAGCAGCAAGCATATCAGCAGAAACTAGGTCTGCGTTATACTCGTCCATTGCAGCACCAACGCCGTCTTCTGCAACACCGTTAACACTAAAACCAGCTTCCCAGTTACCAGCAACAGCAGCTGCAAAACTGTTATAAGCAGCTAATCCTACCTTCTTATACATAGAAGTAAGCATAGTTCCTGGTTGCATATAGTTTTGGTTTGAGTCAACACCAATCGCTAAAACACCCATATCTGCAGCAGTTTGATACACACCAATACCAGTTCCACCAGCAGCAGCATAAACTACGTCAGCGCCATTTTCAACTTGGCTACGAGTAATTTCACCACCCTTAGTTGGATTACCCCATGCAGCAGGTGTAGAACCAGTCATCTGAGCTAAAACATTCATTGAGCTGTCAGCATGTGCAACACCTTGCTTATAGCCACACTCAAAACGACTAATTAATGGAATGTCCATTCCACCAACAAATCCAACAGTTCCTGAGTTTGAAGCCATAGCAGCCATAACACCAACTAGAAAAGAACCTTCGTGCTCTTTATAGATAACGTTTTGAACATTTGGAGCGTCAACGACACCATCAATAATAGTGAACTGAGTATCCGGATATTCTGCAGCTGCAGCAGCAACCGCATTAGCCATAGTAAAACCTACAGCAACAACTGGTGAATAACCACGTTGAGCAAATTTCTTAAGACTTTGCTCCATCATGGCTTCGTTAGTTGGTTCAAGTTCAGTAACAGCTATTCCAGTATCATTCATGAATCTAGTAATACCATTAAAAACAGCCTCGTTAAAAGACTTGTCATTCTTACCGGCAGTATCATAAACAACTGCTGGTTTAACATGTCCATCAGCTTGAGCTATCGGTGCTGCTAAAAGAAACGTAGAAGCAATGACCGCTAAGCCAGTTTTTTTGATCAATCCACTCAAATGTGAACGTTTCATGTTTTTCATTGTGTACTCTCCTTAGTTATTAATCTCATTTATAAATAGAAAGAAAAACCGTCATTAAAAAAAAGACAGCTAAGACATCTTTAATATTTAACTCAAGTTTAGTTTAAAGTATATAGAAAATAAATTCCCGAGTTGTCAATATTCTATTCTGGAAGGAGGTCTTTGTCAAAAAAAAATTGATATATTTTTTATTCTTTCATCTTTAGTATCTTTCAGCCATGTTGGTTAATTATTTTTTATCAATTATTTGAATTCTAATAAATGAATGTTTACAATAATCGATATCAAATTTAGGCATATAATTAATGCATTTTGAACCGTGTAAAGTCATTTATAGTTAAAATTATTATGAATAAAAAGATCATTCAGAGTCTTAATAGTTATCCACGCGATATGACTGGATATGGGCAAAACTCTATCAACCCAAAGTGGCCTAATAATGCAAAAATAGCCGTTCAGTTTGTTCTTAACTATGAGGAGGGTGGTGAAAATTGCATACTTCATGGTGATAATGCTTCCGAAGCCTTTCTCTCTGAAATCGTTGGCGCAAAGCCATATGAAGGTGTCAGACATATGAGTATGGAATCGATCTATGAATATGGATCAAGGGCCGGAGTTTGGAGAATACTTCGACTTTTTAAAGAGTTTGATATCCCAATCACTGTTTTTGCTGTGGCTCTTGCGATAGCTAGAAATAAAGAATTAGCTAATTATTTAGTTGAGCATAATTATGATATTTGTGCCCATGGTTTTCGCTGGATAGACTACCAGTATGTTGATGAAAATACTGAACGAGATCACATCAAAGATTGTATTTCAATGCTGACAGAGTTCTTAGGAAAGAGACCCGAAGGATGGTATACAGGAAGAAATAGCCCAAATACAAGGAGGCTAATTATTGAAGAGGGTGGATTTCTCTATGACAGCGACGCTTATGACGATGATTTACCTTATTGGGCAAATAGCTTTGACACTGAAAAGAAGCACTTAATCATTCCATATACCTTAGATGTAAATGATATGAGGTTTGCATCGCCCCAAGGCTTTAATTCAGGTGATCAATTTTTTAATTATTTGAAAGATAGCTTTGATGCTTTATATAAAGAAGGAGAGACTAGCCCTAAAATGATGTCGGTCGGGATGCATGCAAGAATACTGGGAAGGCCTGGGAGGATTATGGCCATGAGAAGATTTTTAGAATATATTAAAACTTTTGATAATGTTTGGTTATGCTCTAGAAGAGATATTGCAGACCATTGGCATAACAATTTTTAGATTTAGGATTATGAAACTACCATCTGATTTAGCATCATACTCCTCAGAAAAGTACCTAAAGACTTTTGAAAACCTTTACGAGCATTCGCCTTGGTTTGTAGAGCAGTCTTTAAAGCTCGTAGCTTTGAATGAGAAATATAACAACCTTGAAAAATTTCATGCTATATTGTCTGAAATTATGCTCTTATCAGATAGCTATATGCAGGACGATTTGATTGCTGCACATCCACTATTGGCCGGTAAAAAAGCGCAAAATAATGAGCTGACAGATTTCTCTACAACTGAGCAAAAATCTGCAGGACTCAGTGACTGCACTGATGATGAAATTAAACTTTTTGAACAGCTCAATGAGGAGTATTTTTCAAAGTTCGCCTTTCCTTTTATTATGGCTGTTAAAGAAAAAAATAAAACCGAAATTATCTCAACCTTTTTGGAGCGCAAGAATAACTCTAGAGATGAAGAAAGGACAAATGCTTTAATTGAAATTAATAAGATAGCTTGGCTTAGAATTAAGGAGATTTATGGAATATAAAGAATTCATCGATGTTGCTTGCTCAGATACTGGGGCTAAAGTCATTTATTGTAGTGATGAATTCTTTGCTGACTCTTCTCGTATGCTCCAACCGAGCGATCCAGTTTGGATTGATGATAAGTATGATGACAATGGCAAATGGATGGACGGATGGGAAAGTCGAAGAAGAAGGGATGGTAAGGATGACTTTTGCTTTATTCGTTTAGGTAAGAAAGCATCTGTCAAAGGTTTTAATGTTGATACAACCCACTTCACGGGAAATTTTGCTCCAGGAATTTCAATTCAGGGATGCTCTGTTCCTGGCGGTACAACCGATGATCTCGTTGTAGACAGTAGTGCAGTGACAGAATGGTTTGATCTTCTAGGCAAAAAAGAAATTAAGGGTGATTCTCATAACCGTTTTGAATGTGCAGCAAATAATCCAATTACCCATTTAAAAGTTACACTTCACCCTGATGGAGGTATTGCAAGACTCAGAGTTTATGGTGATTTCTTGGAGGATGAGAGAGACTCAAATTTTGAGGGTATTAACGTTCTGTCTAAAGAGAGTGGTGCTAGAGCTTTATACGCAAACGATGAGCACTTTGGCTGCTTAAGTAATGTATTAGAAAAACATGAGCCATTAAGCATGGCTGATGGCTGGGAAACTAGAAGGAGAAGAAAGCCAGGAAACGACTGGGGTGTTCTCGCACTTTCAAAGCCTGCTCAGGTCGAGGAAATCATTGTAGACACTAAATTTTTTAAGGGTAACTTTCCACATACATTTTCACTTTCCACAGCGAATATTTCTGATCAAGAAGACGCTAGCATTATAGAAAGTAGTAAGTCTTGGACCAAGCTACTGGAAAGAAAAAAACTAGGGATGAATCAAATCCATACTTTTGGTATGAAAGACATTTTGCACAACGAACCCTTTACACATGTCCGAGTTGATATCTATCCGGATGGTGGAATCGCTCGATTAAAATTTATTGGTAAATTTATTTAACTATGCAAAATATAAAACTTATTCCAGAAAAATTAACTTCTGAAAATTTTTCCGATTTTGGAGAGGTCGTTTCAATTGAAAGTAAAGAGTCCAGAACAATCAATGATGGCTTTGCTCAAAAATTTTCAGATATCGCAACTCTTGATACTTTAGAGGAAAAAGGTCAAACGAGTGTTCATATATTTGTCGCAAAGAGTAGGAGATTTCCGCTGCATATTTCAATGTTAGAAAAACATCCTTACTTTAGCCAAACTTTCATACCAAGGCACTCTTCTCCTTTTATAGTAGTTGTTGCGCCACCTTCGCAGAGCCCTATCATTGAAAACTTGAGGGCCTTTATTACGAATGGGCAGCAAGGAATAAATTATTCACGAGGTGTTTGGCATTTTCCACTCATAAGTATTAATGATAATTCACAATTTATTGTGATTGACAGAAAACATAATGAGGAATTTGATACTATTGAGCAGTGCGAAGAAGTCTTTGTTGATGACATTAATGTGGTGTTGGAGTTTAACTTATGATGCAAATATATCTAATGGATTGGCTTAATTTAGCTTTAAAACTTCTCCATGTAATTGCTGGTATAGCTTGGATTGGGGCGTCATTCTATTTTAACTGGCTTGAAAATAAACTTGATCGATTAAATAATAGAGATGAAATAGCTGGAAATCTATGGGCAGTTCATGGTGGTGGCTTTTATCATCTAGAAAAATACAAGAAATATCCTCAAACCCTTCCAGAGCCATTGCATTGGTTTAAGTGGGAAGCGTACGTTACTTGGCTATCAGGAATTTCGCTTCTCTCAGTTATATATTATTTTAATGCTAGTACCTATTTATTAGCTACTGATAGCTCAATATCTGCAATAAATGGCATTGGGTTGAGCTTATTAGGCTTGTTACTTTTTTGGCTTATATATGACATCTTATGTAAGTCAAGATTGGTTAATAAGTCAGCAATTTTTATAGCAATCATATTTATAGTGATTTCATTTTTTTCATATTTCTATAGTAATATTTTTAATCCCAGAGCGGTTTACATGCAAATTGGCGCTATGGTTGGAACGGTTATGGTCGCAAATGTTTTTTTTGTGATTATTCCAGTTCAAAAAAAGCTGGTTGATGCTTGTGAAAACGCCACAGAAGTTAGTTTAGAGCTTGGAAAAACAGGATATCTTCGCTCTCGACATAATAACTATTTCACCTTGCCAGTTTTATTTATGATGATTAGTGGACATTATCCAACGATTTATAGTGGTGATTATGGTTGGTTGGTATTAATCGCTGTCATTGGGATTTTAGTGATGGTACGTCATTACTTTAATTTAAGGGGGGTTGGTAAAGCAAAAAATAGTTTAATTGCCATAATTGTATTATCAACATTAGCTTTAATTTATGTTTTGGCTCCATCACAAAGTAAAGATCAAAATCAGAATAAAGAAATAGTAACTATTGCTGAAGCTCAAATCATTATTGAAAAACACTGCGTAAGTTGTCACGCTGCAGAACCTTCAAACAAGGCATTTGCAATTGCGCCAAATGGCATAATGCTTGATACTCAAGAAAATATTATTACCCATAAGAATCAGATATATAAGCAAGCAGTTTTATCTAAAGCTATGCCAATAATTAACACTACAAATATGACCGATGAAGAGAGAGAGAAATTAGGGATTTGGATTGAGGCAAATTAATGATTGAATACAATCACTATCGAGGGTCAATTTACCACTGTTTTGAGAGTGGGGGAGAGGTAGAGCCAATCTATATAGAGGATGGCCTAATGGTTGTTGATGTTGATTCGGGAAAAATTGTTGAAGTTGGTGCCTTTAATGAACTTTTTTCTAAGTGGCCAAATGCAAATTCATCAAATCATTTTAAGGATAGTTTAATAATGCCTGGCTTCATTGATACTCATGTGCATTACCCTCAGTACAAAGTCATAGCTTCATATGGAACGAGTCTTTTAGACTGGCTTAATAAATATACTTTCATTGAAGAACAAAAATTTTGTGATGAGGCTTATGCGTCTTCAGTTGCAGATTTATTTCTTGATGAACTCATTAAAAATGGTACCACTACAGCAATGACTTTCTGTACTTCATACAAGCAATCTGTAGACATTTTTTTTACTGCTGCTGAAAAGAAAAATCTCAGAATGATTGCTGGTAAAGTGATGATGGATAGAAATGCTCCAGAAGGCCTTTGCGACAATTCAGATGATAGTTATTTTGATTCAAAAGAGCTTATTGAAAAATGGCACAATAAGGGACGAATGAGTTATGCAGTTACCCCTAGATTTGCTCCTACATCTTCTTCTGAACAACTTAAGCAGGCAGCTAAATTGTTGGATGAGTATTCAGATACTAATGGAAATAAAGGTTTGCTTATGCAAACACATTTGAATGAAAATATTGACGAAATTGAGTGGGTAAAAGAACTCTTCCCAGATTCAAAAAACTATTTTGATGTCTACGACAGCTTTAATTTATCTGGCACTAATTCAGTTTTTGGTCATTGTATTTATAATACTGATGAAGAATATAAACGCATTGCTGATTCGGGTTCTAAAGTTTCGCTATGCCCAAGATCCAATTTATTTCTTGGAAGTGGTTTATTTGAGGTTGATAAATTAGAAGCCTTTGGAATAGATTTTGCACTCGCTTCAGATGTTGGAGGGGGTGATAGCTTTTCAATGTTTCAGGTTATGAATGAAGCTTACAAAATATGTCGGTTAAATGACTATAACTTAGATCCTGTTAAAGCCTTTTATCTGACAACACTAGCTGCTGCTAAAGTACTTAATATGGAAGATCATATTGGTAATTTTGATTCTAATAAGGAGGCAGATTTTATTGTCATTGATTTAAAGGCCACAGAATTAATAAAGAATAAACTTGAAACCTCAAATAATATTAGCGATATATTGTTTAATTTGATGACCCTTGGAGATGATAGACTAATTAAAGAGGTCTATATTCTGGGTCAAAATATTTACAAAAAAAAGGAAGCATAATGGGACAACTAACAACTCATATATTAGATACTTCGGCAGGTATTCCTGCAAGTGATGTGGTTATAAATTTATATCGAAGAGATGGTACAAGCTCAACCCATATTAAATCAACAAAAACTAATACAGATGGTCGATGTGATAAACCTTTGCTGTCAGAAGAAGAGTTTGATGAGGGTTGTTATGAGCTTGAATTTATAGTTAATGATTATTTTGAAGCAAAAAATATAAATTGTCCTTTTTTAAAAGATGTCATTATTCGTTTTAGTATTAGTGAAAAAAGTGAAAATTACCATGTGCCACTTTTAATTTCTCCTTATAGTTATTCAACATATCGAGGAAGCTAATGTATTTTTTGCTTAATCAAAACTCTTCACCAACTGATCTTGGTTTAATTAATCCAAATACTACTGTTCTGGAGTGGTTAAGAAGTAATCAGCTTGTAGGCACAAAGGAAGGCTGTGGTTCAGGAGATTGTGGGGCTTGTACTGCTGTTATTGGTGAAATTGTTACAAGTAATAAGACTAGTAAGATCGAGTACAAGAGTATAAATACATGTATGGCGCTAGCCTATGGTTTGGTTGGTAAGCATTTAGTTACTGTTGAGGGCTTAATGGAGGATGATAAGCTCCATCCCTCTCAAAAGGCTATGGTGCTAGAAAATGGTTCACAGTGCGGATTTTGTACACCTGGATTTGTCATGTCCTTATTTGCTTTATATCAAAATAAAAATTCTGTAAATCTTCATCAAATAAACGAAGCACTATCAGGCAATTTGTGCAGATGTACAGGCTACAAGCCAATAATTGCAGCAGCATTTTCAATGTTTGATAACATAAATGATGAGCCTCTAGACTACTATAAGAAAAATAAGAAGAAAATTACTGATATCTTAGGGAAATTAAATAATCCTGAGCATATAAGTCTAAGTTTTAAAAAGAGCAATAAAACAATTAAATATGATGCTCCTTCAACAATAGATGAGCTCTCTAATATTCTTATTAATAATACATCAACTAATATTATTGCTGCTGGAACTGACCTTAGCCTTGAAATTACCCAGTCAATGAAAGAATTCTCTCATATTGTCAGCGTTAACAAGGTTATTGAATTGAAAGAGATTAAAGATGGTGCTAATGAGATAGAAATTGGAGCTGCAGTTAGTTATGAAGATGCCGCTTCTTGTCTCATAAGTAATTGGCCTGACTTAGCGGCTTTTTTGCAACGTTTTGCTTCATTACCAATTAAGAATTGGGCCACTATTGGAGGTAATATAGCTAATGCTTCACCTATTGGAGATATGCCTCCAGTTTTGATTGCTTTAGATGCAAAATTAAAGCTTAGAAAGGGTGCTGATAGCCGAATAATAAATCTAGAAGATTTTTTTATTACATATAAAAAAACAGTTATTCAACAAGGTGAATTTATTGAAAGTATTATCATTCCTAAGCCAAATGGTAATCAGCAACTCATAACTCATAAAATGTCGAAAAGATATGAGGATGATATTTCAGCTGTATGTATGGCAATCAATATTTCATCTAAGAACAATAAACCAGAATCATTTAAGATAGCCTTTGGCGGTATGTCAGGTATCCCTCAAAGATCAAAAAAACTTGAAGATTTTTTATTAAAGCATTGGCAAAATGACGATATAGCTTCATTATCTTATAAGGTTTTAAATGAAGAATTTTCTCCTTTTACTGATGTAAGGGCGTCTTCAGAATATCGATTGCAAGTTTCTGCAAACTTAGTTAAAAAAACTATTTTGATGTATTTAGGTGAGTCAATCGAAAATCTTGCTGAATATACTCATTTAAATTAATTTAGGGAGTAAGGACAAATTAATAAAAGTACCAAAAATTCTTCTCAGCTTAAAAGCTCAATAATTGGCGAATCTATTGCTCATGATAGTGCTCATATGCATGTCCAAGGGAGTGCGGCTTATATTGATGATATGCCAGCTCCAAAAGGTACTCTTCATGTCGCCTTTGCATTAAGTGAGGTCGCTCATGGAAAAATAAATAAGATTGATATTTCAAGCGCTAAGGAGGCTGAGGGTGTTCATAGTATTCTCTTAGCAAAAGACATAGAAAATCTTTACATAGGGGCAATTAAACATGACGAACCTATTTTAGCTGATGAAGAGGTTTTATTTTATGGTCAAGCAATCGCTGCTGTCTTGGCTGATAGTCATGAAAACGCAAGAACAGCGGCACTGCTAATTACCACAGATGTAAAAGAGCTTGAGGCAGTTGTAACTATTGATCAGGCAATGGCTAAAAAAAGCTTTCTTGATGAGCCAATAATTGTATCTACAGGAGACTCAAATAAGGCTATTGACTCATCAAAAAATAAGCTAGATGGCAGTATTTCTATTGGAGGCCAAGAGCATTATTACCTTGAGGGGCAGGTCGCCTTTGCAATTCCAACAGAGGATAATGAAATGGTAGTCCACTCTTCTACTCAAAATCCAACTGAAGTTCAGCATTTAGTAGCACATGTTCTGGATGTTCCGCAGAATGCAATTGAAGTAGTTACTCGAAGAATGGGAGGCGGCTTTGGTGGTAAAGAGACTGATTCATCTCAGCTAGCATGCGTTTGTGCAATTTTTGCAAACCAGACTAAGCTCCCAATAAAGGCTAGGCTTTCAAGGAAAGATGATATTTTGATGACTGGAAAGAGACATGATTTCAAAGCGAACTATAAAGTTGGCTATGATGATGATGGTAGGATTTTAGGAATTGAAGTTGATCTTGCTGCAAGATGTGGATACTCACTCGATCTCTCAAAAGCAATAGTCTCTAGAGCCCTATTCCATGCTGATAATGCATATTTCTTACCAAATGCTACTTTTAGGGGCTTCCTATGCAAAACAAATACTGCTTCAAATACCGCATTTAGAGGATTTGGTGGACCTCAAGGCATGCTTGCTATAGAAAATATTATTGAAGAAATAGCTATGAATATTGGTGTCGATCCACTTGAGATTAGACAATTAAACTATTATCAAAAGGAAACAAATAATGTCACGCCATATGATCAAGTTGTTGAAGATAATATTGTTAATGAGCTTACAACTGAACTCATAGAGGATAGTCAGTATTTGGCTAGAAGAGCGAGTATTAAGAATTTTAATAAGAATAATACATATCTCAAAAAGGGATTGGCTTTCTCACCTGTTAAATTTGGTATTTCTTTTACTACTCAGTTATTGAATCAAGCAGGGGCATTGGTAAATATCTATAAAGATGGCAGTATATATATAAATCATGGCGGAACTGAAATGGGTCAAGGTCTATTTACTAAGGTTGCTCAGGTTGTTGCTAATGAGTTTGGAGTTAATTTAGAACGTGTAAAGGTTTCAGCAACCTCGACTGCAAAGGTACCCAATACATCTCCTACAGCTGCTTCTTCAGGTTCAGATTTAAATGGAATGGCCGCTAGAGAGGCTTGCCTTCGTATTAAGAAAAATTTAACTGTCTTTGCCCAAGACTTCTATGGTGAAGCTAATGATGACATTGAGTTTAAAGACTCTTTTGTTACTGTTGGTAAGAAAAGGATAGCATTTGACGAATTTGTATTAACAGCATATTTAAATAGAGTTGAGCTATTTAGTAATGGCTTCTATAAAACTCCAAAGATTTATTTCGATGCTATTAAACAAAAAGGTCGTCCTTTTTTTTATTATTCATATGGTGCATGCGTTAGCGAGGTTATAGTCGACTGTTTGACTGGTGAATACAAACTTTTAGCAGTAGATATTTTGCATGATGTTGGTGCCTCGCTTAATCCTGCAATTGATATGGGACAAATAGTTGGAGGGTTTATTCAAGGCATGGGCTGGCTTTGCTCTGAGGAACTGAAATGGAATGATTCCGGAGCATTGCTAACAATGGGCGCCTCAACTTATAAAATACCTGCAATAGGAGATACTCCTGAACACTTTGAGGTCAAAATTAAACCAAATATTTCAAATCATGAAAATACAATTCATAAATCAAAAGCAGTTGGTGAGCCCCCACTTATGCTTGCTATCTCAACCTGGCTTGCGTTAAAAAATGCTATTTATAATGCAGATGAAAAAAATAAAACAGGGCTAAATGCACCTGCAAATTTTGAGGAAGTATTTTTTAGTCTGAATAAGCGGTCATAAGCAGAAAGATATGGATAGTTGGCTTGACCCTGTAAAAACAGAAATTTCATTGAATAATGGGTTTGTTTTATTGACCATTATTGCTACAAAAGGTTCAACGCCATGTACTAATGGAGACAAGATTGTTTTCACGAAGAATGAGAATTCATTTGGGAGTATTGGTGGTGGCAATCTGGAGTTTAAATCGCTTGCATTTGCTAAAGAGATGTTAGGTCAAAAAATGAATACTCGGCAACTCGTCAAGTATCCACTAGGCGCAACATTGGGGCAATGTTGTGGCGGCTATGTTAAGGTGTTATTTGAAAGCTTTATAGACGATGATGAAGGCTTAAGTCATAATAATTCGTGGATTGAACAAGTATCAATGCTCTATAAAAAGGGCGAAGATTTTATTTTGGCAACCATCATTGATATTGATAAAAAAAATCACTCAAGTACTCAAAAGTGTATTTACACAAACAACAATTTTTACTCCTCTCTTGGTAATAAAAAATTATCAAACTTTATAGAGGAAAGCGCTTCAAATTTGATGCAGAGCGCTCAAAGCCCAACTATCGTTGAATTTGAGGATGACTCAGAGACTAAGGCTCAAGTTTTACTTGAGAAAGTTAACTCGAGCGAGGTTTTGCACGTGGTAGTCTTTGGGGCGGGCCATATCTCTAGAGCGTTGATGCCCATAATAATCAACCTTCCAATTAAGTTGTATTGGATCGATGATAGACAGGAGCAGTTTGATCAATATGTTGGTGATACCTCTCAAATTAATATTATTTGTGATGACTTTCTGACTAGTATGGCGGATTTACCAAATGAGATTTATACCTTGGTTATTACTTATAGCCATCAAATTGATTTTGAAATTTGTGAGAAGATGATTATTCAAAATAACTTTAGTTATTTGGGTATGATTGGTTCATCGATTAAGGGGAGAAAATTTAGAGATCGTTTTGCTCAAAAAAATTATTCAAAGGATGTAATTGATAAATTTACTTGTCCGATTGGTGAAAAACAGAAACTTTTAAAATCACCCACCTCTATTGCCATAACAATAGCAATGGATTTGATTAATTTTATTGAAAATAAAAAACAATCTGAATTATCATGAAGTATCAATTAGAAATTTCAAATATCACTAAATCTTATGGAGACCTTAAGGCGAATGACGATGTCTCTTTAAGTATTAAGAGTTCATCCATTCACGCACTGCTTGGGGAGAATGGCGCAGGTAAATCCACCCTAGTAAAGATTATCTATGGCTCCTTGATGCCAGATGCAGGTCAGATGAAATGGGCTGGTGAGAATTACAGTCCAAAGAGTCCTTTTGAGGCCAGAGAGAATGGCATTGCAATGGTGTTCCAGCATTTCTCTTTATTTGAGTCCCTGACGGTTGAAGAAAACATTATCTTGGGCCTTGATAAAGTGGGTCTTAATGAAAACTTTAAAGATGAGATCTTAAAATACTCAAAGCAATATGGCCTCGATGTTAATCCCCAACAAGTTGTTGGAGACCTCTCTGTAGGTGAGCGCCAGAGAGTTGAAATTATTCGATGTCTAATTCAAAATCCGAAGCTTCTGATTATGGATGAACCCACTTCTGTTTTAACCCCACAGGAAGTTTCTGACCTCTTTGTGACACTTAATAAACTTGCTGATGATGGCTGTGCTATTTTGTATATTTCTCATAAACTTGAAGAGGTTCGCGAGATCTGTAGTGAAGCTACAATCTTAAGAGGAGGAAAGTTAGTCCAAAGCTGCATTCCACAAGAGCACACTCAAAAAGAGCTCGCTGAAATGATGATTGGAAAAAAACTAACAGAATTGGCCAGAACTAATATTAATATTGGTTCAGATATCTTCTCAATTAAAAATTTAAGTCGTAAAAGTGATGATATGTATGGCGTTCACTTGCATGATATCTCATTAACAATGAAACAAGGAAGTATCGTTGGAATTGCAGGAGTTGCGGGAAATGGGCAAGACGAATTAATGGAGCTTCTTATAGGTGAAAAGTCATCTGCAGATAATGTTTTGACTTTTGATGGTGAAGATATTAGTTCACTAAATTCCCATGAAAGAAGACAACTTTCGATGTTTTTTGTTCCTGAGGAGCGACTAGGTCATGGCGCCGTTCCAGATATGACACTTGATGAGAATATGTTATTGAGTCGACCAGAGTCTGAAGGAATGACATCGAATGGTGTTATTGATTGGAAGGCTGTTACGCGTTTTTCAGATCAAGTGATAAGTGACTTTGATGTCCAAACTCCCTCAAGTAGAATGCTTGCCAAATCCTTATCTGGGGGAAATTTACAGAAATTTATGGTGGGAAGGGAGCTCATTAGAAAACCAAAAATAATAATAGTTGCTCAGCCAACATGGGGCGTTGACGCAGGGTCAGCTAACAACATTCATCAATCTTTAATATCGCTGGCAGATCAAGGTTCTGCAGTTTTAATTATCTCCCAAGATTTGGATGAAATTTTAAGTTTATGTGAACAAATTCATGTTCTTTCAGAGGGTAGTCTTTCAGAAGCAGTCGATATGAAAAAAGGTGGCTTAGAGAAAATTTCACAGCTGATGGTAGGAGGTCATAAATCATGATCAAACTAATTCCAAGAGCAGAAAACTCAAAAGCGATGATCATATTATCACCAATCATTGCGCTTACACTTACTGCACTCTCTGCATTAGTCATCTTCCTTTTTATCTTAGAAGATATTCCAGTTTCTAGCGTATTTTTCACATTATTTGCTGAGCCCCTTCTGGATTCATACTATTTCTCTGAGCTCCTAGTCAAAGCAACTCCATTGATGATTATTGGACTTGGTTTGTCGATCGGCTTTAGAGCCGGAATTTGGAATATTGGAGCAGAAGGTCAATTTGTAATGGGCGGTATTGCGGGTGGCGCCGTTGGACTGTATTTCTATAATGTTGAAGGCTTTTGGCTTTTGCCATTGATGGCTATAGCTGGCATTCTTGGTGGAATGCTTTATGCAAGTATCGCTGCTTTCCTTCGTATCAAATATCAGGTTAATGAAATTCTTGTAACCTTAATGTTGACTTATGTTGCTGTATTGTTTTTACAAGCTATGCTCCAAGGACCCTTAAGAAATCCATCAGGTTTTAATTTTCCAGAAAGTCGAATGTTTCATGATAGCGCAATGCTGCCTATCATCTGGGAAAGCACCCGCTTACATATTGGCTTGATTGTTGCAATTCTTCTCTCATTCTTAGCATGGTTTGGAATAAAGAAGCATATGTTTGGAATGCAAATTAAAATCTCTGGAAGTGCACCTCGAGCAGCTAAATTTGCAGGTTTTGATGATAATAAGACTGTATGGTACTCCTTATTGATCTCTGGAGGTTTGGCGGGACTCGCTGGCTTATTTGAAGCATCAGGTCCAGCAGGGCAGCTCACTCCGGGTCTGCCTCAATTTTATGGCTTCACTGCAATTATTGTAGCCTTTCTAGCACGGCTTCATCCCGTTGGAATATTATTTTCGGCGCTACTTATAGCGCTCAGTTATGTGGGAGGTGAAAATGTTCAAATAGATTACAATTTACCGAGCTCAATAACTCAAATTTTTCAAGGCATGCTTCTTTTTTATTTTCTAGCATGCGACATATTAATTAAATACAAAGTTGTCCTTTTTAAAAAAAATAATTAAAGACTATGATTGAAAACTTGTTAATTGAAATATTTATTGGAATAATGGTGGCTTCAGCGCCCCTTATTTTTGCGGCTATAGGAGCACTATTGGTTGAGCGTTCAGGAGTTTTAAACCTAGGTGTTGAGGGTATGATGATTGTCGGAGCTCTTCTTGGTTTTGTTGTTATATCTCATACTAATAATGCTTATTTAGCTGTTCTTGCAGCACTTGTAGCTGGAATGGTAATTGCCTCAATTTTCGCTTTTTTAACTCAATTTTTACTCACCAACCAGGTAGCAACTGGACTAGCACTAACCCTTTTTGGATTAGGTTTTGCTGCATTTGCTGGAAGAGAATACACCGAGGTAACAATCGACCTTATTGGTCCAATCTATATTCCAATACTGTCTGAAATACCGTACATAGGGCCATCGCTTTTTTCGCTTAATCCGCTTATTTACCTTGCATTTTTTATGGTTTATATAGTTTGGTGGTTTTTATTTAAAACTAAACAAGGTTTAATTTTGCGTGCGATAGGTGATAACCATGATGCTGCTCATGCTATTGGTCATAATGTTGTTCTTTATCGTTTTATGGCGATTTTATTTGGCGGTGCAATGGCTGGACTTGGTGGAGCTTTCTTGTCCCTTGTTCAGGTACCTATTTGGGGTGAAGGGATGACTGCTGGAAGAGGTTGGATTGCAATAGGATTGGTTGTTTTTGCTTCATGGCAGCCGTTTAGAGTAATCTTAGGTGCAGTATTATTTGGTGGAATTACAGTTCTTCAGCTTCATGCACAGGGTTTTGATATTAGGATTAGTGCCCAATACTTATCGATGCTACCTTACCTGGCTACCATTGTTATTCTGGTTAGTTTAAGAATGAGGTTAAAAAATAAAACAAATCGCACAGTTCCTAATTGTTTGGGTAGAATATTTCATTCAACAACTTAGTTTGCTGAATTTTTTTTTGTAAAAAGTAAGAAGAAGTAAGAAAATTTGTTAAATAACTAAAAGGAGAAAAAGTATGTCTAATCGAAGATTTTCGAGTGTCTTAAAGCTCTCGATTTTAAGCGTGGCTCTCGCATTCACTGGGAGTGTCTCTGCTGATCCTGTTAAAGCCGCTTTTGTATATATTGGTCCAACAGGAGATCATGGATGGACTTTTGCACATGACCAAGGTGCAAAATACGTAAAAGAAAAGATGGGTGATGATGTAATCATAACAACAGTGGAGAGTGTTGAAGAGAACTCTGACTCTGAGCGTGTTATTACTAGCCTTGCACGTAAAAATGATATTATTTTTACAACGTCATTTGGATACATGAATCCAACTATTAAAGTTGCTAAACGCTATCCAAATGTAAAGTTTGAGCATGCAACAGGATATATGCGTGAAGATAACGTTTCAGTTTACTCAGCAAGATTTTATGAGGGTAGACATGTTATTGGCAAGATTGCTGGAAGAATGACAAAGAATAATGTAATTGGTTACATTGCTTCTTTCCCAATTCCTGAAGTAATTAGAGGTATTAATTCAGCATATTTAGCGGCTAAATCTGTTAACCCTGATGTAACAATGAAAATCGTTTGGGTATACACTTGGTACGATCCAGGTAAAGAGGCCGACGCAGCAAATGCTCTAATCGCTCAAGGCGCTGATATCTTAATGCAGCATACTGACTCTACTGCTCCAATGACGGTTGCTGAGGAGAAAGGTATTCATGCATTTGGTCAAGCATCTGATATGCGTGAATGGGGTATGAACGCTCAGTTAACTGGAATCATTGATGACTGGGGTCCTTACTACCTTGATAGAGTTCAAGCAGTAAAAGATGGGACTTGGGAGTCAGTTGACGTATTTGATGGCGTGAAGCAAGGTATGGTTAAATTTGCTCCAATGAACCAAAATATGCCTATTGATGTTAAAAATGAAGCTATGAAAGCAATTATTGACTTGTCTATGGGTGCTATTCATCCATTTACAGGACCAATTAATAAGCAAGATGGCTCTCCATGGTTAGCTGAAGGTGAAACTCCTCCAAACTATCCAGATCTACTAACTATGGATTTCTATGTAGAAGGTATTGACAGTAAGTACCCGAACTAAGAAAAAGTCCATTTAATTAAAATAAAAATCGCGTCTCAAGGGTATACTTGAGGCGCGATTTTTTTTATCAATAACGTAACAAAAAAATTTATATGTCTAAAATAATAATTAGAACTTTGATGTTTTCTCTATTGACCTCCCTCATGTCAATTTCAACAAATATCCTCGCAACTCCGGTCAAGGCAGCTTTTGTCTACGTAACCCCAATTGGTGATCATGGATGGACATATGCTCATCACAATGGAGTTATGCACTTAAAAAAAGTTTTGGGTGATGATGTGATCATAACTGAAGTAGAGAATGTTCCTGAAGATTCAGACTCTGAACGCGTTATTACAAGTCTTGCTCGAAAAAATGACATAGTTTTTACAACATCATTCGGTTACATGAATCCTACTGCAAATGTTGCAAAGCGTTATCCTAATGTTAAGTTTGAACATGCAACTGGTTATATGCCTTCTAAGAATGTGGCGAACTACCAAGCTAAATTTTATGAAGGAAGGCACGTTCTAGGGAGAATTGCGGGCGGGATGACAAAGAACAATATTATTGGATGGGTTGCATCATTTCCAATTCCAGAGGTAATTAGAGATATTAATTCTGCTTTTCTAGCTGCTAAGTCCGTTAATCCCAATGTTGAGATGAAGATTATATGGGTCTATACATGGTTTGATCCAGGTAAGGAATCAAATGCCGCAAATGCTCTCATTGCTCAAGGCGCAGATGTACTTTTTCAGCATACCGCTTCGACTGCTGTAATGACAACTGCAGAGGATAAGGGAGTATTTGCATTTGGCCAGGCTTCTGATATGCGTAAATGGGGCCCAAATGCACAACTGACAGGCATTATTAATGATTGGGGTCCTTATTATGTTGAGCGAGTAAAGGCTGTTAGGGATGGTACTTGGACTTCAGCAGATTCTTTTGAAGGGATTAAACAAGGGATGGTCAAGTTTGCACCGATGAATCAAAAAATACCTACAGACATTAAGAATGACGCGATGAAAGCAATCATTGATTTTGCTATGGAAAAAGTTGATCCGTTCATGGGACCAATTAATAAACAAGATGGAACGCCATGGCTGGGAGTAGGTGAAACTGCTCCAATTGCAGACTTAATGGGAATGCAGTTTTATGTTGAAGGTATTGAAAGCCAATTCCCAAATTAAAAATTATGCGTTTTACTGTTAATTTTTATAGCAATAACTTTACTATTTTTTTTATTTGAGCGCTTATGTCTGAAATCTCCCACAGTTGGCTAAACGAGTTACCTAAAATTGAGCTTCATGTTCATTTAGAGGGAACGCTTGAGCCAGAGTTAATGTTTGAGTTAGCTAAAAGAAATTCTATTCCATTAAATTTTAGTGGCGTCAATGAAGTTAAAGAGGCGTATCAATTTTCTAATCTTCAAGATTTTCTTGATATCTACTATCAGGGTGCTCAAGTGCTTCTTCATGAGCAGGACTTTTATGACTTGACTTGGGCATATTTATTAAAGTGTAAAGAGCAAAATGTTCTTCATGTTGAGCCTTTCTTTGATCCTCAAACACACACCGATAGAGGCGTTCCATTTAAAGTTGTAATTAACGGCATTTCAGACGCTCTTGCGGATGCTGAAGAGCGTCTTGGAATTACATCTAAGCTTATTATGTGCTTCTTGAGGCATTTGGATGAGGCGAGCGCAATTGAAACTTTAAAAGCTTCATCAGAATATACTGACTACATATATGGTGTTGGCCTAGATAGCTCTGAAAAGGGTAACCCACCTGAAAAATTTTCAAATGTTTTTAATGCTGCAAAAGATATGGGCTACAACTTAGTAGCACATGCAGGGGAAGAGGGACCAGCAAGCTATATATGGAGTGCATTGGATATTCTTAATATTGAAAGAATTGACCATGGAATAAGAGCTATTGATGACCCGGAGCTAATGCTGCGATTAATCAATAATCAAATTCCACTGACTGTTTGCCCATTATCGAATGTCAAATTAAAGGTCTTTGAGGCGATGTCAAGGCATACTATTCTAGAGATGTTAGAGCAAGGGGTATGCGTAACTGTTAATTCAGATGACCCATCCTATTTTGGTGGCTATATGACTGAAAATTTTATTTCGCTTTATGACAATCTTGGCCTTTCAAAAGGCCAGGCATTAAGGCTTGTCAAAAACAGTATTGATGCTAGTTTTGCGCCAAAGAAAAGAAAGAAAGCACTCTATAGCATATTGGATGAATTTGCAGCAGATTAGCTAAAAAGGCTTCTATTTATTTTTTATCCTGTTTCCCAACAACACTTTCGTTCATTTCATCTTCTATTTGGTCCATCATTTCATTGTGAGATTTACTCCCCCAGTCTTTTAGTTTGTCAGAAGGGGTCTGGGATGCAGATTTTTGGTTATTACGAATCTTAAAAAAACCAGAAAAGACTAAGCCAGCTTCAAATAGAAGCCAGATAGGAATAGCGATAAGGAATTGTGATATGACGTCTGGAGGCGTTAATATCATTCCAAGAACAAACGAACCAATAATGATATACGAGCGATTCTTTTTAAGTTTTTCAGCTGTGGTAATGCCAAAGATAATAAGAAGAATTGTCACAACTGGAACCTCGAAGGCGACACCAAAAGCGAAAGACACTTTAAGAATAAAATCTAAATAGTATTGAATATCAGGCGCAAAATTAACAGACTCAGGGCCGACTCCAGCTAAGAAACCAAAGATGACTGGGAAAACAACATAGAAAGAGAATACCAGCCCCACATAAAATAGGATTGTTGAAGAAATGACAAGGGGCAGTATCAGCCTCTTTTCATGTCGATAAAGTGCTGGCGCCACAAACATCCAGAGCTGATAAAGTAGGAAGGGCATTGCAATATAGATGGCTAATATCAGCGACATTTTCAAAGGCGTTAAAAAGGGGGAGATAACCCCAATTGCAATCAAATTAGAGCCTGGTATTGCTTGGACAATAGGTGCAGCAATGAAGTTATAGATTTCATCTGCAAAAGGAAATAGTATCAAAAAGAAAATAGCAATCGCGATTACTGATCTAAGTAGTGATCTTCTAAGTTCAATCAGATGCTGAACGAGTGGAAGTTTTTCAGAAGGATTTTTTTGCTGAGACATTTATTTTTTTAAGTCTTCTTTCGAGAGAAAATTATCTTCTTCAAGAGAATGAATGCTGGACTGAACTTCCTCCGCTACTTCTGAAAGCGATATTTTTTCTTGATCCATGGAGAGTTGCTCTTTGAGCTCATCCACTCTTAGCTCTTCATTGATGTCAGATTTAATTTTATTTAAAAACTTATTAAATTTACCAAAGTAGAGACCTGCTTTTCGAGCAAGTGAGGGCATTTTCTCTGGACCTACAACAATTAGAGTGATGATCCCAATTATTGCAATTTCCCAGAAGCCAAAATCAAACATCCTAGTTTAATACTTTAGAAAATGTTTATTTTTTATCAGACGGGTCATCTTCAGCTTCTACCTTTGCTTCAATGATGTCTTCTTTGTCATCTTTTTCAGATTCTTTCATAGATGATTTGAAGCCTTTAATAGCGCCTCCAAGTTCGTTACCGATATTTTTTAGCCTTTTACCACCAAAAATAAGAAGCACAATGACTAGAATAATGATGAGTTCGAATGGTCCTGGCATACCCATGATATTTATCTCCTATAAATGAATATTGCCATTTTACACTTTAATAGATTATTTTTTTCAGAAGGTGATATTGTTGAATTTACTATGTTTTTTTTGACAAGTTTCATATAATGGAACAAGGTACTAATAGTTGGACAAATATATTCACATGTATTCATATTTATGTATACTAACTATTGATTTGTCATATTTAGGTGAATTTCATCACAACAAGTATGTAATCAATAAGAAGTTTACTTTTTTAAATAATAGGAGATAAAAAGTGAAAAAAATTTTTAAAAATCAAATAGCTTTAGCGCTAGCTGGAATCCTGGCTGGTACTTCTGCTGTTGCTGGAACACTCGTCATCAATGGTGACACGTCAGATCCAGCACCAAAAGCTGCTTTCCAGGCTGTTATTGATGGATTTGAAGCTGAAAACCCGGACGTAGATGTTGTTTATAACCTTTTTGATCATGAAGGTTACAAGGCTGCAATACGTAACTTCCTTAGTGCTGATGCACCTGATATTGCTTTCTGGTATGCAGGAAATAGAATGGCTCCATTTGTTGAAGCTGGTCTTTTTGCTCCAATTGATGATGTATGGGCTGACCAAGGTCTATATTCATTGATGGCTTCTTCAGCTCCAGGTATGACTATGGATGGCCAGAAATGGGGTATCCCTTACACTTACTACAACTGGGGAGTTTACTACCGTCAAGATATCTTTGAAGATTTAGGTATTGCTGTTCCAACTAATTGGGACGAGTTTATAGCTGCTGGTGAAACTTTAAAAGCTAACGGCATTACACCAATTACTATTGGTTCTAAATATTTATGGACTGCTGGTGGTGTATTTGACTACTTAAACCTTCGTACAAATGGATATGAATTTCATATGGCATTAACGAGTGGTGACATTGCTTGGACTGATGATAGAGTGCGCGCTACTATGGCAAACTACCAACAGCTGATTGATGGTGATTTTTTCCTCGAAAACCATGCTGCACTTAGCTGGCAGGAAGCTCTAGCTCCAATGGCTAGTGGCGAGGCTGCAATGTATATTATGGGTAACTTTGCTGTTGCTCCATTAAAAGAGTTAGGCTTAGATGATAGTTCTCTAGGTTTGTTCCAGTTCCCTGCAATTACTCCGGGAGTTCCAATGGCTGAGGAAGCACCTACTGATACGATTCATCTAACTGCTGGCGCTAAAAACCCAGTTGATGCTAAGCGTTTCCTAGCATATGCTGCACGTCCTGATGTTCAGACGGCTTGGAATAAAGCGTTAGGTCAGCTGCCTACAAATGCTGGCGCAGGTGTGACTGATGACAAGTTCCTAAACCAAGCGTTCAATATGCTTAATAATGACGCACCTGGTGGTGTTGCTCAGTTCTATGATCGTGACACAAAAGCAGAAATGGCTTCAATTGGTATGGAAGCTTTTCAAGAGTTCATGGTTAAGCCAGAGCGTTTAGAGAAAATTCTAGAGCGTCTAGAAAAAGCTCGTCAAAAACTTTATTAATCAATAAGGTTTTACTATGTCCCGTGTTCAAGTATTCTTGACACGGGACTTTTTTTTAATATTTTTAATATTGAATCTGCATGTATTCTTACTGGAAAAATAACCAACTGAAGATAGCGCCTTGGATTTTTTTAGCTCCAGGGATATTCATGTTTTCTCTGTATGTTATTTTCCCAATTTTCCAATCAATCAGTTTAAGCTTCTATCAATGGAATGGCCTTGGAATAAAGACCTATATTGGTGTTGAAAACTATATTGAGTTGATGGATGATGAGTACTTTTTTGTTTCATTAAAAAATAACGTTATTTGGCTTGTTTTATACTTATTAGCGGTTCCTGCAGGCCTTTTTGCAGCCTTATTTCTTAATCAAACAGTCAGAGGCATTAGAATCTATAAATCTATATTCTTCTTTCCATTTGTTATTTCTCAGGTAGTTGTTGGATTAGTTTTTAGTTGGTTTTATGACCCTTCAAATGGCCTTTTAAATATTATCTTAGAATTTTTTGGTTTTGACACCATCGCTATTCTTGCTGAAGAGGATTATGTGACTTACGGCATTATTGCTGCTGGTTTATGGCCTCAAACAGCATATTGTATGATTCTGTACTTAACGGGTCTAAACTCTGTTGATCCAGAACAAATTGAGGCCGGTCGAATCGATAACGCGAGAGGCTGGAGAATGTTGTGGTACGTCATATTACCGCAGCTCAAACCTGCAACCTTTATTGCAGTTGTTGTAACAATAATAGGCGCATTAAGGTCATTTGATTTAATTGATATTATGACTGGTGGTGGCCCGTGGGGATCCAGTAGGGTTCTTGCTTACTATATGTATGAGAAGGCTTTCTCAGAATATGGATTTCGAATGGGATATGGCGCTGCTATTGCCGTTGTTTTGTTGTTAATTATGATGATTTATATTGCCATGATACTTTACAGACTCTATAAAGATGAGAAGGGCGGTTAGTTATGTTTCCAACACCCATTGAAAGAACCAAACCATCAACTCAACTGATCTACAAGATAGCGCTTCCTCTATCTATTATTATTTGGCTTCTTCCGCTCATAGCTGTCGCTTTAACTTCGATACGCTCTGGAGCAGATATTAATTCAGGAAACTACTGGGGAATGCCAACTTCAATTAACTTTATTGAAAACTACACCGCTGTTTTTACAGATTCTCCCCTTGGTTACTACATTTTAAATAGTTTTAAAATAACCATTCCAACCGTGATTGGCGCATTAGTTTTATCAAGCCTTACAGGTTTTGCATTGGGTGTTTACCGTTTCAAACTGAACCTATTTGTCTTTTTTATGTTTGTTGCTGGCAACTTTATTCCTTTTCAAATACTCATGGTTCCTGTAAGAGACCTATCACTCTCTCTTGGATTGTATAACTCAGTTTGGGGGCTGGTTGTTTTTCATATTGCATTTCAGACTGGCTTTTGTACCTTTTTCATGCGCAACTTTATTCGCGCTCTTCCATTTGAGTTAATTGAGGCAGCTAGGGTTGAAGGCGTGTCGGAGTTTAAAATTTTTTGGTATGTCGTTCTTCCATTGATGCGACCAGCCATGGCGGCTTTGTCAGTTCTTATTTTTACATTTATTTGGAATGATTATTTTTGGGCCCTTGTGTTAACTCAGGGTGCAGATGCAATGCCTGTTACAGCAGGCTTAAACTCTCTTAATGGACAATGGGTTTATAATCAGCATCTTGTATCGGCTGGCTCGATAATAGCAGCCCTGCCTCCAGTCCTAATGTTCTTTTTAATGCAGAAGCATTTTATTGCTGGTTTAACTTTAGGAGCTGTGAAGTAATGAAACACTGGCGCCTAGATACTGATAACCAAACGCTAGTATTGTCATCTTTGGACAATAGGGTTCCGTGCCTAATTTATTGGGGTCAGAAATTACCAGGCGATGAAAGTTTAGAAGATCTAATTGAAGCCTCCAAAAAAGATTGGGGTGATAACTTATTAGATAAGATTCCTGATCTATCAATCCTTCCTGAACAGTCTGCTAACTTTACTGGACAGCTTGGATGCAAGATAAGAGATATTAATGGCCAAATCCTATCGCCTCATTTTATTTTTCAAAGTGAAGTGGTTAATAATAACCTACTAGCTTTGACCTATATTGACAAAGCACTAGGCTTAACCTATATAGCTTCAATAACTGCCTATTCAAGTAATAATATTTTTGCTTTGAGTGCCAAGATTGAAAGTGACAATCCAATCAATATGGAGTGGTTGTCTACCCCTGTTATTGCTGCTTCTCAGAGCAGTAATGAGATGATTGATTATGGAGGACAGTGGGGCGGAGAATTCAGAAAACAATTAACGCCGTGGGTCACAGGAGTGCACATGAGGGAGTCAAGATCTGGCACAACGAGCCACGCTAATTTCCCTGGTTTAATCATTCCTTCTAAGGCGTGCTCAGAAAATTTAGGTTCTTGCTATGGTTTTCATTATGGTTGGTCTGGCGGGCATCGAATGATAGCAGAGCAGCTTCCAGATGGACGAAGACAGATTCAATTTGGTAATACTGAAAATAGTGAGCTTAGTCCGGGTAAGAGTTTTGAAACGGCAGAATTATTTATTAGTCACTCTTCAGAGGGATTAAGTGGAATTGGTAAGGCATTTAGATCGCATGTAGCAGAATATATTGTTAATTTTTCTAAGGATAAATTGAGACCTGTCCATTACAATTGCTGGGAGGCTATCTATTTTGACCATAATGTTGATCAATTAAAAGAAATAGCAAGCCTCGCTTTTGATATTGGAGCTGAGAGATTTGTACTGGATGATGGATGGTTTAAGGGTCGCCATAATGCCCATTCTAGCCTTGGTGACTGGACTGTTGATGAAATTAAATATCCACAGGGGCTAAGCCCATTGGTTGATCATATTCAGTTTCTTGGTATGACTTTTGGGTTATGGTTTGAGCCAGAAATGGTGAGTCCTGATAGCGACTTGTATCGTCAGCATCCAAATTGGATCATGGGAGATGAGAATCAATTGCTTGGAAGAGGTCAGTTAGTTCTTGATATCTCATTGGAAGAGGTTCAAGATTATCTCTTTGAGAGGGTCAGCGCTTTGCTTGAAATTTATCCAATTGAATATATTAAGTGGGATCATAATCGAGTTTTGCCCTATCCAGATGCGTCCCAAACACGATCTCTTTACCTGCTTCTGAACCGGATTCGTGACTCACACCCAGAGGTTGAGATTGAGTCTTGTTCCTCAGGTGGTGGCCGCATTGATTATGGTATTTTGAGATATGCTCAAAGAGTTTGGCTTTCAGACAGTAATGATGCTCTAGAAAGGCTACGTATACAACATGAAGCTTTGTTATGGCTTCCTATATCTGTAACTGGAAGTCATGTAGGTCCTAAGATTTGCCACACCTCTGGACGCGAATTATCTATGTCATTTAGGGCTTGGGTTGCCGCCCAAAGACACATGGGTTTTGAAATGGATCCTCGTGAATTGAACTCACAAGACAAAGACTTACTTAAATCAGTAACCACCTGGTGGAAAGCCAACCGCCAATGGATGGTAGAGGCGAGTATTTTCCGTTTACCCAGTATTGATGAAAGTGTGATGGCTGAAATTCAAGTTAACGCTAGCCTAGATCATTTTGTGGTTTTTGCGGGCCAGAGTATTTCATCAAAATTTAGCTCTCCAACTCCTTTGTTGCTTGAGGGGCTAAACCCAATGACGATGTATAATGTTTCTCTTGTTAACAAAAAAGAAATTAATTCGTTGAGTAAATTGGAAGAGGGTCTTTTAACCAAAACATTAAAGCTAAGTGGTCAATTTTTGATGACTCAAGGTATACAACTTCCTAAAGTTTTTCCTGCAAACATGTTGGTCATTGAGGGAGATAAAGCTGCATGAGTAAAACTAACAATCGACGCTCATCAAACTGGTACGGAAAAATGGATAAAGATGGCTTTATTCATCGCAGCTGGATGAAGAGTCAAGGTCTACCAGACCATGTTTTTGACGGTCGACCAATTATCGGAATATGTAACACCTGGTCAGAGCTTACTCCTTGCAATGCTGGCTTAAGAAAACTAGCAGAAGGAGTAAAGCGAGGCGTTTGGGATGCAGGGGGTGTACCTCTAGAGTTTCCAGTAATGTCCTTAGGTGAGACTCAAATGAAACCTACCGCTATGTTATTTAGAAATCTTTTATCGATGGATGTAGAGGAAAGTATTAGAGCATATGGAATAGATGGGGTTGTTCTATTGGGTGGCTGTGATAAAACGACACCTGGGCAACTGATGGGTGCGGCAAGTGTCGATTTGCCAACTATTGTTGTTTCTTCAGGCCCCATGCTTAATGGCAAATATAAAGGACAAGATATTGGCTCTGGTACCGATGTATGGCGTTTTTCAGAAGATGTCAGAGCAGGAGATATGTCATTAAAAGAATTTATGGCTGCTGAAACTGGGATGAGCCGCTCGTCTGGAGTTTGTATGACAATGGGAACAGCTTCTACGATGGCCAGTCTTGTTGAAGGAATGGGCCTTAGTTTGCCAACTAATGCCACACTTCCAGCAGTTGACGCAAGGAGAATGACGCTTGCTCATTTATCCGGAAAAAGAATTGTAGAGATGGTTGAAGAGGAGCTCAACTTGTCAAAAGTTTTAACCAAAGAAAGCTTTCAAAACGCAATCACCCTTAATAGTGCGATTGGCGGATCTACAAATTCAGTTATTCACTTATTGGCGTTAGCAGGAAGGGCAGAAATTGAGCTTAACTTAGCAGACTTTGAAAAGGCTGAAGATATTCCATTGCTTGTCAATCTGATGCCTTCAGGCAAATATCTTATGGAAGATTTTTGTTATGCAGGTGGCATCCCAGCTGTTATGGATCAGATTAGAAGCCATATTAAGCCAGCAAATACAATTCTCAACAAAGATATTACCCATTACTTTCATGAGGCTGAAATATTAAATAAAGAGGTCATTAAAACTTTTAACGCCCCTCTTAAGGAATCTGCTGGCTTAAAAGTTCTTAGAGGAAACTTAGCGCCAGATGGCGCAATCATTAAGCCAGCAGCTGCAACAGAAGACTTGCTTAAGCATGAAGGCTTGGCGTATGTATTTGAAGATATTGAGGATATGAAAGCTAATATTGATAGGCCTGATCTTCCTGTTACAAAAAATACAATTCTAGTTCTAAAAGGGTGCGGCCCCAAGGGCTATCCTGGAATGCCAGAAGTTGGCAATATGCCAATCCCTAAGGTACTTGTTGAGCAGGGCGTGAGGGATATGATTCGTATTTCAGATGCACGAATGTCAGGCACAGCATTTGGAACCATAGTTCTTCATGTTGCTCCTGAGGCAAATGTGGGTGGACCGATTTCAATTGTTGAGACTGGCGATCGAATTCAAATTGATGTGAGTCAAGGCTTGCTTGAGCTTCTCGTTCCAGAATCTGAAATTGAAAAGCGCTTAAAATCTAGAAAGCAGCCAAAAGAGAACTACTCTCGCGGCTATGCAAAGCTTTATATTGATAACGTCCTGCAGGCTGACAAAGGTGCAGACTTAGACTTTCTGGTGGGTAAAGATACCCGCCTACCATCGCGAGAATCACACTAATGCAAAATTATGCAACCTTTAAAGATTTAGAAGATACTTCTGTTTTTATAACTGGAGGAGGCTCTGGGATTGGCGCGTCCATTACTGAAGGATTTTTATCTCAAGGAGCCAAAGTAGCCTTTGTTCAAAGGTCTGATTGTGATGAATTTTTAAGCAAAGTTTCTTCAAAGTATAAGCACAAGCCATTATTTATAAAATGCGACATTACTCGTACAGACGATCTAAAGAATGCAATAACTCATGCAAGCCAAGTTAACGGTGGAATAAATGTGCTCATTAACAATGCGGCAAATGATACTCGTCACACGCTTGAAGAGATGACCTCAGCAGAATGGGATGAGGCTATTAATATTAATCTAAAGCCGCATTTCTTTTCGGCTCAAGCTGTAGCTCCAATGATGAAGTCTCAGGGTGGTGGTAGCATCATTAATTTTTCATCTAACTCCTATTTAACAGGGAATGCTGGGCTACCTGCTTATGTTACTTCTAAAGCAGGAATTACAGGTCTTACCAGGAGTTTAGCGAGAGAACTTGGTCCTGATGGAATTAGAGTGAATACGCTGATTCCTGGATGGGTTCTAACTGAGAGACAGTTAAAGCTTTGGGCCAATGAAAAAGATTTGGCAGTTACTATGGAAAAACAATGCATTAAGGAGCACCTAATGCCTAATGATTTAATTGACTCAGCATTATTCTTGGCTTCCAATGCATCTCGAATGATTACTGGTCAAGCATTAGTGGTAGATGGTGGCGTTGCAGTTACAGGATAAAAAACAATGATGACGGACATAAAAGCGAAATGGATTGCTGCTGATTGGGGAACAACTCATATGCGCGCCTGGGCAATTGGAGATACTGATAATGTTTTGGCATATAGGGAGTCAAATGAAGGGATGAAAGACCTTCAACAAAATGAATTTGAGCCCGTTCTATTGAGACTCATTGAAAACTGGCTCGATGACAATAAAGTGACAAATGTGATGGCATGCGGTATGGTTGGTGCCAAACAGGGCTGGGTGGAAACACCGTATTTAAAAGTGCCTTGTGTCCCAATCGACAATAGCCAGTTAACTATTGCAAGTACCAAGAATACGCACATTAAGGTCTATTTAGTTCCCGGTGTAATGCAGCACCAACCTGCTGACATTATGAGAGGTGAAGAAACTCAAATTGCAGGATTTATTAATGAAAATCCAAACTTTAATGGCGTTGTTTGCCTTCCTGGTACTCATGCAAAATGGGTAAGCATTAAAGATAGACATATAACAAACTTTAAAACTTATATGACTGGAGAACTTTTTGGTGTAATTTCAAATCACACACTGATTAGACATTCCACCTCAATAAAAGGATGGAATCAAGCCAGCTTTGAAATAGGTGTCCATGAAGGCTTTGAAAACCCAGGCTCAATTGGCTCTGATCTTTTTTCGTTACGATCTGAGTCTATTGTTAATGATTTAGATAGAGATGAAGCCAGATCACGGTTATCAGGTCTTCTATTAGGGCTAGAGCTTAATGGCGCTCAAAGCTATTGGAAAAACAACAACGTTACACTCATTGGATCTGAACTTCTGTCGAATAATTACCATCAAGGACTCAAGATTCTTGGAGGAGAGAGTCAATTATTTAGCCTTGAAGCAGCTACCCTTTCTGGGTTAAGTTCAGCATACAAAGAGCTTAACTCTGAGTCAGAATAATGAAAAGAGAGATAATTGCTATTCTTCGAGGAATTAAGCCGAATGAAGTCTTGGCTGTAGCTCATTCAATTGCGGATTCAGGAATCACTCAAATCGAAGTCCCTATGAACTCACCTGATGTTTTTGACAGCATCAAATTGCTTTGTGATGAGTTTAGGGACGATATTCAGATTGGTGCTGGAACAGTAACCAATACAAAACAAGTAGAAACTCTCTCTGACATTGGGGGGGTTCGCTTTATTGTTTCTCCAAATTTTGACTCAGAGGTGGTAGAGGCAACTAAAAAAATGGGAATGATGAGCTTTCCAGGTGTCATTACACCGACAGAGTGTTTTTCAGCTTTGAAATCTGGCGCTGATGGCTTAAAGTTTTTTCCAGCTACCCTTTTAGGGGAGGCTAATTTAAGTGCATTGAGAGCAGTTTTACCGCAAGGTATTCCTTTGTATATGGTTGGAGGTGTCGGTCCAGAAAACTTTTTATCATGGTTTGATGCTGGGGCAACTGGTTTTGGAATAGGTTCTGGACTATACAAAGCTGGTGATAGCGCTGAAATTGTTTATGAAAAAGCAAAGGCTATTGTTTTATCCTATGATAAAGCTAAATAATGATCACTGAGTCCTTACCAATAGAGCCTTGCAGTCTGGGAGAGGGGTCTCTTTGGCACCCAGGACTAGAATCTCTGTTCTGGTTTGATATCAATTCTCACAAGATGTTTAACTGGAAGAATGGCATACTAAAGACTTGGACATTTTCTGAGCCAGTTTCAGCGGCAGGCTGGATTGATGATGACCATCTCATTATTGCAAGTGCATCCGCATTGATAAAGTTCTCGATTTCAAAGGACACCAGGGAGACTTTAATTGATTTAGAGGCTGACATGCCTCATACTCGCTCAAATGATGGCCGAGCTGATCCATGGGGTGGTTTTTGGATAGGAACAATGGGCCTTAAGGCAGAACAAGGCGCTGGTTCGATTTATCGGTTTTATCAAGGCCGGCTAAAAAAATTACAGGAAGGCATTACTATTCCAAATAGTATTTGTTTTTCACCTGATAGGAAGTTTGTTTATTTTACTGATACATCTCAGAAAAAAATCTTAAAGCAGGATCTAGACCAATTGACTGGTTGGCCCCTCAATGAGCCCTCAATATTAATCAATCTTAAGGCTCAAGGACTTCATCCAGATGGCTCTATCTGTGATAGCCAGGGCTATATTTGGAATGCTCAGTATGGCGCCTCTAGAGTTGTGAGATATAGTCCTGAAGGGTGGCTGGATCGTGTTGAAGAGGTTCCAGTATCTCAAGTTACCTGCCCATCTCTTGGTGGGAAGTTTTTTGATACCTTGTATATCACTTCTGCATCTCAAGGATTAAGTGATAATGATTTGAAAACTGAGCCTATGGCTGGTAAAGTATTTCACTTTAAAACTGATATAGCTGGTCTAGCTGAATATCAGGTAAAGATCTGAGGCTGTCATGAAACCTAAACTAGGAAGTTGTTATTATCCTGAGCACTGGCCAGAAGAACGGTGGCAAAAGGATGCTGAAGAAATGGTTGTTGCTGGCTTATCTTGGGTTCGAATCGGTGAATTTGCATGGAGCCGTTTAGAGCCAGAACAAGGCGTTCAAAACTTTGATTGGCTTGATCGCGCTATCTCTATTCTTGGAAATGTGGGTCTTAATATAGTGATGAGCACGCCAACAGCTGCTCCTCCAAGATGGGTTGTTGATAAATGGCCTGATATGCTTCTTGTTGATGAAGAAGGAAGGTCTCGTCAGTTTGGATCAAGGAGGCATTACTGTTTCTCTCATGAAGGCTACCTTGAAGAATCTCTCAGGATTTCAAAAGCTGTTGCCGACCGTTATGGGAATAACCCCTTCATCAAAGCCTGGCAGTTAGATAATGAATATGGCTGTCACGAGACTACTCTATCATATAGTCCATCAGCACTAAAAGCCTTCAGGAATTGGATTGCCAAGAAATATGAATCAATTGACCAGCTTAATAAAGCGTGGAAAAACGTTTTTTGGTCCATGGAGTACAATAGTTTCGATCAGGTTGGGCTTCCAAATTTGACCGTCACAGACCCTAACCCAATCCATGAACTTGACTTTAAAAGGTTTAGTTCTGACCAAGTTGTCAACTTCAATCGAAGTCAGGCGTCAGTTATGAGACAGTATACAAAAATGCCTCTCATTCATAATTACATGGGTCGAATTACAGACTTTAATCATTACGATGTTGGTAAAGACCTAGATATAGCTAGCTGGGATAGCTATCCATTGGGTTTTCTAGAGGACCGTTCAACTCAAGATGACGAATTTAAACTCAGATTTATGCGCCATGGAGATCCTGATTTTCAGGCCTTTCATCATGATTTATATAGGACCGTTGGACAAGGTCGATGGTGGGTAATGGAACAACAGCCTGGCCCAGTGAATTGGGCGCCATATAACCCTGAACCAGCCCCTGGCGCTGTTAGGCTTTGGTCATGGGAGGCAATTGCTCATGGCGCAGAGGTGGTCAGTTACTTTCGATGGCGCCAAGCACCTTTTGCTCAAGAGCAAATGCATGCTGGCCTTCAAAGACCTGATGGCGAGAATGCCCCAGGAATCACTCAAGCCTCTCAAGTGTCTTCTGAATTAAAAGAGTTTAAAGATATTGAGCAAGTTCAATCTAAGATCGCACTTATTTTTGACTACGAAAGTTGTTGGGCATGGGAGATTCAACCTCAAGGCAAAAGCTTTGATTATTTTGAACTAGTTTATGACAATTACAGGGCCTTGAGAAGTCTTGGCCTTTCGGTGGATATTTTGCCTCCAAATCATAGTGATCTCAAAGGCTATAAAGTTGTTCTTATGCCTGGTTTAATGCGTGTTAGTAGAGAATTAGAAGACGCCATTGAGTCATTTGAAGGTGTCCTTATATCGGGTCCAAGGGCTGGCTCTAAAACTACTAATATGTCTATTCCTTCTCAACTTCCACCCATCGTTCCAGGAGTCAAGGCTACTGTTGCTAGCGCTGAAACACTTCGACCGAATGCTTTTATTTCAATTAAAGGTCTTGGAAGCTTTAAAACTTGGATGGAGACATTAATCGATTACGATAACATCATTGAAGAGACTGAAGATGGAAGAGCTGCTGTTGTTGGGCATGAAAAAAATATCTATATTGCTGGATGGGCAGACCAGATGACATTAAAAATGATTTTTTCTAGAGTTTGCGAATCAAAAGATATTTCAACAACAGAATTAGAGGACTGTGTCAGGGTTCGCGAAACCTTAACGCATCGGTTCTGGTTTAACTACAGTAATCAAGAGTGTAATGTGGGCTCAGTCTGTATTCCGCCATCTGGTGTTATATGGGAGTCAATCAAAGGTTAGTTTTATCTGACTCTGAGTTCAGTTTTAGGGTCAAACAATAAAGCTCTTGAAGTGTCGACCTTGATACCAACTTTTGCAGCTGTTTTCGGTAATTTTTCGTCCCTTGATTCGACAACAATTCTTTCTCCGTTTGGAGTTTTAAGATATAAGTAAGAGACGTCACCTAGAGCCTCAGTAAATTCAACTTCAAGATTGCCCGAACCTGAAATCTGAATGTGTTGAGGTCTTAATCCAATTAATAGCTCTGATTGGTTTGAATCTATATCTTTAGGAGCATTCAGTTTGAGTGACTCTAGACTAGGAACTATAATTTTTGCGCCGTTAACTCTGCCCTGGACGAAGTTGATAGTTGGCGAACCAATAAAGCCTGCAACAAAAACATTTTCTGGGTCATCATACAGAGATAAGGGTGAACCTACTTGTTGAATGAGTCCATCCTTAAGGACGACTATCTTGTCTGCTAATGTCATCGCCTCAACCTGATCATGGGTGACATAAATGATGGTCGTTCCAAGCTCACGATGCAGTCGCGAAATTTCAACACGCATTTCTACTCTGAGCTCTGCATCAAGGTTTGATAAAGGTTCATCAAATAAAAACACTTCAGGGCCTCTAACAATTGATCTGCCAATGGCAACTCTTTGTCTTTGCCCACCTGACAAGGTTTTAGGTTTTCTGTCTAGGTAATCTTCTAGATGAAGAATACTTGCAGCCTCATTAACTTTTTGATCAATTTCATTTGAAGGCACCTTGGACATCTTAAGCCCAAATCCCATATTTTCTCTGACTGTCATGTGAGGATAAAGTGCGTAAGACTGAAACACCATGGCAATCCCTCTATCGGCGGGGTGCATGGAGGTGACATCCTTTTCACCAATATAAATTGCACCACTAGTTACATCCTCTAGGCCAGATATCATTCTCAGTAAGGTAGACTTACCACAACCTGATGGTCCAACAAAAACACAAAATTCACCATCCTGAATATCTAAATCGATGCCATGAATAACCTCTAAATCATCATATTTCTTTGTTGCGTTTTTTATCTTTAATGATGCCATAGTAATTTATATTAATTAATTGATTTTTCTGGGAAGCTCCAGGCGCCAGCCTCTTTACCAATTTGCTCTGAAGTTGCCAGTAATTCAGGTTTATATTTTTCAAGACTTTCTAAACTGTGAATATCAATTGAGCTTGTGATGGAGAGGCCTCCAATTACTCTTCCATTGGATGTAAGGATAGGAGAGGAGATACAGATAATTTTTTCCTCATGCTCCTGACGATCAAATGATATTCCCTCTTTTTTGATCATAGTCAACTCTTTTCTAAGGGCTTTCTCTGAGGTGATTGTGTGATCTGTATACTTGAAGAAAGCTTGCTTAGAAATAACTTTGCTAAGTTCAGACTCCTCTAAGAAGGCCATCATTGCCTTACCTACACCCGTACAATAAGCAGGTCCAACTTTGCCAGCCTGTGAGTACATTTCAATAGGTGAAGCAGGGTTTCGTTTGTCTACATATAAGACTTGACCGTTGTCGAGTTCAGCTAGGTGAACAGTTTCACCCACTTTGGCCGAGAGTTCATCAATAAATGGCACCGCAACTGGTGCTAACGAGCTTTGCAGCCAGGCAGAATGAGCCATTCTGACAAGCTTTAGACCTAATTTATAGGTTTGCTCTTCTTCGTTGTAGCTGAGCATGTCCTGGTTAAGAAGCGTTTGGAGAAGTCTGTAAAGGGTTGCTTTTGGATATTTGCTAGTTTTAAGTAGGCTAGAAAATCTAACGGGAGAGCCAATCTCAGCCACTTCACTTAAAACATCTAATGCCTTACCAACCGTTCCATCTCCTCTCTTTTCAATAGTCATAATATAATCTTTTGATTAATTTTTAAATGCTCATTATTGAGTTAAATTTTATCAGATAATGTATACTGTTTTTGATTAAGTTTACAATAGTAAAACCTTGTTCCATTATATGGAAAATTAGAATGAGCGAGCCTAAAAAATATATCTTATCTATCGATCAAGGAACAACTTCATCTAGGGGAGTACTGTTTGACAGTAACTATGAAATAGCTGGAATTGGTCAGAAAGAATTTACACAAATTTTTCCTGATTCAGGATGGGTTGAGCATGATCCTGAAGAGATTTGGGAGTCAACGCTTGAGAGCTGTAAAAATGCTATTAAAAAAGCAAAAATTGACCCCGTTCAGATTGCAGCAATAGGTATCACTAACCAAAGAGAGACCACAGTCGTATGGGATAAGAAGACAGGTAAAGCGATCTATAATGCCATTGTTTGGCAAGATCGTAGGACGTCAGATCATTGTCAAAAATTACGGGATCTTGGACACGAGGATCTTGTCACTAATAAAACGGGTCTTCTGCTTGACCCTTATTTTTGTGGCACTAAAATATCCTGGATTTTAGATAACGTTGAGGGTGCCAGAAAAAAAGCGAATGATGGGGAATTACTCTTTGGAACAATTGACAGTTTTCTGCTTTGGCGATTAAGTAATCAAGAGGTCCATTCAACTGACGCGACGAATGCCTGTCGAACGCTCTTGTACAATATTCATGAAGGCCAATGGGATAAGGATATGCTAGAGCTCTTTAATGTCCCAATCACAATGCTTCCCCAAGTAAAAGATAATGCAGCAAGCTTTGCTATGGCTCATAAATCAATTTTTGGAGCTGAAATTCCTATTTCAGCTATGATAGGTGATCAGCCATCCGCTCTTGTTGGTCAGGCATGTTTTGAGCCTGGAATGGTCAAGTCTACCTATGGAACGGGTTGCTTTGTATTTATAAATACAGGGAATCAGCCGATAAAATCTAATAATAAGTTGCTGACTACCCTAGCTTTCCAAGTTAATAGCAAAACGTGCTACGCCCTAGAAGGCTCAATATTTGTAGCTGGCGCTGCCGTTCAATGGCTTCGAGATGGACTCCAAATCATAGAATCAGCTAACCAGTCTGACTCCTTAGCAATGCAAGCAGATTTATCTCAAGACGTTTATCTTGTTCCAGCTTTTGTTGGACTTGGAGCGCCTTATTGGGATCCAGATTGTCGCGGAGCACTTTATGGCATTACGAGAGGTACGGGGCCAGCTGAAATTACAAAAGCTACACTTGAGTCTGTTTGCTACCAAACCTCAGACTTGCTTAATGCAATTTCCAAAGATCTAGGCGATCATAAGCTGAGTGCAATTAGAGTAGATGGCGGTATGGCGGCTTCAAACTGGACAATGCAAACGCTTTCAGATTTGCTTCAGCTCCCAGTTGATAGACCAAAGAACTTGGAAACAACAGCACTTGGGGCTGCTTATTTGGCGGGCATGCAAATCGGTTTTTACCCAGCCATGGACGATTTTGCTAAATCCTGGAGATCTGAGAGTCAGTTTAATTCTAAGATGTCAGACAACGAAAGAGATAAAAAACTCGCTGGATGGAAGAATGCTGTCAAGCGAACTTTGTCCAATCGTTAATTTTCTAGAAAGCTAATTGTCTTTTCAGCAATAAATTGACTGACACTCACTGGTTCAATGAAAAAGGTGTTTCTCTTTAGTTCTTGATTGTGTATTATCGCTTTATTTAGTTTTCAATAAATTATATGGTCGAGAGTGATCAACCTATTATTTGGATTAAAAACCCTTTAGATGTCTTTGCTGAGAACTGTGAAGGCGGAGTTATTGTTCAAGGCCAAAAAATTATCGAATTAGTACAAATGGGTCAGACTCCTAAGGCAACTATTGATGAAACTTATGATGCAAGTACAAGTGTCTTACTACCTGGTTTGATAAATACTCATCATCACTTCTATCAGACTCTAACAAGAGCTTATCCTGAAGCTTTGAATAAGGAGCTTTTTCCATGGCTCAAGAGCCTATATAAGGTTTGGGCAAACATTCAGCCTGAAATGCTATCTGTTTCAACTGAATTAGCACTATCTGAATTGCTTCTGTCTGGGTGCACTACTGCAAGTGATCATCATTACCTTTTTCCAGATCAGCTTGAAAATGCTATAGATATTCAAGTAGAAGAAGCTCAAAAGCTAGGAATTCGCGTTGTTCTGACTAGAGGCTCGATGAGTCTTGGTGAAAAAGATGGCGGTCTACCGCCGCAATCTGTTGTTCAGACTAAAGAACAGATACTATCTGATAGTGAGCGACTCATCAAAGCTTACCATGATGCAAACGAGGGATCAATGACTCAAATTGCGCTTGCTCCATGCTCTCCCTTCTCAGTAACTACTGATTTAATGATTGAGACTGCTGAGCTTGCTGAGCAGCAAAATGTTCGTCTTCATACCCATTTAGCAGAAACGATAGATGAAGAGAATTTTTGTTTAGAAAAATTTGGTTTGAGGACTGTTGACTATCTTGAGAGTGTCGGCTGGCTGTCTGGTCGAACTTGGCTTGCTCATGGCATACACTTTAATAAAGAAGAGATTAAAAAGTTAGGTGAGAATAATGTTGGTATTTGTCACTGTCCAACTTCAAATATGATGCTAGCTTCTGGTATTTGTCATAGTCTTGAACTTGAAAATGCAGGCTCTGTTATTGGCCTTGGCGTTGATGGCTCGGCTTCTAATGATGGCTCTAATATGATTGCTGAGTTGAGGCAGGCAATGTATTTGCAACGCTTGCGTTATGGCGCCTCAAAGATTACACATCAAAAGACTTACAACTGGGCTACCAAAGGTTCAGCTGCACTTCTAGGAAGGTCAGATATTGGTGAAATTACGGTTGGTAAGCAGGCAGACCTAGCCTTATTTAAGCTCGATGAGCTCAGATTCTCTGGTAGCCATGACTCTTTGGCTGCTTTATTGCTATGCGGAGCACAAAAAGCCGATAGGGTTATGGTAGCCGGAAAATGGAAAGTTGTTGATGGAGGTATTGTTGGAAAAGATGAATCTGAATTGATCAATCGCCATAGCACTGCAGCAAAAAAATTACGTCAATTATCTGACGCATAGTTTTATCTTAAATCAACTATTGACCTCCGATATAGGTTAATTTATAATCCCAACTTGAATATTGTTACATAAATCAAGTTGAATGAATAAAAGTACTCATGGAGGCTCTCGAAAGGGCGCTGGTCGTAAAAAAAATTCAGGTAGCTTCAAAGAAGAAACGAAAGTCATTAGAGTGCCTGTTAGTCTTGTAGATTCTATTAATCCTGTTATTGAAATATACAAATCTCAAATTAAATCAGATGTCGAAGTTCTTGCAGTTAAGGACAATCCAACTGAGCTATCAATTCCAATTTTTACTTCTCGTGTTCAGGCAGGTTTTCCCTCTCCAGCAGACGATCACTTGGAGGATACTCTCGATCTAAATACACATCTTATTCACCATAAAGAGGCCACATTTTTTGTTAAAGCTCAGGGCGATTCGATGATAGGAGCTGGTATTCAGCAGGGCGACATCCTCATAGTTGATAAATCTTTAGGGGCCAAAAGTGGAAAAATAGTAATCGCAGTTGTTGACGGTGAATTTACTGTGAAGCGTCTGCATAAATACAAGGGAAACATAACCCTTAAGGCTGAAAATCCTGACTTTGAAGATATTAAAATTAGTGGTGACGACGAGCTCATTATATGGGGTGTTGTGACATCTGTAATACACCAATATGAATAATCGAACCAAGTTTGCACTGGTTGATTGTAATAACTTTTATGCTTCCTGTGAAAGAGTCTTTGAACCCAAGTTAGAGGGCAGGCCTATTGTTGTTCTCTCTAATAATGATGGCTGCATCATTGCACGCTCTAATGAGGCAAAAGCATTAGGTATCAAAATGGGAGTGCCTTACTTCAAGCTCAAAAACTTAATTACTCAAAACGGCGTAGTGGTGAAGTCTTCAAACTATCCTTTATATGGGGACATGTCCTCCAGAGTGATGAAGGTTATTGGAGAGTACTCCCCTGTTCAAGAGGTTTACTCTATCGATGAAAGCTTTATAGATCTCATGAGGCTTCCACTTAACTTGATGGATCACATGCACTCTCTAAGAAGGCGCGTTAAGAGCTGGACGGGAATCCCGGTATGTGTCGGCGTTGGGAGTACTAAAGTTTTGGCAAAGCTTGCTAATCGTATTGCTAAGAAGTACCCACGATTTGATGGTGTTTTTGATATCGATGATTTATCCTGTGAAAGATATTGCAAGCTGTTGAAGTCAGTTGAGGTTGGAGATTTATGGGGTATAGGCAGGCAAAGTGCTAAAAAATTAAATCGTATTGGTATTCATACTAGCCATGACTTTTATCAATCTGATGTCGGTGTGATTGAAACGCTTTTGGGAGTCAATGGGAAAAAGATTTATAAGGAGCTTTATGGTAGCTCGTGTATTCCTATTGAGGCTATTCCTCCAGCCAGACAACAGATTGTCTCTTCACGTTCCTTTGGCTGTGATTTGAAGGATTTTGATGAGCTAAACCAAGCCTTGACTAACCTGACCAGAAAGGCCGTGAATAAGCTCAATAATCATCAGTTAGCAACGACAACTATTACGGTTTTCATCTATACCAATCCTCATAAGAAAGATAAGCCTTGTGTTCACCTATCAAAAACAGTAGGAATGACAACTGCTATTCAAGATCAGTCTCAAATTATTCCTTTAGTAGCGCAAATACTAAGGTTAATTTATAAACCTGGATATTCCTTTTATAAGGGCGGTTTAGTGCTAGGAAGCCTAACTAAAAATTATCAGCAGCAAGATCTATTTTCGATAACTCAAAATAGTCAGATTCAGACCATGGCACGCCAAAAATCGAATACGATAAGAAGTGTCAATAAAAGATTCAATGAATCAATTAAATACGCCAGTGAGCTAGGTAACAATAGATGGCTTCCAAGGGCTGACTTCAAGTCAAATAGATACACAACAAGCTGGACTGAATTATTGGTAATTTAAGTCACGGCATAACACTGAAAAAAATCAAAAAATATACTACAATGTAATTTTAATAATTAATAAGGAGAAATCAAATGGTACGTATGTTGGTAACGATAAATATTTCTAAAGGTTGGAAAACTTGGTCAGAGATGGCAAAAGGCTTAGAATCTCAAATGAATGAGCAAGGTGCAAAGATGATTTGGGCAGGAGCAAACCCTGATGAGACCGCTGTTTTTGTATTGGCTGAAGCGAAAGACCCATCATTTGTAAAAACATTTGGTGAGCGCGCTGATATTGTTGAAATTAGAGAGGCGGGAGGCGCAGATGTTTCATCAACAACAGTTATGACTCAAATAGGTGAATATTTCTTAGCGTAAAACCTTTAATATGAAACAAAAAAAAATGACCTTTTAAGGTCATTTTTTTTATCCAAAATTGCATAAATATTTTCTATGTCTATAATAAATCGTTTTTATACTGGATAATATTTAAGAATGAAGCAGCTCGCAATCATCGATGATGATCCAGAAATTCTTAAATTGTTGGATCAATATCTAAAAAAAAATGGCTTTGAAGTTGAAGCTTTTACTGATGGTGAATCCTTTTTAAAAAAAGATGTAAACAAATTCAGTTTAATTGTTTTAGATATTGGCCTCCCAGGCATTGATGGTCTTGAAGTTTGTAAAAGGGTGCGCCAAAACTCAAATATACCTATTATTATGCTGACTGCCGCAAGTGATGACCTTGACCGCATTCTAGGCTTGGAGTTGGGATCTGATGACTATATGGGCAAGCCATTCAATCCGAGAGAGCTTCTTGCCAGAATTAAAGCACTATTAAGGCGTTCTGAAATAAAAGAAGAGGACGTTGATAACAATATCGTTATGAATTATTCTGCAAGAAGCGCCTTCATTGGTGGAGAAGAGCTTGAACTAACTGGGACTGAGTTTGACTTACTCTGTGTTTTTCATAAGCAAATAGGGACAGTTCTAAGTAGAGACGAAATTGGAGAGCTACTCCACGGAAGAAAAGTGGATCCATTAGATCGCTCGATTGATACAATTGTGAGCCGATTAAGGCACAAACTCAGTAGTCATTTTGATGGAGAAATTATTCAAAGTGTAAGAGGTAAAGGTTATGTCCTCCTGCTAAAAAGTTGAGCAGAGTGTTTACCTATATATCTCGATTCATGCCTAAAACTGTTGTCGGTAGAATGACATCAGTTTTATTTGTTGGAATCTTTCTGGCGCAAATACTTGGCGCATGGCTATGGGTAGGTCAGCTTCAAAACTCAGAAAGAAAGAGAATGGTTGAAGTCTCTCAAGCTATGGGCTCTCGAATTGCCCAGACAGTCAAGTTCTTTGAAGAACTGCCAAAAGAATACCGCCATATTGTTCTTGATCAGCTCAGAGACATGGGAGGAACTCGCTTCTTTGTATCTGTAAATAAGCAATATATCGATTTAGTTCCAATTCAAGAGTCTGAATTTTCTACGTTGGTTAGAGAGAACTTGCAGTCAAGCATAACCGCTCAGATTGGTCAGATTGACGACATGGACATTATATTTGTTGATTTTGACAACCTAAAAATCTTGACCGGTGAAAACCTAATGGTGTCTCTATCCCCAAACTGGAAAAGGTTTTCACTCCTTGACCCTGGGGATGAAAGTCCTTTTGTGGTCATTCAGTTTCCAGTGGATAAAGATGAATGGATGTATCTAACGACAGTGGTTCCAAATGGTGAATTATTATTAGGCATTGACTGGATTAATGGAGAGAGAATATTTACTCTTTTAGCGGTCTCTCTTACAGTGCTCTTGCTAACCTTTTTGTTCGTGAGGTGGCTTGTTTTGCCATTAAAGACTTTAGCGCACCAAGCAGATCTTCTTGGAAAGGGTCGTAACCCTCGTCAAATGGAAGAGAAAGGCTCTAAGGAGATGGTGGCAACAATTGGTGCCTTTAATTCAATGGCAAGGCGCATTCAAAAATTTATATCCGATAGAGAAAGATCATTTGCTGCTATCTCACATGATTTAAAAACACCATTAACCAGAGCGCGTCTCAGAGTAGAGCAAATTGAAGATAGCCCTGTGAAGGAAGACTTGATTGGCGATCTAGACTATCTTGAGTCTATGGTCAAAGGAAGCCTAAAGATTATGACTGATGGAATTGAGCACGAAAATACCTCTAAGATTGAATTAACAACAATGTTAACGGCGATTCTAAAAAAAGAAGAAATAAAAGGATTGCCAATTAAAATTGATTTTAAGAGAACAATTTCTATGAAGGGGAGAGTTCTAGCCATTGAACGTTTATTTTCAAATTTAATAAATAATGCTTTAACCTATGGAAATGGAGTTGAAGTCACTGGGCAAAAAAAGAAAACAGGAATCTATATTCAAATTAAAGATAAAGGGCCAGGTTTAAGTGATATTGAAAAGGCAAAAGTTTTTAAGCCATACTACCGATTGGATCATGAATTAAATGATGCTCACTCAGGATTGGGTCTCGGAATTGCAAGAAGCATAGCAAATATTCATGGTGGTGAGCTTGAGCTCAGAGATCGATCTGGTGGCGGGCTTGTTGTTGAAGTGTACTTTCCTGTTTAATGAAATCAAAAAACAACCCATTCTTTAGAGATAAGAAATTCCTGACTGAGCATATAAGCTCGATTATGGACTTTTATCATCCACATTGTATCGATAAGGAGTTTGGAGGGTTTTTTCATCACTTTAGGGATGATGGGAGCATCTATGATACTAGTACCAGACACCTGGTAAGTAGCACTCGCTTTATCTTTAATTATTCAATGGCTTCAATTCATTTCGATAATGATGAATATATTGAAGCTGCTCGTCATGGAATAAACTTTTTAAGAGATTACCATCTTGATAAAAGTACTGGTGGCTATAGGTGGATACTAGAAGGTGAAAAAGCGAAAGACTCAACGAACTACTGTTACGGGTTGGCTTTTGTATTACTAGCCTATTCAACAGCCTATAAGGCCGGTATTAATGAAGCAAAACACTACATTGCAGAAACTTTTGAGTTAATGGAAAAACAATTTTGGATTAATGAGTATGAGCTTTATTCTGATGAAAAAAACTCTGACTGGACTCAAGAGTCAAGTTATCGTGGACAGAATGCGAACATGCACGCATGCGAAGCTTTAATAGCTGCTTTTGAAGTAACAAATGAACAAAAGTATCTGGATAGGGCTTTAGCTATCTCCAAGAGCATCTGTATCAGGCAAGCTGAGCAAGCAGACGGCTTAATTTGGGAACACTATGATTCAAACTGGCTAATCAATTGGTCCTTCAATAAAGATAAACCTGACGACTTGTTTAGACCATGGGGCTTTCAAGTGGGACACCTTACTGAATGGTCAAAGTTATTACTAATCCTTGAAAGACATGTAGAAGAGGATTGGCTTTTGCCTCGTGCTCAAGAGCTGTTTGAAGATGCAATTGAAATGGGCTGGGATGAAAAAAATGAGGGGCTTTATTATGGTTTTGCGCCAAATGGTGATGTTTCTGATAAAGATAAATATTTTTGGGTGCAGGCCGAAACGATTGCAGCTGCTGCATTGTTAGCTCATAGGACTAATGATAAATATTATTGGGATTGGTATGATCGAATTTGGAGCTTTAGTTGGGAGTATATGATTGATCATAAATATGGTGCATGGTATCGTATTCTAGACTCAAATAACAACAAGTATGATGATCTTAAAAGTCCAGCTGGAAAAGTAGATTACCATACGATGGGTGCTTGTTACGAAGTAATGAATGTTTTGGATCTTTAACTCTTTTAGTAATTTATCTATTTTTTTTAACCAACGTCCTAGTTTAAAATAATCAATTAATTTTTTAAGATTTATATATTTATGACACCTGAAAATGTAATTGAGCAGTGGGCTAACTATTTCAATAATGCAGATACGAAAAACATCCTCAGCCTTTACCATGATAGTGCAACCCTTTTGCCTACCTTTTCTACCAAAACTCTTAACTTCAAATAACGAAATAAAAGGCTATTTTGAGGTTGCTTTTAATGGTGCTGCTTCTGTTGAGGTAAATGTTGAAAATGCCATAATTAAAGAGTTGCCTGAAAACAACTTTTTAATAACAGGAGATTATATTTTTTGTCTGGGTAGTAAAGGAGATAAGAAATATTTATCTTGGTATAGCTTTTTGATTGATCTTTCCAGTGACTCACCAATCAGGCATCATCACTCATCCAGAGTTCCTTTCGAGTTTGATCTAAGTAATACAGAGTAAAAAACAGTAAAACTTTATTAGATTCAACAGCTTACTATTCATTGTTCGATTCAAATTGTCATAGTTTGTAACAATTCTATACAGTTTGAAATAACCCCACTAATAAACTGGTTCTAATTCTGCTCAATTGTGTGCAGGATGTGATTCATATAATTTTAATGGAGAAAATATGAAGAATAATAAGTTAACAACGCTAGCGGCAACAGCGCTACTAGCAAGCACGACTTCAGTATCTGCTGGAGACGTTGAGGTATTACACTGGTGGACTAGTGGTGGTGAAGCTGCAAGTGTAAATTATTTAAAAGGCAAGCTAAGTGACGCTGGAGTTGGTTGGACTGACTTCGCTGTTGCTGGTGGTGGTGGTGAAAATGCGATGACTGTTCTTAAGTCAAGAGCAATTTCAGGAAACCCTCCTACTGCAGCACAAATCAAAGGTCCTTCGATTCAAGAATGGGGTGACCTAGGATTTTTAGCTGACATCGATGGTGTTGCAACTAAAAATAACTGGGATGATCTTCTACCTTCAGTTGTCTCTGACGTAATGAAGCACGAAGGCAAATATGTTGCTGCTCCTGTAAACGTTCACAGAGTTAACTGGATGTGGTCTAACCCTGAAGTATTTCGTGCTGCAGGCGCTACAATTCCAACAACTTGGGATGATTTCATGGTTCAAGCCAAGAAACTTCAAGACGCTGGTTACGTAGCACTAGCTCACGGTGGTCAGCCATGGCAAGATGCAACTGTATTTGAAGCAGTGGTTCTTGGTGTTGGTGGTGCAGACTACTATAACAAAGCATTCGTAGAGATGGACATGGACGCACTTAACAGTGCTACTACAGTAGAAGTTTTTGAAACTTTCGGAAACTTACGTCAGTTTATTGACTCTAATGCACCAGGACGTGACTGGAACGTTGCGACTTCAATGGTTATTGAAGGTAAAGCTGGTATGCAAATCATGGGTGACTGGGCAAAAGGTGAATTCAAAGTTGCTGGAAAGAACGTAGGCACAGATTACACTTGTACTGCTGCTCCTGGAACTTCAGGTGCTCACACGTTCAACATTGACTCATTTGCTTTCTTTGCACAGGGAACAACAGCTGGAACTGGAGCTCAAAACATTATGGCTGCAGAAATCCTAGGTACTGACTTTCAGACAGTATTCAACCTAAACAAAGGATCAATTCCTGCACGTCTAGGCGTTTCAAGATCTGAGTTTGATTCATGTGCTCATGACTCAATGGACGCTTTTGTTTCCGCTTCTACAAGTGGTGGCCTAGTACCGAGCTTTGCTCACGGTATGGCGTTACCTTCAGCAGTAGCTGGAGCGGTCGTTGATTCAGCTACTAACTTCTTTAACTCTGACCAGAGTGCTGAAGATGGTGCTGCTCAGCTTGTAGCTTCAATGGCTGCAGCAATGTAAGAGTAAGTCAGTATAAGTAAGCACTCTAACAATCCTCCTTTTTTGTTAATGTGCTTGCTATACGCTTAGGGCGTCTAATATAGGCGCCCTAATTCTATTAAATCATAATAAAATTAGAATCACTGTGCTCAATTTTTTAGAAAAAAATCTGCCAAAAATAGTTTTAGCACCAACAACAATCGTGATGATTGTATGTATGTATGGATTCATTATTTGGACTGGCTTACTCTCTTTAACTAAAAGTAGAATGATGCCTCAATGGGACTTTGTAGGTCTCGATCAATATGCTAGACTTTTTAATAACCCACGATGGGATGTGGCAGTTGACAACCTATTAATATTTTTAATTCTCTTTATTATTATTGCGCTTATATTAGGCCTTTTATTGGCAATATTTCTAGACCAAAAAATTCGCGTTGAAGGTGCAATTAGAACAATTTATTTATATCCAATGGCAATCTCATTCATTGTCACAGGTACAGCCTGGAAGTGGATCCTAAATCCTGGGTTAGGCATTGAAAAGCTGATGCGTGATTGGGGCTTTGCTAGCTTTGAGTTTCGATGGCTGGTTGAACAAGACATGGCTATCTATACGATAGTTATTGCCGCCGTATGGCAGTCAAGCGGCTTCGTAATGGCGCTTTTTTTAGCAGGCTTAAGGGGTGTTGATGACAACCTTACAAAAGCTGCAAAAATTGATGGCGCTTCAACGCCTCGTCTTTATTGGCACATTATATTGCCGTTAATGAGGCCTGTTTTCTTTAGTGCAATTGTTATTTTGACTCATATAGCTATTAAAAGTTTTGATTTAGTTCAAGCTTTGACTGGTGGAGGTCCGGGATACGCTTCAGATCTTCCAGCAAACTTCATGTATACCTATTCATTCAATCGCTCCCAAATTGGTGTCGGTGCTGCAAGTGCCATGATCATGTTATTTGGAGTATTGGCCGTTTTAATTCCCTATTTGTATTCAGAATTGCGTGAGAAAAAATGATGAATAACTATAAATTATCAAATTTTAATTTTGGACGTGCATTTATTTACTTAATTCTGATCTTCTTTGCACTTATATATTTAGCTCCTTTGTACGTCATGTTTACGACATCTCTCAAAGATATTGAAGAGATACGAAGTGGAAACTTGATGGCACTGCCACTCGATCCAACGCTTTATGCCTGGAAGAAGGCATGGTCATCTGCCTGCACTGGTAGTGATTGCCAGGGCCTAGCCCCATATTTTTGGAATAGCGTTCGAATTGTTGTTCCAGCGGTCATTATTTCGACGGTTGTGGGTGCTTTTAATGGCTACGCTCTAGCTAAGTGGAAGTTTAAAGGAAGTGAGCTGTTGTTTGGAGCACTGCTATTTGGTTGCTTTATTCCCTTCCAAGTGATTCTTCTTCCGATGGCTAAGCTCCTAGGCGAGTTAGGTTTGGCGAATACCGTAACAGGCTTGGTATTGGTCCATGTGATATATGGAGTCGCCTTTACAACGCTTTTCTTTAGAAACTATTACGTTGGCATTCCAACTGAATTAGTGAAGGCAGCAAAGCTGGATGGGGCTGGTTTTTTAAGTATCTTTCGACACATATTTATTCCTTTGTCCACGCCAATTTTTGTGGTCACCATTATCTGGCAGTTTACACAGATTTGGAATGACTTCCTTTTTGGTGTTGTTTACTCTGGCTCTGGAACTCAGCCAATAACAGTAGCTCTTAATAATCTAGTTAATACATCTGTTGGTGGCAAAGAATATAACGTTGATATGGCTGCTGCAATTATCGCTGCTATGCCAACTCTGGTTGTTTATGTCATTGCAGGCAAGTACTTTGTTAAAGGCCTAACTGCTGGCGCAGTAAAAGGATAAGTAAACTATCAATATCTATTTGAAATAATTAATAAATACAGGATAAAAAAATGGGAAGTATAAGCCTTAATGGAATTAAAAAATCTTTTGGAGAAACAGAAGTACTTAAGGACATCAATTTGGACATTAAAGATGGAGAATTTTTAATACTTATTGGCCCATCAGGTTGTGGTAAATCAACATTAATGAATTTAATTGCCGGTCTTGAGGATTTGACTGGGGGTGAAATTGTCATCGATGGTAAGGACGTATCAGAAGAATCTCCTAAGGACCGTGATATTGCTATGGTTTTTCAGTCTTATGCTTTGTACCCAACAATGAACGTTGCAAGGAATATTTGCTTTGGTCTAGAGATGAGCAAGATGCCAAAAGAAGAGCAGGAGGTTATTCTTAAAAAAGTCTCCACTCTTCTTCAAATTGATCACTTATTAGATAGAAAGCCAGGCCAGCTATCAGGCGGTCAAAGACAAAGAGTCGCAATGGGAAGGGCATTAGCAAGATCACCAAAGGTCTTTCTATTTGATGAGCCCCTATCAAATCTAGATGCGAAACTTAGAGTTGAGATGCGTACAGAGATAAAAAAATTACATAAGCGTATCGCAACAACTATTGTCTATGTTACTCATGATCAAATCGAAGCGATGACGCTTGCTGATAGGATCGCAGTTCTTAAAGACGGGGAATTGCAGCAAGTAGGAACTCCTTATGAAATTTACAACGATCCAGTAAGCCACTTTGTGGCTGACTTTATGGGTTCACCGGGGATGAATTTTATTGAGTGCATCGTTAAAGATGAAAACTTAATTATTGAAAGTGGTGGTCAGAAATATGAATTATCTATTCCTTGTAAAGAGGCTATTAATAATTCAAAATTAGATGTTGTCATGTTGGGAATTAGGCCTGAAATGCTTACTGAAATTCAGCCTTCTGCTGCAAAAAATGCCTACATTCACCAGATCAAGTTTGACGTAGATGTATTAGAGCCAATGGGCGCAGATACTGTCGCTATAGGCCAGTGGAACGATAACGAGGTTATGGCCAGACTCAGCCCTGAATCTGGAAACATTGCTGGCAAAGAATTTGATTTGCAGGTTGACACGAGTAAGGCAATTCTTTTCGATCCAAATTCAGGTCTAAGAATCAAATAATTATTGATACAATACCTGTATGAGTGAATCTTTCACAAAATCAGGATTGTCAATACCTGCTTTGGGTCTGGGGACATGGGACTTGCAAGGCGATACCTGCATCAACATTGTCCAGGAAGCTCTTGAAATTGGTTATCGTCATATTGATGGCGCTTCAATGTATGAAAACGAAATTGAAGTTGGAAAAGGTATTATTAATTCAAATGTAGATCGAGAAGACATTTTTGTAACTACAAAAATTAATACAACAAGCTGGACTCCTTCGCAGGGCAATGGTTCCCCTCTAAAGAACAAAGATATTGCTAAGCACTTTGAGAGAAGTCTTAAAGATTTGCAAACTGAATATGTTGACTTGCTTCTCATTCATTGGCCTAAGTTTGAAACTAATTTAGGGGATATATTAGAAATTTTGTATGATCTTAAGGATGCAAAAAAAGTCAAAGAGGTCGGTGTTGCTAACTTTAACTCTAGCCTTTTAAATGAATGTCTTAATCTTGGCTTTAAAGATATCTTTTGCAATCAAGTTGAATATCATCCTTTTTTGTCCCAAGCTAAATTGTTAGAGGTCATGCAGGACTTAGATATTATTCTAGTTGCTTATTGCCCAATCTGTAGAGGCGATGTTGCAAGGCATGATGTAATTGTTGATTTGGCTGAAAAGTACTCAAAAACACCTGCTCAAATCGCACTCAGATGGATATTTCAACAAAAAGCTGTATCAATTCCTAAAACTGCTAATTCATATAGACTGAGAGAGAATATTGATATTTTTGACTTCGAGATAGAGTATAAAGATATGCTTAAAATATATAATCTAGCCAGAAACCAGCGTCTAGTTCCCAATCTTGAGATTAATGAGTTAGAGTATCCTTTTGATTAGATTTATATGTGCAACACACTTTGCAACACTTTGACACATTTTAAAAAAACCTTTAGTTTAAACTTTACCTAGTTTTATTAGCGAAATATTAATAATCATTGTTACGATAGGTTATGGAAAACGTTGAAACAGATATTGGCTTAATAGGCCTTGGTGTTATGGGATCAAGTCTCGCTTTAAATATGGAAAGTAACGGCTTTTTGGTTTCTGTTCATAACCGAACATCTCCTCAAATACATAACCTAGTCAAAAATAGATCATCAAACAACAAGCTCTATGGTTTTGAGGATCTCGATGAATTTGTAAAATCTATCAAAAAACCCAGAAAGATTATGCTGATGGTTGTTGCTGGATCTGTCGTAGATGCTTACATTCAAAAGCTTATACCCTTACTAGATCAGGGTGACATTATTATTGATGGTGGTAACTCTCATTATCCAGACACGTCTAGGAGAGCTGAGGAGTTAGAGGCCAAAGGTTTTCATTTTATTGGTGCTGGTGTATCCGGCGGTGAAGAGGGTGCACTAAAAGGGCCTTCTATTATGCCAGGAGGCTCAATAGCTGCTTGGCCTGAGGTCAAGGGTATCTTTCAGGAAATTTCTGCAAAAGTAGGTGATAACGAGCCTTGCTGTGAATGGATTGGAGAAGGCGGCTCAGGACACTTTGTGAAAATGGTACATAACGGTATTGAGTATGGAGATATGCAGCTCATTTGTGAAGCCTATCAGCTTATGAAAGATGTTTTAGGAATGAGTAATGATGAAATGCATCAAACCTTTAAAGAGTGGAACGAGGGAGAGCTCAATAGCTACCTCATCGAAATTACAGCGGACATACTTAAATTTAAAGAAGAGGATGGCAGTTATTTAGTAGACAATATTCTTGATACTGCTGGTCAAAAGGGGACCGGTAAATGGACAGCCTCAGTTGCCTTAGATCTTGGCTCACCCTTAACGCTTATTGGTGAGGCAGTTTTTTCACGATACCTGTCTTCAATTAAAGAGGAGAGGGTAGAAGCATCAAGCCAGCTAAGTGGCCCAAGAGTTAGCTTTAGTGGAGACAAATCCCAAGCTTTAAAGGATATTCATGATGCTTTGTATGCCTCAAAAATGGTTTCATATGCTCAGGGCTATGCGCTCCTTTCAGATGCAGCTAAAGCGTTCAATTGGAATTTGAATTATGGTGCTATTGCCATGATGTGGAGAGGTGGATGCATTATCAGATCGGCATTCTTAACAAAAATTAAAGATGCTTACGACAACAATTCTGATCTTAAAAATTTATTGCTTGACCCTTTCTTTAAGGACAAAATCAATCAATCTCAAGAGGGATGGAGAAGAATCATTGCTGTTGCAATTTCAAATGGGGTTCCTGTTCCAGCAATGAGCTCATCACTCTCTTATTTTGATGGTTACAGAAGTGAAAGGCTTCCAGCAAACCTGCTGCAGGCGCAAAGAGACTATTTTGGCGCTCACACCTATGAACGCCTAGACGGCAAAAAGGGTGAGTTTTTTCATACAGAGTGGATTCAAAACACTGATTAAGGGCGAGCTGTAAGATGAAAGAATCTTTAAAAATAATTAATAGCTTTGTCCTTTATGGGGTCCTTGGAGACTTATCAGTTCGTAAATTAATACCAGCTTGGTACTACCTTGAAAGAGACAGTATGCTCAGTGGTTCACTGCAAATTTTGGGTGTTGGTAGGAAAAAAATCTCTGACTCTGAATTAAAAAATACTCTTAAAAAATCACTAGAAACCTATGTCCCTTCAGAGTACTTAGATCAGACAATTGTTTCAACTCTAATAGATCGTTTTAGTTATTGCAGTTGCGATCTTCAAAGCCCAGACAGCTATCAAAAATTAAAGCTTAAAGTTCAGGATTGGAATATGCCAATGGCACACTATTTGGCTATCTCTCCAGGGCTCTTTGAATCAGTTTGTGACGGACTATCAGGAGCAGGCCTTGTTACTAAAGAGTGCCGCATCGTCGTTGAAAAGCCTGTTGGTTATGACCTTGAATCATCACAGGAGATTAATGAGAAGCTGATCAAACATTTTGATGAATCTCAAATCTATCGAATTGATCATTATTTAGGAAAGGAGACAGTCCAAAACTTAATTACACTGAGGTTCGCAAACTCATTATTCTCTAGTCAATGGAATAGTAAAGGGGTTGAGTATGTTGAAATAACTGCAGCAGAATCAGTTGGTATTGAGGATCGTTGGGGTTATTTTGATGGCATGGGTCAGTTAAGGGATATGGTTCAGAGTCATCTGTTGCAGTTGCTTTGTTTGATCGCGATGGAGCCACCCAATAGGCTCGATGATCAAAGTATTCGATCTGAAAAGGTTAAGGTTTTAGAGGCGCTAAAACCGCTCGATGAGGAAAGTATAGCCTCTAGCTTCGTCTCTGCTCAGTACACTGATGGTGGCGTTGATGGCGTTCACAAACCTAGATACATTAATGAAGAAGGGGCCAAACCAGACAGCAAAACCGAAACCTTTGTTTCTGTTAAAACTGAAATACAAAACTGGCGCTGGTCAGGCGTCCCTTTCTATCTAAGGACTGGCAAAAGGATGGAAACAAAGACGACCCAGATTGTGATCCACTTTAAGTCAGATGGGCACTACATTTTTAATGAGAACAAAGAGAGCCTCAAGGGTAACACTTTGATTATTAGTCTTCATCCGACTGAAGGTATCTCTCTCCAAGTCTTTACTAAACCGCATGGTGTTGATAAGCATTCGATTATTAGGTCAGATCCAATGAGTTTAGATTTTATTAAAACGCAACAACTGCTGAATATTCCGAGCGGATATCAGAGTCTTCTAATGGACATTTTGAATGGCAATCAAAGCTTATTTCTTTGTCGAGAAGAGGTGGAGCTTGCATGGAAGTGGTGTGACGAAACTTTAGAGGCCTTCAACAATTCAAATCAAGAGCTCTTCTATTACAAGGCTGGAAGTAATGGACCAAAGGAGAGTGAGGCGCTCATAACAAGTAACGGGCATCAATGGCATGAGGAGTAGCAAAACATATTACCTGCCCGAGCATGTAGGCTTTTATAGCACGAATAACAGTGAATCTCTGGCTGTTGATTTAAGTCAAAATATCAAAGAGATTTTACTTGAGACTATTAAGAAAAGAGGTAGAGCTAGTATGGCAGTTTCTGGTGGAAGTACACCAGTACCACTATTTGTGGCTCTCTCTCATCTAGACATAGATTGGAGCAAGGTTGACCTAACTTTGGTGGATGATCGCTGGGTTGAATCAGATCACAAAGATAGCAACGAGCTATTAGTAAAATCACACCTAATCAAAAATAAAGCGGTCAATGTTAATTTTGTTCCTTTAAAAAATAATGCTTCAACTGCTAAAGAGGGTCGAGCTTCCAGTGAAGAGGCGCTAAAAAGTTTTACATTACCCTTCGATATCGTGGTTCTTGGTATGGGCGCAGATGGCCACACAGCCTCTTTATTTCCATGCTCAGAGGAGATCAGATCTGCAATGGATTTAGATAATAATGACTGTTTAGTGGCAACGACTCCAACATCAGCCCCATATGAGCGTCTAGGAATGCCTGCAAAGGCCATTATGGATGCAAAAAGAGTTTTTCTTCATCTGAATGGATCTAGTAAGCTCCATACACTTGAAAAGGCGATGGATTTAAAGGATGCATTCAAAATGCCAATCTTCGCATTCCTTGATGACGGACTTGATATTTACTGGAGCCCATAAATCAATTAATAATTATTTGATGTAAAGTTTTTAAAAGCTAGGGATAATATTGTCTTACATTAATCAAATTTAAAGCTTATATGAAGATTACTAACATTGATGGTGCAATTGTTAAGGATAATGAAACATACCTTCTTAAGGATAACACATCACTTAATAACCTTGTCGTTAGCTCCACAACGCTGCATCCTGGAAAATCAACTCGAGGGCACAATCATCCTGGTAAAGAGGAGGTCTACATGATTATAAGCGGCACTGGAAGAATGCAGTTAGATGATAATGAATTTGATATTTCTGGCGGAGAGATGATCTTAATTGAGGACGGGGTTTTTCATCGCGTTCACAACACTGGAGAAGAGGACCTTTATATGGTCTGTATATTTGATGGAGACCGAAACCATTAAGACTCATAGTTATAATTTGGTGGGTGATATAGGAGGAACAAATGCCAGGTTTGCACTTGTGGCTCCTGGCGAGTCAGAACTAACTAATATCAAAACGCTTTCATGTACTGAATTTGAAACAGTTCAGGAGGCAATGACATCTTATCTCTCTTCAATTCAAAATGTAGAAATCAACTCATCCTGTATAGCCTCAGCTGGCACCACTCATTTGGATATCTTTAAACCAGCAAATAATGATTGGGTCATTAATAAGGCTGATGTCTCATCTGCACTTCTTAACATTGAAGTTAATTGGATTAATGACTTCTCAGCTCAAGCCCTAGCAACGTCGACATTGAGTGAAGATGATGTTGTTGTTGTCAATCAAGGCAATGCTCAAATTGATAGAGTTAGGTTAGTCATTGGTCCAGGTACAGGTCTAGGCACTTGTGGATTAATTGAATCATCAAATGGATGGATTCCTTTGCCTGCTCAGGGTGGTCATACAGACTTTGCACCAAACTCAGATCTAGAAATAGAAATATTAAAAATATTAAAAAAACAATTTGGACATGTTTCAGTTGAGAGAATTTTGTCGGGTCCAGGCATTGTTAACTTGTATAAGGCTTTATGTCAAATTAATGGAAGAGATATTCTTTTTCAGAGTCCTGCTGAGGTCACTTCAGCAGCAATTCAATCAAATCCGGATTCAACAGCAAAAGAGACGCTTCATCTTTTTTGCAAAATATTTGGCTCTGTCACTGGAACAATCGCATTAACCACAGGCTGCCTGGGAGGGATCTATATTACAAGTGATTTGGTAAGAAATTTTTTAGATTTCTTTCTTGAAAGTGACTTCTTGGAGAGTTTTCAAGATAAGGGAAGGCTTGATTATTACATGACAGATATTCCAATCTGCATATCTAAAAAACAAAACATGGGTCTTATAGGAAGCGCCTACAAGATCAATAATTTATAATTAATTTATTTAATATCTAACGCAGTCTTCATGAGAAGTCCTGCAATCTCGTCTCTTGATCCAAAATAATTTGAAATAGTGATATTTAGGCTTGGAAAATCTACAGAAGCGTCCTTAACTTCACCTGGAATATCTCTGTTGATGTGGACACCTGCAGAGAGAAAATAGGGCAGAACAGTGACGTTTAAAGCTCCTAATTCGCTGCATTTTTTAATAGCCTCTGGAATTGAGGGGGAGGCAAATTCTAAAAAGGCCGGCATAATCTGATCAAAATCATTGGTATTAAATTCAATCATTTTTTTTGATAAGGCTTCAACCTCAAAGTTTGATTCTTCTCTTCTGCTTCCGTGAGCAACCAATAGTAATATATTCATACTAGTTCGATAATACGTTAAATTGAATTAATTGATTATTTTAGGGTATCTTATCACGTTGAAAAAATAAATTAGAGGCATGCTTTTGTACCAAAGTTCGTCAATTCATGAATCAGCTGGGAAAACTAAGATTGGATTACTTTTGTCCAATTTAGGAACGCCTGACGCGCCTACCAAGAAAGCAGTCAAACCTTATCTTAGGCAGTTTCTTTCAGACACAAGGGTTATAGAGCCCCCACCTCCACGTTGGGTTTGGAAGATCATTCTGAATGCTGTGATCCTTAACCTTAGGCCTAAAAAATCAGCCAAGGCCTATCAAACTGTTTGGAATACACATGGTGAGGGCTCACCACTTTTGTCGATTGCGAAGCTTCAAAAAACTGAAATTGCCTCCCTACTCGAAAAAAAAGCGCCAGGACAGTTCGAGGTTGCTCTAGGTATGTGTTACGGTAACCCATCTATGAAATCAGCTCTCGCCGAGTTAGAGGCCAAGGGCTGTAAAAAAATTATTGTGTTGCCTCTTTACCCTCAGTACGCCGCCTCTTCAACCGGCTCTGTTTTTGACGCTGTTGCGAAAGAGTTTTTAACTTGGAGAAATGTTCCTGATCTGAGATTCATTAGTAGCTATAACGAGGAAGAGAAATACATTGATGCTCTAGCTAATAGTGTCAAGGAGTATCAAAAAACCCATGGCAAGCCTGATTTCTTGCTGATGTCTTATCACGGCATCCCTAAACGATATTTTGATAAAGGCGATAACTATCCTTGCCAATGCTGCAAAACCACATTCCGTTTAGCTCAAAAACTTGATTTGAAGCCGAGTGAGTATCAAATGACATTTCAGTCTAGATTGGGGGTTGCTGAATGGATGAAAGAGTACACCGATAAAACTCTGAAGTTGCTTCCTAGTAAGGGCATTAAAAATGTGCAAGTTATTTGCCCAGGTTTCTCAGCCGATTGTTTGGAGACGATTGAGGAAATAAGCGAAGAAAACAAGGATTACTTCATGGAGTCAGGTGGCCAAAAGTTTGGATATATTCCAGCGCTTAATGACAGAACTGACCATATTGAATTCTTGACTCAGCTCGTACTTGATAACACATCAGGCTGGAGCAAGTAGTATGAAAATTGTTATTCTGGGTGGAACTGGATTAATTGGCAGTGCGCTCCAAAAAAGTTTTTCAAAAACACACCAAGTAGAAGTATTTAATAGAACCGTTTTTAAGTCTGCCGAGTATCTATCCTCGATTATTGATGGCAGTGACTTTGTTATTCAGCTTGCTGGATCCACTATTTCAAAGAGGTGGAGTCAAAAAATTATCGCTGAGATGTGGCAAAGCAGGGTCAATACAAACCAAATGCTCTCTGATGCGATTAAGCTCATTACTAAGAGGCCTAAAGTGATTTGCTCTTCAGGGATTAGTTTTTATGCAGAGTCTGACTGTAATAACCCTAAGACTGAAGATGATATTCAGGGCGAGGGTTATTTGACTGATCTCAACATAGCTGTTGAGAGCGCTGCAAAGTCAATTTCTGATGATGTTACTATTTTAAGGTTTGGTGTTGTTCTTTCAAGAAAGGGCGGCGCACTAGCAAAATTATACTGGCCTTATTACTTTGGTGTAGGCGGCCCTATTATGAGTGGAAATCAATGTTTCTCTTGGATACATATTGATGATCTCGTTAAAGCATTTCAATATCTAATCAATGATCCTCAGAGTAAAGGCATTTATAATATTACATCACCTGAGCCTGTTCCTCAAAAGGTCTTTGGAAGAGCTCTTGCTAAGTCTTTAAAAAGACCTTTTTTTATTCCTGTATGGGAGTGGCAACTGAAAATCCTCCTTGGTAAAGGATCTCAAGTCCTCACTTTAAGTGCATCCGTTATTCCAATGAGATTAATCCAAGCTGGCTTTGTTTTTGATTATCCTGACATCGACACTGCAATGAGAGATCTTATAGGGTAAAGCCGCTCAATCCTCATAATGAAAAAGTGTTTGTCTATGGTAAAATATGTTTAAGTGTCACACTGTTACATAAGATTGAATGAGGCTTTCCATTTAGGGGAGTTTTTTTGTTTATTTTTGGAGAAAATATGAAAGTTAGTAAGGATAAAGTCGTATCAATGCACTACACACTTAAGAATGATGCTGGTGAGGTTATTGATTCATCTGATGGCAAAGAAACTCTTGATTTTTTACAAGGGCATGGAAACATTATTCCTGGTCTTGAGTCAGCGCTTGAAGGCGCCAGTAAGGGTGACAAGATGGAAGTCTCTGTGGAGCCCGAAGAGGGTTATGGGCTGCGTATGCAGGATGCGATTCAAGAGATCCCTCGTACAGCACTTCAAGGCATTGATGAAGTAACAATTGGTATGCAGCTTCAATCTCAGGACCAAGATGGCAACCCTTTTGTTGTGACAGTTACAAAGCAAGACGATGAGAAAATTACTGTTGATGCAAACCACCCTTTAGCTGGTGAAACCCTTCATTTTTCAGTTAGCATTGAAGATGTCAGAGTTGCTGAGGCTGAAGAGTTATCTCACGGTCATGTCCACTCAGCAGGCGGTCACTCTCACTAATCATAAATCTATAGCGGGCTATAGTGATAAAAATCATTACTTGCCCGCTGTGTCAATCCAAGAATCATTCACTGATCCTTAAAGATAGCCATAGAGAGTATCTAAGTTGCTCTAATTGTGGATTTGTTTTTGTACCTAAATCCTTTCATCTATCAGAGACTGATGAAAAATTACGGTATGACACTCACAATAATGATCCATCGGATAATCGCTATCGTCATTTTTTATCTCAGTTAGCAGAGCCTCTTTTACAACAAATTCCTGAGAAATCCTATGGCCTTGATTTTGGCTCTGGACCAGGACCCACTCTGTCTTTAATGCTTGAAGAGAAGGGGCATCATGTTGAGTTATATGACAAATTTTACGCCTCAAAGGACAGTATTTTTAATAAGCGGTTTGACTTCATCACAGCAACTGAAGTGATTGAACATCTTAGAGATCCAATGCTTGAATTTAAGCGCTTAGCTTCTGCTCTTAGGGTGGGTGGTTATATCGCATTAATGACCCACCTATTGACTGAAGAGACTGATTTTAAATCCTGGTATTACAAAAATGACCCTTCACATATTGGATTTTTTAATAAACAATCTTTAGTGTATCTTGCAAAAGAATTGAAGTTAGAACTTGACATTTACTCAGAACGTGTCATTTTTTTAAAAAAACTAGGCTAATATATTCAAATAGCTCTCATAACGATTGCTATTAATTTCACCATTCTCTAGGGCCATTTTAATCGCACAGTCTGGCTCATTAATGTGCTTGCAGTTTCTAAATCGGCATTGATCTGAAAGCGCTTTGAATTCTCTGAATCCTCTGACTATCTGCTCTTCAGAAAGGTTGTCTAATTGAAACTCTCTGACACCAGGGGAATCAATTAAATCACCACCGCTAGGTATATGGTAGATTGTTGTGTTTGTTGTTGTATGCTTACCCAGCTTGCTTTTTATTGAAATTTCATTGACCCTGAGCTCTAAATCAGGAATTAGTGCGTTGATGAGTGAGGATTTTCCAACGCCAGACTGACCCAGAAATATATGAGATTTATTGATTAGTTTTTCTTTGAATGAGGTCACATTTAAATCACTCTTAACGCTCATTTTGTGGACATCATAGCCAATATTTCTATAATGTTCAAAGTCATCATTAAGCTGACTTTCATTTTTTGATAGCTCAATTTTATTGATTACTAAACCTATAGGAAGGTTTGAGTTTTCAGCCATAATAAGGTAGCGATCAATCAAATCAAACTCATAGTGAGGCTCAATTGCCACGACAAGCCATAACTGATCAATATTTGCTGCAATTAATTTATCTTTTCTTTTGAGCTCAGTTCTTCTTGGGTAGATGGCAGTGACAATTGCCTCGCCTTGTTTTGTTTTTTGAAACAGGACTTCATCACCTGCAACAGAAAAGCCAATATTTTGTCGGCTTACACTTTGAAAAACTTCTCCATTTTTTGCCTCAACGAGTTGACGTTGACCGTACCTTGTAATAACCTTTCCAATGTACTCTTTATCATTCGCGTTTAGATCAGATTCAGCTTTGATTGAGGCTTTATCAGCGCGAGCAATCTTTTCAGATTGAACTTTATCGATACGCCATTTTTGTTTTCTAGTAAGTGGCACTAGGCAGTTAAATTATAGTAATTTTTCAATTCTAAGGACCGCGCTGGGATGAGAGTCATGAAAAGCTGAATAGTATTTATCTGGAGATAAGGATGATGAGTTTTCTTTGTAAAGTTTAATGAGAGAAGATATTAAATCTTTTGCGTCAGTATGACTTGCTGCAAAGGCGTCTGCCTGGAATTCGTGTTTTCTTGAGACTAGATTACTAATTGGAGTAATAAAAAAACTAAAGACTGGAAGGGCTAGACTAAAAAGAACCAATGCTGCGTGTGATGATGGCTCTGAAATTCCTAGTCCATTAAAGAACCAGGTTTGATTAATCAGATAGCCTAGTAGAGCAAGACTAATAAAGCTGAAAATAAAAGAGCTGATCATTCTTTGACGAGTGTGCTTGTGATGAAAGTGTCCAAGCTCATGCGCAAGAATTGCCTCAATTTCTTTGTCCTCCATTCCCTTAAGAAGCGTATCAAAGAACACAATTCTTTTGTTCTTACCTATTCCAGTAAAGTACGCGTTTCCGTGTGAGGATCTTTTAGATCCATCCATGACATAAATACCATCGCTACCAAAGCCGGTTCTTTCTAGAAGACTAGTAATTCTTGTTTTAAGACTTTCATTGTCTAAAGGGTTAAATTTGTTAAAGATAGGCGCAATGAAAGAGGGATAGACCCACATCATGATTAAGGAAAAAAGACTGATAATCGCCCAAACATAGACCCACCAATAGTTGCCTATTGATTCAATATTCATAAGATAGAGAATAGCGTAAATTAGAGGTAAGACAAGAATAAGACTCAGTATAACTTCCTTAATTAAGTCTCCAGCAAAAGTGCCAACTGTCATGCGATTAAATCCAAATTTTTGCTCCAAAACAAAATTCCTATAAATACTGAAAGGAAGGTCAATAAAGCTAGCAATGAGCATGATGCTGAGTACAAAGAAAGTGCCCATTAGTACTGGATCATTAACTCTTTGAGACCAGTAGCCATCGATCCAGTTCATAGCGCCACCTAGTGTCCAAACTAGCAGTACCATTGTTGAAAAGATAATCTCAAAATGATTAAGTAAAAGCTTTGCTTTTGTATATTTTCCAGCTTTTTGATGATCCTCAAGCTTTATCGTTTCATTGAAGCCATCTGGAACTACTTCAAATGAATTATCAATCGCTTTGTCTTGTCTAAAATTTAGATAAAGTAAAGCTAGGACTGAAGTCAAAATTGCGAATAAAAAGATAAATGTAAAAAAATTAAATTCCATTTTTGTGTATAAATGATCTTAAAAAGTTACATCAAATTATACCCGCTCATTTATTAGATATTGCAAATTGAAATACTGGTAAATTAAATGACAATAATTTTCAAAAATAATTATATAAATAAATATTAAAACCCTAAACGAAATCATAGATATATGAGATGAATTCTAAATGGAGATGGGTATAATTTCGTAATTAAAGTTATTTAAAGAGATTTTGTAATGACAATGGAAGATAGAGATGGCTTCATCTGGATGGATGGAGAGTGGTTAGATTGGCGAGAAGCAAAGGTTCATGTTTTAACACATACCCTTCATTACGGCATGGGGGCTTTTGAAGGTGTTAGAGCTTATGAAACTGACAAAGGGCCAGCTATTTTTAAGCTTGAAGAGCATACTGAGAGACTATTTAATTCAACTCGAATTTTGGGGATGAAGATTCCCTATGATGCAGAGATACTGAACCAAGCCCAGAGAGAAGTTGTTACTAGGAATAATCTCAAGTCTGCCTACATTAGACCAATGTGTTTCTATGGCTCTGAGGGTATGGGCCTTAGGGCGGATAATTTGAAAGTTCATACTATGATTGCTGCATGGGAGTGGGGAGCATACTTGGGTGAAGACAATATGAAAAACGGGATAAGAATTAGAACATCTTCTTATGTCAGACATCCTGCTCATCCTTCTTTGAGTGGTGCTAAAACAAATGGAAATTATGTTAACTCTATGATGGCCCTAAAGGAGGCGCTTGATCATGGATTTGATGAGGCTTTAATGCTGGATATTGATGGTTATGTTTCTGAAGGGAGTGGTGAGAATATTTTCGTTATTAAAGATGATGTTATTTATACTCCTAATTTGACATCAGCCTTGCCTGGTATTACGAGAGATACGATTTTTACTTTGGCAAAATCTCTGGGTCATGACATTATTGAAAAGAAACTATCTTGTGATGAAATATACACTTCAGACGAAGCTTTCTTTACTGGGACTGCCGCTGAGGTGACCCCCATTAGAGATCTTGATGGAAATCAAATTGGTGAGGGTTCTCGTGGCCCAGTCACTGAAAAGCTTCAGTCACTCTACTTTGATTGTGTTCATGGGCGAAACAGTGATTACATTCATTGGATAGATAGTGGAAGGTGTTTGTGAGTTCTCCCGACTCATATGAAGGTGAAACAAAGATAGTTTTAAGAAAAAACTTGCCTGCGCACTGTCCACCCAAAGATTCTTCAAAGTGGAACATGCATCCAAAAGTTTTTTTATCATTTGATGATCATGGCAAAGTAAGCTGTCCATACTGTGGAGCAAAATATAAACTGGACTCATAGTTTATTATTTTAAAAAATGCAATCAAATCTAAACAATGTTGTTTTAGTTGGTCCAATGGGATCAGGCAAAACATCAGTTGGAAGAAGGCTATCTGTAAGCTTGGGCGTTAATTTTTATGATGCCGATCATGAAATTATCGACAAGACTGGTGTTAGTATTGATCACATATTTGATGTTGAGGGAGAAGAGGGGTTTCGAAAAAGAGAGTCTGATGTTTTAAAGGAGTTGTGCGGCAAAGATAACATTGTATTGGCTACTGGAGGTGGCGCAGTTATATCAAAAGAAAATAGGTTTGAAATTTCAAAAACTGGTTCTGTCATTTACCTGCTTTCTACCGTTGATCAAATTTTAAGAAGAACAGCAAAATCTAAAACAAGGCCTTTACTAGAAAAGAGTTCTAATAAAAGAAAAACAATTACTGATATTATTGAAGCAAGAGATCCGCTCTATAGGGAAATAGCAACCATTATTATTGATACAAATGGAAAGAAACTAAATGAAGTTATCCATGAAATATTATCTCAGTTAAAAAAATAATTCTTTTAAAGCTCTTTTTCCTAAACTTCACCAAAACTTCACTAAAATAAGAATCTGATACTCTAAACTGTTGTGTTTATATCAATTGATTAGAAACATAAGGGGAAATAATGTTGAAAAGAACTATTTTGTCGATGCTTGTTGTTTTGTCTTCAAGCTCTATTGCAATTACCATAGACGATTTCAGTGCAAGATTGGTTGAAAGCCACCCTTATTTTGTTCAATTATCTCTTTCAGAGAAATCAAGTCTAATAAACCAGAAATCATTATCAACCTATACAGATTGGAATATTAATGCTGGTGCAAGTGAAACATTTACTGGTGGTGAGGATGTTTCTGCCAGGGCTTACAATGATCTTTATACCACCAAGTATGAAATAGGGGCCATAAGAAAAGTTAAACATTCAGGAGCAAGTGTTAATCTGAATCATTCCTTAACTCGAAATAATAAAGATAATAATTCAACTCATTCGAATCTTTTTTCGATTAACTATGCAAGGCCTCTTCTTCAAAATAAAGATGGACTTAATGATAGGCTGAATTTAGACCTTGCTTCACTTGATCTGATTGCTAAAAAGGTCAGTCTTGAAGAGCAGGCGGAAAATTTTCTAGCATCTAAGTTATCTAAATTTGTTGATTTAGCTTTAAAACAAGAAATTGTCAAAAAACATAAAATTGCACTAGATTTATCTAAGGAGCAACTAGATCTCGCTGAAGATAAATTTAAAAACTCTCTCATAGATATAACGGTTCTTATTCAAGAAAAAGACAATTATGTTAAGTCAAGGCAACAATCTCTTCAATCGAATAAAGAGCTCATTGTTGAGAGACGAGAACTAGCTGATCTAATCAATGCAAAAGAATCTGACATGATTATTGAGATGGATTTATTTAAAGAACAGTCTTTAAGTAGTATTAGTCCTAGAGAGTTTGTATCAACTTCTAGAGCCATTCAAAAGTTCGACTTTGATAAGGCAAAGCTTCAAAGAGAACTTGAGTCACTCGAGAATAAAACAATGCCAAATGTTAATTTAAATTTAGGGCTTTCGTCGCTTGGAGAGAATGATAAGGTTTTTAGTAGTTTTGGTAATCGAGATTATTCATGGAATGTTGGTGTGGATATTTCTTATCCTCTTGGTTCACGAAAAGAGGTTCTTGCAGTTGAGAATACTGAGATAAAAATGTCAGATATTGATGCAAAAAAACGTGAAGCCGAAATTAACAGTATTCAGCAAATTAATTATCTTTTAGCGCAAGTGGATTTATTAACTGAGCTTGTAGCTCTTTATTTAGAACAGGGCGCATTGGCTGAAGAAAAGGTTATTGAAGAGCAAATCAAATTCAGTGAGGCGAGAGGTCAGAAATCTCTAGTGCTTGCTGCTAAGAGTAGTGCTAATCTTGCAAACCTTACTTACCTTCAGGCAGCAGGCACATATCAAAAAATAGTTATTGATTACAAGGCAGCGATTGATCAGCTTTATAATTAAAAATGATTCGCCTCTTTCTAGCCTTTTGTTCTCTATTGCCACTTAAGGTTAACCACGCATTTGGTTCCTTTATTGGTTATCTTCTTTATTTATCAAATTCAGAAGCAAAAAATGTTTCAAAACAAAACTTAAAAATTTGTTTTCCAGGTTTAAGTGAATTAGAAATTAAGTCACTTTTAAAAAAAGTATTAATAGAAACAGGCAAAGGATTGACTGAGTCTGGTCTTATATGGAATCAAAACTTTAAAGACAATTCAAAGCTCATCAGAAATATTAATGGCGAGCATTATCTTGATAGCTCAAGAAAAACAATTCTGTTAGTTCCTCATATGGGCTGTTGGGAAATAACAGGGAGGGTTCTTGCTGAAAAAAGAAAGGTTATTTTTATGTATAGGCCACTTAGAAGTAAAAAACAGAATGACTATCTATTTTCTAAACGAAATCAAGGTAATCTTTCTATGGCTAGTGCAGATAAATCGGGAATCTTAAAAATTCAAAGAGCCCTCAGGAGTGGTTATTTAGTTGGGATGCTTCCTGATCAAGACCCCGGTAAAGAGGGTGGTTTAATGACCCCTTTTTTTGGAAAAAAGGTTAATACAATGACTTTGCTTGCAAGGATGGCTAAAAAACAGAATGCACAGGTCTTAATGTTTTGGGCTAAAAGACTTGATGGGGGCCAAGGTTATGATTTTAATTTGGAGCCAGTGGATCTTAATGTTAATGGCGATAATTTGGAAGATAGGGTGGGACAAATGAATCACTCTATTGAGTCTCTTGTAAGGAGACATCCTGAGCAGTACATGTGGAGTTACCGAAGATTTAAATCCTCTCACTCTTACACCTAATTTTTGTAATTGTTAATTGGAATGCTGTGAAATCTCGCTAGTTGCAATAATGGTATAATTCCCCGCATGAGAATTATTGAAGATGTTCGAAGCGTATTTGCTCGTGATCCTGCCGCAAGAAATGTATTTGAAGTATTAACTTGTTATTCAGGTGTTCAGGCAGTATTATTCTATCGATTAACTCACTTTTTATGGCGTTATAAGCTTTATTGGCTTGCGCGATTTATTTCTACTTTTGCACGCTGGATAACGGGTATTGAGATACATCCTGGAGCTGTTATAGGAAGACGCTTTTTTATCGATCATGGAATGGGTGTTGTAATTGGTGAGACCGCAATCATTGGAGATGATTGTATGCTTTATCACGGTGTAACTCTTGGAGGAACCACTTGGGACAAAGTAAAGCGACATCCGACACTTAAAAATGGCGTAGTTATAGGTGCTGGTGCAAAAATTCTAGGACCTATAATACTTGGGGAAAATGTACGTGTTGGCTCTAACTCTGTTGTAGTAAGGTCGATAGATGATAACGAAACAGTTGTTGGAATACCAGGCAGAATTGTTAGAAAGAAGGCAGAAGATGGAGACTCTTTCGACTCTTATGCGGCCAACTCCTCAGGTACTTCTAATGACCCTACAATTCAGGCCGTTAATTCACTGATTGAGCGTCTTGCTGAGATGGAGGAAAGGTTAGATAATACAAGCTCTAAAACGACCTCTGGTAATATTAAAAAATAAGTAAGTTTTAGTTGAATTAAATACTTGACTAATTTAGTAGGTTAATAGTATAATTAGTTTTTTTATTTAGATAGAGATTCTTATGCAATTAACCACTAAGGGAAGATATGCGGTTACAGCTATGTTGGATTTAGCTTCTAACGAATCCGCAAGGCCAGTAACCCTTGATATGATTTCACAAAGGCAAAATATCTCGCTCTCTTATCTTGAGCAACTTTTTGCTAAACTTAGAAAAGCGGCACTCGTTAAAAGTGTCAGAGGCCCAGGGGGAGGCTATTTGCTCAATGTCAATGCAGAAGAGGTTACCCTAACTCAAATTATTGAGGCTGTTGATGAAAACATTGATCTTAGACGTTGTCATGGTTCAAAAGACTGCAATAGAGGTAAGCAGTGTCTTTCTCATCACTTATGGTGCGAAGTTAGTGATCAAATTAGAGGTTTTTTGAGTTCACGTAATCTTCAGCAAGTGATGGATGACTATCAACTCACCCAATCACTTAATGTCAATTAATATATAAAGGAATATATACATGCTTACACCAACATACATGGACTATTCATCAACGACTCCAGTTGATGCTCGCGTTGCTAAGAAAATGGCCAAATACCTAACTATGGAAGGGGATTTTGGTAATGCTGCTTCTCGTTCTCATTATTTCGGCTGGCAGGCAGAAAAGGCAGTCGATGAGGCTCGCTCTCAGGTCGCTGACCTAGTAGGCGCTGATCCAAGAGAAATTGTTTGGACTTCAGGCGCTACAGAGTCTAATAACTTAGCGCTGAAAGGTATCGCTCATTTCTATCAGAAACGTGGTAAACATATAATTACCCTTAAAACAGAGCACAAGGCGGTCCTTGATACTTGCCGTCAACTTGAGAGAGAGGGTTTTGAGGTTACTTATTTAGACCCACTGCCTAATGGGTTATTAGATATAGATCTCTTTAAGAAAACGATTCGAGAAGACACAATTCTTGCTTCATTTATGCATGTCAATAACGAAATTGGTGTGATCCAGGATCTCCAGACTATTGGTGATATTTGTAGAGAAAATAAAGTTTTCTTCCATGTTGATGCTGCGCAGTCAGTTGGTAAGATTGAAATTGATTTGACAGCTCTTCCAGTTGATTTAATGAGTTTTTCAGCACACAAAATTTATGGTCCGAAGGGCATGGGAGCACTATATGTTTCTAGAAAACCTAGAGTTCGTCTAGAGGCTCAAATTCATGGCGGTGGTCATGAGCGTGGAATGCGCTCTGGAACATTGGCAACCCATCAAATAGTTGGAATGGGTGAGGCATTTGCGATTGCTAAAGCCGAGATGAAAGAGGAGCACGCTAGAACACTTAAACTGAGACAAAGGCTCTACGCCGGTTTTTCAGACATGGAAGAAGTTGTTGTTAATGGTGACCTTGATCAAAGGATTGCAGGCAATCTAAATATTAGTTTTAATTACGTTGAGGGTGAGTCTCTTATGATGGCTATCTCTGATGTTGCGGTTTCATCTGGATCTGCTTGCACATCTTCTAGCCTTGAGCCTTCATATGTTTTGCGAGCTCTGGGTCTGAGTGATGAATTAGCGCATAGCTCGATTCGTTTCAGTGTAGGAAGATACACAACAGAAAGAGATGTCGATGATGCAATTACTCTTGTAAGAGAGAAAGTTGAAAAATTAAGAGATTTATCCCCTTTATGGGATATGTTTAAGGATGGTATCGATTTAAATTCAGTGGAGTGGGCTGCTCACTAAATTAAGAGATATTTAAAATCTACAGCAAGCTGTAGCGTAAAATTGTCAGTTAAATTCGGAGTAACTTATGGCATATGGTAAAAAAGTTTTGGATCACTATGAAAACCCGAGAAACGTTGGGGTTCTAGATAAAGATGCAATCAATGTAGGAACTGGTATGGTTGGCGCGCCAGCTTGTGGTGATGTAATGCGACTTCAGATTCAGGTTAATGATGATGGGGTTATTGAAGAGGCTAAGTTTAAAACTTATGGCTGCGGTTCGGCAATTGCTTCATCTTCTCTATTAACAGAATGGGTTAAGGGAAAGACTTTGGATGAAGCGTCACAAATTAAAAATACAGAAATTGTTGAGGAATTAGAGTTACCACCGGTAAAAATTCATTGCTCAGTGTTGGCTGAAGATGCAATTAAAGCGGCAATTAATGATTTAAAGAGTAAAGCTAACTAATTAAATGGCAATAACATTAACAAGTAAAGCAGCAGAGCGCATGAGCGACTATCTTGCTAATCGCGGCTCAGGTGTCGGTGTCAGGCTCTCTGTTCAGACAACAGGGTGTTCAGGGCTTGGTTACAACATGGAGTTTGTTGATGCTGTTAATGAAGATGATACAACCTTTGATGACAAGGGTGTTAAAGTTATTGTAGACGCTAAGAGTCTTATTTATATTGATGGTACTGAAGTTGATTACCAAAAAGAAGGCCTTAATGAAGGCTTTGAATTTAACAATCCAAACTCGAAAGCAGAGTGTGGCTGTGGTGAGTCCTTTACCGTTTAAATAGCTTTATTGGGTCTCTAGGACATTGACTTTATGCAAAATTACTTTGAGTTATTTGACCTCGAGACCTCCTTCTTTATTAGTGATTCCAGTCTAAAGGATTCATACCGCAGAGAGATTGCCCGCTTTCATCCTGATAAGTACGCTTCAAAAACAGACTCTGAAAAATTACAGGCACTTCAAAATACCTCGCTTTTAAATACAGCTTTTGATTCGATTAAGTCCCCATTGAATCGAGCAAGCTACCTACTTAAGCTTGATGGAATCGATCCCTTTGATGAAAAAGATACCTCTATGGCTCATAACTTTCTTATTTCTCAGATTGAGTTACGTGAAGAGCTTGAGGTGATAGAATCAAAGGTAGATTCAGATCAATTAGAGGATTTTATATTGAAAATAGAGTCTCATATTCAATCAAAAGTAGAGTCAATCTCTAACGCGTTTCAAGTTAATAGTGATAGCTTAGAGATTAAAAAAGATGTCAGAGAACTTAAGTTCTATGAGCAGCTAGCAAAAGAGACTGGCACGCTACTAGATGAATGGTTATAAGGACTAAATAGATGGCACTGTTACAAATTTCTGAGCCCGGACAATCAACTGCTCCCCATCGCCATAATTTAGCCTGCGGAATTGACTTGGGAACTACAAATTCATTGGTTGCGAGTGTGATGAGCGGTGAAACAAAGCTTTTGCCTGACACTAATGGTGATTCAATGCTGCCATCTGTAGTCCATTGCGGCATAAATGAAATGAGTGTTGGAGTTGAGGCTCTTGCTTTTGCATCGAGTGATCCGGTGAATACGATTTCTTCGATTAAGCGTTTTATGGGTATTAGCTTTAACGAGGCCCAGTCGATTAAAAATCTCCCTTATGATTTAGTTGATCAAAATGGAGGCGTGTTATTTAAAACAGCAATGGGTGAGCTCTCTGCAGTTGAGATTTCAGCGAAAATTCTCTCAAACCTCAAGAATAGAGCTGAAAATGCCCTTGGTGATGAACTTAAAGGCGCTGTCATTACTGTTCCTGCCTACTTTAACGATGCGCAAAGACAATCTACAAAGGATGCAGCTAAGCTTGCTGGTATTAATGTCTTAAGGCTTCTTAATGAGCCAACAGCTGCCGCCATTGCTTATGGCTTAGAGTCAAAAGAAGAGGGAATACATGCGGTCTATGATTTAGGGGGTGGGACCTTTGATATTTCAATCTTAAGCTTTAATAGAGGTGTTTTTGAAGTCTTGTCTACAGGCGGTGATTCGAGCTTAGGGGGTGATGATTTTGATAACCTAATTTTTGAAGATTGTGTCCAATCACTAAACCTTAAAGATTTGACTGCATCACAAATTCAAGTCATCAGGCAACTTTCAAAATCTGCAAAAGAGAAGCTTTCTGTGAGCGATAGCGCTGAATTTAAACTGGGTGAGCAAAATTATGAAATAACTCAATCTCAATTTGAAGTCTTGTCTGAAAAGCTTGTAAAGAGAACCCTTCAAATCACAAAAAAGGCGCTTAGAGACGCTGAGATTAATGCTTCTGATGTGAAAGAAGTCATTATGGTTGGAGGCTCAACCCGAATGAACATCATTAGAGAGCGCGTTAGTGAGGTGTTTGAAAAGCCAGTGCTCTGCTCGATTAATCCTGATGAGGTGGTCGCGAAGGGGGCTGCAATTCAGGCGAATATTTTGGCTGGCAACAAAAGCAAAGATGATGTCTTATTGCTGGATGTACTTCCGTTATCCTTAGGACTCGAGACAATGGGTGGTCTCGTTGAGAAAGTCATTCATAGAAACACAACAATACCAATCACAAGGGCTCAAGAATTTACGACCTATAAAGATGGGCAGACTGGAATGGGTATTCATGTATTTCAAGGGGAAAGAGAGCTTACAAAGGATTGCCGCTCACTGGGTCGCTTTGAGCTTAAAGGAATTCCTCCTATGGTTGCTGGGCGCGCAAGAATCTTAGTTGAGTTTCAGGTTGATGCAGACGGCCTTTTATCAGTTTCCGCGCAAGAGGAGACCTCAGGCATTAAATCAGAAATCGAGATTAAACCTTCATTCGGTCTGAGTGATAAGGATATGGAAAAAATGCTCAAAGACTCTGTCGTCTTTGCCCAAGAAGATATCTTATTAAGGCAGCTCCAAGAGCAAAGAGTTGATGCAACAAGGACAATTGAGGCCATAGATGCAGCGCTTGAAGCAGATCAATCACTACTTGATGAAGAAATGTTAGCCTCTATTAAGGGTGCGAGACAAAACTTGTCCTTGCTTGTTAACTCTGAAGATGCAGCAATTATCAAAGAGGCTACTCTAGAACTTGAAAATATCAGCGCTAAATTCGTTGAAATGAGAATGAACAAATCAATCATGAGCGCAATGAAAGGCCATAGAATTGATGAATTTAATGAACAACTATAAAATATTAATATGCCGCAACTAATTATCCTTCCCAATGATGAGTTTTGCCCTGAAGGGATTGTAATCGAAACGAATTCTGGAACCAGTGTCTGCAGAGCGCTTCTTGATAACGGAATCGAAATAGAGCATGCATGCGAGATGTCGAATGCTTGTACGACCTGCCATGTCTATGTTCGTGAAGGCTTTGACACCATTGAAGAGTCAGATGAGATTGAGGATGACCTCTTAGATAAAGCGTGGGGATTAGACCCAGACTCAAGGCTTTCTTGTCAGGCCATTATCTCAGAGGATGATTTAGTTATTGAGATACCTAAGTACACCATTAATCAGGTCTCAGAGAACCACTAAGTCTTTACTCAATCGTAATCTTTGGAAAAGCGCCAACTGACTCGTTTTTGAGTGACAGTATTCCAGCGACTTTTCTAGCAATCTCTTGGTACATATCTGTCACCTGACTATCAGGATCTTTTGCAACGCTTGGCGTACCTTCATCAACATCTGTTCTAATGTCTAACTGAAGTGGTAGAGCGCCTAAAAAATTAGTTTTTGAATCAACAGCCATATCCTTTCCGCCGCCATGTCCAAAAATCTCTTCAGCATGACCACACTTTGAACAGATATGAATTGACATATTTTCAACAATACCTAGTATAGGTATATTGACCTTTTCAAACATCGCAAGACCTTTCTGAGCATCAATGAGCGCAATGTCTTGAGGCGTCGTTACAATCACCGCACCGCTGACTGGAATTTTTTGAGAAAGGGTTAGCTGGGTGTCACCCGTCCCAGGCGGCATATCAATGATCATATAGTCAACATCTTCCCATTCAGTATTCTTTAAAAGTTGTTCTAATGCCTGGGTAACCATAGGGCCACGCCAAACCATGGGTGAGGCTTCATCAACTAAAAAACCAATCGACATAGATTGCAAACCATGAGCCATAACAGGCTTCATATTGCCACCTTCAGACTCTTGGGGTCTAAGATCTTTGACGCCTAGCATGCGCGGCTGAGAGGGTCCATAAATGTCCGCATCGAGTATTGCAACATTAGCACCTTCAGACTTGAGGGCTAGTGCCAGGTTGACCGCTGTGGTTGATTTACCAACGCCACCTTTACCAGACGCAACAGCAATAATATTCTTGACACCAGGAAGGGCTTCGACGCCTTGCGTCTCATGCGATGGGATTTTAGAGTTAATTGAAATATTCGAATAGTTGACGCCTTCTTTAGAAAGAGCCTCCTCTACAACTCCTTTAAGTTCTTCATGAAAGTTGGCAGCAGGGTATTTAAGTAGAAGTTCAACGTTAACGATTTCGTCATCGACCGAAATATTCTTTACATTATCAGAGGACACTAGATCTTTTCCAGTATTCTCGTCGATTACATTACTCAGTATGGATTGAATTTTATCTTCAGTTAAAGTTGTCAATTTGATGACCTCGGTCGGTAAAATAGCGATATTTTATCGTACAACTATCCCACAAATCCTTATTTATATTGGGATTATTGATGACTATTTATGGCTAAACGTAGAATCTTAGTTACTTCAGCGCTCCCCTATGCTAATGGAGACCTTCATTTGGGATATATGCTTGAAGTCATCCAGACCGATATCTGGGTTCGCTTTCAAAAGATGCAAGGCAACGAGTGTTACTACGTTTGCGCAGACGACACCCATGGAACCCCTATCATGCTTAAAGCAGACGAGATGGGAATTACACCCGAAGAGCTTATTGCTTCGGTCAGTATGCGCCATCAAGCAGATTTGAGTGACTTTCATATTGACTTTAGTCAGTATCACTCAACTCATTCAGAGGAGAATCGCGAAATTTCTGAATTGATCTACAATCGTCTTAATGAGTCTGGCTATATTAAGAAAAGGGTCATTTCACAGTCTTTCGATCCCGAAAAGGAGATGTTCTTACCAGATCGCTATATTAAGGGAGATTGCCCTAAGTGCGGCGCGGAAGATCAGTATGGAGACAACTGTGAGGTTTGCGGTGCTACCTATTCAACCACTGAAATAAAAAATGCAAGATCAGTCATTTCTGGGGCAAAGCCAATTGAAAAGGATTCAGAGCACTACTTTTTTGATTTGCCGCAGTTTGAAAAGGAATTGAAAAATTGGACGAAGGCTGGACATCTTCAGGAGCAAGTAAGTAACAAGTTGGCAGAATGGTTTGAACAAGGCCTTCAGCAGTGGGATATTTCAAGAGATAAACCTTATTTTGGTTTTAAGATTCCTGGAACCGAAGACAAGTACTTTTATGTTTGGTTAGATGCTCCAATAGGCTATATGGCAAGCTTTAAAAAGCTGTGTGACAACTCTGAACTAGAGTTTGATGACTTCTTTGCAAAGGGCTCTGATACCGAGCTCTATCATTTCATTGGTAAAGACATTGTCTACTTCCATGCGTTATTCTGGCCTGCAACATTAATGGGCTCTAACTTCAGAACGCCTAACGCAATCTTTGCACATGGGTTCTTGTCTGTAAATGGACAAAAGATGAGTAAGTCACGCGGCACCTTTATTTTAGCAAGAACCTACCTTGAGGCGCTAAATCCAGAATGTCTTCGTTACTACTATGCCTATAAGCTCTCATCTAGAATTGATGATATTGATCTAAATCTAGAAGACTTCAAACAGCGCGTTAACTCTGATCTTGTTGGAAAGGTGGTCAATATCGCATCAAGAAGTGCTTCATTTGTTGTGAAAAAGTTTGATAAAGAGCTCTCTAGTCATTTTATAGAGCAAGGTCTTTATGATGAGTTTGTTGCAGCTAATACAGAGATAGCAGGGCACTATGAAGATAGAAACTATGGACAGGCTATGCGATCGATTATGAAGCTTGCAGACAAAGCAAATCAGTACATTGATGAGAAAAAGCCATGGCAGCTTGCTAAAGAAGAAGGTAAGTCGCAAGAGGTTCATGAAATTACTTCACTGGCGATTAATCTCTTTAGAGTACTTATGACCTATTTGAAGCCTGTGCTTCCAGAGATGGCAGAAAAATCTGAGGAGTTTTTAAATATTGACTCTTTGAACTGGAATGATATTAATAGCCCATTACTAGGTCATCAAATCAATAAATTTAAACCATTAATGACGCGCGTTGAGGATGAGCAAATAGAAGCAATGATAGAGTCCTCAAAAGGGTAAAAATTCAAAAGTATTGGAGGGATGGCAGAGTGGTCGATCGCGCACGCTTGGAAAGCGTGTAAACCTCACGGTTTCATGGGTTCGAATCCCATTCCCTCCACCATACATTAGTTATCAAAAAACGTCATAAATTATCATAAATCAAATTAAAATCCTTTTATATAAGGCTTTTATAGATATTTCAATTCTCATACCTTGTCATAAACTTTCTTGACATTTCACACGATTGTGAGTAGACTTGTGAGTAGATTTAACATTGTCTAAAAAATACAAGGCTTCATCACACGGTGCTTACAGATACAAAAATACGAAATCTTAAGAAAAAAAAGAAACTTTATCGTATTGCCGATTCTCACGGCCTAACTTTAGAAATTAATCCTAACGGATCAAAATTATGGCGACATCGCTATCGATTTAATAATCGGGCAACAATGATGTCTCTTGGGGCTTATCCATTGGTCTCTTTATTTGAGGCAAGACAGGCTCGTGATAAGAATAGACAAATGCTTTACAAGGGCATTAACCCTAAACAAGCAAAGATAGAACTTAACCCACCTGAAAAAGCGAACTTTGAAGATATGTTTCATAAGTGGATCAATAAGAATAAGAATCAGTGGAGCATAGGTTATGTTGAAGACACCATACAACGTTCAAACAACTACTTATTGCCTAAACTTGGTAATTTGCCTATCGAAGACATTAAGTCATCAGAGATAAGAGTTTTACTGCTTAAAATTCAAGATACTGGGAAGCTTGACATGATGAAGAAAGTTAAAAGTATCTTGAATGGGGTCTTTAAATATTCTGTAGGGATGGATGAAATCAAAGTCAATCCAGTAAGAGATTTGCCCAATGAGATCTTTGAAAAGAAACCTGAGAAACACTACGCTACTATTACAGACCCAAAAGAGATTCCATGGTTACTCGATAAATTAGAGCAGCATGAGGGCAGCTATGAGGTTAGAGCTGCCTTAGTTATTGCTCCTCATGTCTTTTTAAGACCTACTGAACTAACAGGTATGTTATGGAGTGAGGTTGACTTTGGTGATAAGTTAATCAGGATTAACAAAGAGCGAATGAAAGCTAAAAAACCTCACCTAGTTCCAATGAGTCATCAAGTCTTTAAAGCACTTCAAAATTTAAGGAATGTTAATGTGGACAGTGATTATGTTTTTCCGACTGATAGAAACAAGAATAAACCAATCACTTCTAACTCGCTCAGACTGGCATTAAGAAGGGTTGGCGTTGGTAAAGACAAGATGACCACTCACGGCTTTAGATCTATGGCAAGTACTAGGCTTAATGAGCTTGGGTATAGTGGAGATCTAATAGAAATTCAGCTCTCTCATTTACCAACAAACAAGGTCAGAGCTGCCTATAACCATGCTGAGTATTTAGAAGAGCGTAGATTAATGATGCAAGGGTGGTCAGACTACTTAAATCAACTTCAGAATAAAGAGCTAGTCTCTACTTTAGCTTATCAACAGAATCTTTTTTAATATTTTATTGAGTTAGTAAAAGAAGCATATTCAAATATAGTTATCTAGGATCTAAGCATAAATGTCGTCAGAGAGCCCTTCATTAGAAATCATTCATCCAAAAATTTTAGATTTTATCTATTAAATTATATAAATATTTGGAAAAGTATCCAATACAGTTTGACATTCGTGAAAACTTTAGTTATAATTCCCTCAACTCAACTGAAAAGATAACTATGAAATATATAACAAAACACGCTAAGCAGCGAATGAACCAGAGAGGAATAAAGCAGTCAATGATAGATCTTACTTTAGAACATGGTGAGTTTGATCATAAGAATAGATGTGTTTTAAATAAGGCAACTGCAATTCAAGTAATGCAAGATTTAAAAGTTTCACTTAAGACTTTAATGAAAGTAATCGATAAGGGAGGACTTGTTGTCGTTGAAGAGTCTGGAAGAGTTGTAACTACCTATAACTGCAACAAGTAGTTTTTTTTAATAAGGAACAAATATGCAAATACTCGATCAATTGACAAAACTATTTTTACAAAATAGTAAGGCTGATTTTAATTTATGTGCCAAAACCTCACTTGCTATTTTGACTATTGAAAAGTTAATTTTTGATAAAAAAATAGATGAAGCTCCACTCATCCATACTTTTCTTAATTCTTACTCTATTAAAGATTTTATGAAGAATATTGCCTTCAATGGAAAGTCTATCGAAGAATTAATTCATGAAACTGCTCAGGATATGAGTTATGGCAAAAGAATTAATGATGCCTATCAGTTATTTAAAGAAGAGTACTATGCGAGTCATGGCGATATTAGCGGTCAAGATTTATATGTAGCTAGAAAACTAGCAAGACAGTTTATAAAAACTGGATTACTATCCACGACTAAAATTAAAGATGAGTTTGCTGCCTGGTTTAATAGTTTTTCAAATCATCAACCCGGCAATTATGTTATTCCTAAAGAAATTTCAGATCTTTTAGTTGGGCTGGCAGATATAACTAAAAATGATGATGTTTGCATAGAATGGGATTCTAGCGCTCAGCTTGGAATAAGGGCTTCTGAAACTTCATCTAAAGTGGTTCTTGAAACCCCAGTAAAATCTTGTATACCCTTATTTATTGACCTTCTAACTGAATCGAATATTGCATTTGAATTTTGTGATCCAATAATTAGTCCTAGTGGAGTTTTTGATGGAGAGCTTCCTCAATATGACGTCACAATCTCGCATCCACCATTTGGCTTAAAAGGTGAGATTTATAATAAAGCTGTTGAAGGGGACTGGTTTAATCGATTTCCTGAAAAAACCAGGCAAGGTACAATTTTAGCAATTCAGCACCTATTATCTATAACTAAAAGAATGGGCGTTATTGCAGTTCAAGATAGTATTCTTTTTTCGCCTGGTGCTGAGCATAAGCTCAGACAAGATTTAATAAATAAAGGCGTTGTTCATACAGTAATAGCAATGCCAAATAGTCTGATGCCGCACACTAACATTAGTTTTTCAATATTACTTTTAACGCCTTCTAAAAAGAATGATTCAGTTAATTATTTCGACTTAAGAAGTAGTCATTTCTGCTCAGGGAGTGGAAGAGTGAAAATACTCAACAACTATGAAGATATTATTGCAACAATTGCAGCCAAAAAAATCCAGCATAAAAATGGCCTTTCTGAGCATTTTAAAAACATTACGAATTTTGAAATAGAATCAAATAACTATAACCTTTCACCTAGTAAATATGTTTTGAGTGCCGACATTCAGTCAGTTAATGAAATATTGCAAGACAAAGCAACTGTCGCATTGGGTGATCATATCAAAGTCATAAGGCCAAGAGCTCATCGAGTTGGGGTGGACAGTGGATTAGAAGTAATGGAAATTGGTGCAGCAGATATTCCAGATAGAGGCTTCATAGGCAATCCATCAAGAGCCGTTCTCCTTGGCGATGATATACCAAATGATAATTATGCAAAATCAAATGACCTTGTGCTTATTGTTAAAGGGAGCACTGGAAAGGTAGGTATTGTGCCTTTATCTGTTCCAGGGCCTGGAAAGGGAGGATGGGTTATTGGCCAATCTGCAATTATTCTTAGAGTTGACAGTGATGTAATTGATCCTCATTCATTGTTTACCTATTTACGTTCAAATTTAGGACAATCATTATTAAAAAGCATAACTTCCGGAAGTACAATATCATTTATTAAATTCTCAGATTTGAAGGAGCTTCAGGTTGTTATTTCTGACACCAAGCAAAAGAAAGAAATTAGTAAAATTCTAAAAAGGGAAGATGATATTACTAAACAAATTAAAAAATTACAAAAAGAACAGCTTGATCTTTCTAAAGATGTATGGAATATATAGAAAAAAAATAGTTCAAGTTAGAAGGTATTATTGCTTTTTAGAATTCTTCCAATATTAAATCATTATCAAATTAAATTAAATATATGAACTCAGAACAGTTAAAAAATTTAGAAAAAGAATTATGGGGTGCTGCTGATGATCTAAGAGCTAACTCTAAACTTACAGCAGCTGAATACAAAGATCCAGTTCTCGGCCTTATTTTTCTTAGATTTGCTCAAAATAAGTTTGACGAAGCTGAGTTAAAGTTAAATCTTCCAATCAATCCAAGAACAGGTGAGGCTCGTTCTGCTACTAAAGATGATTTCAAGGCTTTTAATACATTATTTGTGCCTAATCAAGCCAAATATGAGTATCTAGCTAATATGCCAGAGTCAGAAGACATTAGTGATGCTATTAATGATGCTATGCATTTAATTGAAGCAGAAAATTCTGATTTATCAGGAATCCTGCCCAAAAATTATCAAGAGCTGGGATCAGATTTATTAAAAGGACTTTTAAGGGTTTTTAATTCTGAAGCAATAAGAAAAATTAACGGAGATGCATTTGGTCGTATTTACGAGTTCTTCTTAATGAAGTTTTCAATGTCAGGAGCTGGCGCACAAGAAGGTGGTGAGTTTTTTACACCATCGTCTCTAGTTGAGCTTATTGTTAACTTTATTCAGCCTGATCATGGCATCATTCATGATCCTGCTTGTGGCTCAGGAGGAATGTTTGTTCAGACAGGACACTTTGTTAAAGACTATTCGAATAAATCAGTTAACGAATCCATTAAAGTTTATGGCACAGAACTAAAAACGAATAATACTAAGTTGGCCAAGATGAATCTTGCTATTCATGGCATTGAAGGTTCAATCATAGAAGATAACAGTTTTTACTCTAATCCTCATGATTTAACTGGTAAGTGCGACTTTGTAATGGCTAATCCACCATTTAATGTTGATAAAATTGATAAAAATAAAGAGTTTGTCAAAGAAGACTCAAGATTACCATTTGGGATACCTTCAAAAGATAATGGTAACTATATGTGGATTCAATACATATACTCCTACTTAAATGATGATGGAAGGGCGGGCTTTATTATGGCGTCTTCTGCAGCTGACGCCGGGAAAAGTGAAAAAAATATTCGTCAAAAACTTATAGAAACAGGTCATGTGGAAGCAATTGTCAGTGTTGCTACTAACTTTTTTTATGGTAAGTTTAGTGGGCCATGTCATATTTGGTTTTTAAACAAAATTAAGCAAGATAAAGATACAATTTTAATGCTCAATGCTAAAAATACTTTTAGGAAGTCAAGCACTACTATTAATGATTTTAGCCCAGATCAATTAGAGGGCCTAACAACTATAATTAAATCTTATCGAGGAGAGAGTGTAGATTTTGCTGCGAATGAATGGCTAATTGATAATTTTAAGAATGGAACTTATGAAGACGTAATAGGCTTATGTAAAGTTGCCAAAATGGATAAAATCATCGAAAATGAATTTAGTTTAAACCCTGGGCGCTATGTTGGTTTTGTCGTTAATGTTGATCAAAATTTTGATTATAAATCTAGAGTTACTGAAGTACATAATGAATTAGACAGATTAAACGGCGAAAGTGATATTCATATAGAAGCTATCAAAGGATTGAAGTTTTGAGCGAGTGGCTAGAAGTTGAAATTGGAGAGTTGGGAAGGGTTGTGACAGGAAAAACTCCTCCTACTTCCGAAGAAAAATATTTTAATGGAGGCTTTAAGTTTGTATCTCCAAAGGATATGGATTTTGACTCAAGATATATCAATTCGACTTTAACCTCTATTTCTTCTGAAGCATTAGCAAAATTTAAAAACCAAGTAATACCCAAAAATACTGTAATGTTTACAGCTCTTAGCTACGGATTTGGAAAAATAGGATTATCAGCTGAGTCATGCCTTACAAATCAACAAATCAACTCTATTGTTGTTGATGAATCACGATACGATTTTAATTTTGTTTATTACTTGCTTAGAAATTCTAAGGATTATTTATTATCATTTGACTCTGGAATAGTTACACCCATAATAAACAAAACAACATTTGAAAAAATCAAAGTATTAGTTCCAAAAAGTAAAAATACCCAAAAGAAAATAGCAAAAATACTTTCTAACTATGATGATTATATTGAAAATAATCTTAAACGCATTAAGCTTCTAGAAGAATCGGCAAGACTTATTTATGAAGAGTGGTTTCTTCGCTTTAGAATTGATGGTAAGAAATTAGAGGTTGATTTAAATACTGGCTTGCCATTTGGGTGGAGAAAAATTAAAGTCGATGATTATACAAAATTAGTTTCTAAAGGCCCATCTCTCAATTATGATTTAGGTGAGTCAAAAGGTGTGGAAGTACTTAATCAAAGTTGCGTCAGAAACGGTGAAATTGAATTACAAAGGGTATTAATAGCAAAGGATTTGAAGGATGATAAAAAGTCATCATATTTAAGAATAAACGACATTTTAATAAATTCTTTGGGTGATGGCACAGTAGGCCGAGTTTCAAAAAACGTATCCATAGACTCAAAAATGATTATTCATAATTGTATTACATATTTAAGGGCTAAAAATATCTACAGTCAATATATGCTTTTTTATTTTATTTCAGCACATCAAGAATATTTTGAACTCCTGGCTCAAGGTTCTACCGGACAAACTTCGCTTAAAAGTGATTTAGTGTCAGATTTAATAATTACTCTGCCAGATGATAATATTATGAATAGATTTGATTCAATTACATCGGCAATGTGGAGTGAGGTTGGAGTTCTTAAAAAGAAGAATAAGCTTCTAAAAGAGGCCAGAGACATTCTTTTACCTCGTCTGATGACAGGCATGATTGATACTGATGAACTGGACACTGCTATATGAGTTTTGATTATAACGAAGATAATCTAGTTGAACAGGCCACAGTTGATGTTTTGTCTAGCATTGGATGGGAGATAGAAACTGCCTGGCACAGAGAAACCTTTGGAATAGATGGCCTTCTAGGTAGGATAAATAAAGATGAGGTTATTCTAAGAAAATATTTATTAGAGGCTTTAGAGAAATTTAATCCTAATTTGCCTTCTTCGACTTACAAAGATGCATATCTTAAAATTGCTCAAAAAGAGTCGAGCAAATCTATTGGGCGAGTTAATAAGGAAAAATACCAGCTTTTAAAAAATGGCGCAAAGGTCAGCTTTACAAATGCTAAAGGTCACCTAGAGAAAAAGACTCTCAAAGTATTTGATTTCGATAATCCTTCTAATAATCACTTTTTAGCTGTCAGGCAGCTTGAAGTTGTTGGTGATCTCTACAATCGAAGACCTGACGTTGTCGGGTTTGTGAACGGGATTCCTTTGGTCTTTTTTGAAGTAAAGGCTCACCACAGAGATTTGAGGCATGCCTATGAGGATAACTTTAAGGACTACAAAGACACTATCCCTGAACTTTTTAGTGCTAATGCTCTAGTAATACTCTCAAACGGTCTCGACAAGTCTGATGATAGCGGTACTAGAGTTGGGACTGTTACGAGCCCTTACAAGTTTTTCCATGAATGGAAGAGGATTGATGAGAATGAGAAGGGTGTAGTCAGTCTTGACACAACCATTCGAGGAACCTGCAGCAAAGAGAACTTGATGGATATTTTTGAGAACTTTTTACTGTTTGATGACTCAGGTGGTGATGTTGTCAAGATAATGGCTAAAAACCACCAATTTATAGGAACTAATAAAGCTATAAATAGTGCGAACTCTTTAGATGACTTGAAAGGTAAGTTAGGTGTATTTTGGCATACTCAGGGAAGCGGTAAAAGCTACTCAATGGTATTTTTATCACAAAAGATTCATCGCAAGTTTGAGGGCAGCTTTACAATACTCGTTGTAGTTGATCGAAGTGAGCTAGAGACTCAAATTTATGATACTTTTACCGCAGTCGGCGCAGTAACTGAGAAAAATGTTTTAGCTAAATCTAGAGACGATCTAAGAGACCTTCTTAAGCAGAACCATAGATACATATTCACGTTGATACATAAGTTCTCTATAGACTCTAAAATTGAAACCGAGTACCCACTTTTGAGTGAGAGGAGCGATATTATTGTTCTCTCTGACGAGGCTCATCGAACACAGGGTGGAATCTTTGCTCGCAATATGCGCTTTAATGCTCTACCTAACGCCTCATACTTTGGATTTACTGGGACTCCGCTCATCGATGGAGAGGATGAAATGACAAAGAATATTTTTGGTGAGTATGTCTCAGTATACGACTTTAAATCCTCAATTGACGACGGCGCTACATTGCCACTCATTTATTCAAACAAAGGTGAAAAACTTGAACTAGATAACCCTGAGCTTGACGATGAAATGCTAGACATTATCGACGATGAGGACCTCGACGAAGATCAACGAAAAAAACTAGAGAGAGCCTTTAAGTCAAACTATCCAGTTCTGACCTCTGAGGTTAGGCTTAGAGCAATCGCTAAAGATATAGCATGGAACTTTAACGAAAGGGGTTACCAAGGTAAGGCAATGCTCGTTGCGATGGACAAGCCAACAGCAGTCCGAATGTATGACTACATTAGTGAGTATTGGAAAGAGTACCTGTTGGAGCTAGATGATCAAATACAAACAACGAGTGATGAACAGGAAGTGCTTTCACTCAAGGCGAAATATAATAAAGTCGACGAAACTGAGATTTGTGTTGTTGTGAGTTCAGAGCAGAACGAAGTTGATAAATTTAAAAAACTGGATCTTGATATAAAAACTCACCGCAAAAAATTCGTTGAAAGGGATTTAGAGAAAGAGTTCAAGGATGAAGATAACCCGTTCAGATTGGCTATAGTGTGCGCGATGTGGATTACTGGCTTTGATGTCCCGTGCCTCTCAACCATCTACCTTGATAAACCAATCAAAGGCCACACTTTAATGCAGACTATTGCTAGAGCAAATAGGGTCTATGATGACAATAAAGAGAAAGGGTTTATCGTCGATTACGGTAACGTCTATAAGCAGTTAGAGGAGGCTTATAGTATTTATGGAGAAGGTCAGAGTGGAGGATCACAAAGTGGAGACAAGCCAACCAAGTCCATTGAAGAGCTGAGCCAGGAGTTGCGAGAATCTATCGAGGAGACAGTGCAATACTTAAGTGATTTACATTTTGATTTGAGTGATCTGTTTGAAGCTGAGCCCTTACAAAGACTTGCGCTCATTTCAGATGCAATTAATGCGATTTGTCTTAACGAGACAACGAGAGCTAAATTTGAAGTAATGGCGAGGGATGTCTCAAGAAAATATAACGCTTTGTATCCTGAGCTTGAAGTACGAGAGTTCACGCGAGCACATAACGCAATTGATGCGATTTATGGCGGCTTAAACCAGTCTGTCAAAGAGGCTGACATAACGGAGGTTATTAAAAAGCTACAAGAGCTTGTTGGTGACAGTATCTCTATTTCTCCAGAGCCCGATCAAGAGGATGTCTATGTAGACTTAAGCAATCTTGATTTTGACAAACTTAAAAAAATGTTTGAAAAAAATAAGCTTAACAAAGCTGTCTTTGATCTTCAAAAAGCAATCGACACGAAACTTAAGATAATGATGAGTCAAAACCCTTTAAGGCTTGAGTTCTACAATAAGTATCAAAAAATTATTGAAGAGTATAACGACGGTAAGGATCTAGAGGCAATAAGAAGAGCTTTTGAGGATCTTGTAAAGTTTGTTAATGAGATGAGCAATGAAGAGCACAGGGCTGCTAAAGAGAATTTAGATGAGGAAACTCTAGCTATTTATGACTTGCTAAGAAAAGATTCACTAACAATAAAAGAGCAAGAGAAAGTTAAACATCTATCAAGAGAAACTTTAGCAAAGCTCAAAGAAGGGCAACTTACAGTTCAAAGATGGCGAGAAAGTGCTCAGATCTCAGCACAAATTATTACCACTATCCATGATCAGCTTCTTTATCTTCCAGAGGAGAGCTATCCTGACGAGGAGGTTAGGCTTAAAACCAATGAAGTCTATCAGCATATCTATTCAAATTATTATGGTGGCGGTCAGAGTGCTTATAGCAATGCTGTATCAAGTACCTAATTACTTTATAGCCTGCTGGTCTGATAGTCCTTAATTTGAACATCTCTGTGCCTTTTACCTCTGACCTTTGCAAGGTATGAAACTCTCCATATGATTTCTTTTCTTATGGCTTTGAAGTTTGCTTTGAGTGTGTTTAGATTAAAGTAAGGGTTTAATACCGTTGGCATATGCCCATAAGGAAGCCACATCTCCTTAATTTGGGCATTTAATCGTTTAGGGTGTCTTATCTTGTTCTCGTCTAACATGAGCGCTAAATGGTAATGCTGCCTTACTGATTTCTCTTGCTCTCTCACCCAGATGTAACCAACCTTATCTAGGCCATAGTTTCTCTTAAGCCACTGCTTTAATCGGTTCATAAACTTTGAAATCACTTTGTTGTCTCGTGACGCATTGTTTAAGTGGAGATCGAGACGAATCACCAGGAGTCTGTTGTGAATCGATATTGCTGTATCGAGCTGACCAACAAACCTTTGAATGATTTCCTTATAGATGCCTTTCTTTGATCCTGCATTAATGCTTAGCGTTTCTCCTTTAATCTCTATAGAAGATCTGTAATGCTTAGTCTTCCTGTCTTGGATCAAGGGCATTGATTATTGAAGTTAGATAATAGAAAAAACCTCAGCGTTTGGCTAGTTTTTGAACATTGAGATAATTGGTTTTTTAAGTCCTTCATAGAATTTACTGTGTAAATACCGCTGTGTAGAAAGCGATTAACATTTTTAGTCATTAATAACGTCATTTAGGTACTCTAAAACCTCTGACTCAACCCACCTGGTTGAGCGCTCTGAAATTTTTCTTTGTCTTGGAAATTTGCCCTTATTTATTTGGCGATAGATGGTTGAAATGCTGAGCGTTGTCATCTCAACAACCTGTTCCAGTCTTAAGAGCCTAGGATAATCCATTGCTTTTTCCCTTGAATGGGTCGACATATCCTTCTTCGTCCTGCTCGCCCGGGTAGTGAGGGATTGGAGAGTGGATCAAGACGGTCTTAATTTCATCTCGCTTGATGTCTGTCTTATCGGACCACTGGAAGCGGTTCTTCATGTTCATGTACCAGCCGCGATAGTTGAATTTGGTATTCTCTAGGTTGACTCGTCCCATCCTCTCCCACCAAGCCTGAGAAAGCAACTTGCCCCTTGCTACGGACTCAGAAAACTCCTCGTTTTCTTTCTTCCATCTATAGAAGGTATCCTCAGTTATATCAATCTCAGCCATCACTTCAATTTGGCTTGCTCCTTCGTGCATCATCTCTTCTAGGATGGTGCACATTTCTGACCTATATTTGGTAGGTCGACCTTGTCTTTTATTCATAATTCCTAATATAAATTACTTTCTGCAAGTTATCTTTTGTTACTGTAAGAGTAGAATGTCAAAACCTCTATAAAGACTGTTCTGACAACACTTACTAATTTACACCACAAATTGCAAGTTATCTGTTGTAGAGTCTAATAATCAATTTACACTGGGAATTGCAACTTACCTGTTGTTGGGTACAATTAAATATTATGAGCATTAAATATCTGACACTTTACTATCCAAACGGCCAAAAAAAATCAGAGGGAAGCTATGACGGTCAGGAGCCGATAGGTGATCACACGTCTTGGTATGAAAGTGGCAAAATAAAGTTTGAATCTGTCGAACTCAACGAATCAATTGAACTCTCTACTTATTGGTATGAGAATGGTCACATGAAATCTAGAGGGGTTCGTACTGAGTACTTTGAGTCTGGACTGTGGTCTTATTGGCATGAGACAGGTAATAAGAAGGCTGAAGGGCTATGGGCAGATAAGGACGAGCGAGAGGGTAAATGGAACTTCTGGAATGATCAAGGACAGTTAATTTGTTCAGGTATTCATTGTGCTTGGCAGGGGGATGGGTTATGGACATTTTGGAATGATGATGGTTCTAAATTGCTTGAGCGTGAATATAGGGACTCTTCACTCCTGGATGTATGGAAACACCTTAGGCTAGAAGGGTGCTCAGATGAGCGCATAGAGATTTACAAAGAGTTAATCTTTGACCTTGAATCTTAAAGAGCTCAAAGTAGAAATATAACCCATAAGATAAATAAGGTTCATTTTTCACCTAAAATTCATTAACAAAACATCAAACCTATACTTTGAAGTCATTGATTTGTATAACAATATCTTAACTTCACTAATATAGGACATCATGACCCGGCCAAGAACCAACCCACTATTTAAATTAATCTTCTCAATCTTTCTCCTTCTCGCTACAAACCTTGCAATCGCAAGTTCCAATTCTCAAGAAAAACAATCTAATCCAATAAACGAAGCCGAATCAGGCTCAATGCTCTTTAAGTTCGATGACAATACCTCCATTATGCAAATCGCACTCGATACCAGTGTCGAGATGGACATTACTGGAAACATTAACAGAGTCATTGTAGAACAGGTATTCACAAACCCATCAGACAAATGGGCAGAAGGTGTCTATGTGTTTCCACTGCCTGAAGACTCAGCTGTTGATCAGCTAAGAATGTATGTCGACGAGAGGGTTGTCGAGGGTCAGATTCATGAAAAAGAAGAGGCCAAAAAGATTTATGAAAAAGCGAAGAGTGAGGGCAAAAGTGCATCTCTAGTAGAGCAGCAGCGTCCCAATATCTTTACTACCAATGTCGCTAATATTGCCCCAGGAGGAAAGATTAAGGTGGCTATCGAATACCAGCAAGCGGTAAGCATTAGCAACAACAGATACTCCGTCAGATTCCCAATGGCGGTCGGTGACCGATACATTCCTGGGGCGCCTATTTATACTCCTGATGACTCCCTTGGCACTTCTTTCAATACCAATGAGGTGAAAGATGCATCAAAGATTACGCCCATTAGTGAGACGCATGTCCGGGCTTTGGTCGACGAAAACTTCGAAACTAATCTTCCAGTCAGGATTGATATTAATCTGACTGCTGGGTTTGCTATTGATACATTGAATTCAACCTATCACAAGATAAGAACAGAGAGCTTTAATCAGACGACTAAGTACATTACTTTGGCTGAGGCATCTCAGCTCGATCGTGACTTCGAGCTGACCTGGTCTGCAAACAGGTCTAACGAGCCAGAGATAGCTTTATTTGCTCAAGAAAACGATAACAGTGTATATCTCTTGTTGATGGCAATTCCGCCCAAAAACGAGGTATTTAAAAGAAGTGATAGGCCTCGCGAGCTCATCTTTATTATTGACTCGTCTGGCTCTATGAGTGGAGATTCAATGAGACAAGCAAAGGACTCACTTTACAATGCGCTTGAGAGATTAAAGCCAACAGACAGGTTCAATATCATTGACTTTGATTCTGAATTTGAGCCACTCTTTGATTCCGCTATGATGGCGTCCAAGTTTCATATGAGTGAGGCTAGAGGCTTCATCAGAAAGATTGATGCAGATGGCGGAACTGAGATGTATAACCCGATTGATTTTGCTCTTAAATCAAGGGACTCAGAGTCAAAGAACTATCTCCGTCAAATCGTCTTTATAACAGATGGCCAGTCCAGTAATGAAGCTTCAATATTTAATAATGTTTCCTACAATATTCAAAATGACCGTTTCTTTACTATTGGTATTGGGTCGGCGCCAAACTCTTATTTATTAACTAAACTCGCAGATTTTGGAAGGGGTGCGTTTACCTATATAGGTAGCCAGCAAGAGGTTAGTCAGAAAATGAATAGACTCTTTGAAAAGTTAGAGTCACCCGCACTCACCGACATACAAGTCAACTTCCCACCTGAAATCACCTCTGAACTTGCCAAAGACGTGATACATGATCTTTATGCTGGTGAGACCATTACCGCCGCCTTCAAGATGAATGCGCTTCCTGATTCACTTGAAATTACTGGCAAAACAATCGATGGAGAGTTTAATAAAACAATCACCATAGATAAAATTAGTGGCACTTCAGGGATTGATATTCTTTGGGCAAGTCGCAAGATTGATCGGTTGACAGATATTTTTAACAATACTTTCTCTTCAAAGGCTACAGAATTGGCTAAAAAAGATGTTACAGAGATTGCCCTAGATTACCATCTTGTCTCACGTTTCACTTCCCTAGTGGCAGTTGATATAACTCCTGTAAGGCCTGAGAACGAAGAGCTCATCACACAGGCTATCATCAAGAAAGCGAAGGCTAATGGATTGGAGAAGGAGATTGAGCTGAATGAGGACGGTCAACTTCAAAATAGGGAAGAGCTGATGTTTGCTTTAATGAAGGCTTTACCTAAAGATAAGGTCAAAGATGCTAGTGCTCAAAAACAGTTTGAGATGATGATGCAGAGTGCCAACGTTCCGGTGAGCGCATTTGCCTCAATGAAGGTGCCAGAAAAGATTGCAGCATTAGTGAAGACTCCAGTGCAAATGGTTCCATCCTCGCAGACTGCAACCTACTCTGAGCTTCTAATGTATATCGGACTCTCGTTGCTCCTCATTGCGGTCACACTACGTCGAAGATTTGCGCTATGAAGAGATTGATAATAGTTATAGCTACCTTGGGGCTTAGTTTTTTCGCATACGGGGCCTATATACCTGCTAAAGCAGTCTTAGCTCAGTATTTGATTAATGAAGCCTGGAATGACTCAATCCGCTCAGGAGAGAGCCATAAGCCCTGGAAATGGGCCGATATGCATCCGGTCATGAAGCTGAGTTCTGATAAACATAACCAAGATCTCATTGTCCTCTCCGGTGACAAGGGCAACTCTCTTGCCTTTGCTCCTGGACATAACCTTTTTAGTTATATGCCGAACCAGGGAGGTACAACGATTATTTCAGCGCACAGAGACACACACTTTGAGTTTTTACAGGGCGTATCAATTAGTGACGTTTTTGAGTTGACGGATCGAAACAATAAGACAACAAGTTTCAGGGTCAGTGATATTAAGATTATTGATGCGACAAAGGAGGACTTAGCCATACGCTCAGACCAAGACGAGCTCAAGTTGATTACTTGTTATCCGTTTGATGCTCTAGTGGCCAGAGGACCGTTGAGATATGTCGTCACTGCTAAAATGATATGATGATAAATACAACGATTAACTTTTTCGATTCAGTGCCACTTTATCCGGGATGGTTATTTCTCTTCTTTTTTGGGCTATTTTTCATAAAACTCACAAAGTATCGTAAGCTAGGAAAAGTAATCATAATTCTATTCTCTATCCCTATCTTGTTTATTGTCGCTTCAACGATTTTTGGGATATGGCTAATGGAGACTAATCCAGGTGTTTTTCCAGGTGGGGAGGCTTACTCGCCTTGATAGCAATCTTTCTATTTCTTTTGCTTTTGGGCTTTATATGGGTTGCCGTGCCTCAAGACAACAAGAGGGTGGCTGATATTCAATACAAGATAGTTATTGTTGGATTAGGATTAATTTTGCTTCTAGGTATATACTTTACTATAGCAATTTACAAAGGATGGATAGTGTTAGGGTTATGAATAATCAAGAAGTTAGAGCATCAATTAATGAATACAAGCGTAATTGGGGGATAGTTAGCGGTTTTGGTTTAATATCAATGTGGCTGTCTTCGATGGGGCCTCATCAATGCTCACCAGTAATAGGATGTGGACCTGAGATTCTATTTGGTTTAACGATAGTAGGCTCGCTTGTAGTAATAGTTATTCGCTTATTCAAAAGAAGCATATTTGAGCTTATAACACCGGTAATGCTTCTAGCATTTTCATATCTTAGCCTCTATATATTCGTATCTAACACTTTACGATGAAAAACTTTGGAATACTTATTGCCTATGTTATCTGCTTCATTGTCGGTGTGTTCTTTGCCGACTCTATTCTGGCTTTAGCTACTTATCCTTATGATGTTCTAATTTGGTGTGGAATGATATGTGGATTTCTTTATCTTTATCGAAATCATAGAGAAGGATTTGTCCAACTATTTAAAGATGTTCATCAAAGTAATCTTGATGATATTAAAGCGCAAGAGAAAGAGAAAGAGGAGGTTAATACTTAATGCTAATAGTTATATGCTTAGCTCTATGGGCATTCAGTCTCTTTTATGGTATCAGCCTGATAAGAACTGATAGGCGCAAGCTGGGAATTCGATACTTAATCATTTTTTCAGTACCATTAGGTATATTTACTTTAGCATTTTGGTTTATGGATTATGAGTACCTTAACTGTATGCTTAATGTTTCATCAGAAGCGATGGAAAACTGTTAATCACTAAATATATATTTATTTATTACTGATTTAAAAACTATCTATTTATGAGTAGAATTGTGAGTAGATTTTTATTGATAATTTTATAAATCCTTTTATATAAGGGGTTATAGAGATTTATCTTAATCCCATTCCTCCACCACATATAGTTCTCACTATATCTCTCTAATATTCATAAAGTCTTTAACAGATACTCCTTTTTTTAAAAAATCACTCAACTTGACTTAAATGAGGAGCTAGGTTTATACTAAGTTTTGAAAGTCTTTAAAAATTTATTATTAAACTTAGGGGAAAAATAATGAACACAATGGTAATGATTGAAATTAATAATGGAACATATGATGACTGGAAACAAGGCTTTGATGACTTGGCTGATAAGAGGGCTGAGTTTTCAAGAAATGCTAAAGTAGGTAAGGTAGATGACAATACTGCTATCGTTGTAGTGGATGTCTTTGACCCGGCAGGAATGATGGCAATGTTTAACTCAGACGAAGCTAAAAAAATGGCAGAAGAGATGGGCGTAGTAAGAACACCCTATAAACTGCAAGCAATGGGCTAGGAGGGAGCATGACATCCATAACAGACAAGCAAATTGAAGAAGCTGAAGCAGAGTGGCTTGACCTTTGGAAGCAAGGACCAACTCGTCTTCGATGGACTGAGGTACCATTACAAGTTGGGGACTTAGCTCCTGATTTTGAATTGAAAGACACATCAGGAAAATTAGTCCATTTAAGCGATTTTTGGAGCAATGGCCCAGCCTTAATTTTATTTTGGCGACATTACGGATGCAGTTGTGGGGTTGATCGCGCAAAACTTCTTCAAAATGAATATGCGGACTATATTAAGCTAGGTGCATCTGTCGTTGTGATTGGGCAAGGTGATCCTGAACGTTCTAAAGACTATAGTGAAAAGCACGACATTCCTTGTCCCGTCTTGTGTGACCCAACTTATCGGGTCTATGAAGCGTATGACTTGTTGGAAGGCAAACCCTCTCAAATAATTTACGATGCGCCGGATGAATACCTCCGCATTGATTATGAGACTGGTGCTCAATTACAGCAGTCTCGTCAGGGTACAGAGGGAGCTCTGGTAGATAGCCCATGGCAGCTACCTGGAGAATTTGTCGTTGATCAATCAGGAATTATTCGCCTTGCTCATCGCTATCAACACTGCGAAGATTGGCCTAATCCATCGATACTGATTCCGGCAATCAAAGAGTCTATCTGGCAAAATGAAGCATAAAGCAAATTGAATTAAAGTCCAAATTTCATTTGATGTGTGAGGGAGTTAGTTCTTATTGAACTATAATAATTATCCGTTTATAAGCATTCAGAAACTCACAATGAAAATATTAGTTGTTTTATGTCATCCTCGTCCTGACTCTTTAACTTCTCAAATAGCTAAAGCATTTTATGAAGGAGCTACAAAAGTAGGGCATCAAGTTGAATTATTAGACCTTTACAAAGAAAATTTTGACCCAATCTTAAGAATTGAAGATGAGCCAAATAATGGGACTCTTGAAAACTATTCTCTTGAAGTCCAGACTGAATTTGAGCGTCTCAATAACAATGATGCTGTTGTTATGATTTTTCCTCTTTGGTGGTGGTCTGTTCCAGCTATGTTAAAAGGTTGGATTGATAGAGTTTGGAATTATGGATTAATGTATGGCTCTATTGAGCACAACGTTAAAAAAGGCCTAATGATTGCTGTTGCTGGAGCCACCAAAGATCAACTAATTAAGAGAGATTATGAAGCTGCAATAAATACTACCTTAAATATTGGCGTATTAGATTATTGCGGTGTTAAGGATTCTGAGATTATGATTTTAAAAGAAACAAATAAAATAACCAAAGAACAATGTCTGAGTTACATTAAACAGGCTTATGATAAAGGTCTTTCATTTTAAAAGTCCAAATTTCGTTCGATGTTTAGGGTTTCAATTAATGAGAGAATCTTGAAAAGTTTATGCACTTAAATAGCCTATTAGTAATGAAATAAAGGCTCCAACATGAACTACCATTATTGCTCTATCTTTCCACAAATAACCAACAGCAAACCACAAACCAATTCCTATAAAAAAGAAAAATATATTGTAAGGCGCTAGATTTAGCCCTGTAAGTCCATAACCTATTAATTGAATAACTGTAGCTATCCATTTAACAATATCAGCTGTCTCCATTTTGACTCTCCCTATATGATATTTCTATCTTTGTGCTCTTGTAGCATGGATAAAAAAATATCAAAGTATAGTTAAAAGATTTTAATTAGGAAGAGCCAGAGAAGTCTTATTGCTGCTCCAATGCTGACTAGAGCTAAAGACAAAAAAATGTTGATATACGAAAGAATTATTTTTAAAATATAAGTTTTTTAAATAAACCTTAAGATGGATTTACCAAAATTTAGCTATTTTGCAAAACTGATGCATTGGGGCTTTGTGCTTTTGTTTATTTATGGTGTTTTGAAGCAGGTTGATAACGTCAATCAATTGGAGGAGTTTAGCCTTTTGCAATTTGAAGTGATGTTCGCGACAGTATTTCTACTACTGCTTGCAGTTCGTTTTTTTTATATGAAAAAAACACAAAAATCATCACTTCCAGAGCAAACACCAGAGCCTCAAAAGTTAGCAGCTAAAATTGTTCATAATGGAATGTATATTTGTCTTGCAGCTATCCCTCTTTCTGGGCTAATAATTGGTTTACTATTCTGGCTTGACTTAAAAGATGGAATACTAATTAATATTGTAATTGAAGCACATGAATTTGCAGTTTCAATTATCTATTGGTTGATTGGTATTCATATAGTAGCTGCAACTTATCATCGATTAAAGAAAGACGGAGTATGGTCCTCAATGGTTCCAGTTTGGAAGGAGAAATAGTTTTATTCTATTCCAAAAAACTAGAGTTCAATTTCAGTTAATTCGTGCTCTCGGTCCAGAAACTTATATTCAACTTTAACGGGTCTAAACTGTTTAATTTCTTCAAAAATGATCTCCGTAGGAAGATCACTACAGGTATATACATCAAGCTGCATTAATCCAGGATCTGTTTCATCCCAGCAGTGAAGAGCAATATGTGACGTTTCAATAATAACTAAGCCAGTTAAGCCTCTATTGCCAGGCATATCTAGATAAGTCGTAATAGGTTCTTGGCAGATCTGCATCCCAATCTTTGAGACTAATTCAGTTAGCCAGCTATGAGCCCATTTTTGATCAGTTGGTGGCTTCAAAACCTCCGCTCTTACGATTAAATGTTTGTGCTGAACAGTCATATTTTCCCCTTATGGCTTAACTTAAGTTTATAGCAATTAAAATCTAATTAAGAGTTTTTGAGTTTTTGAGATTTTGAGATTTTGAATTTTGAATTATTTGAGTTACAATAAAATTTCTTAAATAATATGAGGAGAAAAAATGACTTATGTACTTGCGCATTGTCCTTGTCATGAAGAAGGAGCAAAGAAGCTTATTGACTGGGCGCACAGTGACGATGGATTTGCAGTCACAAGAACTCACAAAGGCTTTAAACACATTGAACTATTGGTAGGTGAAGATAATAAGACTATTTGGCTATACGAGCAATGGGATAGCAAGGAGGAGCACCAAGCTTATCTAGGGTTTAGAATGGATACTGGGTTAGGTGACTTTATGGAAGAGATATTGGAGGGTGAGTTCTCCCTTTCATATTTTTCGAATAGCGGAGCCTAATACCTCAAACAGCAACATTGTTCTCACGCGAACTTAAATGGAAAATTGTGATAACAAGATAAAGAAATATTGCTAGAAAATTTAATACTTAAAGTGTTTTCTTAGTCGATCATTGGGAGGAGTTTGTCGAGTGATTCTTTCGCGTTCCCATAGAGCATTCTAGTATTCTCTTTAAAGAATAATGGGTTTTCGATTCCAGAATATCCTGTTCCTTGGCCTCTTTTAGAGACAAAGACATGTTTAGCTTTCCAGCACTCTAAAACAGGCATTCCAGCAATTGGGCTATTAGGATCGTCTTGCGCGGCAGGATTAACAATGTCATTGGATCCAATCACAATGGCTACATCGGTAGTAGCAAAATCGGCATTAATCTCATCCATCTCCATCACAATATCATAGGGCACCCGAGCCTCAGCTAGAAGTACATTCATATGACCGGGCAAACGACCAGCAACTGGATGAATGGCAAAGCGTACACTTTTACCTTGCGCCCTTAGCTTGCGAGCTAATTCAGAAACTGATTGTTGCGCTTGGGCAACAGCCATGCCGTAGCCTGGGATGATGATAATGCTGTCTGCATCATTAAGGACAGAAGCAACACCATCTGCCTCTATAGGCACTTGCTCACCATGAAGCTCCATTTGAGGGCCAGATGAGCCGCCAAAGCCACCTAGAATGACGCTCACAAAAGATCGATTCATGGCGTTACACATGATATAAGACAAGATAGCCCCAGATGATCCTACGAGCGCTCCAACAACAATTAAAACATCATTGCCAAGACTAAATCCAATCGCCGCCGCGGCCCATCCCGAATAAGAATTGAGCATTGATACTACAACAGGCATATCAGCCCCACCAATACCCATAATTAGGTGGTATCCGATGAATAAGGCTAGAAATGTCAATACAATCATTGACAATAACTCACCGCTATTTAAATACCAAACTGCTGATAATATTGACAACAGGGCTGCAGCCGCATTAAGAAAGTGACCTCCAGGTAATTTAAACGCTGTTGAGGTTACTTTGCCTGCCAACTTACCATATGCAATGATGGAGCCGGTAAATGTGACAGCACCGATCCAAATACCTAAAGAGGTTTCAACGCGAAGTATATTTATTTCAACAGCTGACTTTTTAGCGAGTAACGCCGAAAACCCTTCCAGCGATTTCATGGCAGCCAAATCCATCGATGCAATATTGACAAGTTCAAAGTGTGTATTAAAGCCCACAAATATTGCAGCAAGTCCTACTAATGCATGCATACCTGCAACTAATTCTGGCATTTGCGTCATAGCGACTTTCGATGCTAACTGGTAACCAACTAGTCCGCCAGCAGCAATCAATATAAGTGATAGCCACCATAGTCCATTTCCTGGTCCAAATAAGGTCGCAGAAACAGCCAGAGCCATGCCAGCAATACCATACCAAACTGCGCGCTTTGCACTTTCTTGACCAGACAGTCCGCCAAGCGATAGTATAAACAACACGGCAGTAAGAACATAGACAGCGGAAGTAAAACCCATTTCCATAATATCAGCCCTTAAGATTTCTGAAACATGGCGAGCATGCGTCTTGTTACAAGGAAGCCACCAAATATATTGATGCCAGCAAAAAACACTGAAATCGCAGCAAGTATCACTACTAGAAAGCTGGTTGAGCTTATCTGCAGTATTGCCCCTAAAATGATGATCGATGAAATAGCATTGGTCACAGCCATTAGTGGGGTGTGAAGTGAGTGACTAACATTCCAAATTACTTGAAAACCAACAAAAACAGACAGGATAAAGACAATAAAGTGCTGCATAAAGCTAACAGGCGCATAGCTTCCAACCAAGAACAGCAAAATACCGCCGACTGTGAGCAATATAATTTGATTTTTAGTTTGTTTTTTAAACGCTGCAACTTCATCAGCCCTAATTTCTTCTGGGGTTTTATCTGGGGTTCTTTCCTTGTGGGTAACCGCAATAGCTTGAACTTTAGGAGGGGGCGGTGGGAACGTAATCTCACCCGCATGAATGATTGTTGCCCCGCGAATAACATCATCCTCCATGTCATGAACGATCACTCCATCTTTGCTAGGAGTTAAATCTGAAATCATATGACGAATATTACTGGCATAGAGCGAACTCGCCTGAGCAGCCATACGGCTTGGAAAATCCGTATAACCGATAATAATGACGCCATTATCTGTCACAACACGCTCATCAATAACAGTCAGCTTACAATTTCCACCCTTTTCTGCAGCCAAATCAACAATGACTGAACCCGGCTTCATGGAAGCAACCATATCTGCAGTCCAAAGTTCAGGAGCTTCTCGGTTTGGAATTAAAGCAGTTGTAATAACAATATCCATCTCCGGGGCAATCTCACGAAACTTATCCAATTGAGCAGCTGCAAATTCAGGGGAAGATACTGAAGCATAGCCGCCAGTTGAGGCATCGCTGACCTGTTCATCTGCAAAATCTAAAAAAACAAATTCAGCGCCCATAGATTCGACCTGTTCGGCCACCTCAGGGCGTACATCAAATGCATAGGTGATTGCACCAGAAGTAGAGGTGCCAATAGCAGCAAGACCAGCAACGCCAGCTCCAACAACCAAAACCTTTGCTGGAGGAACCTTGCCTGCAGCAGTCATTTGACCAGTAAAAAAACGACCAAAGTTATTACCAGCTTCAATCACAGCTCGATAACCAGAGATATTCGCCATAGAAGATAGGACGTCCATTTTTTGAGCGCGGCTGATCCGAGGTACCATATCCATAGCGATAACGTTAGACTCAGAAGATTTAGCCAACAACAATAGCGCTTCATTACTACCAGGATAGAAGAGGGAGATTAGCGTCTTTGATGAGGTTAGTTCTTGGAGTTCAGATTCACTCGGAGGAAGAACCTTGACAATTACATCACAAGCCTCAGTAAGTTCATTAGGGGTATCTACAATTTCAACACCTACAGATTTGTATTGCTCATCACTAAAACCAGCAGCCAGCCCAGAATTCTTCTCGACCAGGCAATCATAACCCAGCTTCTGAAGCTGAACAGCACTGTCAGGAGTTAGAGCAACGCGGCGTTCACCTAATGATGTTTCTTTGAGTGCTCCAATTTTCATAATTTTCGTCCTGTATGACGCGGCCTTTCACCGTCTTAAAATTTTAATATTTAACTATATTTTAGCATACTATCAATAAAAGATATATATGTTTAGATATATATGATAATAATGATTATCTCAATTAAATTGAATTACAAATTAGTTATACCCACATAAAGAAATAGAGCAAGTAAAGAGTAACCTACAATTGCAAATGTATATTTAAAGAGCTTCATTTCCTCTTAACTCTTCTTGAAGAAATGTTAAGTTGTTTAAATAAGCATCTTTTAAGTCATTATCCATAGACGACTCCATATTTCTAATTTCTTGGAACTCTCTCTCTAATGCTCTTTTAGTCTTACGACGATCATTGGGAGAGCCATTTTTTGTATTATATTTTGCGAGTGTCATAATCTTATTAAATCTCCTAGAGTGTTTAGTTAACAAAACTACTAATAATACTAACCATTGTGTACATAAAACTGAGCATGAAAACCATGCACAGCGTAGTCCAAATAACTAATTTTGTTTCCATCGATAATTAAAATAATTCAAAAAAAAACATTCTAATAAATTGATATAAAGATTAGATGAAGATTTTGAGTTATTTAGATAAAGAGCCAGAGTTCAAATACTCAATGACTTGAGATGTAATTTAATTGAGATGATATCGAAATGAAGTAGTTATCTCAGTTGAGACTAAGGTTGGCACTGTAATGCCTTTCTAATTAGAATAGAAATATCAATTTAGCGCATGCCTCGATGCTTTTTAATAATTTCATAGGCACTAATAATTTCTTGTGTCTTTTCGTTAGCTAGCTTTTGCATTTCTTCAGGAAGTCCTTTGGCAACAAGCTTGTCTGGATGGTGCTGAGCTAAAAGGCGTCTGTAGGCGCGTTTAATTTCTTTATCACTTAATGATTTGTCAATTCCTAGGACTTTATATGCATCATCAACAGAGATGCCCTTGGTGCCACTCTTAGTGGCTGAAAACTGTTGAATAAGTTTTTCTAGCTCATGAAGCGGAAAGTGGAGCTTTTGAGCGATATCTCTAAGCGCATTATGTTCGCTATTGTCAAAGACTCCGTCTGCGTATGCTGCTTGGATTTGAATTTCTAAAAACATGCGAATGAGATGGGTCCTTCTATGCGTTTCAACTCGAAATTGTTCGAGCACTTCACTCAAGTTAAAGTCTGATTGTTTTCCTTGGTTAAAGAGGTCTTTGGCAACTTTACTCATTTCCTCTGATAATTGCATATGCTGCATCACCTGTTGAGCGAGAATAATCTCTGATTTCGACACCTTTCCATCAACTTTTGAGATGTACCCCATGACAGAAAATACACCACTAAAAAAGGCTGCCTGGACACGCTGTTGGTTCCCTGGCCCAAAGTTATTAGAGAAGCTAGAGCTAGATTTTCTTTTTGAAAAATTACCAGCAAAGGCTACTCCTAGCATAGCCCCTAAAGGTCCTCCAATCATGAAGCCTACTGCACCACCAATAACTGTTGACCACCAACTCATATTAAATTTTTCATTTAAAAAATAACCATTATATATTTATTAAATAAGATCATAGTTTTAGTATTCAAGAGGAGATTGCATTTATTTAGCCCATTAATCAAAAATGATAAACTCTTCAATGAATGAATTAATTGTAGAAAGTTTCGAAATGGCTTTCTCTATCATCCTTAAGCATTCCAGCACTTTCATCCATAAATCTATTTCTATCTTCTCTGTTTTCAAATACCCAAATACAGACGCTGTCTTTACTATGATAGATGGCCTTGAGCTCATCATCAATCTCACAAATTTCTTGAGGAATTTCTGTTTGGATACAATACATTTGTACTCCTAATAATTTAGCTTTAGTATACAGAAAGCTTAAATTTTCTTTTGTCCTTAAACGAGAGTATAAAATGTATTTTTATGATTGACTGAAAAACCAAAAAATGCCATACATAAACCGATCTGCAACTGCTTATGAGATTTCAATCCATCCATACAAGAATGATTTGTCAGGCGTTGCTAATTATCTTGATAGGCTCAAATTTCAACTATTGACACAAATAGAGCCATTTAAAAATAATCATATATGGACAGCACTCTCACTTCATGGTTTTGGCCCAAATCCTTCTGATATATTTAAGCCAGGATTTGTTAATAACAATATTAAGATTGATTCAAATTTGCAATGGACCACTTTATGTAATGATCCAGTTATGAGGCCAATCTGTGAGATGATTTTTAAGTTGCCATGTGAATTTGAGAGAATTCGATTCATGAAGCTTGCTGCTGGTAAATCTCTTCAAAAACATACTGATAATATTGATGTAGATATTGAAAAGAAAAAGATTGTCAGGCTTCATGTTCCGATAAGAACAAATGACCAAGTAGTTTTTACTATTTATGAAAATGATGATGATGAGGTCGGCAAAGAGCTAAATTTAACTACTGGTCGTTACTACTACCTTGATGTGACTAAGCCTCATGCAGTAATCAATAATAGTGATATTGATAGATATCATTTAGTTATTGATTGTCTTGTTAATGACGAATTGAATACTATTCTTTAACTTTCTGGAATAAATGGCCTGATTGATTTTTGAACATAAGCTAAAGGGAGATTTGCACTTTTAATGCCATGGTTGATTCTTTCAATATACTCAGCTTGTGGTTGACCATTCTCATTATCAGTTGCAACATAAACGAGGCAATCAATATCGCCATTAAGAGTTGAAACACTCATAATAAACTTTTCATACATTCCCTCTGCTACGCTCTCATAGATATCTAATAATTCGATATCTTTAACACTCAATTTAAATATTTCTCCCAAAACAAAATCATTTAAATTTTGCCTTATACTGGCATATCCTCGAGTATTGATGAACCAAGAATAGTCTGAGAGTCTCCCAGAAGTCAGGTAGCTTGACTCAGGGCAGCGAACAAACATTTGATCTTTCGATAAATTAGATCCATAGCCAAAATAGTAGTTTGATACGGAAGGCATATTTTTTAATCAGAAGTTGGGAATAGAGTCAACACCTTTTTTTATAAGATTTTGAATGTATTCAGCTTTTTGTTTGTAGAAGTTTGACTGTTGAATGTTGTCATTAAAGTCAGACTCATATTGTAAGTCACGCAGTCTTTTAAGCTCTGTATGGCAGTCAATGAGCCTGTCATCCATTCAACTCACCAACTACATCACCATTTTTAAAGACATATTCAGCAGTTTTTACTCCATTCTCATAAAATATAGATGCACCATTCAAAACCCCATTTTTATATTCTTGCTCAGACTCAAGTTGACCATTCTCATTCCATGCCCTTTGTATACCCTCAGGTTTATCATTTTTATAGAAGCCTTCAGAGGCTTTGGTGCCATTGTCATACCAGTAGGTCAGTGATCCCTCAAGTTTGTTTTTGAGATAAGAGCCTTCAGAGGCCTTTTGACCGTTGGCATACCAATATGTTTCAATACCATTTTTAAGGCCATTGTCATAGTTTGTTTGAAGCGTCATTCCATTTTCAAGTAGTTCGGTATTGAGACCATTTTTATTTTTTTTCATAGGATTATTATATTAAAAAATAAAGAACTATTTCTTGAATATTTATTTCCAGCCTTGTTGCCACTTATTTGAGTCTTTTAATTCATTCCAGTCTATTGATTCATTATTCTTTGAAATAATTGCCTCAATTAAGCAATCACTAATTAGCTCATTTTCATCATACTTAAGCTCAGAAATCAAAAAATGTTTTTCATTGTTAGTTGGCAAAACTTTAGTCCACTTACTGTTTAATAACTTTTTTGGATTAATCTGATTCATTGACTTATCTATCTTATGGTTTAGTACATTAATTATTTCATATTCAGTTAAATATTGGCTGAATTAAAAGTTATTAATCAATCTCCACTCAATATTCATTAATTCTTCATAGTCCATAGATGTCTTCTCTCTAAACTGCTAAATTGAAGTTGAACTACAAATAAAAACATGAGAAAAAAAATAGGGGTAATTGCGCTTTCATTGGCTGCTTTAGCAGTGGTTTGGCTTCTACTTGGTATGGCTAATATTATCCCATTTTTAATAGAGTTACCTCAAGAAACAAGCACGCGTGCACACGCATCATTGGCTGTGATACTTCTATTGATTGGGTCTTGGGCTTTTTGGAATGAAGATTAAATTTTAATAAGGATGTAATTATGATTAAAACGTCAGATATATGTATTTTAATTTCAGTTGGGGTTGCTTTTGTAACGACAGCTTATCTGTGGTTTCAAGGGGTTGATACAAAACAAGAGGCTTTGTTTACTTCCACCTGGATCCCATCAATTCTAACATTTGCTATATATTTCAAGATAATATCGAGGAAGGAATAACTATGGATGATTCATTAATATTTATTACGGGTATGTTTTGTTTTGTTATGGCAATTATTGGAGCTGTTTTGACTGTCCGTGAGTTTAAAAATATAGAAAATCAAAAATAGCTTTGTAGAATCAAAGTCCTAATATCTAGTGAGTTTTAACTAGATATTAGGTCTGATACGAACTTTAAGTATGATGTAACTTAATCGTCCAATAAAAATGTTGGCATTTTGTAATAGATGTCAAGGTCTTCAGTGCTCTGTTCAGTTTCTTCATTTTTTTGTTCTATGCATTTCACTGAGGTCACCATTACGTTTTTAGATTCGGCTTGAAGTTTTGTTTTAGGCGGTGAAATAATTCCTTCAACTGTGGTTACTGGCCTCCCGTTTTTGTCATAGAGTGCGCACCTTACATTTGTAGTTGTTTTGCTTTTAATTGAAATGTAAGTTGCATCATTTGATTTTAATCTCTGAAAATCAACGCTTTCAACGACAATTTTGTTAGACTCGCCATCAATTGTGCTCATCTTATTGAGTTCATCAGCAAAAGCTATTTGAACTGAAATTAAAGAAATTAAAAAAAATATCTTTCTTGGAATTCTGAAGTTGAATGTTTTGTTAGCTTGATTCATATAGCTCTTTCATGGCATTTAAACCAACCCTTATTGTATTCCCGATTGCTTTGTCATAATCAATAACAGCGGCGCTCGTTGTTGGTCCGCTGATGACAGTGCAAATTGTTCCAGCTCTGTATCCCATTTGAGCACATAAATGAAAAAATAGGCTTGACTCCATTTCCATATTGAGAACTCTTAATCCATCAATATTAATCTTTGAAAGACTTCCCTTGATGTCTGGAAGTGTATTTTTTAAACCTTCGATATATCTTGAGGATGGGCCATAAAATCCTGGAGAGGATGAAGTAATACCAACTTCATATTCAACGCCATTTTGTAAAGCCTGGTTTTCCAAGGCATTAGTAACTTCAATGGATGCTTTCGAAGCATAAGGGATCAGTTTTCCTTTGAATCTTGATGAGCTAGGGATAGACTTATTCAATATTTTTTTAGCAGACTCTTCAATTCTTTCAATCACAGGGTCATTTGATGGTTCTTCAAAATAGATTCCAGTATTGTCAAGGCCAAGCGCATAAGAGCCAATGGCTTGCGAACCAGGAGCGATATCTGACTGAACCCCGCCTGATGTTCCAAGCCTTATCAATGTCATTGGCTCACAGTTAGTATTTCTTTTTTTACTCTCAAAATTGAATTCGTGCTCAATAAAGGCCTCTACTAAAGCAATTTCAACGTTATCTGTACCAATCCCCGTTCCAATGACAGATACTGGTATGCCCTTATATCTGCCTGTAAATGTTAGGTACTCTCTATTTGAAATTTCACGGTCAACAGTGTCAAATTCTTTAGATACGCGTATGGCTCTTGCGGGATCTCCAACAATAAAAATGTTTTGAGCAAGATCTCCTTTTTTTATCCCCAAGTGATAAAGGCGTTCATCAATAATGACAATTTCTGACTTATCAAACATTCACTTAAACTTCATCTTTTGTAAAATATTAATCAATATTATATACATCCAAAAGTTATAATTTTTTCTACTAAAGCACAATACATTAAAAAGGGGTGAGTGCCATATGTCTGCCAGACGATTACAATCCAATTTAAAGAGCTCGAAGCGTATTTAAATTATGAATGCTTTCTTAAACTTTCTTGTTCGACAAAAAAAGTTGGCTCTCCTGTTTACTTTATCAATTGTCATACTTGGATTTATGACACTACAAAAAATACAGCGTGACACTTATCCTGTCATAGAATTTGACCGACTATCAATTAATACCTCATATCCGAGCGCCTCTCCAAGAGATGTTGAGAAGAATATTACTAATGTTATTGAGAGCAAAATAAAAGGAATTTATGGAATTAAAGAGTTAACCTCAACCTCCTCAGAGGGTTCATCTCGTATCAATATAGAAATTGATGAAGAGGTGGATGATATTCAGGAGGTAAAGGATAGTATTTCTGAAGCGGTCAATGAAATTGAAGACTTGCCTGAGGATGCAAATGATCCAAGAGTGGTTGACAGAACCAGTACGGAGTGGCCAATTCTTACAATCGTTATTGGTGGCGACAGTATCAATGTTGAGACCGCCAAAGCCATTGCAAACAATATTGAGAAAAATCTATCTTTGATTGATGGCGTTTCAAGTGTGAATGTAAGTGGGGATTCAGAAAGGGAAGTTCAAATCAGAATTAATCCAGATAAGCTCTTACAGTATCAGCTCTCTTTTGACCAGGTAAGAAGTGTCATCGCGGATCAAAATGTTCGCTCTGCTATTGGTGATAATAATCAAGGAAGGAATCAAAAAAACATAGTTATTATCTCTGAATATGAAACCATGGAGTCTTTGGAGAATGTTGTTGTAAAGTCTAGTTTTGATGGGCCAACTATTTTATTAAAAGACATTGCAACCATCGATGAGGGTGAAATCGGTTTCAACACAGTTACTCGTATTAATGGAACTAAGGGCTACATTCTTAAAGTTACAAAAACAGAAAAAGCAGACGTTATTAGAACGATTGATAAAGTAAGAGCGACTTTAGATGTTCTTAAAGAGTCTTATCCTTCAAACCTCAATTTGATTGTTACCGATGACAGATCAAAGCCGGTATCCAATCGATTAAACATTGTAATGAATAATGCTCTAGTGGGACTGGCTCTAATTATGGTAGTTTTGGGCTTATTTTTGTCTTTAAAAACTGCATTCTGGGTTGCTGTAAGCATCCCTGTGACGCTATTAGGAACCGTAGCTTTTTTGGGCTTCGCAGGTGAAACAATTAATTTAATTTCAACGATTGGAATGGTTTTAGTGCTAGGTCTGGTTGTGGATGACAGCATCATCATAGCTGAGAGTATTCACCACTTCAAAGAGAAGGGTGGTGACGTCTATCAAAATATCGTTGATGGTCTTAAAAGAGTCATCATGCCTGTTATTACAACTATTTTAACTACTGTCCTTGCCATATCAACCGTTCTATTAGTAAGCGGCACGACAGGAAAATTTATATACATATTGCCCATTACTGTCATCTGTGCACTAACGTTTTCATTACTTGAGGTAAGCATCGCCTTGCCGGCTCATATGTCTGGAAGTGAGGCTAATAAACAAAAAACATGGTTTAAACCTATCGAAAGGTGGTTTGAAAAAGCATTATTAGTAATTCTTAGGTGGCGCTTTATCATTTTGAGCCTGTTTATTGCTCTTCTTGCTTTTAGTGCTTATATAGGAACAAAAGAAATTTCTTATATCCAGTGGCCATCGAGCGGAACCAATTCAATAAATATCAGAGTGCAGACTCCTCTTGGGACTCCAGTTGAGACAACAGAGCAGTCCATCATCAAAATTGATGAGATTATTATGGATAAGGTTGGCTCAAATCTAGACTTTTTTACAAGCACAATTGGATCAAGAGGATCTAATCGAGCGGCTATTGCAATTACGTTGATTCCAGCTAATGACCGTGAAGCCACTGCCAAAGATATTATAGAAATTCTAAAGGTAGAAACAGAAGATATTGAAGGCGTTTCGAGGATTAATTTTAGGACAAATAGGGGTGGCCCTAGAGGCGCCCTTGATATTGAGTTAAGTTTAATCGGAAGCAATGACGAGCAGCGACAAGCAGCTGTCGATCAGCTTGAAATAATTCTTAATAGCTTCGAGGGTGTAAGCGACATTGATCGTGATGATGATTTAAGCAAAAATCGAATTGAAGTTTTGTTAGATTATGAGTCAATGGCAAGATTAGGTATTCAATATCAGCAGGTTTATAGTCACTTAAGGACGATCTATTCTGGCATGGATGTTTCTGATGTTGAGTTTAATAATGCTAGCTTAAACGTGAAAATGTATCTTGGTGATAGTAATTATTCTGATGATTATATTACGAAAACCTCGATCAGAAATAATCAAGGAAGAATGATTCCAATGTCTCAATTTGCAAATGTTATTGAGACTCCGGGTGATCCAAACTATAAGCATTTGAATGGTGAGCGAGTTGTTAAAGTAAGCGCTGCGGTTGAAGATTCAGTAACTACCGCACAATCTGTCTCAAAAAGAGCACTTGATGAGCTCGATTTGATTAACAATTTTCCTGAAGTTCGTGTCATAGAAGGTGGAAGCTCCTTAGAAGCAAAAGAAGCCTTGAGTGATTTTTCTTTGGCGCTTGGTTTTGCTGTATTTGGAATATATATGCTTATTTCGCTTCTTTTTAATTCATACTCTCAGCCATTATTAGTTATCCTTAGTATTCCTTTTGCTTTAATTGGTGTTGTTTGGGCTTTTTTCTTTCATTCTGAGACATTTAGCTTTTTCGTTTTGCTTGGCGTCTTGGCATTAGTAGGCGTTGTTGTAAATGACTCGTTAGTGATGATAAGCCATCTAAATTTCATTAAGAAAAATAAAGATATGGATGGTTCATCAATCGAGTGGATTGCAAAGGGAGCAAAAGACCGCCTAAGGGCAGTAATATTAACGACCCTTACAACGCTTGCAGGTGTTCTGCCTCTGATTTATGGCTTTGGAGGTAAAGATGCATTCTTACAGCCAATGGTTATGGCTCTTGGCTATGGGTTATTATTTGGAACTTTTGTGACTTTAATACTGCTTCCTTGTTTGTATTCAATTAATCTTGATGTCTCCAACTGGTTTTCGAGGTTAAAGACCAGGTTTCTTTAAATTTACTCTCCAAAAAAGTCATTTTTTCTGCCATCTGTAAAGTCTCTAGACAAGAACTTTGTTAGTCCAATAATTGACCACCAAAATGCGCCGTACAATATCACTTTAAGGCATAGCAAAATGTCCTTATAAATGAATCCTATAGCTATAAGCGTTAGAATAAATAGCGTTATGAGAAGCTTATTCATTATCTAATTATATTTAAGTTATCTTGAAAGTTTGTCAAACTTATATTCTAATTATTGTCTTAAAAATCAAAAATATTATGAGTAATCTTTTTTTTAAGCTCAGTAAAAAGGTCTACAATAATTTATTCAAATTTGAAAGAGTTTGAATAAATTTATTAATTACATACTAAACAAAAGGAGGGGTAGCGATGAAGTTATTTAAGAGATTTCATTCTATTAGATTAAGTAAAGTAAGATCAATGCCTTTAGTAATTGGTCTGAGCTGTTTTTTAACATTAGGCCTGTCTTCACAGCCTGTATTTGCTGATGGTCATAAATCATTTGAAATAACCATTCTTCATACAAATGACTTTCATGCTAGATTTAGGCCAATAAGCAAGTATGACAACAACTGTTCGGCAGAAAATAATGCCGAAGGCAAATGCTTTGGAGGCTCTGCTCGCTTAATTTCAGCGATTGAAGATGCGCGCTCTAGACATAAGAACACAATCTTGCTGGACGGTGGAGATCAATTCCAGGGAACCCTTTTCTACACCATGTATAAAGGGAAGGTAGCAGCAGAAATGATGAATAAGATGCAATACGATGGTATGGCAGTTGGTAATCATGAGTTTGATGATGGGCCAGTAACATTAAGGGCTTTTATGGATACAGTGAACTTTCCAGTATTGATGGCGAATGCTAATGTAGATCTCGAGCCTGAACTCAAAGACAAATTACAAAAGTCAACCATTATTGTTAAAGATAACCGAAAGATTGGACTTATTGGTGTCGTGACTGAGGATGTAGTTGATATTTCTAGTCCTGGCGATAACATTATCTTTACTGATGCCATTACTGCAGTTCAGGCTGAAGTCGATGCGCTAACTCAGCAAGGCGTTAATATCATTATCCTTTTATCTCACTCTTCATATGCAATTGATAAGGAGATTGCAGCTAATACAACCGGTGTTGATGTGATTGTAGGTGGACATGATAATACTTACTTGTCTAATGTTAGTGACAGGGCAAAGGGTCCTTATCCAACCGTTGTAAATGATACTCAGATTATCCAGGCTTATGCGTATGGAAAGTTTCTTGGTGAGCTTTCAGTTGTCTTTGATGACAAAGGAGAGGTTGTATCTGCAACTGGTGAGCCAATCACAATTGATAAATTAATTAGTGAAAATAGTGACGTTGTTGCTCGCCTAGATGAGCTTGAAGTGCCAATTAACGAACTCAAAGAAAGAGAGGTCGGTAGTGTCTCGAGTGAGTTAAATGGAAACAGGGCAGTTTGTAGAGTTCAGGAGTGTGATATGGGCAATATGATTGCAGATGCAATGAGGCATGCTGTAATGGATAAAGGCTATACAATAGCACTTATGAATTCAGGTGGCATTAGAGCTTCGCTTGATTCTGGTAAAGTCACTCTTGGAGAGGTTATGACGATTTTGCCCTTCCAAAATACTTTGGCAACCTTTAAGGTTACAGGGAAACAGCTGCTAACTGCTATTGAGAATGGTGTTAGTGAGGTTGAGGATGTTGCTGGAAGATTCCCTCAAGTCTCAGGAATGCGCTTTACTTTTGATGCAAGTAGACCTGCTGGAGATAGGGTGACTTCAATTGAGACTCAGGATGAGTATGGCTGGAGCAACTTAAATCTTTATGGAACCTACGGTATGGTATCAAACAACTTTATCCGTGGTGGTGGCGATGGATACAAGATATTCCGCTCTGCTTCTGATATTTATGACTTTGGTCCTGACTTAGCAGACGTGGTTGCTGACTATATTGATTCAAACCCAGGTTATTCTGGTTATACCGATGGTCGCATTAATCAAGAGTAGCTAAAAATCAATTAACTAGATGAAAAGGGCCAACACCATGTTGGTCCTTTTTTATTGAGTGTGCTCTGAGATAAAAGTTTCTGCTCTATCAAAGATTAACTCTTTGCGTTCTGGGGAAAGTCTGTCAAGAAATGTAGCCTGAAGGGAAAGTCTAGGATTAGACTGATAGAAGCTTCTATTTTTTTCGATAAAACGCCAATAGAGTCCATCAACAGTATCACACCAATCACCCCTCTTATAATTACTCATTTTTAAGAAATAATTTGATCCACAGGTATAAGGCTTAGTAGACATGAGCCCACCATCTGAATACGTTGCCATGCCAAAAACATTGGGCACCATAACCCAATCTGAAGAGTCAATATACATCTCCATGAACCAACGGTATATCTCTTTAGGGTCAATTTCACAAAGATTCATAAGGTTGCTGATTACCATAAGTCTTGGTATGTGATGATTGTAGCCATCCTGAAGTGCAGTTTTAATGGAGTCATCAAGAGGTAGAATGCCCGTTGAGGCTTCGTACCAGCTGTCAGTTAATTTGCCAGTGTGGCCCCAGTAATTGCTGTTAAGCTGGAAATCACCTTTTTCTTGATAAATACCTCGGATGAATTCTCTCCATCCCAAAACTTGCCTAATGAAGCCCTCAAGAGAGTTCATAGGAATTTGAAATTCATCAGCACTTTCAAGCAGTATTTCAAGTATATTTTTTGGTGAAAGAAGTCCAATATTCATAGATGCGCTAATACAGCTATGAAACAAAAAGTTTTGACCCTCTAACATGGCATCTTCATAGACACCAAAGTTAATCATCCTATTTCTAATAAAGTCCAAAAATTGTTTATTAGCTTCTTTGCGAGTGACAGGGAACCACGGATTATCAAGAAATCCAGGATGTTCATCAAAATGTTTATTGATGAGAGTGCAGATTTCATCGTGGTACTTAGAAAGATTTGGTTTAGGTAGCTCTGGAATGACTGTCTTTACAGGGATTTTCTTTCTATTTTCTTGATCAAAGGACCATTTACCTCCAGCAGGCTTTTGGTTTTCATCAAGCAATATATTAAATTTTTTCCTTCCTTGCTGATAAAAGTTAGCCATCCTAAATACTTTTTTATCTTTATGTAGTGAGCGAAATTCTTCTCTAGAAAAGAGGAAGTTAGGAGATTGGTGAGAGACTATCTGGATATTAGATTTATTTATACCTTCTAGAAGTTCTTTTTCAAAATCTTTGTCTTCAATTTCAAAGTGATTGATTTCCTGAATATTGTTATCAATTATGAATTTTGTAAGGTGATCTGAATATGATTGACCCTCCTGACGATCATCAAGCTGAGTGTAGTGAATTGAAATATTATGAGACTCTAATTCGTCTTTATACTCCCGCATTGAACAAAGAAAGAGGTAGAGTTTAAGTTTATGATGTTTTTCATAAGTACAAAGGTGGAAATCTTCTGACATAAAGACATCGCTGCAGCCTAGTTTTTTTAGGATTTCAGGCTCAAAAAGCTGATTACCAAGAATTACAAATACTTTGTTCATTGGTTGATAATTTTAGTTAATTCAAAATAAATTAGAATAGTAATTTATAAATCTTTTTTTGTTGGAAGTATCCATTAAAAATAATGAGATAATAACCCTATATTTAAGGAATTAACCGTTAATAACCTCTGGCAATTTGAATGCAAATAAATACAATAAAACCCTATGCTTGTGTCATCGGAGGTCTAAATATTGATCTTCAGGGCTCATCAAATTCACCCCTAGTATTTAACGATTCAAATCCAGGCGAGATTGAAATGTCGGCAGGAGGAGTCGGCAGGAATATTGCTGAAAATTTGGCGAGAATTTCAATTCCTTCTAAGATTCTTTCTTATGTGGGAGTGGATGCTCTGGGTGACTTTGTAATTAACAAGACAACGACAGCAAATGTTGATACTTCTCTATTAATTGAGCATAGTACTCTTCCAACTAGCCAATACTTATCATTGCTTGATGACAACAACGATATGTTGGTTTCTATCTCTGATATGCGAATTATTGATGAAATGTCAATTCAAGACATTAATAACTGGAAAGATACCTTAGACCATTGTGATGCAATTGTCATCGATACAAATATTCCAGTTGAAGTAATTGAGTATATTGTTGAAAAATATAACCATATACCGTTATTTTTAGATCCAGTTTCCTTTGCTAAAACCTCCAAAGTTCTTCATATTATTGGAAAATTTCATACTATTAAGCCTAATAAATTAGAGGCTGAGCTCATCTCTGGTATTTCCATCAAGGATGACAAGAGTATGTTGGATGCTGCTCAAAAAATATTTGAAAAAGGCTGTAAGCAGATTTTTATTACGCTGGGAAAGGATGGTGTTTTTTATTTTGATGGAAAGGAGTATGGACATTATTTGCATGAAGGGGTCAATGTAAAAAGTGCTAATGGTGCTGGAGATGCCTTTACCGCCGGGGTTGTTTATGGTTTTTTAAATCTTAATAGTATTAAAGAAACAGCAAAGTTTGCCTCTGCGGCTGCAGTAATTGCTTTACAAAGCAAAAATACGATAAGTGAGAACTTATCGGAGCATAATATTAAATTACTATTAAAGGACGAAATGTAATGAAATTCAGTGACTATCTTGATGTTCACCCAGATGTAGAAGAGGCAATAAAAAATGGAGAGCCAATTGTCGCACTCGAGTCGACTATTATTTCTCATGGAATGCCTTACCCTAAGAATATTGAAACTGCCATGATGGTTGAAGAGACAGTTCGATCTAACAAAGCTGTGCCAGCAACAATTGCAATTATTAATGGTAGGCTGAAGGTCGGCCTTACTCACGAAGAGATTGAGTTTTTAGCGACTAATGATGAGGTTAGAAAAGTATCTCGAAGAGATCTTGCAATCACAGTCTCTCAAAAGCACTCTGGCTCAACGACCGTTGCAGCGACAATGATCATCGCAAAGCTTGCTGAGATAGCAGTATTTGCTACTGGTGGAATTGGAGGAGTTCATAGAGGCGCTGAAAAAACATTAGATATTTCAGCTGACCTTGAAGAGCTGGCCAATACAAACGTTTGTGTAGTGTGTGCTGGCGCTAAAGCAATTCTAGACATAGGCCTCACACTTGAGTGTCTTGAAACTAAAGGCGTTCCTGTTATTGGATATAAAACGACTGAATTGCCCGCCTTTTATTCATCAGAGTCAGGCTTTGATGTTGATTATAAGATTGATTCTGCTCTTGAGATTGCTGAAATATTAAAGACTAAATGGAGCCTGGGTATTGATGGTGGGGTTCTTGTAACTAATCCTATTCCAGTTGGCTACGAGCTTGAATCAAGCATCATGAATGAGGCTATAAATCAGGCTATTATTGAGGCAGAAAAAGAACATATAGTTGGAAAAAAGATTACACCATTCCTTCTTTCAAAAGTTAGTGAAATTACTGAGGGTAAGAGCTTGGATGCCAACATTAAATTAATTCAAAATAACGCTGATTTAGCTGCCAAAATAGCGCTCCATTACTCGAAACAAGATTAGTTACTTCTCTCTAACGAAAAAATTAAACATCAATATCAGTCCAATCACGAAAAGGATTAGCATGATCAGAATACCTTGGTCAGATTTAACGTAATGATTAACAAATAACTGCGCTTTCGTTTTTAAGTTTGACTCATTATTATTAATGCCGTCATCACCATTTGAAACATCAGACTCTGGAGAGGCGAGTTTGGTTTGAATGAGTTCTTCAATTTCTTCCTGAGCCTTTTGAGTTGCCTCATTCTGCACGATGACCTCATCATCATCCAAAAAGCGAGGTGTCTCATCCTCATTAATTTGCTCAGTATTCAATGAATTAAGGGGTAACTGTTGATCCCTATCATCACCACCTGCATAGGCTAAAGTGTGAATCCCTAGTAAAAGAATTGAGATTAATAAAGCATTTTTCATAAGTAATATAATGATATACCTTTACTGAAAAATTATCACGCTATCTGATTTAGATATTGGAGAAATATTGGTCTAATTCTGTTACTATATTAATACATTAATCGGAGAATACTTATGGCAACTTATGAATGTGATAATTGTGGAATGGGTGTAAATGCGACCTGCGCTAAGTGTGATGAACCTCTCAAGGATGATTCACTCAAACTTGATGATGGAAGTTCAGTCCAAATCTCAAAATGTCCAAATGGCCACGGGAAAATCAAATCGCCAATGTGTTGTGGAAGTGACATGCGCTGCGCTATTTAAAATTTATTCAATATGAGTAGACTTCTTAAGGCTGATCAGATTGATCAGTATAAGAAAGATGGCGCCGTCTTAATTAAAGGAAAGTTCGATAGAGCCTGGATTGAAAAGCTCAGAAAGGGTATTTCTAAGGATTTTCAAAACCCTAGCCCACGATTTGTTAGACACACCAAGGATAATGACGCGCCTGGTTACTTCGAAGATTTTTGGACTTGGGATCTTTTTGATGAGTTCACAGACTTCGTTCACAAGTCTCCAACAGCTCAAATTGCCTCAGAGCTGATGGGTGCAAGTCAAGTCAATCTAGTCATGGATAATTGGTTTCTTAGGGAAGCAGGATCTAAATCTGGGGCACCATTTCATCATGACATTTCATACTTTGACTTTGAAGGCTCGATGTGTGTTTTATGGCTTCCACTTGAGCCAGTCCCAAAAGAGGAGGCAATTGCGTGGATTAAAGGTTCACACCTTTGGAATAAGCTTTATATTCGTACTCGATTTCAAGAGGGACATCCCGATGATGGAAAAGCTGGAGTGGTTAATGGAAAAAGCTACGACATCACCCCTGATATTCTTAATAACAAAGAGGACTATGAATTCCTTCAGTGGGACTTAGAAGTTGGTGATTGTGTTTTTTTTGATATTCGAACACTGCACGGAAGCTTAAGCCAGTCTATACCAAAGAGCACTATACATCGATATACTCTTAGAATGGCTAAAGAAGGCTCTAAGATTGAATATCGAGGGGATTGGGCCCAAGCTGAAAGAACCATAATGGAGTCGAATGGCTATAAAAATGGAGACGATTTATCTGGAAAAATGTTTCCAACCTTATATCAAGAAGTTTAGTTTTTTGATTGTTTTAGTCTTTAAAGGTATCTCTTAAATAATCAACCATCACTTTGACCTTTGTTGGGGTAAACCTTCGAGACAATCTAACGGCATATAGTGTTTCAGGTTTAACTTGATTGTCGATTATTGTTACTAATTTTCCATTTTTTAAATCGTCTTCAATCAAGAATAATGGAAGTGCAGTAATACCAAAACCATTAATTGCAGCCTCCCTTATGACATCACCATTGTTTGCCACAAAGCCAATTCGAGGATCAGAGTTTGAACCAAGTCGAGTTTTAAGGTTATTAGATGCTAAGCTATATCCAAGAAAATTATACTTTTGAATATCATTTATAGATTTAGGTTTGCCATGTTTATTGATATAGTCTGGTGAGGCACAAATTACAATGGGAATTGAGCACAAGGGAGTTGCAATAAGGGATGAATCCTTAATATTTTGAGTAACTCGAAGCGCTATATCTATTCCTTCAGCTTGAAGATCAGTCTGGCTGTCTTCTAGTTTCAAGTTGATGATTATATTTGGATGGCTCTTCATGAATGATGGTAGTACTGGAGATAAGTGTTTTATACCAAAACTAAGTGGAGCGGCAATTCGTAATTCACCCTTTGCTTCTGCTTTACCTTCCCCAATCCTTTCTTCTGAGATCTCTACGCTTTCTAAGATATTTTTAACATCATCAAGATATTGCTCACCAGCTTCTGTTAGATTTATATTTCTAGTCGTACGATTCAGTAATCTAACACCTAAAGCTGATTCTAGGGTGCTTATGCGACGACTCACAGTTGCAGCGCTTGTGCTCAATCTGTCGGCAGCTAGGTTAAAGCTTCCGGCTTCAACAACAGCCTGATAAGTTTCTAATTCGATTAAAGAGTATTGTTTCATAATATGTAATAGTAATTTGTTTAATAGTGACTTTATTGCAAATTATAAATGATTATAATTTTATTTCAATGACTAAACGCTAATAATCTGCAGAGGCGTTATTTAATCAGTCGCCAGCACTGAAGTCAAAAGCTGGCAATAATCTAACAATTCAAAGGAAAAAATGATGGATAACGTTAAAAAAGAAAATGGTACATGTGGTTGCGGTAGATCACCTACTGGAGATTGTATTGGATGGCATATGTTAACTGAAGAAGAGTATGCGGCAAAAACTGATGCTGACAAAGCGGCGATGTTTGAAAAAAGTGAAAATTAAAGTCTTTTCACAGGCAGCTCCTGTTCAAGGAGCTGCTATTCAAAATAAAGGAGAAAAATGATAGTAATATCAAATTTTGAAGTTACTAAAGGTTACAAGGTCTGGAAGAAAGCATTCGAATCTAATGAGGCTATGAGACAAAAAAATAATGTTAAAGTTATAGCCTATGGCCATGAAAAGGGCAACGAAAGTAATGTATATACAGTTGTCGAAATGAATTCAATCGAGGATAAGAAATTAAAAGAGCCTAATATGATTGAAAGTAGAGAGAATGCTGGCGTTAATCACGCTTCGTTAAAAATCACATCACTGGCTGAATAAAGGCGCTAATCAATAATAACACGGCTCTCTTTATAACAAAACTTATATACAAAAAATTGAAATGGCAAAGCAAGCAATCGCTTCATCCACAACAGAGATCTAAATCTGTTTTAAAGCTTTAATTAGATTACTGACATCATCATGAGTGTTGTAGTGAACCATGCTGGTTCTTACCACACCATCATCCACATCTATGCCAAGGGACATTAGACATCTCCAGGCATAGAAATTATCATTCCTTGTTGCAATCCCATGCTTTACAAGCTCACTACTTAAATCTTTGGATGACTTGTTTTTCATGGTAAAGGCAATTGTTGGTGCTCTGTCTTTGTCAGTGATTGTTTTCTTGCCGATGAGTCTTATGTCACTTCTATTACTCAAATAATCAAGAAGTGGATTTGCAATCTCCTTTTCATGTTCTGCAATTAATTCATTTAACTTATGAATTTTCTCTCTAATAGGAAGGTTTTCACCAGGGTAGTGGTGCTCAAAGAGGTTCATAAAGTATTCATAAACTCCAACTAAGCATGAGAGCTCTTCATGGTTTGGGCCACCCGGATTAAGAGTGTAGGGCACATCACCCTCTAAAAACTCATGATTTTGATTAGGTAGTTGATTAAGAATCTCTTTTTTTCCATACAAAAGACCTAAATGAGGTCCATACGTCTTATAAAGACTAAAAGCATAAAAATCAACGTCTAGGCTCTTTACATCTGGGAATCCATGGGGAGCATAAGAGACACCATCTCCAACAATGTATGCATCGTATTGATGGACAAGCTCAGCAATCGATTTTAGGTCGTTGATAGATCCAACAATATTTGAGCAGTGAGTAACAGCAACAATTTTTGTTTTTTCAGATAAAAGTGCTTTTAAGTCATCTATTTCAAGTTCAGCAGTATCATTATTGATTTGCCACTCCTTGACTATCATTCCATGATCAGCAAGCCTTCTCCAGGCGCCTACATTTGCTTCATGGTCCTGGTTAGTAACAATCACTTCATCACCTGGCTTTAAAAGGCTTTTTATAGCATTCGAGAGAACATACATGTTCATTGTGGTTGAGCCACCAATTATGATTTCATCATTATCAGCATTAATCATCTCAGCAAAAAAATTGGTCGCCTTATCCATGTTATCGCCGGCTATAGCTGAGGTATCAAACTCTGCGTAAGGCTGAACCTTAGTAGAGGTCATGAAGTGATTTAAGCGTTCAATCACATTTGATGGGACATAACTACCACCTGCATTCTCAAAGAACGACCATTTAGAGCTTAGCGGGTCACTAAAAGCTGGGAATTGTTCTCTTACATAATCAGTGTCAAGTTTTGGCATGATATCTCCTTTATTAGGTAGTTTAGTTTTTGTAATCTGGCTCTTCTTTATCTAGGATCCGCTTTAAGGCTTCAAAGTGCATTTCAGAAGCGTCATAATCTATCCACTGCTGAGCAGTCTTTTTAGCAACTTTATGGCCTACAACATGAAGTTTTTTGCCTGTTTGGTATGCTCCAATTAGAGTTTGGCATGATCTCTCGTAGTAATACAATTCATCAAAGGCACTTGCTACCGTTTTAGCAGCAGTCAAAACGCCATGGTTACCCATTAGCAGAACTGGATTATTCCCCAAAAGAGTGCTCAATCTTTCTGCCTCTTTACCTAGCCCCATTCCGCTAAAGTCCCTGTCTATTGAAATCCTCTCATAGAAACGCATTGTATTTTGATCAATAGGCTTCATCTCTTTGTCATCAAGAGAGGATAAGATGGTGGCATATTTTGGATGGACATGAAGAATGCATCTAGCTTGGGGATTTTTACGATGTAGGGCGCTGTGAATAGCCCAAGCGGTTGGGTCGGGTGCATTAGGCTGTGACATCGTTTCTGTGTCATTCGCGTCAATTAGAATTAAGTCGCTCGCACAAATCTCTGAAAAATGCATACCAATTGGGTTTAAAAGGAACTTGGACCCACTCTCATTAACCGCTAAACTGAAATGATTGGCGACTGCCTCATGCATATTCAGCCTTGCAGTCCACCTAAAAGCGGCGGCTAGATCTTCGCGTTCTTGATTATATTGAGTATTCATATTCACTAAGTTTAACCTCTACAATTAACGAAGGCAAAATAAATATGAACTAGGCGTCAGGATTTCCGATGGTGGTTGTGTAGCTAAACATATCAGCCCTTCCCGTTGTAATTCTAAATTCAACTAAGCCTTTACCTTTTGCGTAAGAATGTCTATTTAAGATTACAACAGGATCACCCTTATTGATATGAAGTTTTTCAGCAATCTCAGCGTTCGTAATACCTGCTGTTAAAACCTCCTGAGAAGAAGTGATTTGAGTGTTAAACTGTTTAAAGATGACAGCATACAAGAGATCTGGTATATGAACTGAAGGGTCTTGAAGGCCTTCTACAACTTCAGCAACCCACCATGATTTTTCAACAATGATTGGGCTTTTTTTATCAATGTATCCAAGTCTTTCAAGATATATAACATCATCACCTTGATTAATTCCTAGTTGAAAAGCAATTTCCGCAGAAGCTTTCTCTTTGAGCCTAATGGGTGTTGTTTTGTATATACGAATAGAAGAGCCGTCTTGTTTTCCATAGCTAAAGAAATTAAAGATACTATTGTCAAAACCATGATCAGATACATAGGTGCCTTTACCATGGTGCCTATAGAGCACTTTTCTATTTTCAAGTTTATCAATAGCCTTTCTAACGGTTCCAATACTCACATTAAGCTTTTTTGAGAGTTGTGATTCTGAAGGAATTAAATCTCCAATAATAAGCTCACCACTATTAATTTGATTGTTGATAAGGTCGATTACTTTTTGATAGAGTTTTTGTGTCATAAATCTTTTGGATTTAGCTATTAGGTATTTATTTTAAATATTATTTTGTTTAAGTAAGTATTGATTTAGCAAGTGCTTAATCAAAATGTAACTTATTTTTTTCCGATAGGTAAATTTTATTTATTGACAATTAAATAATGCAAGTGTAGCATGCTTTACTCATATACATGAGTTTTTATATTCATATATATGAATTAATATTAGTGAGCAGGGGTCACAATGGAATTTTTAAACTATTTTGATAACGTATTTACCGTTTATCATATCGCGCTTCTCGTTGGCGGGACATTTGCAGGGATAATACTAGGGGCACTTCCTGGGCTGAGCCCAACGATGTCAGTCGCACTCCTGATTCCTTTTACTTTTCATATGAAGCCTGAAAGTGGCTTGATACTGCTTGGCGCTATGTATACCGCAACAGTTGCTGGCGGCGCTATTAGTGCAATTCTTGTCAACGTGCCCGGTGCACCAGCCAATATTGCAACAGCAATGGATGGCCACAAAATGGCACAAAGTGGTAAAGCCAAAGATGCACTTCACTACTGTTTCATGAGTTCCTTTGTTGGCGGTATATTTGGCGTTCTAATTCTGATTTTCTTCACTCCACCCTTGGCAGCACTTTCACTCAAATTTATGTCAACTGAACTCTTCTGGGTTGCGATTTTGGGAATTACAATAATAGCAACCTTAGACTCTAAGTCCGTTATCAAAGGTTTGATGTCAGGTCTATTTGGACTCATGCTTGCAACCATTGGTGAGCACCCAACCAGTGCGATGGAGCGCTTCGTATTTACTGATCATTTGGAAGGCGGTGTTCATATTGTTGTTGGCCTTATTGGACTTTTTGCGATGCCCCAAGTCTGGAATCTTTTAGAGAATTTTTATGGCAAGAAGAATGAAGTGTTTTCAGCAACGGGGGACTCAACACTGATGCAATCATTTAGACTTGTTTCTAGCAAAGTCAAGGCATTATCAGTTGGCTCTTTGATTGGATCAATCATTGGAATTATTCCTGGAGCAGGCGGTCAAATAGCAGGCATCGTTGCCTACGACCAGTCTAAAAAAATTAGCTCTAACCGAGCGAACTATGGAAAGGGTGAGCCTGAAGCGATTATTGCAGCTGAGAGTGCTAATAACTCAATGGTTGGGCCTTCTTTAATACCACTTTTAACGCTCAGTATTCCTGGAAGTCCTACGGCTGCTGTCTTACTGGGTGGGTTGCTAATTCATGGAATTTTTCCAGGTCATGATATCTTTACTAAAAACACTGAAGTGGTTTGGACCTTTATTGACTCTCTCATCATTGCTCAAGTTTTGATGCTCATTATTGGACTCTTTTTGAGTCGCCATAGTAAATGGATTATGAAGGTTCCAGATAACTATATGGCTGCAGGCATTTTGTTGCTTGCTGTTTTTGGAACCTACAGCATTCAAAATGATTACTCTGATGTGCTCATTATGTTTACGCTAGGTACTTTAATGTACTTTGGAAGTAAAGCTGGTTTTAGCCCAGTTCCAGTCGTTTTAGGTTTGATTTTAGGAACAATGACAGAAGAAAAATTCCTTCTTGGAAATATGATTGGTAATGCAAAGGGTAGCTCTTTTCAGCACTTTACCTCTGGAACAATCAACATTGTGTTAATTACCTTATGCTTTGTTTCTATCGCATATGGTATTTACTCAAGCCGAAAATCTAAACAGAGCTAATATATGAACAAACAAATCAAAATTTCTACTGTCCTTGTTACTCTCGTAAGTGCATTTCTGGTTTATGCTTCATTTGTTCTTGGGAACTCGGAAGACTATCTATTCCCAAGACTCATTTCATCGATGATTGCAGTGTTATCTCTGATGCTGTGGTTTGAGAAAGGGGATGCCGACAAATCCACTAATTTCAAAGACTTAATGCCTGGCATTGCGATTGCCACAGCATTTATCTTATTACTCAAAATACTAGGCTTTTATTTGGCCTCAATGATCGTATTCTTTTCGCTTGTGATGTATTACAGCAAGCCTTCAGAATCAAAAGACTTTTGGCGTGTGTTGCTCATAAAACTGGGTATCACTATTGTGTTCACTATGACGCTTTATGGGTTATTTACACTACTTTTACAGGTTCGCACTCCAGAAGGTTTGTTTTAATAATAAAAAAAAGGAGAAGTAATGAAAATTATAAATATAACAAAAGTAGCCCTGCTTGCTATAGCATCATTGATGCTAATGCCAGCTCAGGCTGACTACCCTGATAAGCCTATTGGCGTCATGGTAGCTTATGGCCCTGGTGGTGCCACAGACTTCCAAGCTAGAATCGCAACACTTGCGTCTGGCAAAGAGGATCTTATTGGTCAGCCGATCTATATTCTTAATAAGCCTGGTGCTGGTGGTAGAAAGGGTTGGAACTGGTTTGCCAGTGAAGCCTCACAGGATGGATATATGCTAGGTGCATATAATGTCCCTCACTTTATAGCTCAGTCAATTGTATTTGATACAAAATACAATATTAACAACCTAGAGCCAATCGGAAACTGGGGTGCAGATCCTGCGGTATTAATTGTTGGCAAGGACAGCCCATTCAATACAGTTGGAGAGCTATTAGCTCACGCAGAAGCAAATCCTGGTGCTGTCACAATAAGCGGTGCTGGAAAGTTTGTTGGTCACCATATTGCATTTTTGCAGTTTGCTAAGGCTTCAGGTGCTAACTTAACTTATATCCCAGCTTCGGGTGGTGTAGACGCATTAAGAATGGTCAAGGCTGGAGAAACAGTAGCTGGATTTAATAACCTTTCTGACTCGGCTAGAAGTGCAGCTGATCTTAAGATATTAGCAGTTGCAGACCTATCAAGACATGAGTACTTGCCTGACGTACCTACACTTCAGGAGAGCGGTGTTGACGTTGATGATTCAAGTGTTAACTTCCGTGGATTGATGGTTCCAGCAGGAACTCCACAGGATGTTATTGACTATCTTGCAAGTAAAGTGCCAAATATGTTTGGTGAAAAGAAGACTGTAGGAAAAATGAAGTCAACTAACTCGCCTGCAAGAATAATGAATAGAGATGAGGTTATAAGCATGTGGAATGAAAGACAGGCTTATTTAACAGATCTTTTAGCTGGTCTTCAATAAAGTAAAATCTATTGAAAATTAATTTTGCTAGGGAGTTTTGCTCCCTAGCAAATCTTATTAACAATAATTCAAAATGACGATCCAACACAACACATTAATTGAAAAGCTAGTCGCTAATGCGAAAAAAGCTCAAGAAACAATCAATAACTACTCCCAAGAGCAAGTTGATGAATTAATATTAGCGGTAGCCTGGGAGATTATTCAGCCAGAAAATAACCAAGAACTCTCCGAGATGGCAGTTAAAGATACGGGTCTTGGAAATATTGAAGATAAAAAACGCAAAAATCGACGTAAAACACTGGGACTTTTAAGAGATTTAAAGGGCGTTAAGACGGTTGGCATTATTGATCAAAATGTTCAAAAAGGCATCATTGAAATAGCAAGGCCTGTTGGCGTTATTGGGGCAGTTGTGCCCTCTACAAACCCAGTTGCAACTCCCCTTAATAAAGTCATCAATGCTTTAAAGTGTAGAAATGCAATTATTCTTGCGCCATCACCAAAAGGTGCTAAAGTTTGTACGCGTGTTGTCGAGCTTATCCAAATAGCACTTACTCGAACTGGAGCTCCAAAAAACATTGTTCAGTCGCTGCCTGAGCCGATCAGCAAGGAAGACACCAATGAGCTATCTAGACTTGTAGATTTAATTGTCGCAACAGGTTCTCAAAACAATATTCAAAGGGCTCTTCAGAGTGGGACTCCAACGCTTGGAGTAGGAGTTGGCAATGTCCCCTCCATTATTGATGAGAGCGCTAATCTTAATGATGCGTCTCACAAAATTATGACTTCAAAAACGTTTGATAATGCAACTAGCTGCTCCTCTGAGAATAGCATCATAGTTCTAAAGAGTGTTTATGAAGAACTAATTAAATCTCTAGAGGAAGAGGGTGGCTCCCTCTTAGACATCCAAGAGAAAAAAATACTCCAGCAAGGTATGTGGAGTGAAAATGGCATTATCAATAGAGACATCATAGCTAAGAAGTCAAACGAAATAGCTACACTTGTTGGCCTTAAAGGTAAGCATTTGAGCTCAAAATTCCTCATGGTAGAGGAGCAAAATGTAGGTCTAGACTTTCCATTTTCAATGGAAAAGCTGTCCCCTGTTTTGGCAGTATATAAAGCAAAAGACTTTAGTCATGCAGTTAAAATTGCAACACTGATTTTAAAAAATCAAGGTAAAGGACACTCGTGCGGCATTCATAGCCAAAACGAAGACAACATAGAAAGGCTTGGAATGGAGCTTCCAGTGTGCAGAGTTATTGTAAACCAAGCTCACTGCTTTGCGACTGGCGGTAATTTTGATAATGGACTTCCATTTTCTTTATCAATGGGCTGCGGAACCTGGGGCAACAATGTCACTGATGAAAATTTAAATTACAAGCACTATCTAAACATTACCAAAATTGTCAAAACTATTGAACCTGATGAGCCATCTGAAAAAGATATTTTCTCGGATTACTGGGAAAAGTACTCCTTGAAAAGCTCAACAGTGACAAAGTTAGTTGATCAGTATGCTTCTGATACACCTGAGAAAAATTTCCTAATTGATGCAGATCTAAATCTTCACGTGTCATACAGTCAGCTTCAAAAAGATATACTCGCTTTAGGCGCTTTCTTTAAAGCAAACAGCATTCATTCAAATGACAAGGTTGGATTTATGCTTGATAATGGTTACGCCTCAACGCTGCTTTTTGTTGGTGCAATGTACCATGGCGTTGTCATCGTTCCTTTGAACGTCTTAGCAGGCTCTAAACAAATTAAATATACAATTGATCACTCAGAGTGCAAAATCATCTTTGCATCAAGCTTCTACACTGATAAGTTCAAAGACATTTTGAGTGCTTCAGATGTAAGTGTTGTAGAGTATAGTCAAATTGATAGTCTAAAGATTGCTGATAAAGATTCATTAGATGAGGCAATGACCTTAACTCATCCAGATACACCAGCAGTTTTAATTTATACATCTGGGACAACAGGCGTTCCAAAAGGCGCTCTTTTATCTCATAAAAATGTAATTGCTGGGGGCAGGAACACGGTCATCGCTCACGAGATCAGTTCGAGTGATATTTCGTTCTGCGTATTACCGCTCTATCATATTAATGCTGAAATGGTATCCATTGCAAGTGCGCTAGTTAGTAATAGCTGCGTGGTGACGGTTGGCAAGTTCAGCGTTAAGAATTTTTGGCAAATAATTGAAAAATATGAATGCAGCTGGTTTAGTGTTGTTCCAACAATTATTAATTACTTACTAAATGATAATTTTAATGTCAAATCATTAGAACTGAAAAATTTGCGCTTTGGTCGCTCTGCTTCAGCACCTCTTTCACCAGAGGTTCACAAGAAGTTTGAAAAAACGTTTGGCGTGAAGATTATTGAAACGATGGGACTAACTGAGACAGCCGCTCAAATACTGTCCAACCCACCTACCAATGGAAAGCATGGCTCTGCTGGAAAAGCTTACGGCAATGAAGTCAGAGTCATAGCAGATAACGGTAGTTACCTTTCTCATGGAAATACAGGAGAGTTAGTCATTAAAGGTGACAACGTTTTATTAGAATATTTTAAGAATGAAGAGGCAACTTCTGGAGCCTTCAATGAGGATGGCTATTTTTTAACAGGCGACCTTGGTGTTGAAGATGAAGATGGGTTCTTCTTCATAACAGGAAGAAAGAAAGAGCTTATCATAAAGGGTGGTGAAAACATCTCACCAAGAGAGATTGATGATACTTTATACAAGCATAACGCTGTATTAGAAGCGTGCACCTTTGGGATTGAGGATGACAACTATGGTGAAGAAATATCTGCCTGTGTCTTTTTAAAGGACGATCTTGTTGCCAATGAAAAGGAACTTCTTGACCTATGCAAGGCTGACCTTGGCGAATATAAAACTCCCAGACAGATTATTTTTGTAGATGAGCCTTTACCCAAAGGTCCTTCAGGAAAAATTCAAAGACTTAAAATTGCAAGTCAATACAGCAGGGCTTAAATTAGAATTGAGTTTAATTCTCAAGATATAAAAAATTTACCATTTTCGGGTAAACTATGTCTATCCTTAAAGAGACTCATTTATGCCATTACTTGATGATTTAACCAGCAAGGCTAAAAGCAAATATCCTCGAATTTTATTACCTGAATCGACTGACTCCAGAATCATAGCGGCAGCCAAGTCAATTAAAGATCAAAAAATAGCTCAAATAGTCCTTTTTGATGAAGAGCCTGCATCTTCTTTGGGGCTTGAGTCAATCAACCCAAAAAACGAAGATTTGAAAGCACAATATGCGCAGACATTATTTGAGCTACGAAAACATAAAGGTGTGACAGTCGAATCAGCATTAGAGATGCTTTCAAATAAAAGTGTCTTTGCTATGATGGCTCTTCAAAGGGGGGATGTTGATGGGGTTGTTACTGGCGCAATAACGCCGAGCCAAGAAGTCCTGAGTAACGCACTGAGGATTGTTGGGGTTGCAGAGGGAAGTAAGCTCGTATCCAGCTTGTTCTTAATGGTTTTTGACGATAATCATAGTATGTATGGCGGCAACTTGATTTTTTCTGACTGCGCAATGAATATTAATCCAAATTCTGAAGAGTTGGCTGAGATTGCTAAAAGCGCTTACGAGACGGCGCAATCTTTTCTAACACAGAGCCCTAAACTCGCTATGCTTTCATTTTCTACTAATCAGAGTGCTAAGCATGCTGAGGTGGATAAGGTAAGAGAGGCAACTGAGCTTCTAAGATCATCACTTCCAGGTATTAACGTTATCGGTAATGTTCAGCTGGATGCTGCACTAGATCCAGACGTATTAAAAATCAAAGATTCAGATTCCTCTTTCTTGCCACCTGCCAATGTGTTTATCTTCCCGAATCTGGATGCTGGGAATATAGGCTATAAATTAGTCCAGCGATTCTCTGGCGCTAGAGCGATTGGCCCAATCCTTCAAGGGCTCTCAAAGCCAGTCAATGACTTATCTAGAGGTTGTAGCGTTGATGAAATCATTAATACGGTGGTTGTAACAGCAAATCAGTGTAAGTAGCTCTACATTCCTATGTAGTTTGGTCCGCCTCCGCCTTCTGGCGGTACCCAGTTAATGTTTTGTGATGGATCTTTTATGTCACAGGTCTTACAGTGAAGACAGTTTTGTGCGTTGATTTGAAAATAGTCCTCACCTTCTTTGTCAACAATCTCATAGACGCCAGCAGGGCAGTACCTTTGTGCTGGTTCATCAAACAGCTCTTTATTACGATTCAACGGGATAGAAGGGTCAGTTAATTTAAGATGAACGGGCTGATCTTCCTCGTGATTTGTACCTGAGAGAAATAGTGATGAAGTGATATCAAAACTTAAAACATTGTCTGGGGCAGGGTACTCTTTGGAATAGAGTGGATTATTTAAGTTTAGCGAGTCGCAATCCCTTTGCTCATCTTTGATAGTGATTGGCAATGAATTTCTAAAGATATTTGACTCTATAAAGTTATAGGCAGCGCCTATATAAAAGCCAAACTTGTGCATTGCTGCACTGAAGTTACGTGACTTGTAAAGCTCATTATAGAGTGCACTACTTTTAAATAAATCATCAAACTCACATATCTCTTCTGAAAGTATTTTGTTAATATATTCAGCAGCTAAAATGCCTGACTGAAGCGCGCAATGGCTTCCCTTAATCTTACTTGGATTAAGAGTCCCAGCGTCACAACCAATAATCATGCCACCATTAAAGTCCATCTTCACAAGTGAATTTATACCGCCTTTAGTGATCGCTCTAGCGCCGTATGAAACACGTTTACCTGACTCTAAAAATTGCTTAATTTTTGGATGTTTTTTAAACTGTTGAAATTCTTGGAAAGGGCTGTGACTTGGATTAGTATAGTTGAGGTCAACAATCAGACCTACAGCAATACGATTGTTATCAAAATGGTAAAGGAAGCCGCCTCCGGTTGTTCCTTCGTTGAGTGGCCAGCCCATAGTGTGCACTACATCTCCAGCGCTATACTGGTCGTTCTCAACTTCCCAGACCTCTTTAAATCCAATTGCAAAGTGTTGCGGCGTTTTGCCTTCATCAAGATTGAACTCTTTGATAAGCTGCTTACCTAGGTGACCCCGTGCGCCTTCAGCAAAAATGGTCTGTTTTGCAAGAATGTCCATTCCAGGTGTGAAGGTACCTTTTTGGTTGCCTTCTTTATCAATCCCCATGTCACCGGTTGAAATACCAATAACTCTTCCACTTTCATCTTTAATGTAGCTTTGAGCTGGAAAGCCTGGAAAGATATCTACACCAAGCTCCATCGCCTTTTCAGAGATCCATTGACAGAGTTCACCCAAAGAAATAATGTAGTTGCCCTTATTATGAAGACTCTTTGGCATTAACCAAGAGGGCACTTTGATACTTTTGTTCTCGCCTGTTAGCCAGAACAGCTCATCTTTGGCAACCTTGGTTTTGAGTGTTGGACAATCTTTAGCAGCTTCAGGAAACAAGTCAAAGAGCGTTTTGGGCTCAAAAACTGCACCTGAGAGAATATGGGAGCCTATTTCAGAGCCTTTTTCTAGGAGACAGACTGAGAGGTTTGGATTGAGCTGTTTGAGTTTGCAAGCGGAAGCGAGCCCTGATGGACCGCCACCCACTATTACAACATCATATTCAATCGATTCTCTATCCATTAATTACTATTTTATACCTGATAAGCGTTTAATTCATTAAGTGCATCAAATAAGTCGACCTGCCAGACTATATCAGCCATCCTTGACATTGGTGCGTCTGGATCGTTGTTTATCACGACAATGACTTGAGAATCTTTCATTCCAGCAAGATGCTGAATTGCTCCAGAAATTCCAACTGCAAGGTAGAGCTTAGGCGCAACGACCTTTCCAGTTTGCCCAACTTGATAGTCATTAGAAATAAACCCAGCGTCAACTGCAGCCCTTGAGGCGCCAACTGCGGCGTCTAGTTTATCTGCTAACTGCTCGATCATTGCAAAGTTATCTTTAGACCCAAGCCCTCTACCACCAGATACAATGCGCTCTGCAGTAGTTAGCTCTGGACGCTCTGATTGTGACTCTTGAAGAGAAATAAATGTGGAGTTAGATTCTGGCATTGCAGGAGACAAGGCTTCTACAGCAGCAGAACCACCATCTTCAGCATGCTCAAAGGCAGTTGCTCTTACCGTCATGACAATCGTATCATCAGAAGTCTCTACAGTTGCCATCACATTGCCAGCATACAAAGGTCTGACAAAGGTGTTTGATGATTTAATCTCACAGACATCCGAGATAGGCTGAACATCGAGGAGGGCACCAACGCGTGGCAATATATTTTTACTGTAAGTAGATGAGCCTGAAACCAAGAATTTGTAATCAGACATGACATCAGCAATCAGTTTGCTTGCAACTTCTACATTGGCATGCTCAAGAGAATCATCAACGATTGTTTTGACAGTGTTAATTCCACTCATCGAAGCTGCTGCGCTTGCGTTAGCTGAATCGTTAGTGAGAACTAGTGCATCAACGCTATCAGAAAGCTGTAAGGCTGCAGTTAATGCTGCTCTGCTATTTGCGCTGACCTCTGAACCATTTAGTTCAATTAATATAAGTACTGACATTTATAGAACTCCCATTTGATTTAACTCAGTGAATAGCTCTTCAGCAGAACTAATCTGCTTAGAGGCTCTATCTTTGGTGCCTGACTCCTCAACACTGACGACCTTAATACGAGGTGATGTATCAATTCCAAGACTCGATAATTCAATCGTCTCTAATGGCTTAGATCTTGCCTTCATAATGTTTGGAAGTGAAGCATATCTTGGCTCGTTTAACCTAAGATCAACGGTTACGATGGCAGGTAAATTAAGCTTTCTAGTTTCAATACCTGAGTCAATTTCACGGCTGACTTCTACACTGTTAGAGTCCGAACTTAAATCAAATTTAGAGATAAATGTGCCCAGTGAATAATCTAATAAACCAGACAATATTTGACCAGTTTGGTTATTATCATTGTCAACAGCTTGCTTACCCATAATGATAAGCTGCGCTTCCTCACGCTGAATGATATTAGCTAGAATTTTGCCAACATGAAGCGGCTGAAGATCAAGCTCTGAATCAGTCTTAATAAATATAGCGCGATCAACACCCATTGCCAGAGCAGTTCTGAGCGTATCAACCGTTTTATCGGTACCAATACTCACAGCAATGGTCTCAGTAGCAGCGCCACTTTCTTTCAAAGTTAATGCCTCCTCCACTGCAATCTCACAAAAAGGATTCATCGCCATTTTTGCATTTGATAAATCGACCTGCTGAGTCTGCTTATTAACTCGAGCCTGCGTGTAAGGATCGAGAACTCTTTTAACTGGAATAATTATTTTCATATTAGATTAAAAAATTCATTAAAAACTCGCGAATAATACCATATAAATAAGATTTGTCTATCATTACAAATTACAATTTTTTAGACACAATAAACTCAACTTTTATAGACATTTCAATATCCACTATTTAACGTTGAGTGGAAATCTTAGTCTCGCTTCAGCGCCTTGCTGAATAAAACGATTTTGCAAACTAATTTCTCCTCCATGGAGCTTCATAATTTTTCTAACAAACCTTAAACCTAAACCATTCCCCCTAACCCCTGTATCTGGCCTTGTCACTGAGAAAAACCTTGTAAACAGTTTATTGATAACTTGAGGAGGTATTCCGGGCCCATCATCAAGAACAATGATAGAAATAGCAGAGTTCGTTTGAGAGGCTTTAATAGTAATTTTTCCAGAAGCGGGTGTGAAATCTAACGCGTTATTGACGATATTTCCAATGGCCTGAACTAAAAGTATTTTTTCAGCCTTCAGTGTTGCATTGCTGCTAATTTGAATATCGATATTGAGATCCTTATCTAGTATTGTTTTAACACGACTGGGCTCCTTTAAAACCGTATTGACAGCTTCTTTAATGCTCAGTGTTTCGACGTTTTTAAGTGCTTCTCGCCTTTCAATTCTTGATAAGTCAAGTAGCCTATTGACAAGAAGGTCCATATGCTTGTTCGATTCTAGAATATTCTCTACAAAGCGCTTTCTTTGAGCATCACTCATCGGACTTAAAAGGTTTTCAGCGGTCAGTTGTATACCTGTTATAGGTGTTCTGAGCTCATGAGCGAGAGTGTCTATATATTGCTCAACGTCATCTTTCAGTTCAACGTCTGCTCTAGCATCTTTAATTGTTGTTGCAAGCTTATTGAACTGATTATTAAGGTCAGGCATCAAAACATCTTCACCGCTGAAGAGGTTGGCCGTATATTTTTGAACGCGGTTAATATTTCTAGATATACGATAACTTCCCAAAAAGCCAAAGAGTAAGGAGATAACAAAGATATAAAAGATAAATCTTAGGAGATAGCTCTCACCCATTAATTCAATGAGAGGAGCAACCACCACAACGGTTCCAATTATTTCACCATTATTTCCATAAATAGGATTTGAGGCATTTAAAAATCTTGATTTCAGAAAGTATTCTATGACCACGCCTCTGGCTTTTTTTGTTCCAGTTACTTTTTCTGTTACTACACTTGTTGAATCTATCATGCCGCTCAGGGCAGATTCAACCTCATTAGCAGCTCGCATATCTGTGCCTAGAGTAAGTCCTCTTGAATCCAGAACCAAAAGACCATCTTTGTCAGTGACATAAATCGCTAAGTTTTCAAGTTTTTGAGGGCTGTTGGTATCAATCGTATTCCTTTGAGATCGAAGGTAATTGACAATCAAAGTTTCAAAGGTTTCTAGATCAATTTCACCATCATTGTTGTTTTGAGAGGCAACACGGCTCATAAGACTTGAGACCTCAACCATAATTGATTTTGCAGACTCAAAGGTTGTTCTTTGAGCAAATAACCATAAAAGGCTTGAACTTACAATAAAGTAGAGAAGAAAGAGTTTTGTGCCAATATTAAGCTTGAATCGCTTCATTCAATAAGGCTGTATCCAATACCTCTATGAGTTTCAATGTATTCATTAGTTTCATCCAGCTCATGAAGACGTTTGCGTATTGATTTGATATGCGTGTTAATAGTTTTAATATCTGAGCCATGAGGACGATCCCAAATAATACTCATTAAGTATTCCCTTGAGTGGACCCTGTTAGGGTTTTTGACTAAATGCGAGAGTATCTTGAATTCAGCGGGTGTTAGCGTAAGATCTTGATCCATGAACACGACTCTTTGCATAGCGTGATTAATACTAAATTTGGAGTCACCACTTTTAACCTCAGGTTTGACCATTCTGAGTTGGGCGCGAACATGTGCGACAACCAGTCTTGGGCTAAGCGGTTTTGTAACGTAGGCGTTGGCACCTAGTCCCTCGAGACCAAGAACCTGGTCTGATTCATCATCCCTTGCAGAGATAATAATCACTGGCAAGTTAGACTTCTCACGGACTTTTCTTAGTAAATCAAATCCACTCATGTCAGGCAAGCCGACATCGAGTAAGATTAAATCAACCTCATTGTCTTTATGAAACTCGAGTGCATCTTTTCCATTGTCGAACCATTTACAATTAAAAGAATCTTTTTCTAAAATAAAACAGATACTTTCAGCGATTGTTTTATCATCTTCAACTATTAAGATTGTTTCCATATTTAGATCATTATTTATTTAAGAAAGTGGCATTGTAAATTAAAACAAAACAAAAGAAAGAATCTTCATAAAGTCTTCATCAAAACTCCATATATTCAACATTTGACAACGAGTGTTGGAGACTATTATGTGCATATTGTTTTTAGTTTATTAGAGATTTTTCTGCAACTACTACCCCTTTAAGTTGCAGATTAAACAAATCGTTAATACTCTAATCTTTAGATTAGATTATACATACCATTTTGTAAGTCTCTAATAGCTAAAAACAATATTTAGATATTTAGTTTATGTATCAGTTTTTAAAGAACCTCGAATACCTATGTCATTCTCTCTCCGTTTGACAACTGAGGTACCCGCTTTAGTTGGCAGGTTACTCCTACCGGCCAACTAAAGTACTTTTCTTAACTAACAATATTAAATGCAAAAAACAATGCCTAACAATTCGCTTAAAAGATCTACTGTTTCATATTGCAAAAGAAATAACATTGATGAAAAACAGCTTATCAAAGCTATGAATTGGTATCTTAGTGCTAAACGTAGTGCGAAGAATTACTCAAATATTGATTCTTTTTTAAAGCCTTAGATACTATTTCTTAAATTTTGCAAATGACTAGATTATTCAAACAATTCATTATTGTTGCACTTCTATTGCCTTTTTCATTTGCCTCCCTAGCACAGATCAAGGTCGGCAGTAAAGCTCCAAATTTTAATCTTAGTGATCAAAACAGTATCCAGCACCAACTCAGTGATTATGAAGGAAGCTGGGTTATATTGTACTTCTATCCAAAGGATGACACCCCAGGTTGTACTACTCAGGCCTGTGACTTTAGAGATGCAGTCAAAAGAATTATTGCAAGCAAGTCAAATGTCTTTGGTGTTAGCCTTGATAGTGTTGAGTCTCACAAGCGTTTTGCTGATAAAAATAACCTCCCATTTTCACTACTATCTGATGAGTCCGGAGAGGTCTCTGAGGCTTACGACTCTCTTAATAACTTTATGAGCTTTAAGAGCGCTAAAAGAAACACGTTTATTATTGATCCAGATGGAAAAGTTGCAAAGATTTATCTTTCTGTCAAGCCAAGCACTCACTCTCAGATGGTGCTCAATGATTTGAATCAACTTCAAAATTAAAGTGATTTAAAACTATTCACTAAACTCAGTTTAGTTTCTCTGCTCATTTTCTTAATAATGAGTTCCCTTTTAAGGGCATCACTTCTTGAACTAACTTTTTCCTGATAGACTACTTTTAATGGCCTACGAGCTCTTGTGTATTTGGCGCCTCCAGACAATTCTCCTGCATGCTGTTTCAGGCGATTTTCTAGGTCATTCGTGATTCCACAATAGAGCGTTTTATCTCCACACTCAAGGAGATATACTGTCCAAATTTTTGTAGGAATATCAATCATTAAAAACTTTTTACCATATTTATCAAATACAATATTAAATTACACTATAATTCGCGCTTTTTTAAGATTATTTGATTATATAAACAATTATGTTGACAATTGTCATGCGCTCTATATGGCCTATATTTTTAGGCATATTATTTATCAGCTTAGGAAACGGCCTACAAGGAACTCTCAGTAGCTGGAGAGCAGACTATGAGGGCTTTTCAGTCATTACGACTGGATTAGTTATGTCTGGTTATTTTTTAGGGGCATTTGCAAGCTCAATGCTTTCACCAGCTCAAATCAAAAAAACCGGCCAAATCAGAACTTACGCCGCATATGCGTCGATCGCTTCAACGGCGATATTAATACAAATATTGTTTATCGAGCCGCCTGTCTGGTTTATTTCCAGATTTCTGTCTGGTTTTTGTGTTGCAGGCATAATGATTATTGTAGAGGGGTGGCTTAATTCCATCTCGTCTAATGAGAATCGGGGGCAACTATTCTCAATCCATATGGTCGTGGTTTGGGGAGGACTAGCAATGGGGCAGGGCCTTTTTGTTGTAGATAATCCTGCAGGCGTCAGTTTATTTTTGTTGGCATCGATCCTATTGTCTGTTTCACTCATACCCATTCTACTGACTGAGATTAAAGCACCCGATACCGAAATACAAGAATCTTTGGGCATCAAGGCGCTATGGAAGTCATCTCCATCGGGCGTTATAACATTAGGAGTTTCTGGATTGGCTTCTGCTGGTTTTTTTGGAGTAGGAACTATTTATGCGATTAAGTCTGGGCTAAGTGTTTCTGAAACTGCCTTATTTATGACCCTCTTTATTGGTTTTGGCGCAGCCTCTCAGTGGCCATTAGGATGGTTATCAGATAAGATTGATCGACGCAAGGTTATTCTGTTGTGTTGTCTAGTGGTAACCAGTATTTGCATCTTGCTTTCATTGTTTGAATTTTCAAAAACAGTCTTTTTGATATTAAATGGCTTGATTGGAGCATTTACTCTGCCGCTATACTCTCTGGGCGTTGCTCAAACGAATGATCGCTTAAAGCCCAGCCAAATGGTTAGTGCAAGTGGAACCATTATTTTTGTATATAGTCTTTTTGCTGCATTAGGTCCATTTTCGATGAGTTACTTTATTAACTTATTTGATGAGTTTGGATTCTTGCTTTATTTGGCTGGTGTTCATGTGCTCATTGCAATCATTGTGTTTGGCATGATGTTTATTACTGATGACGTTGATGAGTCTGACCAAGCAAACTTCCAGGTCATGGCTCAAAGACCAAGCGTTGTTGGAATGGAGGTTATTGCTGAGGAAGCTTTAGAGTCTCAGCTAGATTCAGACTAAACGCTAGCAGGATTGTCTATATCATGCCCCAGATCTTTGAGGTCCTGGTATCGATCACCAATTCGATGGTGAGGCCTGCCTCCAATTGAGGCGCCCAATGCCACTACAATTTCATCATCGGCTGGAGCGTCAGGGATAGAGAGCTGAATGGTTAGATAATGAGATCGACGCCCTGCATCATTTTTGTCCATGAGTGGAATCATGATAGGCGCATTTGCACCTCCTCGTATATTACAAAAAGAGAGATAGGATTTAGCACCAACCGCTTCTCGATAAAAGTTACCAAAACGAAGGGTGTGAATGATCCCTGAGGCGTGTTCAATTTCACCTTTTAGGCCTACAATTGCTGATTTACCATAGCCTTCCACATTTTCACCCGAGCCGGCCTCATTAATGATCATCTCGGTTAGTTTCTCACCGAGGCCTGGAGCGACATCGAGAATACCAGGCTTCAGATCATTAATAAATTGATCACCTTTTTGCAAGTCAATCCAAGGGTTTTTAATGACTGCAACTGCCGCTATAAGGGTTAGAGGTTTTGGGGCTTCTTTGTTGCCCTCAATATAGGTTTTTTCAACGTGTAACAAAGTTTTTCTTATTTGTGCTGGCATACGATCTCCAATTAATTTTTCTTGCTTTATTCTGAATTAGAGGCTTTATTAAGGCCTCTTTGAAAAACAATAATTAAAGCGCCGGTCTCAGAAAATGATGAGTGCTCACTACCAGGCTCAAAAGAAACAAATTCTCCTTTTCGAAATACAGTGCCATCTGAATCAATGAGCTCGCCTTCTATCATAATAAATTCTTCAAATCCCATGTGCATATGGGGAACAGTTTGGGCGCCTGGATCCATTTTTAAGACGTAGCTTCCTTGTCCTGATATTTGGTCATAACTGATAATATGCCAGCTCATCTTTGGGACGGGCGATCCGTATCGATCAAAGGGCATGAACTCGATGTTGTGTATATCAACGACGTGTCTATCGTGCATAGCTATATTGATTAATAAGTATGTTCAGATGGATGATTGTAACCAATTGTCTTCAGCATAATGACAATTATCATCAACTAAATGAATGCTAAAAGCTTGCCTCGATTTGTTTGATGTGTTTTCAGCGCTATAGTGAGGAAGCTGACCATGAAGAATAATGAGGGTTCCAGCCTTCACTTCCAAAAGATCAAGAGCAGTATCAGGCCAGGGGGATTCGTCTAAAATTTCAAACTCTGTTCCGCCAGATTTAGCCAACTTAAAGCGCTTTTTTAACGGTATTGTGTGACCACCTGTAATCGCTTGAAGGCAACCATTTTCAATATTAGCATCCTCTAGTGCTACCCAAAATCCAATACAGCTCTTTGGAGAAGTATACAAAAAGGTTGAGTCCTGATGAAGGCCGACCTCACCACCAATATTAGGCTGTTTAAAGATATGCATTGATTGAAGTTTGCGAGGTTTTTGAATTCCTAATTGCTTACCAATCTCTGGGATATCAAGCGAATTAATCACCTTTTTATAAATTGGATCTAATTCATGCTGTGCGTGACCAATTTTATTAATTGATTTTTGCTTTGGAACAGTAAAGTTACCCTTGCTATCAATCGCCTTTTCTTCAAAAAAGAATCGAATTTGGTCTCCTGAGCTTAAAAAGTAATCATCACTTGATCTTTCTTGTTCGTTGGTTGTAAAAATTGAGTGCGATGAGGACGGATCAAAATCATCAATTAACGCTTCAGCACGTTCCATTAGAAGTTTTCTTTGGGCGTCACTAAGAAAGTCTTTGACAACGAGGTAGCCATTTTTATTGTAGGATGAGATTTGAGTTGACGTCAACATGATTAAAGAATGTTAAAAATATACATTGGAGATTATATTAGCTTTAGAGTTTAAGAGATATAAGTTTTGTAAACCCTATTTGTAATTTTTGTGAATATCTCATAAGAAATTGTATTGCAGTTTTCAGCAACCACGTCAACAGGGATATTATCTCCAAAAAGCTCCACACGATCACCTATTTGAGGATTTAGAACCCCATCCAAGTCAATTGTGATCATATCCATAGAGACTTTGCCTGCTAGTTTGGCAACAGAGCCATTAATAAAAACGGGTGTACCATCCCTAGCACTTCTGGGGTATCCATCGCCGTAACCAATTGCAACTACGCCAATAGTAGTATCTTTTTTGCAGGTAAATCTATCGCCATAGCCAATAGTTTGTCCTTTTTTAAAGCGTTTAATAGAAATAACTGTCGAAGAGAGTGTCATGACTGGCAGCAGATCCTTGAAATTCTCACTGAATGGAAAAGGGGAAGAGCCATAAAGCATAATTCCTGGCCTTATGAAGTCTCTATGTGAATCTCCATGAGCCATTATTGCAGCCGAATTTGCGAGCGAAGCTCGTTTTTTATTTGAACCTAGAAGGCTATTAAATCTTGATAATTGTTTGTCTGTTGAGTTACTTTCTAGGTTATCTGCGCTGGAAAAGTGTGACATTAATGTGATGTTTTCAACATTTTTACTATTTTCAAGCAGTTGAGAAACTTTTATAAATTCATCCTCTTGAAACCCTAAACGCCCCATACCAGAGTCAATTTTAATAAAAATATTAAATTTGAAGTTTGACTTATTATTAAGCACCCATTGCACTTGAAGGGAATTACAGACAACCAGCCAAAGGTTTAATTGGCTTACCAGTTCTATCTCAGACTCTTCAAAAATTCCCTCCATCAAAAGTATGGGCGTGGAGAGAATTCCTGAATTTCTAAGCTCCTGGGCTTCTTCAGAGCAAGCAACACCATAACAATCAGCATCACCTTCAAGTTGGTGGGCAACCTCTATAGCGCCGTGGCCATAGGCATTTGCCTTAACAACAGCTATCACCTGGGATTGAGGAGCTAATAATTTAGCATAGAGATAGTTTTTTTTAATTGCACTAAGGTTGATCGAGGCAATGCATTTTCTAGCCATAATTTTGGGGTGTTCTATTGGCAAAGCTATAACGGCTCATATCTATTCCTTCTAAAGATATTTCAGGCTCACTTCCAGAAATTAAATTAGCTAATAGTTTGCCAGAACCCGCTGACATTGTCCATCCAAGGGTTCCATGCCCTGTATTTAGATATAAATTACTGTAAGGCGTAGGCCCAATAATCGGAGTGCTATCCGGCGTACTTGGTCTAAAGCCCGTCCAAAAATTTAAATCATTTGTCTGTTCATATGAGTTGGGAAATAATCTATCTATACCTTGCTTTAGAGACTCGAGTGATTTGGCTCTTAATTCCTTATTAAAGTCAGTTAAGTGAGCAATTCCAGCAACACGTATTGTCTCTCCTAGCCTGGTGATTGCAATTTTATTCCTCTCATCCATTATTGTAGATTGAGGGGCATCTTTATCAGCCAAAACAGGGAGAGTGATGGAGTATCCCTTGACAGGATAAATAGGAGTTTGAATGCCAATTTGAGAGAGGATGTTATTGGAGTGACTACCAAGAGAAACAGAATAGCAATCCGCTTTAAATTCCCCTTTACTGGTTAAAACTGCAGAAACTGCATTATTGTGTGTTTCAATGGCATTAATTTCAGTCTTGAACTCAAAATTAACGCCCATTTCTAAACATTTTTTATAAATCTCATTTGAAAATAAATAACAATTTCCAGTAAAGTCATCTGTAAATTGAATCCCCCCAGCAATTTTATTTTTTACATATTTAAGGCCAGGCTCAATCTTTAAACAACCCTCAGGATCAAGAAGCTCAGATTTAATATTAAATTTTTCTAAAATTGAAATATCTTTCTTTGCCTTGTCAATCTCCTTGTAATCCCAAAAAAGTTGAAGAGAGCCTTGTTTTCTCTGCACATAATTGATATCAAAATCTCCCTCAATTTCAAGTAATGCTTTTTGAGAGTAATTAGCAATTCTAAGCATACGACTTTTATTAACTTCATAGCTTTTTAAATTACAGTTTTTATACAATCGATACATGAACTTAATAGTCTCAATGCTCATGTTTGGGTTAACAACAAGAGGTGATCGCCCTGACAAAGCCCATTTTAAAATATTAAGGGGAAGTCCAGGAGACGCCAAAGGGGATGTAAAGCCATAGGATAAGCAGCCAGCATTCGCATGGCTAGTCTCCATAGCAACACTATCTTGCCTGTCAATGACAGTAACATCATGTCCCTGTTTAGCAAGGAAATAGGCTGAAGTTGTTCCAATTACTCCAGCACCTAAAACGAGAACTTTCATTCTTTTATGGGAATTAAAAATGTCAATTTTACCACTTTGAAATATGGATTATTTGTTCTAGAAATTGAGTAATTTATTGAAGGATATACTTTAAATATTTTTAAATAATAACCATATAAAAATCATACTATAAATGCTTGTAAAAAAAGAATAATTATCTCTATGCTTTTTGAAATAAAGCGTTTAAAATCATCATATTAATTATCTATTTTTGGAGCGAGTTATGTTTGATAAAAATCTTACATTAAATGATGTTGATCCCGATATCGCTAAGGTCATAAGTGCTGAGGAAGCTAGGCAAGAGGCTCATATCGAATTAATTGCATCTGAGAACTATACTTCTCCTGCTGTAATGTACGCTCAAGGCTGTCAAATGACTAATAAATATGCAGAAGGTTATCCTGGTAAGCGTTACTATGGTGGTTGTGAGCATGTTGATGTTGCAGAAACTCTTGCTATCAGCAGAGCAAAAGAGCTTTTTGGAGCGGCCTATGCCAATGTTCAGCCACATTCAGGCTCAACGGCTAATGCAGCAGTCTTTCAAGCGCTTCTAGTTCCGGGTGATACAATATTAGGCATGAGTCTTGCTCATGGTGGGCACTTGACTCATGGTGCGGGGCCATCATTTTCAGGAAAGCACTACAAAGCCTTTCAGTATGGGCTTGATGAGTCTACTGGTGAAATTGATTATGATGAGGTTGAGAGACTTGCTCTAGAGCACAAACCAAAAATGGTTATTGCTGGATTCTCAGCTTACTCAAGAATTATTGATTGGCAGCGTTTCAGGGATATTGCTGATATGGTTGATGCCTATCTACTAGTAGATATGGCTCATGTCGCAGGTCTAGTTGCCACAGGTGACTATCCTTCGCCAATAAATATTGCTGATGTCTGCACGACAACAACTCATAAAACTTTAAGGGGGCCTCGTGGCGGTTTAATTGTTGCCAGAGCCAACGAAGAAATAGAAAAAAAACTTAATTCTGCCATTTTTCCTGGAATCCAGGGTGGCCCATTAATGCATATTATTGCAGCTAAAGCTATTGCCTTTAAAGAAGCGATGAGTGAGGACTTTAAGTCTTATCAGAAGCAAGTCGTTAAAAATGCAAGAGCGATGGCTGGTGTCTTTATGGAAAGAGGTTATGATGTTGTTTCAGGTGGAACTGATAACCATGTATTTTTAGTTAGCTTTATTGAGCAAGGATTGACAGGAAAGCTAGTTGATGCAACTCTAGGTTCAGCCCATATTACTGTTAATAAGAATTCTGTACCAAATGACCCTCAATCTCCATTTGTAACCAGTGGAATTAGAATTGGAACTCCCGCGGCAACGACGCGTGGTTTTGGTGAATCTGAGTGTAAGGATATCACTAACTGGATTTGTGACATCTGTGATGATATTGAAAATAATGAAGTCATAAATGAAGTTAGGGTAAAGGTTGAAGAGCTTTGCTCTAGATTTCCAGTCTATAAGTAACTCAGATGCGCTGTCCTTTTTGTCAATCTGATGACACCAAGGTTTTAGATACTCGACTACTGGATGATGGCTCACAAGTTCGCCGAAGAAGGGAGTGCTTAGCATGCGGGGAGAGACACTCAACTCGAGAGACCGTTGACCTTAACCTTCCAAGGTTGATTAAAAGTGATGATTCTAGGCAGAGCTTCAGTGAAAATAAGTTACGCTCAGGTTTGCTAAAGGCGCTTGAAAAAAGACCTGTTGAAACTTCAAAAATTGAAATGGCCATTCAAAAAATTCAAAGGAAATTGATGGCGCAAAATGATAGAGAGGTTCCTTCTTCGATGCTAGGTGAGTGGGTTATGGAGGAGCTTAGAGCGCTTGATGAAGTAGCCTATATTCGTTTTGCCTCTGTTTATAGGCAGTTCCAAGATATCGAAGAATTCAAGAGTGAAATTGACAAGTTAATCAATAAGTAATCTTATGGCTAAGACAAAAGTAGAGTTTGTATGCCGAGAGTGTGGGGCGTCTCACCACCAATGGGCTGGCCAGTGTTTAGACTGCAAAGAATGGAACACACTTGAAGAAATTGTCATATCGCAAGCAACATCATCCAAGCCAGAGAGCTTAAAGGACCTTCCAGCTTCAAAAGTTCAAAATCTAACTGAGATTAAAGCACAAAATAAAGATCGCCTTTCAACTGGCCTATCGGAGTTAGATCGAACACTTGGTGGTGGTCTTGTTGATGGATCAGTAGTTCTGATAGGGGGTGACCCTGGAATTGGCAAATCTACTCTAATTCTTCAAGCTTTGGCTAAACTCAATAGTGATAATACAACTTTGTATGTCAGTGGAGAGGAGTCTGCTGAGCAGGTTAGTGAAAGGGCAATTAGACTTGGTATTAAGGAGGATATTCTTTTTATAGGTGAAACTCACTTAGAGAAAATAATCAAGCTGTCTAAAGACGTAAAACCAAAAGTGATTGTTATTGACTCTATTCAAACGATGGTGACTGATCTTTCAGCATCAGCGCCTGGATCTGTAACTCAGGTCAGAGACTGCGCAGCTCAGCTTACTCAGTTCGCTAAGCAAACTAATACTATTTTATTGATGATTGGCCATGTAACAAAGGGTGGAGCGCTTGCGGGACCAAGAATACTTGAACATATGGTGGATGCAGTCCTATACTTTGAGGGGGATGCTGGGGGTCGTTATCGAATTATTAGGGCTGTAAAAAATCGTTTTGGTGCAGTGAACGAGATAAGCGTATTCGCGATGGGTGAAAAGGGGCTTCAACAAGTTAGCAATCCATCCTCTATATTCCTTTCTAATCAAGAGAATCCTTCATCTGGATCAATGGTCATGGTTACTAGAGAAGCCACCAGACCGCTTTTGGTCGAAATACAAGCACTGGTTGATCAATCGAATGGAACACCAAAAAGAGTCAGCGTAGGGCTAGATCAGAATCGACTTGCTCTTCAGCTTGCTATTCTTCATAAACATTCAGGAATTGCAACGTTTGATCAGGATGTTTTTATCAATGTAGTTGGTGGTATTAAAGTGAGCGAAACTGCATCAGATTTAGTTGTGATGCTCTCTATTGTCTCAAGTCTTAGAGATAAAGTAATCCCAAGTAAATGGATTGCGTTTGGCGAGGTTGGATTAACCGGTGAAGTAAGGCCGGTATATAATGCCCAGGAAAGGCTATCTGAGGCTCAAAAGCAAGGATTTGAGCTGGCTATTATCCCGAAAGGGAATGAGCCCAAAAAGCCCATAAAAGGTATACAAGTGATTCCAGTTGGGTATTTATATCAAGCAATTCAATACCTTTTAGAAAACAGTTAATTATTTATAAGTCAATCCCTTTTTGAGCTCTAATATTAGCTCTAAAAGCGTGTTTTACATCCTCAACCTCGCTCACAGTGTCCGAAGCATCTATTAAGCCTTTACTGGCAGCTCTTCCGGTTATAACGACATGTTGATTCTCAGGTCTGTTTGATAGTGTATTCAAAATTTCAGCTTCATCAAGATAGTTGTAATTAATCATGTAAGTAATTTCATCTAAAACAACTACAGAAATCTTAGAGTCAGAAAGAAATTTTTTTGCCTCAAGCCAGGTTTCAATGGCTCTTTTCTTATCCAGTTCTTGATCTTGAGTGTTCCATGTAAAACCACTTTCCATATGAGCAGAAAGAATATTTGGGTGATTATCTAAAAAAAGATCTTCTCCTGTCTGCTGCTCACCCTTTAAAAAGCGAACAAGACCAACCTTCATGTTATATCCAAGAGCTCTACAAATCATACCCATAGCTGAAGATGACTTCCCCTTACCATTACCAGTCAAAAGAACAATGATTCCAGTATCAATATTAGCTTCATCAATACGGGAATCAATATATTCTTTTTTACGCTGCATGCGCTTTTTATAGCTAGTTTCACTCATCTAATTAAGCCTTCATAGTGCATTAAAATTTGTATGTAAGTCCTGCTTTAATATTTCTAGTCGAGTTACCTGGGTATATAACATCATCTCTCAAACGCGTTCCATAGCTATTTTCAAATAAATTTTCAACATCAAAAGAAAAGCTTAGGTCATCGTTGGGGTTGTAAGAAAAGTTAAAGTTTGTTGAATTATATTCCGGCTGTTTTTTTGTAAATATATTTGCATAATCCTCTTCTGCAAAAGCTTCACTACGATATTTTTGAGTCAGTGTCATATTAGTCTTATTGCTCAAGCTATATATAACAGAAGCTGAAATATTATGCTTTGAGGTCATTGGATTTGTTTTTCCATTTAATACACCTTCGCCTTTATCATCCGAATCTATCTTAGCAATTGTATAAGCGTAATTAAGGCTAGTGGACCATTTTGGACTAAAAACATATTTATTCTGAAGCTCTAGACCTTGCTTATGAGATTTATCAAGATTTAGATTATCACCATATAGCCCACAATCTGATGCTGCATTTGACTTACATAAAAACATTTCGTCTTTAATATTTGAGCGATATAAGGTTAACTTAGTCTTGGAATTATCAGTTAGATGGTTTAGTCCAATATTGAAGGTTCTGCTTTTAGATGGGCGGACAAACCCGTTGAATACTTGACCGGTAGCAGGCCATGTAGCAGAAATAAAGAATCGATCAATTAAAGGGGCTTGAAAGGCATGGTTATAATTCGTAAATATAGTGGTATTAGGGCTCAAAGAGGTATTTATACCAATATCAAACGCATTTAAATCATATTCGCCAGACAATGCAGTGCCAGACTCAGGGCTGTAATTATAATCTACTTTTTCCGAGCGAGCACCAACGGTAAATACTGAATCATTTCTGAAATATTGAAGCTGAGAAAATACACCTAAGTTTTCCTTTGAAGTTGTATTACGAGAGCTAACACTGGTTGATTCAACTGTTCTCTTCCCATCAAATATATTTACACCACTATCAATTTTTATTTCTCCATTTGTATATGTTAATAGGTAGTCATTGCTCTTATAATCATACTTGTAGTTATCAACGGTTGCTCCTGAGTAAGAGTAAAAATTTCTACTTTCTTTATCAATAGCTGATCTATTTGTTGTGAATTCAAAATTTTCACCCCAGTTACGTTTTACTTTGAAGTTAGTTGTACTTGACTCAGCATCACGGTAGGTGTATCTGCTTCCAGATCCACTTCCAGTTGGGTCAGCTTCAAATTGAGCATCACTAAGGTAGTTTGGATATCTAATGTCAGAATTAGTTCTATAAAGGTCTAGTGATATTTCTGTCCCACCATCAGTAGTATAGGTGCCACCAATACTTGATTTAGTTTGTTTGCCTTTATCTTTAACTCCTCCAGTAGCAGCTTTATGAAAGCCATCATGCTTGGAGTTATCTAAAGAAATATTTAAGTCAATTTTTTCATCATTAATACCAACAGATGCAGAGGTTTGAGAGACGCCATAATTTCCTGAGGTTGTTGATATTTTAGTCTGTATATTCTTTTTTGTATAAAAATGAATAGCACCTGCCATCGCGCTATCACCATAAATTACTGACCCACTTCCTTTAGTAATTTCGACTCTTTCAATATCATTGATGTTAACTCCAGCAATTTCTGGGCCACTAGTATCAATATTATTGAGTCTTCTGCCGTTTAAAGTAACAACAAGATTATGAGAACCAATAGTTAAACCATAACCACGAGCGGAGATTTTTTTAGAAAATCTATTTCCAGACGATGGAGCAAGTGATAGCGAGGTGTTTTGTGATAAAAAATCATAGATATTGGTTGCATTTGAATTTTTAATATCATCTTGCGTATAAACCTCTGATGAAAATGGAGCAAAAGTATCCACTTCATTAAAGTAATTAGAAGATAACTCTGTAGGATTTAAAGTAATTTTGATTGGACCGATTACAGCGTTTGAAGGTTGCGATAAAACAAGTGCTGAAAAAGAGACAGCAAGAAATATTTTTTTATTAAACATTATGACCCCTTATAAATAGAAATTTAAAGAGGGATTGAGAGATAAAGAGTCAATCAATTATGAATCCTTAACTCACCACCCATCGTAGTATTAAGTAAATCAATTTGACACGTATCGGACTAATCTAGAAGAAACACCGTTGCGAGGGCAGCGTTGGAATCACACCAACTTCCGTCGTCAAATTTAGTCAGATTATATCTTTTTTTAAAAAATGCGCAATAGTTTAATTACTAAAGTTTTTTTTATTCATATACATAATAATAACAATGCTTTTAAGTGGATTAAGTCTTAGGTAAAATACACCCAAAACATTCAACTAAAGCTTTGCTAATGAAAAGTAGGTCGCTTCAAAATTTAAGGTCAGAAATTGACGAACTGGATCAAAAGATTCAGCTCCTTATTTCTGAGCGTGCAGACCTCGCTGCAGAGGTTGCACTAGTTAAGCAAGAATCAAATACTCAAACTGCTTTCTATCGTCCTGAGAGAGAGGCTGAAGTTCTCAGTAAAGTGATTGAAAGAAACAAAAGTCTTCTTAAGGACAAAGATATTGCTCTCATTTTTAGAGAGATTATGTCGGCATGCCTTGCACTTGAGCAGCCACTAAAAATCGCTTTTCTAGGTCCTGAGGGTACGTTTACTCAAGAAGCAGCACTCAAACATTTTGGTCATGGCGTTTCTCCGCTTGACTGTGGAACAGTGGATGAGATTTTTCATCAAGTTGAAACTGATAATGCGCAATATGGCGTTGTTCCTATTGAAAACTCCTCAAATGGTGTCATTGGAACGTCTCTTGATATGCTTTATAGTCATGACTTAAATATTTGTGGAGAGGTTGAAATTGCTGTTGCTCATCACCTTATGATGCAGGATCAATCTCAAGAAATTAAGGTAATTTATGCGCACCAACAAGCACTTGATCAGTGCCATAGATGGCTAGCTAATCATTATCCAAATACAGAGTTAAGGCCAGTAGCTTCAAATGCTTTAGGTGCTAGAATGGTTAAAGATGAGCCTAATGCTGCTGCCATTGCCTCAAAGGTTGCTTTAAACATTTATGGTCTTCAAAGAGTAGCTAAAAATATCGAAGATAATGCTGGAAATGTTACTCGCTTCATAGTTATTGGAAAGGATGAAGTGCCAATGGGAATAAATGACAAAACCTCACTATTGGTTGTGACAAAGCACGAATCTGGTGCTCTTTTTGATCTATTGGAGCCTTTTAAAGATAACAACATTAATATGCTCCAGTTAGCAAGACACCCCATACCTGGTGTAAAGTGGGAATATCTGTTTTTTATTGATATAGAAGGGCATCAAAATAACGACATTGTGAAAGATGCTATCTCCAAGATCAAATCTAAAGTCTCTAAGTTGGAAATTCTTGGCTCGTACCCAATAGCAGTCTTATGAACGCCTGTGAATCAATCCTTGGCTTGAGTCCATATCAAGGAGGAAAGCCAATTGAAGAGCTTGCGAGAGAGCTTGGCTTAACTAAAATTTCTAAGCTTGCCTCCAATGAGAATCCTTTAGGGATCAGCAGTAAAGTCAAAGAGGCAATTAATGACTCACTTTCGAGTATCAATCGTTACCCAGATGGTAATTGCTTCGAACTTAAAAAGGCTATCGCAACCAAACATAATGTGACCTCTGAGATGATCTCATTGGGTAATGGGTCGAATGAGCTATTAGAGTTAATCGCAAGGGTTTTTGTCTCAAAACAAACTGATGAAGTTATTTTTTCACAGTATGCATTTGTTGTTTATCCACTTGTCACTCAGGCTTTAGGGGCAACTGCTGTTGTCTCACCTGCAAAAAACTTTGGCCACGACTTAGATTCAATGCTGAGTATGATTACAACGAATACTAAACTTATTTTTGTTGCTAATCCTAATAACCCAACTGGCACACTTCTTACTGATAAAGAGGTTTATAACTTTTTAAAACAAGTTCCTGAAGGCATTCCTGTGGTTCTTGATCAAGCCTATTTTGAATATTTAAATATTGATGACTCTGCCATTGAATGGCTGAGTGAATTTAGTAACCTTATCATTACTCGCACTTTCTCTAAGGCATATGGACTAGCTGGTCTTCGAGTTGGATATTCACTTTGTAGCCCTCTAATTGCTGATTTCATTAATCGCGTCAGAGAGCCATTCAATGTGAACTTCACAGCACAAGTTGCGGCTATTGCTGCCTTGAAAGATGATGACTACTTGTCAGAATCTATCAAGGTCAATTCTGATGGATACGAGCAGTTGGTCGAATGTTTTAAATCGCTTCATTTAAACTTTATACCATCGCATGCAAATTTTATTGCTGTTGAGTTTGATGATGCCATGGACATATATAACGCTCTTCTTAAAGAAGGAGTCATTGTTAGGCCTGTTGAGATGAGTGGATATCTTAGAATTTCAATTGGCACTTTCGAAGAAAATGCACATCTCATAGCTGCTCTTAACAAAATCTTATGCTAAATAAAATTACAATCATAGGTGTGGGACTTATTGGAGGCTCTCTTGCAAAAGCCATAAAGGCTAACAAATTAGCTAATTTAGTATGCGGATATGGTAGAGATCAATCTCGACTAGAGAAGGCTAAAAAAGGCAATATCATTGATGAGCTATCAACTGATATGGCTGAGGCAATTAAAGATGCTGATATCGTTGTTATTGCTACTCCAGTTGGAACTTTTAAGCAAATACTTAAAGAAATAGAGCCATTCATCTCTGATCAAGTCATTATTACTGATGTTGGCAGCACTAAAACTAATATCATAAAAATTGTGAACGAAGTTTTAGCTAAAAAATCTAAATGCTTTGTACCTGCACACCCGATTGCTGGAAAGGAAAAGAGTGGCTTTGAGGCCAGCGTTCCGGATCTATTTGAAGACAAGAAAGTCATCATTACGCCCTTAGAGAATAATGCGCCTGAGTCCACTCAAATCATTCACGACATGTGGAGTAAGGTTGGTGCTGATGTAGACTTTATGAGTCCTGAGTCTCACGATGAGCTACTTGGTATGACCTCCCACTTACCCCATATGCTTGCTTTCTCTCTTGTCAATTATCTAGTGAGTCAAAACCCAACGGCTTCAATCTATGCAGGTGGAGGGTTTAAAGACTTCTCAAGGATTGCCTCTGGCGATGCTGTCATGTGGAGAGATATTTGCCTACAAAACAAAGATCAAATCACTGATCATATAAATGGCTATCAAGCAACTCTTAGTGAGCTTAAAGATGCTATCAATAGCGATAACAGTGAAAAACTTGAGTTGCTATTCAGGACTGCGAAAAATACAAGAGATTCATGGGTAGGTTAAGTTAATCGATGGCTAGCTTTGTAACGTCACACTCTAAATCATTATCAGGATCAATCAGGGTGCCTGGAGATAAATCAATTTCCCATAGATCTATCATGCTCGGTTCAATTGCAACGGGAACAACTAGGGTCTCAGGATTCCTTCAGGGAGAGGATAGTTTGGCGACCTTGAACGCATTCAAGGAAATGGGAGTTTCTATTGAGCGAAAAGGCTCTGATGTGATCATTCAGGGTGTTGGAATGCATGGCTTAAAAATGCCAACAAACTCTTTAAATCTTGGAAATTCAGGAACCTCAATTCGACTGATGTCGGGCCTTCTGAGTGCACAATCATTTAACTCAGAGCTTTGCGGAGACAAATCACTATCCAAAAGGCCAATGGGAAGAGTGATTGAGCCTCTTCGTCAAATGGGTGCAGACATCTCAGGTCTAAATTCAATGCCACCTCTTTCGATTAACGGCGGAAAGACTTTGTCGGCTATCGAGTATACTTTGCCTGTTGCATCAGCTCAGATTAAATCCTGTATCTTATTAGCAGGCCTCTATAGTAAAGGCTCTACAACAGTTATTGAGAACGGCATATCAAGAGATCATACAGAGCGTATGCTCAGAGGCTTTGGTTATGAAGTTCAAACCTCACCCAACAAAATATCGATTGAAGGTGGAGGATACTTAAAGGCTTGCAATATTGAAGTGCCTAGTGATATCTCTTCAGCAGCATTTTTTATGGTTGCAGCATGCATATCAGATGATGCTGATATTGTTTTAGAAGCGGTTAACATCAATCCAACTCGAACAGGCGTCATTGATATTCTTAAATTAATGGGCGGCCATATAGAGCTGATGAATGAGAGGGTTGAAGCTGGTGAATTAATTGCAGATATTAGAGTTAGATCTTCAAACCTCAAAGGGATTCAAATTCCAAAAAAACTAGTCCCACTGGCTATTGATGAGTTCCCTGCAATATTTATTGCTGCCTGTTGTGCTGATGGTGAAACCCTTCTGACAGGCGCAAAAGAGCTTAGAGTGAAAGAGTCAGACCGGATACAAGTGATGGCTGATGGATTAACATCGCTGGGTATTTTAAATCATGTGCTAGAAGATGGTATTAGGATAGTAGGCGGTAAATTTAAAGAACAAACCACACCCATTGAGTCTCACCATGACCATCGCATCTCTATGGCATTTGCCATTGCATCGGTCAGTTCAGATTCAGATATAAAGATTGAAGGGGTTGATAATGTAAAAACATCTTTCCCTAATTTTGTTGCACTAGCCAACTCAATCGGAATGAGTATTACTGAAAGCGCTTAGATACTAAGTTAAGCAAAAAGCCATCAGGTTGTTATAATACGCCCTTTAAAAAAAACTCTATTCTATGTCTATATACGAAGCAGTATTAAAAAACGCTGAACCATTCTTTGCTTGGGATGTTCTCTCATGGCTATTTGTTGCAATGATATTTGCAATTGTTATTGTTTTGATTGATCTAGCTCTTTCTAAGGGTGATCAAGAGCCTGCATCAGATGCCATAGTAGAAAAATCAAAATTTAGCAAAATTGCCTATTTTTTAATTTTTTTAAAGTTCTCAAAATCTGAAAAATATAGCCACAGGCCTAAACTTGTTCAGTGGTCAATCGAGTTGTTCCCTGTTTTACTTTTAGTGTTAGTCTTTAGGGGGTTTATATTTGAACCTTTTCGTGTTCCATCAAACTCAATGATGCCGACGCTTTTAACGGGTGACTTTATACTAGTCAATAAATTTGATTATGGCTTCAGACTCCCTATATCAAACTCCAAACTTGTTGAATTCTCAAAACCAAATAGGGGTGATGTTATTGTATTTAGGTATCCAAATTATGAAAAAAACCCTGGCTATTCAGGGGTTGATTTTATTAAACGAATTGTTGCTGGTCCTGGCGATATAATTTCATATAAAAATGATCAATTGACTATCAACGATAATTCAATGGATATTAAGATAATTGGGCCTTATATCGGTGTCGACTCAGGCAAACCCATGAATAACTACAAACTTGTTCAAGAGTTCATAGACTCAATGCCTCATGAAATCCTTTTAAATCCCAAAGGGCACTCAAAAGAGCTTCCTGAAATTACGATCCCTGAGGGACACTATTTTGTAATGGGTGATAATCGTGCACACAGCAGTGATTCTAGATTCTGGGGCTTCGTCCCAGAGGATTACATTATAGGGCGTGCAATTGGAATCTGGATGCACTGGGACTGGAACTTCAACACCATGCAATTTAGTAGGATCGGTGGATTTGACTAAAGATTAAAAGTGCCCTCAATTCAATAACTGAGAGCACCTTGGTTTTATTTATTATAAATCTTTAAAGCTTTAAGAACGTTCACAGCTTCATGGACATAGTAGTCTTCGAGTAAAAGGTCTATGAACTCCTGATCACGTTCAGCAGCAATCTTATCCTGTGACTCAAGGATTTCCTCTGGGGTAAGCTCAGTCGGATTAACTTCATCTTGCGAACCTAAAGTATCAACTTCAGTAGAGTCTGACTTTGAATCTGATGTATCTTCAGGTTTAGTTTCATCTTCATCCTGCGCTGATAGCGCATTCTTAAGATCTTTTTCCTTTGAACTAAAGTCTATTGACTCTTCTTCCTCATCTTCATCTTTCAATGAAATGTTATCGAGTGCAATGTCTGGAGAAATTCCCTTCGCTTGGATAGATCTTCCTGAGGGAGTGAAATATCTAGCAGTTGTAAGTTTAAGACCGTAACCATCCTGAAGACTCATCATGGACTGGACGGAGCCTTTACCAAAGGACTCTTCACCCATAATGATAGCGCGTTTGTGATCTTGCAGAGCGCCAGCAACAATCTCAGAGGCTGATGCAGAGCCCACATTCATGAGGACAACAATTGGCGCACCATTCAAGATATCACCCGGTTTAGTTGGAAAAGACATATTTGAAGTAGGAGTTCTGCCTTCCGTGTAAACAACGATTCCTGGCTCATCAATAAATAAATTAGAAATATCAATTGAAGAATCAAGGAGTCCACCAGGATTATTTCTTAAATCAATAATCAGTGAATCAAGATCACCTTCATTTTTCCTTACTAAGTTAGCAATAATTTTTTCTACAACCTCAGCTGTTGGCCTTTGGAACTGTGCGATTCTAAGGTAACCAATACCATCAGAGACAATCAGACCTTTGGCCGAAGTTATTGTGATAACTTCTCTGGTGATCTCGACTACAAAAGGAGCAATATCAGGCCTACCAATTGTTAGTTTAATGGTTGTTCCAGGAGCACCCCTCATAAGCTTGACACCCTCCTCGAGATTTATTTGACTTACATTTTGGTCACCGATTTGCAAAATAATATCTCCTGCTTTGAGTCCAGCCCTGTAAGCAGGGGTATCATCAATTGGAGATACTACCTCTATAAAGTCACCTTTAGTACCAATGACTATCCCAAGACCTCCAAATTTACCCATAGTGCTCTCGCTGACCTTAGACTGAGCAACTGGCTCTAAGAAACTCGAATGAGGGTCTAGTCCTTCAATGAGACCCCTTATAGCATTGTTAAAAAGTGTTTCATCATCAATGTCATCAACATACATCTGTTTGATTTGAGAGAATACAGCAGTAAAGGTATTTAGCCCCTCGAAGAATGATGGGGAGTCAAGGGGTGAGTAATTGTCATCATCTGCAACAGTTGAGGTTGCAAATAAAATAAAAACTGAAAGCGCAAAAGATTTAAAAAAAGTCTTTAAGTTGATCATAAGGATGCCTGAAGGTCTCAAAAAAAAATTTAATTGTACTAATAAACTAACAATATAGCATGAAGAAATAATATAGTTTTTATGAAGAACATTTTAACTTTTAATTTATAAAGATGTATGCTGAACTAAAATTGTCATCTTAAATCTAAAAAAGAAAATGGATTAAGGGCATTTCATATGGACAAAATTTTAAAAGACTTTAATTTTATTATTGACATTAAAGTTGACTGGGGAGATATGGATGCACTCCAGCATGTTAATAATATTGAGTATTTCAAGTATTTTCAAACGGCTCGAATTGCATACTTTGAAAATATAAACTCTGGTGACTTGTTTGGAGAGTCAAGAATTTCAACGATATTGGGCTCCACCCAGTGCAAGTTTATTCATCCACTTTTTTATCCAGATAGTATTTCAGTAGGCGTTAGAGTAAACTCAATGGCAGATCAGTATTTCACTATGAAATATGAAGTAAAGAGTCATAATCACCAAAGGCTTGTCGCTATTGGTGATGCAAAAGTGGTTGCATTTGATTACGTCAACAATAGAAAAGCTTCAATACCTTATGAGGTAAGAAATACAATCATTAGTTTTGAAAAAACTAAAGTTGAAATCCTCAGTAAAAGCTCTTCCTGATGACTCAAACTTAACGATGGATGATTATATTCTTCCAAAAAAACAAGCTATTATTGTTTTTTTTGTTTTTGCTTTTGGCTATTTTTTATCGTGCTTGTTAAGAGCTATCACAGCTACACTTTCTCCAGTATTAACAATTGAATTTGATTTAATGGCAGCAGATTTGGGGCTGCTTGCTGGCGGTTATTTTTTAGGTTTTGCATCCATGCAAATACCTCTTGGGTATTTGTTAGATAAGTTTGGACCCAAAAAAATTGTATCTTCATTTACATTAATTGCCTTTATTGGAACTATCTCTTTTGCCCTAGCCCAAAGCTTTTCAGGTTTACTAGCTTCCAGGATATTAATTGGAGTTGGGGTAAGCGCTTGCCTAATGGCGCCATTAACAGGATATAGAGTTTGGTTTGCGGAAAACCAACAGCAAAGAGCAAACTCATGGATGTTAATGATTGCTTCGTTAGGGTTTTTATCGTCAACACTTCCTGTTCAACTTTTATTACCAACGCTGGGCTGGAGGTGGATGTTTGGTGGAATTGCAGTGTTAATACTAATTAGCATAATTTTGATGTTGACCTTTATTCCAAAATGGGATCACCAAAAAGATGAGTCTTTAAATGGCTCATTTGCCGATGTATGGAAAAATAAATTTTTTATCAGTGTTATTCCGCTGGGATTGTTTAATTATGGCGGCTTAATGGCAATCCAAACTCTGTGGGCAGGACCCTGGATGACAAGAGTAGCAGGGTATTCTCCTCTTGAAAGCGCTACAGGATTGTTTTGGATAAATATTACAATGCTAGTTTCATTTTTCTTATGGGGTTATTTTTTACCTAAGATTACAAATTTGGGTTTTAGTGCAATAAAAATATTAAAACTTGGCATACCATTAAGTTTTTTAGTGATGTTAACTATTATCCTTTTAGGACCAAAAGCGGGTGCATTTTATATAACATTATTTATCCTAACTTCAGTCTTCTTGACTGTAATACAGCCAGCTGTAGGCTTGTCTTTTCAAAGCCATCTAGCAGGCAAGGCGCTTACGTCATTTAATTTATTAATTTTTTTAGGAGCTTTTATAATGCAATGGTTTATTGGCCTTGTAATCGACTTAGTTAAAGGTTTGGGCTTTAGTGAAATCATAGGATTTAAAGCGTCCTTTTCAGTTTTCTTATTATTAAGTTTGATGTCTTACATTTTCTTTTTAATTATTAACAAAAAACCACAATCGGTTTAACATGGAAAAGCCACTTAAAATTATTGGCATATTAATCTTGACTTGGGTCCTAATGAGGGGGCTTTTTTTATAACATGAAATATATAAATTTTTTCTGTAGGGATTGAGAGTCAACAATCTACTGCTGAACGATTCTCTCACCTAAACAAATTATGATAGATTTTCTGGTTCCTACTCCTCTTACAATAGGATTTTTACTAGTCCCTTTTTGTGGATTATTTTTTCTAAAACGTACCAAGTATCGTAAGTTAGGTATTGGTTTAATCATAGTTTTTGTAGGCTTTCTAGTTTACACCGTTTTGGGATTTCTTCTATTGTGGTTATCAGTTTCAGTATTGGGCGCTCACCCTGGGGCTGAATCCCTCATAACTTGATTATGAAAAAACTTCTCCTTCTTTTATTCCTCTCTATAGGAATCAATGCCGCTGCTGAAGATGATTTGGCTGAGTATATGGACAATGGCTTACCAATTCACTATCAATTACTGGATGGCAAAACACCCATTTATATTGAGTTCACTGATGTCATACAAGGGCGCTACATAGTTGATGTTGAATGGTTTCCTAACTGGGGATTAGTGCCTATGTTTAATGGTCCTGCTAATATCAATTTCAAGCTAATTGATAGAGACGTCAAATTTACCATTAAAACTGATTTTTTCAATATTGGCAATAGGATGTTCAGTTTCCCAAAATATAGGATGGATGCGGAAACTATAGCCAGTAAAGAGGTTATTAAAATGAAGTTTAGTGATATAGCTAATGCCCCCTTTGCTTTTGGCGATATGAACTTTGATGGCATCAAGGAGTTAGTCATAGCTAATAGGAAGCAAGGTCAAAGGCATCACGATGCTTATGAGGTCTATTTGATTCAGGAAATAGAAGATACAAGCTACTTTAATATCCTAGATTTAACCGACACATTACCATATAGCAATATAGATGCTACAACGAAGTTTGATTCAGATAATAAGACAATCCAGCTGTATTATGCTGGCGGTGCTTGTAGCTCCTCCTATGAGACTTATAAACGAGTTTTTAGTGACTATCCTTTGAGAGACTATAAGTTCAAATTAATTCGCAAGATTGACTATGAGACTTGGGATAAAAATGGAGATGATATTCCTTGCACCAAGTATGTTTATGACGTCATAGATGGTAAAGAAATCCTAGATGAGGCTATGTCAGGACTTGAAGATTAAGTATAAAAGTAACTCGAAAGCTGTGAAAAAATTTACTCATTTCCATCACCAACATTATTGATTTTTATCTCCCCATCATAAACTTCATAATCAAGTTTATTTGGATTACAACATACCTCACAATCATAAATCTCGCTGATGCTCCCAACAAAAGAGGTTCCAACCTCTAACGAAACTTCAAACTGCTCAAAACAAAAAAAACAAGTGATTGCTTTATATTCCATTTTTATTTTGCATCAATAAATAAATTCTCTGTAAATTTATTGATATAGCTGACAAAAGCGCAATAACTACAATTTCAAACCAAAAACCCATAATTGATCTCCTATTATCTATTCAAATAAAAATGCCCCTGATTATAATTAACATATAATCACACTTGCACTTATTGCGAGATTTATATGAGCAAAAAGCATAAAACCTTTAGTATCACTAAACTGCGGCTTATCAACTAAATATTGCGCTCGTAGCTCAGCTGGATAGAGTGTCGGCCTCCGAAGCCGAATGTCGGGTGTTCGAATCACCTCGAGCGCACCAAACTCAAATCATATGCCATGATTGAGAAACCTTATAGAATATGAATTAAATTGCTAGTATAATTCATCCTAAATAAAGGAATAGTTCACCCTACGAACTAGGTATTTGTTCCATATTGTGTACCTTAGGATTTCCCTTAAAACACTAAAAAGGAGGAAGGTATGTCATACCAAAACCAATCCGATTCACACCATTTAAGTATCATTGTCGGTCCGCCAGGGCAAGAAAATATAATTAATTCTGTTCATAACTTTGCTGCTAAGCAAGATATTTCACTAGATGATGCTTGGACAGTTTATGTGAAATCGAAGGCAGATTATTTTATTGAACCTGATGAATCGGGACTAAGCTACTCTCTGAAATCTTTACTGATATATTAAAGCAGGAGGTGACGGTCTCAGAGTATTTCTTAACGCATTATATAAATACGTTTTCAGTTGACGGGCAATTACGGGTAAAGGATAAAGACGGCTCTAAAAGAGAGCCATATGCTGCTCCAGCAATCATCTTTCACGCGAAGAATATATTAGACATTGAAGGAAAACCAATCAATATTAGGCTTTTTAATGAGCTCAATAGAGATATCCTTCAAAGCCTGATGCTTCTTCTATGGAATGTTAATTGGATTCATACATCAATATCGTATGGATACGAGAAAATTAAAGAGTAGCTTTGTTTAATTGGTATATAGTCCAATCTCCATCATAAATTCATCAACAAAACATAAATCAATTTCTGTAACTTTATAGAATATCAATGTAGTTCTTTTTTAAAAACACTAAAGTGAGATTAGATTGTTTAGTGAACGTTCTCACATCAAAGGTGCTTCTCCTAATTTCCTTTGATTGTTCGCTATAAATTTGGTAATAAATGAAGCGATTTCTTCTTCTACTAGTTTTTCTTACTCAATTAGTTTTTGCTGATGATAGCTATCTTATTGATGACAGCCTTGCAATGGCTAGACAGGGTGAATTTGTTCGAGCATCAAACCTAATTGTTGATTTAGCTAATAATGGTGACTCTACAGCACAGTATGTGCTTTCAATGTACTTCAGAGACCCTAATGCTCTAAACATTCCAGAAGTTGGTGAAATGTGGTTAATGAGGGCTGCTGAAAATAATAATGCCAAGGCTCAATATGATTTAGGTTGGAGACTGGCTGCTGGTTGGAAGAATGACACAGTCGAAGATATTGTGGAAATTATATATTGGTTTGAAAGGGCGACCTTTAATGGAAGTGATGACGCTTATGCTAATTTAGCGACACTCTATGACAATGAGCATAGAAATGTATTACTGGAAATGGAAATTGCTGCTAATAATGGAAATGCTATGGCGCAGTTTAATCTTGGATGGATCAATGCCAGAGGACTTGTTAGTTCTGAAGGCTTAATTCAAGATATGGATGTTGCTAAGGCTTGGTTTGAGAAGTCTGCAAAGCTAGGATTCAAGGATGCCGTTGAAGTACTCCAGAATAACTTTTAATTGGTAATAAAAGTTAAACAATATCAATATCTTATCATCATATTTTAATATAATAATTATGGATTTTTGATAGATGTATGTATCAGTAACAGGAGTTAAACCAAAAGGGTTACTTGGCTGGATTAGGTTTTGGACATTCGCAATCCCTGCGTCAAAAGATGCCCAAAAAGCTGAAGGAATACTGCATTGTGCGCTCAATTCACTTAATGGATACCAACACACATTAACTGTGTGGAAATCAAAAGAACATATGCTAGGTTATTTAACATCTCCAGCCCATTTAAAAGCTATGAAAAATCTTTCTAAGATTGGCAGTGGGAAAGTTTATGGGTACGAAACAAACAATATCCCAAGCTGGGAAGATGCATTTACCGAGTTGGATAAAAATGGGCGTATTCATTAAAATATGAAAAAAATACTCCTAATCTTATTTTCCTCTCTTACCTATACAGTTCAGTACTAGCCTGGTGATTAAAGACGATGAGCAGGATAAAAGGATTGTGCTTACTGTTAACTTTATTTTTTCCAATCATGAGTAATTCAAGCGGAAAAATAAATTTAGAAGAATATATTAATTCATTTTCATGGGACAAAAGAATAGTCCTCTTTATTACAAAAGATACTTATTTCATTAATGAAACTGACAATTTTTTTAAAACAAATAGTTGTAAAAATGAAGAAAGAAATTTGAAGTACATCAGAATTGTTGGAGATGACATTATTAAATATACTATTCCAGATAGATATAAGAATAAATATGGACTTTGGTTAATTGGTTATGATGGTGGAGATAAGTCATATTCAAATGACACCTCATTACTGAAAGAAATTCACAATATTATTGATACAATGCCAATAAGAAAGAGTGAAATGACTGAACAAAATGAAAAATGTAATTAAGGTTTTGTTGTAGGATAACTTCCACACTTTGGAGTATCCAAGTCATAAATACTTTTTAAAGATATATCGAAGCACTATCCTGATCCAAAAGTATTTAAAATCTGTGAAAGGGGTTTATGAAGTTTCAGAATCACCTCGAGCGCACCAACATCAAACTATTATGAAAAAAATATTTCTAGTTATTGCTCTTTGTCTTGGAGCTTTTATCGCTCAAGCCGCGACTGAATATGGCACAGCAACGGTATCAAAAGTGATCAGCGTCTATGACGGAGATACTTTTAGAGTAAATATAGACTCTCTGCCCCCCTTAGTAGGCAAAAACATACCTATTCGGCTAAAGGGTGTAGATACTCCTGAAATACAAGGAAAGTGTCAATATGAGAGAGATTTGGCCCTTAAGGCAAGAGATTTCGTCAGAAGTAAGCTCGCAAATGCAAAAGAGATTAGACTGCACGAGCTTCAGAGAGGCAAGTACTTTAGAATAGTTGCTGATGTAATAGTAGATGGAATGAGCCTAGAAAAAGAACTTCTTGAAAATGAATTGGCTTATAAGTATAGTGGTGGTAAAAAATCAAGCTGGTGTAATTGATTTTAAACTTTGAAAACAGGTTTAAATAATCTACATCTAAACAACTTCCAATCTTCACCTTCTGTTTATGCTCATTAAATAGAATACGCACATGAAAAAAATATCACTGTTATTAATCTCTCTTTTCGTCTCTCTTTGTGCACATTCTGAGTGGACAAACGTCTTACCAGGAAACAATGCCTCTTTGTATATTGATTTTGAAACATTAGAGGAAAAGGATGGTTTTATCTATTGGTGGTATATGGATACATGGAGCACCGGAAGTGAGAAGACTTATGCACAAGGCGATTGCAACTTAAAGGGATTTAAAGTCAATAAGCGCTCCAGATTTCCTTTTCCTATGGGTGAAGGAGAAGGGGTTGAGAAAGAAGTAGTAAGCGCCTGGGAATATTACGCACCTAACAGTGGCTTTGATGTTTTATTGAGTTTCATTTGTGAAATGTCTAGACTGTCTCCTGAAGAAAAAGCAGAGCGTATAGAGGTTTTAAATAAAAGAAATGAAGAGTTTGAAAGGCAAAGAAGAGAGGCACTAAATATGAAAAATTCCACTCAAGTCAGTAATAGCAATTCTTCCTATGTCAAAGCAATTAATACAAAAATAAAATCCTTTTGGAAGTACGATAACGTCGATACGAATTGGAGTTGTAACGTCCAAATAAATCAAGCAATGAACGGTGCAATAGAGGGTGTCAAAATTTTAGGGTGTGATGTTGGTAGTATTGAGGACTCCTCAGCGGCAAAAAGTAAATCGCAAGCCTTTGGTAACTCTATCAGAAGGGCAGTCTTTAAATCTTCCCCGCTCCCACTTCCTCAAAATCAAGCAGATTTCAAAAAAAAACTCATTATCAAATTTAGTGCCAACTAGTATAATTAGAGTCATTATTTAATGATGTAATGCTCCAATGAAAGCTACTCATGTTGTTGCTGCAATAATTAAAAAAAACAACCATTACCTCATAGCTAAAAGAAATCGAGACAAATATATGGGTCTCTTGTGGGAGTTCCCTGGTGGAAAGGTTGAAAGGTCCGAAACCTTTGAAGAGGCTCTGTCTAGGGAAATTCTTGAAGAGCTCAATGTCTCTATCACTATTCACAACAAAATAGCTGAAGAAAAATATAAAGATGACGAAATTGACATTGTCTTACATTACTTTGTCTGCACTATAAATCAAGGGGAATTGATACTCTCTGAACACGAGGCAATCGAATGGGTCGCAAAAGAAGATTTTGATCAATACCACTTTGTTGCAGGAGATGGGAATATTACTTCACTACTATAATTAAAGTCTTTTAAATACTTTATCATTCTCAATCATGAAACTTTTATCTTATAAAAAAATTGGAAAGGGTAAGCCATTAGTATTGGTTCATGGCTATTTAGGTGGTCAGGATATGTGGAAGTTTCAAGAAGAGCTGAAGGATCACTTTGAGCTAATCATGCCTTCACTCCCTGGCTATGGGGAGAGTGCATTTATGATTGCACCTTCAACTATCCGTGATAATGCAGTCAAAGTTTTCGAGTTATTAGATGCACTAGGAGTCGAAACTTTTTACCTATTAGGTCACTCTATGGGCGGAATGATAGTTCAGGAGATGGCCGCATTATTCCCAGAGAGAGTTAAAAAATTGATCTGCTTTGGAACTGGCTCAATTGGGGTCTTGCCAAATCGATTTGAAACGATTGAAGAATCCAGAAACAAAATCAAAGAAAAGGGAATTAAAGAGACTAGAGAAAATATCGCAAAGACATGGTTTGTTGATTATTTACTAGGTGATGGCTATCAATTGTGTTTGGATGAAGGTGCTAAGGCAACTACTCAGGCAGCTTTGGCAAGCCTTGATGCTTGGGATTCTTGGGATGGGAGAGGGCAGCTAGATAAGATTCAATCACCAACACTGATTCTATGGTCGGACAAGGACCGTTCATATGACTGGAATCAGCAAGAAATACTTAAACGTGGCATTCATAACTCTAAACTAGAAATCATAAAGGATTGCGCTCACAACTCTCATATGGAGAAACCTGAGCTAGTTAATAAAATTATTAAAGAGTTCCTCTCATAAGATCAAGTTAGTTTCATTATGAAACATAAGTTTTCATAATATGAAAATATGCATAAAAGATATATATTAATTGATGTATACTAAATTTTTCAAACAAAAAAAGATAATATCAAAATCGTTTGAAAAAAATCTAAATATTTGAGGAGAAAATAATGAAAATGATGAAGAAAACAGCTATAGCAGCTGTTGTAGCGTTGTCTGCTTCTATGACAACATACGCTGAAAAAGTGAATATTGGCGATCCGGGTTGGACAGGCGCAACAGCTATTGCAAACCTTTTATCTGCAGTTATTACTGACAAAATGGGTGGAGAAGTTGAGCTGGTCCCAGGCAACAATACTGCCATTTATGGAGCAATTGATAGAAGCAAGGGTGAGATTGAAGTTCATCCAGATGTCTGGTTACCTAACCAGCAAGCATATACAAATGACCTAGTTCCTAAGGGCACTCTTAAATTAAGCTCTAAGAGTTACGAAGGAAACCAAGGTTATTGCGTGTCGCAGGCATTCGCTGCAGAAATGGATATTACATCTATTTTTGACTTAGGGCGTCCTGAAGTTGTCGCTGCAATGGATAGTGACGGTAATGGTAAAGGTGAATTTTGGATTGGTGCTGATGGCTGGGCCTCTGCTAATGTAAACGAAGTTAAGGTTAGAGACTATAAGCTTCTCGATGCAGGTATTGAGCCAGTTAGAGCTGCTGAAGCAGTTAAAAATGCACGTGTTCTAGACTCAATTAAGAAGGGTGAAGGTTATGCATTCTATTGCTATAAGCCACACGCTATTTGGGGAATGGCTGATGTAGTAATGCTTACAGAGCCAACTCATGACCCAGCTGCATATAAAATGGTTCAACCTAAAGAAGATGCAGATTGGTATAAAAACTCTTATGTAGCTTCTAAAGATGCTTTAAAGAATATTCAAATTGGTTGGGGAACTTCATTAGAAGGCAAATCACCAGCAATTGTTGAGTTCTTTAATAATTTCCAACTAACGTCTGATGATGTTTCTTGGTTAGCTTACGAAGTGTCAGTAATGAAAAGAGATCCAGCTGATGTTGCAAGAGACTGGATGTCACAAAATGAAGATACAGTTGATGGCTGGTTAGGTCTATAATCTAGCTAGTTCGTCTTAAAACCGGCGTTTTATACGCCGGTTTTTTTTAATTAATTCTACAAGTCATGCCTCAACAAAACTCAGGAAGCTTTATTGAAATTAAGAATATCTCTAAGATATTCGGTAATACTTCAAAAGAAGCATTAGATGCCATTACTAAACAACATATTTCAAAGCAAGTTGCTTTAGAAGAATATAACTCAGTAATTGGCGTGTCAGATGTATCCTTTAATATTAATCCAGGAGAAATATTCTGCGTAATGGGCCTTTCTGGAAGTGGAAAATCTACTCTTGTAAGGCATATCAATCGATTATTAGAGCCTACCATGGGTCAAATACTAATTGATGGCCAAGATGTCATGGCTCTTGAAAAACAAGAACTTCAAGATTTTAGAAATAAAAAAATAGGTATGGTTTTTCAAAACTTTGCCTTGATGCCTCATCGATCAGTCATCGACAATATTGCAATGCCTCTAGAGATTAGAGGTGTCAACAAGAATAAGCGATATGGCAAGGCAAATGAAATATTAAACATCGTTGAGTTGCAAGGATGGGGAAATAAGTACGCCCATGAACTCTCTGGTGGAATGCAGCAAAGGGTTGGACTGGCAAGAGCCCTAGCAGCTGATCCAGAGATACTTCTAATGGATGAACCTTTTAGCGCACTGGACCCTCTTATTAGGAGACAACTCCAAAAAGAATTTATAAAATTATCAAAACAGTTAAAGAAGACGACAGTATTTATTACTCATGACCTAGATGAAGCCGTTAAAGTGGGTCATCGAATTGCAATCATGAGAGATGGTATGGTTATTCAGATTGGCACCCCTGAAGAAATAGTGATGAATCCAGAGGATGATTACGTAGCTGATTTCGTCAAAGGGATATCTAGACTAGAAGTCGTAAAAGCTAAATCAATTATGAAGCCAGTTGATGCCTTTAAAAAGGAATACGGGGCAGTTCCTAAGGGTGCCCTAAATATGAATGAAAATGATGACTTAAGTAGCCTGATTGAGACTTCAGTTTCAAGCGACATGCCAATCATAATCAATAATTCGAACAATGAAGAAATAGGTATTGTCTCTCAAAAAGACTTACTGGTCGCCATTGTAGAGGGCCAAGATGAGTAAAGATAACTATATCAATACAGATCAAATCAAGGATTTTGTAAAGACAAGCCCTGATTACTATATTCACGAATTTGAAAAGATAAACAATACATCTAAGTTTGTATTATCGTTCAATTTATTTGCCTTCTTATTTGGCTCAATGTGGTTTGGTATAAGGAACATATGGAATTGGTCACTGGCATTCCTAATTATTGAAACCTTTGCTATTGTCCAAATCATTCGGGGTTTTTTTGGAAACATTAGTGCAGAGGCCTATACCAAGATCGATAAAATTCAGTCGACCATTGACTTTAGACAAAAACAGCTTCAATCAGCCATAGAAAGCAACTCTGATAAAGTTGAAATGTTCAAAAGAACTATTAAGTCTTTAGAAGACTCGATAGCGGGCTACCTTCAAGAGGCGCAAAATATAGAGGCGTCAGGGATTTGGATTGCTATCAGCGGCATCATTCTTTTTCTCTTGATCAGACTTATACAAGGCGTATTAGCAAACTCAATTCTAGAAAGACGGTTCTCAGAGTGGCTATCAAACAAGCTTATTAGCCCTGGAATGGAGTTTAAGAACTATCTGCTAAGCATAACTTTTGCATTAATCATCATTGTCTTCTCCTCTGTTCACTATAGCTTTCCATATCTTGTGGAGCTGTTTGCAGACTTCCCAACACACCCAGATATAAGACTTGCATCAATCGATGGCGTTGAAAAAACTTTTGATTATGCTGTAATTAAAGGAGATGTCCTCTTTAGTGCAATTACTATTGGAATTCGCTCGGTTCTTGACTCTCTTGAAATGCTCTTTGTAACCACACCTTGGATTGTTGTCATTAGTGCGATCGTTTTAATGACAGGCCTTTCAGCAGGACCAAGGGCAGCTCTATATTCACTCTCATTTTTAGCTTACATGGGATTACTAGGGTTTTGGATTAAAGCGATGACAACTCTAGCTCTTCTTGGAACTGCTGCAATACTTAGCATTTCCATTGGTATCCCTTTGGGCATTTATTGCTCGACAAGGCCGAGATTTTATGCCTTTATTAGGCCCATTATGGACTTCATGCAGACTATGCCAGCGTTTGTATTTATGATTCCTGTGATCGCCTTTTTTGGAACTGGAAAGGTATCAGCAGTTATTATTACTATGATTTTTGGTGGAACCCCAGTTGTTAGACTAACCGTCCTTGGCTTAAAAGGAGTTCCTGAGTCAATCAGGGAGGCCGCTATAGCCTATGGCGCTTCGAAGTGGTACCTATTGACCAAGGTTGATCTACCTTTAGCGATGCCAACAATACTGGCAGGTGTTAACCAAACTGTGATGCTGAGTCTTGCGATGGTTGTAGTTGCCTCACTTATTGGTGCAAAAGGCTTAGGCCAAGATGTCTTGGAGGCTCTTCAATATGCCAATGTTGGCCAAGGAATCTTAGCCGGAATTGCAATCTTGTTCTGCGCCCTAATCCTTGATAGAGTAATACAAGGCAAGAAAAGGGACTAAGCTTTAAGTTAACTAAAAGCCCACTCAAAAGCCGGAAGTGCAGCTGACCCACCAGTATGAATAAATAGCACCCTGTCTGAAGAGTTGAAGTAGTTCTTTCTGACTAAATTGATGAGCCCATCAAATGCTTTTCCGGTGTAGACTGGATCGAGCAAAATAGCCTCTTTCGTTGCCATCAAAGATAGCGCATCTCTCATTCCATCTGTCGGCATTGCATAACCTGGGCCAACATAATCATCAAAAACGATAACATCCTCCTCCATGGGCGGATTGCAACTTATGTATTCACAGGAGTTTTGAGTTAATTTAAGAACTCTTTTCTCTTGATTAGATTTATTATCTTTAATACTTATCCCAATAATTTTAGTGTTGCTTTTATAAAGAGTTTTTCCCGCAACAAGACCAGCGTGTGTTCCTCCACTCCCAGTAGCTAAAACAATATGGCTGAATGAGTCCTTATTAGGGTTTTCGAGAATCTCACGCATGCATTCTATATAACCTAACTCTCCTAGCCGATTGCTGCCCCCAACTGGAATAAAATAGGGATTATGGCCATCCCTTTTTTGATCTTCCATAATTTCTTCAGCAAACTCTTTTACATCTCTATCTTTGGGACACAAAATCATCTCAGCACCGAATACTTTATTCAAGAAAACATTTCCTGAATTCATATAGCTTTCAGGTGCATTTTCAAGTCTTTGCTCTAAAACTATGAGACACTTCATTCCGATTTTAGCGCATGCAGCAGCAGTTTGCCTGGCATGATTTGACTGAATAGCACCAACAGTAACGATAAGATCAGCGTTATTTTTTATAGCATCTGGAAGGATAAACTCCAGCTTCCTTGTTTTATTTCCTCCAGTTGCCAGACCCGTGCAGTCATCTCTTTTAATAAATATTTGAGGACCCTTTAGCATATCAGAGATATTTTTAAGATATTCAATGCGTGTTGGGAAGTGACCAAGATCAATTCGTTCAAATTTGTCAAACATAAAAAGAGAGATAGTTGTTTTAGTAAATGATTTAAATATTTATTTAAAATGATTTTATAGTTAAAGTTTTAATTCAAATGCAAATTATAAAAAAAAGTGCTATTTTCTCACCCTGTAATCAATACAGATACTCTCTTTCAAGAGTATGGAACCTAAGCCAAAAGCCTGCATTAATTATTGGACTAAACCCCTCTACTGCAGATGAAAAAAAAGATGATCCAACGATTAGAAGATCTATGCATTATGCTTATCGATGGGGTTTTGGAGGACTCATAATGGTTAATCTCTTTGCCTTTAAAGCAACCTTACCTAGTGACTTAAGAAAAGCAAATAATCCAATTGGTGAGGACAATAATAAATTCATAATAGAGCATCAGAAAGAATCTGGGATCGTTCTCGTTGCATGGGGTAATGATGGGGCGCTACATAATAGAGATAAAGAAGTATTAGACTTGATTAATAACCCTATGTGTCTTAAAGTTAACAAAACAGGGCAGCCAGCCCATCCCCTCTATCAAAAGAAAGGTCTTTCTCCCATCCAATATCCAAGTTAATTATTTGACTCATCCATAAGGACTTAAATACATTCATCTTTCAATAATGCATATAATTTGTCTTTAAATAATATGTATAAATTCTTAACTAAAATTACCAATAAATCTTCACAAGAGGCATGTTCTAATCTATGAAGTATATTGTCATTGATCCTGTTTTAGCAGACCTTGGTTTTGTCAAAATTTACTGGTACGGTGTTATGTATCTTTTGGCTTTTTTATCAGCCTATTTCTTAGCTAAGTATCGCGCAAAATTGAGTACTTTATGGAATATAAAGCATGTTGATGACCTTATTTTTTATGGTGCTCTAGGAGCCGTCCTAGGCGGTAGGCTGGGGTATCTAATCTTTTATAACTTCTCAATATTTATTTCAAACCCACTCACATTCTTTAATTTCCAGAATGGAGGGATGTCATTTCATGGAGGATTTATTGGTGTACTTATTGCTATGCTGATTTTTAATAGAAAATATAAGTTCTCGTTTTTTCAAACAACAGACTTTATTGCGCCACTTGTTCCGCTGGGCTTAGGATTTGGGAGGCTAGGAAACTACATTAATGGCGAGCTTTGGGGTAGGGTAACTGATAGCTCTTGGGGAGTTTTGGCGCCGGATCAGAGCGGACTCTGGGAGCAAAGATTTCCAACTCAGCTATATGAGGCTTTTTTAGAAGGCCTCTTGTTATTCATAATACTTTGGATGTTTAGTAAAAAGAATCCACCATTATTTGCAACCTCGGCCTTATTCCTTATTTTTTATGGCTTTTTTAGATTTATAATTGAATTTATTAGGACTCCAGATTCACATATTGGTTATTTAGCATTTGACTGGCTGACAATGGGCCAACTGCTCAGCTTTCCAATGATACTAATTGGACTCTATTTTTTAAATAAATCTTATAATTTAAAGGGTCAAACATGAAACAATACTTAGATTTTTTGAGGTTTGTTAGAGATAAAGGCGCTGAAAAAACAGATAGAACTGGAACAGGCACTAAAAGCATATTTGGCCACCAGATGCGCTTCAACCTTGATGATGGCTTTCCAATTGTAACCACCAAACGAGTTCACGTCCCCTCAGTTATTCATGAGTTACTCTGGTTTTTAAAGGGTGACACCAACATTAAATACTTGAAAGATAATAAAGTCAATATTTGGAATGAATGGGCTGATAAAAATGGAGATCTTGGCCCTGTATATGGCGCTCAATGGCGTAAATGGAAAAATGCTAACGGCCATGAAATTGATCAAATTCAGCAAGCAATTAATCTGATTAATAACGCGCCAGACTCAAGACGGATTATTGTTTCAAGCTGGAATGTTGGAGAACTTGAAAGCATGGCCCTTCAGCCTTGCCATGCTCTTTTTCAGTTTTACGTTGCAAAAGGAAAGCTCTCATGTCAGCTCTATCAAAGAAGTGCAGACATATTTTTAGGGGTGCCATTTAATATCGCCTCATATGCATTACTGACCCATATGGTAGCTCAGCAATGTGACCTAGAGGTAGGTGACTTTGTTTGGAGTGGAGGTGACTGCCATATCTATACAAACCACTTTAACCAAGTTGATACTCAGCTTCAAAGAACACCAAAAAAGCTGCCAACTATTCAAATTAATAGAAAACCTGAGAGCATATTTGATTATGCATACGAAGACTTTGAGCTCATTGATTACGAGCATGATGACCCCATTAAAGCCCCAGTAGCAGTTTAATTAATGGAAAAACTTCAAAAAAAATTCACTTATAAATTTAACGATATTGCTCTGCTGAAGCAAGCGCTTACGCATCGAAGTGTCAGCAAGAGTAATAATGAGCGACTTGAATTTTTAGGTGATAGTGTTCTAGGGTGCGTTATTTCGGAAGAGCTATACTTACGCTATCCTTTAATTGATGAAGGTCAACTATCAAGACTTCGCTCTCATCTTGTAAGAGGACAAACTCTTGCAAATTTAGCCAAAACTCTAAATATTTCTGAAAGTCTAACATTGGGTCATGGAGAACTTAAAAGTGGGGGTTTTAGACGTGAATCGATCCTTGCTGACGCATTTGAAGCAATACTGGGCGCTATCTTTCTTGATTCTGACTATTTAACTGTAAAAAATATAATCCTAAACCTCTTTAATGACTTACTTAATCAGGCGAAACCAGAGGATTCATTAAAAGATTTTAAAACTCAACTTCAAGAGCTACTTCAAAAGAAAGGGCATTCTCTGCCAAGCTATGAGCTGATTAAGACCAAAGGAAAAGACCATAATGCAATTTTTTATGTGAGCTGTACTGTCTCAGAACTCAATCTTACTTCTGAAAAAAATGCTAAAAGCATCAAAAGGGCAGAGCAGGCTTGTGCTCAGTCAATTTTAGAGGAAATTTTAAAATAATGAGTTTTCAATCAGGCTCCATTGCAGTTGTTGGTAAGCCCAATGTCGGCAAATCTACTCTTGTCAATGAGTTGATTGGACAAAAATTATCGATTACTTCTCATCGTCCACAAACAACAAGACACCGGATAAATGCAATTGATACTCAAGCCAATTACCAGATGGTATTTGTGGATACTCCCGGCATACATATTGGCAACAATAAAGCTATTAATTCATATATGAATCGGGCTGCTAGCTCTAGTTTTAACGATGTAGACATGATCATTTGGATTGTTGAAATTTTTAAATGGACTAAAGAGGATGCTAGAGTAATGGAGCACCTTAATAAGGTAGATATCCCAGTCATACTCTGCATTAATAAGATAGATAAGTTAGAGTCAGCCGATAAAATGTTCCCCTTTCTCGAGACCTTAAGTGAAAAATTTGAAGCCACAGAGGTCTTTCCATTGTCAGCATTTGAAAGAAAAGACACTCAAAAACTACGAAAGTTAATCTTAAAATACCTTCCAGAACAGGATGCGATCTATGATGAGGATTACATCACAGATCGATCTCAAAAGTTTGTGATCTCTGAATTTATTCGCGAAAAGCTGATGAGAAATCTATCGAATGAACTGCCTTACGACATTACCGTTGAGATTGAAAAGCTAGAGCTAGACGGCAAAATGTATCGAATAGCAGCACGTATTTTTGTTGACAAAGCCTCACAAAAAAGCATTGTCATTGGTCAAAATGGCGGTATGCTTAAAAAAATTGGAATGGAGTCTAGACTATCAATTGAGGGCTTTCTGGAAGCAAAAGTATTCCTCGAATTATGGGTTAAGGTTAGGCAAGGCTGGTCAGACGACAAAAGAGCATTAGCATCTTTGGGTTATGACTAGAGTCGAAAATTCACCCGCTTTTTTAATTCATAGAAGAATGTATCAAGGAAACTCTCTCCTACTGGACTTTTTTACAAAAGATCATGGAAAGTTAAGGCTCATTGCTCGAGGTGCAAGAAGTAGTAAAACCTCTCTTCAAATGTTTCAATGTTTAAGCATATCATACAAAGGAAAAGGCGATTTAAAAAGCCTGTCTCAATGGGAAATTTCAGACGAGCCAAGGCGCCTATTAGGTAACGATCTTGTTATGGCAATGTATGTCAATGAACTTATACAAAAACTTCTTCCCGAAGGTGATGAGCATAGTGAAATATTTGAATCCTATTGGTCTTATATTAGGAGTATTAGCTCATTAGATGCAAGTGCAAAAGAGTATACCCTTCGTGTATTTGAAAACCAATTGTTACAAGATTTAGGCTATGGTCTTGACTTTGAAGATGATATTGATGGCAATATCATTAATGACAATCTCCATTATGACTATATTGAGGATCAAGGCTTTGCGCCTAATGTTGAAGGAGAAATTCAAGGCAGAACACTTGTTCACCTTTCAAAATCTAATAAGCCTATTTCTTCAACGAAAGAATTAAGTATTTTGAAAAAAATGAATCGAAAAAGATTAAAATCCTTACTTGGGGATAAGCCTCTTAAAAGTAAAGAATTGTTTTTTGTGAATTAGGTCTAATGATGGATATATTTTTAGGTGTAAATATTGATCACATTGCTACATTAAGACAAGCAAGAGGTACTCGTTACCCAAGCTTGATTGATGCTGCAAAAATATGCGAGGGTTCAGGTGCAGATAGCATTACTCTTCACTTAAGAGAAGATAGACGCCATATTCAGGATCAAGATGTAGAGGAATTAAAATCTAGGCTCGCAACCAAAATGAACTTGGAGATGGCTGCGACAGATGAAATGTTAGAAATAGCAACTAAAATTTTGCCTGAAGACTGCTGCCTCGTTCCAGAAAAGAGGCAAGAGCTGACGACTGAAGGAGGCTTAGATGTTCTATCTCAATTAGGCAGAATCAAAGAAGTTTGTTCTGAATTAAGCACAAACAACATTAAAGCCTCTTTATTCATCGATCCTGACAATTATCAGATTGAGGCAGCTGTTGAATGCGGCGCACCAATTATTGAAATTCATACAGGTCATTATGCAGACGCATCATCTGCAGCTGAAATGCAAAAAGAGCTTCAAAAAATCTCAGAAGCTTGTGCTTATGCACACAGTCTTGGCTTACAGGTCAATGCAGGACACGGTTTAACTCTTGACAATACAAAAGCTATTGCTGAAATTAACAGTGTCGTAGAGCTAAATATTGGTCACTCAATAATCTCCAGAGCTCTTTTTGTCGGCTTAGGAGCCGCTACATCTGAAATGAAACAGTTAATAAAAGAGGCAAGAGGTTTGTGATTTACGGTATTGGGACAGATATAGTAAACATAGAGAGAGTCCAAAATATTTTGATCAAAAACCGTGATGGCTTTATCAATCGAGTGTTAACAGAACACGAGAGAGCTCTATTTACTAATAAAGCTGACAGTGCGGCCTTTTGCGCAAAGAGGTTTGCAGCTAAGGAGGCATTTGCTAAATCCTTGGGAACTGGAATAGGAAGGGTGGTTAGCTTCCAAGATCTTACAATAAGAAACAACGAAAATGGTAAGCCTTACTTTATGCCAAGTGAAAAACTTAGGCTGTACCTGCTAGAAAAAGGAATTAAGCAGGGTCATTTGAGTATTTCTGATGAAAGTAATCATGCAGTAGCATTTGTTGTACTCGAGTCAGACTCAAGCTCTTAACAGCTAAAAAGGAATATCATCCTCAAATTCATCAGGCGCAACTGGAGTAATTGCAGGCGCTGGTTGAGAGGCTTGCTGCGCTTGAGGCTGAGATTGCTGCATTGGAGCACTTGAATTCATATCATCCCTTCTATCTAGCATTTGAAGAGTCCCACTATAGCCACTAATAACGACCTCTGTAGTGTAGCGATCTTGTCCACTTTGATCTTGCCATTTTCTTGTCTGGAGTTTGCCTTCTACATAAACCTTTGAGCCTTTATCAAGATATTGGCCAGCTATTTCAGCTACCTTACCAAACAAACTAACCCTATGCCATTCTGTTCTTTCTTGCTTTTGACCAGTACTTTTATCTGTCCAGGATTCACTTGTTGCGATAGATAAATTACTAATTGCGTTTCCATTTGAAGCATATTTAATTTCTGGTTTTGCGCCTAAATTACCAACCAAAATTACTTTATTTATTCCAGCCATTCTATTGATTACTCCTGTTAAGTTTTAGATTTCAGTGGCATAAAAAGAATCAAAAGCCACCAGATTATTGCTACAAATATGGTAAATAAGAATACACTATTTAAATTGTAAATGTCATAAATAAAACCACCAATTGCTCCGCCAATAAAGGTGCCAAGAAATTGTGATGTAGAGAAAATTCCCATTGCTAAACCTCTCTTTGAAGCGCTTGCAGTTCTGGATAATAGAGAAGGGAGCAAAGCCTCAACAGTATTAAATGCTACAAAAAATATAGTTAAGGTAATGAGGAAAACCTTGAAGTTTAAATTTAAACTAAAGAAGATAATTTGACTCACTATAAGCAACAAAATACTAATTAATAATATGTACTTTGTCTTTTTAAATTTTTCAGAGATAATAATTAGAGGAATCATTCCTAAAAATGATAATAGGACTGCTGGAAGATAGAGCTGCCAATTATCTATCATGCTTACAATTTGATTTTCCATTATAAGAAGAGGCATCACAATGAACCCAGCAGCCAGAATTAAATGTAGTGAAAAAATACTAAAATCAAGGGCAAGTAACTCTTTTGTAAAAGTCTCTTTAAATGCTCCAAAAGATAATTTGTAGTATGTAATAGAATTATTTTGCTTTAAAGAGAGCACAATAATCATAGCAATCAAAGATAGAAGTGCAATTATCCAAAAAAGGCCTGAAAGCCCAACTCTTGATGAAATGATTGGTCCAATGAGAAGTGAGAGCATAAAAGCAACCCCTATTTGAAATCCAACGAATGCATTCGCCTTTGCTCTATTTTCTTCACTAACTGAATCAGCTAAAAACGCCATAAGAACAGCTGATATAGCACCTCCCCCTTGAAATGCACGACCAATGACAACAATGATAATATTTGAAGTATTAGCTGCTAAAATGCTGCCAAGAAGAAAGACTAGGAGGCCAATTAACAGAATTGGTTTTCTACCAAACCGATCTGAGAGGTAACCAAAAGGTATTTGAAATATAGCCTGTGTTAGGCCATAAATTCCTATTGCCATTCCAATAAGAAAAGGGGTTGCACTTTCATAATCTCCAGCATAAACACTCATCACTGGAAATAACATAAATAAACCTAGCATTCTTATCGCCATAACCAGCGAAACCTTTAATGCAAAGAACCTTTCAGCTGAACTCATAAATAAAATATATGCTTACTTCTTAACTGAATAGCCTGGTGAGTAGTTTGGATAGCTCGAGGATAAAACTTTTCTGGCATCAATGGCTAACTCATCTGCATTGATCTTGTCATAATTGTATGCCATTAGATGAAGCCCATCAGGAATCGATGCACTATTTGGATAATTTTCAATGATAAACTTTGAACGATTAATAGCAGCTATATGGGAGCCAATTTCAGTATAGTAGACAGCAACATAAAATTCATGCCTTGCGAGAGTATTTCGAAGTTTAACTAGCCTCTCTTTGGCATTTTCAGTGTAAACAGAATTGGGAAAATTTTCAATCAATTCAACAAAATATTGATAAGCATCTGCTACACTTTCCACATCTCTTTGGGCGCTATCAGTAATTAATTTATCAAGAAGTGAGCTTGACTTTTCTTCAGCTACGATTCCTTTTAAGTAATATGCATAGGGTGAAGAAGGAAGGTTAGGATATCTTTTAATAAACTTATCTAACTCTATAATAGCCCTATTATATTTTTTTTTCTTAAACAGGCTATAGGCAATATCTAATCTTGCCTGAATAGCATACTTAGAGCTAGGATATGATGATAAGATAATTTCATACTGATCAATGGCTTGATCTAATATTCCGCTATCTTCCTTATCCTTAGCTTGTTCATATAATTCTTTAGGAGTTAATCCATCAGCGACAAGTTTCTTTGTGTCTTTGGCGCCACCTATAAAAGAACAGCTTGACAAAAACAAAACAGATGAGATAAGAAATATAGAGCGTTTATTCATTTTAACTTTTGATTATTAAATATGGAATAGGAAATTATACTAGTGTGCTTTTTATCTGGAAACCTTTATGCAAAGAACTTATAGCTCTCATCAACATGATTATATAATTACCATGAAAAAATAATAATAAATAAATAGATTTTAATGGCAACTAATTTTTTTCAAATTCAATCCCAGGCGTCCTTTTTGTATGGAGTTTTAGGTAAATATCTTTCTGAAGAAGAGATCAAATTAGTTAAAAGGGCCTATATGATTGCCGATAAGGCACATTCTGGACAGTACAGAAAATCTGGAGAAGCCTATATTAGTCACCCATTATCAGTTGCACTGATTCTTGCAGAGCTAAAATTAGACTATCTGTGTATAGTTGCAGCTATTCTTCATGATTGCATAGAAGATACTTCGGTTACAAACGAGGATGTTAAAAATGAATTTGGGGAGCAAGTTGCACATATAGTTGAAGGAGTGTCAAAATTAACAAGCCTGGAATTCACTTCTAGCTCACAAAAACAGGCACAAAATTTTCAAAAACTCATATTAGCAATGTCAAAAGATATGAGAGTTATGATTATCAAGCTAGCAGATAGACTTCATAACATGAGAACTATTGGTTCGATGAGTGAAGAAAAACGCGTGCAGAAAGCAAAAGAAACTTCTGAACTACATGCGCCAATTGCCAGAAGATTAGGTCTCCATAGTATCGGAGTTGAGCTAGACGACCTTTGTTTTCAAACATTACACCCCAGAAAACACATAATTATTAAGAGAAAAATTAATAAGCAATATGGAAATCAAAAGAAAACAATAAACCTTATTAAATCTGAAATTGAGAGTAGATTAAAGTTTGAGCAAATTGTTGCAACAGTGGAAGGGCGCCAAAAGCAACCATCAAGTATTTATAATAAAATGAAAATTAAGTCACGAAAATTTTCAGAAGTTTTAGATATGCATGCATTTCGTGTTGTAGTTGAAAATACGAATGCATGTTATCAAGCATTAGGGCATATTCACAGTTTATTTAAACCTATTCCCCTAAAGTTTAAAGATTATATTTCGGTGCCTAAACCAAATGGGTATCAGTCTCTTCATACTGTTTTAATAGGCCCAAGAAAAATGTTTATTGAGGTCCAAATTAGATCACAAGAGATGGATTTTATATCTGAATATGGTATTGCAGCTCATTGGCACTATAAAAATAAGGAAAAGCCTTCAAAAAAATTAGCGCGTAATTGGATGGGCTCATTATTAGATATTCAGCAAAATACGGATACATCAGTTGATTTTTTAGAAAGTACTAAATCAGATTTATTTTCTGATGAAGTTTTTGTTTTTACTCCTGCTGGAAAAATAATTCAGTTACCTTTAAGAGCTACAGTCCTTGACTTTGCTTATGCTGTTCACACTAATATAGGAAAAAAGGCTCAAAAAGCAACAATAAATGGTAACGAAGTAGAGCTTTCAACTCGCCTCAAATCAGGGCAAACAGTTGAAATCATTATTGGAAGATTTGTAAAGCCAAAGCCAAGTTGGCTAGATATTGTTGTGACTTCAAAAGCAAAAACTGCTATCAAAGCTCACTTGAAAGATAATTCTAAAGTGGAGCTTTCAAGACTTGGCAAATTATTAATAGCTGACGCTTTAAAATTTCAAAATATTAAAATTAACGACGTCCCATTAGATAAATGGAATAAATGTTTTAAAGAGCTCAATTGTGTTGATTTTGAAGATTTATATATTCGAGTTGGACTGTCTGAAATTTTTGTAGCAGTAGTTGTTAATAAGCTATTACAAGATATTAATAACGAAACTATTAACACTATTTCTTTAGGCCAAACCAAAGGTATGGCAATAAATTTTGCTCATTGCTGCTTTCCTATACCAGGAGATGAAGTAACTGGCGTTTTAACCTCACAAAAGGGATTAGTTTTGCATCGTTCAAATTGTTCAAATCTTGAACACATCAAAGAAAAAAATGCTCAATGGATGGAGGTTGACTGGAAGTCAGATGGTATAGAACAGTTTGAAGTTGCAATAAGCTGTTTAGTTGAGAACCGAAGTGGAAGATTAGCTGCTATAGCAAATACGCTCGCAAATCTTGGAGTTAATATTGAAAATATTGAACAAAAACAAAGACCAGGATCAGATAGGCTTTTTTATATCACACTAGTAGTTACTAATGTTATTGAACTTAGCAGTGTTCTTAATAAGCTTAATAAGCTACCTCACTTAATTTCAGCTGGTAGACTTTAATTTTTAAAAATGTTTAACTCGAACACTTGAATTGATTAAAATTAGAGCATTAAATTTACTGCTCTTTAAACGATAATGATTTGTTGGACCGATTCATTAGAAATAGCAATCTCTCTGGCGGATAACTTTCCTGAAATTGACCCAAAAACAATTAATTTTGTTGATCTTCGTCAACTTGTGCTTAATCTAGAAGAGTTTGATGAAGGTCAGAGTAAATGTGGAGAAAGGGTTCTTGAGGCTATACAAATGAACTGGATTGAGGAGAACGAATGAAAGTTTTAAAATTTTTAATCTCATTAAGTGTATTCATTTCTTTATCTGCAAATGCACTTCTAGAAGTTAACATTATCAAATCAAGAGAGGCCGCTTTTCCAATTGTAATAGCTCCATTTGAGGTGATTGGAAATTCTGATAATGTTGATATTGCAAAAATTATTAGAGATAATCTGAATCGCTCAGGTCAATTCAATGCCCTTAGTTCAGAAGCCCTTATAACTAATCAAATTGATTTTAATTTTTGGCAAGAGCATAAAAAAGATGCTGTGGTATTTGGTAAAATTGAACAAGTAAGTAGTAAAGTTTATAACGTCTACATTTACATTTATGATGTTTTTTCAGAGAAAAGCCTCTATCAAAAGAAAATTAGAGTCCACAATAGTGGCTTTAGAAGAATTGCACATTTCTTAAGTGACAAAATCTATTATGTTTTATTGGGGCAAAAAGGTTCATTCGATACTAGACTTTCTTATGTAACAGTATCTGAAAATAACAATGGAGGAAGAACATACAAGCTGCAAATTTCAGACTCTGACGGATTCAATCCTCAAACAGTGGTTAGATCATCAAATCCAATTCTCTCCCCTGCCTGGTCAAAAGATCAAAAAAAACTTGCATATGTCTCTTTTAAAAATAACAGATCAGAAGTTTTTGTAATGACGCCATTTTTAAAAACAATTCCAATTAAATTACCAAAATTTGATGGAATAGCGTCATCACCAACTTGGCATCCTGATGGTGAGAGTATTGCTCTAACACTATCAAAAAATGGCAACAAAGATATTTATCTATATGATTTTAAGTCTAAACCAATTCCATTAACTACTAGTATTGCTATTGATACTGAAGCTAGTTTTTCTCCTGATGGAACCAAAATCGCATTTACTTCCAATAGAACAGGACAGGTTCAGGTTTATATTAAAAATCTTAAATCAGGAAAAATTTCTAGAGCAACTTTTGAGGGGCGCTATAACGCAAAACCAGTTTTTTCTCCTGATGGAAAAGATTTGGCTCTTATTCATCGAGTTGGAAAAGACTATAGATTAGCGCTTCTTGACATAGCATCAAGAGACTTAACAGTAATGACGCAAAATAAATCGGATGAGTCACCCTATTTTTCACCAAATGGTGGTATGATTATTTACTCAACTAATAGGGACAATAAAGGAATATTGTCTATAATTTCACTAAATAATAATCAAGTTGTTGAGTTAATGCAAAAAGAAGGTGAGGTAAGAGAGCCTAGCTGGTCAAACTATTCAAATTAAGGAACCTAAAATGTCAAAAAAAATTCTATTACTATCAAGTGTAATTTTTCTAAGCTCATGTGCTACATCGAGTATTTCTGAGCTTGGCGATAAATTTTTGGATTTAATCAACCCATCAGACGATGCAACTGAAGTTGCTATGCTAAGTGGAGAAGAAACTCTTATTGCAATAGATGATGCTGGAGGTTTCACAATCGATGAACTCGAAGAATTATCTAATGATGAATTAATTGCTATTGCAAGAGAAAAAGGTCTTGAAGACCTAATACTTCTTGATGATGATGGAAATCTTTTAAATAGAGACCAAATTATTAATGCAATTGTTGAAAGTGCTGCTCTACTTGAAAGTAAATCTGAAGAATTAGAGTCAATGTCAGATGATGAGCTTATTGAGATTGCTGTTGCTAAAGGTTTAACTGAACTTGTAGCATTAGACGCAGATGGTAACCTGGCAAATCGAGATGAATTAGTAGAAGCATTATTAGAAAGTGCTGCCGCAACTGAGGCTGCAATCAGTGAGTTTGGTAATATTGCAGATTCATTTACGTTGTATTTTGCCTATGACGATACTGAAATTGATGAAGTAGCGACTAGAACAATCATCCAACATGCAAACTTCATGCAAGAAAATCCATCAGTAAACCTTCGCTTAGAAGGGCATGCTGATGAGAGAGGAACTCGTGAATATAACCTTGCACTAGGTGAGAATCGAGCCCTGAGTGTAAAAGAAGTTCTTGGTCTATATAACCTAGATGATAGAATCATCGTTGTAAGTTACGGAGAGGAGTCGCCTATCCTGACTGGCAGCAATGAGGAAGCCTGGGAGAAAAACCGAAGAGTAGAATTCTCTTACTACTAAAGGCAATTTGTTTAAAAATCAGTTTAATTAGATATTCTATCGTCTGATGAAAAAGGTTTACTATCTTTCATTATTTTGTTTTTCATTATTATTGATGTCGTTTAGAGCTACTTCTGGTGAAGGATTAAATGCTGATCTTGCAATACTGAAAATCAATAAAGATGTAAAGTCTTTGAACAATGAAATTCTTACTTTAAAAGGTGAGATTGAAATCTTGCGGGAAAATCAAAGACTTAATTCTGAAAAAATTGACGAACTTCTTCAGATGATTGAATTAAGCCAAGCAACCAACAATCAATCAGAAAAATCAGTTGAAACTAGTCTACAGCCCTCTAAGCTTTATAGAGATGGAAAGAGTAGTTTTGTTCTTGGAAATTATGATAAAGCCATAGAACTCTTTTTAAGTCATCTTAACACTATTCCAAGTAATAAAAGCTCTTCAGATACACAATTATGGCTTGGTCGCTCCTACTTCTACAGCGAGTCTTACCTGAAGTCAAAAAATGCATATTTAGATTTTCAAATTTTAGGTACTGAACATCCAAAGTATGCTGACTCTTTATATGAATTGTCTAAAGTTTATATAGAACTTAATGAAGCCAGTGAAGCCAAGATGCTTTTAACTCAAATGCTTAAAGATTATCCAAGTCATATTCTTTTCAATAAAGCTTCTGCACTCATTCAAAACCTTTAAATAAGTGGCAACTATAGAAATTCAAAAAGTTGACTTGGCATCTTTTTGTTATCTAAACAAAGAAAGATATCCGTTTTTACTCGAAAGTGTAAATCATAATGAAAATAATAGGTATTCAATTTTATTTGCTTTTCCAGAAGAAAATATTGTTCTGAGAGATTTTGCAGATTTTGATTTTTTGAATGAACTTGAAAGCCAGTGTAAACAAAAAAGCGGTAACACAAACCTTCCTTTTAATGGTGGGTGGTTTGTATACTTATCATATGAACTCATTGGGCAAATTGAGCCTACCTTAGCAACCAAACTTCACAAATCTAATATTCCTATTGCTTACGCAGTAAAAATTCCAACTGCAATAATAACCGATCATAAACTCAAAAAAACATATGTGATTGATGAAGATAATAATCACACACGAATTAACCAAATATTATTAGATATTAAAGCTATTAAAGCCATACCAGACAAGCCTCTAGATGGCAAGATTTCAGAGGAAAGCAACGAAAAGTTTACAGATGGTGTTAAGAGCAGCCTAGATTATATTGTTGCGGGTGATGTCTTTCAGGTTAACTTATCGAGAAAGTGGTCATATGCTCTAAGCTCAAAAAAAAATTCGGCAATAATATATAAACAACTTAAAAAGGTTAATCCGGCTCCCTTTTCAGCTTTAGTTCAATACGAAAATTTTAGTATTATTTCATCTTCGCCTGAGAGATTGTTTAGTGTCAATGATGGTGTGTTAGAGACAAGGCCAATCGCAGGAACGCACCCAAGAGCAGTAGGGCACTTAGATGATGCTCAAAAAGAAAATCTTATTAGTCATCCTAAAGAAATAGCTGAGCACGTTATGCTTTTGGATCTAGAAAGAAATGATATGGGAAGGGTGTGTGAATATGGAAGCGTTTATGTTAATGAGATAATGACTTTAGAAACTTACCCTTATGTTCATCATATCGTTTCAAACATAAAAGGCAACCTTCGAGAGCATATTGGAGTTAAGCAAATTGTCAAAGCATTATTTCCAGGTGGAACAATAACAGGCTGCCCTAAAGTTCGATGTATGGAAATTATTAATGAACTTGAGCAAATGCCTAGGGAGGCATATACAGGTTCAGTAGGATATGTAAGTCAAAATGGTAAAATGGACTTCAATATTCTTATTAGAAGCTTTATCCATCAGGGAGACACTCTCACTTTTAGAGCTGGTGCGGGAATTGTATTCGACTCTAACCCTTTGAGAGAACTTGCTGAGACTCGTCATAAAGCCCAAGGATTGATTAAGGTTTTTGAGTAATAACAACTCTAGGGTTTAAACTTTGACGTCATAGGGTAACGCCTTTCTTTTCCAAAGGCATTACTACTTATTTTGGGCCCAGGTGCAGATTGTCTTCTTTTGTATTCATTTCTTAAGATTAAAGAAGTAATCTTGCTGACATCTTCAGAGTTATGACCATTTTCTATAATTTCATTAACAGACTGTTTTTGTTCTACAAATCTCATCAAAATATCATCCAAGATATCATAGGATGGAAGAGAATCTTGATCAACTTGATCAGGCGCAAGCTCTGCTGAAGGAGGTCTAGTTATTACCCTTTCAGGAATGACATTAGAAAGTGTGTTACGATATTTTGCAAGCTTATACACCATAGTTTTTGATATATCTTTCAGTGGCGCAAAGCCGCCGCACATATCACCATATAATGTAGCATAGCCAACAGCCATTTCAGACTTATTGCCTGTTGCAAGGACAAGCTTATGAGATTTATTAGATAAAGCCATTAAAAGGGTTCCACGGACACGTGACTGAATATTTTCTTCAGTAGTATCTCTAGAAGTATTTCTAAATTGATCACTCAGTGATAAGTTAAATGAGTCAACCATTGAATGGATGTCGATACTAGAAAACTCTACACCCTGGGTCTTAGCTTGAAGCTCAGAGTCTTTTAGGCTCATATCAGAAGTAAATTGATATGGCATCATAACTGCATGAACATTTTCTGCACCAATTGCATCAACAGCAATTGCTAAAGTTAAAGCAGAATCAATGCCTCCAGATAAACCGATTAAAGCACCACCAAAAGTATTTTTTTGAATATAGTCCTTTGTTGCTAAAACAATGGCAGAATAAATTAAAGATTCTTTACTCGCTAAAGAAGGAGTGAATGTTGTATCAATATGAGCAACACTCAGCTCTTTAAAGGCTGGGAGTTGAAGTGATACATCTCCTTGATTATTAACTATGAAGGAGTTACCGTCAAATACAACCTCATCCTGGCCACCCACCATATTCACATAAATGAAGGTAATATCAAACTTTAAAGCATAATTTTTACAGATATTTATGCGCTCACTTTGCTTATTAAGTTGAAATGGTGAGGCATTAAGCGAAACTACAATATCAATACTCGATTGGCATAAATTAAAAATGGGGCCTTCAACCCATTGATCCTCACAAATTAACACGCCTATTTTGGTATTTTGACATTCAAATACAAAAGAATCAACGCCGGATGAAAAATAACGCTTTTCATCAAAAACACCATAATTTGGTAATTCTTGCTTGTTATAAATATTAATGATTCGATTATTTTGAATAAGATAGGCACTATTAAAAAGAAAGTCATCAGCTTTGTTCGGCGCACCAAATAAAATTGAAATGTCTGAAGGCGCCAAATTACAGAAATTTGTTATTTCATCTTTGACCTGATTAATAAATCCATCTCTAAACAATAGATCTTCAGGAGGATAACCAGTCAAAGCCAACTCTGGAAATATTATTAAATGAGCTCCAGCATTATTAGCTTCAATAGTCAAATCAAGCATTTTTTGTGCATTTATCTTAATATCCCCAACAATAGGGTTAAATTGCGCGATTTGAATTTTAATTGGTAGAGACTCAGAAAATATATTATTAAGCTGCTCTTGCCAAAATTTAGACTTCAAATTATTTCCAGTATTTATTGCATGCTCTAACTTAGTATTTGCAACGACTTCAGCGGGATCAATATTAAGGATATTAGCAAACAGCCAGGCATGTGTTTCACTTAAAGCCGCCTTTCCAGAGTTATATTTACTTAGATTTGACTGATTTATATCATATTCTTTTGCAATTTTATAATCAGAATATCCTGTCTTATTACGCACCATAGCTAGGTATTCGGTTGTTTTAATATTCACAGTACTTCGTTAGTTAAACTATATATTAGTTATTTTATACCACTAAAGGTATAAAATAACTAATATTGATAAAATTTAATATATATATATATGTAATATATAACTAAATAAGCTATAACCTATTGATATATATAGAAATATATGGTATTTTTTTTATCTTTTTTTTTTAGTATATTTACAAATAAGCAAACTAATATTTAAAAAAAACAAAATTTCAACTCAATACTTAAGTTGAATTAAATTCAACTTTTTAGCTTTCTAAATACACATAATTATTGAATTAATAGGTTTAAATAGGCATCGCTAGTTGAATTGATTTAAATTATTTTTTATTAATTAATTCGAATGTTATCTATAACTAGTGATAAAATTTCTTGAACCCTCATTTATTTGTGATGGTTTTTTATACTTTTAATATCTCATAGGAGAAACAAAATGAAACAATTATTTAAATTGTCTTTGGCTTCTGTTCTTGTTGCGGGCTCTTTTGCCGTTCAAGCTGGAACTTTAGCTGATGTATTAGACAGAGGCGAACTTCACTGTGGAGTTACAACTGGTGTAACTGGATTTTCTGCTCCAGACTCAGCTGGTAACTGGACAGGTATTGACGTTGACGGATGTCGTTCTGTAGCTGCTGCTGTATTTGGCGATGCTTCTAAAGTTAAGTATGTTCCTTTAACAGCTAAAGAAAGATTTACTGCACTTCAGTCTGGTGAAATCGACGTTCTTTATAGAAATACAACATGGACTATGCAACGTGACGCTTCATTAGGCTTAAACTTTGCAGGTGTTAACTATTATGATGGTCAAGGCTTCATGGTTATGAAATCTCTTGGCGTTTCAGACGCTATGGAAATGAGTGGTGCTTCTGTTTGTATTCAAGCGGGTACTACTACAGAACTAAACCTAGCTGATTGGGCAGGTGCTAATGGAATCTCATATGATTCAGTCGTAGTTGAGACAAGTGCACAATCACTTGATGGATTCCTCGCTGGTCGTTGTGATGTTTTAACATCTGATGTATCTCAGCTAGCTTCTCTACGTGCTGCTATGGATGATCCTGATGCTGCTGTGATCCTTGGTAATGTTATTTCTAAAGAGCCTTTAGGCCCAGTTGTGCGCCAGGGCGATGATGAGTGGTTCAATATTGTTAAGTGGACTCTAATTGCTATGATTCAAGCAGAAGAAAGTGGTGTAACTAGCGAAAATATTGATACAGTTACAACCAACCCTACTGTTGAACGTCTTGCTGGTCGTGCGTCTCAGACTCACGAATATCTTCATTTAAGCCCTAGCTGGTCTTACGATATTATTAAGCAAGTAGGTAACTATGGTGAAAGCTTTGAGAGAAACATTGGTGTAAACACTCCAATTGGTCTTTCTCGTGGCCCTAACCAGTTGTGGACTAAAGGTGGAATCCTTTATGCCCCAGCATTTAGATAATTAAATATCTAAAAAATTTAAACCAGCCTGTTATACTTTAACAGGCTGGTTTTTTTTTGCCCTTTTTTGATCAAAAGCTCTCAGTAAAATATTCGAATTTAATATAAATTTATGAAGTCTATTAATAAATTTTCTAATCTTAAAAATCTTACTTTTAAAGAATTAATCTACAATAATGAAGTAAGGGCTCTCTTTATTCAAGTAGCTACAGTAGTTATTATTTTTAGTTTGTTTTATATGATGATTCAAAACCTCAATGAGAACATTGAAGCAAGAGGTATTGTTTCTGGATTTACCTTTCTTGAGGGAAGATCAGGTTTTGACATTCTGCCTTTTCTTGGAAGTTATATTGTCAAATTTTCTCCTAACTCTTCCAATCTTGAAGTTTTTTATGTGGCAATAATAAACACTTTTGTTTGTGCTGGGGTTGGCATCATTCTCTCAACAATACTAGGACTTCTTATTGGTATTGCTAGATTATCTAGTAATTACTTAATCTCCAGGCTTTCAAATGCCTACATTGAATTATTTAGAAATATTCCTATTCTTTTACAAATCTTATTTTGGTATAACATTTTTTTAAATGCATTGCCTCACCCAAAAAAGAGTATTTCTCTTTTAGATTTTATTTTTATAAACAATCGAGGCTTTTATTTTACCAAATCCTATCCCACAAGACGGCTTTTTATGGGTTTTTATTGCTTTCATTATTGGCGTCGGATCTGCCATTTATTTAAAACGTCACTTTAAAAGAAAACAGGATGAGACAGGCAAACAAACTAATACGATTGGATACTCGCTTGCATTAATTCTTATATTTCCTATTATTGTTTTCTTATTACTTGGGTCGCCCCTTCAATTAGATTACGCAATACTAGGAAAATTCAACCTAAAGGGAGGGCTGGCGATTGTTCCAGAATTTGTAGCCCTTACGCTTGCATTAAGTGTATACACTGCAACCTATATTGCTGAAGCCATTAGATCTGGAATTGAAGCGGTCGATAAAGGTCAAAAAGAGGCTGCAGCAGCAATTGGACTTACCCCGATTCAATCACTTAAGTTAGTAGTATTACCGCAAGCCCTTAGGGTAGCTATTCCGCCAACTATTAACCAGTATTTAAATTTAACCAAAAACTCCTCCCTGGCAGCAGCTATTGGCTACCCAGAACTCATGTCAGCATTTGGAGGAACTGTTCTTAATCAGGTAGGGCAGGCTATTGAAATTCTAACGATGGTTATGCTGGTATATCTAGTAATCTCATTAGCAATTTCAGTCTTACTAAATTATGTCAACAAAAAAATGGCAATACAGGGTCGATAAATGCCAATAAATCAACTACAAACTACCAGAATGCCACCCAAGTCTCAAATTGGAGTAACCTTGTGGCTTAAAGAAAATCTCTTCTCTACTTGGACAAATAGCATCTTAACTGCTATTTCTTTGTATCTACTTTATATTATCGTGCCACCCCTTTTGAATTGGCTCTTAATTAGCGCTAACTTCAGTTTTGGAACAGTCAATATCTTTGGATTCAATATCCAATTTAGTGAAGAAATGGCAACAAACTCAAATTGTGGCAGAAGTGCTGCATGCTGGCCATTCATATATGAGAAATTTGATATGTTTATATATGGCTTCTATCCAAGAGAAGAACTTTGGAGACCTAATGCTGTTTTTGCCATAACTGCACTTCTATTTATTAGTGTCAAGCTTATAAAAAACTTAAAACATAAAAATAAAATATTGCTATCTTTTATGGTTGCATATCCCGTTATATCCTACTTTTTATTGCTTGGAGGCCTAGGAATTCTTCCAATAGTAGAAACCTATAAATTAGGCGGCTTGATGTTAACTTTAATCATAGCCTCATTTGGAATTATTATTTCATTTCCTATTGGTATATTATTAGCACTAGGAAGGCAATCAGAGTTATCAACAGTAAGATTTTTCTCGGTAATGTATATTGAATTTATTAGAGCAGTGCCGTTAATTACCATTCTTTTTATGGCCTCCAATGTATTACCTATTTTTTGACTCGGGAGTAAGCATGGATAAGCTTGTTAGGGCTTTAATTGCAATAACTCTCTTCCAGGCGGCATACATGGCAGAAGTTGTGAGAGGAGGGCTTCAGGCTATTCCAAAAGGGCAATATGAGGCTGCAGATGCTATTGGCTTGAGTTACTATCAAAAAAATATACTAATTGTTCTTCCTCAGGCGTTAAAAATTTCAATCCCAAATATTGTTGGCTCTTCAATCTCTTTATTTAAAGACACGACATTAGTGCTGATCATCGGATTAATGGACTTCCTAGCTGTAGTAACTGGTGCTGCAGCAGATAAAGAATGGCTTGGAAGACACTTAGAAGGGTATGTGTTTGTTGCAATGGTCTTATGGGTTATGCTTTACACTATGTCAAGATACTCAAAAAAATTAGAATTACGTTTTAATACAGAAAATACAAATTAATCAGGCTAAGTATTATGAAAAAAGAAAATATTATTGAAATAAGTGATCTAAATAAATGGTATGGGGATTTTCATGCCCTCAAAAACATCAATTTAAATGTTAAAGAGGGTGAAATCATTGTTGTTTGCGGACCCTCTGGTAGCGGAAAATCTACACTTATTAGATGTGTAAATTTTCTGGAAAAATTTCAAGAAGGGCAAATACTTGTTGATGGAACTGAGCTTACTGATGATGCACAAAAAATCAGAAAGATTAGAAGTGAAGTTTCAATGGTTTTCCAGCACTTTAATCTATTTCCTCATCTTACGATAGTTGACAACCTTACACTTGCACCAATATGGGTTCATAATGAGACAAAGCAAGAGGCCAGGGAGAAAGCTTTAAAACTATTAGATAGGGTAGGTATTAAAGACCAGGCTGAAAAATATCCAAATCAGCTAAGTGGCGGTCAGCAGCAAAGAGTAGCAATAGCCAGATCTCTATGCACTAATCCAAAAATAATGCTATTTGATGAGCCTACCTCTGCTTTAGATCCTGAGATGATTTCAGAAGTGCTAGATGTAATGGTTGAGTTGGCAAAAGAAGGCATAACAATGATTTGTGTAACACATGAGATGGGCTTTGCAAGAAAAGTTGCCAATAGAATAATATTTATGGATGATGGCCAGATTGTTGAAGAAAATGATCCAGAAAACTTCTTTACAAATGCAGAATCAGACAGATTACAGCTATTCTTAAACCAAATATTAACTCATTAGCAATATCTATAATAAGACAATAATGATTTAAGAGAGTTTAATGTTTGCCAATTCTGCAAACTTAATACCAACCAGAACCATTAATACGTAATATAATTGTTAGTAATTAACTTACATATATCAGAGATGTTTAAGTTTTTAAAAAAAGAAAACTCTACAAAAGAAATATCAGCAGAATTAGTCCAAAATGAAGACTGGACTAAAGACATAAAACGTAGTAAAAAAATTGGTCAAGAAGTAGAGCAATTATCATTTACGTATGACTCTGAAAGTCATATTAGAGATAAAGGGACTAAGAAGGGACTAAGCAGGGACCATCTAATAATTTTAAAAAAATGCAAGAATGAAAGTACCGCTTTAGAATTAATGAAGATTCTAAAAAGAACCAATAAGTCTAAGTTTAAAACTGTAATAATAAATCCACTTATCGATCATAAATTCTTAGAGTTAACTATTCCTGAAAGTCCCAAAAGTCCAAGTCAAAAATATAGGACAACTGGTAAGTTTGTTAAGAGAAGAGTTAAAGATTAAATAAATAAAGCTCTAGTATTGTAGAAAAGGGTCTTTTTTTTATATCAAAACACCCTTTCACTCTAAATATTCGATTTAAGCTACTTTTATAATTTTAATAATAACTTTCCTGTATTAGTTAATAAAGTGCTCTATATGTGTAAATTTGCGGTTCATTGCGTAACTCATTGTTTTTTATGAATATTCTATTAAATTTCATGTTTTTTATACGTATTATATTCGTATAATTTATATTATGTTAAATAATACTAATTCTTTTCAAATGCAACATACTTAAACCCTATATTAAGAAATATGGATAATATATTCCTTAGTCCCACCCTACTAGTTCTAATATTGTCTTTTTTTTAACTTGGTCCCAATGTTTCTAATATGTCTATAAATAAAAGAAGTTATCAGCTTTTAGGCTTGCTTGTTATCGTGTGGGGTTCTTCTTTTCTCCTTATTGATCGTGCGCTTTTATTTTTCACACCTGAGCAAGTTGTTGGTTACAGACTAGTCATTGGAGCTATTACTATGTTCGCTATTGCGCTTTATTATGGCAAATCTTTTCCAAGAACGATAACTCCCTGGCTGCACTTTATTGTCTATGCAGTGATTGGAAACATTTTGCCTTATCTGCTTATCGCAACTGGTCAATTAACTATTACGTCTGGTATGGCTGGCTTACTTATGGCTTTTATGCCCTTAGTTACACTTGTTTTGGCTCACATTTTTCTTCCCAATGACAAACTCACTAGATTTAAAATTTTGGGCTTTATCATTGGTATATCCGGAGTTCTTTTTATACTTGGACCTTCTATTAATAATGGCAACAATACTCTTTTTGGAATTTTATTAGTTCTTGGTGCTGCCTGTGCTTATGCTATAAACACCATTATCGCCTCTCGACTTCCTTCTTATGACCCCTTAGTGTCAAGTGCTAGCGTTCTATTAGTTGCGAGTTTACTTTCTTTCTTTATTTGGCCCAACATCTTTTTTATTAATTTTTCTAATATTCCATTTATTAGTGGTGTGAGTATTTTATTATTAGGTGCCCTACCAACTGGGATTGCTGCCTTTCTTTACTTTATCATTATTAATACTGCTGGCGCTACATTTCTATCTAATATTAATTATTTAATACCCGTTGTTGCTTTTTTTCTTGGAGCTTTATTACTTGGGGAAGATATTCTTTGGCAAAATATTTTGGCACTTCTCCTTATTATTTCTGGTATTTTCATATCAAGGAAAAATACTTAATTCTAATTTTTTTTCTCTTACGATATTCTCTTTTTTTTCAATTAGTTAGATAAAAATTCAACATAATTATCTGAATAATATTTCATCTATATTAATTATATTCTATATTTAGTGTATATTTATCATCGTAAGCACTAAATGTAGTACCCTTTTAGGAGTTGAGTTTGAACCAGGAAATCCAGGCAGTTAAAGAACAAGCTGTCGATCAAGAAATATTAGTTACCAAAAGAGATGGCTCAAAAGAGTCAATTGATTTCGAAAAAATTCATCGTGTTGTTCATTGGGCCTCACAAGACTTGGAAAATATCTCTGTCTCTCAAGTTGAAATTAATGCTCAATTAGCATTTTTTGATGGTATCAAAACTGAAGACATACATGAAACTATTATTAAGTCTGCTGCAGATTTAATTTCAACTGATGTTCCTGATTATCAGTATTTAGCAGCTCGTTTAGCAATTTTTCATCTTAGAAAAAAAGCATTTAAATCCTTCACTCCACCCTCCTTAATTGATCACGTTACTAAGCTTACAAATTTAGGGATTTATGATAAAGATATACTAAATAAATATAACGCTTCTGAGTTTGAAGAGTTCAATAATTATATTGATCATTGGCGTGACATGAACTTTTCGTATGCTGCAGTTAAGCAACTTGAGGGTAAATATTTAGTCCAAAACCGTGTAACTGGTGAGATTCATGAGTCTCCTCAGATGTTGTACATGCTCGTTGGAATGTGCTTATTTCAAGAATACAAAGGCAAGGCTAGAATTAAAATTGTTAAGCGTTTTTATGATGCCTCATCTAACTTCAAAATCTCATTACCAACTCCAATAATGGCTGGCGTGAGAACGCCAACTCGTCAATTTTCCTCTTGTGTTTTAATTGAAACAGATGATGATTTAGACTCCATTAGTGCTGCTTCTGGTGCAATTGTCAAATATGTATCTCAACGCGCTGGTATAGGAATTAATGCTGGAAAAATTCGTGCTCTTGGCAGCCCAATTAGAGGCGGAGAAGCTACTCATACTGGCTGTATTCCCTTCTTTAAGCACTTTCATACAGCGGTTAAATCATGCTCTCAAGGTGGTGTAAGAGGAGGCGCTGCAACGCTTTTTTACCCTTTGTGGCATCTAGAAGTTGAGGGCTTAATTGTTTTAAAAAATAATACCGGTACCGATGAAAATCGAATCAGACATCTTGACTATGGTGTTCAATTTAATGGCTTAATGTACGAACGTTTTTTAAAAGATGAAAATATCACCTTATTCTCGCCTAATGATGTTCCTGGCCTCTATGATTCCTTTTTTGCTGATCAAAAAAAGTTTAAAAAACTGTATGAAAAGTACGAGAAAGATGATTCTATTCGTAAACAGCAAATTAGTGCTCGTGAACTATTTGCAATGTTTATGAAAGAGAGAGCAAATACAGGTCGTATATATCTTCAAAATGTTGATCATTGCAACACTCATGGTGCTTTTGACCCTTTACAAGCTCCAGTTAAGCAATCTAATCTTTGCATGGAAATTACATTGCCAACAAAACCTTTATACTCTGTTCAAGATAAAGAAGGTGAAGTAGCGCTCTGTACGCTTTCTGCAGTTAACTTAGGGGCTCTTGAGAGTCTTGACGAACTTGAAGACATTACTGATATTATTGTGCGCTCTCTTGATTCTTTGCTTGACTATCAAGATTACCCACTAAAAGCTGCGGAGATTGCTAGTAATAATCGAAGAACACTTGGCATTGGAGTAACAAATTTAGCTTACTATCTAGCCAAGAATGGTGCTAAATACTCTGATGGATCTGGCAATGAATTAATCCATCAAACATTTGAAGCGCTTCAATATTACTCATTGAAAGCGTCAAATGAAATCGCAGAAGAGTTTGGTCCCTGCCCTCTTTTCTCTGAGACGCAGTATGCAAAAGGCATAATGCCAACCGATAGCTATAAAAAAGATATTGATGAGTTCTGTAATACTGAGCTTGAGCTTGATTGGGACACTTTAAGAAAAAATATAAAAGCTAAAGGCCTGAGAAACTCAACCTTAACTGCTCTTATGCCTTGCGAAAGCTCGTCTCAAATTTCTAATTCCACCAATGGCATTGAACCTCCAAGAGGCTATATATCTGTCAAGCAATCTAAAGATGGAATTCTTAAACAGGTTGTTCCTGAGTATGAAAAACTTCATAAAAGTTATGAGCTGCTTTGGGATATCAAAGACAATGAAGGCTACCTTCAATTGTGTGCAATTATGCAAAAATTTGTTGATCAATCTATCTCAACAAATACTCACTATGACCCTTCGCAATATGATGGAAATAGAGTGCCAATGAAGCTTTTCTTAATGGACCTCTTAAAGGCTTATAAGTATGGCATTAAGACGCTTTATTACCATACAACTAGAGATGGAGCCAGTGATGATCAAAATGCTGCTATAAAGGGCGATGATGACTGTGAAGATGGTGTTTGTAAACTATAAAATTTATTAATTATGTCCTATAGTATATTTAATCAAAAAATTAATGACACGCTCAAAGAGCCAATGTTCTTTGGTGATGCTGTAAATGTTGCACGCTTTGATCAACAAAAATTTGAGATGTTTGAAAAGCTTACTGAAAAACAACTTTCTTTTTTTTGGCGACCCGAAGAAATTGATGTGTCAAAAGACAAAATTGATTTTGGTAAGTTATTGCCAAACGAAAAGCATATTTTTATATCTAACCTTCAATATCAGATTTTATTAGACTCTGTTCAAGGACGCTCACCTAACATTGCCTTTCTTCCGATTGTTTCTCTTCCTGAGTTAGAAAACTGGATTGAAACTTGGGCTTTTTCAGAGACCATCCATTCTCGCTCGTATACTCACATTATTAGAGCAATTGTTAATGAACCAGGCGCAGTTTTTGATGAAATCATGAAAACTGAAGAGATTATTCAAAGAGCGACAAGCGTTTCTAAACATTATGATAAGTTAATTAAGCATACGCAGGCCTACCTCCTCAACGGTGAAGGTGAGCATCAAATTGATGGAAAAACTCTTAGCATTAATATGTATTCTCTTAAGAGACTTCTCTATTTAACAATAATGTCTGTAAATATTTTAGAAGCTATCCGCTTCTATGTCAGTTTTGCATGTTCATTTGCTTTTGCGGAAAGAAAGGTAATGGAAGGTAATGCAAAAATTATTAAGCTAATTGCTAGAGATGAAGCGCTTCATCTCACAGGCACACAGCACATGCTTAATTTAATGCGTGATGGTAAGGATGACCCTGATATGCAAGCCATTGCCATTGAGTGTGAAGCAGAAGTTATTCAGATGTTTAAAGATGCTGCGAATCAGGAAAAAGAGTGGGCCGAGTATCTTTTCAGGGACGGCTCTATGATTGGACTTAATGCACAAATTCTTAAGCAATACCTTGAATATATTACCAATATTCGTATGTCGGCTCTCAATATGCAGCCGATTTTTGAACAAACTACGAACCCACTGCCATGGTTAAACCACTGGCTTGATTCTGATAATGTCCAAGTTGCCCCACAAGAGACTGAGATTACCTCTTATCTTGTAAGTGCGATTGACAATACTATTGACTCTGAAGACGAAGATTTTAGTGACTTTAAGCTTTAAGTGCTTAGCATCAAATGTTCAAAATTGATGTCGATAATATTAATGGAAAAACAGAGTCGCTCTATGTCTATGGAGAAGATTCTATACTCACTGAACTTGAGGCAAACAACGTCTTAGTTAATCATAGCTGTAGACAGGGTCATTGTGGCAGCTGTATTTTAAAACTTGTTAAAGGTGATGTAGTTCATCAAGAGTGTCTTGTACCATTATCTCAGGGTGAAATCTTAGCCTGCCAATCAAGGCCAGTTTCTGACATAAAAATAACAACAAAGATTTAATTCTTTTCTAAAAATTTTTTCACTTCTTTGCAATTTCCTTCAAATATAACTCTTTGTTTTTTATTGTTTATTTGAAAATTATACATGGGGTCGTAATAGTCAACTAAAAGTGATTCAATGAGCGGTAAATAATCACTGATATCAGCATTATTTTGATGATTTTTAAGGGCTAACTTTAACTGAGTTAAGAGTGATTGATATCTATCACCACCTAGCCTCTTCTGGATTTTATATAGGCTCATAAGCCAATAGTTTGAAAAATTTTCAAAACCTTTTTCTGAATTTATTGCTTTAAATTGTCTTTCCATATCGACAACATAACTTTTTAAACTAATTCGCAATCTATCCTCAAGTGAAGCAGTCAATAAAATAATTTTAGAGTCACGTGATTTTAATTTGATGGAATCAGGAATATGAATCATTCCAATATTGTTACCCTCATCTTCAATTAACAATTGACTAAAAGACTCTTTTTTAATTAATTCAATACTTAAATTATTTTCAAAATCAATTTGCTTGGGTTGAGGTGATACGTTATTCCCAAATGCAGATCCTCTATGGTTGGCAAGACCCTCTAAATCAATACTATTATCAATCTCATTCAATAGTATTGTCTTTCCACAGCCAGTTTGGCCCCCAATCACAATAAACTCTTTATTATTTGTAATTCTAACCATTTCATACAGAAGAAATGATCTTAGGGCCTTGTATCCACCCTTAATTCTTGGGTAAGAGACCCCAGATTCCTCATAAATCCACTCTTGAGTTATCTTTGAGCGTAAGCCACCCCTAAAACAATAAAGTGCCCCTTTTGGGTTCTTACTAACAAAATCAAGCCACTTCTCAACTCTTTCTTGTTTTAATTTTCCATTGATTAACTCATGACCAAGTTGAATAGCTGAATTTTGACCTTTTTCTTTGTAACAAATGCCAATTTGATGTCTTTCACTATCATTCATTAAGGGAAAGTTCTCCGCTTGAGGGAAAGAGCCTCCAGAGAACTCGATTGGGGCTCTTACATCTAGTAAAGGGAGATTGGCTTTAAAGATTTTGGAAAAATTATCAATTTCTTCGAGATTGCTCATTTCAAAATGATTGTTTGAGACTCAGCATTCTTTTGAGTGATTTTTCCAATAGGATTTAAATGAAGTCCATTTAACTCCATAAGCTTCTCAAATTCTTCTAAAGCATCATTTGAAACAGAAACTAGGAGACCACCACTGGTTTGAGGATCGCAAATAATTGATTTTTCAAGATTTGATATTCTGCTGATCTGTTCTCCATAACTATCAAAGTTTCTTTGCGTGCCTCCAGGAACACAATCATTTTCAATATATTTCAAAATATTTGGAAGCAATGGAAGCGTATCGAAAATTATCTCTGCAGATGTATTGCTTCCTTTACAAACCTCTAGGAGATGGCCGCCTAAACCAAAACCTGTAACATCTGTAACTGCATTAACCCCATGGATCGTAGCTAATTTATAACCAATATCATTCAAAGTGCACATTTGTTTGACTGCAGTAGCATGATCATTGGCACTCACAATCTTCTTTTTTTGCGCAGTCGATAAAATACCAATTCCTAATGGCTTAGTCAAAAACAAGGTGTCATTAACCTTTGCACCAATATTTCTTTTTAAGTTTTTAATTTCTACAATTCCGGACACTGAAAGACCAAAAATTGGCTCTGGTGAGTCAATGCTATGGCCTCCAGCAAGAGAAATTCCTGCCTGCCTGCATATCTCTCGGCCGCCATCAATGACTTTTGCACCAACATCAGTGGAAAGCATATTTATGGGCCATCCAAAGATTGAAATAGCCATTAAGGGTTTACCACCCATCGCATAAACATCACTTAATGCATTACTACCAGCAATCATTCCAAAATCAAAAGGATCATCCACAATTGGCATAAAGAAATCAGTAGTACTTATGAGTGCCCTACCATCCCCTAGATCATAAACAGCAGCATCATCACTTGATTCATGCCCTACTAATAAATTTGAATCGACCAAGCTATCTAGTTTAGTTCCTAAAATTTCTTTTAAAAGTTTTGGTGAAATCTTGCAGCCACATCCAGCGCCATGGCTGAATTCAGTTAGTTTTATATGTTCAGTAGCCATCTAGAGTTTAGAGTAAGCAGAATCCAGCTTATCATAAAGTTCAGTTGGGGTAATTTTAGGATTCATATTCATAATATCAAAAGCAACTACATTGTCTTCAACACCCCCCCAAATCTTTATATATGAGCCATCTTTATAGCCATTTTGCTGTCTAAAAGTATTCAATTGGTTTTTGACAACATAGCGCTTATACAAATTTTCAACATCGATACCTAAGTGTGAAATTATGATAAAGAATGTATCCGTAATCTCCCTAATATTGTTTATTTCTTTATCGATACTAGATACAACAGATAATTTCAGCATCTTTTCCAATAAGGATATCAATGTATCAGTATCATAATCTCCTTTAGCCTTAATATCTAGGTGCCTATTGGCATAAGATTGATCGTTGATACGAATCGATTCAGACATAACAAAATGCCAAATATCAACTAGCTCTACCCTTATATTATCCCAATCGGGCTCATCATCGATATTTTTCCAGTGCTTCCAATTAAACGAGTCAATTGCTTCAGCAACCTCCATGTAAATCCCCCTATACCAAGATATTTGTCGGTTTTCTTTAGTATATCCTTTAATCCATACTTGGCCATTTGTTTGATTGTTTAATTGCATTTGAAGCAAAAACATTTGTTCAATTTGATTCATATTATTTTAATTGGTGGATTTATAAACTATAAGAGTTTAATATTAGATAGCATCAAGAAAAACTTAATACCTTTCAACAGCATTATCAACTTCTCTGGACCAGGCATCAATACCACCTCTAAGGTTATAAAGAGATTGAAAGCCCTTTGATAATAAAAAATTAGCAACCTGCATGGAACGCATTCCATGATGACAATAAAGAGAATAACTTAAACTTAAATCTAGATCAGAAAAAGTTTCAGTAATGGAGCTCATAGGCATGTTAATTGCGCCATTAATCTTGCAAAGATCAAATTCTGATTTTTCTCTAACGTCAATGAGAATATGACCTTCATCTGCTATCGATTGTTGAAATTCTTGGGGAGTTAAGTCTTCTATCATTGGTAAATTTATTTAATATAAAAAATATTAATTATATTTTATTATTAACAATTATGTACAGGTAACTTTAATGGGTAAAATTTACGTTGTGACTGAAATGAATGAAGACATTTTTAAATTCCCTTGTGATTATCCAATAAAAGTCTTTGGGCTAAATCAGCCTGATTTAATAGATACAGTTGGTGCTATCGTTGAAAGATACGTTGGAAAACTGCATAGTAATCAAATCACGCATAAGAAAAGCTCAAAGGGAAAGTATGTTTCTGTGACCATTAGAATCATTGCAACAAGTAGAAAACAGCTTGATTCAATAAATGAAGACCTTCAAAACTGCCCTCTAGTTTCTTATCTTTTATAAAGTAGCATGATTCAAATTCGTGAAAAAGGCTTGCAAGACTACACCACAATCTGGAAAGAAATGATCTCTTTTACTAACTCTAGAAATGCTGACACTCCTGATGAAATTTGGCTTTTGGAACATGAAAGTGTTTTCACTCAAGGCCTTACAGGCAGATCTGAAAATCTATTAGAAGAAACCGATATTTCAGTGATTCAATCGGATAGAGGTGGTCAAATCACTTATCACGCTCCAGGTCAATTGATTGTCTACTGTTTAATTGACATAAAAAGACTTGGGATTGGTATAAAAAAAATGGTCAGTTTGATTGAACAATCAGTCATTGATCTACTTGAAGAGTACTCGATCTCATCTCATAAGGTCAGCAGTGCTCCGGGTGTTTACGTTGATGGATCCAAAATTGCAGCGTTAGGACTAAAAGTCAGGCATGGAAGAACATATCATGGATTGAGCTTAAATATTGATATGGATCTCTCTCCATTTAAGCTAATTAACCCCTGCGGTTTCAAGGATTTAAATGTTACCCAGATGTCAAATCTAACGGATAATACGCTTGAATTATCTGAGATCAAAAAACAACTAACTCGCCATCTTTCAAATTATGTCTCAAGAACTTGAAATTAAAGCCTTAAAAGGTGAATCCAAAATCAGCAGGCTCAAGATCAAGCCAGACTCTGAGAGAAAGCCATTAAAAAAGCCAAGCTGGATAAGAATTCGACATACAAACTCAAAAAAAGTTAATGAGTTAAAGAGTACCCTTCGAAGTCAGGAATTGTTCACGGTCTGTGAAGAGGCTCAGTGCCCCAACCTCAGTGAGTGCTTTAACCATGGAACGGCAACCTTTATGATTATGGGTCAGATCTGCACAAGGCGCTGTCCCTTTTGTGATGTTGCTCATGGCAGACCAAAACCATTAGACGCCAGTGAACCAAATCACTTGGCTGATACTATTTCTAAAATGGCGTTAAAGTATGTTGTCATTACATCAGTAGATCGTGATGATCTTAGAGATGGAGGAGCTATGCACTTTAAAGAATGTATCGACGCTATCAGGCAAAAAACGCCTAAAGTTAAAATTGAAATACTAACCCCAGACTTTCGTGGAAGAGTTGAAAAAGCCTTAGATATTTTTCAAGATTGTCCGCCTGATGTTTTTAATCATAATTTAGAGACCGTTCCAAGCTTATATCCTAAAGTGAGACCTGGCTCAGACTATAAGCAATCTTTGGAGCTACTTAAAAACTTTAAAGAAAAACATCCATCAGTCAAAACTAAGTCAGGATTAATGCTCGGTGTTGGAGAGACCCAAAAGCAGGTCATAGAAGTACTCAAAGACTTAAGAAAACATAAAGTTGATATGCTTACTCTTGGTCAATATCTGCAACCTAGTCATCATCATTTGGCCGTTGAAGAGTATATTTCACCAGAGCAATTTGAACACTACAAAACTATAGCTGAGGAACTCGGCTTTTCGCAGGTAGCAAGCGGTCCAATGGTTCGATCCTCCTATCATGCAGACCTCCAAGCTAAAGGGGAGCTTGTTAACTAAACTAGATAAAACTTAACAAAATAAAATTGACCTTTCTCTAAACCTTTAAAAGTATACTAATATTATGATTAAAACATTCTTTATAGCGCTAATCTTTTTCTTCATCATCGATGTTTTTTGGATTTATTTTGTGGCGACGCCTATGTACAAACAAGAGGTATCGTCCCTTATGGAGCTCAAAATTCCTCCAGCACTCCTTTTTTATGTGATTTTCTTACTGGGGCTCATATTTTTTGTCATTAACCCTAATCAAGATAATACACTTTTAAACGTGTTTTTAATTGGTGCTTTTTTTGGCTTAGTGACCTATGGAACCTATGATTTAACCGTTTACGCAACAATGAATATATTTAGTTTAAAGCTAGTTGTAGCAGATATACTTTGGGGAATGTTCCTTTCAGGCGCAGTTGCAGCACTTACCGTATTTACAATTAATAAATTAAACTGATTTTCCTATGACAATTGCACTTACTTCAGGCGAACCATCTGGAATTGGGCCCGATATTGCAATCATTTGTGCTCAAAAAGATAGGACTAAAAATCTAAGGGTCTACGCAGACCCAGATGCTCTCATTGAAAGGGCTAAATTACTTAAATTACCACTTATTCTCAAAGAGAGCAGTACTAATAAGGCTGGTGAATTAAGTATTTTTCCAATTAAATCTAAAGAAAAAACCGTGCCTGGACAGCTTAACCCAAATAACGCTGAGTATGTTCTATCTATCATTAAACAGGCCACTCATGACTGCTTAAATAAGACTTGTGATGGCATTCTAACAGGCCCAATAAATAAAGCAGTAATTAACCAAGCAGGTATAAAATTTAGTGGGCATACAGAATATTTAGCAGAATTATCTAATTGCTCAAAAACTGTCATGCTACTCGCAACCGCAAAACTTAAAGTAGCTCTTGCCACAACGCATTTAGCACTCAAAGATGTTCCAAAAAATATTACTAAAGAATCACTGACGGAAGTGATTTCAATTATTAATAATGATTTTAAATATTTAGGGGTTAATAATCCAAGCATTCTAGTATGTGGACTTAATCCGCATGCTGGTGAAAATGGATATCTTGGAGATGAAGAAATAAAGACAATAACGCCCGTGATTCAAACACTGAGTAAAAATGGTTTCAGGCTTTCTGGCCCTGTTCCAGCAGATACTGCTTTTACTGTTGACTCATTAAAAGATATTGATGTCGTCCTTGCAATGTACCATGACCAAGGCTTACCCGTTTTAAAAGCAAGTGGATTTAAGAATGCAGCCAATATTACGCTTGGTCTTCCTTTTATTAGAACCTCAGTTGATCATGGGACTGCACTAGGCCTTGCGGGGAGTGGCAATATTAGTCTTGGAAGTTTTAACTGCGCCTTGTCATTCTTTCAAAAACTAAGCAGTAATGCCTCATAAACCTCGAAAAAGATTTGGCCAAAATTTTTTAGTTGATCATCAGATCATTAACCAAGTTGTTTCAACAATCTCTCCTAAAAAAAATGATCATATCATTGAAATAGGGCCTGGAAAAGGCGCCCTAACATTCCCATTAATAGATTATTTGGAAAACATTCACGTCATTGAAATTGATCGAGACTTAATAGCCCTTCTTAAAAAAAAGAATAATATAAAAATAACTATTCATGAGTCTGATGCTTTGGTTTTTAATTTTGATCAATTTAAGCAGAAGGTTAGAATTGTAGGCAATCTTCCATACAATATATCATCTCCTTTGTTGTTTCATTTGCTTAACTATAGGGATAATATTATTGATATGACATTTATGCTTCAAAAAGAAGTTGTAGATCGAATAGTAGCCCCTCCTGGAAGTAAAGTCTATGGAAGGATAAGCGTCATTATGCAGACTTTTTTTGATACCGAACTTATGTTTGTTGTGCCTAAAGAATCTTTCGATCCACAACCCAAAATTGAATCTGCTATACTCTATTTAAAAACTAAAAAACAGCCGCTCGTTCAAGACTCTAAGCCTCTTGAGGAGATCGTTAAAATAGCATTTTCTCAAAGACGAAAAACACTAAAAAATTGTTTAAAATTAGTTCTAAATCAATCTCAAACTGACATTGATCTATCTCAAAGAGCTGAAATGTTAAGCGTTGAAAACTTTGTAACTCTTATGAATGATTATGAAAAACAAAATTGAAATTAATGTTGAAGTAACCTACCTTTCGGATCAATCAGATATCCTTAATAAACAATATGCCTATGCCTATACCATTACGATTACTAATCAAGGTGATACTGGCGCTCAACTTAGGACAAGGCGTTGGCTCATTCAAGACGAATCGGGCGAAACTGAAGAGGTAATTGGTGAGGGTGTTATTGGTCAACAGCCACATTTATCACCTGGTGAAAGCTTTAAATATAGCTCTGGAGCAATTATTAGTACTGAGACAGGGACCATGAAAGGCTCTTATGGAATGATTAGCGACATAGGCCAAAGGTTTGATGCAGACATCCCTGAATTTACATTGAGCGAACCTCATACCTTGCATTAAAAAGTTATATGGATTATGCCATTGGTGATGTTCAGGGATGCTTTAATAGCCTTAATGCACTTCTAAAAAAAATTAACTTTAATATTGATAGAGATCGTTTATATTTCTTAGGTGATGTTGTCAACCGTGGAACTCATTCATTAGAAACACTCCGGTTTATACTTTCTAATAAAGATAACGCAAACATGGTGTTAGGAAACCATGATTTCCATCTACTAGTTTGCGCCCTTACAGAGAGACATCCAAATAAAAAAGATACCTTTTATGATATTCTTGAAGCTAATGATAAAAATACTTTGTTAGATTATCTTATTGAGAGGCCTTTAGTAATCGAGTATGAGGACTCCTTAATGGTTCACGCTGGCGTTCCACCAAACTGGTCTCAATCAGATGTCATCAATAATGCTGCGATGGTTCACAGCCAACTTCGAAATAAAAATCCAAGTGAATTTTTATCTCAGATGTATGGTAATTTACCTCACTCATGGTCAGAAACTCTTACTATTGAGGAAAAATGTCGTTACACAATCAATGCCTTGATGAGGATGCGATTTTGCAAGGAAGATGGCGAGCTTGAGTTTGAACATAAACTCAATGTTGATAAAAATCCAACAGACTATAAAGCCTGGTTTCTTCATAAAAACCGCTTATTGAAAGAGCAAAAAATCTTTTTTGGGCATTGGTCTTCACTAAACAATGTAGACACAAATAACATTTACCCTCTAGACCATGGATGCATCTGGGGCGGACAGCTTACAGCTTACAATTTATCAAACAATATTTATATTTCGCAGGATTCAGTTGAAATCTAAGAAGATCCACTTCTCAGGTTAACAGAGCCTTCATAAACAAACTTACCAGGTCCAGTTAAATAGACCTTCTCTCCTTCAAACTCTACAGTTGCATCTCCACCATTCAAATGGACTATGACTTTAGAATCCAGTAGCCCCTGTCTTACTCCATGAATTACAGCAGCGCATGCACCAGAGCCACAAGCAAGAGTCTCCCCAACCCCTCTCTCTATTACTCTTAGCTGAATTTCACTTTTATTTAAGACTTTCATGAAGCCAACATTAACTCCCTCTGGAAATAACTCACTAGACTGAAGTTTAGAAGCAATAACATCAATGTCATTAATTTCATCTTGAATCAAAATAGCATGTGGATTTCCAATGGCCAGTGATCCAATCATATAGCCTTCAACATTATATTCTGGTAACACTTGATTTAAGTTTAAAGGTATTTTAGAAGGCTCAAAATTAGGTACTCCCATATCAACTTTTACAGTGTCATCACTATTTATATTTAGAACTAAGCGGCCAGCATTCGTCTCAACGGTCAGAGGATTTTTATATGAAAGGTTTTTTTTCTGAATATATAGCGCAAAACACCTTGCACCATTCCCACACTGACTTACTTCAGAGCCATCAGCATTAAATATGACATATCTAAAATCAGCAACTTTTGAGGTTGCAGATTCAATCATCAGAAGTTGGTCAAAACCAATTCCAAAGCGACGATCAGCCAATTGACGTATTTCTTCAACAGAAAGACAAACATCCCCATCAAGATTGCTCATGATAACAAAATCATTTCCTAAGCCATGCATTTTTGTAAAATTTATCATTATTATATTTTAACTGTTTGTCTTAAGAGTTTTTCAATTACTGCTATGTTAAAATTTATTAACATTAATCTTCCATTAAAAAGAATGACCCCTCCAAATAATATAACGCTTAGCAAAGATAAAAAACTACTCACTGTTAGCTTCAAAGAAGATGATTATGGTTTGACTAGTGAATTCTTAAGAGTGTATTCACCTTCAGCAGAAGTGAGAGGTCATGGTCCAGGGCAAGAAACATTGCAGTTAAACAAACAAGATGTGTCAATATCATCTCTTGTACCAATGGGCAATTATGCAATTGCTATACATTTTAGTGATGGGCATACTACTGGAATCTATTCCTGGAGTTATTTGCTTCATTTAGGAGTCGATAAAGAAGAATTGTGGCGGGATTACAGTAATCGCGTAAAGGACAATAACAATAAAAATTATCATAAAGTTTCTATTTAAAGTGAAGATTTTAATTTTTGTTAGATTGACAACAAGCGAGGTTAATTTGTTAAAATCACTTTATTAAGAGTTTATTTTATGTGCCAAACATCTTTGTAAAAACAAATTTAATTATTAAAGGTAAAAAAAATGAAAAATAAATTAATAAAATCCTTATTTCTTCTTTTCTTATTTTTTACAACAAATGCCTACTCAAATACAATAAATGAGATTAAATTCATAGGCCTAAACAACAATGCTGAAAGCACCTTATTGAAAGAATTACCTGTCAAACTTGGTGATGAATATTCAAGCACTACTAGTAATGCAATTATTCAATCACTTTTTAAAACTGGCCTTTACTCTGACATTAGTGTTTCTAATACACAGGGTAATTTAGATATCACCTTGGTAGAGAATCCTACGATAAAGTATTTTGACTTCAATCTTGATTCTGGCTCAGGTATTTCAAGTTGGCTTAAGAGTGAAAAGATGTTGATGAGCAATGAACTACTTGATGAGGAGCTTGTGAAGAATAATCTTTCTACTGGCAATCCATTTACACAAAATAAACTTGATGACTTTATATCAATTCTTGTGGCTAAATATTTAGAATCTGGTTACTATAATATCGTAATTAACCAAAATGTATCTACTGACACTCAAAATAGAGTGGGGATTGAATTACTTATTCAGCAAGGTGAGAGGGCTAAGATTGACAAACTTTCAATTTCTGGCAATGTTAAGCTTTCTGAAGATGATTTGATTCGCTTATTCAAAATTGGTGAATCAAACTTATTTAGTTTTTTTACTAATAAAAACTTGTTCACTGAAGATGATTTGACTAAAGGAATTGATTCAATTACGAATAAGTATTTTGATTCAGGATATTTGGACTTTGAGATTCTTAAAATCGAATCAGAGCTTGATGATAAGAAAGAGAAAATCTCTATAAATATCGAAATCCTTGAGGGAGTCCAATACCAACTTGGAAAAATTTCTTTTGATGGGGAATTAGGGGTTATTAGCAAAAATGAGCTTGAGAGTCAAATAACTATGAAAGAAGGAGATATATTTAATCGTAATCTTATTATCAAAGATATCCAAACATTAACAGATTTATATGCAGATAAAGGTTATGCATATATAGAAATTAAACCTGTAACATCGGATTTTTTAAATTCAGTAAACATCAACTTCAATATTAAACTTAATAATAAAATTTACATTAATAGAATTATAATATCAGGAAACACCCGAACTCAGGATGAGGTAATAAGAAGAGAAATTGGTATTTCAGAGGGAGGCCTATACTCTAGAAGTATTTTAAGGGACTCTCTTCTAAAATTAAGAAGACTTGGATATTTTTCTGATGTTAATATTTCAACCTCTCCAGTCGAAGGAATGCCTGACAAAATTAATGTCAAATATACTCTTGAAGAAACACAAACTGGCTCTGTAAGTTTCTCAGTTTCGCACAGCAATAATTATGGAATAGCGCTTGGAGCTGGCATACAAGAAAAAAATATATTTGGAAGTGGAAATACTCTTAATGCTAATTTTAAAATTTCAGAATCTTACAATAGAGTTAGTTTCTATTTTATGAATCCTAATTTTAATGATGAAGGACATAGTATTAGTTTTGGAGCTTTTAAAAGTGAAATAAATGATGATGATATTGCTGAGAACTCTTATGAAGTTGACACAACTGGTTTTAACTTTGGATATGGTGTTCCTCTAAGTAATGATACAAAAATTAATACTGAGTTTGAATATTCAAATAATGATGTTAAATGCAGCACACTATTTGCTAGCTTAGATTATGAATCATCTCAATGTTTATCTAATGACAAAGATGAATTTAAAATAAATGTTAATTGGAGTCAGAATACACTTAATGACTATTTGTACCCAACAGAAGGGATTAAGAATTCACTTTCTACTGGCATCTCCCTCCCTATAGGTGATTATAAATATTATGATTTTAATTTAGACCATACTAGTTATAACCCCGTAAATGAAACTATAACTCTAAAACTAACCGGAAACTTTAACCTTTCCAAAGGATATGATGACAAAAAACTTCCATTTTTTAAGCGAAATTTTGGAGGAGGTAGTGGTTCAGTGAGAGGTTTTGGAAACAAGACACTTGGGCCACTGTATCTTAATGGGAAAGCAAAAGGTGGTGAAATTGCAATACTTGGAAGTGCAAATCTAATAACTCCTGCTTTCTTTTTTGATAATAATGAAAAGATGAGAATGAGTGCCTTTATAGATGCAGGTAATATTTTTGAAAGTAGCTCAAATATTAAATTTGGTGATATTAGAATGTCAACTGGGCTTGGGTTTGCTTATTTAAGTCCCATAGGGTCAATTGGAGCGTTTATTTCAACCCCTATTATTAAAAAAGATGGTGATATTACAGAAGACTTTGGATTCTCATTAGGAACTGGCTTCTAAAAACCCTATGAGGGTATTACTAATATTTTTATTGTGCAGTTTTCAATTGTCAGCAAATGCAGACAATATTAAAATTGGTTTTATTGATACAAATCAAGTTGTTGTAAATCTTCCTCAATATAAAAAGAGTATAGATTTAATCTCTAGTTCATTTGAGCCAAAAAAGAAAGAGTTATTAGATTTATTTCAACACATTGAGCTTCTTAGAGCGAATATTGAATCAAATAAAAAAACTAGCGATTCCAGTGTTGATGAAATAGAATTATCTAAGCTTATAAATTTAGAGAATACCTTCAAGAGAGAAACTGAATACTGGCAGAGAACAATGAATAATAAAAAAATCAATCTTCTTAATGAAATTGAAACTCTTGTCAATCAAACAATTAATGCTTACGCTCAAGAGGAAGGCTATGATCTCATTTTTTATAAAGATGTTGCCTACGTGAGCGACAAGGTTAACATAACTCAAAATATCATAGAAAAAATTGAAAAACTTTCACCATGATATTAACACTTAAAGAAATTGCTGAGCTAGTTGGAGGCTCAATTGAAGGAGACTCTTCCAAATTAATTCATGGTATTGGCGCCTTAGACTCTGCAGATTCAAGTCAAATATCTTACGCAGTTAATAAAAAATATAAAGAATCTTTAATAAATTCAACAGCCGGTGCTTTTATTATCAATAAAAGTCTGATAGAGTTCTGTCCAAGAGACTTTATCTTAATTGACGATGTTTATCTTGCTTACTCAAGCCTTAGTCATGAATTTAAAATTACTCAAGATATTGGAGATTTTAATCATGAACATCAATTAAATTATCCAGGCTCAAAAGTTGCAGAAAATAGTTTGATTGGTAAAAATGTCAAGATTGGAAAGAGTTCAACAATTGGAGCTAATTGTGTAATCGAAAATAATGTCACAATTGGCCCTAACTCAATAATTGAATCAAATGTTACCATTCAAAGGGGGTGTCAAATTGGAAGCAACTGCGTAATTTCTCCAGGAGCTGTAATTGGTTCTGAAGGTTTTGGTAATGCAAGGGGTTCTGATAAAAAATGGAGTTCTATTGCTCATCTTGGAAATGTTTTAATTGGGAATAACGTATCAATTGGAGCTAATACTACGATTGATAGAGGTACTATTTCAGATACTGAAATTCATGATGGCGTAAAGATTGACAATCTTATTCACATAGCTCATAACGTTATTATTGGTGAAGATACCGCTATTGCAGCAAAAACAGGCATAGCTGGAACAACAGTTATTGGCAAAAGATGCATGATAGGAGGTGCGGTAGGCATTGTTGGGCACTTAAAGATTTCAGATGATGTTGTTATAAATGCTACTAGTACTGTCAATAGAGACATTACTAAACCTGGCGTATATACTGGTTTTGTCCCTCTTATGCTTCATTCAGAATGGAAAAAGGTAGGCATATGGCTAACAAAACTTGATAAAATTGCCACTTTTATGAAGATTAAATTAAAGAATATTAGGTAATACTATGGAAATGAATATAAACGAGGTTAAAAATTTTTTACCTCATCGATACCCTTTTTTACTTGTTGATCGGGTAATAAGCTTTGAATCAGGAAAAAATTTGACAGCTATTAAAAATATTTCTTTTAATGAGCCACAATTTACTGGTCACTTTCCTGACCAGCCAATCATGCCTGGTGTTTTAATTATTGAGGCTATGGCTCAAGCAACTGGAATATTGGCGTTTAAATCAGAAGTAGGAAGACCTGAAGTTGGTCAAATATATATGTTGGTTGGTGTCGATAAAGTTCGCTTTAAAAGAATTGTTGAGCCTGGTGATCAGCTTGAAATCCATGCAGAAGTTGTTACAGTTAAGCGCGGCATGTGGAAATTTAATTGTACAGCAAAAGTTGAAGGGGAACTTGTCACATCAGCGGAAATTTTATGCACACAAAAAAAAGCAGGTAACTGATAATGCCTATTAATTCCTCAGCTATTATTCATGAGAGTGCAAAAATCCATAAGGATGCAATAATATCTGCATATGCCCTAGTTGGTGCTAACGTTGAAATTGGTGCTGGAACAGTTATTGACTCTCATGCAGTAATTGAAGGCCCCACTAAAATTGGAAAAAACAATCATATCTATTCTTTTGCATCAATTGGAGGAGACCCTCAAGATATTACCTATCAAGAAGGTCAAGAAAGTAATCTAGTAATTGGTGATGATAATCTGATAAGGGAGTTCTGTACAATTAATAGAGGCACAGAAAAAGAAAACTCCTTAACAAGGATTGGTTCAAATAATATGCTGATGTCATATGTTCACATTGCTCATGACTGCCAACTTGGAAATCATATCATCATGTCGAACAATGCTTCTCTAGCTGGACATGTTAGAATTTCTGATTGGGCTATTCTTGGAGGGTTTGCACTAGTGAAACAATTTTGTAACATTGGTAGGCATACTTATGCAGGAATGGGGTCCCAAATTAACAAAGATATCCCTGATTATATGGTTGCTTCAGGGATTCATCCAAAAATTAGAAGTATCAATTCTGTAGGAATGAAACGAAGAGGCTTTAGTGCGAGTTCTATCTCTTCAGTTAAAAGAGCCTTTAAGGTAGTTTATAGGGACTCTCAGGGAAGGCTTTTGGATCAAGCTCTTAGTAAGCTTGAAGCATCAGAGTCTGATAGCCCTGAAGTCATGCAATTCGTAAAATGCATCAGGAATTCAAGAGTGGGCATTATGCGCGGTCCAGCAGATGAGTAATTAATTACCATAAATCATGTCCAAATCATTTATAAGGTCAAGCAGCATTGTTTCTGCAATGACCTTTGTTTCAAGGATATTAGGTCTCATCAGAGACTTTGTTATTGCAAGGCTTTTTGGTGCTAATGAGCTGACAGATGCATTTTTAGTCGCATTTAGAATTCCAAACTTTTTTAGACGTTTGTTTGCTGAAGGTGCATTTTCTCAAGCATTTTTACCAATCTTAGCTGCCACTAAAGCAAATCATAGTGATCAAGAAGTTCAGTTAGTAATTAATCATATAGCGACCAAGCTGTTAAGTGTTCTAATGATTATTACTCTTGTAGCTGTAATTATTGCACCTCTTATTATCTTTTTATTTGCATGGGGATTCTACTTTCAATCTGATAATTCCCAGTTTCAACTAGCGTCAAGCATGCTAAGAATAACTTTTCCATATTTATTACTTATTTCACTGACAGCTTTATCAGGATCAATTCTTAATACTTATGATAATTTTATAGTCCCCGCATTTACACCTGTCTTACTTAATATTTCATTAATCTTAAGTGCAATTTTCTTATCAGAATATCTATCAACTCCAATTATGGCCCTTGCATGGGGCGTCTTAATAGGCGGTATTGCGCAGCTTGCATTTCAAATTCCTTTTTTAAGAAAAATTAAAAGACTACCAAAATTAAAATTTGGACATCATCAAGCTCTTGTAACACTTAAAAAAAGAATGTTGCCTGCATTATTTGGAGTTTCGGTCTCTCAAATAAACCTTTTGGTTGATACCATGATTGCTTCAACACTTATTGCAGGAAGTGTTTCCTGGCTTTACTATTCAGATAGATTATTGGAGTTTCCATTGGCATTGATTGGAATAGCACTTGCAACTGTTGCTTTAGCAAAACTAAGTAATTATCATGCTCAAAAAGATTCTAAGAACTTTATCGAAACTATTGATAGAGCAATTATATTGGCAGTTTTATTTGGTATTCCAGCTTGTATTGGATTAGTTCTTCTTTCAGAAGAATTGATTGTTACTTTTTTTCAATATGAAGCATTTGATATTAATTCAGCAATAAAAACTTCATATAGTCTTCAAGCTTATGGTTCAGGATTAATGGCATTTATTGCTATTAAAATCTTTGCACCTATTTTTTTATCTAGAGGAGATACCAAAACACCTGTCAAGGCTGGAGTTGTTGCAATGGTTTCAAATATTATTTTAAACCTTATATTAGTTCAATTTTATGGACATGTTGGCCTAGCTGTAGCAACCTCTATTTCAGCGCTGCTAAATGCCTTGATACTTTACTTTTTCTTAATCAAGCAGTCTATCTATAAGTTGCACATTAATCTATATAAAATGTTATTTAAAGTTATATTATCAGTCTTTATAATGTCTTTATACATTATCTATTTTGATTCGGATATTGATATTTATTATGGGTCCTCAATGATCGAAAGATCTGCGCTCATTGTTAAGACGATAGCTATATCAATAGCTATCTATTTTTTATCACTATTTATACTTGGAGTTAGATTTAAAAATTTATGAGTACAGTTTATTGCGTTAAATTAAAAAAAGAATCAGAAGGTTTAGATAGAGCCCCCTACCCTGGTGAGCTTGGAAAAAAAATATTAGATTCAGTCTCTAAGGAAGCGTGGCAAATGTGGCTTGATCACCAAACAATGCTTATTAATGAAAATAACTTAAATTTATTTGAAGAGTCTTCTCAAGCCTACTTAAAAGAACAAATGGAAAAGTATTTTTTTTCGGACAATGATCTTGATCAAATCAAGGGATATATTCCAAAATAATGATAAAAAACTCTACTAACTAATGTCTAATTTATTCATCATTGCTGCTCCTTCAGGGTGTGGAAAAACAACCTTAGTCGATGCATTACTCAAAAACTCAGAACATTTATACTTGTCAGTCACCCACACTACGCGCAAACCAAGAGATGGTGAAGTTGATGGTGTCAATTATCACTTTATCTCTAAAACTGACTTTAAAAAAATGATTCTTAATAGAGAATTTGTTGAACATGCCGAAGTATTTGGAAACCTATACGGAAGCTCTCGAGAGAAAATTCAGGAAAATCTGAATAAAAATATTGATGTAATTCTCGAGATTGATTGGCAAGGAGCTCGTCAAGTTAAAGCAAATATGCCTAATGCCATTAGTATTTTTATATTGCCTCCTTCAAAAAAATCTTTACTCGAAAGACTTAAGGGTCGTGGTCAGGATGATGATGAAACAATTAAAAATAGAATGTCTGACGCTGAAAATCAAATGAAACACTATGACGAATTTGATTATCTCGTGATTAATGATATCTTTGAAGACGCATTATCAAATTTAAAAACCATCATTCATCATACCAATGATATTTTCAATAAATCTGAACTAACACTTGAAAAACAAGTTTTAAGACATAAATATTTACTTAATGAATTGATATAAATCATTTTTTTGGTATAATTTGCCTCTGATTTATCGTACTTGGAAACTTAATGAGTGAATTAGCATTATCGATAAAAAACGTATCTAGAGATCTAGAGGTACAAAAGTACCCTCCTATTCTTTCCCCAGAGGAGGAATATAACTTAGCTATCGAACTTTATGAGGATGGAAGCTTATCTGCAGCCCAAAAGCTAGTTCTAGCGCACATGCGCTTTGTAGCGTTTGTTGCTCACGGTTACAAGGGTTATGGACTCGAGCAAGCAGATTTAATCCAAGAAGGCACAATCGGCTTAATGAAGGCGGTTAAACGCTTCAACCCTCATAAAAAAGTCAGGCTTTCTTCATTTGCTGTTTACTGGATACGCGCTGAAATTCACGAATATATTTTCAAGAATTGGAAAATTGTTAAGGTCGCTACAACAAAAGCACAAAGAAAACTCTTTTTCAAACTAAAACAAGCTAAATCTAACATATTCCAATCTTTAACCAGCGAGCAGGCAAAAGTAATCGCTGAAGATTTAGGCGTTAGAGAAAAAGATGTTATTGAAATGGAATCAAGACTTCAACTCAACGATGTTGCGTTTGAAGTGAATGATGATGAAGACACTTACACTCCTGAGCACTACATATCTGATCCTGGTAAAAATCCAGAGCAATTAGTGGTCAGCAACAAAAGTCAAGAAGACCAACACAATAAGCTTTATCAAGCTCTTTCTTCTTTGGATGAGAGAAGTATCGATATTTTACAAGCTAGGTACTTGAAAGAAGAAAAATCGACCTTACATACATTAGCAGACAAGTATGGTGTTTCCGCTGAAAGGGTTCGTCAACTTGAAAATAAAGCTATCAAAAAGCTTAAAGAACGTCTAGAAGAGTAACAACTTTTTTACGACAATTTTTTATGTAATACCAGGAGAAAACATGGAAATCCGTCCCCTACACGATCGTGTAATCGTTCGAAGAGTAGAAGAAAAGAAAACAACAGCTAGTGGTTTAATCATCCCTGATTCATCAACTGAAAAGCCATCAAGAGGCGAGGTTGTAGCAGCAGGAAATGGAAGAATTAGTTCACAAGGAGACTTAATCCCATTGGATGTTAAAGTTGGTGACACGGTAATGTTTGGTCAATATTCAGGTTCTGAAATCACTGTTGGAGACGAAAAGCTTCTAGTGATGAGTGAAGATGAAATTGTTGCAGTAATTGAAGAATAAAGGAGATTTATAATGTCAGCGAAAGACGTAAAATTTAGCTCAGAAGCTAGAGATTTAATGATGTCAGGGGTAAACACTCTTGCAAATGCAGTGAAAGTTACACTTGGACCCAAAGGTAGAAATGTGGTTTTAGACAAATCATTTGGTGCTCCTTCTATCACTAAAGATGGAGTTTCTGTTGCTCAAGAGATTGAACTTGAAGGTAAATTTGAAAACATGGGTGCCCAGATGGTTAAAGAAGTTGCTTCCAAAACTAATGATATTGCGGGAGATGGAACAACTACCGCTACAGTTTTAGCTCAAACGCTAATATCTGAGGGTGTTAAGTCTGTAGCAGCTGGAATGAATCCTATGGATCTAAAAAGGGGCATTGATAAAGCCACTGCGGCAGTTGTCTCAAATCTACAAAAAGCATCCCAACCATGTAAAAACAGTGAAGCAATTGCGCAAGTTGCAACTATTTCAGCCAATTCAGACACATCTGTTGGCTCAATTATTGCTGAGGCTATGGAAAAAGTTGGAAAAGAAGGTGTAATTACGGTAGAAGAGGGCTCAACTCTTGAAAACGAACTTGATGTCGTTGAAGGAATGCAGTTTGATCGCGGGTACCTTTCACCATACTTTATAAATAACCAGGAAAAAATGTCTGCAGACCTTGAGCATCCATATATTTTGTTACATGATTCAAAAATTGCAAATATTCGTGACTTATTACCAGCCCTTGAAGCGGTTCAAAAAGCTGGAAAACCTCTTCTTATTATTGCTGAAGATATTGAGGGTGAAGCACTAGCAACTCTTGTTGTTAATAATATGCGCGGCATTGTTAAGGTAGCTGCTGTTAAAGCTCCAGGCTTTGGTGATCGTCGTAAAGCGATTCTTGAAGATATTGCAATCCTTACTGGCGGAACAGTTATTTCTGAAGAAGTTGGCTTGTCACTAGAAGCTATTACTGAAGAGCATTTAGGCACTGCTAAACGTATTGAAATCGGCAAAGACAATACTACAGTGATTGATGGTGCAGGTGCTAAAAAGAATATCACCTCTCGTATTGGTCAAATCAAAACTCAAATTGAAGCCACAAGCTCAGATTATGACAAAGAGAAGCTGCAAGAACGTTTAGCTAAACTTTCTGGCGGCGTTGCAGTCATTAAAGTAGGCGCGGCAACTGAAGTTGAAATGAAAGAGAAAAAAGATCGTGTTGATGATGCACTTCATGCAACTCGCGCAGCTGTTGAAGAAGGTGTTGTTCCTGGCGGAGGTGTCGCATTTGTACGCGCTATCTCATCACTAGATAAACTTAAAGGTGATAACAGCGATCAAGATGTAGGTATCAGCATCTGTAGACGCGCCTTAGAAGAGCCTTTAAGACAAATCGTTACTAATGGTGGTGGTGAGGCCTCAGTTGTTTTAAATGAAGTTTTAAAAGGCAAGGGTAATTATGGCTACAATGCTGCTTCAGAAGAGTATGGAGACATGCTTAAAATGGGTATCTTAGATCCAACCAAGGTATCACGTGCAGCTCTTCAACATGCAGCGAGTATCTCTGGTTTAATGATTACAACTGAAGCAATGATAACTGATATGCCTCAAGAAAGCGGTCCTGCAATGCCTGATATGGGCGGCATGGGTGGCGGCATGCCAGGTATGATGTAATTCTATTTGTTTTATAGTGAAAAGCCCCATTTTATGGGGCTTTTTTTTGGTATTATTATTGCCACTCAAACCCAATTCAAAATATGTCTAATTACGACGCATCTTCTATAGAAGTTCTTACTGGCCTGGAGCCAGTCAAAAAACGCCCAGGCATGTATACAGACACTGAAAACCCTAATCATCTTGCACAAGAAGTGGTTGATAATAGTGTCGATGAGGCAGTCTCGGGCTATGCTACCCAGATTAATGTTACGCTTCACACAGACAACTCTATGTCGGTCGAAGACAACGGTAGAGGAATACCAATAGATATTCATCCAAAAGAAGGAACACCTGCCGTTGAGGTCATCCTGACTAAACTCCACGCTGGTGGTAAATTTTCAAACGACTCGTACCAGTTCTCTGGTGGGCTTCATGGTGTTGGCATATCTGTCGTAAACGCCCTATCAAGCTCAATTGAAGTTTGGATTAAAAGAGATGCAAAGCAGTACTATATGAAATTTGAATCCAGTGTCAAATCCAATGATCTTGAGGAAATAGGCGCTGTTGGGAAGCGCAATACAGGAACTCTGATTAAATTTATGCCCGATGCGAAATTTTTTGATTCAGTAAAATTTTCAATAAAAAAACTGAGACATAATCTTCGCTCTAAAGCTGTCTTATGTCCTGGTCTTGAGGTTAATTTTAAAAATGAAATTGATGAAACTGAAGATACTTGGGTCTTTAAAGATGGCATAAAAGATTACTTGCAGGCCTCTTTGGATGGTCTTGAATGCATCCCATCTATTCCATTTTTAACCTCTTTTAAAACCAAGGAAGAGCAATTAGATTGTGCTTTAACTTGGACTGAAAACACCAGCAATATTACTGCCGAAAGTTTTGTGAATCTTATTCCAACTATTGGTGGAGGAACCCATGTTAATGGCCTAAGATCTGGACTGACTGATGCCCTTAAAGAATTCTGTGAATTTAGAAACCTTATTCCAAAAAATATTAAGCTAACTCCTGATGACGTTTGGCAAAGAATTGCTTATGTTCTTTCAATTAAAATTTTAGATCCTCAATTCTCTGGTCAAACAAAAGAAAGACTCTCCTCAAGAGAATGCGCCTCATTTGTCTCTGGTGTCGTTAAAGACTCTTTTAGTTTGTGGCTCAATCAGCATACTGATATCGCAGAAAAAATTGCTGAATTAGCCATTCTTAATGCTCAATCAAGATTAAAAACTGCTAAAAAAGTTGTCAGAAAAAAAATTGTTAGTGGTCCAGCTCTCCCTGGCAAGCTCTCAGATTGCACGAGTTCTGATCTTGAGCAAACAGAAGTTTTTTTAGTTGAGGGTGATTCTGCTGGTGGTTCAGCAAAGCAAGCAAGAGACAAGAATTATCAAGCAATACTTCCTTTAAGAGGTAAAATTCTTAATACGTGGGAGGTTGACTCATCTCAAGTTCTTGCTTCAAATGAAATTCATGATATCAGTATTGCAATTGGTCTAGAGCCAGATAACAATGATCTATCTGGATTGAGGTATGGAAAGGTATGCATCTTAGCTGATGCTGACTCAGATGGCCTTCATATTGCGACATTAATTTGCGCACTCTTCGTCAAACATTTTCCTAAGTTAGTGAGCCAAGGACATGTTTATGTTGCAATGCCTCCGCTTTATAGAATAGATGCTGGAAAACAAGTCTTTTATGCACTTGATGATAAAGAAAAAGAACAGTTTGAAGCAAGGCTTTTAAAAGAAAATCAACGTCAAAAAATTCAGGTTCAAAGATTTAAGGGACTTGGTGAAATGAATCCTAAGCAGCTCCGAGAAACTACTATGCAGCCTGATACAAGAAGACTGATTCAGCTCACTCTAAACCATCCTCTTCAGATACAAGAGACTATGGATATGCTACTTTCCAAAAAAAGAGCATCTGATCGAAAATCTTGGCTAGAAACAAAAGGCAATCTTGCTAATGTCTAAATAATATCTACTATCAGTGATTAGTGATATATTAAATTTAATTTCTTCTTAAAAACATAATTCCAAAATACATTAATTAAACAGTACTAATATTTATCAATAAATATTTAAAAATTTAACGCTATTTAGTGTTTTTTGAAGATAAAATATACACTTTTAAACAATTTAAGGATTTGACTCAAAATGAGTATTGAAGATAGAGTGCGAAAAGTTGTAAGTGAGCAGTTAGATGTTAGTGGTGAAATTGATAACAATGCATCATTCATAGACGACTTAGGGGCGGATTCATTAGATACTGTAGAACTTGTAATGTCACTTGAAGAAGAGTTTGATTGTGAAATTGCAGATGAGGAAGCTGAAAATATTACAACTATCCAACAGGCAATCGACTACATTAACGCAAATACATAACATTCATCAATAAATCTATTAAGGCGTTTACTTTAAAAAGTAAAACGCCTTTTTTTTTACTCAATTTTTAATTTGTAAAATCCTTTAAAATTACTTCATTAAATTTAACACTTAATCCATTATGAGTAAAAGAAGAGTTGTGATAACAGGTTTAGGCATTGTATGTCCAGTTGGTAATAATGTAAATGATGTCTGGAAAAACATTATTAATGGCGTTTCTGGTATTGCCCCAATTGACAATATTGATACTGAACTTCAAACAGTCAAGTTTGGTGGAGCTGTTAAAGGCTTTGATGTCGCCCAGTACCTAAGCCCAAAGGAAGCAAAAAAAATGGATGTTTTCATTCACTATGGAATGGCTGCTGGTATTCAAGCGTTTGAAGATAGTGGACTTGAGGTTACAGAACATAATGCTGAAAGAATTGGTGTTGCAATTGGAGCTGGGATTGGCGGCTTGACAACGATTGAAAAAACAGCAGACTTATTTAGAGAAAAAGGCCCTAAAAGGATTTCACCTTTCTTTGTGCCCTCCTCAATCATCAATATGGTCTCAGGTAATATGTCTATCAAATATGGCCTTAAAGGGCCTAATTTTGCCATTGTTACTGCTTGCACTACTGGAACTCATAATATTGGAGATGCTTCAAGAATAATTGAATATGGTGATGCTGACGTGATGATTGCTGGAGGAACTGAAATGTCTTCTACCAATTGCGGACTAGGCGGCTTTGCAGCTGCGCGCGCACTCTCAACAAGAAATGATGATCCTGAGACGGCCTCAAGACCCTGGGATGTTGATAGAGACGGGTTCGTCCTTGGTGATGGAGCTGGTGTCGTTGTCCTAGAAGAATATGAACACGCTAAAAAACGTGGTGCGAGAATTTATGGAGAGCTTGCTGGATATGGTATGAGTAGTGATGCATATCACATGACGCTTCCTTCCGAAGGAGGCGAGGGAGCTGCAAGGTGCATGAAAAACGCTATGAGAAACGCCAAGATTAATGAAGACCAGCTTGACTATATTAATGCACATGGAACCTCTACGCCTGCTGGTGATATTGCTGAAACGGATGCTGCCAAATTAGCATTAGGTGCTCACTCAAAAAATATTGTCATGAGCTCAACAAAATCGATGACTGGACATCTTCTTGGAGCTGCAGGTGGAATTGAGGCAGTATTTACTGCTTTAGCCATTAGAGACCAAATAGCACCTCCAACGATTAATATATTTAATCAAGATCCAAATTGCGACTTAGATTATGCAGCTAATGAAGCAAGAGAAATGAAAATAGATCACGCAATTTCAAATTCTTTTGGGTTTGGTGGTACAAACGGATCAATCTTGATTTCTAAAGTACCCTAGAAGCTATTAACTTTCTTCCAATATAATTGAAGCCTTGTCAACTAGGTCTGTATCTGTAAAAAGACCTAATCCAATCTTATAAATTCTTAGGGCACCATTAGTGACACTTTTGAAAGCTTCCTCTTTATGAACAATTATTTGCCAACTTTGGTCATTAGACTGGAATGAAAAGGCGCCGCCAATAATGGCTAATGTAAGAATTGCACCTAATAAATATTTAATCATTATTTGTTCTAGTTATAGTTAGCAAAAAAATTTTATTTTACCAAGTTTCATATCATTTAATCGAAATTCCAGAGGCTTTTAAAAGTCCATCCATTTTTGGCCTACTTCCTCTAAATTTGACATATTGGTCCATAAAATCCAAACTTCCCCCAATTTCAAGAATGCGCCTTCTGAAATCATTGGATGATTTAGATCCAATTCCTCCACTCTCCTTAACAAATTCATAAGCATCCGCTGCCAAGACTTCTGCCCACTTATAGCTAAAATAACCTGCTGCATAGCCTCCACTAAAGATGTGAGAAAATGAATTAAGAAAACGATTTTCATTAACTATAGGTAATAGAGCTGTTTTCTCTCTAACTTTTCCGAGGACCTCATATGTGTCATTGCTTGTCATGTGAGTACTGATATCCCATAAAGCAAACTCACACTGCCTAAGCATTTGCAGACCAGATTGAAAGTTTTTGGATTCAATTACCTTCTGAAATAGCACATTAGGAAGTTTTTCACCTGTCTCCCAGTGACCTGAAATTAAATTAACCACCTCCCTTTCATAACAAAAATTTTCCATATACTGACTAGGAAGCTCAACACCATCCCAAGGAACACCACTAATGCCCGCAGCACATGGAAAAGGAACCTTTGTTAAAAGATGATGAAGTGCATGACCAAATTCATGAAAGATAGTTACAATTTCATCAAAATCGAATAGAGCAGGCTTCCCTTCTGAGGGAGAGTTAAGGTTACAAACAACAAAAGCAACCGGCAATGATTCTTTGAAAAGTCCCTGATAATCTGACATCCATGCACCGCCCCTCTTATTCTCACGAGCATAAACATCTAAATATATTCTTCCAATTACTCCATTATTATCTTCAAGATTAATGACTCTTACATCCTTATGATAGGTCTTTTCATGAATTTCAGTTAATTTAACATTGTAGAGATTTTGAATGGTTTCAAATAAACCATCAAAAACACTGCTTTCAGGAAAAAAGGGTTTCAAGTCAGTACTTTTAAAACTAAATGTTTTTTGTTTTAATTTTTCTGAGTAGTACATCAAATCCCAAGGCATTAAAGGATGTCCTGCAAAGCATTCTAGATCAATCAATTCAGCTTCTGCTTGCGGGGTTGAAAGCTCTATAAGACTCTTTAAAAACTCAACAACTGCATCTGGTGACTCAACCATTTTTGACTGGGTCGAATATTCAGCATAATTTGAAAACCCAACTAATTCTGACATTTCTGATCGTAGTTTTAAAATTTCATCCATAATTGGACGATTATTAAACTCTTTCGAAGTAATCCCAATATCTGAAGCCCTTGAAATGTAGGCCTTATAAACCTCTTCTCTGAGATCGCTACTATCAGCATAAGTCATAAGATCAATATAAACTGGCACTTGGAGACTGATCTCATAGTGATCGCCCTTTTTGACCTTAGAAAACTCATCAGCGCCATACCCTTTTAAATCATTAGCTGAGACAGTTTTTTTCCATGAATTAGTTGATTGTAAAACATTTTTAGAAAACTGATTACTGAGAACACTTAACTGCTCTTTAATTTCTTTAAATCGCTCAGACTTAGCTCCATCTAGAGCAACACCAGAGAGTTCAAAGCTTCGCAATGAATCATTCACAATATGCTGTTGTTGGATATTTAACTCAGTCTGACTAACCCTCTTAAATGCTTGGTAAAGATCTTTATTTGCACCAAGATCACTATAAAAATTTGAAATTAAAGGAAGTGTTTTTTCATACTGCGTATTGAACTCATCTGAAAACCTAACTGAGTTCAGATGAGAGTTAACGCTCATCTCTTTTCCAATCAGATGCTCGGCCTCATCCAAAACACCAACAACACTATCCCAGTCGACCCCATTGCTTGCTAAGGCAGAATGAGTCATTCCAATGTTTATAGCTTTGCTTATATTTTTGACGATGTTGTCAGGTTCGAAATTAGGTTTTAAGTCAGCACTCATAAGATAAAGGAATGATTAAATATAAAATTATAAAATAACGGGCTTGTTTATTACATGAAGTTTTGAAGTTGTTTCGAGATAGATTGAGTGAAATTAGTTATCTTTCCTGTTCTGAATCTCAACCTCATAACCTTTCTCTTCAGGCTCTTCATCGATCATCTCAGGAGGAAATCCACTACCCAGAACCTCAACATCTGCTTTCTCTTCAAGCCTTTTAATAATATTTGGAGATAGCTCACGCGATCCGTAACGTTTTTCGCCATCCTTAAAAATTTCTACAATCATAGGTGCAATTTCCAATTCAAGCCCTTTTCGTTCAGCAAGCTCATTAAATATTCCTACGTCTTTAGATACTAGGTCCATCGTGAAGCTTATATCTCTACTTCCATTTAAAATGACCTGCGACTCTGTTTCATGAACAAACGAATTGCCTGACGAGGCTTTTATTGCTTCATAGGTGACATTCATATCCATACCAAGCACTTTCATCGTTGTAAGGGCTTCAGAAATTGATACTAGATTAACTGTAGCGAGGTAATTAGTCATTACTTTTAATGTTGATGCTGTTCCCAAGTCACCTGTATGAAGGACTCGTCTTCCCATTGTTGTAAGAATCGGCAAGGCTTTATCGAATGCCTCTCTTTTACAACCAGCAAAAATTGAAATATTTCCAGTATCTGCTCTATGGCAACCTCCTGACACAGGACAGTCAATTGGGAGGGCTCCTGTTGATTCAACGATTGCTCCTATTCTTCTTATTTCAGCCTCATCGGTTGTACTCATCTCCAGCCAAACCTTCCCTTCTCTGAGGCCAGCTATAACTCCATCTTTCGACTCCATAACCTCTGAACATGCCTTTGGTGATGGAAGACAAGTGATTACAACATCACAAAGCTCAGCCATCACTCTTGGGGAGATACTGCTCGATGCACCTCGATCTATAAACTCATTCACTAATGACTTATCGAGATCAAGAACTGTAAGATCAAAACCATTTCTTAATAAGCTTCCTGCAAGCTTTCCACCTGCATTACCCAGACCAATAAAACCTACCTTCATTAAACCCTCCTAAATACTAAATTAATCATCGTCAACGTAATATGGCTTTTGATTCATAGAAAGGTGAAGTTTTTTTCCTTTGTAGGGTGAGTTTGAAATAACAACGTCAAAATTCAACTCGATACCTAAGCCAGGTTTATCTGATGGAATAATATTTCCATTACTCCACTGAATTGAATCTTTTAAAACTTCGGAGTGAAAACCATCCCAAGTCTTTATACTTTCCATAATTAAAAAATTTGGGGTTGCAGCAGAAAGCTGAATACTAGCAGCAGCGCCAACTGGGCCGTTGTAAATATGGGGTGCGATCTGAGCATAAAAAACTTCTGACAAACTCGCAATTTTTTTAGCCTCCAAGATTCCACCTACCCGACCTAGGTTCATTTGAATAATGGAAGCCGCATTATTTTTTAAAACATCATAAAACTCATACTTTGTTGTTAATCGCTCGCCCGTTGCAACTGGAATCTTAGTTTTTTTAGCAACTTCACTCATTGCACTAGATTGCCCTGGTGGAACTGGCTCCTCAAACCATAGGGGATCAAATTTCTCAAGTCTTTTTGCAAGTCTTACAGCTGATGACGGAGAGAGTTGCCCATGCGTACCAATAAGGATGTCACAATTATCACCAACTGCTTCCCTAATTTTTTGAGTGTAGTTTTCGCAGTGAGCAAGCCTTTTTAATGAAATTTGATGCCCAGAGTATGAAGAGTAAGGACCAGCAGGATCAAACTTAATTGCACTAAAGCCCTGCTCCATAAAACTGACAGCAGACTCTGCGCCAAGCTCCGGGTCTTCGTAATTAAGCACTCCATTCTTGTCTTTTGGGTACAGGTAAGTATATGAACGAAGCTTATCATGAACTTTGCCTCCTATAAGCTCATAAATTGGCTTATTTGCAGCTTTTCCAATAATATCCCAACAAGCCATCTCAAGACCGCTTAAGACTCCCATCATCGTTAAATCAGGCCTTTGAGTAAAACCACTCGAGAAACACTCTCTATAAAAACGTTCAACGTGGTGAGGGTCATGGTCTTTGAGATATCTTTCAAACACATCTTTGATGCCTTTGACAACAACCTCAGGATGGAAAGATGCAGAGTACACTTCACCAACTCCTAAAATTCCACACTTAGTTTCAATAGACAGAAAAATCCAATACATCCCTCCGATGTGAGGCTCTGGTGTTGCAACAACATAAGTATTTAGTTTAGCTACTTCCATTGATGAAGAAGTTATGAGTAAGTTGAGTTAATTTTTATACGTATTTATACAAAGAAGCAAGTAAATTTTTAAACAATTGAAATATTTAATCCTGTGTTACTTTTCGCTTGGGATTACTCAGACGTTGAAGTTCCTTCCAGCTCGAATCAATCCATACATTCACATTGCTAGATATGAGGGGCTTTTTACCAAGGACCGAGTCCGCCATTTTTTCTGCCAACATGATGGTAGGGCCATTAAGATTACCATTTGGGATGGTTGGAAAAACTGAGGAATCAATTACTCTAAGATTCTCTATTCCATTAACCTGACCTTCATTATTGACGACCGTCATTGGATCATCAAGCGAACCCATTTTGCAAGAGCATGATGGGTGGTAAGCACTCTCAACGTTTGCCCTCACCCAAGCGTCAATTTCTTCATCACTGCTCACATCTAAACCAGGGCTCGCCTCTCCAGCATTAAAATCATCAAGCGCTGGCTGACTCAAAATTTCTCTAGTGAGACGAATGCAGTCCCTCCAGTCCTGTCTATCTTGCTCAGTTTTCATATAGTTAAAAATAATTGTTGGCTTTGCTTTTGGATCTGAACTTTTTATCCGAACATTACCTCGACTGGTGACTTTATTAACGCCAGCATGAACCTGATAGCCATGCCCATCCATAGCCGCATTTCCATCATATCGCATGGCAGCTGGAAGAAAATGGTATTGTATATTTGGCCATTTAAGGCCAGCACGAGAGCGAATAAAGCCACATGATTCAAAGTGGTTAGTTGCGCCTAATCCGGTCTTTGCTAATATCCATTCAATGCCTATAAGCCCCTTACTGAAAAGGTTTAGCTTACTGTTAAGTGTAATTGGTTTTTTACAATGATATTGGAAGTAAACCTCGAGATGGTCTTGAAGATTTTCTCCAACTCCTGGCAACTCATGCAAAACATCTATACCTGCATCATCTAGAACTTTTTTTGGTCCAATGCCTGACAACTGAAGAAGCTGTGGCGATCCAATTGAACCTGCGCAAAGAATCACCTCTTTATTTGCCTTTAAAGCTTTTTTATTTCCATTTATTGAATACTCAACGCCCGTAGCTATTTTATTTTCAAGTATGACTTTTTGAACAAGTACGTTAGTTAATATCTTGAGATTAGTTCTATTTTTTGCTGGCTTAATGTAGGCATTAGATGTTGAAGAGCGAACCCCACCACCTACTGTCATATGCATTGGGCCAAAGCCTTCTTGCTGTTCTCCGTTATAGTCTTTAGTTTCTGGATATCCAGCCTCTTTTCCAGCCTCAATAAAAGCCTTATATAGCGGATTAAGCTTCATATTATTACCATTCGAAGTTGAAACAGGGCCATTTCCACCTCGATAATCATTCTCGCCTTCATGCCAACTCTCGCAGCGCTTAAAGTAAGGCAAGCAATCTTTATAAGCCCATCCTTTAGCACCATGTTCCTCCCACTGGTTAAAATCTTCAGCATGTCCTCGAACATAAACCATTCCATTGATTGAGGAGGACCCTCCCATGACTCTGCCTCTTGGACAATGCATTTTTCTGTTATCTAAAAAAGGCTCCGGCTCAGTATGAAATTGCCAGGCATACTTATTTGTATTCATCGGATAAGAGAGCGCTGTTGGCATTTGAATCATGATATTTTTATCACTACCACCGTTCTCTAGAAGAGCCACACTGTGCTTGCCTGATTCACTCAAACGATTAGCCAAAACGCACCCCGCAGAACCAGCACCAACAACAATGTAATCAAAATTTATTTTCATACTTTTTCATTATTTAGTAAGGACTCTCAACATCATCAAGGCGAACAAAGACACTTTTGATTTGAGTATAGCTCTTTAAAGTTTCAGGGCCGTTCTCTCGACCTATTCCTGACTCTTTGAACCCTCCAACTGGCATTTCAGCAGGAGAATCTCCCCAGCTGTTTATCCAGCAAATTCCGGCCTCAAGTTCGTTAATGACTCTATGAGCACGACTAATATCTTGAGTAAAAACTCCAGCTGCCAGACCAAACCTAGTATTGTTTGCTCTTTGAATAACCTCAGACTCCTCTTCAAAGCGGAGCACAGACATTACAGGGCCAAAAATTTCATCTTTTACAAAACTTGCTTCATCTTCACAATCAGCAAAAATGGTAGGCTCGACAAAGAAGCCATTGGTAGTTTCATCCGATTTAAATCGGTTGCCACCAGTTATAAGTCGTGCACCTGATTTTTTAGCATGATCGATATAGCCCATAACTTTCTCAAGATGCTTAGAGCTAATTAATGCTCCCATTTGGGTCTCTATATTCAAGGGATTGCCAACTTTAATATTTTTAGTTCGCTGACATGCCAATTCAAGAAACCTGTCATAAATAGCAGACTGAACAAAAACTCTTGTGCCATTAGTACAGACTTCACCCTGCGTATAAAAATTTGCCAAAAGAGCTCCAGAAACTGCATTATCAAGGTTAGCGTCATTAAAGATAATTAAAGGTGACTTTCCTCCAAGCTCCAAGGTTACCTCCTTTAATGATCCAGAGGCATCAGTCATTACCTTTTTTCCAGTACCACTCTCACCAGTAAATGAAACTTTAGCAATTCTAGGATGTCTTGTCAGAAATTGACCAACTCTATAGTCGCCCTGGACCACATTAAAGACACCTGGAGGTATTCCTGCCTCGGTATATATCTCAGCCAATTTTAGAACACTGAGCGGTGTTTCTTCAGAAGGCTTAAAAACCATAGTGTTTCCAGCAGCAAGACATGCAGCGGACTTCCAACAGGCAATTTGAATAGGGTAATTCCATGCCCCAATACCAGCGCATACTCCTAAGGGCTCTCTTTTAGACATAAAAAAAGTATTCGAATCAAGGTCCTGCTGAGACCCTTGAAGAGTGGGTGCTAATCCAGCATAGTATTCAATGACATCAGCCCCAGTTTGAATATCAACACAGTTTGCCTCTTGGAGTGGCTTGCCGCTATCTAGAACCTCAAGCTCAGCAAGCTCATTATTTCTTTCTCGAAGAATAGAGACGGCTTTGAGAAGAATTCTACCTCTCTCAAATGCACTCATTTGACTCCAAACACTAAAAGCTCTCTCAGACGATAAAACTGCCTTTTCAACATCTTTTTCACTTGCCTGATCAACAATAGCAATCGTCTCTCCATTCGCAGGATTGATCGACTTAAATGTTTCGCCAGAGGAAGACGCTAAATAATTGCCATCGATATATAGGTGGTGCTTCATATTTTAATAATAAGTAGTAAAATTGTTCGGACATAATCCAATAAGTAATGATACATATGAACAAGAGAAAATAAAAAAAATTAAGAAACTATTAATTAATAATTTGTAGATATAAATAGAGGAATCACGTCTAACCAACTTAGTCCCATATCACCTATAGACTATGGCATTACAATATTATCTAGTTGATCATTCAAAAGCTTTAATAATGATATTTTTTGTTGATCGTCAAAGCGACTTATCGGTCCTGAAACTACAATCGCACCCACAAATTTATCACTGTTCGACAGTACCGGTACTGCTAAAGCAAATAGAGATGCATTGTGTTCATTAATTGATAGATAGTAACCCTGGTCACGAATATCTTTATAAAACCCTTTTTTATCTTTTTGTCTCTTGCCATAAGCCAAAATGATTCGTCCTGATGCCCCTCTATTAAGCTCTAATCGAGATCCTTGCTCAATATTATGTCTAATTTCATCACGAGAATGAGCCCTATACAAGCAAATACGATTGTCATCCTCTTCTACAAAAAAAGATGAGGTTTCACCAGATATATCTCTTATTCGATCAACAATAGGTCTGATTTGCTCAAGATGATTACTTTGAGTGTATATTGCACTCAAATAGAGTGCCTGAGTCCCAATGACATAGTCTTTATTTTTTAAGCGGGATACATATCCATACTCCTCAAGAGTACACAGAATTCGATATGCAGTTGAAACGTTAAAGTTTAATTGAATGCAAATCTCCTTGATAGAAAATTGAGTCTTGTCTAAAGAATACATAGATAGTATTTGTAAGCATTTTTCTATGGCATTGTAGTTCTTATCAATCGACCTTGGCTTCATTTAATTTCATATTATGAAAAATATATATTATATAGTGAAAAAAATAAACTTTCTAGATGTAATATTGGTATTATGAAAAAAGGTATGCAATTAGTAGTTTTATCAATACTTTAGGTCTGATATGTTAAATATGATATCTGTCTAAAAACTGACATAACACATAATATTTTAAAAGAATCTATTTCATAAAATAGTGATAACTAAGGAGAGAAAGGTGAACAGAAAAGAGCAAATTAAAGCATTAGAGAAAGACTGGCAAGATAATCCCAGATGGTCCAACGTCAAAAGAACTTATTCTGCTGAAGATGTTGTAAGGCTTCGTGGATCAGTTCAGCCTGAATGTACATATGCTAGAAGAGGGGCTGAAAAGCTTTGGGATCTGGTTAATGGCTCATCCAAAAAAGGGTATGTCAACTGCATGGGAGCAATCACTGCAGGTCAAGCAATGCAGCAGGCAAAGGCTGGCATTGAGGCAATTTATCTTTCTGGGTGGCAAGTTGCTGCTGATGGAAACACCTCTGAAACAATGTACCCGGACCAATCACTCTACGCTTATGACTCTGTGCCTACTATGGTAAGAAGAATTAACAATACATTTAAAAGAGCAGATGAAATTCAGTGGTCCCAAGGTATCGACCCTAGTGATGATAAATATATTGATTTCTTTTTACCAATCGTTGCCGACGCAGAGGCTGGATTTGGCGGCGTATTGAATTCATTTGAGTTAATGAAGAATATGATTGCCAATGGTGCTGCTGGTGCTCACTTCGAAGATCAGTTAGCTGCAGTCAAGAAATGCGGCCATATGGGTGGTAAAGTTCTAGTGCCAACACAAGAAGCGGTACAAAAACTGATTTCTGCTCGCTTGGCCTCAGATGTTATGGGTGTCCCTACACTTCTGCTTGCCAGGACTGATGCAGAAGCAGCAAATCTTCTTACTTCGGATGTTGATCCACATGATGCTGCCTTTATTACTGGAAAGAGAACTGCTGAAGGTTTTTATGTTGTTAAAAATGGCCTTGAACAATCCATCTCAAGAGGAGTTGCTTATGCCCCTTATGCTGACTTGGTATGGTGTGAAACGGGCAAACCTGATCTTGGATTTGCGCGCGAGTTTGCAGAAGCAGTTCTTGCAGAGAATCCCGGCCAACTTCTAGCCTACAATTGCTCTCCATCTTTCAACTGGAAAAAGAATTTAAATGATAGTCAAATTGCCTCTTTTCAGGAAAAGATTTCTGAGATGGGTTATAAGTATCAATTTATCACTTTGGCTGGCATACACAATATGTGGTATAACATGTTTGACCTTGCTTATGAATATGCAAAAGGCGAAGGCATGAAACACTATGTTGAAAAGGTTCAAGAGCCAGAGTTTCATGCTGCAAAGAAAGGTTACACCTTTGCATCTCATCAGCAAGAAGTTGGAGCAGGTTATTTTGATGATGTTACTACTGTTATTCAGGGTGGAGAATCATCAGTAACTGCACTGAAAGGCTCAACTGAGGAAGAGCAGTTTAGTTAAGTCTTATCAGTAATAATTCTATGATGCCCTTCATATTTGAAGGGCTTCTACATATAACGAACTTAAAATGCTAAGCAGCTCATCTCAAAAAATCTCACTCTCAATTGCCAAGAAGATTTTGTTGGGATTCGAGCATCATTATCAAAACATTAAAAGTGCATCCATTGAAGCAAAAAGATGTTTTGAGGAAAAAGAATGGGGAAAAATTGAGAATGACTCTAAGCTTAGACTTAATTTCTATGATGAGCAGGTTGATGTGTTTTGTAAAAACCTATCTTCTGAATTAAAAAAACAAACACTGTATGGTGCAAAAGCTGAATTCAATGAGACTCAGAAGATGGATAAGTTTAATTCAGATTTTTGGAAAAACACTAAACATGTCTATATTGAACTAATCACGTCTCATAAGCAACCTGAGCTTGCAGAAACCTTTTACAACTCAGTCTTTTGCAGGATATTTTCAAGAAGCTTTTATAATAATCAATATATTTTTACTAAACCCTGCGTCTCTCTGAACTATATCGATATGGATGAGCCAGTTATCGATAGCTATTTTGTCGATGATGGTCAGCTTAAAGAGACTTTAACTTCAGTCCTAAATAACTATAAATTTAAGTGCAAATTTAGGAATCTTAATCAAGACATCGAAAGACTTCAAGAACAACTTATCAAACAAATGCCAAGACTTCAGTCTGAGGTATTTGAGCTTCAATTTATCAGTACCCCTTTTATTAGAGGAAAATGTGCTTATATTGTAGGAAAAATTGTCACCCAGCTCCATTCTGATGTCCCTGTTCTTATCGCACTATTGAATGATGAAAATAAAGGGCTATATGTTGATAGTTTGCTGACTGATATTGGATCAATATCTATTATTTTTAGCTTTTCTAGATCCTATTTTTTTATAACGACTGATTACCCTTCTGCCATTGTAGAGTATCTAAAAGAACTTCTACCTGGAAAAACAAGGGCTGTCCTCTATAGCGCAATTGGCCTTCACAAACAAGGCAAAACGCTTTTATATAGGCATTTCCTTAAATACTCAAAAATCACTAGTGAAAAATTAATTATTGCTCCGGGCATTAAAGGGATGGTCATGTCGGTTTTCACTTTTCCTATGTATCCTTATGTTTTTAAAGTAATCAATGATCAATTTGCACCTCCTAAGATGGGCACAAAAGAAATGGTCAAGGATAGATACTATTTCGTAAAAAATCATGTCAGAATTGGAAGGCTAGCTGATACCTGGGAATTTTCAAATGTTGCCTTTCCATTGAAAGATATCGATGATGCTTTACTTAAAGAATTAGAAAAAAAGGCGAGTTCCAATATTGAGATAGAGAATGACCTGCTCATAATCAAACATATGTATATTGAAAACAAAATGACGCCTCTAAATATGTATCTTGAAACTGCAAATAAAAAACAACAAAATCATATCATTAATGACTATGGAAAGGCTATTGACGAGCTAATTAATTCAAATATTTTCCCTGGAGACATGCTAACCAAAAATTTTGGTGTAACCCGCCAGAATAGAGTTGTGTTTTATGATTATGATGAAATTACATTAATGAGCACTCCTATCTTTAAAAAAATACCTAAAGCTAAAACATATGAACAAGAGATGGCCTCTGAACCCTGGTATTACGTGGGTCAGAACGATGTATTTCCTGAAGAATTTAAATACTTTATGCTGCCAAATCCTTACATGAAGGAAGTATTCAATAAAAAGTATAAAAAATTACTAGATGCTGACTATTGGGTTTCTATTCAAGAAAAAATCAAACAAAATGGTGTGATGGATTATTACCCCTATGGTTCTGAAAAGCGTATGTGTGAAATTTATAAGGACAACTAAATGATGTCAACCTGTGATATTTCAGATCAGCTGCATCCACATGTTCAGTACTTAGATCCCATATTTAAAAGCTATGGAGATAAGACTGCTTTTTCAGGTCGCATTGTTACTATCAAATGCTTTGAAGATAATTCTCTCGTCGAAGAAGCTTTAAAAATGAATGGCAAAGGCTGCGTTTTAGTTATCGATGCTGGAGAATCTTTGGGGTGTGCAATGCTCGGCGATCAAAGAGCATCAGACGCAATTAAAAATGAGTGGGAGGGAATTGTTGTAAATGGATCAATTAGGGATTCTGTAAAGATTAATTCCATGACTATTGGCATAAGGGCTCTAGGCGTTTGCCCTCGAAAAAGTATTAAAAAAGGAAAAGGAAAAAGAAATTTAACTGTTGACTTTTCAAATGTAAAATTTATCCCAAATCACTATCTTTATGCTGATGAAGATGGTGTAATTGTAATTGAAAATAAGGTAAATTCATGAACGTTGACCAACAAATAATTCAAGATATTAAAGTTGATAAAATCTTCTTTGACTTTATTAATCACGAAGTATGTGATGGATTAGAAATCACTGCAACCGATTTCTTCGAATCGCTTTCGAAAATTTTGAGTCAACTTCAAGAGTCTAACCAATTACTCTTGGATAAACGTGATGTATTACAATCACAAATAGATGAGTGGCATCTTCAAAATAAACGTATCGATCCTCAGAAATATAAAGAATTTTTGGAGAGTATTGGTTATGTCGCTGAAAAGCCAGATGAATTCTCTATTGAAGTAGAAGAGGTTGACGATGAAATTTCTCAAATTGCAGGACCTCAACTCGTTGTCCCTATTACTAATCAAAGATTTGTCCTTAATGCTGTAAATGCAAGATGGGGTAGCCTCTTTGACTCACTTTATGGAACCAATGTCATACCTAATAAAGGTAGCATGAGTACCTCATTTGCGCATAATCTTCAAAGAGTGAATCGAACAGCAGAACTTGCTTGTGATTTTCTCGATGAAATTGCACCCCTCAAGGGCACTTCATATCGACAAATTACAACTCAAGTTAAGTATAAGGGAACTTTAATTTTTAATTTGAATGACGGTGAAGTAGCAACCTTAATAAACCCTACTCAATATATTGGGCTTACTGAAAATGGAAATATATTATTAAAAAATAATAATCTTCATATTGAGATTGTATGTGACCAAGAAAGGAGCCTTCATAAGAGTGGGATCTTTGATGTCATATTGGAGTCTGCTGTGACTACAATTGTTGACTTTGAGGATTCTGCATCCACTGTCTCAGACGAAGAAAAAATTCATGCATATCGAAACTATCTTGGACTCATGAAGCGTGAATTAAGTGCCTCTTTTGTAAAGGGTGGTGAAACTATTTCGAGATCATTGAATAAAGATAAGACCTATACTGATACTCATGGTGCTATCTGTAAGCTACCTGGAACAAGTTTAACGCTTGTTCGAAATGTAGGCATCCACATGACAACTGAAATGGTCACGAATAATGATGGATCACCAATCCCAGAAGGTATTTTGGATGCAATGGTCACTTCACTGATTGCCCTTCATGATTTAAAACTCAAAATGAATTCCAAAAAAGGTAGTATCTATATTGTCAAACCTAAGCTTCATGGCCCTGAAGAAGTTAAATTCACTATGGATTTATTTTCAGCAGTTGAAAAAGCACTGTCAATTAAGAAAAACACCCTTAAGATTGGGGTTATGGATGAAGAAAGAAGAACAACTATAAACCTAAAAGCCTGTATTTACGAAGCTCGAAATCGCATCATTTTTATTAACACTGGATTTCTTGATAGAACGGGTGACGAAATACATACCTCTATGATGGCGGGAGCGATGCGCTGCAAAAACCTCATAAAAGAAGAGGCATGGTTTTCTGCCTATGAAGAAAATAATGTCAGTTCAGGCCTTGAATGTGGTCTTTATAAAAGAGCACAAATTGGAAAAGGTATGTGGGCTCAGCCCGACCAAATGCGTCAAATGCTAGATAACAAAATGGTCCATTTAGAGGCTGGAGCAAGCTGTTCATGGGTTCCTTCACCAACAGCAGCAACTTTACATGCTACCCATTATCATCGTTTTAATGTATTTAGACAGCAACAAGAGCTCTTATCTAAGCACCAAAAACCAAACCAGGACGACCTGTATAAAATTCCATTTTTAAAGTTAGCTGATCAATTATCTGAAGAGAAGATTATTAAAGAAATCAATAACAATGCGCAGAGCATCTTAGGGTATGTCGTTAAATGGATTAATCAAGGAATTGGTTGCTCAAAAGTCCAAGATATCAATCATATTGGTCTAATGGAAGATCGAGCTACACTAAGAATTTCTTCACAACATATGGCAAACTGGCTTCATCATAAAATATGTACGAAAGATCAAGTAAATAAAGCATTTCAAGATATGGCTCTAATTGTAGATGAACAAAACAAACATGATCCTAACTATCTTGCATTAGCGCCAAACTATAATAGTTTTGCTTACAAAGCCTCAATAGCGCTTGCATTTGAAGGAGCAGATCAGGCAAATGGATACACAGAAGATATATTAATAAGGTTTAGACGTAAATTTCTTGAAGCTAAGTAGGTAAAGTAGATGAGTTGTCAATTTTTCTTGGAAACGAGTAGTTCTTATCTTCTATGAAACGCTAACTTAAATTAAATATTAAACCGCAATAAATATGTCAGTTGATTTGACCTAAATCACCTTTGATAATTACTAAATCTACTCATTGAAAATGTAGCTATATTATTACGAAAGTGATCAATATAAAGGGGTTTTTATGAGTCATATTATCTATGATAAAGTTAAACAGAGTTTGCAACTAAACGAATTAGCTGCTTTTCGAGTTATATTATGAAACAAGTACTAAAACTTACACTTGAAGATACAAAGAAAATGATGGATGGTGCAATTAATAAAGCAATTGAACTAGGAATAGATATGGATATCGCTATTGTGGACGATGGTGGCCACCTCATGTTATTTACAAGAATGGATAATGCAAAAATTACAAGCATTAATGTCTCTATCGATAAGGCATTTACTGCTGCGGCAGCTAGAAAGGCGACCTTAGATTATGGTAAATCTGTTATTAATCATGGGCCAGCATTTGGTATTCAAACCTCACATCAAGGTCGTTTTTGTGTAGTTGGTGGTGGCCTGCCTCTTTTTGTTAATGGTCAGATTGTTGGTGGGATTGGTTGCAGTTCTGGCAGCTCTGACCAAGATATAGTGGTTTCTCAAGCAGGGATTGACGCAATACTTTCTGTTAAATAAATAATAAGTCCTAACCCTTAAATGCGTTATCAGAAAGAAGATAGTCAAGCTCCTCCATGGTACTCATGCGCCCTAAAATTTCATTTCTATGTGGGAAGCGACCAAATTTTTTAACGAGATCTCTGTGATGCTTTGAAAACTCAAGGTTAAAGTTGTACTTATCAAACAAATAAACTTGTAAATTTTGATGATCAATATTTTCACTATGCATCAATGGCATAAACAGAAACAATAGCTTTTCATCATTGAGCTCCTCATCAAACCCATTGTTGATTGCATTTAAAGCTACTTCAACTGCCATATTCTCTGTTTGAAAGCCTTTTGGATCTGATCTGAACATATTTAGGGGAAGCTGATCCAAAATTACTATAAGAGCAACAGAGCCATCAGCTGTTTCTCTCCACTGACTATATTCTCCTTCAGCAGCTTTTTCCCAAACGCTTTCAAAGCGTACTTTAATTTCGTTGTCTCCTTGGGGAGTTGAAGCAAACCAGAATTGTTTGCTTTTTTCTGAAAACCAATAATCTAAAACATCAGATGGTGTTATCAAATTTTCATTCATTGTATAAAAATTTATTCCCTCAGAGCGCAATAATATACCACTCTGAGGGATTGATAGTTAAGACTTATCTATGAGGAGATTTTTCACCAAAATCTTTATACTTATCAAGGAATCTAACTGGCTTGCTTAACGCGTCTTTTCTGAACGGATCTCCAAGCTCTCTTGAACACATAATTTCAATAATTGTTGTCTTTCTTTCATTCATTTGCATATCTATCGCTTTTTTAAGAGCTGGACCTACATCTTCAAGTTTATCAACTCGTATTCCTTCAGCACCCATTGATTCTGCAATATTAACAAAGTGCTGATCAGTAAGCTCAGCAGCAATAAAACGTCTGTCATAAAAATCTACTTGGTTTTTCTTTTCAGCGCCCCAATGACGATTATGAAAAACAACTGCTGTCACTGGAATATCATGACGCACACAAGTCATAGTTTCAACCATGCTCATTGCCCAAGCACCATCACCTGCGTAAGAAACAGCGGGTCTGTGTTGAGCAGCTGCTTTGGCTCCAATAATTGTTGGAAAGGCATAACCACAGTTTCCAAAACTCATCGCTGCAAAAAAACTACGTGGCTTTTCAAATCTAAGATAGCTGTTTGCTACAGAATTGATATTTCCAATATCAGTAGAGACCATGACATCCTCAGGCATAGCTTTTTCAAGTTCGCGTAGGACTTGTCTTGGATGAAGCCATCCTTCTTCTTTGTTAGCAATCATATCCATACTATAAGAGTCAGTTTCATGAATCCACTCATCAAGCTCGAGTTCCCAAGCTGATTTTTCATCAGCAATTGTTGAGGCTCTTTCAGACTTAGTTGAATCACAGCTCAACGTTTCTGAATTGAGTTTTTGACATAGAACTTCAGCTACAGCTTTCGCATCACCACAGATACCAACATTGATAGGTTTTACTAAACCTAACATTTTGTGGTCAGCATCAATTTGAATAATTTGAGCATCTTTAGGCCAATAATCCATCCCGTGCTGAGGTAGCGTACCAAAAGGACCAAGGCGAGTCCCTAGAGCAATAACCACGTCTGCTTTTGAGATTAACTTCATAGCTGCTTTTGAGCCTTGATAACCTAGTGGACCACACCATAAATCGTGACTCGCGGGGAAAGAATCATTGTGAAGATAACTATTAACGACCGGTGCACCAAGACGTTCCGCTAATGCAGCACATTCTTGAACGCCATCCGCCATAACAACGCCACCACCTGAAACAATAACTGGAAACTTAGCCTTTGCAATTAAAGCAACAGCTTCGTTTAAAGTATCCTCGCCTCCAGATCCTCTATCAATTCTTCTTGGAGTAGGAATTGTAAACTCACCATCTGCATAAAAGTAATCTCTTGGAATGTTTAACTGAGTAGGAGCCATTTCGCTCATAGCTCTATCAAAACAACGACCCGTAAATTCAGCCATCCTCATGGGATTAACAACATGACCTTGGTACTTAGTAAACTCTTGGAACATAGGAAGCTGATTAGCTTCTTGAAAGCCTCCAAGGCCCATGCCCATAGTTCCAGCTTCAGGAGTAACAATAACAACAGGACTATGAGCCCAGTAAGCAGCAGCAATAGCTGTTACGCAGTTGGAGATACCAGGACCGTTCTGACCAATCACTACACCATGTCTACCACTAACTCTTGAGTACCCATCCGCCATATGCGCAGCGCCTTGTTCATGAACTACTGGAATAAATCTGATACCTGCTGGTTCAAAAATATCCATTGCATCCATAAAAGCTGAGCCCATGATGCCGAAGATATCAGTTACATCATTAGCGACCATTGTTTCAACGAAAGCCTCACTTGAGGTCATCTTTGCCATTTCTTTCTCTCCTATTTATATTATTTATTTATTGAGCATATCAAGCGCTGGGACATAATCATATCCCAAATCTTGAGCCACCTCAAGACAGGTTACTTGTCCGCTGTGGACATTCAATCCCGCTCTCAAATGTTCATCATCTAATAAAGCTTGCTTAACGCCTTTATTTGCAATACTCAGCCCAAACGGCAATGTTACATTGTTCAGGGCATAAGTAGATGTCTTTGGAACGCCTCCAGGCATATTTGCCACACAATAATGAACCACATCATCAATAATATAAGTTGGCTCAGCATGTGTTGTTGCTTTCGAAGTTTCAAAGCAACCACCTTGGTCAATTGCAACATCAACAATCACAGATCCAGGCTTCATTGCCTTAATCATCTCTTTAGAAACTAATTTTGGTGCCTCAGCACCTGGGATTAAAACACCACCAATAACCAGGTCTGCCTGAAGCACATACTCTTCAACTGAGCTTTTTGTAGAGAAGACAGTATTTGTGCTTCTTCCAAACTGTTGCCAATGCTGCTCCAGAGTATCAGGATTGTTGTCCAGTACCCAAACATCAGCTCCCATTCCAACAGCCATGTGGGCTGCGTGTGCACCAACAACACCACCACCTAGTATCACAACATTAAGTGGATCAACCCCTGGAACACCACCAAGTAGTGCACCCATGCCACCATTTGGATGCTCTAAAAAGTGAGCGCCAGCTTGGACTGCCATTCTTCCAGCAACCTTTGACATCGGCGCTAATAATGGAAGGCCCCCTCTTGGAGATGTGACTGTTTCATAGGCTATACAAATTGCACCACTTTCTACCAAACCCTTAGTTTGCTCTGGATCTGGAGCGAGATGAAGATAAGTGTATAGAATTTGACCTTCTCTAAGCATTTCAATTTCTTCTGCTTGTGGCTCTTTTACTTTTACAATCATTTCCGCTTTATCAAAAACTTCCTTGGCAGTAGATATGATTTCAGCCCCAGTATCTAAATATTCATCATCACTTGCGCCAATTCCAACACCTGCATTGGTTTGAACTAAAACTTTGTGGCCATGATTAATAAACTCCTTAACACTTCTAGGCGTTAATCCTACTCTGTACTCATGGTTTTTAATTTCTTTTGGAACACCAATAATCATAGTAATTCTCCTATAAATTTATTTATAAAGTTATTTATGTATTTGCTGAAATTGCATTATCAACAGCATTTACAATTAGATCAATTTCATTTTTAGAACATATGAAAGAAGGGCTAAAAAGCAGTACATTGTTATTAAATTCAAAGCTACGATTGGTTCTTCCAATCATTACTTTATTTTTTAAACAATGCCCCGCAATAGCTATTGCAACGCTTTCATGAACTGGCTCTTTAGTTTGCCTATCTTTGACTAGCTCAACACCACAAAACAATCCTTTTCCTCTAACATCTCCAATAATTTCATACTTATCTTGAAGAGCATTCAACTTATCCTTAAGATAGTTACCCATGTTTGTTACGTTTTCAAGGAGATTTTCTTTTTTGATAATATTAACCACCTCAAGCGCTGCTGCTGGACCAGCAGTACAGCCACCGAAAGTAGAAATATCTCTAAAGTAACTATCTGGGTTAGTATGATCTTGCTTGAATCTTTGAAAAATTTCTTCAGATGTAATAGTTACAGATATTGCCGCATATCCAGCCGCCAAACCTTTTGCTGTTGTGACAATGTCAGGCTGCACATCAAAATGCTGATAACCAAACCATTTTCCTGTTCTTCCAAGTCCACAAACTACCTCATCAATGTGTAACAAAACGTCATATTTTTTACAAATCGACTGAATGATTGGGAAATACTCTGGAACTGGAGGAATTACACCGCCACCAGCAGTAATCGGCTCAAGCACAACTGAACCAACAGTATCAGGGTCTTCTTTCAAAATAATATCTTCAAGTACTGTTGCACATTCAATATTACATTCCCCATACTTTTTACCAAACGGACAACGATAGCAACAACAATTAGGCATTTCTACAAAACCAGGCGCAAAAGGCCCATACTGTTTCTTTCTTTGAATTTGAGCCGATGAACTCATAGCTCCAATAGTGGTGCCATGATAGTCACGATCACGAAAAATAATTTTATGTTTTTTTCCATCGTTATCAAAATGTGCTAACTGACGGACCATTTTGTATCCCTTTTCATTCGCCTCAGAGCCTGAGTTTGAATAATAAACGCGATTCATTCCAGGCATAAGAGATGTTATTTCTTGAGCATAATGAGACGCTGGCTCATTTCCAAAGGCACCAGCAAAGTATGGTATTTTTGAAAGTTGATCGGAGACTGTCTTAACCATGTCATCTCTTCCATAGCCGAGGTTAACGGTCCAAACACCTCCAGAGGTGGCGTCTAGATATTCATCACCCTTAGAATCTGTTATGATCATACCTTTTGCTTCAGTCATCACTAAAGGATCGTTCTCTTCAAAAGCTTTATGTTGAGTTAAATGGTGCCAGACGTGATCTTTAGCATTATCTACAACTGTAGTATTTGACATACTCCCTCCTTGTTCAAATTCAGTGCATTTTTTAAGAAACGAATTGTAAAATATAACTGGTCCTGATTTAACATATATATAGAACCAGGAAACTTACAATTAATAGGCCAGAATAATGGATGAAATGTGGAACCAGTTTTTTTCTCTTAGGCATGATAAGCCTCGGACCCTTCAACTTCAAATTCGCCAGCAGTTGATTGATGCAATTACAAATGGTTTAATTGGTCCAAATGAACCCCTCCCATCATCCAGAAATCTCGCAAGTGCTCTTAAAGTTGCAAGAAATACAGTCATTGCAGCCTATAAAGAGTTAGAATTTGATGGCTATATTACTCCTCAAGAAAGGAGAGGGTATTATGTTAATGAGCAGTTTTATGAGAGCTACAATTCAAATGATAGTGAACAGTCAAGTAATGTTGAATCACCTATATGGCATGATAAGTTAATCACAAAAAAACCATCGACCCAAACAAATATTCATAATCCAGAGAACTGGCAAAGTCTCCCCTATTCATTTACTATTGGTCAAATTGACAAAAGTCTAATTCCTTACTACGAATGGAGAGAAGTAGTCAGGCATTCATCGACACTTCCTGAAATTCAAAAATGGAATATAGATCATGTCGACAATGATGACCCCTCTTTAATTAAACAGATTCAATCTAAGGTACTTCCAAAGAGAGGTATTTGGGCAAATAAAGATCAAATTCTAATTACATCAGGAAGTCAGAATGCGATATATATAATCGCCAGCTTACTTACCAAACAAGGCACTGTTGTGGGTATGGAGAACCCAGGATATCCAGATGTCAGAAATATATTTAGCTCAAAAACTGACAATATTGTCCCAATTAGTATTGATAAGGATGGAATTGTCATCAAAGATATTGACCCTAAAACTGATATTATTTTTACGACTCCAAGTCATCAATATCCAACCGGTGTCACTATGAGCATGGATAGACGAAATGAACTTCTATCAGTTGCCAAAGAAAATCAAATGGTTATTATTGAGGATGATTATGAAGCTGAAATTAACTTTCAAAAAAAACCTCATCCTTCATTAAAAAGTCTTGATAAAGATAATAACGTCATCTATGTTGGAAGCTTCTCTAAAGCATTTGCGCCAGGCTTAAGGCTTGGATATATGGTTGCACCAGAGAGCTTCATAAAAGAGGCTAAAGCATTAAGGCGCTTGATGATAAGACACATACCTGCAAACAACCAAAGATCCGTTGCTCTATTTATTGGCTTAGGTCATTACCATAACATGTTTACCAAAATACAAAAAACAAATAAAGAACGATGGGGACTAATTAATGAAAAAATTCATCAAGAGCCACTATTGTCCTGTGCACCAACTCTTGGAGGCTCAACTTTTTGGGTTGAAATTCCTGAATCAGTTGATAGCGATATACTTTGCAAGAGACTTTTAAAAAAAGGTGTTTCAGTAAGATCTGGAAATACATTATTTAATGAGAAAAACCCTCCTTCAAATTTTTTACATCTTGGGTATTCCGCTATAGATACAAACAAGATAAATAAGGGTATGGATATTATCATCAAAGAAATTAAATCTTTGATTTCTAAATCTCACTAAATTTAATGGAAGGTTTCTTTAACTTTGTTCCTGATAATTATTTTTTAATCGTTATAGTTGTTGTTCTTTCTGGTTTTTTAAGAGGGTTCATTGGTTTTGGATCAGGGTTACTTATGATCCCAATCTTATCCTATTTCTACTCTCCAATCTTTGCGATGGTTTTCAATATTGTCATTGAAATCCCGGCAACTATATACTTGACTTTTATTGGCGTTAAGAAATCTAATTTGAAAGAGATAACCCCTATGATGTTAACAATGATGTTGACTATTCCTTTAGGAACAGTATTTTTAGTTTCAATAGATGAACAAATCATAAAAACTTTGATGTCTATCTTATTAATATTTTTTGTTATTCTTATTGGTAGTGGTTGGAGAATTAAATCTACGATAACTAATCATGTTCTCACCCTAGGAGGAGCTATTAGTGGATTAATGCAGGGAGCAACAGGTATGGGAGGTCCACCATATGTAACTGTTCTATTATCTAAGAACGACAGTGATGAAGTTGCACGTGCAAATATTTTAGTTATTACTTCTGGTCTAGTAATAAGCGCTATTATTAGCCTTTACTTTTTTGGTCTATTTACAAAAAATATTCTCTTGACAGGTGCAATAACCGCCCCACTCTATGTTTTTTCTACATATTTAGGCACAAGGTTTTTTAATGTTTCTGGGAATAAATACTATAGAAACTTCTCTCTGATAGCACTTGGAATAGTTGGAGTAGCAACATTAATAGGCGTATTTATGCAAAACTAACTATTAGATTCTAATTTTCTCATTTAGTGGATCATACATTGGCTTGAGAGAAACCTTACACTTCTCAATAACACCTTCTACCTCGACTGAGTAATCAGCGCTCAAGATATCCTCTTGGCTTTCATTAGGTTTGCAGGGTATATAGCCAAGACCAACAGCACTTCCCAGAGTATGGCTATATGTTCCGCTAGTTAAATGACCAACAATTTCCCCATTTTTTAGAATAGGCTCATTATGGTAAAGCATTAAATCTGAATTATTTAATAAAAATTGCATGACTCGCATATCATACCCAACAGTTTTTTTTGATTGAACTGAGTCATAGCCAATAAAGTTGCCATATTTAGAAGGTTTTTTATCAAGCTTTACTGCAAATCCAAGGCCTGCATTAATGACATGATCTTCATCAGTAATATCATGGCCAAAATGTCTATACGCTTTTTCAATTCTGCAGCTATCAACCGTATGCATTCCAATCTGCCTGAGAGAGAACTCTATACCTTTTTCATCAATTAACTCAGCAACATAACTTGAAAATTCAATTGGAAAGTATAGCTCCCATCCTAACTCACCAACATAAGTAATTCTATGAGCTCTAACATTTGCCATGCCTATCTCAATATTTCGAACATTTGCAAATGGAAAGCTTTCGTTGCTCATATCAGTATCTGTAAGGGATTGGAGTAAATCTCTTGAATTTGGGCCCATAATGGCAATACACCCCTCAGAACTTGTTGAATCAAACAATGAGCAGTTAGCGTCTTTTGGCATATTTTTTTGAAGCCAATGCATGTCTCTATTAAGGCACACTGTTCCGCTAACTATAAGATAATCATCAGCCTCTAAACGGGTTACAGTTACATCTGCCTCAATACCACCTTTGTCATTTAGCCACTGAGTGTAAACCATTTTACCAGACTCAACATTAACATCATTAGCACAGACAAGCTGGAGGAAATCCATCGCATCAGAACCCTTAACCCTAATTTTGGCGTATGAAGACATTTCATACATACCTACCGTTTCTCTAATAGCTTGTTGCTCAATTTTGTGAAATTCAAACCAATTTTGTCTGCCCCAAGAATATTCATACTTTGGCTCAACTTTTCCAATCATTTCTTTAGGAACAAACCAATTAGGCCTCTCCCAACCTGCAACCTCTCCATAACAAGCCCCACGTTCTTTAAAGAAATCATAAAGAGGTGTTTTTCTTAGCCCTCTTGCAGTCTCGTACTGGTGGTATGGAAAATGATTTTCATAAAGGTAACCCAGAGTTTCAGTTACTCTGTTGGCTAAATAAGTTTTATTGCTTTGAAAGGACTGATTTCTTCTGATATCAACATCCCATAAGTCACAAGGAGGCTCTTTTGCAATAATCCACTCTGCAAGGTACTTTCCAGCTCCACCGGCAGCCTGAATGCCTATTGAGTTAAATCCTGCTGCTACATAAAAGTTTCCTAATTCTGGAGACTCTCCAATTTGGAAATTGTCATCTGGAGTAAAACTTTCAGGTCCATTAAAAAGAGTTTCAATACCAAGGCTTTCCATTACTGGAACCCTATTCATTGCTAACTCAAGATAAGGCATACAGTGATCTAAATCATCCTGAATTTGATCAAAACAAAAATCATCGGGAATTCCATTTTGAGCCCAAGGTTTAGCATTAGGCTCAAATAAGCCAACCAGAATTTTTCCAGCATCTTCTTTGTAGTATGCTGACTCATCAGGAACTCTTACTACAGGCATATCTCCTAACCCTGGAACTGCTGAAGTTAGAAAATAAAAGTGCTCACATGCATGAAGCGGCACTGAAACACCAGCCATTTTTCCAACTTCTCTGGCCCACATTCCGCCGCAATTAACAACTACTTCAGATTTAATTTCCCCAAACTCAGTTTGAACTCCAGTTGCTTTTCCATTCTCCTTAAGAATTCCAGTGACCTTTACATCCTCAAAAATTTTAACACCTTTATTTTTTGCACCTTTGGCTAAGGCCATTGCAACATTTGCTGGATCAGCTTTTCCATCTTTTGGAATCCACGCACCACCAACTACATCATCAAGATTAAAGAAATTGACTTTATCCCTTAACTCATCAGTCGTTAAAATTTGAACATCTACGCCATGCACTTTTGCAAGCGAGGCATTTCGCTTATATTCAGTAAGCCTTTCTTGATTAGTGGCGAGGCTCACAGAGCCAGTCCGTCTGTAGCCAGTTGCCATACCAGTTTCAGCCTCTAAAGTTTCATAAAGATTGCCTGAATACTTAACCATTTGTGTCAAATTGAGAGAAGAGCGCATTTGGCCAACAAGTCCTGCCGCATGCCATGTGGTTCCAGAGGTAAGTTTTTTACGTTCTAGAAGCACAACATCTGTATAACCAAGTTTAGCGAGATGATAGGCTACCGAGCATCCAACAACTCCCCCTCCAATAATGACAACTTGTGCTTGTTTGGGTAATATTTGGGACATTATTTATTCCAGCAAAAAAAGTAAGAAATTATAAAAAGCTATTTACCTTTCCATGGGACAAGATAATTTTCTGAAAAACGCATTAATATGTCAATTGCATATCCAATAACTCCAATTAGTACAATTCCCATAATAACTAGATCAGTCATCTGAAACTTAGAGGCATTAATAATCATCATGCCAGCACCCTTTTGAGCGGCAACAAGCTCTGCCGCAACAACAGTTCCCCAGCAGACACCCATAGACACTCGGGCACCAGTAAATATCTCTGGCAAACTATTTGGAACAATAACTAATCTCATAATCTGCCACTTAGAAGCGCCTAAGGAGTATGCGGCATGTATTTTAGAAATTTTTACACCAGATACGCCCGCCCTAGCAGAAATTGTCATGATCCAAAGTGAAGCAAGGAATAGCAAGATAATCTTTCCTTGTTCACCAATTCCAAACCAGATGATGACTAATGGAATTAAAGCTAATGGAGGCACTGGTCTCATAAATTCAACTATCGGATCAAACCAACCACGAAACCATCCAGAAAGTCCCATTGCGTAACCTAAAGGAATTCCAACAATAGCTCCAGCCACAAAGCCAACAACAACCCTAAGCAAGGACCAACCTAGATGCTCAAAAAGTGTGAAGTTTTTAAAACCTTCATTATAAACTTTTAATAATCTTGAGCCGACAGCTTCTGGAGCAGGAAGCCAAACAGGCTGCATCTGCCATCCTTGTTCAGGTTTTACACTCAAGGTGCCCTTTGCTGTCATATAGATTCGGGCATTGTCAATAAAAAGCTCAGTACTTGGTGATATCTCTTGGCCATTAATAGCAATCACTTTGTAACCTTTTTCTTTGCCGCCAACATCATTTTTTTGGACTTTTACTAAACCACTTCTGTAAGTAATAATCTGGGCAGTATCGTTTAGAGCAAAACCTGAGCCAGGATCAACTTCTAGCTTATCTGGAATATCTCCAGACTGAACATCATAAACTGTAACTGTAACTTCAGCATCATCAGTTTGTCCTAATGCATTCATTGCAGTGTACTCAAACGAAAGTTCACCAATAAATGGCCCAGGAACATGAACTGGAATATATTTAGAGCCAGTAAACGCAGCCCAAATTGCAAAAATTGCAATAACTGAAATAATGGATGCAGCTCTATTGGGTGATACTGCACTTTCGTCACCAAATGTAACAGTCTTTAAACTTGTAAAATCATCTTTTACGGTTCTAATTGAACTGACTATCTTTACTAAGTAAAAAGCAGCTATGAAAATTAAGATATAAATAATTAAAATAGTCATTAGTTTTCGTCCGCCCTGCCCATAATTTCTTCTTCCATCTCCCAAATAATAGAGAGGATCTCATCTCGAGTTTCAGAATAGCCTTCAGATTTTTTAACCTCTCTTAAGTCCATATTGACTCCCATTTCAGCAAACGGCAACTTGTATTCTTTATGTATTCTTCCTGGTCTTGGAGCAAGAACCAAAAGTCTTTCGCCCAAAAGGACAGCCTCTTCAACTGAGTGAGTAATTAATAAAATTGTTTTTCCTGTTTCCTTCCAAAGTTTTAAAACCAAACCCTGCATTTTTTCTCTTGTTAGTGCGTCAAGAGCGCCTAAGGGCTCATCCATTAAAATGACATCTGGATCATTTGCGAGACATCTCGCCAAAGCGACTCTTTGTTGCATACCGCCCGATAACTCATAAACAGCTTTATCTTCAAAATCAGCTAATCCAACAATTTCTAGAAGGCGCTTAACCTTTTCATCTTGTTCTGCTTTTGGAGTTCCTTTCATACGAGGACCAAAAGCAACATTAGCACGAACATCCATCCACTCAAACAAAGCACCCTGTTGAAAAACCATTCCACGCTCGGCTCCTGGACCTTGAACAGTTTGCCCATTAAGAACGACTTTTCCTTCCGTCGGCGCAAGAAAACCAGCAACGATATTTAATAATGTTGTTTTTCCACAACCTGAGGGACCAAGAACAGTAATAATTTGTCCTGCTTCAATGTCCAAAGATACGTCTTTGAGTGCTTGCACTGAAGAACCATTCTTCAAATCAAACCGCATCGATATATTTTCAATTGATAAACCTTTCAAAGTTAGCTCCGAATTCTTTAAATCATTAAAAAGGTGGCACACTAGAAGTGCGCCACCTTTTGTATAACTAATACATTATTAATAGACTTTAATTAAGCCTAATAACAAAGTACTTTATTGTGCTGCCAATCCTTCTAAACCATCAGTATTAATAGCATTAGCATATGAACCACGAGCACTTGGGATATTTCCGCTATTAACGAATACATCTGCTACACCTTTAAGGAAAGCCGCACCTGAACCACCAAGCCAGTTATCACCAAGTTGGTTAGCAACTGAAGGGAATACAAAAGTAGCCATTGTTTCTGCTGTAGCATCTTCGTCCATACCAGCATCCTTAGCAATATGAGGTAGCATCAATGAAGTAAAACCTCCTGAGTTCCACATCGCGTTAGACGCTGCAGTAACACCTAAGAATGTTTGAAGAACTTCTGCATTTTCATCAGCAAATCCTGCTGGTACAGATGTAACGTCCCAAACTAAAATACCTAGTGCAGTTTTTTCAGCACCAGTTAGAAGCACATTACCATGATCTAGAGCACGACGAAGTGAACCACCCCATCCACAAAACATATCAATACTTCCTTGAGCTAAAGCAGCCGCACCCTCTGGTGGAGCCATATCAACTACTTGCATCGAATCGACTGAAACACCAAAATGCTCCATTTGCTTTAAGAAACCATAGTGAGCAGCTGTTCCAATTGGAACTGACACTTTTTTACCAGCCAATTCTGAAGCATTGCTTGCATCAATTTCTAAACCTGAAGCTACAACACAGTTGTCGTTGTCTGCATAACTTACTGCCACATCAACGATTTGAATGTCTTGGCCAGTTGAAGCTGCCACGATAAATGGAGGAACACCTTGACTCACAGAGATATGAATATCACCAGAAGCCATTGCAGCCGACATTGCTGTACCTGTTCCAAAAGCCTTCCAGTTAACTTTCATTCCTAATGCTTCATCATATGCACCAATTTGCTTTGCATACTCAAAAGGCATTGGCCACTCTTCAAAATAAGCGACATTTAACTCATCTAGAGCCATTACATTGACAGTAGCCATAGCACTGACAATTGTTGCTCCAAGTTTTTTATAAATACTTTTCATTATTTCTCCTAAATTAATATAAATATTATTGTACCATTTCTTTCATAAAAAAAATTTCACCAGGATATTATTTAAACCTGTTAAAAAAATAGATAAATTTTTTATGGCCGAACTGAAATACTACCATGAAAAAAGATAAAATCAATCAATTTTTCAAGATCAGTTTAATTTATTTCAAGAGAGAATAAAAAAAGAACTATAGAACCAGCTTAAGATTTTTTAGTAGTCCATTTGAAAAAATTCATTTTTTACGCTTTGTATAAATTTACAAAAAAACACTCTATTCAAATAAAGCTATTTAAGAAATCTCAAGGGATCTTAGCTCTGGGGCAATTTTATCAAGTGACGAATTAACAAGCTTATATGAACCATCAGCACCATAAAGTTTAGATAATTCGACAGCTTCATTAATAACGACTTTGTAAGGTACCTCGGGCTGGAACTTCAATTCATAAACACCTAAATATAAAATTGCCTTTTCTGTTGGGCCAAGTTCATCAATATCACGATCAAGTGATGGCTTAATAATTTCATCAAGAATAGTTATATTTTTTGGAATGTTTAATAATAAATTTGAGAAAAAAGCTTTTGAAATCTTGCCTTCTTTTTGATTTAAGAATTGCAATTCTATGTCATTAATATTGCCTCCAGAAACTAACCACTGATACAAAGCTTGGACTACTCTCGCTCTTGAACGCTGCTTAGGAGTCACAGTTTTTCTAGTAAATTGATCATTCTAATAATACTTTCTGCAGCCTCAGTGCCTTTATTTTCAGACGTTCCAGAGCGCTCTATAGCCTGCTCAACTGTGTCAACAGTGAGCACACCAAAAGCAATTGGTATTTCATTCTCTAGAGAAATTTTGGATATACCTCTTACGCACTCTCCGGCAACGAATTCAAAGTGAGGAGTCCCGCCCCTAATTACTGCACCTAAAGCTACGATGGCATCATACTTACCAGTACTTGAGGCTTTTTTAAGGGCAAGTGGGATTTCAAAAGCACCTGGAACATAAATAAGATCAATGTCTGATTCTTTAGTTCCACTCTTAAGTAAAGCCTCTTTGGCCCCACTAATTAAATGCTCAACTATAAAAGAATTAAATCGACCTGCAACTAAAGCCACTTTCTTATTGTTAATAGTTAAATCACCCTCAATATTATTCATTACTTCTCCTTAATATTTACGTACTCAGTTATTGTGATACCAAAACCCTCTAGACCTGGCCATTTTCTTGGCTTTCCTAGTGACTTCATATTCGTAACACCCAAGTCAGAAAGAATTTGCGCACCGATTCCAAAAGTTTTTCCATCATCATTACTTCTATAGTCCTGGTTATCTATATTTTCAAGGATAGCCTGATTATCTTGTTTACGTAAAAGTAAGAAGACACCATTTTCAACCTCTGAAATCATGTCTAATGCACTATTAATACTAAAACCTCGATTATTTTCTTGTAAGACATCTTTAAAGATATTCTCCATATGGACTCTGACATATGGCTCAGTTGTTTCATTAATTTTGCCCTTTACAAGGGCAATATGAATATCGTTATGGATTGTATCTAAATATGAAAAAAGTTCAAATTGACCATACTTTGTTTTAAAAGGCCTTTGGCTTATTCTTTCAACTGTTTTTTCATTTTCAACTCTGTAATGAATTAAATCAGCAATATGGCCTACTTTAATACCGTGCTTTTTCCCAAACTTATACAAATCATCGCTTCTAGCCATTGAGCCATCATCATTTAATATTTCCACAATCACTGATGAAGCTTCAAATCCCGCTAAACGAGCTAAGTCGCAGCCCGCCTCAGTGTGGCCAGCACGTATTAAAACACCACCTTGTTGGGCCATTAAAGGAAAAACATGGCCAGGCTGAACGATATCTATTGGCTTAGCATCTTTAGCAACAGCATCTAAAATTGTTTTAGCTCTATCTGCAGCTGAAATTCCTGTAGTGACACCTGATGCAGCTTCAATAGATACTGTAAAGTTTGTAGAATGAAGATCACTATTTTGAGACACCATTAAAGGCAAGTTTAGTTGTTGACAACGCTGCTGAGTCAAAGTAAGACAAATTAAACCTCGTCCATGCGTCGCCATGAAGTTAATATCTTCTTTTGTAACTTTTTCAGATGCAATTAATAAATCACCCTCATTTTCACGATTCTCATCGTCCATAAGAATAATCATTCTTCCTTGCTTATAATCTTCTATAAGTTCCTTTATTGAAGCATTCATAATTGTCTAATCTTTATCTGAAATTTTAAGTTTTTCAACATATCTAGCAATTAGATCAATCTCTAAATTTACATTTGACTCAGTAGAAAGATCTCTTAGCGTAGTTACTGAAAAAGTATGGGGAACTATATTAACATCAAAAATATTATCCTTAACGCTATTGACAGTTAGACTTACTCCATTGATGCATATTGAGCCTTTTTTAGCAATATATTTAATAATTTCGCCCTCAACCAAAATCTTAAAGCGAAAACTATCTCCATCTTTATTAATGGATTGAATTGAACCAACTCCATCAATATGACCACTTACCAAATGCCCATCAATCCCTTGATTAAATCTAAGAGATTTTTCAAGATTAACATCATCACCTTGCGATAAATCTGAAAAAGTTGTGCAATTTATCGTTTCGTTTGAAACATCTGCAGCAAACCATTCACCTGAAATTTGGGTGACTGTTAAACATACCCCATTAACAGCAATACTATCTCCAATCTTAGAATCACTTATATCAAGTGTATTTGAATTGATTTTCAAATTAGCGCCATTATCTGAAGAACGAAACTCTTGAATACTTCCTATAGCTTGAATAATCCCTGTAAACATTTGACAAATATTTTTATAAGTTTGAGTATATTTATATTTAATATATTTCTACTAACTATTTAACCATCAATTAATAGATACAGTAATTAATAGATTTCTATGCAAGCATTAATTTAATTCACACCTGAGTCAACAAGTAATCTTCATAATTTCCTGAATAGTAGTGAGCTCCATCATCTTTAAGCTCGATTACTTTAGTTGATAAAGAAGAAACAAACTCCCTGTCATGACTGACAAATACTAAAGTACCTTTGTAATTGTCCAATGCCAGATTTAGGGCCTCAATAGATTCCATATCCAAGTGGTTTGTTGGCTCATCCATTAACAATATATTTGGCTTTTGCAACATAAGTCTTCCAAAAATCATTCTTCCTTTTTCACCACCTGACAAAGATTTGACAGATTTTTTTACATCTTCCTTTCCAAAAAGCATTTTTCCAAGGACAGATCGCATAACTTGAATATCATCTTTTTCGTTTTTAAATTGTGTCATCCAATCTAAAACATTCATATCCTTCTCAAATTCGTCATTATGGTCTTGAGCATAATATCCAATATTTGAATTTTCACTCCATTTTGTAATTCCACCATCGGGCTCAATTTCACCAAATATGGTTTTAAGCAAAGTGCTCTTTCCAATACCATTTTGTCCAATAATTGCAACCCGTTCACCAGTTTCAATCATGATATTAATATCTTTTAAAACTTGCTCATCTTCAAAGCTTTTATTCAAACCCTGGACTTCTAGTACATTTCTAAATAATTCTTTGTTTTGATTAAAAATAATATATGGACTAACTCTTGAAGAAGGCTTAATATCATCTAATTCAATCTTATTTAGCTGTTTAAGACGAGATGTCGCCTGCTTCGATTTAGAAGCATTCGCAGAAAATCGCGATACAAAATGTTTTAAATCTTTAATTTTTTCTTCCTTTTTAGCATTATCGGAGCGCATCCTTTCTTGAATTGCAGTTGCGGCAACCATAAAATCATCATAACTTCCTGGGAAGACATTTAGTGCGCCATAATCTAGATCAGCCATATGAGTACAGACGCCGTTTAAAAAATGACGATCATGCGAAATAATAACCATAGTTGATTTTCTTGCACTTAAAACCCCTTCAAGCCATCTGATAGAATTTATGTCAAGGTTATTGGTAGGCTCGTCTAATAAAAGAATTTCTGGATCTGAAAACAGAGCTTGCGCTAAAAGAACTCGAAGCTTCCAGCCAGGAGCAATTTCACTCATTAGCCCATAGTGTTGATCTAAAGGTATATCAAGACCTAGAAGTAACTCACTAGCTGATGATTCTGCTGAATAACCATCCATTTCAGCAAATTCCATTTCTAATTCAGCCACCTTTATTCCATCTTCCTCACTCATTTCTGGAAGACCATATATCCTGTCTCTTTCCTCTTTTATCTTCCATAGCTCTTTGTGACCCATGATTACCGTATCTACAACTCGATACTTCTCAAAAGCAAACTGATCCTGCGATAAGACACCAAGTCTTTGGCCTTCTCCAACCAAAACAGAGCCATGGGTGGGCTTTAATTCTCCAGTCAATATTTTCATTAAGGTTGATTTTCCACAACCATTTGCACCAATCAAGCCGTATCTATTACCAGCTTGAAATTTGACTGAAATATTCTCAAATAAAGGCTTTTCACCAAACTGCATGGTGATGTTAGCAGTAGAAATCATTGTTTAAATAAAAATTATAAAAAGACAAGATTATCCCATATAGACTCAAAAATAGCTCATCAATTAAACACATCAATATCTAGTAGAACTTTTCAATAAATAAAAGTATAAAATATATTTGCTTATGAGATTAAATCCGAAAATGCGAACAAGACAAATGCCTGACAAGTCATTATTGTTCACAATCTTGGCTTTGTTAATATTTGGTTGGATTATGTCCTTTTCTGCCTCATTGGCATATTTTTCAAGTTATTCTTATTTTTTTAAGCAAAGCTTCTTTATTTGTGCAGGTTTATTTGCTGGATTCATTGTTCTAAATACACCCATTTCAGTCCTTCAAAAGTATTCTATTCCTTTATTTATACTATCCTTGCTTCTTCTTGCAGTTGTATTTTTTCCTCCACCCATAGGTCATACAGTTAATGGCTCAACGAGGTGGATTAACCTAGTATTTTTTAAATTTCAGCCCTCAGAACTGATGAAACTATCCATGATACTTTTTATGGCGGGCTTTCTAATCCGCCAAGAAAAAGACATTAGAAAGCCATGGAAGGGCTTTGTAAAAACACTAGTAATTATTGGTCTAGCTGATATCCTATTGATGCTTGAAACAGACTTTGGTGCTACTCTGATAATATCCTTAACTGCAATGGCAATGCTATACGCTGCAGGGGTTTATCTAAAGCAGCTCAGTATTGTCACATCTCTTTTATTTATTTTTGTTGGTATTTTTATTGCATTTAACCCAAATCGAATGGCCCGTTTAACATCCTTTTGGGTTGATGATTTTTGGGGAAGCACAGATCCTAAGGTACACCAAACTCAGCAAGCCTTAATTGGGATTGCCAGAGGAGACTGGTTTGGAACTGGGATTGGCGCAGGTATTCAAAAATATGCACTTCTTCCAGAAAGGCATACTGATATGATTTTTGCAGTTATTGGGGAGGAGTTAGGCTTTGTGGGAATGTTATTTGTTTTACTATCATTCCTTTTTATTCTCTTAAAAGGATTCTCTATTGCTAAAGTTGCCCTTCAAAAAGGGCGTCAATATAGCTCTTATGTTGTTTTTGGAATTTGTACTTGGTTTGCAATGCAAATAACAGTAAATATTGGAATGAATTTAGGTCTTTTGCCTCCTAAAGGCTTTACATTGCCTTTGTTGAGCTATGGAGGCACTTCTATGATTTTTGCAATTATTTCACTGGCAATTATTGTTCGAGTTGATATGGAAAATAGAACAAAGTATTCAAAACAAATAAATTATGTCTAAAAAAATTCTCATTATGGCTGGTGGTACTGGTGGTCATATTTTTCCTGCACTAGCTATTGCAAAAGAGCTTCAAGAAAGAGATGCAGTTGTAGAGTGGCTTGGTGGCAAAAATGCTATGGAAAGTAGGTTAGTTCCTAGGCACGGCTATAAATTCCATGGAGTCTCCAGCAGTGGCCTTAGAGGTAAAAATTTACTAGTTATTCTGAAAGCTTTTTTTCTTCTAGGCTGTGGGTTTTTTCAAACTGTTATTATTTTTATAAAGTATAGGCCAAACATTGTCATTGGAATGGGTGGATATGCCTCAGGAATTGGTGGTTTAATCTCTAAATTGTTATTTATACCTTTATTTATTCATGAACAAAACAGTGTTCCTGGAACAACAAACAGACTTCTGAGCAGACTTGCTTTCAAATGCTTTCAAGCTTTTGAAAATACTTTTCCTGAGAGTATAGGCGCAATTACGACTGGAAATCCGATACTGTTTAATCCAATCCCTAAAAACGAGCCTAAATCAGTTAAAAACTTACTGGTTCTGGGTGGTTCTTTGGGTGCCAAAAAAATTAATCAAACCATTCCTCAGATTAAAACACCTCTAAAAATCTGGCATCAGACTGGAGAAAATCATCTGGAAGAGGTAAAATTATTATATAAAAACTCACAGCATTCTGGAACAAAAATTGAGCCATTTATAGAAAATATGGCAGAAGCTTATGCTTGGGCAGACCTGGTAGTTTCTAGAGCTGGAGCTATGACAATTTCTGAATTGATTGCTTCCAATTCACTAGCTATAATCATTCCATTTCCTTATGCAATAGACGGTCATCAAAAAATTAATGCTGAGATTCTCTCTAAAAATAAAGCTGGTATTCTTTTAGAAGAAGAAAATCTTAATCCCGAAGCAATCGACAGAGAGATAGAGGCTCTCAGTAAAGACAAGCTACATGAGATGGCTAAAAAATTAGAATCACTTAAAGTGTCAACTCCTGAGCAACAGATTGCTGATAATCTTCTCCATTAATTCCAAGACGGCTAAAAAGGAGTTTGTCATTTGCGACCGTTGGGTTATCTGTTGTTAATAACTGCTCACCATAGAAGATTGAGTTTGCGCCAGCAAAAAAACATAACGCCTGCATACCCTCTCCCATATCGAGCCTTCCAGCTGAAAGTCTAACAACTGACTTAGGCATTAAAATTCTTGCTACAGCAATTGTTCGAACAAACTCACTTTCACTGGGCGGCTTTACATTTTCAAATGGAGTTCCTGGAATAGGAACAAGAAGATTTATTGGAACACTATCCGGATGTTGTTCAAGATTAGCTAAAGATTGAAGCATAGAAGCCCGATCAGTTTCAGTCTCTCCCATGCCTAGAATTCCACCGCTACAAACGCTAATATTGGCATCTTTAACCGCAGCCAAAGTGTCCAATCTGTCTTGAAAAGTTCGAGTTGTAATAACATTAGGGTAGTTTTCTTTTGATGTGTCAATATTATGATTGTAGTAATCAAGGCCTGCCTCTTTTAGAGTGGAGGCTTGTTTTGAAGATAGCATACCTAAGGTAACACATGTCTCCATTCCCATAGCCTTTACACCTTGAATCATTGGTATGACTTTATCAAGACTCTTGTCTGTTGGGTTTCTCCAGGCAGCACCCATACAGAATCTTGTCGCCCCCTTATTTTTTGCATTTTGAGCTTGCTGTAATACCTCATCAATTTCCATTAATTTTTCTCGCTCAAGGCCTGTGTCATATTTTGAGCTTTGGGAGCAATAAGAACAGTCTTCGGGGCATGCGCCCGTTTTAATATTAAGCAGAGAGCTCACTTGAACTTGATTTGGATCAAAATTCTCTCTATGTATAGAATGTGCTTTAAAAAGAAGATCATTAAAAGGAAGTTCAAATAGGGCTTTAATTTCGTCCAATTTCCAATCATTTCTTGCTTTAATCATTTTGTGTTTATATTAATTTTGAATAATTTAAATTTTACCGGATACCAACCAGCTTTTTAGATAATAAAAAAGCCGCTAGGAGCGGCTTTTTTATTTCAAGATATTGATCTAATTAACAACTGTAATATAAATCAAATTCAAGTGGCTGAGGAGATGCTCTCATAGCAGTCACCTCTTCCATTTTGAGATTAATAAATGAATCAATAACCTCATCAGTAAATACACCGCCCTGCTTAAGGAATTCACGATCATTATCAAGCTCTTCCAAAGCGATATGAAGCATTGAGCTTACTTTTGGTATCGAAGCATCATACTCTTCATATAAATCTTGGTCAGCTGGCTCACCAGGATGAATCTTATTCTTGATACCATCAAGGCCTGCCATCAATAAAGCCGCAAAAGCAAGATATGGATTTGCTGTTGAGTCGGGGAAGCGAACCTCGATACGTCGTCCTTTAGGATTTGTAACAAATGGAATTCTTATTGCTGCTGAACGGTTCTTAGCAGAATAAGCAAGCATTTCTGGCGCTTCAAACCCTGGAACTAAACGTTTATATGAGTTAGTTGATGGGTTTGTAAAAGCATTCAATGCTCTTGCATGTTTGATAATACCACCAATATAATAAAGAGCGGTTTCACTTAAGTTTCCGTATCCATCTCCATCAAATAAATTCTTACCATCTTTCGCAATCGACATGTGAACATGCATACCATTACCATTATCAACTGCAATTGGTTTTGGCATAAACGTTGCAGTCTTACCGTAAAGGTGAGCAACGTTGTGTACACAATATTTAAGAATTTGTGTTTCATCAGCTTTTTTAACCAATGTATTAAATAATGCACCTATTTCACATTGACCAGCTGTACCAACTTCATGGTGATGAACTTCTGTTGTGACACCCATTTCTTCAATTGCTAAACACATTTGAGAACGAAGGTCATGCAATGAATCAACTGGTGGGACTGGAAAATAACCCCCTTTTACTCTAGGACGGTGACCTTTGTTACCACCTTCTAAATCAATCTTTGAAGACCAAGCCGCTTCTTCCGAACTGATCTCATAGAAAGCTGTACCCATTCCAAAACCTGTATCCCATTTGACACTGTCAAAAACAAAAAACTCAGGCTCATTACCAAAATAAGCCGTATCACCAACGCCTGAATCTTTTAAATAGGCTTCGGCTCTATGAGCTATAGAACGAGGATCTTTAACATAACCCTTCATGTCTGAAGGTTCAATAATATTGCATCGAATGTTAAGTGTCACCTCTTCAGTGAAAGGATCAATAATCGCTGTATCACAATCTGGCATTAAAATCATGTCAGACTCGTTAATATCTTTCCAGCCTGAAATTGAAGAGCCGTCAAACATTTGACCTTCTCCAAGTTTTTCAGCATCAATTGTGTGTGCAGGAACACTTACATGTTGTTCCTTACCTTTTGTATCTGTGAAACGAAAATCTATAAACTTAACATTCTGTTCTTCGATTGTCTTCATTACATCTTTTGCAGACATAGCTATACTCCCTATAAAATAGTAAATTTAAAAAATGACAGGCATTGTCAGAAGTCTGCGTCGTTGCAAACGAATGTTGACTTACATGAAATCAACATAAGATGTTTCAAGCGTGGATTATATCCTAGTTTTTAAAACTTTAAAATAGAAATTAATTCAAGTCTACTTGACCTGTATCAAATCCAATCTTTTGGTTTCAAAAAATAATTAGTTAGTTTGTCTTCTGCGCTTTTTGATTCAATTTTGTACTGGTATGCCCACTTTACTGTTGGAGGCAATGACATCAAAATAGACTCAGTTCTTCCTCCACTTTGAAGCCCAAATAGCGTTCCTCTATCTTGAATTAGATTAAATTCAACATAGCGCCCTCGCCTAAAAAGCTGAAACTCTTTCTCTTTGGGCGTGTAAGGAAGATTCATTCTTTTTTCAACAATTGGTAGGTAAGCCTTGATGAAATGATTCCCAACACTCTGAAGAAATTCGAAGCATTTTTCAAAACCGCCTTCATTTAAATCGTCAAAAAATAGTCCACCGATGCCTCGCTGCTCATCTCTATGGCTTAAGTAAAAGTAATCATCACACCACTTTTTATAATTATGGTATGTTGTATCACCAAATGGCAGACAGGCATTTTTTGCAGTTTGATGCCAGTGAATTGCGTCTTCATCAAATCCATAATAAGGGGTTAAATCAAAACCTCCTCCAAACCACCAAATTGGATCCTTACCCGCCTCCTCAGCAATGAAAAACCTTAGGTTAGCGTGTGTTGTTGGAATGTAAGGATTATCTGGGTGAAGAACCAAAGAAAGACCCAGTGCAGTGTAATTTCTACCTTCTAAATCTGGCCTAATAGCTGTTGCTGATTTCGGCATTTTATCGCCGGATATAATAGAGTAATTCACCCCACCTTTCTCAAATAAGCTCCCATCTGAAATAACCCGTGTTATTCCACTCCCTCTTCCATCATCCCTTTTCCATATGTCGGTATCAAAATTGGATATTGAATCTAATTTTCCAAATTCCTCACATATGTCAACCTGAAGATCTAGTAAGTATTTTTTAATTTGTTCAATCATTTACATTAAATTTTAATGAATAAAAATTTAGATAAACTCATCTTAATCGTTCACCAGTTATCAAATTAATAATTTTTGAAGGCTCTGAATTATACATATTAGGAGGAAGCTCGAATGCAAGGTCATTACCAAAGTACCTTTTCAACTCTAGCGTGCTTGAGGCAACCTTTCTACCCTGAAGATTAGCGCTTGTTGAAATTAATGCTGAGCCAGTATTTTCACAAAAGTAAGTAATAAGTGGATCAGAGGTTATGCGAACAGCTAAGAGTTCATTATCCCCATTGAGTAGAGGTGATAATTCCTCTGACTTTGGAACCAAGTATGTAGTTGGAGTTTCTGTTGGTTTAGCTAGTTTTTTCAAAAGCTTGCTATTCATATTTGAATCAATATAAGGCATCAAAAAACTAATGTTTGAGGCTAAAAGAATGAATCCTTTTTTAATATCTCTTTTTTTTAGATTTACGATAGTTTGAATAGCGCCAGGATTATTTGCGAGACACCCTAGACCATAAATCGTATCTGTAGGATGAGCAATAACTCCAATCTTTAAATGATGCAAGGCAAGCTTTATTTTAGAATTAATTATCATTTTTTTGCTCTTGGATGAAATTCATCATAAACTTTAGATAATTCTAAAAAATCAAGGTGCGTATAGACTTGGGTGCTTTTAATACTTTTGTGTCCCAAAAACTCTTGAACAGACCTTAAGTCATGGCTTGACTGCAAAAAATGTGTAGCTGCTGCATGTCGAAGCATATGTGGATGAACATTGATTGATACTCCCACCTCTAAAGCTCTTTTCTTAACAACATTCTGAACTGTTCTTGGAGAAATCCTTATGTTCTTTTGATTTAAAAATAACGCCTCTGAATTGCAACTAGGTCTCTTTTCTAGATATCTTTTAAGGACACCAATAGTTGTCTCTCCTACTGGAGTAAATCTTGCTTTTGCGCCCTTACCCATCACTTTTACAAAACCCTCATTCAGATCGAAGTCTGCAAGATTAATGCCTACTAGTTCAGATACGCGTAAACCGCAAGAATATAAAAGCTCAATCATTAAGACTGAGCGCAACTCTTTGTAGCTAGAAGTATTTAACGTCATCATGTTTGTTAAATCATCGAAGTTAATGGTTTTCGGTAATGAGCGTTCAAGTCTTGGAGTTTGAATAGACTGAGCAGGATTTGTTTGGAGAATATTATTGGCAATCAAGTAATTAAAAAAAACTCTTATTGATGATAAGTATCTTTTTAATGACTTGCCAGAAGCATTACTATGCCTAAGCTCCATAACAAAAATATTTAAGACGTCTGAATTAATTTCACTCCATTCTGATATGCTTCGACCATTCAAGAAAGAAAGAAACTTCAACAAATCCCTCTTGTAGGAAGAAATGGTATTTAAAGCATAATTTTTTTCTACCTCTAGATACTTAGTAAATGCTCCAATTTGATCAATTAATATTTCTTGATCTGACTTGTTTTTTTCGTGATTGACCATATCTTTATATTTTAAGTTAAAACGATAGGGGATTTTGAATGAGTCAAAAACAAACACATGAATTTCAAACGGAAGTATCACAACTCTTACATTTGATGATTCACTCTCTTTATTCTAATAAAGAGATCTTTCTCAGAGAATTAGTATCTAACGCATCGGATGCGATTGATAAACTCAAGTTTGAGTCTCTATCTAATGAATCACTGCTAGAGGGAAAAGAAGAGCCCAGCATTCATATTGACATCGATAAAGACGCTGGAACAATTAGCATTAGAGATAACGGTATCGGAATGACACAAGATGAAGTCATGGAAAATATTGGTACTATCGCTAATTCTGGAACTAGAAAATATCTTGAAAGTCTTGATAAAAATCAAACACAAGATTCTAATCTGATCGGACAATTCGGTGTTGGATTCTATTCCGCTTTTATTGTTTCAAATACTGTAACACTTCTCAGCAGAAAAGCTGGTGATGATAAAGCGAACGGAACTAAGTGGGTTTCCAAAGGTAAAGGTGAATACTCAATCGAAACCGTTGATCTTGAGAATTATGGCACTACCATCATTCTTGATGTTAAGAAAGCTGAAAAAGAGTTCGTTGATGATTATCGTCTTCGTGGCATTGTTTCTAAATACTCAGATCACATTACCGTTCCAATAATGATGGTTAAGGCTTCAGAAGAAGATGAGAGTGAAATTGTCTATGAAACTATAAATAAAGCGACAGCTTTCTGGATGAAAGATAAAAAAGAATTATCTCAAAATGATTACGATGAATTCTATAAGTCTTTAACCTATGACTTTGAGGGTCCATTAACACAAATTCATAACAGAGTGGAGGGAAAACTAGACTACTCATCACTACTCTTTATACCCAAAAAAGCGCCTTTTGATATGTGGGAACCTAAAAGAAAAGGTGGTGTTAAGCTTTATGCTAAGAGAGTTTTTATCATGGAGGGTAATGAAGAATTGCTTCCTCAGTACCTTAGGTTTATCAAAGGCGTAATTGACACTGCTGATCTTTCATTAAATGTTTCAAGAGAGATACTTCAGGGTAGTAAGGTTGTTGATACAATCAAGAAAGCCTCTGTCAAGCGTATTCTTTCTGAACTCGACAAAATGTCTAAAAATAAACCGGAAGATTATGCAACATTCTGGAAAGAGTTTGGAATGGTTATTAAGGAAGGCGTAGTTGAGGACTTTGCAAATAAAGATAAAATTTCTAACCTTTTAAGATTTACATCAACATCAACTGACTCCCCTGATCAAACAGTCTCCCTTAAAGACTATATTGGTCGAATGAATAAAGATCAAAAAAATATATACTATGTCACGGCTGATAATTATGATGCAGCTAAAGGCTCACCTCACCTTGAAATTTTTAAGCAAAAGGATATTGAAGTTTTATTGCTCTCAGACAGAGTTGATGAATGGTTAGTGGCAAATTTTGGTGAATTTGAAGAACTCTCTCTGAAGTCAATTGCAAAGGGAAACCTTGAAGACCTTGATTCAAAAGAAGATAAGAAAAAGAAAGAGAAAACTGTTAAAGACTATGAAAAAGTTATTTCTAAAGCACAAGAAATTCTTGATAACCAAGTTAAAGAAGTCAAAGTTTCAAGTCGTTTGAGTGAATCACCCTCTTGTCTTGTTGCCGATGAAAATGAACTAGGTGGCAATATGGAAAGAATAATGAAGTCCCTTGGTCAAGATGTTCCAGATACAAAACCTATTCTTGAAATCAATCCGACCCACCCCCTGGTTATGAAGCTTAAAACAAAAGTAGACGAGGATGTTGTAAAAGTCCTATTTGACCAAGCTGTTCTAAGTGAAGGTGGTCAAATCAAAGAGCCTGCAGAGTTTGTCAAAAGGATGAATAAACTGATGCTTGGCTAAGCAAAGGCGTTGTTAACGAAAAAGCCCGTTTTCGGGCTTTTTTTCATTTAAGGGTTATAAGGATTAATTTTATTAAGAATACCTCTTAAAATTGCAACTTCCTCTTTCTCAGGCATACTTCTTCCAAAAAGTCTCCTTAAGCGCCTCATTAACAAACTCTGCGGTTTCTTTGCATCAAAGTAATCAATATGCTCAAGTACTTGCTCAAGATGCTTATAAAAGCTATTTAAGTCATCAAAGTTTGCTAATTCTCCAGGAGCATTTTCAAAACCACCCTCTAGAGTGCTTACATAATTCTGATAGGCAAATACTTGAATTGCAGATGCTACATTCAATGAAAAATATTTAGGATTTCCAGGAATTGTCATTAACGTTGAACATAAATCTAGCTCTTCATTAGTAAGACCAGAATTTTCAGTTCCAAAAACAACAGCAACTTTATGGTCTTCTTTTGAAACGATCGATTGTATTTCACTGCATGTTTCAATAACATCCAGCTGCCTCCATTTAATATTTCTTTGACGAGCACTCGCACCAATCACGAGATTAACACCCACCAAAGCCTCCTCGAGTGAAGAACAAACTGTTGCGCTTGATAATACGTCATCCGCACCACTTGCCCTAGCAGTTGCAACTGCTGATGGAAAATTAGATGGTGCAACAAGATATAACTCAGAGAGCATCATATTTTTCATGGCTCTAGCAGCAGCGCCAATATTCCCTGGTTCAGTCGTATTCACCATGACAATCCTTACTTTATCAAAACTCGTCAAGGTATAATTCCCCTCTTTATTTATTTGGCTCATTTACCATGCATCCTACCGTCAATATTGCAGTTAGAGCTGCCAGAGCAGCTGGTGATGTTATTTTAAGGTATCACAATCAGGTCGACATACTTACCATCGAAAACAAGTCTATTAATGACTTTGTTTCAGAGGTTGATAAAACGGCTGAAAAAGCCATTATAAACGAGATTAAAAAAGCCTTTCCAAAACATTCTATTTTGGCTGAAGAGAGTGGTAAAACTCTTGGTGATGATGATTTTCTTTGGATTATTGACCCTTTAGATGGAACCACCAATTACCTGCATGGTTTTCCTCAGTATGCTGCCTCAATAGCGCTTCTTGAAAAAGGAGTGACTACACACGCTGTCATCTATGACCCATTCAAGGAAGAGCTCTTTACAGCCTCTAAAGGAGAAGGCGCTTATCTCAATAATGAAAGAATTAGGGTGACCATATCAAAAGGACTAGAGGATACTCTTATTGGAACTGGATTTCCATTCAAAAATCCTCAGCATTTAGATTGTTATCTTGACACATTTAAGGCAATTTTACCTCACGTGTCTGACATTCGAAGAGCGGGAGCTGCTGCTTTAGATTTAGCTTATGTAGCTGCAGGGAGACTTGATGGTCATTGGGAGATTGGACTTAACTCCTGGGACATGGCGGCTGGCGCTCTTCTTGTTAAAGAGGCTGGAGGATTTATAGGAGATTTTTCAGGAAGAGACAAATACATGGAAACTGGAAACGTTGTCGCAGGCAATGCAGACGCCTACAAAGAAATTCTCAAGAAAATTCATCCACATCTTACCAGCGACCTTCAGAGGTAAATTAATCTGAAATTGTTAACTGCTCTCCATTTATTTTTGGACTTGAGCTAGACAATAAGTGGACAATTGCCTGACTTTTTTCTTCGGGCAAAGGAACTGTTGAGGAGTCTTCAGCAGGATATGCTGTCCTTCTCATCTCAGTTCTCAATTTTCCAGGGTTGACCGTGTTTACACTAATTTGGGTTTTTTCAAGCTCCTCTGAGAGAGTTTTAGCAAAACCTTCAATCCCAAACTTACTAACGCTGTAGGCACCCCAATAAGCTCTTGCCTTCCTACCGACTGTTGAAGATAAAAAAATAATTCTTGCATCATCTGATTTTAATAGAGCAGGAATCAGGAACTGGGTCAGCATGAATGGGGCATTTAGATTAATCTGGATTGTTGAATACCATAATTTAATATCATACTGCTCGATCGGCATCTGAGTACCCAATATTGAAGCGTTATGGACCAGTCCATCTAACTTCCCAAACTCGTTAAGTAGATTATCTTGAAGCTCTTGATAATTTTCAGGTGTTGCGCCCTCTAAATCCAAAGGGTAAAGAATAGGCTCTTTCAGGCCAGCATCAACAACAGCGTCATAAGCATACTCAAGCGAACCTAAATCCCTTCCTAGCATAACGACAGTGGCACCAGCTCTAGCAAGATCCATGGTTATGGCAAGCCCAAAACCCCTATTTGCACCCGTTACTAGAACAACTTTCCCCTCAAATTCATCTTTTTTTATATTGTGCTCTTTGGCAACTATCATTCACTAATTTCCTTATTTGATTTAACCCCAAGCGCTTTAAGTCTTTCTGCCCTACTAATCAAATTACCCTTGCCTGTTGATAACTTATTCCTAGCACTTGAAAAGCCTTCCTTAGTTTTTTCAAGTTGATTCTCAATCTTATCTAAATCGTCAGTAAAAAGGGCAAGCTTGTCATACATTCCAGCAGCCTGACGCGCAATCTCGTCAGCATTTTTATTTTGTTTATCTGTTTGCCACATAAAGTTAACAGTTTTTAGACTCATACTCAGCATGGACGGTGAAACGAGCATAATGTTCTTCTTGAGAGCATCATCAAATAAACTATGTTTATGTTGTAGGGCAAGAAGAAGAGCCCCCTCAATAGGAATAAAAACAAAAATAAAGTCTAGACTCCTCACACCTTCAAGGTTTTCATATTCTTTGATACTAATGTTTTTTATTTGGTTTTCAATCGATGCAATATGTTTCTTTAAAGCTAACTCATTTGATTGGTCAGCGACATAGTCAACGTAATCTTTTAGCGACACCTTAGAGTCAATAACAACATCCTTTCCCTCTGGCAAATGAAGAATAACATCAGGCTTAAATTTTTCACCCATTTCATTTTTATATTGCTTTTGAAGATCAAACTCAACCCCCTCTTGGAATCCATAACTTGATAAAAGAGAGCTTAATATCTCTTCTCCCCAGTCACCCTGAATCTTGTTGTCATAAGTGAGCGCATCTGTTAAATTCTTTGCCGACTGCTGTGTTTCAAGGTTTGCAACATGAAGAGACTTAATTTGCTCTTTTAAGGTCGTTCTCTCCTCAACCTGCTCCTTTGTAATTGTCTCTATCCTATCTCTAAAACTTTTAAGCTGAGTTTGAAGCGGCGTCAATAAGTCCGAATTATCAACCTTAAGCTTGTCACGGTCTGTCTTCAAAATTTCTGAGGCGATAGTCTTAAACTCACTATTTACTTTACTCTTTAGATGATCGACTAGCTGAATTTTTTCGGCATAACTCTTTTCTTTCTCATCCAGCTTTGTCTCAAGCTGAATATTTTTTTGAGAGATGGAAAATAATTTCTTGTTCAGAACATAGTAGCTAAATGCAGCTCCAACGAGTAAAGAAACTATGCCAATAATAATATTCATAAGGTTAGATTTGAATCCATTATTAATGGGTGTTTTATAGCAATCATAAAATAGACATAACAGTGTGTTATAAACTTAGTAAAATTTTATATAGAATTATAACGCTTAGATATCTATAAACCATGATACTTTTCAGATCACTATTGTACTTTGTTGGTTCAATTATTAGTTTAATTCTGATCACTTTGATCGGTTTTTTACTCGTTTTTTCAAGCTACCCAACTCGTCAAAAATTTCTCTCTCAATGGGCTATATTTTGTATATGGTGGTTAAAAGTAACTGTGAACATTAAAACCAAAGTCATTGGTCAAGAAAATATAATTAAATCTTCGTCCATCATAGTCTCTAACCACCAATCTACCTGGGAAACACTGGCATTTCAAACAATCTTCCCAGCCCATACTTGGGTCTTAAAGCGTGAACTTTTATGGCTTCCTGTATTCGGATGGAGTCTTGCGCTACTAAAACCAATCATTATTAATCGTGGTGACAAACTAAACGCAATTAAAAAAGTCATAAAGCAAGGGGCAGATCGACTCAATAAAGGCATCTCAGTGGTTGTTTATCCTGAAGGAACCAGGCAACCTTACGGTGAATTAGGAGCTTACCAAAATGGTGGCAGTGCGATAGCAAAGAAAACAGGACATAGCATTACGCCCGTGTATCATAATGCTGGAAGGCTTTGGCCTAAGGGCAGCTTTTTAAAAAAACCTGGAGTAATTACCGTCGTTATTGGTGAGGCAATACCCAATTCTAATTTAAAGACTTCAGAGGTTACAGATCAAATTAGGAAGTGGACCTTAGTACAAGAAAATAAATTTAAATAATCGTGATTAAAGAGTATAAAAATATGACTGAAACAACCTATAAAATTTTCCATAATAGAACTGCTGAAAACATCAAGTTTGAAGTTACCAGATTAAGAGAATCCATTCTTAAAACGACCAATCAGTCAGATCAAAGTGATAACCTTGAATTCATCGAAACTTTGCTAAACGAACAAATCCTTGACTTTAAGGCGATAAATCCATCTAAAGATCAATTAGCTACTAGAGCTGATTGGCATGACTTTTTAATTAATAAAATCAAGTTAAGTTTTAATGAATGTCTCTTGATCCTTTTGGGCATTAATCCTATTCATGCTAAAAGGCTAGATTCTGATTTATTCAAAACTAAACTGAATGATGTAACCAATATGAAAAAAAGCTTATTAAATCTAATTTTTTTTCAAAGGGTAGAGAATCACCTTTTAAGGGAAAGATTCCAAAGTAACTCTATCAATAAAGAAGAGTTTATTAAGTGGGCTATGGATTACAAATATTTAAGAAAAATTGAAGACTAATCCTTCAGTTCAAACTTATGAGAATTAAATATTTGACAGAACAGCTCTGATGTTTTTTGCGTATCGTAGAGCGCTGAGTGTGCCTCATTATTATCCCACTCAATGTCCATTTTAGATATCGCTTTAGCGAGAACTGTTTCGCCGCAACAAAGGGCAGACAGACTTACCGTATCGATCGTTGAGAATTGATGGAATGGACTTTTTAAGTTTGCTCTGAGCGTAGCCGCCTTTACAAATCCAAGATCAAAAAAAGCGTTGTGACCAACAAGGATGGCTCTCGAACACTCTTCAGTTTCTAGCTCCTCATTAATGTGATCAAATATTTCTGACAATGCCTTCTTTTCAGGAACAGCAAGCCTAAAGGGATTATCAATATCAATGCCATTAAATTTAATTGCCGAGGCTTCAATATTTGCCCCTTTAAAAGGCTCAACATGATAATGAAGGGTTGTTTTTGCAAAAAAATAACCCTCTTCATCCATGCCCAGAATAATTGCACAAATTTCCAAGAGAGCGTCCGTTTGCTCATTAAATCCTGACGTTTCAACGTCTATGACAACAGGAAGGTATCCACGGATTCTATCTTTAAGTTTCATTAATTAGCAGGACTAAAATATATTTTAATTAAAATAAATCTAGATTCGCCTAGAATAAATAATAGATTTTCTTAGGTCATCATAACTCTTTTGTCTTGAATCAGGAAGAAAACTTAATTCACTCTCAACAAACTCAAACCTAAAGAAGAATCTGCCGCCATACTTAGAGAGCGCAAAAATTGAACTTAGATTTAACTTAGAAGCTTTATCGATTAATAACTCCATTAATCTTGTTGATGTGTCTGTATTGTGAAAACTCTTATTCACAACAAGTGCATATATTTCGCCAACGTTCTCATCTTGATATAGTTTTAGACCAGCACAGGCAATAATTTGATTATCTTTCTCAATACAAACAAAGTCATCAATACAACTGTCAATGGTTTCATAGCTTCTTTCTAATAACCTACCTTCTTCAACAAAAGGTTGCATTAATTCGATAATTTGCCTTGCTTTACTCAACTTGAAGCCTTAATTGCTACTAGAAGCGAGTTATTTTAGTCTAAAATTTGTATTTTTTTGATAATTTAAAAGCAATGTCAAACACTAGAAAATATTCCTCAGTTGTAATTGATGGTTACGAGAGAGCTGCATCCAGAGCAATGCTTTACCCTGTTGGCTTTAAAAAAGAAGATTTTAAAAAGCCACAAGTTGGAATTGCATCAACCTGGTCAATGGTTACACCATGCAATATGCATATCAATGATTTAGCTAGCGAAGCCGAAAAAGGCGTAAATAGTGCTGGAGGAAAAGCTGTTGTTTTCAATACAATCACTATTTCAGATGGCATCTCAATGGGGTCAGAAGGCATGAAATATTCACTTGTTTCTAGAGAGGTTATTGCTGATTCAATTGAAACAGTAACTGCCTGTCAAGGCTTTGATGGGGTTGTTGCAATTGGTGGATGTGATAAAAATATGCCTGGATGCGTCATGGGGCTTGCTAGACTGAACCGCCCTTCTGTTTTTGTTTATGGCGGAACCATTCAGCCTGGGGCCAATCATACTGATATTGTGAGTGTTTTTGAGGCTGTTGGTAAAAGAGCGAATAACGATATTAATGATATAGAACTTGAGCAGATTGAGTCCACTGCTATTCCTGGCCCAGGCTCATGTGGAGGAATGTATACAGCTAATACTATGGCCTCTGCAATAGAGGCACTTGGAATGAGTCTTCCAAATTCGTCCTCTCAGAATGCAATATCTGATGACAAAAATACAGATTGCTCTAAGGCTGGTGAGGCTGTATTAAACCTATTAGAGAAAGATATAAAGCCGAGTGATATTATGACCAAGAAGGCATTTGAAAACGCCATCACTCTGATTATTACACTTGGTGGATCAACGAATGCTGTACTCCATTTAATCGCCATGGCGGACGCTATTAATGTTGACCTTACTATCGATGATTTTACGCGAATTGGTGCCAATGTCCCTGTTCTAGCAGATCTTAAGCCATCGGGTAAATATATGATGAGTGAACTGGTTCAAATTGGCGGAACATTGCCGTTAATGAAAATGCTTTTAGATGTGGGTATGCTTCATGGAGAATGCATGACAGTAACTGGTAAAACTTTAGCTGAAAACTTACAGAATGTTCAGCCGTATGATGCTAACCAAGAAATTATTATGCCTTTAGATAAACCCATCAAAAAGGATTCTCACTTAAGAATTCTAAGAGGCAATCTTGCAACTGAAGGTGCTGTTGCTAAAATCACTGGCAAAGAAGGTTTAACTTTTAGGGGTAATGCGAAAACATTTGGATGTGAGGAGGACGCCCTTCAAGCTGTCCTGAAAGATCAAATTGTTGAAGGAGACGTTATTGTTATTCGATACGAGGGGCCTAAAGGAGGTCCAGGTATGAGAGAAATGTTAGCTCCTACTTCAGCTGTTATGGGGAAAGGTCTCGGCGGAAAAGTTGCACTCATTACTGATGGAAGATTTTCAGGAGGAACTCACGGATTTGTAGTAGGACATATTACACCTGAAGCATATACTGGTGGCACTCTTGCTGTTATTGAGGATGGTGATGAAATTCTAATTGATGCTGAAAATAATCGTCTTGAACTAATCGTGGATGAGTCCATTATTAACCAAAGACTTTCAAATTGGAAGCAGCCCAAACCAAGGTACACAAAAGGTGTTCTTGCTAAATATGCAAAGCTTGCTCAATCGGCTTCTCGAGGCGCAATAACTGAATAACTTTGAAAATGATTAATGAACTGGAACGAATTCAATCTTCCTATCATCAAGATTGACTGAGGCCACTTTAACTTTAATCGTATCACCTAAACGATAAATTTTTCCGCCCCTTTGGCCCTTAAGTTGATGATGAACGTCGTCAAAATTAAAGTAGTCTTCCTTTAAATCGCGAACACTCACTAGGCCCTCAACAAAAATATCTGAAAGCTCTACAAATAGTCCAAATCCAGCAACACCTGAAATGACGCCGCTAAAGCTGTCTCCCACTTTATCTCTCATATATTCACACTTAAGCCACTGCTCAACATCACGTGAAGCATCATCTGCCCTCCTCTCAGTCATCGAAAGATGAGTACCCATTTCAGCCATTCTTTGAGATTGCTCACGTTTTTTATTTGATAGAGACCTTTTAATAGCTCTGTGAACTAGAAGATCTGGGTAGCGACGAATTGGCGATGTGAAATGAGCATAATCTTCAAAAGCTAAACCAAAATGACCTTCGTTCTTAGGGGTATAGGTTGCCTGTTTCATGGTTCTTAAGACGACAGTTTTAATAATATTCTCGTCTTCTCTACCTATCGCCTTTTTAAGTAATTTGGCAAAGTCACTAGTGTCTGGCTCAAGCCCTCCATCCAGCCTAAGATCAATTGCAGTTAAAAATTGCCTAGTAATCTCTACCTTTTCAGGGGTTGGCTTTGGATGAACGCGATACAAAAAGTCTTCATTTTCATTTTGAAGATATTTCGCAGCTGCCTGATTAGCCATCAACATACATTCTTCAATTAACTTGTGGGCATCATTCCTTTTGCGGGCAACAATGTTTTCAATTTTTCCTTTGTCATCAAATAGAATTTGGCTTTCAATTCTATCAAAATCCATGACACCTCTTTTTTGCCTTGAAATCCTGAGGGTTTGGTAAAGTCCATACAAATAGTCCACATTCTTTTTAATTCTGCTGTATTTCTTTCTGAGTGGACTCTCCTTATTCTCTAGCATCTCATTAACCTCTGTATAGGTTAAACGGGCATGGGATAGCATGACTGCTGGGTAAAACTTATAATTCAAAAGCGATCCTAAGGAATCAATCTCCATTTCACAGGCCATACATAGCCTTTCGACTTTTGGGTTAAGAGAGCATAGTCCATTAGAGATCGCCTCAGGCAGCATAGGGACAACCCTGTGGGGGAAATAAACAGAGTTTCCTCTCTCTAAAGACTCGCTATCAAGCTCAGTACCTTCTTTAACATAATGAGATACATCTGCGATAGCAACAATTAATTTCCATCCATTCTCTGATGGAATCGCATAAACAGCATCATCAAAGTCTCTTGAATCTTCGCCATCAATTGTGACCAGCTCTAAATTTGTAATATCAACTCGATTTTTTTTATCCTTTGGCATTACTTTAGTTGGAAGATTTGCTGACTCTTGTAGGGCTTTTTCTCCAAAAGTAGATGGAATTTGGTGGCGATGAATAGCAGAGTCAACCTCGACACCTTCATCTAAATAATTTCCAAGGATTGAAGTAACTCTTCCTGTGGCATTTTTTTCGAGGGTTGGAGAGGTTAATACTTCTATCACAACGACTTGGTTATCTTTACATCCCTCTAAAAGCTTTACAATCTGTATTTCGTGTTTGATACGCTTATCATCGACAATAACATAACTTCTTTGATGATCAATATGAAGTCTTCCAACGAGTGTACTAACCGTCTCTGTAACTTCAACAATTTCTGCATCGAGTTTTCGATTGAGAAGACGCACCTTGACCTTGTCCCCATGAAATGCCAACTTCATTTGTTGACTTGAAAGCCTCAAATCTTTGCCCCCTTTGTCCAATGCGACAAAACCAAATCCCTTAGGGTTAGCTATGACGGTTCCAGATAGAAGGCCTCTGTTAGAAAAAGGGCGATAAACGCCACTTTTGTTGCAACTTAACTGCTTATCCCTGACCATTGCCCTTAATCGTCTTTCAAAGGCTTTTTTTTGGTCATCCTCAAGAGACAGGAGTTCAAAAAGCTGACGTTTACTTTTGGGTTTGTCTTGAATAAAACTTAAAATATGTTCTCGAGATGGAATCGGGCTCTCATATTTTTCCGCTTCACGATGATAGTGAGGGTCTGACATAATGTGCTAAGTATAAAGCAAGCTTAGGATATTTGAAGATTATTCAAATGGATTTTTTAATATCAATGTTTCATCTCTATCAGGACCTGTTGAAAGGATGTCAACTGGAATTTGACTTAGCTCTTCAATTTTCTTAATATAGTTTTGTGCCTCTATAGGTAAATCATCAAAGGAATGTGTTCCAATGGTTGAAGTTTTCCAGCCTGGCATTTCTATATAAATTGGTTTTGCGGCATCATACCCTTCTGCAGAAAATGGAGGGATTGTAGTCTGCTGACCATCTATGTCATAAGCAATACAAATCTTAATTAAGTCTAAATCGTCCATTACATCAAGCTTAGTCAAGCAGATTCCGCTAACAGCATTAAGCTTGAATGAGCGATTTAATATGACTAAATCGAGCCATCCACATCGCCTTTGACGACCTGTTGTCGCTCCAAACTCATGCCCTTTTTTACAAAGCTCCCTTCCAATAGGGTCTCCCTGGTCTGTATTTACATCATAATCAAGCTCTGTAGGAAATGGCCCACCACCCACTCGGGTTGTATAAGCTTTAACAATCCCCAATACATAGTCAATATCTCTTACACCTACTCCAGAACCGGTTACAGCGCCTCCCGATGTTGTGTTTGAAGATGTTACAAAGGGGTATGTACCTTGATCAATGTCCAAAAGTGCTCCCTGAGCTCCTTCAAATAGGATATTTTCAGAGTTTTTCATTTGCTGGTGAAGTTCATCAGCAACATCCATAATCATTGGCTTTATTGACTTTGCTTGTTCCAGTGCTTCTGACAACACTGTCTCAAAATCAACAATTGATTGCTGATAATAATTCTTTAAACTGAAGTTATGATAGTCAACGACCTCTTTTAATTTTACTGAAAATAATGCTTCATCCAATAAATCACCTACTCGAAGACCTCTTCTAGCAACCTTATCCTCATAGGCTGGACCAATTCCATTTCCTGTAGTTCCTATAGCAGCTTTACCTCTATGGACTTCACGTGCGTTATCAAGTTCTATATGATAGGGAAGAATCAACGGACATCCTGGGCTTATTTTTAACCTAGATTTAACCTCAACACCTGACTCTTGAAGTTCATTCATCTCTTTAAGAAGAGCAGTCATTGATAAAACTACGCCATGACCAATATAGCAGTTAACATTCCTTCTTAAGATACCTGATGGAATCAGGTGCAATACTGTTTTCTTGCCATCTATCACCAAGGTATGTCCAGCATTATGTCCACCCTGAAAACGAACTACAGAGCTCACTTTGTCAGTAATCAAATCAACAATCTTCCCTTTACCTTCATCACCCCACTGAGTACCAATGATTACTACATTTTTTCCCATACTATTTCTTTAATCTCCATTTTCCATTTTCTTGAATAAAATCAACTTCAGTTGAACCATTTAAATCTGTTTTAATTGTATGGCCCTTGGCTCTAAGGTCATTTATAAATTCAATAAACTCTGGATTATCAATGTTTGGCGCATTTAGGGCCTTACTTTGATTAATTGAATTTACTTGCTGATGAATTAAAAACTTAAGATCAAAAGAAAAGCCTGTAGCCTCTCTATTAGAATCAAATGATTTACTTAGCGCATCGTATCTGCCGCCCTGAGCAATCGCCTTAGAAAACTTATCACTGTATGCAGCAAATACAACTCCATCGTGATATTCATATGCTTTCACTTCACCCAAATCAAACATTACATCAAGGTTTTTATCTTTGAAAAAATCATTGAGTTTAGCTAAATCATTAATTGCATCGACTATTGCCGGAATACTCTTAAATATATCATTAGCCGTTTCAAGTACCTTTTCATTGCCATCAAGAGAGATAAGGGATTTAAATTTATCAGCCTCTTTAATCTTTGTGCTGTGAAGAAAACTTTCAAGGTCTGGAAGTGACTTTCTTCTAAAAATATCTCTTAGCTCAGCAATCTCTTTACTTGGAAGATTTATAGAGGCGCATAGCGCATTAAAAATTGCTGTATTACCAAGGCTTAATGTTATATTTTTTATATTTAAAAGCTCTAGAGATGAGAGCATTAAGACAATGACCTCTATATCTGCATCAATACCTTTGTGTCCATAAAGTTCTGCGCCCGCTTGAATGGGAGATCTGGATGCATAGAAGTCATCTGCCTTTGTTTGCAGAATTGCATTGATATAGCAGTAACGTCTGATACTATTTGGCTCTGCATGTTTAGAGTCAATTCTTGCAATTTGCGGAGTTATATCAGAGTGCACTCCAAGCATACGCGTTGAAGCTGAATCTAAAAATTTAAAGGTCTTATCATCTATAGACTTTGAATTTAAAACCAAGGTGTCTGAATACTCAATCATTGGAGGAACAACAATGTTGTACCCCCAACTTTGATATAAATCTAATAAATTTCTTCTAGTAACTTCAAAAGCCATGGCTTCATCACCAGTGAGCTCGTCAATGCCCTCAGGTAATTGCCAATTACTCATAACCCGAATTATTTAGATGGGTTAAAGTAACGGAAGAACTCAGAATCTGGATTAAGTACTAAGATATCTCCCTGATCGCTAAAAGATTTCTTATAAGACTCAAGTGAGCGATAGAAAGAGTAGAAATCCACATCTTGGCTATAAGCCTCTGCATAATTACTCGCAGAGATAGCATCGCCCTCACCACGGATCTTTTCAGAGTCACGATAAGCATTGGCTAAGATGATTGTTCTTTCCTTATCTGCAAAGGCTTGAATTTTTTCAGCCTCCTCAGCACCTTCTGAACGGAATTTATTAGCGATACTTTTTCTTTCTGTCTCCATTCGACTGTAGACCGAATTTCTAACTTCCTGAGCCAGCTCAATTCGTTTAATACGAACGTCTATAACTTCAATACCAAATTCATCTTCAGCGATCGTTTTAAGCTTTGATTTTACAGTTGCCATAATAGCTTCACGTTCGTCTGAAACTACCTCAATAATAGTTCGCTTTGAAAACTCAGTTCTTAACGCATCCTGATTGTTTTGAGCAAGCCTTAGGTTTGCTGAAGCCATTGCACCACCCGTTGAAATATAAAACTTCTCAGTATCTACAATACGCCATTTCACATAAGAATCCACAACAACGTTTTTCTTTTCAACTGTTAAGAATGATTCTGCCGCAGAATCTAGAGTTTGAATACGCTTATCAAACGAGACAACATTGTTAACAAAAGGAGTCTTAAACTTCAGTCCAGGTTTATTTTCAACAGAAACAATTTCACCAAGCCTCAATTTAATTGCTACTTGAGTTTCATTAACCGTATAAAGACTCGATGAAAGAAGAATTACTAATAATGCAATTACTACAATAATTAATTTTTTCATTATCTATTCTCCCTTGAACGTAAAACCCCTTGATCATTTGAGCTTCCAGATGGTGTTTGCTGGAAAGAATTTCCTGTAGAAGAAGATTTAGGTGTTCTTGACGAGTTAATAAGTTTATCAATTGGCAAATACATCATTGAATTTGAGCTTGAATCAACAATCACTTTATTTGTAGAACTAAAGACATCTTCAAGCGTCTCCCTGTATAAACGCTCTCTAGTAACATCAGGAGCTTTCGTATACTCAGTAAGTATTTGGTTGAATCTATAAGCCTCACCTTCAGACTTTGAGACCACTTCAGACTTATAAGCCTCTGCCTCTGCGAGAAGTCTTTGGCTAGCACCACGAGCCTTTGGAACAATATCATTTGCATAAGCTCTCGCTTCATTTATGTATCTCTGTTCATCTTCCCTAGCCTTTACAACATCATCAAATGCTGCTTTAAGTTGAATTGGAGGCTGAGCATCCTGCATAGTAACAGCAGTAATCATAAGCCCGGTATTGTATTCATTTAACAGTGCTTGTGAAGCAACTTTAACTTCTTGAGCAACCTGCTCTCGACCAGTTGTTAAAACATAATCCATTGTATTGTCACCCACAACCTGCCTAATAACACTTTGAACCACATGACTAAGTGTCAATTCAGGTTGAAATACATTAAATAGAAATGCCTGTGCATCTGCAACTTTGTATTGAACCGCTAATTTAACATCGACCATATTTTCATCCTTGGTCAGCATGAGTGATTCTGAACTCACACCGCCACTGTAGGAATTTTGAACATTTCTAAAGCCAATTTCTGCAGAACGAATTTGTTCAACATTTATCTTATATACCGACTCAATTGGATATGGAATGTGCCAGTGAGGACCCTGAGTAGCTGAAGTCTGAAAAGCACCAAAACGCAATACAACTCCTCTTTCAGCAGGATCAACTATATAAATTCCTGTTGCCATCCAAAGTATGAATGCAAGAATTATGATGTACTTAAAGCTTCCCTTTGCAGCTTTGCTTGCACCAGAGCTACCTGATGAGCCCCCAGAAGATTTTCCGCCAAAAGCACTATTAAATTTATTCTTAAAATCTTTAATAACCTCATCAAGCTCAGGAGGAGTTTGATTATTGTTATCATTCCAAGCCATTGAGGCTCCTTTTTTATTATTATTCACGCAGTTTCCTTAAATAATTTAAATTAATATAAAGATATGGTCAAAGATAAAAAAAACAAGTACTATAGAGTGCAAAAAAAAAATAAGCCTTCTTCATCTAAACAAAGAAGTTATTTTACCCAATAAACATATCAAAAATATAAATTCAAGATGCAATAAAGTTTAAAAATCTGAGTCAATTATTAATAATTTATAATGATAAAATACAATCTTTTCTATGAAGTTAAATTATGAAAAGGCTTTTAATATTTTTCATTTTGATTTTAAGTAACTTTTCCATAAATGCAGAAATTAAGTTAAGTTGTTCGCCAAAGTTAGCTAATTGCGATAATTGTGCAGAGCATGATCTTATCTTTCCACTCAAAAAGTTTTCTAAAAATACAAGTGGCCTCGATGTAGAAGCCGATGAAAGTCAAATAATTGATGGAAATTATATGTTATCGGGTAATGTTGCAGTAGCTTCTGAAAAGTTGTTTCTTTCTGGTGACAGTGTTGAGGTTTCAACAGTTGATGACACATTAGTGGCTTCTGGACAAGTTAAATATCAAGATGATTCATATCTTATTTCAGGGGACTCATTATCTGTTGTTCAAAAAAATGATGAAATTACAGCTTCTGCAACAAATGCCTATTATCAAGACTATTCTATAGGGCATGGAGGTGCAAATGGATATACTGAATTAATTAAAAAAACACCTAGCAAAATTCTTTTGTCTAACAGTACATTTAGCTTATGCCCAATCAATGAAAATAACTGGTTAATTGAAGCAAGCCAAATAAACTTAGATACAGAAAGTAACAGAGGTAAAGCAAATAATGCTGTTCTGAAATTTTATGGTGTTCCAATTTTTTATACACCAACATATAGTTGGGTTCTTTCTGGTCGAGGCTCAGGTTTTTTATCTCCAGACTACTCTAGATACAAGGAATCTGGAAATCCAGATACTGAAACTAGTTTAAGAGTACCATACTATTTTAACTTGGCACCTGATCGTGATTTATTGACCGCCTTAACATTCATGTCTAGCAGAGGTGTGATTTATGAAGGAAAGTATCGACAACTTCTTCCTCAGCTTAATGATAGTAACACTTCAAAGATTAAAATTGAAACTAAGTACTTACCTGAAGACAAAATTACAAATTTAAAGAGATGGCTTATTGACTTCTCTGAGGATATTGACTTAACTGATAAAGTCAACCTTAGTGCAAGATTTTATCGTGTTTCTGATTCAAAATTTTTTGAAGATATTGATAGGCAAAACACTGATTTAGAAAAACTAATATCATTTGTTAAATATTCCTATACAGATAATGATGATAATCTGTATTTACATGTCTTGACTGAAGATGAGCAAATAGTTAATTCAGGAACTTCGACTTATACAAAATCTATAGAGGCTTTAGCCTCTAAAACACTTAACGCAGAATCTAAAATGCCAATCCAACTAGATTTGGTCAGCACTAGATTTGATCATGACATTTCTACAAAAGACTCAGGAACAAGAACACATGGAAATGTTAGTGCCTCCAGAGAATTAAATGTTAAATATCCAAAAATAACTCCTAGAGCAAGCGTTTCAATAACAAATTATTCTTTAAAAAATAGTCCAAATATAAATCGAACAATCTTTGGTACTGGTCTAGACATAGACTTCACTACTATAAATAATTCATATCTTTTTGGATACAACGTTTACCACACTATCAGCCCATTAATAACTTACAATTACAGGGCAAAAAAAGTTCAAGGAAATATTCCATTATTTGATAGTACGGACAAATACGATGATATTATAAGCTTCTCCGATCTTACCTCTGGAGAAAGATATACTGGCCTAGATAGAATCACTAATGCTAACGATATTACTCTTAGTCTTCAGTCTAACTATAGAAAAGTTAGCGCCTTAAAGAATGATAAAGATATACTTAGCCTTAAGGTTGCACAAACCTATTACACTGATGATGAAGTAGTAAGTGATAGTGCAAACACTAACTTCGAAACTAGGAAATCTTATTCTGATATTGTGGCTTCAATAGATATGGCTATAGACAAGTTTTCTATAAGGTCTGCTATTCAATATAATCCAAAAAAATCCAAAGTTGAAATGAATACTAATACTATCTCTTATAGCCCAAAACCAAAGCAATTTATTTCACTTAGCTTGATTGATGAAGGTACAAAGGAAACTAAGAAAATTTATGGAGCTTACCCACTTTCGAACTCAATCCATGTATTTGGTGGCCTTGATAAAATTACCTCGACTGGAGTAACAAATGCTGAAACAGTCGGAATTGCTTATGAGTCATGTTGCTGGGCTTTTAGAATTGCCCACTTCAAAGATGATAATTCTTCTGGAGGATACAATCATACTACTGGAATGGAATTAGTTCTTAATGGGCTTGGCTCTTCAACCTCTAACCTGCAAAATAAAATTCAAAAGAAAATACCTGGATATTCTGCTGACTTAAGATAATGAAAAAAATCTTTGTTTTGCTTCTTGTAACCTTCACAAGTAGTGTATTGTCAAATAATACTATAATTGCATTAATCAACAATACTCCTGTTACTCTAAATTCAGTCCAAATTTTTTTGAATGATTCTAATTCAAAGGAGGAACAAATAATAATTGTCAATAATTATATTGATAATATTTTGCAAGTACAAAAAGCTACTCAACTGCAACTAACTCCAACTAAGAGAGATATTGAAAGCGTATTAAATGATATTGCTCAAGGTAACAATCTCTCTTTGAAAGAATTAATGAATTTTGATGATTTTTCTGCTGTAAAGAATCAAGTGTTAGAGAAATTGTCAATTTTAAATTTACAAAGATTTATTACTAAAGATTTGACAGTTTCTGAAGAGCAAGTTATAGAAGTGTGCTCAAATAACAACTCGACAAAGGATCAAAAACAAATTAAGATTGCCCAAATCATTGTTTCTGAAATAGATTCTCAAGTATATGATTTAGACAAAAAAAATTTATTGATAACAACTTTTTTGAAAAAGCTTGCTAAGCATATCGAAAAAGGGGCTTCATTTGAGGCATTTGCAAAACTGCATTCACAACATCCGAGTTACCAAAATGGTGGCATTACAGACTGGCTTTTGGTTAAAGGCCCAACACTAGAGATGCTAGATTCACTAGATAATAAAGAAGTTTCAGAGGTCTACATAACTAATTTTGGACTTGCAATAGCAATAAAAGTTGATGAACGTTTTATTAGTAGTAAACTTAAAGAATGCAAAGAGAGAGTGATCTATGATCATGCTGAAATGTATTATTCAGATTGGCTAACAAATCTAAGAGAAGAAGCTAACATCGAAATTTATTATGACAAATTACTTTAAGACAGAATTTTAATGTCCAAATCTATTAATTTATTCGGCTTTCATAGCATTGAAAGTTTGCTTAAAACTAGTCCTGAGTCTATTATTCAAGTTTTTGTTCAAATTAACAGAAAAGATAAAAGAGCTAATGATTTAATAAATATACTTACAAGTCAGCAAATAAACTTCTTAACTGCTGATAGAAATGAATTAGATCGAATGGCAAAAGGTGAGGCTCATCAGGGAGTTATTTCCGAAGTGATACTTCCTCCATTACTTAATGAGAAATCACTTTTAAAATCTATTAGCGATACCCCTTCAAGCCCATTAATATTAGTTTTAGATTCAATCCAAGATCCAAGAAACTTAGGTGCATGCCTAAGAAGTGCTAACGCTGCTGGAGTTGATTATGTGGTCATTAATAAAGATGGCTCTGCACCTATTAATGCTCTAGTTCATAAGACTTCAGCTGGGGCTATAAATAGCCTTAAAATCTTTCATGTCACAAACCTATCAAGAACAATCAAAGAAATCCAAAAAAGAGGAATATGGGTTATTGGATTAGACGGTAACTCAAAATCAACTATTTATGATGTAAACTTAACTGATGCTACTGCAATAGTAATGGGTACAGAAGGCAAAGGAATTAGAAAGTTAATTAAAGAATCATGTGATCAAATTGTTACTATACCGATGTCTGGAAATATTGAAAGCCTTAACGTCTCTGTTGCCACAGGTATTGCTCTTTTCGAGAGCAAAAGACAAAGAGAATCCACTTAACATACATAAAAATTTTGGGTATAATTTTCGGCTTTAGAAATTAGATAATGGAAAAGACTTCGCAGCTTCCAAAAACTATAAAATTATTTAACTTTGCTAAAAAAGAAGTTAATTTGCATGGTGTATATAAAATTGCAAACGTGCCTAGAGTTTCAGATCTAGCAAGGAATACTGAAGACAATTTAGAAGTGAATTTATCTTTTCATTTAGAAAATGGAAAAACCCCTTGTGTTAAGGGGATAATTAATTCTAAGATAGTTTTAGATTGTCAGCGGTGCTTAGATGCTCTAGATTTAGATTTAAAGGTGTTTTTTAATCTTGCCTTTGTAAGATATGAAAGCCAAGCAGAAGGACTAGATAAAGTTTACGAGGTATATGTTTTAGGAGAGGATGAAGAGATAGATACATTGGATTTAATATCTGATGAGCTTCTTTTGTCACTTCCAATGGCGCCATCTCATGAATTTGATTGCAGTTTAAAAGTTGAATCAGAAATAAAAGTTGAAAGGGTTCATGAAAATCCTTTCGATGTTCTAAAAAATATTAAAATAGCCGATTTTGGCAAGGAGTAAAAAATGGCAGTTCAAAAAAGCAGAAAGACACCTTCTAAAAGAGGGATGCGTCGCTCTCACAATGCGTTAAAAAATCCTGCATTGTCTGAAGATCCAGAAACAGGAGAAACTCACCTTAGACATCATATTACCGCTGATGGATATTATCGTGGGAAGCAGGTAATAAAATCTGCAGCTGATGATATCGAAGAAGTAGAAGCCTAAAGAATCCATGTCTATAAGGGTATCAATAGATGCCTCAGGTGGTGATTTTGGATTTTCAGTCACTATTAATGCTGGTATTAATGCTTTAAAGACCTATGATGATCTTTTAATCAATTTTGTAGGTGATGAGGCTGGAATTAAGAATGAACTGAATAAAAATTCTTCTTATTCAAATTTTGCTGATCGTATTGATGTCACTCATGCCTCAGAGGTTATCAATATGAGTGATTCCCCCTCTGTGGCCCTAAGACACAAAAAAGACTCCTCAATGAGGATTGCTATTAATCTAGTTAAAAATGGTGATGCTGATGCTTGCGTAAGTGCTGGCAATACAGGCGCACTCATGTCCATTGCACGGTTTGTACTTAAAACTATTAAAGGGGTCGATAGGCCTGCTATTATGTCAGCCGTTCCGACTCTAACTGGACCAACCCATGTTCTAGACTTAGGTGCAAATATTGACTCAAGACCTAGCACCCTTCTTCAATTTGCAATCATGGGCTCCATAGCAGTTCAAAATACTGAAAATATAGAAAATCCTTCAGTAGGACTTTTAAATGTTGGCTCTGAGGAATTAAAAGGAAATGAAAAAAGTCAAGAGACTTCAGAACTCTTAAAAAATTCATCCCTTAACTATATTGGATTTGTTGAGGGTGATGATATTTACAAAGGAAATGTAGATGTCATAGTCTGTGATGGCTTTGAGGGGAATATTGCACTCAAGGCAAGTGAAGGAGTTGCAAAAATGTTCTCCTATTTTATCAAGAAGTCATTTAATAAAAACCTTTTTACCAAACTTATCGCTTTAATAGCGCAGCCAATTATGAGAGACTTTAAATCCAAAGTTGATCCGGGAAAATACAATGGTGCAAGCCTACTTGGGCTAAAAGGTGTCGTTGTTAAGAGTCATGGCAATGCAGACGTTGATTCATTTTTCCAAGCAATCAAAGAAGCCTATTTAGAGGCTCATGCTAAAATAACAGACAAAATCTCAGCACAATTAACGCGAGAATTAGAAGAACATAAATAATTATTGAATCATGAAAAAATTTGCAAGAATTATTGGAACTGGAAGTTACTTGCCTCCAAAAGTTGTCACTAATTTTGATCTTGAAAAAACACTCGATACCTCTGATGAGTGGATTACTGCAAGAACAGGCATTAAGGAAAGAAGAATTGTAACTGACCAAAATACTTGTGATCTTGCCCTTGAAGCTAGCATTAAAGCCCTATCAATGGCAGAACTTAAACCAGAAGATATTGATCTTATTATTCTTTCAACAACAACGCCAGACAAAATTTTTCCTGCAACTGCAACAATACTTCAAAATCGACTTGGAGCTTCATGTCCAGCCTTTGATCTTCAAGCGGTATGCGCAGGCTTTGTCTTTGCTTTAACAACTGCACAGCAATACATTGAAAATGGAGCTGCTAAAAATATTTTAGTTGTAGGAAGTGAAACAATGTCTAGGATTGTTGACTGGAATGACCGCTCTACAGCTATTTTGTTTGCTGATGGTGCTGGCGCTGTAATTCTAAGTGCTGATAACAACACAGGAATTAAACACTCTAAACTCTACAGTGATGGAAAATATCTATCTTCACTTCATGTAAACAACAACAGAATAAATGAATTAGGAACTATAGAAATGGAAGGGAATGAGGTATTTAAAATTGCAGTTAATAAACTATCTGAGGTTGCTGAGGAGACACTTACAGATTGTAATATGACTTCAGAAGATATTCACTGGATGGTGCCTCATCAAGCCAATATTAGAATCATTAATGCTATTGCTAAGAGGATTAAATTACCTCTAGATAAAGTTATTATAACTCTTGATAAGCACGGGAATACCTCAGCTGCTTCTATCCCCCTTGCGCTTGATACAGGCGTTAGAGATGGAAGAATTAAAAAAGGAGACACGCTATTATTTGAAGGGATTGGTGGAGGCTTTAGCTGGGGGAGTATACTCTTAGAATATTAAAATGCCCTATTCATCAGCCTTTTAGTAAGTAACCTTAACGGCTTACTTTCAACACTTAGTTGTGTTAGTTCATCTTGAGCACTTTGATATAGATTTTCAAAAGTTTTGATGGACTCATTTAGGCCAATAATTGAAGGGTAGGAAGGTTTGTTTTTTACTGCATCTGAGTTTTGACGCTTACCTAATACTTCGTCAGAAGTAGTTACATCTAAAACATCATCTTGAATCTGATAGGCAAGGCCTAAATGACTTGCAAATGACTCTAATATTGATAAATCATTTTCACTAGCATGATTTAATAATGCACCAAATTTAATAGAACAATTGAGCAAAGCGCCAGTTTTCTTTTGATGCATTTTATTAAGAATATTTAGATCAACTTTTTTGGAAACAACAGATAAATCAATTGATTGCCCCTCTGCCATAGAATAGGATGATTTAGCCATTAACTCTAAAAGCTTTATTTTTGTATCAGCATTAATAAGAGGGTCATTTGAAATTAGACTAAATGCCAAAGCCTGGAGACCATCGCCAGCAAGAATAGCTTGAGCCTCGCCAAAAACCTTATGATTTGCAGGCTGATTATGCCTAATGTCATCGTCATCCATTGCAGGCAAGTCATCATGGATTAGAGAGTAAATATGAATTAATTCAATTGCACTAGCGCTTGAGTCGGCTTTTTCTATTTCTGAGTCATATAAACTAGCTACTGTATAAGTTAAGATTGGCCTAAATCTCTTACCTCCAGCTAAAACGCTATATTTCATAATATCCCTAAGCTTTATATCAGAATTAGGGCTAGAAGGAATGGAGCTTAAATAACTATCCAAGCATGAGTTAACTCGCTCCCTATATTGATCATGAATCTTCAAAAGATTTTTCTTCGTTATAGTTGTCACTTTCACTTAAAACACTAATTCGCTGCTCAGCATCTGAAAGCGCAGTATGGCATAGCCTATGAATCTTAACGCCTTCTTCAAAATATTTCAAGGATTCTTCTAAGCTTAAATCACCCGACTCCATTTTGTTAATAATGTCTTCAAGTTTTAACAAACCTTTATTAAAATTAAATTTTTCAGCCATCTTAGGACCTCTCATTTATGATTGATTTAAAATATAGTCCATCCATTTACTTGGAAATATTTTACCCAATATAGAAAAAAGTTTTGTTGGAAAGGTGACTCGATAGTAATTTTTTGGATTACTGGACTCTAATGCATGTATTGCACTCTTTAAAACAGCCTCAGGAGGAAGAGTAAATTTAGCATTTTTGCCAGACTGAAGCCTTTTTATCATTAATTTATATTGATTCTTATAATGACTTTTTGAAATATCAATATTTTGCTTGAATGCCAAATAAGCGTTCTCTCTAAATTTTGATTCTATTGGACCTGGTTGTATCGAAGATAACTTGATATTTGTATCACTTAACTCTAATCTTAATGTGCCAACAAGCCCTTCAATAGCAAACTTTGATGCAACATATGCACCCCTAGAAGGCATTGCCACAAAACCCAGTACAGAGCTTATATAGATAATTCTACCCGAATTAATATTTCTCATCCCAGGAAGAACTAAGTTTGTAAGCTCATGCCAACCAAAAACATTAGATTGAAACTGCTTTTCTAGAGTATCTCTCGAAATATCCTCAAGTGCGCCAGCTTGTCCATATGCGCCGTTATTAATTAATGCATAAAGATTATCAGTCATTTCAAAAAGTTTAATTACTGCATCATTTATTGACTCCGATGAAGCTAAATCTAAAAGAAGAGACTCAAAACCAAGATTTTGAAGGTTTTTGACATCATCAGAAGATCTTGCTGAAGCAAAGACTCGATACCCCTTCTCTTTAAGTCCTTTTGCTATACAAAGACCAATGCCGCTTGAACAGCCTGTAATTAAAACAGATTTCATTTTTGAATATTGGTCCAATACTCTGCTTTAGCTTTTAAATCTTTATCAATGCTTTCAGATCTTAACACAAGAAAATCATAAGCCATTCTAAAACGAGGGTTTCTAATAAGTGCTTTTGATTTTTTTGGATTATAGTTCTCTAACTGATATTGCATTAACCATATGTCCTTGACTCGAGATGAGAGCCATCTTGGCATCATCACTTGCTGTGTTTGTTTCTTAATGACATCTTCAGAAGCCTGAAGCATTAACTCAATTCGAGATTTGTTTTTTTTACTTATTTGATTAAACCTTTTATTCACTGCAGACCACAGGAAAACTGCAAATAGAAATGCTGGAGTAACACTATTACCACTTTTAATTCTTTCTGAGGTGTTGATTAACGAAGCGCTAACAAATGAATTTTCTTCAGTTTGAGAAAAAAGGTGACTTAAAAGACCCAGTCGATCAAGCTCATGGAATATTTCAATCGAATTTTCATTATGAAAAAGCTTTATAACCTCCTCATAAAGTCTCGCTTGAGGGATTTTTGCAAGTAACTGAGAATTTGTTTGAATTGCTTCAATAAGCTGAGATTCAATGTTTGCATTCAATTTTGCCCGAAAACGAACTGCTCGAATCATCCTAACTGGATCTTCCTCAAAACGCTCTAAGGGGTCACCAATCATTTTAATTTTTAAAGCTTTTAAATCATCAAGTCCACCAACATAATCAATAACTTCAGATTTTTTAATATCATAATAAAGACCATTTACAGTATAGTCTCTTCGAAAAACATCGTCTTCTAGGGTCCCATAATAATTATCTCTAAGTACCAAACCATCATTTGAGGTTTGAACTTTACCAGCACGAAAAGTTGCAACTTCAATGAATTTTCTCGCTGAAAACATAATATGAACTAACTTAAAACGCCTTCCAATGATTCTAGAACGTTTAAAAAGTTTATGAATTTGTTCTGGAGTTGCACTAGTTGCAATATCAAAGTCCTTAGGTTTGTGTCCAAGAAGAATATCTCTTATGCAACCCCCAACTAAATAAGTCTCATGGCCTGATTTATTTAATTTTTTTAAGACCTTTAAAGCATCTTGATCTAATAATTTTTTGTCAAATTTAACCTTTTGACGAACTGGACTCATAGACTAACAACTTCTCTTGGAGACCAACCTTCTTTTCTATGTTCGCATTCAACATTTGTATAAACACCGCCCCTTACATTAAAGACAGCCTTTAGCCTAATAAATCTTGGATTCATAACTTCAACCAAATCATCTAAAATTTTATTAGTTACCGCTTCATGAAAAGCACCTTCATTTCTATAAGACCAAAAATAGTTCTTCAATGCTTTTAACTCCACACAAAATTTGTCTGCGATATACTCAATATGAATGTCAGCAAAGTCTGGCTGACCTGTTAATGGGCAAAGGCATGTAAATTCTGATGAATCAATACGAATTACAAAATCTCTATCAGAATTTGGATTATCAAAGACTTCTAATATTTTACTGGGTGAACTAGACATTACTTTTCTCAGGTTTCATTAAAGAACGTATTTTATCAATAAAATCATCGATATTTCCTTGTCTAAGCTGATAAAAAATTAATACAGATAAAATAAATATTAGATGAATTGACCATAAGCCAATTATTGGAGGCAATTCTCCATTCTCAATGGAGGTTTTAGCCACAAGTAGTCCATTATTGTAAATCATAAAAATAATAATGCCAAATAAAAGGTTAATACCTTTACCAGTCCTTGGAGAAGTTTTACCCAAAAAAACCCCAATAACAGACAAAATCAAAATTGATAGTGGTTGAGAAAAACGCCACTGCATCTCAGCTTTTTCTTGAAGACCTCCTGAAGTGATTAATTCAATTGAAGATATTTCTTCAATTTCAGAAAAATTGGAAAGTGATTGTTGAACTTCTCCAGAAACTATTTCTAAGTCATAAAGGTCAAAATCTATAATATTTACATTTAAGTCCCCAGGAAGACCTTCGTAACGGACACCATTCTTAAGCCTTAAATAAATACTTTCACTTACTAAATTGGTATATTTTGTAGCCTCTGATGCTAAAACAATAATTGGACTATCTTTCCTAGAGACATAAATGAAGATTTCCTCCAGATTTTGTTCGCCCTCATTGGCTGTGAGTGAGGATTCTGAGGCGTAAAAAACAATCTCACCATTTTTGAAACTTTCAAACTTACCTTCTGTAATAAAGGAAAACTCTGAAGCATTAACTGTTTCATCCTCCGCATAACTCTTTTGCTGTTTAGCCCAAGGCACAGTATAAATAGTTAAAATAAAAACCAAAACAAAAGATAAAATAATTATGGGTTGAAGGCAATAAATAAAACTTTTATCATTAATTCCAAAGGAGTTCATAACTACCGCTTCAGAGTTTTTATAAAGTTGTGAAATAGAAACAATGATAGCCAAAAAAAGGGAAAGTGACAATATAACTGGCAGATCTCGAAGCATATTAAAACTCACAATAGGCATAAGCTCTCGAAAAGGAATGCCATGCTCTACACTCTCTTGAACCGTTAAAACAAATTGATTGCCAAAAACAACAAGTCCAATAATAAAAAAAATGGACACAAAAAAAACTACTAGATTTTTCAGCAAGTATCTTGAAATTATTGTTCCAGGAAAATTAAAGATTTTTAACAGCATAAAGCTAATTATAAAATACTCTTGCCAAAATGCGAGCCTTTACTTCTTTTGTTTCATTGAATCAAAAAACTCATCATTAGTCTTAGTGAATCTTAGCCTTTCAATTAAGAACTCAGCAGCTTCGACAGTATCCATTGGGTGAAGAATCTTTCTTAAAATCCACATTTTTTGAAGTTCTTGCTCATCTGTAATAAGTTCTTCACGCCTTGTACCAGATGCATTAATATTTATAGCAGGGAAGATACGTTTTTCAGATAATCTTCTCTCGAGATGAAGCTCCATATTACCAGTACCCTTAAATTCTTGATAAATAACTTCATCCATTTTAGAGCCCGTGTCAACAAGAGCTGTTGCAATAATAGTAATACTTCCACCATTCTCAATATTACGCGCTGCTCCAAAAAAACGCTTTGGCCTCTGAAGTGCATTAGCATCAACACCACCAGTTAAAACTTTACCCGAGGAAGGTGCAACAGTATTGTAAGCTCTAGCTAAACGGGTAATTGAGTCAAGTAAAATAATAACATCTTTACCTTGCTCCGCTCTTCTTTTTGCTTTTTCAATAACAATTTCTGCCACTTGTACATGTCTTTTAGCAGGTTCATCAAATGTAGAAGAAATCACCTCTCCTCTAACTGTACGCTCCATTTCAGTAACTTCTTCAGGTCTTTCATCAATTAGCAATACAATTAATTCACACTCTGGGTGGTTAACAGATATAGAAGAAGCAATATTTTGCATAATCATTGTTTTTCCAGCTTTTGGTGGAGCAACTAAAAGCCCTCTTTGACCTTTTCCAAATGGAGCAACAAGGTCAATTACCCTCGCAGTTATATCTTCTGTACCACCATTTCCAAGCTCAAGACCAAGTCTTTGATTTGGGTGAAGAGGGGTTAGAGAAGAAAATGGAATTCGATTTCTTATATTCTCAGGTGAATCCTCATTAACTTCTGAAACTTTTACAAGTGCAAAGTATTTTTCACCCTTCTTTGGCGCCCTAATCTTGCCCGTAACTACGTCACCAGTTGATAAATTAAAGCGTCTGATTTGATTAGGAGAAACGTAAATATCATCAGGACCAGAGACATACGAATCATTTGATGACCTTAAAAAACCATACCCTTCTTGCAATATATCTAAAATACCATCCCCTAAAACCTCCTCTTCATTGTCGGCCTTATGTTTAAGAATGGCAAATATGAGAGTTTGTTTTTTTGCTCTAGAAATATTTTCAATTCCGAGAGATTGAGCGAGCTCAAGAAGCTCGGCAGGCGTTTTGATTTTAAGTTCTGATAGTTTCATATAGATTTATAAGTATTTTTTTAAGAGTTGGCATATAGCCAGATGAAACAAACATTAGAAATAAGTGTTTGCTATAAAGGGTGATTTATTAAATTGTTTTATAATATATGGTAAAGAAATTAGGTCAATAGTTAAATATTTGAATCCAAGAAAGCATTTAGATTCGCCTTTGAGAGAGCGCCAACCTTTGTGGCTTGAACAGCTCCATCTTTAAATAAGAGCATGGTAGGAATTCCTCTTATGCCATATTTGGGTGGTAATTGAACGTTTTCATCGACATTGACTTTAGCAATTGTAATCTTTCCATCATATTCATCTGCGATTTCATCAAGAATTGGCGCAAGAGCCTTACACGGGCCACACCATTCTGCCCAAAAGTCTACTAATACTGGTTGTGAAGATTTTACAACATCTTCCTCAAATGAGGAGTCATTAACTACGATAATTTTGTCGTTCATGTACTAAAAAATGGAATGTGTAAATAGAGTTGAAATAACCTGTATACAACATTATAACACTTCTTTTAGGGAATTCTGTTTATTTAAAAAAAGATTAATCGTGGCCAGTTTTATTAAATAAATGCAAGAAATATCGGTATCGTGATAAAAGACAAAATCACTTGTGTAGTTATTATGCTAGTCATTAATTGATCGTCTGCCCCAAACTGTCTAGCAAGTGTGTGAGAGCTAACAGCAGTAGGCACGGCTGCAAAAATAACTGCAACTATCACTTCAATCTCACTGAGTTTCAAATAATTTGCTACAAAAAAAGCAATCGTTGGTAAAGCTAATAATTTAAGAACATTTGATATTAGGATTGGAGTAATAGTTAAAGCCAAATCTCGAACCTTAATCTTAGCGCCAATAGTTAATAACATTATTGGAAGAGCTGCAGAACCAAGCAAACCAGAAGTATCAATAATGACTTTTAATTTTTCTGATTGAATTATTGAAAATATTAGACCTGCAATCATTGAAAGGATAAAAGGATTTTTGCTTAACTCGACAAATACAGTTTTAAATTCATTATTTGATGTATTTTTTTTTGATTGGCCAAAATTCATTACCATGGTTGTTACTATAATAATATTAATGCTAGGAACATAGATAAGCATAAATATTGAGGCTATTTTTAAACCTTCATCTCCAAAAAGACTTCCAGTAATTGCTAAAGCAATAAAAGCATTTTGTCTGACTGCTCCTTGAAGTATTGATGTCCATCTTTCTGGAGGGTATCCAAGCAATTTGCCTAGAATAAGAACAGTCAATATTGCAATAAGAAATCCTACATAAATGATTATAGAATAGCTATAAAGCATTTCTGAAGATAAATTAATTTGAGATATATAGTGGAATAATAATGCCGGAATGAGAACCCAATAACATAACTTATCGTTAATCTCCCAAAAAGAGATGTCGGGTACTTTTATTCTTCTCAAAAAATTGCCAAGAATAATTAAAAGAAAGACTGGGGAGACCAATAGAAAGATTTGAAAGAAGTTTAAAAGCATTTACTCTTTAATATGAAATAGTATTTTCTAACTATGATTATTAACCCAATCAATAGCTTTTTCTAGTCTAGCCAGAGTTCTTTCTTTGCCAACAAATTGAGCACTTATATCAATACTTCCAGACTTACCATTACCGCTTAGAGCCAACCTGAAAGGCTGACCAACCTTGCCAAAACCTACATCATGTTCATCGCAAATAATCTTTATGACTGAATGAATATTCTCAACAGTCCAGCTATCGACTGAATTGAGATTGAACAATAGATCTTCTAGAATTGGCTTAGAATTAGTGTTGAATACCTTATTTGCCTGAATTGAATCAAACTTATCAAAATCACAATAAAACATGACGCAGCTCTGTGCCATATCAACTAGTGAAGCCGACCTTTCTCTGAGAGAATCAGCCAACTCATAAATATTAGGGCCATTATCTAGATTAATATTTAAATTATTGAGATGCCATTTAAGATTTTCGACAAGATTATTGATTTCAGTGGACTTAATATAGGACTGATTAATCCAATCTAGCTTTTCCTGATTGAAGCTAGCTGGGGAATTATTTATATTTTTTAGCTCAAAAAGATCAATCATCTCTTGTACTGAAAAAATTTCTTGATCTCCGTTTGACCAACCAAGCCTCACAATATAATTTAATAGTGCTTCAGGCAAATAGCCTTCATCTCTATATGCCAGAAGGTTAAGCGCTCCATGTCTTTTTGATAAACGAGAACCATCTGAGCCAAGGATCATTGGAACATGAGCAAACTCGGGCAAAGCCCATCCCATCGCTTTATAAAGATTAATCTGTTTTGGAGTATTATTGATATGATCATCACCCCTTATCACGCAGTCAATTTCCATATCATGATCATCAACCACAACAGTTAAATTGTATGTTGGAGAGCCATCTGTCCTTGAGATAATTAAATCATCTAACTCAGAATTTGCAATTCTCACCCCACCCTTTACAAAATCATCGAATATTACTGACCCATCGCCAGGATTAAGAAATCGAATAACACCATTCTTTAAGGCTTTATTTCGGCAACATCCATCATATTTAGGCTTCTCCTTATTAGCAATCTGATTTTCTCTCATCTCTTCTAAACGCTCTTTAGAGCAATCACAATAATAAGCCTTACCATTTAAAAGCAGTTCATTAATAACTTCATTGTAACGCTCAGTTCTATCGCTTTGATAAATTGGGCCTTCGTCATAGTCAAGACCCAGCCACTCCATTCCATCTAAAATGGCCTTTACAGAAGTCTGAGTTGATCGCTCTTTATCAGTGTCTTCTATTCTCAATACAAATTTACTGCTTGTTTTTTTAGCCCAAAGCCAAGCAAAAAGAGCAGTTCTGGCGCCGCCAATATGCAAATAACCAGTTGGTGAAGGTGCAAATCTTGATTTCATTAATTACTCTTCAAAAAACAATAGAAAAAGTTTTAAACATTATAAAAATAAATTGATTGTTATTGATCACTTAAAATAAATCAAAATGTTAAGTTAATTTTACACTGTTATAATATTCCCCCAACACCCAAATACACTTGCAAATTAATGGAATTCACTCAGCAAAACGCGAATACAAATACCATTATTTCAGTAGATGAATCCTCTATAACAATCTCACATTCCAAATTAAATAGGCCATGCTTTGTTTCAGCTAATAACGCTAGTGAAGTTTCAATCAAAAATTTAGGTGACATAGGAAAAGAATTTTTATTTCCACTAGTTGTAAAAGACCCCATTGATCTATTGATTATTGGTACAGGAAATTCGCCAAAATTTCTCTCTCCTAAGCAGCAAATTGAACTCTCTGAATTTGGCCTTGGCGTTGAATGCATGAATAATACATCGGCATGTTCAAGCTTCAACCTGCTCTTAGGAGATCTTAGGAAAATTGGTTTATTGCTTTTATGATTGTTTTTTTATTAAAAAAGTTAGTCAACTTTTATAAATTCTTCAAAATTGATACGCCTCTTCTTATTCTTCTTATTCTTCTATCATCTTTTGGATTACTGATTTTATATAGTAGTTCAGGAGGATCTCTAAACCTTGTCTATAGGCAGATGATTCATCTTAGCCTTGCCACCTCTGTAATGCTTGTAATTGCTCAAATTCCACCTATCATCATGCTAAGGTTTGCTCCCATATTAATGCTTTTGGGTATTTTTCAATTAATACTTGTTCTATTTTTTGGAAGCTCAGGAGGTGGTGCCCAGCGTTGGCTCGACCTTGGATTTGTTCGATTTCAACCGTCGGAGCTAATGAAGATTATTGTTCCAATGACTATTGCAGCGATACTGAGTGAAAAAACGCTTCCTCCAAGAGCGTTTCCAGTCATTATTTCACTCATAACAATTGCCACTGTTGTAATATTGATTGCAAGACAACCTGACCTTGGAACCTCTTTATTAATTGGCGCTTCAGGAGTATATGTATTATTCTTCTCTGGATTTAGAGTGATGCTAGTTAAAAATATTTGGCTCAACCTAGTTATTTTATCTAGCTCTCTTGCGGGATTACTCTATTTTGCTTGGAATTACCTGTTGATTGCCTATCAAAAAAGAAGAATTCTCACTCTGTTTAATCCTGAATCAGATCCACTTGGATCGGGTTATCACATCATTCAATCAAAAATTGCTATTGGCTCAGGAGGCTTTACAGGTAAAGGAATTGTGAGAGGCTCTCAGTCTCAACTTGATTTTGTACCTGAGCAATCAACAGACTTTATATTCTCTGTTTTAGCTGAAGAACTTGGGTTCCTAGGGTTCATATTACTGATTCTAATCTATGCGCTTATTATTTTTCGCTGCATGAATTTATCTCTTAGGTGCGAAGACAATTTCTCCAGACTACTTGGGGCAAGCCTCACCTTCGTATTTTTTACCTATATTTTTGTGAATATAGGCATGGTATCTGGCCTCTTACCTGTTGTTGGAGTTCCATTACCTTTAGTCAGCTATGGTGGCTCATCTTTGATTACCCTTATGGCGAGTTTTGGAATTATTATGTCGATTCATAAACATAAAAGTCCAAGATATTTACAGTAACTCGTTATAATCAATTTGTTGAATACAATTACTTAGATTAGTTAACCTCTTCAATCAATCAAATACTGGGCAAATACAATCTCATGAAATCAAATATCTTCACATTTTTAAAATCTTTCTTTTTAATATTTATATTCTCAAATGTCATTGCTGAAGAGCCCCGTTTTTACATTCCTGACTCACCTCCAATAGCAGCTAAGTCTTATGTTTTGATGGATCATAACTCTGGCAAAATTCTTGCGGGTGAAAATGAAAATGAAAGAAGATCACCTGCCAGTTTGACCAAGATAATGACCTCTTATGTAATCTTCAAACGACTAAAAGAAGATTTTATATCTCTTGATGATGAGGTCAAAATAAGTGAAAAAGCTTGGAAAACGGGCGGCTCAAGAAGCTTTATTGAAGTCGGTAAAATGATTAAGCTTGAAGACCTGCTTATGGGTATGATCATTCAATCAGGTAACGATGCCTCAGTTGCTCTTGCAGAACATGTAGCTGGCTCCGAAGGCACCTTTGTTTTATTTATGAATGATTATGCTCAAGAAATTGGCATGTCAAACTCTCGCTTTGAAAACTCCTCAGGCTTGCCTAACAAGGACCAGTATACAACCGCCAAAGATATGGCCCTCCTGTCTTCAGTAATCATAAAAGAATTCCCTGATTTTTATGAATGGTATGGCCAAAAAGAATTTACCTATAACAACATTAAGCAAATTAACCGCAACAAGCTATTGTTCACGGATAGTACTGTTGATGGCTTAAAAACGGGCTGGACTGAGAAGGCAGGCTACTGTCTTGCTACCAGTGCAAATCGCGTCGATATGAGACTTATTTCAGTTGTACTAGGCTCTGCAAGCCCTGCCATCAGAACAGCTGAAACTGAGAAGCTGCTTGACTATGGCTTTCGCTTCTTTGAAACGCAATCAGTGAACGACATATCTCATCAGGTTCCTGTTTATAAATCCAAAATAGGAAACATTAAAGTGGGTATAGCTGACTCTAGCTACTTAACATTGCCACGAAATCAATTTAAATATACAACCCAAACGATCAACCTTGAAGGCGACTTAATCGCCCCAATTAACCAGGGTGATCAAGTTGGAACCCTTTCTATTAGCTTTAATGATGAAGATATCGCTACGCTTCCTCTTATAGCTTTAGAGGATGCTAATGAAGCTGGCTTTGTATCAAAAATGATCGATACTGTGAAACTTATGTTTAGGTAGTATTTATATCTTAAAAATACTAACCAAATCCTACAGTCGAGAAAATTACTGAAAGTTTTAACTTAACTTCCGTTAATTTTTAGAATAAATCACTTAAATCTATTTTTTAATTCAATTGAGTAAATATATTGATATACTAAGATTGTACTTTTAACAAGTTTGATTAATCAAAAGTACAATATTAACTAATAGGAGTTTTAAAAATGAAAAAACAAATGATATTCATTGCAGCATTTATTTCTGCACTTACTTTTTCAGTGCCTGCAATTGCTGATGCTGGAGATAGCCCCACTCTTAAACGCATTCAAGATAGTGGTGTGGTCAATATTGGACATCGCGAAACCTCAATTCCATTTTCTTACATTGGTGCTAATAATGAACCTGAGGGTTATTCGATAGATCTTTGCCATAAAATTGTTGATGCAATTAAAGATCAACTTGGAGTGAGTAGTTTAGACATTAACTATGTTCCAGTTACTGGTCAAACACGTATACCTTTAATAGCAAATGGAACTATTGATATGGAGTGTGGCTCTACTACAAACAACTTGACTCGTCAAAAACAAGTTGAGTATTTACCTACTACATTTATCACAGGCACAAAAATTGCCTCAAAAGTTGGATCTGGTATCAGTGAACTTGAGGATATGAATGGAATGGTTATTGGTATGTCAGCTGGCACTACAAATGAAAAAGCCATAAAGGCAGCAATTGCTGCTGGTGGTTTAGACATTAAAGTCGTAACAGTTAAAGATCACAGTCAGGGCTGGTTAGCTCTTAAAACAGACCGTATTGATGCTTATGGATCAGACGATGTACTCTTGTATGGTTTGATTTCTAAATCTGACAACCCTTCAAACTATCAAGTTACTGGTCGCTTTCTATCGTTTGACCCTTATGCTTTAATGGTTCAACGCAATGATTCAACTTTTGAACGATTAGGTCGTGCGACAATTGCTGGTTTAATGAGATCAGGTGAAATGGCTGAAATTTATGCAAAATGGTTCGAACCAGGACCAACTTCGATCAATATGCCAATGTCTTCAACATTGCGTGTTGCATTCCAAGTTCAAGCATTGCCAAATTAATTTAAACTTTTAAATGTAACAAAAAACAAGGCGTGTGTTTTCACACGCCTTGTCATATTAAGAACTAAGGATAGGTATGAACTACAATTGGGATTGGGGCATTTTGTTTCGAGATCCATATCTGGGATGGATGATTTCTGCATTAGGCTGGACCATCCTAATATCAATCTTGGCTTGGATTATTGCTTTTTCCCTTGGCTCAATTTTAGGAATATTTCGCACTTCTAGTAAAAAATCATTAAGATTAATCGCCACCTGTTATGTTGAACTTTTTCGCAATATACCTCTTTTAGTACAAATTTTTCTTTGGTATTTTGTTTTCCCTGAACTTCTCACAGATGATTGGTCGAGATGGGTAAAAAGAGATATGCCTTATCCAGCATTAACGACTGCTATTATTTCAATTGGGCTTTATACTGCATCAAGGGTTTGCGAACAAGTTCGTTCTGGAATAAATGCTGTTGGGGAGGATCAACGGCAAGCTGGTCGTGCAATTGGTATGACTGAAGTGCAAGTCTACAAATATGTATTGCTCCCAAACGCATATAGAATAATTCTTCCGCCATTAACAAGTGAATTTCTCACAATATTTAAAAACTCATCTTTAGCTCTTACAATTGGGGTGATTGAACTAACGGCGATGACTCGTCAAATTGAAGAATACACTTTCCAAGGTTTTGAAGCTTTTACTGCTGCAACCATTATTTATTCTCTTGTTACATTTACTGTTATGGCTTTGATGCAACAAATAGACAGAAGAACGGCTCTTCCAGGTTCATTTTCAAAAGGAGCTTCATAGTGTTTGAGCTAGACTTCTCTGTTATTCCTGCTAATAGTTCGCTCTTATGGGAAGGCATTAAAATGACATTTCTTTTGACAGGACTTGCTATTGTAGGGGGTATTATCTTAGGAACATTTTTAGCGCTTTTACGTATCGCTAAAATACCAGTTTTATCTCAATTTTCTGCAGCATACGTCAATTTCTTCCGATCATTACCTCTTATATTAGTAATTTTTTGGTTGTTTTTTCTCGTGCCACTTATTGTTGGTCGACCTGTAGGTGCTTTCTCATCTGTATTAGTAGCTTTTATTCTATTTGAAGCTGCATACTACTCAGAGATAATAAGAGCTGGAATAAACTCAGTTCGACTTGGGCAACTTGCAGCGGCTAGAGCAATGGGCCTTACTTATATCCAAAGTATGCGTTATGTTATTCTTCCTCAAGCTTTTCGGGCAATGACTCCTATACTTTTGACTCAGGCAATTATTTTATTCCAAGACACATCATTAGTTTATGTGGTTGGATTAAGAGATTTTCTTGTTAGTGCTGAAATAGTTGCAAATCGTGATCAACGACTTGTTGAGATGTTCCTTTTTGTTGCACTTGTATATTTTGTATTTTGTTTTGCTGCCTCCCTAGGCGTTAAATATCTCCAAAAAAGGATAAATAATGAATTATGAATAAGAAAGACAATATGATTAAAATGAAATCTGTAAATAAGTGGTATGGCAAGATTCAGGTTTTGAATGATTGTTCACTAGAAGTTTCCAAGGGTGAAGTAATTGTTGTATGCGGACCCTCCGGCTCTGGAAAAAGCACTTTAATTAAAACAATTAATGGTTTAGAATCAGTTAAAAGCGGTGAGATAACAGTTTCTGGAATAAGCGTCACTAATAAATCAACTGACCTAGATCAAATGCGTTCAAAAATTGGAATGGTATTTCAAAACTTTGAACTCTTCCCACACATGAATGTCACTGAAAACATAAAACTTGGACAAATGAAAGTATTAGGACGCACAGATGAAGAGGCAGATCATAAAGCAAAAGCTTTACTTGAGCGTGTTGGTCTAACAGAACATGCTGAAAAGTATCCTTCACAACTATCAGGTGGCCAACAGCAGCGTGTTGCAATAGCTCGAGGCCTAGCCATGGAGCCAATGGCGATGCTTTTTGATGAGCCAACCTCTGCTTTAGATCCAGAAATGATCAATGAAGTTTTAGATGTGATGGTAAAACTCGCAAAAGAGGGGATGACAATGATGGTTGTTACTCATGAAATGGGCTTTGCTAGAAAAAGTAGCTGATCGAGTCATATTTATGGATTATGGGAAAATTATTGAAGATGCCCCTTCGCAAGATTTTTTTGGATCTCCACGAAGTGATCGAGCTCAAGAATTCCTCTCTAAGATATTAAACCACTAAGTAATAATGGTATATCTGAACGGAAATTTTATCCCAAAAGATAAAGCATATATACCAGTAATGGACCGTGGTTTTCTTTTTGGTGATGGCATTTATGAAGTTTTTCCAGTTTATGATAATACCGTTATTGGATTAGAGCCTCATTTAAATCGACTGCAAGATGGTCTTGATGCAATAAATATAGAAAACCCTCATTCTAAAGATGAATGGATTAACCTCATCAATAAGGTTGTTACGCTTAATAATAAAAATTCAAGTCAAGCAATATATTTGCAAATCTCTAGAGGTTGTGATGAAAATAGAAAGCATACTTATGGAAAATTAAAACCAACCATCTATATTCAATCAAGCTGCATTGAACCAAAAGACAAAAGAGACCTAATAAAAGGAAAATCTGCCATCACCAGAGAAGATATAAGATGGCTTAAAAGTAATACTAAAGCAACCTCTTTACTAGCAAATACGCTCTATGCGCAAGAAGCTAAAGAAAGTGATTCGGAAGAAGCCATTCTTTACAGAGATGGAATAGTTACTGAAGCCTCAAGCTCAAATGTGTTTATTGTTAAAGACAACTGCTTATACACGCACCCAAAAGGACCAAACATTCTTCCAGGAGTTACACGAAAAATTGCAATTCAGTGCGCTGAAAATTTAGGCATTAAGGTAAAAGAAGAGAAATTTACTAAAGAGGAACTAATGCAAGCAGATGAGGTATGGATTAGCAGTTCAACAAGAGAAATTCTTCCGATCACAAGTATTGATGGTATGTTGATTTCAAATGGTTATGCAGGTCCAGTATGGTCATTAGTATACGATCAATACCAAAAACTTAAATCTTAAATCTTAAATCTTAAAAAACACATCTAATCATCCAATATAAAATAATTACAATAATCAATTCAAGTAAAATCTAAATTAGTGTCGAGGGTAAACCGACAATAAATAGTTATGAACCCCGCCAGGCCTGGAAGGGAGCAACGGTAATAATTTTTTTATGTGTTGGATTCTATTCTCGGCACTACCTTAATTCAATGACCTAATTAGCAATGAGTGAACACTACGAAGTTTTAGCTAGAAAATATAGACCTCATAATTTTAAAGAACTAGTTGGTCAAACTCACACCATAAGAACACTTGTAAATGCGTTAGACAGTGACAACCTACATCATGGATTTTTGTTTACTGGAACGCGTGGCGTCGGAAAGACAACAATTGCAAGAATTTTTGCAAAATCTGTTAACTGTGAGGAAGGTGTAAGCTCTACTCCATGTGGAAAATGTGCGACCTGTATTGAGATTGATAAAGGTCAATCAGTTGATTTAATTGAACTTGATGCTGCTTCTCATACCGGCGTTGACCACATGAGAGAGATTCTTGATAACGCTCAGTACACGCCCACCAAAAATCTTTACAAGATTTACCTTATTGATGAAGTCCACATGCTTTCAAAAAGCAGCTTTAATGCGCTACTAAAAACTTTAGAAGAGCCGCCTTCTCATATTAAATTTTTACTAGCGACAACTGATCCTAAGAAACTCCCTATCACAATCCTCTCGCGCTGCCTGCAATTCAACTTAAATAAGCTTTCTCATGATGAGATTTTGAATCATCTCAAGTTTGTTATGAATGAAGAGAATCTTAAGTTTGATGACAATGCACTATCAAAAATTGCTGAATTTGGAAATGGCTCAATGAGAGATGCCCTAAGTCTTCTAGATCAGTCCATATCTTTTGGAAATGGTAGTGTTTTAGAAAAGGATTTAAAAGAAATGCTTGGACTTATCAATCATGATGAGATCAGTAATCTTGCTTCTTTAGTATGTGATCGAGATGCCGAGAAAATTTTATTATTTGTGAAAGAAATGGCGCATAAAGGAGAAAGCCTCTCGAATGCACTAAAAGATTTAACCTCACTATTCCATAAAATTTCCATAGCTCAAATTATAAATGATGAAAAGCAATTCTCTCCAGAACTAATGGATCTTGCCAATCAATTTACTGCTCAAGATTTGCAGCTTTACTATCAAATAGCAATTAATGGACAAAAAGATATGAGTCTTTCCCCTAGTGAGCAAATTGGCCTTGAAATGACGCTTCTAAGAATGATTACTTTTCATCCAAATTTTGAAGCCAGTGAAAAAAAAACTCTAAATCCTAATCCATCTGTATCTCTGAAGAAAAATCCAAGCAAAAACAACTCTAAGGCTCCCTCAACAACATCAAATAAACAGAGTGATATTTCTAATAAGGAGGTCAACCACTTAGATATCAAATCCCAAGATGGATGGGAAAAAATTATAACTCAGCTTGACTTTAATGGTGCATCGAAAATGCTAGTGAAAAATACAGTATTTAAATCATTAATTGATCAAAACCTCACGCTGACGCTGAGCGAGGAATTTGTTAACTTGCATACAACTAAAACTGAAGAGTCAATTAGAAATGCGCTTCATAAAATCTATCCAGCTCTAGTATTAATGATAGAGCCAGGTGAGACTAATGGAAGTTCTTTATCACAAAAAGAGTCAGTTAAGAATAAACAAATACAAAAGCAAACAGAAAATCAATTTTTAAGTGATGATGGCCTTCAAGAGCTTCAGGAGGTCTTTAAATCTCAGGTTGATCTAAAATCTATTAAATCAATAAAGGAGTCTGATAATGTTTAAAGGTGGAATGGCAGGAATGATGCAAAAAGCCAAACAAATGCAGGAGGACATGGAATTAGTTCAAAAAGAAATTAAATCACTCACCTGTGAGGGTGCCTCGGCTTCAGGAGCTCTAAAAGTAGAAATGAATGGTGATCATCAAGTTACAAATATTTTTGTAGATGAAACACTAATGTCTGACAAAGACATGCTGGAAGATTTAATTATGATCGCTGTAAACGATGCCTCTTCAAAGATAGGCGAAATTTCAAAAGAAAAAATGAAAAATGTGACCGGTGGTCTTAACTTACCTTTTTAGTTATTTAATTTGCCAATATTATGATTGAAAAACTAAACAAAGCATTCAGTAAATTACCTGGAGTAGGTTCAAAAACCGCACAGAGATTTATTTATCATCTCCTGGAAAGAGATCGCCAAGGAGGATTGGAGCTTGCCAAGGCACTCACTGATGCTATGGAGAACGTTAAAAACTGTGAAAAATGCAGAACATTAACTGAAAAAAATATTTGTGAAATATGCTCAAATGATGTTCGTGATGACTCACAGCTCTGTATAGTCGAAACTCCCTCAGACATCCACGTTATAGAGCAAAGTGGGGTTTACGCTGGCAAATACTTTGTCCTTAGCGGCTATCTCTCTCCTATCGATGGGATTGGTGCATCAGAATTAGGACTGGATGAATTAGAAGTACTATTAAGTAATCAAAGTGTCAGCGAGCTTATCTTGGCAACAAATGCTACAATTGAAGGCGAGGTGACTGCACATTATATTCACAATCTTGCAAAAAAATATCAAATAAAGACCACAAGAATAGCTCACGGAATTCCACTTGGCGGAGAATTAGAATATACAGATATCAATACAATTGCTCACGCCCTTTCTGGACGAAAAGATTATAACTAGCGAGTCTTTAAAGGGTTATTTCAATCCAAGTAGTTATTGTATAATATGTCAGTTTTATCCGACACATCGCCTTCATGGAAAAAACATATAACCCAGAACTTATCGAACAAAAGTATCGTGATTTATGGGAGACAGGCGACCTCTTCTCTTCAAAAACGAACTCTTCGAGTGAAAATGCATTTAGCATTGTCCTTCCGCCGCCCAATGTAACCGGCAGCCTTCACATGGGCCATGCATTCCAGCACACCATAATGGATGTCTTCACTCGCTACAATAGAAGCAAAGGCAACCAAACACTCTGGCAACCTGGAACGGACCATGCAGGAATAGCAACTCAAATGGTTGTTGAGAGACAACTTGAACTTGAAAATATATCTAGACACGATCTTGGTAGAGATAAATTTACTGAAAAAGTTTGGGACTGGAAGTCACAATCTGGAGGAACAATTACCTCTCAAATGAGGCGTCTTGGGGCATCTGTTGACTGGGAAAGAGAGCGCTTCACTATGGACGAATCTCTTTCAAAGGCCGTAAAGAAAGTATTTATTGATCTCTATAACGAAGGTTTAATATACCGCGGCAAAAGATTAGTTAATTGGGACCCTGTCTTACTCACTGCAGTTTCAGATCTAGAGGTCATTAGTAAAGAAGAGAATGGGTTTTTATGGCATATTAAGTACCAAGTCGCTGACTCTGAAGAAATACTAATTGTAGCTACAACAAGGCCTGAAACAATGCTTGGAGATTCTGCTGTCGCAGTTCATCCAGAAGATCAGCGTTATCAACACTTGGTGGGAAAGTTTATAAAACTGCCTCTTTCTGATAGAAAGATTCCAATTATAGCTGACGACTACGTTGATATGGAATTTGGCACTGGCTGCGTCAAAATTACGCCAGCTCACGACTTTAACGACTACGAAATTGGGCAAAGGCACAATCTAGAAATCATTAATGTATTGACTGACAATGCTTCAATAAACATAAATGCACCAACTAAATATCAAGGCTTGGATCGATTCGAAGCAAGAAAAGCAATTGTTAGTGACCTAGATCAGCAGAAGTTAATCGAAAAAATAGATCCACACACACTCATGGTTCCAAGGGGTGACAGAACCAATAGCATTATAGAACCATACATGACTGATCAATGGTTTGTTAAAGTAAAACCGCTAGCAGAACCTGCAATTGATGCCGTTAAAAATGGAAGTATTCGTTTTGTGCCTGAAAACTGGGAAAAGACATACTTTAACTGGATGGAAAATATTGAAGATTGGTGCATCTCTCGTCAAATTTGGTGGGGTCATCGTATTCCTGCATGGTACGACAAAGAAGGTAATTATTATGTCGCAGACAGCATCGAAGAGGCTCAAGAACAAGCTGGAATAAATGTTGAATTAACACAAGATGAAGATGTACTGGACACATGGTTTTCATCTGCATTATGGCCATTTTCAACCCTTGGATGGCCTGAAGCAACGCCCGAAATGTCGCGTTTTTATCCAACCAGTGTTCTTGTAACTGGATTTGATATTATATTTTTCTGGGTTGCTCGAATGATTATGTTCGGACTTAAATTTGCCAATGATGTGCCATTTAAGGATATTTATATTACTGGCCTCATTAAGGACGGCAATGGACAAAAAATGAGCAAATCTAAAGGAAATGTGCTGGACCCCATTGATTTAATTGATGGAATAAGCCTTGAAGCCCTTCTCGAAAAAAGAACACAAGGCATGATGCAACCAAAACTTGCAGAAAAAATTCAAAAACAAACAAAAAAAGAGTTTCCTGACGGCATCCCTTCATTCGGGACTGATGCCATAAGATTTACATTCACCGCTCTAGCATCTTTTGGACGTGATATAAAGTTTGATCTAAAACGGGTTGAAGGTTACCGTAATTTCTGCAACAAACTATGGAATGCTTCTCGCTTTGTATTAATGAACCTTGATTCAAAATCAATAAACTTTGATGCAGAACTATCAAGCCAAGATAAATGGATACTATCCAGACTTCAACAAGTTAAGACTGAAGTTGAGAAACATCTAGCAGATTATCGACTAGACCTCATGAGTCAAACGTTATATGAATTCGTTTGGCATGATTATTGTGATTGGTATCTTGAAATATCTAAGCCCCTTCTAGAGAATGAAAAAACTAAACAAGGTTGCGAAGCTACGCTATTAAACGTTTTATCTGAGACTTTAGTTTTACTTCATCCAATCATCCCATTTATTACTGAAGAAATATTTGAGCAATCACAAAAATTACAATCTAATTCAACTGGTAAACTAATCTCTCAGCCCTTTCCAGAACCAAATAAGGACTTATTAAATACTGAGGCAGAAGCTGAAATAGACTGGTTAAAAAAATTCATATTAGGAATTAGGAAAATCAGAGGGGAAATGAATATTTCTCCTGGAAAGCCGCTACCTTGTTTTGTTAAGAGCTATAGTTCAAAAGATCAATCCTACATCGACAATAACAAAGCGATGCTATTTGCATTAGCTAAGCTTGATACTGTAGATTTACTCTCACAGGATGAGGAGGAGCCAGAATCTGCAATAGCATTAGTTGGTGAAATGAAAATTCTAATTCCACTTGCTGGACTAATCGATAAAGGAGCTGAACGAGATAGGCTTAATAAGGAGATTGAAAAATTATCAAAACATAGATCTCAGTTTGCAACTAAGCTTAATAATGAAAAATTTATTAATGGTGCGCCTGAAGCGGTTGTTAATAAAGAAAAAGACAAATTGGAATCTACTGAAAATGCTTTAAAAGACTTAAATCAGCAATTAGTTAAAATTTCTAAACTATAAAGGGAAAATTGTAATTCATTGAAAAAACACAATAAAAATATTTTAAATCCTGTCAACAAGATAGAATACTCACAAGTTTATTATGATTAAATTTATAGCACTCCCTCTGGCTTTGATACTCCTAACTCTTAGGGTTAGTGCTGAATCATATGTCTATATTACTGACCAACTTGATTTACCCATTCGATCTGACAAATCATTTAATAACAACATAATTCGTCTCCTACCCTCAGGGACTGAGCTTTCTCTTCTTCAGAGTACTGAAGATGGATGGGCTCAAATCCAGTTTGATGATACTATTGGTTGGATTAAATCGTTTTATTTATCCCCAGATCCCTCTGCAAGAGAGAAACTTAAAAAATTAACAAGGACTTATAATGCTAATAAGCTGCTTATCTCAAAACTAAGCGGCGAAAAAGAAGAATTAGAGAGTCAGCTTTTAACTGTTAAGCAAGAAAATACTGACCTAATTGTTCAAAACTCAAAATCTCAAGCCGAAAAAGAACATATTGAACAAATCTACCAAGATGCGTTGAAACTTGAGCATGATAATGAGAAGCTTATTCAAGAAAAATTACAGCTTAAAGCTGAACTCCAGTTAGCTGTTAATAACACTCAAATTCAAAAAGATACAAGCTCAAGAAACTGGTTTATTGTTGGCGCAATTGTACTTTTCTTTGGAATGATAATTGGTTTTATAGTTCCAGGCCTTCTTAATAGAAGACGGTATTAAAATTTAGGAGAATAAAATGAAAGAATTAAAAAAAGCACTTACCTTTGATGATATTTTGTTGGTTCCTGCCCATTCTGAAGTACTCCCAAAACAAGTCAGCTTAACATCTAAACTTACAAATAAAATTACCCTACAAACCCCAATTATTTCTGCTGCAATGGATACAGTGACCGAGGGTAAGCTTGCAATTGCAATTGCGCAAGAGGGAGGAATGGGTGTTATTCATAAAAACATGTCTATTAAATCTCAAGCTAAAGAAGTGAGAAAGGTTAAGAGATTTGAATCAGGAATTATTAGAGACCCTATCAGTATTGATCCATCTGCCACTATCAAGGATGTTTTTGACCTTCAAACACAACATGGCATTTCAGCTATGCCCGTAGTATCAAATAACATATTAGTTGGACTTATAACCAGTCGTGATGTTTTATTCGAAACTCGTCTTGATGAAACTGTACAAAATGTCATGACACCTCAGGAGTCTCTAATTACAGTCTCCGAAGGCACATCAATGGAAACTGTTCGAAAATTGCTTCAAAAACATCGCATTGAAAGGGTTTTAGTGACTGATAAAAAATTTAAGTTAGGTGGAATGATCACAGTAAGCGATATTAAAAAGACAAGTGATTTTCCTAAAGCTGCAAAGGATGATCAAGAAAGACTTATTGTTGCTGCAGCTGTTGGAGTCGGGAAAGAGTCTAGTGAGAGAATTAGTGCTCTAGTCGATGCAGGTGTTGACGTTGTCGTAATTGATACCGCTCATGGCCACTCTCAAGGCGTAATTGATCGTGTAAAGAAGACCAAAAAAGACTTTCCAAACTTAGAAATTATTGCTGGCAATATTGCAACTGCAGAAGCAGCGATCGATTTAGCTAAAGCAGGTGCTGACTGCGTTAAAGTTGGAATTGGGCCCGGAAGTATATGCACAACTCGTATTGTAGCAGGTGTTGGCGTCCCTCAAATTAGTGCTATCTCTGATATTGCTGAAGCCTTAAAAGACACAAAAGTTACTGTGATAGCTGATGGTGGTATTCGTTATTCTGGAGATGCTGCTAAAGCTTTTGCAGCAGGAGCGCATTGCGTTATGCTAGGATCAATGCTTGCTGGAACTGAAGAGTCTCCTGGTGAAGTTGAATTATTTCAAGGAAGATCCTATAAAGCCTATCGTGGAATGGGCTCTATTGGAGCAATGGGTCAAGCTCATGGCTCCTCAGATCGCTACTTTCAAGCAGAGCTTGCTGCTGAAAAACTGGTACCCGAAGGGATTGAAGGAAGAGTTCCTTATAAAGGCTCTATTAGGCCAATTATTCACCAGATGGTTGGCGGTATTAGATCATCCATGGGCTATACAGGTTGCAAGGATCTTGTCGCCATGAGAACTAAAGTCAAATTTGTACAGGTGACTTCTGCTGGAATGACTGAGTCTCATGTGCATGATGTTTCAATTACAAAAGAAGCACCAAACTATCACCAGTAGAAAATTCTTTTAGTCTTTGACTGGCGCCTCAGAAGTTTTGTAGGTTTTTTTGTGGCCAGGTTTGGCAAGAATCTCTAAATAAAATGATTCTAAATTTTCAGCCTCTGCCTCAGTAATACATTTACTAATCTCTGAAGTTAAAATAATTTCAGCTTTAGCCTCTGTGGGACCATACTTGCAATCAAAATCCCAATAATCAACACCTTCAGGTAATAACTTTCTCTTCTCTCTTTTAATATATTTTTTTACGTCACGCCTGACCGCCTCAATAAGCCTAGCAGGTTTTATTTTAGGGTGAACTAATTGAAATGTCTTCTTCATGTTGATTAAGTTTAAAAAAAATTCATTTTAATGAATTAATTAGCATCATTTAGATTACTTCAGCAATACAGTAGAGACCTTTAACATTTTTTTTCATCATATAGTCCTTCTTACTAAGCTCTAATACCTTCCATACCCCAGCTAATTCTTGCGACTTAATTGCTTCATCAAAACCATAGGATTCATAAACATCCTCATTCACTGTAAAACATAATATTCCACCAGGTTTGACAATTCTTGTAAGCTCCTCAAGCCGACTTGGGCCAACATGGCCATGAGTAAAAACTCCAACACATATTGCCGCTTCATATTGATTACTCTTGATAGGAAGGGTTTCATTAAGGTTTCCAAGAAATAAAGACTGATAGCCTCTATCAATTGCAATATCAATCATTTCCTGTGAAATATCTACACCATCAAAGTTTTTATATCCAAGTTTTTTAAGTTGAAGGCCAACCAAACCTGTGCCACAACCAACATCAATTATGTATTTGGATTTATCTTTAACATATCTTTGAAAAGTTTGAACAGAGTTCGGCTGAGATACTGTTCCTAATTCGTCATCATTGTCTTTGTCATATAACGCAGCCCATTTTTGATAAATATCTAATAATTTTTTTTTATTTTCACTTTCTGAGAGATCAAGAGAGTCGTAGAGTTTTAATCCTTGAGTATTTTTTTTCATAAATCAATAAAGCTTTCCAAAAAAAGTCATTCTTGCTGACTCTGAAAGACTTACATCAGGTCTTGAGTTGTAAGCTAAAACTGACAATATTCGCGTTCTATCTCCAATTGTAGGGGTAACTCGGTGAATCGCATCCTTTCCTCTAAATAAAACAAGAGTGCCGTTTTCCATTGATAATTTTTCAGGAATATAATTACCGTTTAGTAAATTTAAGACACCATCATAATTGTTATCTTTATTATTTGAATTTCTAAATTGTCTGATATATTCAAATTGACCTCCAGCTTTTGGCTTTTGTATTAAAAGAGTAATCGCAAATGAAGAGTTGTCAAAATGCCACCCAAGCTCTTGCCCTTCTTTGGCAAAGTGAATATTGATTGAAGATAAATTATCATCGTACTTATATAAAACTGTTTCATCAAGTACATCACATAGAAAATCCTTGAATTTTAGCGAGTTATATAGAGCTCTTAGAGATGATTTTTTAGGAACTTGATCATCTGTTATACAGCCCTTTGAGCTGGTTACTGTTTTATTTCGAGGATGGGTTTTACTTAGATTTTTGTCAAATGGATCAAGGTAGACATTATGCTCATTGACACAATAATAAGCTAAGTTCTCTTGTTTTTTCGCTTCAGAAAGGATGCTTTTAATAGAGTTCTCATACAGAAAATTATCTAGAACAAGCACGCCGCTTTTATCTAACTCAGCTTTACATTTTTCCCTGTAATGATCTTCATTAATGGGGTGCTTTTGCAAGTCAATAATTGTGGCCAAATTAATTTCTTCTTGAACCGCCATGCCAGTAAAAAAATTGAAATAAAAATTATCTTTAAAAGATTAGAATAATATTCTAAATAAGACTATATGTTAATAGATAATTAAATAAAAAAATATTAGAAATAAAATGATTCATTTTGGCGGCATTTCAAAAGAAGAATTCTTGAAAGAGTACTGGCAAAAAAAACCAATACTTATCAAGAATGCAATTCCTAACTTCATTTCACCTTTATCCCCTAATGAGCTTGCTGGTTTATCGTGTGAAGAGGAATTTGAGTCTAGGATTATTAAGGGTTCCGTTTTAAAAAATATATGGACTCTAGAGAATGGCCCATTCAATGATAACTCTTTTAAAAATACTCCCAATAATGAATGGACATTATTGGTTCAAGGCGTAGACAAGCATGTGCAAGAAATCTATGAACTGATAGATGAATTCAACTTTATTCCGAGATGGCGATTTGATGACGTAATGATTTCGTTTGCCTCTTTAGGAGGAAGTGTCGGCCCTCATTATGATCATTATGACGTTTTTTTACTTCAAGGACATGGAAAAAGAAAATGGCAAATAAGTTCGATAGACTGTAATCCCAACAATTATGTTCCAAATAGTCCGCTTCGAATCATGGAAAACTTTGAAATAGAAAAGACTTGGGTGGCAGAGCCTGGAGATATAGTTTATATACCGCCTGGAATAGCTCACCACGGAGAAAGTATCGACAGTGAATGCATAACGCTCTCAATTGGTTATAGATCTTACTCAGCTAACGAAATGTTAGAATCCCTTGAGCTAACGATAGACAAATACAACAATTCCTATTATGAAGATCCATTATGGTTAGATTCTAACAGCTCGGCTGAAATACCCTATTCAGCTATTGAAAAATCACACAAATTATTACAAAATAGTGATTTACCTGATACGTTTTTTGGGTGTTTTGTGACAAAACTAGACCCCTTAGATGAAGAAAAATTAAACGAGATAGTTGCATTTAAAGACCCTGTAGTGATTAAAGAGTCTGTAACTTACAACCTCCATCCTTTAAGTCGAATTGCATATCAATTTATTGATAAAGAGTTAGTTGTATTTATCAATGGAAATACATTAAGAATAAACGATATTCTTGATGATTCGATCATTGATTTTTGTAACACTAGAAAGATTAAAGTTAACGATAAAAATAAGCCTCTTGCCATTCAATTTTCTTCGTTATCACTTTTAGAAGAAACACACCCTAAAATTTAAGCAAAATATGCTAATTAATAGCCATATTAAGCATTCTAACAACTAATAAATTAGTTTATCTGAGGAAAAAAATTAGGGGATAATTCAACTGTTTTATGGATTTAGGTAAGTTTTATCTCAAGCATACCTGCAAGGTATGTTTTATATAAAGCTTATTGCGTTAAACCATAAAACATTTTTTATTTTATTGGAGTAACACAATGGACATGAATATAGTTCAAAAAAGTTTTACGTTTGGCAATAGTCAAATTACTTTCGAAACTGGCAGGGTTGCAAGACAGGCTCATGGTGCTGTCTTAGCAAGCATGGATGACACACAAGTACTAGTCAGCGTTGTTGGTGCAAAAGAAGCAAAGCCAGGTCAATCATTCTTCCCTTTATCGGTAGACTACATTGAAAAAACATATGCTGCTGGAAAAATTCCAGGAGGTTTCCTTAAGAGAGAAGGTAGACCTAGCGAAAAAGAAACACTAACTTCTAGACTAATTGATCGCCCTATTCGTCCACTATTTCCAAATGGCTATATGAATGAAGTACAGGTAATGATCCAAGTAATCTCTGCTAACAAAAATGTTGATCCGGATGTTCTAGCTATGCTTGGAACTTCAGCTGCACTGGCAATTTCTGGTGTTCCTTTTAAAGGCCCAATTGGTGCTGCACGTGTTGGCTTTAAAGATGGAAGCTATATGGTTAATCCAACCTATTCAGAATTAGAAACATCTGAGTTAGATATGGTTGTGGCAGGAACTAAGGATGCAGTATTAATGGTTGAGTCAGAAGCAAGTGAACTCTCAGAAGAAGTTATGCTTGGAGGTGTCATGTATGCTCATGAGCAATTTCAAGTAGTAATTGATAACGTTGCTGAATTTGCCAAAGAAGTTGGTATTGCTCCTCGCGAATGGGTTGCTCCAGCAGACAATGAGACCCTATTGACATCAATCAAATCTAAATTTGAAAGTCAAATTGCTGAAGCTTATCAAACTGTTGATAAGATGGAGCGTTATGAAAAAATGGGTGAAGTTAAAGATGCTGCATTAGAAGAGTTTGTGAGTGAAGATGACTCAATAAGCCAAGATGAAGTTAAAAATTATATTAAAAAAATTGAAAAATCAACTGTTAGAGAGAGAATTTTAGCTGGTGAACCAAGAATTGATGGCAGAGATAACTCAACTGTTAGAGAGCTTGCAATCGAAACTGGGGTTCTTGAAAATACGCACGGCTCTGCTCTTTTCACAAGAGGTGAAACTCAGGCTTTAGTTGTTACTACTCTGGGGTCTAAGAGAGACGCGCAGTTAATTGAAAAACTGGAATCGAATGACCGAATTGAAGATCATTTCATGCTTCATTACAACTTCCCTCCTTACTGTGTTGGTGAGACGGGCAGAGTTATGGGCGTTAAGAGACGTGAAGTTGGTCACGGAAGGCTTGCGCGAAGAGGCATCTCAGCGTGTCTTCCAAATTTAGAGGAATTTCCATACACTATCAGAGTTGTTTCTGAAATTACAGAGTCAAATGGATCTAGCTCTATGGCAAGTGTCTGTGGTTCGTCACTATCTCTGATGGATGCAGGAGTCCCACTAAAGGCACCAGTTGCAGGTATTGCAATGGGTTTAGTAAAAGATGATGAACGCTTTACAGTTCTAACAGACATCTTAGGTGACGAGGATCACCTGGGTGACATGGACTTTAAGGTTGCAGGTACCACAAAAGGTATTAATGCCCTTCAAATGGATATTAAGATAGATGGTATCACTGAAGACATTATGTCTATTGCACTTAAGCAAGCCAAAGATGCAAGACTAAATATTCTGGGTCAAATGAATGAGGTTATTTCAGAACCTAATTCGGCTTCCAAGAATGCCCCTAAAACTAAAGTTATCAAAATACCGACTGATAAGATCAGAGATGTTATTGGAAAAGGTGGTGAGACTATTAGAGGAATTGTTGCTCAATCTGGAGCTAGTGTAGATGTTGACGATGATGGAAATGTTAATGTTTTTGCTAATGACTCTGAAAGCTTTGAAAAAGCAGTTCAAATGGTCAAGGACGTAACTGCTGTTCCTGAAGTGAATAAAGTTTACATGGGCAAGGTTGCCAAAATAGTTGAGTTTGGAGCTTTTATTACAATCATGCCTAATCAAGATGGCCTCTTACATGTTTCTGAAATTGCTCATGAGAGAGTTGAGAAAGTTGAAGACTATCTTAAAGAAGGTGAAGAAATTGAAGTTAAGGTTCTTGGGATAGACCGAGGACGAATCAAACTTTCGAGAAAAGTTCTAATAGAGAAGTAAAAATAAAAGCCACCGCAAGGTGGCTTTTTTATGGAGGATAGAATTATGTCAGATGAAAAACTAGTATCACTTGAAGAAAAGATTGCCTATCTGCAGAATATGATTGATGATCTAAATATGGTAGTATTTCGTCAAGGTGAGAAGATTGAGCAACTCAACTCCAAACTTAAAGAAACCAATGAAAAGTTGTTGAATAACTCTGACTCAGCCTCGAATGACAGTCAAATCAATGATGATAAGCCGCCTCACTACTAATTACTAGAATTAACACGCCTCATCATTACTAAAAGGGCTACTCCATTAAGACCCCAAACAACACTTAATAAATACATATTGAACGTAAGGCTTAAGAATTCTGCCAAATATCCAACCAAAGCAGGTCCAAAAATAAAACCAGCAAAGCCAAGGGTTATCAAATTAGCAACAGTTAGACCAATCGGTTCATCTGTGATACGAATTGCCAATCGAAATATAATGGCTATAAAATTAGCTGTTCCAAAACCAAAGAGCAGCATTCCAAAAACGATAATATAGAAATTAGAAGTTAATATTGAAAAAAATAATATCACACCTGCAGCAATACTAAGGTAACCACCAACAAGCTTTTCACTACCCTTATTAATCATTTTTGAAGCAATTAACCTGGCGCTTATCTCGCCAATATTAAATGCAAAAATTACTGCACCCCCAAGGTATAAAGGAATCAATAAATCCTTTGTTAGCCAGAGGGCAGACCAATCCAAAATAATCCCCATTGTGGCATAATTAAGCATCATTAAAATGCCAAAAATCAATATTGCTTTTTTAGGTAATTTAAATTTTGGTGTTTTCTCAAGAGTTTCAAATGATTTATTAAGTCCAAATTTATATATCAAAACTGCCCCAATTACTAATAAGGTGCCTGTTACTGAAAATATTAATATTGGATTATCTATATACCTAATAGTAAAAAATGCACTAAAAGCGCCCATTAGGGAGCCAAAACTAAAAGCTGCATGATAAAGAGGCGTTAGAATCCTGGATGTCTTGCTTTCAATCATTGAGATCTGGGATTGAGATGATGGACTAAATAGCCCAACAAAAAAACCAAAGGGCATAAACGAAATTAAAAACCAATAATAGTTTGGAGACAGTATCAGAAGTAGAGGGCAATAGGCAATCCCCAAAAGACCAATAACAATTGAGTTTTTAGTGCCTATTTTTGGAACAATGAGACGCCCTGAGATTTGGTTACCGATTAAATTTAAAATTCCAAAAGCAAACAACCCCATTCCAATCTCAGCTTCTGTAATTTGAAGTCTTTCGGCATTCCAAGGAATGTATACAAAATATATTCCAATTTGAAAAAGCACAAGAAAAGCACCAAGAAAAGTTGCATAAACGCCGTTATCATAGGCTTTGCTTTGTTCTGATGAGATTGCCTGATCCATGTTGATTAATTTTTGATCGTTAATGCGTCGTAATCAATTAACAACCCCTTCCAACTATTTTCAATAAAACTTCTAATATTTAAATGGGATTTTGTATCCTCAGGAGACTCTAATACTGATTTATAGTGCTCTCCAAAGCATTTAAGTGTTTCCTGTTTAGAGAGTGAATGCATACGACCAAAACAAAATACTTTAGCAGAGCCTTGGTTTTCGTTGATTGAATTTAAGATATTGCCATTCTCAAATGCAATATTTGAGAACCAATATTCATTATCTATTAATTCAATAAAATCAGAAAAGCTTATTTCTGATTCTGATCGAATTATTTTAAGGCATTGTGCTGTATTCATTAACTCTTATGAATGCATTGGATTTGACTTATCTTTATCAATATTGAGCTTCTTGATTGCTGTTTTTATTGTCTTGGGCTCTAGTAATCCGTCATCTACAAGTGCCTTAAGCGTTACAAAAACAATATAATTAGCGTTGACCTCGAAGAAATATCTAAGCTCTTTTCTTGAATCAGATCTTCCAAATCCATCTGTACCCAAGACCTCATAACGCGAGGGGATATATTTTCTGATTTGTTCTGCATAGTTTCGCATGTAATCAGTAGCAGCAATTATTGGACCTTTTGACTTACTGAAGCACTTCGTGATGTAAGGAACTTGATTCGTTTTACTGGTGTTATAAAGGTTATCTCTGTCTACGCATTGAGCCTCTCTTGTGACCTCATTAAAACTTGTAACACTCCAAACATGAGACATAACCCCCCAATCTTTTTCAAGAATATCAGCAGCTTTTTCAACTTCTCTAAGAATCGCACCACTACCTAATAGCTGAACCTCAATTTTAGAATTGCCAACAGTTTTTAATGGGTAAATTCCTTTAATAATTCCCTCTTCGACCCCTTTAGGCATCTCTGGATGCGGGTAGTTTTCATTCATCAAAGTAACATAATAGAAAATGTTTTCCATCTTTTCATACATTCGGTGCATTCCATCCCTAAGAATGACAGCAAGTTCGTATGCATAGGTTGGATCATATGAAACACAGTTAGGTATTGTATTGGCAACGATCAAAGAATCTCCATCTTGATGTTGAAGACCCTCACCAGCCAGTGTTGTTCTGCCCGCTGTTCCACCCATCAAGAAACCCTTTGACTGCATATCTCCAGCAGCCCAAGCGAGATCACCCACTCTTTGAAAGCCAAACTTAGAGTAATAAATATAGAACGGAATCATTGTTACATTGTGAGATGCATAGGCTGTAGCAGCCGCAATCCAATCAGAAATTGCTCCAGCTTCATTAATCCCCTCTTGCAATACTTGGCCTTTGATATCTTCCTTGTACCACATCACTTTATCGGAATCTTCAGGCTCATAAAGTTGGCCTGATGATGAGTAGATGCCCATTTGTCTAAATAATCCCTCCATCCCAAATGTTCTTGCCTCATCAGGAACAATAGGAACAACCCTTGGACCAATCTCCTTATCCCTAATGAGAAGAGATAAAAAACGAACAAATGCCATAGTGCTTGACATCTCTTTTCCTTCAGTAGATTTTAGAAGGGGCTTAAATGTAATTAAATCAGGGATATTGAAAGACTCAAGTTCAAAGCTTCTTGCTGGTAAATAACCGCCCAATGCTTCTCTTCTTGATCTTAAGTACGTTAACTCCTCACTATCTTCAGCAGGCTTATAAAAGTTGAGCTCTTCAGCATCTTTCTGAGTGACAGGTATATCAAAACGCTCAGCAACACGGACCAGTGCATCTACACCTAATTTCTTTTGACTATGAGTGGTATTTTTTCCTTCACCAGCTTCACCCATACCATAACCTTTAACAGTCTTTGCCAAAATTACAGTAGGCTGGCCTTTGTGCTCTTTAGCAGCTTTATAAGCCTGGTAAACCTTATTTGGATCATGGCCACCTCGAGTTAAAGCAAATATTTCATCATCTGACATGTGCTCTACCAATTGAAGAGTTTCTGGATACTTCCCAAAAAAATGTTTACGAACATAAGCCCCATCTTTTGCCTTATAGGCTTGGTATTCTCCATCAACGACCTCTTCCATTCTTTGTTTAAGGAGGCCAGAAGTATCATTTGCAAGTAACTTATCCCATCCCCTGCCCCAGATCACTTTTATAACATTCCAGCCAGCGCCTCGGAACATCCCTTCAAGCTCTTGAATAATCTTACCGTTTCCTCTCACTGGACCATCTAGTCTTTGAAGATTACAGTTAATAACAAATATGAGGTTATCGAGCTTCTCTCTTCCAGCCAATGAAATTGCGCCAAGTGATTCTGGCTCATCTGTTTCTCCATCACCAATATATGCCCAAACCGTTCTTTTATCTGTTTTTATAATATCTCTGTGCTGAAGATACTTCATAAAGCGAGCTTGATATATGGCCATAATAGGCCCTAACCCCATTGAGACAGTTGGAAATTCCCAAAAATCTGGCATGAGCCATGGATGTGGGTATGAAGATAAACCCTCCTGATTTGCCTCTTGTCTAAAGTTCAGCATTTGCTCTTCTGAAATCCTTCCTTCTAAAAAAGCCCTTGAATAAATACCTGGGGCAATATGACCTTGGAAAAAAATTAGGTCCGCACCCTGATCTAAATCATTTCCTCGATAAAAATGATTAAAGCCAACCTCATAAAGAGTTGCGCTAGAGGCAAAAGAGGCAATATGCCCTCCAAGTTCTGATGAAACCTGGTTAGCCTTAACAACCATAATCATTGCATTCCATCGAATGATGGATTTGATTCTATGTTCGATCTCATGCTTAACGACTAATTCACTTTCTTTTTCGACTGGGATTGAGTTTAAGTAGGCTGTATTGACTCCATCTGGAAGATCCATCCCATCTTCATGGGCCATATCCATTAATTTTTGAAGGATGTACTTTGCTCTATCTTGACCCTCAAATCGAGCAACAGATCTAAAGGCCTCTAACCATTCAATGGTTTCTTGCGGATCAATATCCTTTTCTGACATAAACTATTTTTTTTTGTAAAATTTAGGAGTTCTATTATCCCTTAAAAAAGCAATTAAACATAACTGGTAATGTTATATTTTTGAACTTTCAGAAGAGATATTAAATGTTTGATAAAATACGCCCTTCTTGTATTTATTATCATCTTTCATGAATATTCCTAGTTCAATTTTTAAAGCATACGACATTAGAGGCATTGTAGAAACTGAATTAACACCTGAAATTGTTAAATTAATTGGAAGAGCTGTTGGAAGTGAGTCAATTGAGAAAGGTGAAAGGGGTGTTGTCGTTGGAAGGGATGGGAGATTAACGGGCCCCGAACTTTCTGAAGCTCTTATTTCTGGACTCATTGAAAGTGGATGTCACGTTGTTAATATTGGAATGGTCCCCTCTCCAGTCGTCTATTTTGCGACTCACACGAAAGCTGCTACATCGGGTGTAATGATTACTGGATCGCACAATCCAGCAGAATACAACGGATTAAAAATTATGATTGCTGGAGAGACTCTATCAGCTGAAAAGATACAGTCACTTTATACAAGAATTTTAGAAAATGATTTTAAAACTGGATCAGGCACTTCAACCTCTATCAATATCGATCAAGACTATATAAACACAATCAAGTCAGATATTAATCTTGAAAAAGAACTTAATATTGTCATTGATTGCGGGAATGGTGTTGCTGGCAATATAGCACCTCAATTATTTGAAGCCCTAGGAGTAAAACTTTCAAAACTTTTTTGTTTGGTTGATGGAAGATTTCCAAATCATCACCCCGATCCCTCAAAGCCAAAAAATTTAGAAGATTTAATTCAAGAGGTTATTGAGACTAAATCTGATCTTGGCCTTGCCTTTGATGGAGATGGTGATAGGCTAGGACTGATCGACAATAAAGGTAAAATTATCTGGGCTGATCAGCAAATGATGCTCTATGCTAAAGACGTTCTTACGCGTAACACAGGAGCAAAAATTATCTTTGATGTTAAATGTACTTCACTTTTGCCTAAAGTAATTTCAGATAATGGTGGAGAGCCTATCATGTCTAGAACTGGCCATAGCTTTATTAAGAAAAAATTAAAAGAGACTAATGCTGCACTTGCAGGAGAAATGTCAGGCCATATTTTCTTTAAGGAACGTTGGTATGGATTTGATGATGCATTGTATACTGCAGCAAGACTCTTGGAAATTGTCTCTAAAAGTAATAAGTCATGCTCTGAATTATTTGATGAGTTCCCAGTTAACTTAAGTACTCCAGAAATTAATATTAACTTTGACAAACATGGTCAACAGTTTGAAGCAATGGATTCTTTATCAAGTCATATAGATTTTCCAGGTGCAAATATTAATACCATCGATGGTGTTAGGGTGGATTATGAGGATTGCTGGGGGCTCGTTAGACCATCAAATACAACTCCTTGTTTAGTTTTACGCTTTGAAGCAAAAGATCATACTGCGCTAATTGATATACAAGAGAAATTTAAAAAATGGCTTGAATCTTGTAATATTTCAGCAGATGATTTATAGTTGAAAATTCTAAAAAAATAGGTATAAAATACAGATTTTTCCGTAGTATTAGCTAGTACAAAATTAACTCGTAAATTTGGAGCACCAATGGAAGGACATGTCAACTTTACACTATCAGATCGCTTGAGAAAATCGCCTTATTATGAGGCTACTTTAAGAGCAGGTGCTAAAACTTTTACCATATACAATCACATGATTATGCCTACCTCATATGAAGGCGCTGAGGCAGATTACTGGAATTTGATGAATAACGTCACTATGTGGGATGTGGCAGCAGAACGTCAAGTAGAAATTACTGGAAATGATGCCTTTAAATTTGTCGAATACATTACATCAAGAGACCTTTCAAAATTACAGATTGGGCAAGGGAAATACGCGCTAATTACTGATGAAGATGGAGGAATCATTAATGATCCTATCATTTTGAGATTAGGCGAGAGTCATTTTTGGCTATCGATTGCAGACAGCGACGTACTCCTCTGGACTCGAGGGCTTGCCTGTGGACTTGGATGGGACGTTAATATTTGTGAGCCAGACGTCTCTCCCCTAGCAATTCAGGGCCCTAACCATTTACCCTTAATGATTGATTTATTTGGTGACTGGGTTAAAGATGTTAAGTACTTCTTTTTTAGAGAGTGTGAACTTGAGGGAATCCCTCTTATTGTTCAAAAGTCAGGCTGGAGCAAACAAGGAGGCTTTGAGCTCTATCTTCGAGACGGATCACAAGGTGATAAGTTATGGGACATCGTTGCTGCTGCTGGAAAGAAATATGATATTAAGCCAGGAACGCCTAACAATATCGAAAGGGTTGAGTCAGGACTGTTTTCATGGGGAAATGACATGGATATCAATAGCAACCCATTAGAACTCCCATTGGGGAATTTCTGTCAACTGGATAAAGAGGCTGAATACTTGAGTAGAGAGGCTCTACACAAGATTCGCTCTGAAGGGCCAACCAAAAAACTTGTTGGACTCATTGTCGATGGCGATCCATTTGTTGGCGGTTGTGCCAGCCCATGGAAGGTCATGAATGATAATCAAGTTTGCGGTAAAGTTTCAAGTGCGGCCTATTCACCACGATTAAAAATTAATATGGCGATGGCAACAATTAACAATAGTCATAATGAGATTGACTCAGAGGTGATAGTTGAAACACCTTGGGGAACAAGGTCAGCAAAAGTGACCTCAATCCCCTTCAATTAGGTTTAAATATCTTCTCTTATTTTCACAATAACTTTGCCTTTAGCGCGCCCTTTGGCTAAGTACTCAAGAGCCTGCACGCCTTCATCAAAATTATAAACTTTATCTATCAAAGGCTTGATTGAGCCAGATTCATATAACTTTGCCAGCTCCTCAAGCTGATCACCATTAGGAGACATAAATAAAAATCTATACATAGCATTCATCTTTGCCGCAGTTTTAGTAACTTTTCTTGCTTGAAAAGATAAGATCATTCGAATAAACCTGTTTAAGCCAATTTGTTCAGCAGTAATACTATCAACAGTTCCTGCAATAGATACTACTCTACCGCCATTTTTAAGGACTTTAAATGAGTCTAGAGTGTAATTACCACCCAGAGTGTCATAGACCACATCAAATATAGCGCCTTCATCAAGATAGTTTTGCGAAGTGTAATCAATAACTTTATCAGCACCTAAGCTTTTAACAAATGAAATATTTTTAGTACTTGTGGTTGTGGTCACTTTCGCTCCAAGATGTTTTGCGAGCTGAATAGCAAAAGTGCCAACACCACCAGATCCAGCATGAATCAATATACTTTCGCCCTTTGAGAGTTTTGCTATATCTACAAATGCCTGGTATGTTGTAAGACCCACAACAGGAATGCTTGCAGACTCATCAAAGTTTAGATTTGATGGCATTAGTGCAGTATCCTCAATATTGGATACAACATATTCAGCCATAGTACCAAGAGAGCTCTCATGAGGTCTTGAATAGACTTTGTCGCCAACCTTAAACTTTTTTACGCTCTTGCCAACTTCTTCAACAATGCCACTTACATCCCTTCCAATTCCTATAGGGAAAGAGATTTTTCCCATGGCTTTAAAATCACCTTTGACAACTTTGTAATCATATGGATTGAAACTTGATGAATATGTTTTGATTAAGATTTGATTTGCTTCGATTATTGGTTTTGGTATTTCTTGTTTCTCTAAACTCGAATCAATATCACCGTACTTTGTAATCATTAACGACTTCATTTATTTATACCTCTTAATAGATTAATTTGAAAGGAATGTATTTTAGTGGTATATTACAATTTTACAAGTACAAACTAAACTAATACTACTAACTAATATCATACTGTTATGAGAAAAATTAACATAAATGAAGCACCTACAACTGCCGCTATAAAACTTATTGGAGGGAAGTGGAAACTTTGTATTCTCTGGCAATTGTCTCAAAAAAAAATGCGATTTGGAGAACTTCAGAGAGCTGTTGGAGATATTACTCAACAAATGCTCTCTAAACAACTCAAAGAAATGGCAAAAGATAATCTTATAAAACGAAAAGTTTATGAAGTTATTCCGCCTAAAGTTGAGTATTCCTTGACTGCGTTTGGAAAATCGGGAATTCCAGTACTCACTGAACTTTGTAATTGGGCTTGCAAAAAATGACTTTAAATTAGATCTTTTTTTGAAGTTTAAAGTTATTAATTAACAATGTGACTACTTTGATTTTCAGTTTTTAGACTATTATTATTAAACTAGCTTTCAGAGACATGGTGTTAAAATCAGATTAATTTAATGAATTTGATTTTTCAATGTCAAATTATGTGAGCACACACTGGGGAACATATAGTTTTTCAAGAGATGCTAATAAAAAAATAAAGTTAGCGAATTGGAATCTAGACTCCTCCCCCACTAAATTCGGCTTGGGCTTAGCTGATGCTGCTAATGACAGTCTAAGAATTACTCAACCGTTTGTAAGAAAAGGATGGTTGGAAAATAAAGGCAAAAGTGATGGCAAAAGAGGTAAAGATGACTTTATCCCTATAAGCTGGGATAAAGCATTTGAACTCGCTTCTGAGGAACTTTTACAAACAAAAAATACGTATGGCAACTCAGCTATTTTTGCTGGCTCTTATGGATGGGCAAGTGCTGGCAGATTTCATCACGCAAAAAGTCAAGTTAATCGTTTCTTTAATTTATTTGGAGGCTTTAGTTCTTCTTTTCAAAGCTACTCTTATGCCGCAGCCCAAACTCTTCTACCCCATATAATTGGTGCGGATCTTTATTCAACATTAGAGGATCACACTACTTGGAATGCTTTATCTTCAGACTGTGAGTTAGTATTAATGTTTGGCGGAATGCCCTTAAAAAATTCTAAAGTTTCAGCTGGTGGAGTTGGAAAACACACCACTGAGTTAGGTATAAAAAAGTGCTTTGATAATGGGGTTGAATTTGTAAATATTAGCCCTCTGATATCTGACTCTCCTGATTTTTTAAATGCTAAGCAAGTTCAAATTAGACCCAATACAGATACCGCTTTAATGTTATCTCTTGCTTTCATTTTGATCAAAAATGACTCTTACAATAAGGACTTTATTAGGGATTACACAGTAGGGTTTGATAGTTTTGCAGATTACGTATTAGGTAAAAAAGATAGCCAAGAATGCAGTCCTGAGTGGGCTTCAAGTATTACTAGTATTCCAGTTAAAACAATCTATGAATTAGCCGACCTAATAATTACAAAAAAAACAATGATTTCTATATCTTGGAGCCTTCAAAGAGCTTCAAGAGGAGAACAGCCATTGTGGATGGGGATTACTCTTGCAGCCATGTTAGGGCAAATAGGAACTGCAAGTGGTGGCTTTGGGTTTGGATATTCAAGCGTAAATAGTACAGGCGATTCATTTCAAAGGATGCCATGGAAAAGCTTACCTCAAGGAACAAACAAGGTAAAAGATTTTATTCCAGTTGCAAGAATAACTGACATGCTAGAAAGCCCAGGAGAAGAGTTTGATTATGATGGTCAGAAATTAAGATATCCTGACATAAAATTAATTTATTGGGCAGGTGGAAATCCTTTTCATCATCATCAGGATCTTAATAGACTTGTCAAGGCTTGGCAAAAGCCTAATACAATTATTGTTAATGAAATTTGGTGGAACCCGCAAGCTCGCCATGCTGATATTATTTTTCCAGCTAATACCGCCCTAGAGCGCAATGATTTAATGCTCAATCCAAGGGATCCAACAATTGTTGCCAATAAGTGCGCCATGCAAAGCTTTAAACATTCAAAAACTGATTATGAAATATTCTCTGGACTAGCGAAAAAACTTGGCTTTTTAGATTCATTTACTGAAAATAAAAGTGAAATGGACTGGATACAATATATATGGGAAAAAAGTTCAGAGGCTATTAAAGAAAAAAATTTAACTTTACCGAGTTTTGAAGAATTTTGGGAAAAAGGCTTCTATGAGCTACCTGCTCCAAAAATTGAAAATATTATGCTGTCTGATTTTAGAAAAAATCCAAATAAATTTCCATTAAAAACGCCATCAGGCAAGATCGAAATATCATCTAAGACTATTGAAAGTTTTCAGTTAAAAGATTGTTTATCTCATCCCCACTGGTTTGAACCCTATGAGTGGCTAGGAAACATTAAAAACTACTCATTACATCTCATTTCAAGTCAACCAAAGCATAGGCTTCATAGTCAGCTTGATAATGGCTTGGACAGCCAAAATAGCAAAATAAATGGAAGGGAGCCTGTTTTGATTAACTCTAATGATGCATTAAACAGAGATATTGAAAATGGTGATATTGTTCTGTTATATAATGCTCGTGGCAAAGTTTTGGCTGGAGCAAATATTTCTGACAATGTGATGCCTGGAGTTGTTGTTTTATCAACTGGTGCATGGTTTGATCCAGATTATGATTTAAACATTGAGAGACATGGAAATCCCAATGTGCTGACTAAGGACATAGGAACTTCATCTTTAGGTCAAGGTCCTTCATGTCACACAACTTTGGTTGAATTAAAAAAAGCAAACAAGGAAGAAATTATGGACGTCAACATATTTAAAAGTCCAGAAAATCTTAAATAACTTAACTCAAATATTAATTAAATACATTCTATGGAAAATATTATAAAGTTTGAAAATGTTTCAAAGTCTTTTGGTGATTTACAAGTTTTAAACAATTTAAATATGGAAGTTAAAGATGGAGAAAAATTAGCCTTAATTGGGCCTAGTGGTTCAGGAAAAACAACAATTTTAAGAATTCTAATGACGCTAGAAACTATTGATGATGGTTTTGTTTCAGTTAATGATGAATATTTGTGGCATGAAAAAAGTGATGGAAAAATTATTCCTGCTTCTGAAAATCATTTACATAAGATGCGAGATCATATTGGTATGGTCTTCCAACAATTCAATCTGTTTCCTCATTTAACTGCAATAGAAAATGTGAAGCAGCCACAAACTTTAATAAAAAAGAAATCTGAAGCTGAGGCAAAAGAAAAAGCAGAAGAACTTTTTAACTTGGTTGGCCTGGGTGACAAGATTAATCATTATCCTCACCAATTATCAGGTGGACAACAACAGCGAGTAGCAATTGCAAGAGCGCTTGCTATGGATCCAAAAATTATGTTGTTTGATGAAGTTACATCGGCCCTAGATCCGGAACTTGTTGATGAAGTATTAACCGTTCTGCGCAAATTGGCATCCGATTCTGACACCACAATGCTGACTGTAACTCATGAAATGAATTTTGCCAGGGAGTTTGCTGACAGGGTATTGTTTTTTGATGGTGGTCAGATTGTAGAGTCTGGCGCCCCTGATGATATGTTTTCAGATCCTAAAGAGCGGCGAACTAAAGAATTTTTAAAGAAGTTTATTAACAACGTTAATTAATTGGAATAGTCGAATTTTCTTTCACTTGGTTCATAACAACCATTGAGTTAAAGCGCTTTATATTGGGGTCTTCCAAGAAATACTTTTTTGTAAACTCCTCATAGTCACCCATTTCCTCAAAGGTAGCAGTCAAAACGTAGTCATAATCACCCGTTACATAATAACACTGCATCACTTCTGGAGCTTTTTGCATTGCTTTTTTAAACTTATTATCATGCTCTGTGCTTTCAAAATCACTCAGAATCTGAACCACTATAGTTATTTTTCTATTTAGTTTATTTCTATCAAGAACTGAAACATCTTTTTTGATGACTCCATCCTTACGCATTGAATTTAATCTTCTTTGGCATGCTGATGATGAAAGCCCTACATCTTTTGCTAATTTCTCAGAGGTAACTCTATTGTTACTCTGAACAATTTTTAGAATTTTTCGATCAAAACTGTCTAAATTTTTCATATATCTCGATTATCACATAATTTATTTAAATAATCTTAAATTATGCGTTAATTATGCAAAAAATATCTTATTAAAATAATTCTAATCTTTGTGTTAATGTTAAACTTCATTTCCCAATTAATTAAAAAGGAGAAAGTAGTGAAAAAAATTATTACGTTATTTACCTGTTTTTTTCTTGTACTAGGTTTCACGCAGACTTCATCTGCAGAATCTGATACATTAAAAAAACTTAAGAAACAAGGTTACGCAACAGTTGCTGTTGCCAATGAACCTCCCTATAGTGATATCAAATCTGATGGATATGTGACTGGAGCTGCACCAGATGTTGCACGCGCTGTGCTTGCAGTCCTGGGTGTTCCAGAACTTAAAGCTGAAGTTATTATGTACGGTGCTATGATTCCAGCGCTTCAAGCAAGAAGAGTTGATATGGCAACTTCTGGTCTTTATATTAAGCCTGGTAGATGTGAGTCTATTATTTATTCTGAGCCTGACCTTTGTGGTGCAGAGGCGTTTGCGGTTCCAGCTGGCAATCCAAACAACCTACTAACTTATGAAGACATTGCAGCTAATCCTGCATTAAAAATGACTACTTGTGCTGGTTGTGCTGAAGAGAAATATGCTTTAGAGCGTGGTGTAAGTGCTGATCAAATTATTTATTTTGATGCACCTCCAAGTGGTATAAAAATGCTTCAACAAGGTAGAGTTGATGTATTTGCTCTATCTGGTTTAGGTACAGCAGATCTTCTTAACAAGACTAATGATCCAAACCTTGAATTAATAATGCCAGTTACTGGTGTTCCAATGGGTTGTGCTGGTGCAGCATTTAACAAGGATGATTTAGAGTTTAGATCTGAATACAATATGGCTTTGGCTATGTTGAAAGCTACTGGTGAATTTGCAGCTATAATTGAGCCTTATGGTTTCTCTGCAGAAGCAACTGCTAGTAAATCCTACTTGACACAATGTCCTGATGGAATGTAAATTGTTTTTATAATTTAATCTTCCCTGTAAGATACTCGGGGTAGATCTAATTAGAATTTACTTTACAACCTAATCTGCCCTGTAATATTTACAGGGCAGGTTTTTTTTAAAATTTTTTTATGAATGAAGTCTTAGAGTTCTACCCAATTCTTATTAAAGGAACGATTACAACAGTCCAGTTAACTGTATTAGGAGCTATATTAGCTCTAATTGTTTCTTTTATTGTTGGACTTGCAAGGATTTCTTCATTTGCTGCAGTTAGAGTAATTGCAATCATTTATTTAGAATTTTTCCGAGGCAGTTCTGCTCTCGTTCAAATGTTTTTTATATATTTCGTATTACCAATGTGGGGCATATATTTTGATGCCTTGACTGCTGGTGTAGTAGCTTGTGGCCTTAACGTCGGCGCATATGGTTCAGAGGTCGTTCGAGGAGCAATACTTGCAGTCAGTAAGGAACAGCATGAAGCATGCAAAGCCTTAAACTATTCAAGCTTAAAAAAATATAGATACGTTATTATTCCTCAAGCTATTCCAATCATGATTCCTACATTTGGAAATTTACTTATTGAGCTTTTAAAATTAACAGCAGTTGCCTCACTGATTACTATTTCAGACCTTACATTTATGGCTCAAATAATCAGGGTTCAGACTGCATTAACATTAGAGCCATTTTTACTCATACTTGTTATTTATTTTATTATTGCTACGGTTTTGGTTCAGATAGTAGATCTGATTGCTAAAAAGTTTTCTAAAGGTAGAAATATTATGACCGCAGGAGATAAATAATTATGGAGTGGAATTGGGATCATGCATTCGCTGTTCTGCCGCAACTAGCAGATGGTTTATTAGTAACTATTCAAGCTACTATTGTTGCTTCACTTCTTGCTTATGTATTGGGACTAGGGATAGCTATTGTCAAAATGTCAAAAAGTAAGCTTACACGTATTTCAATCTACTGGATTACTGAGTTTGTTAGAAGAACGCCAATCTTAGTTCAGCTTTATGTAGTATTTTATGTTCTACCAGACTTTGGAATATTCTTAGAAGCCTTCACATGTGGTGTAATTGTATTAGGCATTCATTTTAGTACATATACTTCAGAAGTCTTTAGAGCTGGTATTGACAATGTTCCTAAAGGCCAGTGGGAGGCAGCAAAGTCACTTAACTATAACCCACTTCAAACCTGGAAAAATGTTATCCTGCCTCAGGCCATACCGCCAATGATTCCACCTCTTGCAAACTATCTCATTACCATGTTTAAGGAAACACCATTATTAGCAGCAATTACAGTAGTTGAATTATTTAGAGCTGCCGATCAGTATAGTAATAGTCATTACACCTATCTAGAACCAATGACCTTAGTAGGAGTGTTCTTTTTGATTGTTTCAATACCATCAGCAATGTTAGCGATGAAACTAGAAAAGAAGTTTAAGCAAGCAAAGACGGCGTAAGTCAATTTATGAGTCAACAAGTCTAATCTCAATATCTTTAGAGGACTCTATACATTTTGATATGGTCAATACCTGCTTCTTCGTATATCTCTCCCTCGCATACAAAGCCAAGATCTAGATAAAAACTATGTGCATGCCATTGAGATGATAACCAAAGCTTCTCAAGATTGTTTTTTTGAGCCCATGTAATAAGCTCTTGCATGACGGACTTACCAATTCCAAGTCCGCGATACTTTTTTAGAACAGCAACCCTTCCAATGTGTCCATCAATTAATATCCTTCCAGTTCCAATTGGCTCATCATCAGAATAAGCCAGTACATGCTTTGCTTCATCATCTAATCCATCAATTTCAAGCTCTTCTGGAACATTCTGCTCATCAACAAAGACCTCAAACCTTATTTTGCAGATATCTTTTTCATTGTCCTTATAGTCGCAAATTTTGGATTCAATATTCATATTAATTTCATAACTATTAAGATACAAAAAATAAGTTAATTGCTAAAGCAAAATAAACGAATGCGGCTAGCTTATTTATATTGTTTCCAACTGATTTTGATTTTTTAAGAAAACTCTCAAGAAAACTTCCAAGAAATGCAATCGATGAGAAAACACATAGCGCACTTAAAATAAATAATAGACCAAGTGTTAGGATTTGAATAGTAACACTGCCCCCACTAACATTAACAAATTGCGGCAAAAAAACCAGAAAGAAAAGAGCAACCTTTGGGTTGGTCAGATTCATGATTATGCCTGTAATATAATAGGATTGATTGGTACTTTTTTCTTTGCTTTCACCAAGAACTAGCTCCTCATTTTTTAGAGACAACCATCCTAAATAAACAAGATAGCATGCACCCAATATTTTTAAACCATTAAACGCAATAGCACTGGTTTGGAAAATAACGCTTACTCCAACAGCTACCAAGAGAGTATGCCCCACTAGTCCAGTACATAGCCCAAGAGTTGTAAAAAAACCTACTCTCCGTCCCCTTAATGCTGACTGAGTCATTACAAAGATATTATCTGGACCAGGCACAAAGCTTAGTACTACTGAAGCAGCGATAAAAGCAATAATTACCTCTTGACTCAAAACATCAAACATTATTCATTTTCATCATTATTTAAGAAAATACCTCAGAAGGATTTTTGTAAGCTTTAAATTCAAGTGCATTGCCAGAAAAATCTTCAAAAAACATAGTCACTTGTTCTCCAGCTAAGCCTTTAAATCGAACTGAAGGACTAATAATAAATGTCAACCCTTTGGATTGAAGCCTAGTCGACAAGTCATGGAAACTATTCCACTCCAATACACACCCAAAATGAGGCATTGGAACAGAAACATCATCCACCTTTGAGTTTGTATTACTTCTATAACCTGACTCGCCAACATGCAATGAAAGCTGGTGCCCAAAGAAATTAAAGTCAACCCAAGTGTCTGAACTTCTTCCCTCTTTACAGCCTAAAAGCTCCCCATAGAACTGTCTTGCAGAATCAAGATCACTTACTGTATATGCTAGATGAAAGATGCTCATATCAATATATTAATCAGGAAGTACCCATCACTAATCCAACAAGAATTAATGTGGCACCAGTGAGTCTATTTTGCCATAATATTTTTTTTGGATCTGATAGTAAAGTTTTAGATAGCTCAGCAAGGGTTACATAGCCAGTCATTACTAGCAAATCTATTACAATTAGCGTTGAGATAAATATCAAACACGTAGATAACTTTAGTGCTGTAAGATCAATAAATAAAGGGATTAAAGCAAGAAAAAAAACTGTTCCTTTTATATTCGTTAGGTTAACAAAGAAACCTTGTAAAAGTGCTTTCAAAGGACTAAATGTACCCTTTAATTGATTTTCTGGAGTTGCTATTTGTTCTATTTTTTTAAGCCATTGCATAAGTCCTAGAATGATCAAATAAGCCATACCAATGATTTTTATCACAATGAAAACTGAAGGGAACTGATCAATTAGAATTCCTAAGCCAAATAGCAAAAAAACAATCTGGCTCATCAAACCAAGCTGTAAACCAACTACAGCAATTAATGCTCTCTTAAAGCCGTTTTGTGTACCTTGGCTAATTGAAAATATAGCCCCAGGACCTGGAGAAATACTAATGAAAAGTGCCGAAGCCAATAAACCTAACCAAACTGTTAATTCCATTACTTTTTATACTTTTAAATTAAATTATTCATTTTCTTCATGGCACTTCCAACAGTAATCAAATGATTCATCATTCTCCTCCTGACATTTCTTGCACTCCCAGGCTGCTTGTTTAGAATTATAAGATATGGATTCAATGATTTTTTTAGCATTATCAAAATCATCATCTTTCAATAACCAAACTTCAGGCCAGGTATCAAAGGGAGCTAGCCCTCCTGATGCACTTGAAGCAAACTCATTATTAAGGGCGACATCAAATCCATGATTGATAAGCACATTTCTTATATTAAGAGCCATGATTCGATTTTCGTGGGTATAAATTAGCTTCATTTAGTATTGGTAACTTTCTAGATAAATAGAGCAGCGAGACCTAAAAAAGCGACAAAACCAATAACATCGGTAATGGTTGTTAAAATAACGCCACCAGCTAGTGCAGGATCAATTTTTAGTTTTGAGAGAAGTAGCGGTAAAAAAGCCCCTGAAAAAGCCGCAACAACTAAATTCGTTATGATTGCTAACGCAATAATTAGACTTAAAAGTAAATCTGCAAACCAATAATAAGTAATTAAGCCAATTACTATAGACCAAATAATTCCATTTAATCCACTGACAGCAACCTCTTTATTAATTAAAGTCTTAATATTGGCAGTAGTCACTCTTCCGGTTGCAATGCCTCGAGTCACTATAATTAAGGTTTGAGTGCCAGCAATACCACCCATGCTAGCAACAACCGGCATTAAAATTGCAAGAGCAATTTTCTGTTGCAATGTGGCTTCAAAAAGACCAATAAAATACACAGCTATAAAAGCAGTGACTAGGTTTACTCCAAGCCAAACGCTTCTTCTTTTTGAACTTTGAATGATTGGTGCAAACACATCCTCATCTTCATCCAAACCCACCATTGACATGACTGAGTGCTCTGCCTGATCACGGATGACATCAACAACATCATCAATCGTTATCCTTCCAACCAGCTGATTATTTTCATCAATTACTGGAGCAGAGATCAGATTCCTTTGTTCAAACAAGAGAGCAACCTCTGTTTCATCAGTGTCAGCACTAACTGGCTTGGAAAAATCATTGTTGATTAATGTCTCAACCATTCGTTCAGGTTCTTCAGTTAACAAGGAGGTTATTAATAAAGATCCAAGATAATTAAAATTTCGATCAACTACAAAAACTTGATCCGTATCAATAGGCATTTCTTTGAGCAATCTTAAGTATCTGATTACTGCCCTGATTGATACATCTGGTCTGACAGTTATAAAGTCAGTATTCATTAAACCACCGGCTGAATCTTCTGGATAACTCAGAATCTTGTTAAGACGCTCACGATGCTTAAAATCAAGTGTCAATAAAAGACTATGAACAGCAGACTCAGGCATATTAGGAACAATGTCAGCCAAGTCATCAGTATCTAATTTTTCAGTAGCTTTGACAAGTGAATCAACGGTCATCTCACTAATAAGTTGAGACTGAACATCCTCACTAACCTCTTTTAAAATTTCCCCTTGAATTGAAATTTCAATGCTTGGCCACAGGACCGAGCGATCTTTGGGCTGTATTGCTTCTAGTAAGAGTGCAATTTCTCCGGGATGGAGATCTTTAATTTGTTGTTTGGCCTCATCATAGTCAGATGCTTCAAGCGCAATCATCAAATTTTGGAGACTTACTTCGAAACTCGTCAGTTCAATCTCAACCATATCTATTACCAGTTGTTTTGAGCTGCATAACAATCAAGAATTGGTATGCAGCTATTACAACATATTATAATTTATATGAGCTAAGCTCTGTGGTTATGTAGTTTTTCTTTATGTTTAATTATTTGAGAATCTAATTTATTGATTAGCTGATCTATAGAAACATACATGTCATTACTTTGTGCTTTTGCAAATAAGTCTGCACCACTGACATGAATGGTCGCTTCAGCAGTCTGAATATCTTTTTGAACTTCTAAAATCATATTGACGTTCATTACATTGTCAAAGTGATGTTTAATTTTGGAAAGCTTATCGCTTGTGTGTTGCCTGATGGCAGATGTAATATCGAGATGATGACCAGAAAGGTTTAATTGCATTTTTACTCCTTAGATTAATGAAATAAAATTGTTTTTCTTGCATTTATATTGTGTCATAAAATGCATCTCTTATTTAACTTTTTTATCTTTTATATTTAAACAATTACAGAAAATATCCCTACTACATTTAGGTTATAATATTTCTTTTAGGATTTATGAAACTCGAATGCCAACAATATCTTGCAAAACCAGACGACTCAATTCTCGAAGATCTTGTCTTCAGTATTGTTTATTAATGGCGGCTAATTTGTCTTAAATCAAAAAAAGACCTAGTTTCAAAAGCCCCATTATGGGGCTTTTTTTGTTTAACTAATAATATAATATTTATGTCCAACTTAATGTCTAACTATTCTCCTCTCGAGGTGACCTTTGTCAAAGGAGAGGGATGCTGGTTAACTGACACAAAAGGAGATCAGTATCTTGATGCTCTTTCAGGTATTGGAGTTGTGAACCTGGGTCATTGTCACCCGGTTATAACAAAAAACCTTATCAATCAATCGCAGCAACTTCTGCATACTTCGAATGTTTATAGAATTGGAAATCAGGAAAAGCTTGCTAAAGATCTCTGCTCTCTAGCCAACATGGATAAAGTGTTCTTTTCAAACTCTGGCGCTGAAGCCAATGAAGCAGCAATAAAAATTGCAAGGCTTTTTGCCAGAAGTAAAGACATTGAAAAACCTGTAATTATAACTGCTAATCAAGGCTTTCATGGACGCACAATGGCGACACTTTCTGCTACAGGACAAAGCAAAGTTCAGGCTGGATTTGCGCCATTAATGAGTGAATTTATTCATGTTAATTATGATGACATTGAAGCCATTAGTGAATATCAAAGTAATACTAATGTGGTTGCTGTTATGGTTGAGCCAATTCAGGGAGAGGCTGGAATTATCATTCCAAAAAATGATTATTTAAATAAAGTTCGAGAGGTATGCAATAAAAATGGATGGTTGTTAATTCTTGATGGCGTTCAATCTTGCATGGGGAGAACTGGCAAACTTTTTGCTCATGAGCATAACAAAATTACCCCAGACATCCTATGTCTCGCCAAAGGCCTTGGCAATGGAGTTCCCATTGGTGCGTGCTTAGCAAAAGGAGTAGCCTCAAAAATGCTCACTCCAGGTACTCACGGATCTACTTTTGGTGGAAATCCATTAGTGACCTCAGCAGCACTTGGTGTTCTTGATGTATTTAAAAACACAAATGTACTTGAAAACGTCAATAAAATGAGCGAGTACTTTAGGTCAGAATTTGACAACAAAATAAAAAATAATATTGCTGTTAAAGAACTTCGTGTCAAAGGACTAATGATTGGAATTGGTCTTGATAGCAATATTATTGATTGCAGTCAACTAGTCAAAAAAGCTTTGAAAGACAACCTTCTTATTAATGTGACTGGAACTACTATAAGAATGTTGCCACCTTTGATAATTACGAAAGAAGAAATTAATATATTAATTAGCAAACTCATCAAGCTAATTAGCGCCTAGGAAATAATTATGATTAAACATTTCATTAACTTTGACGATCTCAGCTTAAAAGAGTTACAGGGGATTATTGACCAAGCAATATCGCTTAAAAAAGAGCATAAATCTGGTCAAATCAATGACACTCTAAAAAATAAAACATTAGCTATGATTTTTGATAAATCATCAACAAGAACTAGAGTCTCTTTTGAGGCAGGAATGACTCAGCTTGGTGGCCAGTCACTTTTCTTATCTGAAAAAGATATTCAGCTAGGAAGAGGAGAGCCCATTACTGATAGTGCAATCGTTATTAGTTCGATGGTTGATGCAGTTATGCTCAGACTGTCTTCACATGAAGATATTATTGAGTTTTCTAAGCATTCTAGTAAACCAGTCATTAATGCTCTGTCAGATGAATCGCATCCTTGTCAAATACTTGCTGACTTAATGACTTATCAAGAAATGAATGGTTCAATCAAAAATAAAAAGATTGCCTGGATTGGAGATGGTTGCAATGTCTGTCAAACCTATATGCAGGCGGCTGGAATCTTTGATTTTGAATTATCAATTGCAACGCCCAAGGGGTATGAGCCATCTGAATTGTTCATTGAAAATTACAAAAAGAACATTAACTTTTACAGTGATCCTTTGATGGCTTGTGAAAATGCTGACATAATCGTTACCGATGTTTGGACTAGTATGGGCCAAGAATCTGAGAAAAAGCAACGAGAATTAGCCTTTACGGGCTTTCAAGTAGACCAAAATATGATGAATCAAGCTAAAAAGGATGCCATCTTTATGCACTGTCTACCAGCCTATCGCGAAAAAGAGGTTAGCTCTGAGGTTATAGATGGGAATCAAAGCGTTGTTTGGAGTGAAGCTGAAAATCGCCTTCACGTTCAAAAATCATTATTATTATATTTGATCGAGAACTAATCGATTTGTGAAAGCTTAAGCTTAGCCTCTTGATAGAACTTAACTCCTCGCTCAATCTTATTGCGCCCTTTGGCAATGCGCCAGTTATTTGTATCCCTTAAAGAATAGACGCACCCACAGTACTCTTGCTGATAAAAGTTTTCTTTTTTGGATAATTCAAGCATTCTGGAAGAGCCGCCTTGTTTACGCCAATTGAAATCCCAGTATGGAATTTTATGAGGCGCTGAAGATTTTGCACCGGACTCATTGATTTGATTCATATCCTTCCATCGAGAAATACCGAGTGTGGATGAAATAATATCAAAATCATTTTCAGATGCAAATTTAGCTGTTTTTTGAAATCTCATATCAAAACAAGTAGAACACCTCTCTCCTCTCTCAGGTTCATTTTCTTGACCTTTGGTTCTTTCAAACCACTCTTCCCTATCATAATCTGCATCAATAATTGGCATGCCTAGTTTTTCTGCAAAGCGAATATTTTCATCTTTTCTGAGCTCATACTCATCCTTAGGATGGATATTCGGATTATAAAAATAAATCGTCGTATCAATATCAGAAGCCGCAAGCGCCTCCATGATTTCACCAGCACAAGGAGCACAACATGAATGCAGCAAAAGTTTTTTCTCGCCATTTGGCGTTTCAAGCTTTGGTCTTTTGTAAGATTTAAGTGAGTAATCTACTTGAGACATTGTTTTACCTTTTTTAAAATTTCCCAAGTTTCACGCTTAAGATGTGAGTCTTTAATAACATCTCTTGGATGGTATGTCGAAAAAAGAGATGACTTATCTGACTTAAATGTTGAATCCATAACCAATACAACCTGAGCAGGATTATCGGCAATAAAACTGTCAAGATTACTTGTTTCAATCGAAGCCAGATGAACACTATTCAAATCGAGACCAATCGAAGCCAACATTTTAACTAGCAAATCTCGAGTATTACCGGCTTCGCAAAAAGAGTCCTTTGAACTTAACTCTAATACCATAATGCTTATTGGAGATTTAATACTGGAAGTAGAATCGACTTTATAGTACAAAAAGTCTGGAATTCCAAGCGCTTCGAGATAATCATTTCTTGACTGCATCTTTATATTTGTGGATGTGCGCGCTCTACATTTGCCATCACTTTATTCAGTGCATGAACATAAGCCTTTGCTGAAGAGGTAATAATATCGGTATCAACGCCTTGACCATTAAAGACTTTTCCTTCATGCTCTAAACGAACATTAACCTCTCCCAGTGAATCTGTTCCTTGAGTCACATTTGAAACAGAATACAGCTGAAGTTTTGGATCTATATCAACCAAAGACAGGACAGCATTAAAAGTTGCGTCAACAGCTCCCGAGGTTGAAGCTGAAGCACTATGCTCATCACCGTTTATTGAAAGTGTTACATTTGCAGTATTTACTTTTCCAGATTCAGCGGAAACTTTTAGTGAAACTAAACGGATAATTTCTGTTGACTCTGTTTGAGCCTCTGAAACAAGTGCCTGAAGATCCTCATCAAAAATATCATGCTTCTTGTCAGCCAAAGTTTTAAATCTAGAAAACGCATCATTGAGAGCTTCATCAGATTCAAACTCAACGCCTAACTCGCTTAATCTTGATTTAAATGCATTTCGCCCTGAATGCTTCCCCAAAACTAGAGAGTTATTATTCCATCCAACATCTTCAGCCTTCATGATTTCATAAGTCTCTCTATGCTTTAGAACGCCATCTTGATGAATGCCTGCTTCATGAGCAAACGCATTCGCTCCGACAATCGCTTTATTGGGCTGAACCACAAAACCTGTAATTGATGAAACTAGTCTAGAAGCAGCAAGAATCCCAGTAGCATCAATATTAGTATCGCAACCAAAAACATCCTGCCTTGTTCGAACAGCCATAACAACCTCTTCTAAGGAGGTGTTTCCTGCCCTTTCACCTAGCCCATTAATCGTGCACTCTATTTGTCTCGCACCATTTAATACAGCCGACAGAGAGTTTGAAACTGCGAGCCCTAAGTCATTATGACAGTGAGCCGAAAAGATGGCTTTATCAGAGTTTGGAATTCGCTCTATCAGCTCTTTCATAGTATTACCAAACTGGAAAGGAATACTGTACCCAACGGTATCAGGAATATTAATAGTAGTTGCGCCTGCATTGATTGCAGCCTCTATAATTCTACAAAGAAAATCTGTATCTGAGCGTCCAGCATCTTCAGGGCTAAACTCAATATTATCAGTAAACTTAGTAGCTCTTTTTACTGAACGAACTGCTTGGCTTACAACCTCATCAGGCGTCATCCCGAGCTTCATTTTCATATGAATATCTGATGTCGCTATAAAGGTATGAATTCGAGACGAGTTTGCATTTTTAATAGATTCGCCTGCACGATCAATATCTTTATCGAGAGCTCTTGCTAGTGAACATATAGTTGAATCTTTTACCGCTTTAGCAACCGCCTGAACAGCTTCAAAGTCACCTTGTGAGGCGATCGCAAAACCAGCTTCAATAACATCTACCTTCATCTTTTCTAAACTTTTGGCAATACGAACTTTTTCATCCTTGGTCATTGATGCACCAGGTGATTGCTCTCCATCTCTTAAAGTTGTATCAAATATAATTAGTTTTTCGGACATTGCTTGCTCCTTTTATTTTTCCGAATTTTATCTTAAGTTGTAGTGATAGACCTTCGTCTATTATGATTATTATTGCCTTACGGCAATAATCGTAACAAAGCAAAGAGCTTGCTCAGTGAAAGTGAAGTTAATAAATTAAATACTTTAGTCATACGAGTAGATTATAGAGGAACTTAAGTTCCTTTACTTTGTTTTTTCTCGATTCGCCTTTTATTGAGTCCAGCAATAGTGATAAAAGGGCCAGAGAGTAAATAGAGAAAAAATCCAGTGAATAATACAATGTTTGGTTTATACATCAAAATGATTAGACTCAAAACAATCGATAAAAGGAATCTGAATGAGGCTTTTTTTGAATCAAGTTCTTTAAAACTATAATATCGAACGTTACTAACCATCAGAAGACCGCACAAGATTGTAATACCTGCACCAAGGTAATATCCTAAAGAAATGACCTCAGAATCAAAAGATGCAAATGTCCAAATCTTAAGCCATATCATACTAGCAATTACACCAGCAGCTGCAGGTGAAGGCAGTCCTTGAAAAAACCTTTTATCAGCTATACCAACTTGAGTATTAAATCTAGCAAGCCTTAAAGCTGCGCACGCTAAATAAACAAAGACAGCCAACCAACCAAACCTTCCCAGTTCATATAGCGACCACTCATAAACCAAAAGAGCAGGGGCTAGACCAAATGACACCAAATCTGCTAGTGAGTCATATTCAGCACCAAATGCACTCTGAGTATTGGTCAGTCGAGCTACACGGCCATCAAGTGTATCCCACATCATAGCAATCATGATTGAAATAGCGGCTATAGTGAATTCACCATTGATTGAAGAGATAATTGAATAGAATCCAGCAAACATACCAAACGTTGTTAGAACGCTTGGTAATAGGTAAATTCCTCTTTTTCTTGGTATTTTTTCAGTCATGACTTTTTAAAAAGCTGACATAATTAATTAGTATTAGTTTTTAGACTGATCAACTAATTTATTTTTTGCAATCCAAGGCATCATGGAACGTAAGCTTTCACCAACAGTTTCAATTTGATGTTTACGCTGAACATCACGACGACCTGGTAAGTCACCAACATTACTAACAAACTCTTTAGCAAAAGCACCACTTTGAATTTCACTTAAAATTTTCTTCATTTCGGCTTTTGTTTCTTTAGTAACTATTCTAGGGCCTCTTGTAACATCACCATATTCTGCAGTATTAGATATTGAATAACGCATATTTGCAATACCGCCCTCATAAAGCAAGTCTACGATTAACTTTAACTCATGTAAACACTCAAAATATGCCATTTCAGGCTCATATCCAGCCTCAACTAGTGTTTCAAATCCAGCTTGAACTAATGAAGTAGTTCCGCCGCACAAAACAACTTGCTCTCCAAATAAATCAGTTTCAGTTTCTTCTCTAAAGCTTGTTTCGAGGATGCCTGTTCTTCCACCACCAATTGCTGAAGCGTAAGAGAGTGCTATTTCTTTTGCATTACCAGAAGCATCTTGCTTAACTGCAATCAAATCTGGAATACCGCCACCCTTCACAAACTCTGAGCGAACAGTATGACCAGGCGCTTTTGGAGCAATCATAATGACATCTAGATCTTCTCTAGGAATAATCATGTCAAAATGAATATTTAAACCATGAGCAAAAGCCAAAGCTACGCCTTGCTTTAAATTAGGCTCTATATCTTGAGAATAAATGCTTGCTTGGAACTCATCTGGTGCCAAGACCATAACGACATCTGCCCATCCACTAGCATCTTCGACAGACATAACACCTAAACCAGCTTCTTTAGCTTTAATCGCTGAAGATGATCCCTCTCTAAGACCAACAACTACTTCTACCCCCGAATCCTTTAAATTGTTGGCGTGGGCATGCCCTTGAGATCCATAGCCAATAATAGCTACTTTTTTTCCTTGAATAATTGAAAGGTCTGCATCTTTGTCGTAATATCTATTCATTTTATTTCCTATAATTTAGATTAGTTTTTTTCCTCTTGAGATCCCAGTAACTCCTGTTCTTGAGATTTCAATAATATTTGATGGCTCTATTGCATCCAAAAATGCATTAATTTTCTTCGTTTTTCCTGAAACTTCTATGGTGTATATCTTATCTTTTACATCAACCACTTTACAACCAAAGATTTCCACCAACTCCTTTAAATCAACGCCCTCTTTAGAGGATGATGATATTTTTGCAAGCATTAACTCTCTCTCAACATGATCTTGACTCGTCAAATCACTCACTTTAACTACTTCAATGAGTTTATTAAGTTGCTTTACAATCTGCTCAAGAACGCGTTCACTTCCAGAAGATACAATTGTCATTCTTGAGAGCGTTGGATCATTCGTTTGAGCTACGGTAAGTGACTCAATATTAAAACCGCGTTGGGTAAAAAGACCTGCAACTCTTGACAGAGCACCTGCTTCGTCTTCTAATATAACTGAAATAATATGTCTCATAAACTACACCGCGTTAAAATCTGTTTCATCTTTAGATACCATTTCATCCCTACCTGCTAGCAACATATCACAGTGTGCACCGCCAGCTGGAATCATTGGGAATACATTTTCTGAAGGATCAGTAATAATATCAAGAAAAACAGTTCGATCTTTTTGATTAAAAGCCTCAATTAAGGCGGGCATTAAATCCTCTTCTTTTTCAACTTTAATTCCAATATGTCCATAACTCTCAGCAAGCTTAACAAAGTCTGGCAAGGCATCCATATAGGACATCGCATAACGCTTTTCATAAAAGAACTCTTGCCACTGTCTAACCATTCCTAAATATCCATTATTAAGATTAACAATCTTAACTGGGGTTGAGTATTGAAGCATCGTTGAGAGTTCTTGAAGCATCATTTGTATACTTCCCTCACCGGTCACACAAGCAACATCTTTTTCTGGCTTAGCAAGCTTAGCTCCCATTGCTGCTGGCAAGCCAAATCCCATAGTTCCAAGACCACCGGAGTTAATCCACTGTCTTGGCTCATCAAAAGGATAATATTGCGCAGCCCACATTTGGTGCTGCCCAACATCTGAAGTCACAATAGCATTTCCTTCTGTGACCTCATATAGCGCCTCGATAACTGACTGAGGCTTAATAACTCCCGGAGATTTAGCATAAGCCAGAGAGTCTACTTTTCTCCAGTCTTCAATTTGAGACCACCATTTTGAAATGTCATCAAGCTGCTTATCTTTTAATTCATCAGTTAACGCTTGAAGAACTTTTTTTGTTTGTCCAACAATTGGAATATCAGCAACGACATTTTTTGAAATTTGTGAAGGATCAATATCAATATGAATGAATTTTGCAGTTGGACAAAATTTCTCTAAATTTCCTGTAATCCTGTCATCAAAACGAGCACCAATTGCAACAACACAGTCAGATCCATGCATCGCCATATTAGCCTCATAGGTCCCATGCATTCCAAGCATTCCTAGTGATTGCTTATCAGTCATCGGGTATGCGCCCAAACCCATAAGTGTCTGAGTAATTGGGAATCCAAGCATACGCGTAAATTCACGAAGCTCTTCTGAAGCGTTACCAATTACACAACCACCACCCGCATACAGAATAGGTTTTTTTGATTTTGTAATTAGCTCAGCTGCCTTTCTAATTTGACGATTACTTGGCTTAGTAGTTGGCTTATAGGAGCGGATTTCAATTGACTCGGGATATTCTTCCTGCTCCATTTTTGCAATCGTAATATCTTTAGGAACATCAATAACTACTGGACCAGGCCTACCAGTAGTAGCAATATGGAAAGCTTTTTTTACAGTAATAGCAATCTCACTAATATCTCTAACTAGAAAATTATGTTTTACACATGAACGGGTAATGCCTGTAGCATCAACCTCTTGAAAAGCGTCCATACCAATTAGTGGTGAGGGAACTTGACCAGAAATAACAACCATAGGTATCGAGTCCATATGCGCAGTTGCAATTCCAGTAACAGCATTAGTGATTCCAGGTCCTGAAGTCACCAAAACAACCCCAGGCTTACCATTAGTTCTTGCATAGCCATCTGCACCATGGGCAGCACCCTGCTCATGACGAACAAGCACATGGGTAATTTTATCCTGAGCTTCTATTGCGTCATAGATATGAAGGACAGCTCCTCCAGGGTATCCAAAAACATGCTCAACTCCCTCTTTTTGAAGACAGTCTATTAGTATTTCAGCGCCATTCAATTCCATCGCTAATAACAGTAATTTAAAAGTTTTCGATTATACCCAAAGAATTTAACTCATAAAAGACTATGTTAAGAGCAGATTTGCTTTTAGGATAAGGGGAAAGAGAGCGAAAATTAATTGTTTTATTACAGATCGTTTTGCCAATCTTCAGAATAAAATTGTATTGGAGAGTCCGCTTCTTCAAAAGTTTCTATGCTGAAAGCATCCGGCTGGGAAAGGATTGCTGATAGTAATTGATCATTGAGCATGTGGCCTGTTCTAAAGCCTTCATAGTGGCCTATTACATTACCTCCCAAAAGGAAAAGGTCACCCACAATATCTAAAATTTTATGTTTCACAAATTCGTTATGATAGCGCATGCCATCTTCATTGAGAATGTCATCATCTGAAAGAGCAATTGCATTGTCTTTACTTGCTCCTAATGCAAGATTCTGTTTTTGAAGCATCTCAACATCTCTCTCATATCCAAATGTCCTTGCTCTAGATATTTCCTTTAAGTAAGACTGCTCTGAAAAATCAATCGTTAACTTTTGCCCACTCTCTTTTATCTTTTTATGATCAAAATCAATTTCTAATGTAACTTTAAAACCATTGTGAGGTGAAACTTGCGCCCACGACTCACCATTCTCAACTCTTATGGTATCTTTAATAACAATAAATCTTTTTGGGGCATCCTGCTCTTCAATACCTGCAGACTGAACTAAAAAAATAAATGGCGCAGATGACCCATCCATAATCGGAACTTCGAATGAATCAAGCTCAACCAATAAGTTATCCACTCCAAGGGCTGAAAGAGCTGACATTAAGTGTTCAATTGTAGATACTTTGACGCCTTGATTTTCAAGGCCAGTTGATAAAACAACCTCATTAACGAAAGCACTATGCGCATGAACCTGCTTACCTCCAGCATCTAATCTTTTAAAAACAACACCATGATCTTGTGCTGCTGGAATCAATGTTAAATTGACTACCTTTCCACTATGGATACCAACGCCACGAGCTCTAACTATTTTTTTAATTGTTCTTTGTTTAATCATTTATTAGAAATTACCTACAATCGCTTTCTTTAATTTACCCATCACTCCATTATCTCCATTAGAAACGATAAATTTAGCCTTACTTAAATCTCCTTCGTGCAAAAGGAGACCAATACTTCCAGTATATTTATAGTCCGTAAGTAAAGATTCTAATCCTGATATTCTGGATCTTTGAATTTTTCCTATTTTAACTCTTTTAGAGAAATAACCTCTAACAAGTTCTTCTATTGATTTAATTTCAGATCCGCCTCCACAAAGCACAAAGCCTGATTTGATGATAGTATCTAGATTATGGTGCTTAAGTTCATTCTTCAGTGCTTGAAAAATCTCTAAATAAGCCTCTTCAATAACTTCAGACAAATCAAGACTCGAGAGCTGATGTTGCTTCTTTGAGCCCTGGGTGAAATCAATAAATTGATCTTCACTTTGAGATATTGATTTGGCAAAACCATAACTTTCTTTAAGTCTTTTAGCTTCCTCTAAAGAGGTATCAAACGCATAGGCAATTTCTTGAGTTACTTCATCACCACCCATTTTAATAATTCCACTATGCACTATTCCCTCTTCTTGGAATACTGAGTAGCTTGTTACACCTGCACCGATATCAAGAAGGCATACGCCGCCATTTTTCTCTTCTTGAGTCAGAACTGCTTGAGATTTAGCGATTGAATTGAGTACAATTTTATCAACCTCAAGATTACTCTGTTTAAGACAATTTTCAACATTCCTAACACTTGAGCTTGATACAGTAACAATATGAACTTTAGACTCTAAAACTTGCGCCTCCATTTCCATTGGATTATCTACAACAACTGACTCATTAATTGTAAACTTCTTTTTTATAATATGAAGTTTTTCCTTATTAGTGGGAGTTGAAATGGCCATCGCAGACTCAAGAACTGATTCCAAATCTTCTGAACTAACAAATTCATTGACAGGAACTTTTCCCTTTCCATCAATACAGGTTAAATGAGTGTCCGATATATTGACGCGGAACAAAGCCAAGTCCACTCCAAAACTTTCTTGAGTTTGTTGAATTAATTTGGTAATTTGTCTTGATAAAGAATCAATTGAAAAAATAGATCCCCTTCTAACGCCTTTCGATGGACAAAAGTTATGGCCAATTATTCTTAGTTGGTCATCATCATCTTTTTCAGCAACAAGCAAAGCGATCTTTTCAGTGCCAATATCGATACTTGCTACAAAGTGATTACCTGCCATTTTAAATTAGTCAAAGAGTTTACAAAATTTTACCAAACTATTAAAAGCTTTTAATCTCAGTTGAACTATTTTTTTTAAAATCAAGCCAATCATTTAACTGTTCTAGACCAACAATTTGACCACTTAATAATCTTCTGAATAACTTAGCATTGGCTTCGCCATGATATAAGCCCAGTATATGGCGAGTCATTGAGCGAATTGGAGTGCCAGTTTTATTTTGTTTTTTAATGTAGGCCATATATTTTTTCAAAACTTGCTCTCGATCTATGAAATTGTTTTTTTCTTCAAATATGGTTTGATCTATCTCTTTAAGCAAATATGGATTATGGTAGATTGAACGCCCCATCATGACACCATCAACAAGCCCAAGGTGCTTTGTTACATCCTCACAACTTTCAATACCGCCATTAATAGTTATTTGTAAAGAAGGAAAATCTTTCTTTAGTTGATAGACCCATCCATAATTAAGTGGAGGTATCGTTCGATTTTCCTTTGGGCTTAATCCTTTAAGCCAGGCTTTACGTGCATGCACTATAAAGTGCTGGCACCCCTTACTGCTTATTTGAAATACAAAGTCAGAAAGTTCATCATAACTCTCCATATCATCAATCCCTATTCTATGTTTGACTGTCACAGGAATTTGACACTTATCCGTCATACTTTCAACGCACTGGGCGACAAGATTAGGCTCTTTCATGAGACAAGCTCCAAAGCTTCCAGATTGCACCCTGTCTGATGGACACCCAACATTTATATTGACTTCGTTATAACCCCAGTCTTGAGCAATCATGGAGGACCTGGCCATCTCTTTTGGATCGCTTCCCCCAAGCTGAAGAACGAGAGGATTTTCACTTGCATCAAAGTCTAAAAGTCGACTCTTGTCTCCATTGAGGATTGCTTTTGTTGTGATCATTTCAGTATAGAGCTGAACATTTTTACTGATTAAACGATAAAAGTACCGACAATGCTTATCGGTCCAATCCATCATAGGAGCGATGGAGACTTTTGAAGCATTCATTTGATTTTTGATGACAACTCTTCTAATGCAAAGGCAATACTTTGCGAGACAATCTCTGAACGGGCACCAGAGAAAAATTGAGTGGTCGTTTCAATGCTTCCATTAATAAAAAAACCAAAGCAGACCATACCTACTGGTTTTTCAGCAGTACCACCAGATGGACCAGCAATTCCTGTAACGGCAATGGATAGATTACTATTAGATTTTTCACCTGCTCCAAAAGCCATTTCAAAGGCAACTTTTTCACTTACAGCGCCAAATATCTCAATTGTCTTTGGATCAACCCCAAGCATGTTGACCTTTGACTCATTACTATAAGTTATAAAGCCGCAATTAAAATAAGATGATGCGCCAGCAATTGAGGTTAAAGAGCTCGATAATGAACCACCTGTGCATGACTCTGCTAAAGCAATAGTAAATTGCTTTGAAAGCATTAATTCGCTCAAATGTTTAGCTTTTAAATAGGACATTAAACTTTTCCTTTTAACGCAGAATGAATAATCTCATAAACATCCTTGGAAAGATTATCACTCTGGATAATTGAATTGAGTTGGCTCTCTTGAAGCTTAGAGTATTGAGCTGTAAACCTTCTCCAATGGTTATAAATTCCAGCAAACCTTGCAGCAATCTGAGGGTTTAGTTGATCGAGGTCAATTATAACCTCAGTTAAAAGCTGATAACCCTCTTGGCAATGAAATTGGATACTGTTTTGACTGAAAGAGCCAATCACTGAGCGTATTCTATTTGGATTTGTCATAGAGAACAATTCATGCTGCATTAAGCTTCTAACATTTTCTACTGATGAGACTGATGAAATACACTGCGCACTAAACCATTTATCCATCACCTGAACATCTGACTGATGCTGCTTATAAAACTCAGTAATGACATCAACTCTATATGGGTTTTCAGAGTCCAGAAGGCACTGAAATGCGCCAAACTGATCAGTCATACATTCTGCTTTAATGAATTGCTGATAAGCAATATCATACTCACCCAGTTTTGATAAATAACTCAAGCATTTATTTTTGAGTGCCCTTTCACCTATCGATTGTGTCGATAAATCAAAAACTTTAGGAGCGTTTAATTGATCATACAACTCCAACAGCTCGTCTTTAAAAGTGCTTGCAATAGAAAGAATCGATTTAGTACGCTGATTATGAACTTCCTGGATATCAATTTGTCCAACATTTTGATGGATAATTTGCTCTGATGGCAGACTAATCATTTCGGATAGGAGTGAATAGTCAGATTCATTATTAAAAAGATTTTTAATCATTTGAAATAAGTCTTTCTCAATAACTTGATCTGGATTAAGGACGTACTCTAACCATAAACTTTGAGCACTATCCCAACGATTAAATGGGTCAGTATCAGATGAAGCAAGATATAATTTGTTTTGAATTGAAAGATCTGAACTAAATTTAATTGGCGATGAAAAACCACGAAACCATGAAGGAATTGGCTTACTCTTTATATTATTAAATGAAATTTTTTTTACAAGTTCATCAATAATGATAAGACCAGATTCAATCTCTTCTCCGTCTTTATCAATTAACCCAAACTGATTTGGAATCATGTAGGGTGTTTTTTGATTTTTTTGTGTGAAGGTGGCGCTATAAGTTTGATTATTTTCATCATAGTCATCTTCGACACTAACTTCAGGGGTCCCAGCTTGTGAATACCAAAGCATGAAGCTTTCAAAATTTTTATCATTTGCATTCGCCATGCTCGCTACAAAATCATCAATAGTTACTGCGTCCCCATCATGCCTTTCAAAATATAATTTCATCCCTCTTTGAAATCCCTCTTCTCCCAATATCGAATGGATCATGCGAATAACTTCAGCGCCTTTTTCATAAACTGTTGAAGTATAAAAATTATCCATTGCGATGTATGACTCTGGCCTAACAGGGTGAGCCATTGGCCCTGAATCTTCAGCAAACTGTCTTGTCTTAAGTTGGATAACATCTGCAATCCTTTGGATTGCGCGAGATCTTAAATCGGAAGAAAACTCCTGGTCTCGAAAGACGGTTAATCCCTCTTTTAAGCTCAGTTGAAACCAGTCACGACACGTCACTCTGTTACCAGTCCAGTTATGAAAGTATTCATGACCGATAATGGATTCAATCCTAATAAAACTTAAATCCGTTGATGACTCTTGGCTTGCCAAAACACAGTCAGAATTAAAAATATTTAATCCTTTATTTTCCATGGCTCCCATATTAAAATCATCCACAGCAACAATCATGTAAATATCTAAATCATAACTCAGATTAAACCTTTTCTCATCCCACTCAAATGCCTTAATTAAAGACTCCATAGCAAAGGCAGTTTTGTGCATATTGTGAGGTTCGACATAAACTCTTAAGTCAACTTTTCTTCCTGTTGAAGTGATATATTCATCTTGAAGAAAATCTAACTTGCCTGCAACTAAGGCAAACAAATAGCAAGGTTTAGGGGCTGGATCATGCCAGATAGCTTGATTATTTGTTTCTTCAATTAAGTTTCCATTACTCAGGAGAACGGGATAGTGTTCTCGATTTGCATTGATCTTGGTCGTAAAGACACTAAGCACATCAGGCCTATCAAGGTAATAGGTAATTTGTCTAAAACCCATTGCTTCACATTGTGTGCAGAAATTCCCGCTGGATTGATATAATCCATTTAAATCTGTTTTGCTTTCTGGATGGATTCTAACCTTAACTTCTAAAACAAAATCATCTGGAGGATTTAACAAAAATAATCCATCCTCTTTTAGCTCATAACTTACATCCAAGCCATCCACTTTAATTGATATCAGTTCTAGTGACTCTCCATTTAAGAATAGCTCATTAACTGAATTAGCTACAACAGGGTTCTTGTAGAAGACAATACGAGATGAGACGATCGTCTCTCTGTCCCCAAGATTAAAGTCAAGCTCGGTTGTTAGTATGAGATGACTACTGGGACGATAATCTTTCCTAAAAATAGGCTCTGGCATTAGATTAGAAATAATAGTGCTCCTAAAAGAATTCGATAAACAACAAATGGAAGAAAGCCAATTCTCTCTACCAATCTAATAAAAAAAACAATTGTAAGATATGAAGTTAGAAATGCAACAACAAAACTAATTAAAAGAATGAGCCAGTCAATTTGATTTGACTCTTGGAACAAATCAATTGTTTTTAATATTGTTGCAAGAATAATCACTGGAATTGATAGAAGGAATGCAAATTTGATTGACAAGCCCCTAGATAAGCCTATGAAAAGAGCTGCAGTAATTGTAATTCCTGAGCGTGAGGTGCCTGGTATTAATGCCAAGGCCTGAAAGCACCCTATAACTAAGATATCCATACCTTGAATCATTTCGCGACTTTTGCCTAGAGACCTGTTAACCCAATCAGAGAGTCCAAGCATAATTCCAAAAAAAATGGTTGCATAAGCAACAACCTCAAAACTGCGAAGATGTGTCTCAATAGCGTCATTAAAAAGCAGGCCAGTTATTCCCACTGGAATTGTCCCTAGAAGAATGCCCCAGGCAAGCAATGAATCTCCTTGCATCCTTCTATTTGCAACTGAAGAGAAAAAATCAGCTCCAAGCATAACTAGAGTCGACCTATAGTATAAAACTACAGCGCATAGTGTAGCAAAATGAAGAATGACATCAAAAGCAAGGCCTTGATCAGGCCAATCTAAAAATTTTGGCAGGACAATTAGATGCGCAGAAGATGAAACAGGTAAAAATTCGGTAAAACCTTGAATGAAAGCTAAAGTAATTGCTTGAACAATATCCATATTAATTTTTATAGCCTTTCAGTTAAGTTCTGCTCTTTGAAGCCATCTAATTTTACTGATTGTTTCTTTGTAAGAGCCATAACTTTAAAAACCTCACCCATCGCCCCAGGCATCACTAGTTGTTTTATTTCTTGAGCAAGCTTGATTTTATTTATCTCGTTCTCTTCATCAGCAAGGAAACTTTCAATGCCCATTGAAATTAAAAACATGGACTGAGTCGAATATCCATCGACCTTAAAGCCAGAATCAATCGAGCTTTTATAAATATGTGTAAAGTTAACTGAAGCTGTTATGTCTTGATCCCCTATTTGAATAAAAGGATTATTGTTTGATTTGTGCCTATAAAAACACTTCAGGGTGCCATCAGTTCGCTGTGGATGAAAATATTCAGATTCACTCATCCCATAATCAATTAATAGGACAACGCCTTCGCTCATAAAATCATATACAGATTTAATCCAGCCATCGGATTGAAGGCTTACTTCAGTCGTATAACCCTCAGGCAGATCACCTCCATACGGAGTTTCAGATTTTAAGTAGGGCTGCTCAAACCTTTTCCATAGAAAGCAATTATCAATATAGTCTACTCCTAGCTCATAAAACTGATTGTTTGAAAATGTGATTCTTTTGACCGGAAATGCATCTAAAACCTCATTAGCAACCACCACTCCCTTAAAGTTAATGGGAAGCTCAGTTAACCATTCAACACGATCATAAATTTCAGGCAAGGCCTTTTCAAGAGTCTGTTGCTGTATTTTTTTAAGTTGGGCACTCAATTCAATAATAAAGTATTTTTCAGGAAGTGAATTTTGCCTTCCTAATTCAAATAGGATTTGTGCGGCAAGTATTCCGCTTCCAGCCCCAAACTCTAGAATATTTCCGTTATTTAAAACCTGTTTACACTGCCTGGCGAGACAAAAGCCAAAAAGATCGGACGTTTCTGGTGCTGTAATAAAGTCTCCTTTATGGCCAAATATCGTTTTATTTGATCGATAATAGCCAAACTGATGATGATACAAAGCAAGATTCATAAAAACATCAAAACCAATTGGATTGTTATTGTCCTTAATGGTTTTAGATATAATATCTTCGAGGCTCATATGTGGAAATATTTTATACTGTGATCGCTATATAAATTTTATAAAACAACAAATACATTTTTTAAGAGAATTCAATGAAAACAGCATTAATTACCGGTGGCGCAGCAAGAATTGGCGCTCAGATTGTCAAAACCCTTCATCACAATCAATTTAACATTATTATTCACTGCAATCAATCAAAAGATAAAGCTCAATTACTATGTGATGAACTTAATGCAGTTCGGGCTAATTCTGTAGAGATTGTCTTAGGGAATTTAAACAATATAGATGAACTCGATTCTCTAGTTAGCTCAATTGAGTCAATAGATTTATTAGTCAATAATGCTTCTGTTTTTTATCCAAAATCAGTCGAGGATAGTGAAATGAAAGATTGGGATGATTTGATAAATATTAACCTAAGAGCACCTTTTTTCTTATCCAAGGGACTAAGTAAAACACTATCCAAAAATGATGGCTCAATTATTAATATTATTGATATACATTCTGAAAGGCCATTAAAAAAACATGCCATTTACAACATCTCCAAAGCAGGCTTAAAAATGCTGACTCAAACCTTGGCTAAAGAGCTTGCTCCCAGAATTAGAGTTAATGGTGTTTCCCCAGGTTCAATTCTTTGGCCTCAGGACAGTGCTGAAATCTCTGAAGATGATAAAAGTCTTATGCTAGAAAGAATAGCACTTCATAGGCAAGGCTCTCCTCAGGATATTGCAGACACAGTATTATTTTTAGCAAACTCAAACTATATTACAGGTCAAATAATCAATATTGATGGCGGTCGCACCCTAAACCAGTAAATAGGATGTGTAGGTCAATATGTGGTATAATTATCTTGTCAAACATTTTTTTGACCAACAAGAATTTTTTTATAATATTTCAACAAATTTATAAAATCGAAATATTGTAACGAACTATTTTTTTATGGGCTTATTGGTGCCACATACATAACTTATTTAGCAATTGATGAATCTTTTTAATCAAACCTTAATTCCTATTCAATACTTAAGTATTGGGGATATGTACGCACTCAATAGTCCAGATATAACAGGACTACATAATGAATCACATTCTCATAAATGCTACCCACAAGGAAGAGATCCGGGTTGCAATCGTCAGGAACCAAAAGCTTACTGACCTTAATATAGAAACAAGCCTTAATAGGAAAACTAAAGGCAATATCTACAAAAGCTAAAATTTCACGCGTTGAGCAATCCTTAGAGGCTGCATTCGTTGACTATGGTAAAGAAAAACATGGCTTCCTCCCCTTCAAAGAGGTTTCTCCTTTTTTTGCCGAAGGCATTAAACCAAAAGGTGACAAACTCACTATAAGTGATGTCCTTAAAGAAGGGCAAGAAATTATCATCCAGGTTGAAAAAGAAGAGCGAGGCAATAAAGGCGCTGCCCTTAGCACCTATATCAACTTGGCGGGTGCTTATATGATTTTGACGCCAAACAACCCTAAAAGCTCAGGAATCTCAAGGCAAATTAATGCTTCAGATCGCCAAGACTTAAAAAATTTACTGCCAAGCCTTAATGTCCCAAAACATTCAGGATTAATTATCAGAACTGAAGGTGCTGGAAGAGGAGTGAGTGAACTTCAGTGGGAAGTTGATCATTTAACTCAGCTCTGGAAATCTATTAAAACAGAAACTAAAAATCAGGATGGCCCTTTTTTAATCTATCAAGAAAGTGATATTACAATTAGAGCTCTTCGTGACTATTTGAGAGAAGATACTGATAGTGTCATTATTGATGACTTAGAAACCTTCCAAAAGGCGCGTGATTTTACAAATTTTGTAATGCCTCACTATCTTGATAAATTAAAATTTTTTGATGTAACTGACCACTCACTTTTTGCTCACATGAGTATAGAGTCACAAGTTAAAAATGTCTTTAACAGGGAAGTCGCCTTAAGGTCAGGTGCAACAATTGTGTTTGATGCAACAGAGGCACTTACAGCAATTGATATTAACTCTGCAAGGGCAACTAAAGGTACTAATATTGAAGATACTGCTTACAAGGCTAATCTAGATGCTGCTGAGGAAATTGCATTACAACTTCAATTGAGAGATATTGGTGGTCTTGTAGTTATTGACTTTATTGATATGGCATCAGAGTCTAATAGAACTGCTATCGAAAAACTAATGGAAAAAGCAACGGCAAACGATAGAGCTCGCGTTCAAATTGGAAACATTTCAAGATTTGGTTTACTTGAATTATCGCGTCAAAGACTCATGAACTCAGTTGCAGAATCAACTGGAAAAACTTGTTCAGTATGTAATGGAAGTGGAACAAACCCAACCATACCTTCGTTGTCATTAAGAATTATTCGTCAACTAGAGGATAATCTCAATTCGAACAAAAATGGTGGCGATATAACAATACAGTCAAGCGTTGAAGTTATAACCTACTTATTGAATGAAAAGAGACAGAACATTATCAAAATGGAAGAGAAGCATGGCATTAAAATTACGCTACTTCCAAATCAATATATGCACTTTCCCCAATATACAGTGAACAAACAGAAGGGAGATAAAAGGTCCCACCATAAGAGCTTCCAAGGCGTATCAAAGCCCCAGGAAAACCCAAATGTTATTAATTATGTTGATAAACCTGATATTCCTGCAATATCAACTAATCAACCATCTACGAAAATGCCTGAAAAGAAAGTCTCATTTATGAGCAAGCTCACTGAAATATTCTCTTCAGATAAAAAACCTGCCCCAAAATCTAAAAATACAAGAGCTCCAAGTCGAAGTAGAAGCAGAAATCAGAATAGGAACCAGAATAGGAACCAGAATAAGAGCCAGAATAAGAGCCAGAATAATAGCCAGAATAAGAGTTCACAGGAAAATCAGAACAATGCTCATAATCCAAAACCTACTTCTAATGATTCAAAGAGTGAAGGTCAAAAAAATAAAAACAATCAAAACAGAAATAGAAATAGAAATAGAAATCAGAAAAATACTACAAATACTAACTACAAGCCAAGTGATGAAGTGACCAAACCTATTGAGGTCGCTACGAAGCCTGTTGAGGTCGCTACGAAGCCTGTTGAGGTCGCTACGAAGCCTGTTGAGGTCGCTACGAAGCCTGTTGAGGTCGCTACGAAGCCTGTTGAGGTCGCTACGAAGCCTGTTGAGGTCGCTACGAAGCCTGTTGAGGTCGCTACGAAGTCTGTTGAGGTCGCTGCTAAAACAGACAAGAAGACAGACTCTAAGGCTCCCAAGAAAACAACTCGTAAGCCAGCAAAAAAGGTAGCTTCCAAAGCCAAGCCTAAAACTGTGAATGATGCTGAACAGTTATCAGAGGAAAATCAAAACTCAAAGACTAAGTCTGATGAAAAAGCTTCATAAAACTTTATGAATAAATTTGGTGTAATTGGAAACCCTGTAGATCATAGCTTATCACCTATGATTCATCATGAATTTGCAAAAGAATTTGATATCGAAGTCTCTTATGAAAAAATTTTCTCACCAGTTGACGCGTTCAATTCTACAGCAGAGAAATTTATCAGTAGTAATAGCTCTGGATTCAATATTACTCTGCCCTTTAAAATCAATGCCTATAACTTTGCAGATGACTTAACTGATGAAGCAAAAGCTGCAGGATCAGTAAATACCATTAAAGTTTATAACAACATTATCGTTGGAGAAAACACTGATGGTAAAGGGCTTGTTAATGATCTTGAAAGAAATTTAGAACAAACTCTTCGAAACAAAGAAATTTTAATTATTGGTGCTGGTGGTGCAACTCGCGGCATTTTAAAACCAATACTCGATCAAAAGCCTGAGAAAATTTTATTAGCTAATCGTACAAAAGAAAAATCGTTGAGATTGGCAAATGAATTTTCAAAGTATGGAAAAGTTTGTGGGTTTGGTATTGATCAAATCAAATCTAAGCCTGTTGATATTGTTATTAATGCAACCAGTACTTCCATAGATGGAGCTATGCTTAATTTGCCCAAAGGTCTCTGTGAGGGTGCTTTGTGTTATGACTTGATGTATGGATCTGAGACGTCTTTCATGAAGAGTGCTTGGAAAGATTCAGCTCTCATCATTAGTGATGGATTAGGAATGCTGGTTGAGCAAGCTGCACTTTCATTTGAATTTTGGCTTGGCAAGAAACCTTCAACTAAGCCTGTAATTAATCTAATTAGGGAGAGAGTCGACCTATAATCCATTCATTCTCTTGACGTTCGTAAATAAATCGATCATGAAGTCGATTAGCTCTGCCCTGCCAAAATTCAATACTTTGTGGCACAATCCTATATCCTCCCCAAAACTCAGGCAAAGGAATCTCACCCTTTGAAAATTTCTTTTTCATTGAAGCAAACTGTTCAATGAGTACTGACCTTGATGAAATTATTGCAGACTGCTGTGAAGCCCAAGCACCAATCTGGGAGTCTTTAGGCCTTGAAGAGAAGTACTTAAAAGATTCTTGTTTTGAGATTTTTTCAACTTTACCAATAATTTTGACTTGTCTCTCTAAAGCAAGCCACGGAAAAAGAACAGCAGCCTGTGGATTTTTTTGAATTTGTTTTGATTTTTTAGATTCATAATTTGTAAAAAAAACAAAACCATTCTCATCAAAGTACTTAAGAAGCACAGTTCTGATTCCAATAGAATCATCGGACGTTGCAAGGCTCATTGCAGTTGGTTCAATGATTTCAGCCTCCATTGCCTGAGAGAACCATAGTGAAAACTGCTCAACTGGACTACTTTTGAGATCTTCTCTCACAATACCACTTTGAAGGTACTCTTTTCTAAGATTACTTAAATCACCTGCTTTTGTCATAATAATATTTTTAAAAAGGAATTAAATTGCTTTTTTTTGACTCAGTTAAATGTTTAGTAATTAATGATTTTATAGGTGGAAATCGATCTGCAAACTTTAGAACTAATTTACGAATTTTCTTAGCTTTTGCGTCGTCATTTGTAAACAATGAAACCACACCATTAGTTCCAAAATACATTAGCCTTGATAGGTGGATTTGTTTATTTTCAAATTCCCTTAATACCCGATCTGACCCAATATCTAATCCAGAATTTAAAGCTTTAGCCATTGCACTAGCTAGAATATTTTGCCCCCTAAGGCCTAAATTAAAGCCATGTGCTGTCACAGGGTGCATTCCAACCGCAGCATCTCCAATAAGTGCAAAACGAGTAGATCTAAACTTTTGAGCATAAACACCCACCAATGGATATGAGTATCTTTCACTTATCTGTTTCATTTCTCCTAAACTATGATTGAAGCCAACACTTGCAAGCTTACAAAATTTTTCTTTATCCATATTAAGCATTTCATCTGCTTGATCAGTTGAAACAGTTAGAACTACTGACGAAATATTGCCATTCAATGGTAAAAGAGCAAGAGTGTGACCATAGTTAAAACATTCAAGTGCAGTTTGTTCATGGTCTTTTTCATGAGAAACTCTTGTGATTATCATAACTTTAGAGAAATCCTTCATTGTAGAAGAAATACCCATCTTACGCCTAATTTCTGAGAATCGACTATCAGCAGCCACAACAAGTTTAGAATAAATAGTCTCACCATTGGACAGGATAACTTCAGCATCTGAAACACTAGTTTTAACTGATTCAACAGAAATTTCATTAATAAGCATTAAATTATCTGAAGAAAATGCTTTATTGTACAAAGCTAGTTTAATTTGATGATTAGGAACAAGATAACCAAGCGCTCCCATTGAAGATTTTTTTGCAGCAAAATTTAATAGTGAATCTGAATCACCATCAAAAACCTTTGCTTCCTTCAAAGGACTGACACTAGATTGATCAATTAAATCCCATACCCCTAACTTTTGTAGAATTTTTAATGAGTTATGAGTCAGTGCAGTCTCTCTTCCATCAGGTTGAGGGTTGGAAATTGATTCCTTTTTAGACCTATCTACAACTAATACTTTCAAATTTAAATCAATTAAGGAGCAAGCAAAACTTAACCCAGCTGGACCAGCCCCCACAATGATTACATCATATTTTTTTTCTGTTTTTAATTGACTCATTAAATAAAATATAAATTATTAAAAAGTATTAATTATCTTTTGAAACTTTAATTTTGCTTAGCCAATAAGCACTTTTTTCAAGATCTTGATCTGTCCCAATACCCTGTTTATACATTTCAGCAACTTTGATTTGAGAGTCTAAATTGCCTTGCCTTGCAGCAAATATATAGTAATCATATGCCCTGATATGGCTCTGTTCAACCCCCTCTCCAAATTCATACATCACACCTAAGTTATATTTAGCATCTAAATAACTTTGATCAGAAGCTAAACTTAACCAATAAAAAGCTTTATTTAAATCTCTGGTTACCCCCGCACCTAGATAATACAAAGCACCTAAGGTGTATTGCGCCTTAGGATCTGATTGATCAGCTGCTGTCTTTATGTAAGTGTATCCTTTTTTATTATCTTGCTCAACCCCAAATCCACTAAGGTACATTACACCAAGAGCAGTCAAAGAATCTAAATTCCCAGATTTAGATGAAAGCTCAAAAGCCTTCAATGCCTTTTCATATTCTTTAGACTCAACCAGCTGCTTTCCTCTCTCATAAAGACTGTCTTCAGCATTAACAGATGTATGATAAAACAAAGAAAAAGTGACTAAAAGTATTAATTTGAGAAGAATAGGTTTAGATGATTTAGTAGTTATATTCATTGAAGTATTAAAAATTGATGATGAAGGGAACTTTAAAACCAATATTTTACATTTTTTTAGATCTTAAACTCCATCGCGTGGAATAAACTCTAGCACAGTTGCATTAATACAATATCTAGGTAAACCATTTGGGCCATCATTAAAGACATGTCCAAGATGAATATCTGAGCTTACAGAGCGAATCTCAATTCGCGTCATTCCATAACTATTATCAACTACTTCATATACTTCGTTATCAACTGGCTGAGTAAAAGATAGCCAGCCTGATTTCGAATCAAAGCGGTGTGCAGTGTCAAAGAGAGGCTTACCAGATAATTTATCTACAAAAATACCTTCAGGGGTATCTTTAAATATCTCATATTGTACGCAGAATCTTTTATCAGTTCCTTCGTTAAAAGCTACCTTGTGGGCCTCTGAACCTATACCTAACTTAAAATCACCCAGAGCCTTATAGAATTCCTCAGAGTTCATAATTCCTTGATGAGACCAAACTTCTTTTCCATCCTCAACAAAAATAATGGTTGGTGTTGCCCAAGTCGGCGTTTCAATATTAAATCCCTTGAGAGCTGATGCAGGAGTTGACCTAAGCGGAATAGTTCCTTGATAATTGGAGGTCACTTTTCTTTCAAACTCTAAACAAAAAAGACAGGTACCCTCTACTTCTGGACCAATAACAATTATTTCTTTGCCTCCAAGGGGAATTATTTGTTGTCCAAAGTCTTCATTTGAAGCAAGTTCAATAAACTTAACGCCAGTAGAATGATCAGGGCAATAGCCATTTGGATTTCTTAAAAGGTAATCCTGGTGATAATTTTCTGCGGGCCAAAACTTCTCTAATACAGTCATCTCAGTAACAATTTCACCATAACCTTTGGCATTTAATAATTTTTGGTAAGCTTTACCTGTCTCTACAGCAATATTTTTTTGATTTTCATTGGTCCAATAGATAGCAGATCGGTAGTTATTACCTACATCGTTACCTTGTCTATTTACCTGAGTAGGATCATGGATTTCCCAAAAGTTCCTTACTAAATCCTCAGTAGAAACTTGACTTGTGTCATAGACTACCTTGACAGTTTCAGTATGGTTAATTAATGAACCTTTATTTTTGGACTTTTCCTCTTCAGAAAGTCCGATATTTTTAAGAACAGACAAAAAGCCTTCACTTTGTATTCTTCTGTTTTTAAGTACATCTTCATAAGTTGGATTTTCATAGCTACCACCAGAGTATCCAGAAACAACATCAACAACACCATCGATACTTTCAAAGTTTTTTTCAACCCCCCAAAAACAACCCGCTGCAAAGAAAATTTCCAAAATCACAATTAATCCTAATTCAAATATTATAAAAAAAATTGTACACTGTAACTAATGAATTTATTGTGTTGAATATATGAAGATTAAATAAAATCAATACTTCTTGATTATGTCACATTTGGAAGTTTAAGTAAAAAATAAAATACTAAGAATTGCATTAACTTCTATTTAAGTATTATCTTTACTTTAAAAACATAGAATATTTTGAAAATTTGGACAAAGAAATGATTTTTGAGATAGTCATCACTTTAACAAATTAGTTAAATTTACCTATTGTGCAACCCTCAGATAACCCATTAAATATGGCTTTGATATAGTTATCTTATTTGTTTTCTTATTTGATATTACACGCATAGAAAATCCTTTACCAATTGCATCCCTCAAAAATCCATCACTAAATTCAATCTCCATAATTTCAGTAAAGTCACAGGCATTGTTATTGCAATTTGCTGCATTTGCTGAAGCAACATATAACTCTAGCTCACTCTGCTCACAGTTGTTCCATTTATCACAAAAGCTGATCACATAATAATCTCTTCTACTTTTAGAATTATATGTAATAGAAATATTAAGTTTATGTGTAACTATTCCATTATTTTGATCCTTAAAGCCTTCTATAAAATAATTTGTTAAATCTTTATCAATATCTAAAATTACATTATTTGATGACTCAGATATTTCTGAGCTAATAAACTGAGAATTATTTTGCAAAATAGTCACCATGGTTGCAAAATCCTCTGACTCTTTCAAATCTTTATCTGCTTGAATTTTTTCATCTCGTGCATTTGTCAATTGCAAAGTTACTACTGAAACCATGTGAGCTGAACTTAACTTTGACGCCTCAACAAGATTTTCTTCATGAGAAAGACCAAGATTAAGAATTCTTTGAGTTACTTGTTTAGAAGATGGAACAGCATCAAGCTCAACAGACGAACAACCAATTAATCCAATAGAAATAGATAAAATTAAGAATAGTTTTTTCATGATTAACTATAGTAATTGAGATAAGGAGATTATAACTGATTGAGGTAATTTTTTTATTCAAATACTAACTAATGGGTTAGTATTGATTAATACACTTAATTTAAATTTTTTGGTAGTCGCGGGCAGATTCGAACTGCCGACTTCCACCATGTCAAGGTGACACTCTAACCAACTGAGTTACGCGACTAAGAAATCGGAATTATACTGATTCAAATGTTTTTTTGATAATCTTTTGGATATTACTTGCTGCTTCATATCGATTTAAAGCATTTTTAATTGGTCTACCAACAACAATATAGTCAGAGCCACTTTTAAATGCTGTAGCAACATCAACGACACGCTTTTGATCATCATCATTTGCTACAGGTCTTATTCCTGGAGTTACACAAATTAATTTATTATCTACATACTTTCTAATGAATGGAACTTCCAGACCTGATGAAACAATTCCGTCACAGCCAGCCTCAAATGCCCTTTTAGCTCTAGAGATTACTAAATCTTGAACATCGCAATCAAACCCTAAATCATCGAGATCTCCTCGATCTAAGCTCGTTAAAGCTGTAACAGCAAGGATTTTCAAGTCATTTTTGTTTTCCGATGCTTTCTCCATTAAAGCTTGATTACCATGAATAGTAGCAAAGGTTGCTCCATAGTCACTGAGTCTTGAAATTGTTCTTGCAACAGTCTCAGGCACATCAAAAAACTTTAGGTCTACAAAAACTTTTTTATCTTTCTTTATTAACCAGTCTAGCAACTCAAAATACTTTCCAGTCATCAACATTTCCATACCAATTTTATAAAAATTGACACTATCATCAAGCTCAGAGACAATATCCTTAGCTTCAGATACTTCTGGAACATCAAGAGCAAAAATTAAACGATCTTTAAGCTTAATATCTTTCAAGGCAATAACGGATAAATAAAGGTTGTTTATTATACGTTAAATACTAAAAATTATTTCTTTGAGATTCCCTTTTTAACCAGATTAAATACTATATTTGCAGCACGCTCGCCCAGATGAATTTGGTCAAACAGTAACCACTGCCCTTTTGATCTTGCAATCTTATCCCAAGGCTGTTTAAAAATATAATGATGCATTACGCCCCCATAAATTCTCCTCATTAATGGAATTGATTTTGGATCATAGTCATTGATGCATGAAAACTCTCTAAGGGCTAAGTCACTCCAAAGACTTTCAGATACTGGTAATATGGATAAATCTCTCTCTTGAGCAGTTTTTCTAATAAAGTCATTAAACTTATTAACATGCTGGTTAACTTGCGAGTCTTTAATTTCCCCTATAGGAGGAAGAGTACATAGAAAAACTTTATCGACACTAATGAGTTTATCCAGAAGTTCCAGTAATAGTTTTTGATAAATTTGAAATGAAGGAATATCTGGAAGGTTATTATTTCTTTTATATCGCTTTCCAGAATTAGAATTAAAAGAGGCCATAGCGTCGTTACTTCCAATCATCAAAATGATAACATCCGGATTACTCTTTAATATTGGCTCCAGTCTTTGGTGCACCTGCCAAACAACATCACCATTAATTCCTTCATTTAAAAATATATCTGAAGGAAATTCTTTTCTTAATTTATCAACCCAGCTAATTCCTATATTTCCATGAGTTAATGAATCACCAATGCATGCAATAATTCTTTGATTTTTTTCTAATTTATTATTTAAATTGTCAACAGCTCTTCCTTTAGGAGGGGCGGAGATAATTTTTGAGACATAAAAAAAAGCTGCTGCAAAAGAAATTACAACAGCTACTATGACTAACAGAAAAACAATAGCCATAAAAAATAACTAAAGTTTAATTAAGTCCATCAACTGAAACTTCGACTTTGATTACATCATCATAAGGCCTTCTCTTACTGGAGAATGAAACTTCAGTACCGTTATAATCAACAGTGACTTTGTAATGACTTAATCTTTTTTCAATCTTCTGTCTAACTTTTTTCTCACATACTTCCTGACTGACTATAGTTTGTTTACCATTTCCTGCAGCTTTTTCAGCATCATTTGCAATAGAGGCTCCCATGAGTATTCCAGCTAATGTCATAATGTCATTTCCATCACCTTTACCAAGTTTATTTCCAATAGCTCCTCCAATTACGCCGCCAATAATTTCATTAGTAGCACTTCCATCACCACTATTTTGAACTGTCTCTTTTATATAACATTCTTGATAAGGCTCTTCAACTCTGACTTGTTTATAAACTTTGTCTACTGAGACAACTGTTGCTGAGTCTATAAATGATCCTGCAAAAGAAATTTGCGTAATAGATAGAAAAAAGGCAACAATTGAACTTTTTAAAATAATTTTCATAATGAACTCCTGATTTCAATATTTGATGAATTCTACTGATTATTGTAATATCAATTGTGTTTAATATGTGAAGATTAGATTAATACTAAAATAATCTTTTTATAACATTACAATTATAAATTAAATAAATACTTGAAATAATAAAGATAAGTGGCAATAATACCTACCTTGCCTTGGTAGCTCAGCTGGATAGAGCACTCGCCTCCTAAGCGAGGGGTCGTAGGTTCAAATCCTGCCCAGGGCGCCAAAATAATCTATTTAGAGAGCTCTTACTTTTAAAATTCCTTCGACTTTCTTAATATTGTCAATAACTGATTGAGAAATTTCTTCCTCAATATCAATCAATGTATATGCAAATTCACCTCTAGACTTATTAAGCATATCAACAATATTAGCCTCTTCTTCAGCTATAGCCTTTGTTATTTGACGTACCATATTTGGTATATTTCTATGAGTTATAGCAAGACGCTCCTTTCCTGCTTTAGGCATCTTTGCATCTGGAAAATTAACTGAATTGATAATGTTTCCATTTTCAAGGTATTCTTTTATTTGTTTTGCAATCATTACAGCACAATTATCTTCCGCTTCTGAAGTAGAAGCCCCAAGATGAGGAAGTGCAATTACCCTATCATGATTTTTTTTCTCATCAATTGGAAAGTCTGTGACATAGTACTTCACCCTTCCACTATCTAAAGATTTAATCAATTCATCTTCGTCAATAATGCCATCTCTTGACATATTTATTACAACACATCCCTCTGGAAGAAGAGCAATTCTTTTTGCATTTAATAAGTTCTTTGTTGCATCAACCAGTGGAACATGAAACGACACGAAGTCACTCCTTGAAAATAACGCTTCCAAAGAGAGCGCTTCTTCAACATCAGAGGATATTTTCCAGGCATTCTTCTTTGAAATAGATGGGTCGTAACCAATAACGTCCATTCCGAGTGTACTTGCAGCATTTGCAATTTCAACGCCAATAGCACCGAGACCAACAATTCCTAAAGTTTTTCCAGGCAATTCAGATCCAGAGTATTGTTTTTTCCCATCTTCAACTGTAACCTTAAGATTATCAAGAGGAAGGCTGTTAACGTAACTCCAGCCTTGACAGATATTTCGACTTGCTAAAAGCATCGATGAAATAACAAGCTCTTTAACCGCATTTGCGTTAGCGCCAGGCGTATTAAAAACGACTACACCATTATCGCTCATCTTTTGAAGAGGAATATTGTTGACTCCTGCACCCGCTCTTCCAACAGCCTTTAGGCTACTTCCAATATCAATATCATGCATTTTTGCACTTCTAACTAAAATAGCATCTGGATTATCATTAGAGGTTGAGATATTATAAGTATCTTTAGGAAACTTTTCTAAACCAAGGGGTGAAATATTATTAAGTACCTGTATGTTTTGCATTACCCAAAATCCTTTTCAAAATCATTCATAAAACTCACAAGTGCTTCTACTCCTTCTTGAGGCATCGCATTATAAATACTAGCCCTCATACCGCCAACACTTCGATGCCCCTTAAGTGCAAGCAAGCCTGAATCTTTAGAACGCTCTAAGAACTTACTGTTCAACTTCTCATCTGCCAGTAAAAAAGGAACATTCATCCATGAGCGATATTTCATTGAGACTGGGTTGGAATAAAAATCTGAATTATCAATTGCACTGTAAAGTGTGTCTGCTTTAGTCTTATTAATTTTTTGCATGGCGCTTAGCCCGCCTTGTTCTTTTAACCATTCAAAAACCCTACCAGCTGCATACCACGGGAATGTCGCAGGTGTATTAAACATAGAATCATTATTGGCTTGAGTGGCATAATCAAACAGCTTTGGCTGTCCATTAACGGCATGACCTATCAAGTCATCTCTGACAATCACAATGGTAAGTCCAGATGGCCCAATATTTTTTTGTGCACCTGCATATATGACGCCGTATTTTGAAACATCAATCTCTCGAGATAAGATTGTTGAAGACATATCTGCAGCGATCGGCATGGAGACATCGGGAATGTAATCAAACTCTAGGCCTGCAATTGTTTCGTTTGGCGTGTAATGAAGATAAGAAGCCGCTTCATCAATATCCCAATTTTGAAAATCATCAATGTTAGTAAAATTATTTTCTGTGCTGTCTGTACATACATTAACCTCGCAATACCTTTTTGCCTCTGCAATAGCCTTAACAGACCAGTGGCCAGTGTTTGCATAATTTGCCTTGGTGCCTCCCCTAAGTATGTTAATCGGCACCATAGAAAATTGAGCTGATGCACCACCCTGAAGAAAAAGAACTTTGTAGTTGTCTGGAATTTTCAAAAGCAACCTTAAGTCGACTTCAGACTTCTCAGCAGCCTCCATAAAATCAACACCTCGATGGGATATCTCCATTACAGATGCCTTAGAATTCTCATATTCAATAAGCTCTTCTTGAATTTTCAGAAGAACTTCTTGAGGCAGCATTGCTGGTCCAGCACTAAAATTGTAAACTTGTGTCATATTAAGATCTAAATTATTTTTACTTAAAAAAAAACGCTCAGGTGTGCCCAGTTAACTAAGCCCATCTAAACGTCATTGTCTTTTCAAATAACCACCGTTGGCTATAAATGGAAAACATTATACCAATCCCACAGAAAGCTAAGCATTGGCTTTGTTACAAAATGTCTCAACATAAGTTTTTTGTTTTTATTGCCAAGTCTTAATGCTTTGTGAATCATACAAATATCCCAGTATTGTAAAATAGGAATTCATAATGATGAATTACACCTTTTAATCTTTCAATGAAGACTCTTATATTTCATAGCCTTGAAACTTTATCGGCAAAAAAACTTGCATTAGACCTTGGTGGAGAGGTTGAGCTCAGAAAAAATCACTATAGAATTCATACTAAAAAGGATTTTGATATAGAAAATTACAGACTCTCTAGTGACGTTGACCTTAACATTTTTGATAACAATTTTGATTATCAAAATATTAGACTCATGGTTAGCGATATGGATTCAACTTTAATTAAAGTCGAGACGATCGATGAAGTTGCTAAAGAGGTTGGATTAAAGGACGAGATATCTTTAATCACTGAAGAGGCAATGCAGGGACATTTAGACTTCATCGAGTCCTTTAAAAAACGCTTATCAATTCTTAAAGGCATAAATAATTCAGTCTTTGAGTCAGTTTACAAGAACAAAGTTGAACTAAGCACTGGAGCAGAAGAATTAATCAACTACTTCAAATCAAATCAAATAAAAACAGCAGTTGTCTCAGGAGGTCTTAAATTTTTTGCTGAAAAACTTCAAAGCCAGCTTGGTATTGAAAACTGCCGTGCTAATGATGTTGAGATAATCAATCAATCAATGACTGGAAACATAATAGGAAATGTAATTGATGCCAAAGAAAAAGCTAAATATATTAGGGAGTTATGTGATCAATACAAATTAAAGGAAAACCAAGTTATTGCAATAGGAGATGGTGCCAACGACATAGAAATGATGAAAATTGCAGGGCTATCTGTTGCATATCATGCTAAACCTTTACTCAAGCAGTATTGCAATATTCATCTAAACTTTGGAAGCCTTAGAAGTTTGATTGATTTTTTCGAAGAAACGTAATCTTAATAATACAAATCTTGATTAACATTGTCAGTGCAGTTCATTTAAAAACCATAAATAATTCATTAAATTTTCTAATCTATAAATTAGACTATAATCTTTAAAATTCATCTCGGTCTATCATGAAATCAAAATCAATATTACTAACTATATTCCTGTCTTTATTTCTTTTAAGTTTCTTCAGTATTGCTAAGGCCGATGATCACCTTCATACCGTTAGTGGTTCAGTGACTGGCTGCTCTTCAAAACACGCTGTTCATGTTTTAATTTATGAAGAGTCTGGGTTTAAAGGTATGAATCATAGCCAAGAGAGTATTTATAATCCTGAGAAAGGCTCAGACTGTAATGTTTCTTTTAGTATGGAAGTGCCATCAGGGCCTTATGCCCTTGCTTCTTTTGAAGATAAGAATGGTAACGGAGAGTTAGATTTCTTTTTCTTTATCCCAAAAGAGCCAGCAGGCTTTTATCAGTTTAGCGGAATGGGTGCACCTAAGTTTGATAAGATGAAGGTTGAAGTCAATTCTGACATAGATAACATTGAAATTGTACTTCCATAAAATGCCCCATAGCATAGTAATTTACTAAATGTCTACCTCAATCATTGCGGGATCTTCCGGACTTGTCGGCAACAATATCTTAAAACAGCTTTGTGAGAAGAATCATAAGATTATTGCAATTACTAGAAAGCCTATTTCAAGCCTTCCCTTTAAAGCCTCTGAGCTTGTCATTGACTTTGAGTCCTTTCTAATCGAAGGGACTTTACCAGCTTGTGATCATGTATTTCTTTGTCTTGGAACCACTATGAAGATTGCAGGAAACAAAGATAATTTTCGAAGAGTTGATTTTGACTATTCTTATGATATTGCTAAAAAAGCCTTTGAGTCAGGCGCAAAAAAATTAACACTAATTTCTTCTGGTGGAGCGGATAGTTCTTCAAAAAACTTTTATCTTAGAGTTAAGGGTGAACTCGAGGACTCTATTATTGATATTGGGTTTGAGAGTGTAAATATTTTCAGACCTGGCTTTTTAACTGGATCTGGTGGAAGAAAAAGGGCTACATCTGAAAAAATATTCATGAAGCTTGCAAAATTTCTCGACCTTGTTCTTATTGGCTCTGCAAGTAAGTACAGAAGCATTAATGCTAAAGTTTTAGCAAAAAAAATGGTTTCCACATTGAAAAGTAAGCCAGGAATTCATTATTATTACTACGAAGACTTCATAAAGCCCTAAACTTCCTGTACTCTTTTAATCTTGGGTTCATTCAGCTTGAGTGAATATTATTAGACCTTAATTTTGTCACTGGTATAATGTCTGCCATCATAGCAAAGCATATCATTAGACAATGTCAGGTAACTCATTTGGAAAACTATTTACTTTAACGTCCGCTGGTGAAAGTCATGGCGAGGCGTTATTAGGCATTGTTGATGGCTGCCCTCCTGGAATGAAGCTCACTGAAGAAGACCTTCAGGGTGATTTAGATTTGAGAAAGCCTGGAAGCTCAAGACACACAACCCAAAGGAGAGAGTCAGATGCAATTAAGATTGTTTCTGGAACTTTTGAAGGAGTAACCACTGGAACTCCGATAGGTCTTTTAATAGAGAATACTGATCAAAGGCCGAGAGATTACACCAACATTGCAAACTCTTTTAGGCCTGGCCATGCTGACTTCACATACCAACAAAAATATGGGTTAAGGGATTATCGTGGTGGTGGCCGCTCTTCTGCCAGAGAGACAGCCATAAGAGTTGCTGCTGGTGGAATTGCTAAAAAGTACTTAAATGAAAAATACGGTATTGAGATTCATGGTTATTTGTCTCAATTGGGGCCAATCACTTTTGATAACTTTGACTGGTCCGAGGTGCACAATAATCCATTTTTTTGTCCAGACTCTTCCAAGGTACCTGAACTCGAAAAGTATATGGACAATCTAAGGAAATCAGGAGATTCCATTGGTGCAAGAATAAATATTGTTGCCAGTAATATGATTACAGGACTCGGAGAGCCTATCTTTGACAGGTTAGATGCAGATATAGCTCATGCAATGATGAGTATTAATGCAGTCAAAGGCATAGAGATAGGATCAGGTTTTGAAGTTGTCAATCAAAAAGGTTCAGACCATAGAGATCCAATTACTCCTGAAGGCTTTACCTCTAATAACTCTGGCGGAATACTTGGTGGTATAAGTTCAGGACAAGACCTTTTGGTTTCAATTGCTTTAAAACCGACCTCTAGTATTCGTCTCCCAACTGATAGTATTGATAAAAAAGGCCATTCAACTGAAATTAGTACAACAGGTAGACATGATCCTTGCGTTGGCATTAGAGCGACTCCTATTGCAGAAGCAATGCTTGCAATTACACTTATGGATCACGCTCTCAGGCATCGCGCTCAAAATGCTGATGTTGTATCAGAAACGCCATCCATTCCTGCCTCTAAGCAGTAATTAGAATTCAATTTAAAAGGAAATAATGTTCAAGCTTATCCATAAGCGCGTTCCTAGTAACGCGAAAAATGATATTTTGTCAGGCCTCACCGTTGCACTTGCTCTTGTTCCCGAAGCTGTTGCATTTGCTCTTTTAGCTGGCCTTAATCCACTTGTCGGACTTTATGCAGCATTTACAATAGGCATTGTTACATCAATCTTGGGTGGAAGACCTGGAATGATTTCAGGAGCAACTGGAGCAATTGCTGTTGTTATTGGTACTTTGGTTGCGCTTCATGGCGTTGAGTATTTATTTGCAGCTGTAGTCTTAACTGGAATTATCCAAATTGTATTTGGACTCTTAAGAATGGGTAAATTTATACGACTCGTTCCACACCCAGTTTTTTTAGGCTTTGTAAATGGATTAGCCATTGTCATCTTCCTCTCTCAGGTTAAACAATTTAAAGTGGGTGACGAATGGATCACAGGAACTCCACTAGCACTTATGTTAGTGATCGTTGCAATCACTATGATGATTATTCATTTTTTGCCAAAACTTACACGATCTGTGCCTTCAACTTTAGTTGCAATTGTAATTGGTACTCTAGCGGTATTATTTTTAGGGTTAGATACCAGAACGGTTGGTGACATTGCCCCTATAGGCGGGGTTTTTCCTCCTTTTCATTTTCCTGAAGTTCCACTGAACATTGACATGCTCAAAATTGTTTTTCCATACGCCATAGTGATGGCATTAGTTGGACTCATTGAAAGCTTACTTACACTAAATTTAATTGATGATTTAACGGAAACTACAGGCCAACCAAATCGGGAATGCATTGGACAAGGAGTTGCAAATACAGTGACAGGATTTTTTGGCGGAATGGGTGGCTGTGCGATGGTTGGACAAAGCTTAATAAATATTAAGTCTGGAGGAAGGGGAAGGTTATCAGGCATTGTTGCCTCTCTCGTTCTTCTATTTTTTATTCTTTATCTCGCCAAGTATATTGAAATGATTCCAATTGCAGTTCTTATAGGCGTAATGATGATGGTTGTCATTGGAACATTTGAGTGGGGCTCATTTCGTTTATTTGGTAAGGTTCCTTTACCAGATATTATTGTTGGAATTTCAGTTGCAGTCATTACTGTATTAACTGACAATCTGGCGCTTGCAGTTATAGCTGGTGTTATTATGTCAGCTTTATCTTATGCTTGGGAATCTGCTGGAAAGATTCATTCAATGGAAGAAAATGAGTCAGATGGAAAGAAAACCTATAGAATTCATGGCGCTCTGTTTTTTGCTTCCATTAATACTTTTCACTCGATCTTTAATCCGAAAGAAGACCCAAAAAATGTTTACATTGACTTTGAGGATTCAAGAGTAATTGATCACTCAGCTATACAAGCAATTGATAAACTGGCAGAGCGCTATCAGAAAGAAGGTAAAACACTTCATTTAATGCATTTAAGTGAAGAGTGCAGACTTCTCTTAAAAACAGCTAAGCAATTGGTAGAGGTTAATGTTCTTGAGGATCCTCAGTATCACGTTGCAATTGATAATGCAAAAGATAGAATGGAAGGTAATCTATAGTTATCTTTATATAAATGCTTTACTTCTTATGGATAATTTATATAAATTAAAGGGTTTATTTCACTATAAACACTATCAGTTGTGCCTTTGAAGACTATTTCTGCCTCATCTCTTCTTTTAAGGATTTTAGAATAGTAAAGGTATGGTTTTTCAGAAACAAAAACAGCAGTGGCATCAACTTGAACTTCATTCCTACTATCACTTATAACTCTAAAATTTGTTGAGTCACCAGGCAATTCAAAGCCTAGCATAAAATTGATATCACTCAATTCACTATTTAAAGCATCTGCATAATCAGTAGAACTTAGGCTAATTTCTATCTCATCAACGTCTTGAACCAAAAGAACGGCAACTCTATTATTGCTAGCTAAATAATTTTGTAAACTATCTAAAGTGCCCATCGGGATTGTTGTCTCAATAACAAGTGTTTCTCCCCAGTCCCCTGATGATTGAGAAAAAATAGAATCTGGAGCAAGATACTTTTCAGCAATTTGACTAGCACTCTCTAACTCACCATCATCATCACTATAAAGTGAAAAAGAAGCCGTAACTGGAACCTCTAAAACCTCACCCTCTTGAGCAACATCAATATCAGAAGTGTAAATAGATACTGCAACATTACTTGGTGAGCATGAAGTTAAAAATACAATCAGTAAAATAGGAGTTATAAGATTTGAAATTATATTTAATTGCATGTTTATCAATCACTTAAAAAAAATATAATATTATCATAATATTATTTGAATTGTCCATCTCTTAAAAATTTGATTTGATTTCTAATGTCTGCCGCTTGTTCAAACTTTAACTCTTCTGCATATTGATACATCTCTTTCTCAAGTCGTTTCAACTCTTTAGAAAGCTGCACAGGTGAGAGTCTGACTTGAACATTTTCTGAAACTGCTTCCTCAATATCAGACGCAGATAGATCAGTATCTAGTATGTCAACAATTGGCTTTATAACGCCTTTTGGTGTTATTCCATTTTCCTCATTAAAGACTTTCTGTTTATCTCTTCTGGATGATGTGACATCCATAGCTCTTTGCATTGAATTAGTTATTCTATCAGCATAAAGAATAACACTGCCATTGATATTTCTAGCAGCCCTTCCCATTGTTTGAATCAGGGAGCGTTCAGATCTTAAAAAACCTTCTTTATCGGCATCCAAAATTGCTACTAGTGAAACTTCAGGGATATCGAGCCCCTCTCTTAGAAGGTTAATTCCAACCAAAACATCAAAAACTCCGAGACGTAAATCACGAATAATTTCAACCCTTTCAACGGTATCAATATCTGAGTGAAGATATCGAACCTTAACATGATGGTCATTTAAATATTCACTAAGTTGCTCGGACATCCTTTTAGTGAGGGTTGTAACCAGAACCCTCTCTTTAATAGCAACCCTTTTATTAATTTCAGAAAGTAAATCGTCCACTTGGGTCTCTACAGGCCTCACCTCTATTTCAGGATCCAAGAGTCCGGTTGGCCTTACAACTTGTTCAGCAATAACGGTTGAAACCTCAAGCTCATAATTTGCTGGGGTTGCAGAAACTAAAATGCATTGGTTTAATCTTTCTGAAAATTCTTCAAATTTTAATGGCCTATTATCAAGTGCTGAAGGAAGACGAAACCCAAAGTCTACGAGAGTAGTTTTACGCGCTCTATCGCCGTTATACATTGCCCCAATCTGACTTACTGTAACATGAGATTCGTCTAATATAACGAGCGCATCATCCGGCAAATAATCGAAAAGCGTCGGTGGAGCTTCACCCGGTTTACGCCCTGAGAGATATCGAGAGTAGTTTTCAATGCCTGAACAATAACCAAGCTCTCTCATCATCTCCATATCTTGAACAACTCTCTGCGAAAGTCTTTGATCCTCAACCAACTTGTTTTGAGAAAGAAGCTCTTTTTTTCTAACTCCAAGCTCAATTTTAATGTCATCCAGTATATTTTGAATCGTAGATTCAGGTGTAACGTAGTGTGTTTTTGGATAAATTGTTATTCTTTGAAGTGATTTAAGCTTTTCACCGGTGAGTGGATCAAACCAAGAAAGACTCTCCACTTCATCATCAAACATTTCAATTCTAATTGCCCTCTCTTCAGAGTCGGCTGGGAATATGTCAATAACCTCACCCTTAACTCTAAAATGTCCTCGAATTAGAGTTACATCGTTCCGGGTATACTGCATCTTTGAAAGTGTGGCAAGAATTTCTCTCTGATTTGTAATTTCTCCCACTGTTAGATGAAGCAGCATCTTCATATAACTCTCTGGATCACCAAGACCATAAATGGCCGAAACGCTCGCAATAATAATTACATCTTTCCTCTCAAGAAGTGATTTTGTAGCAGAGAGCCTCATTTGTTCAATCTGTTCATTGATTGAAGCATCTTTCTCAATATACGTATCTGATGCAGGCACATAGGCTTCTGGCTGATAGTAGTCATAATAAGAGACAAAATATTCAACAGCATTATTGGGGAAAAACTCCTTCATTTCACTATAAAGCTGCGCCGCCAGTGTTTTATTGGGAGCCATAATAAGGCTCGGCTTTTGACTTTTTTCAATGACGTTTGCCAGAGTGAATGTTTTTCCAGATCCCGTGACTCCAACGAGCGTTTGATACTTCTCTCCAGACTCAATTCCATCTAGTAACTTTTGAATTGCAGTTGGCTGATCACCCTTCGGTGAAAAATTTGATTTGAGTTGAAATTTTCTAGCCATTATTGGCAGTTTATGATTAAAATAAAACCCTCAATTTTAAACCATTTAAAGAGTACAGTAAATGTCATCAATCTTATCGGATCGTGTCCAAAAAGTTAAACCTTCTGCCACTATGGCGGTCAGTGATAAAGCCAAAGAATTAAAATCTCAGGGTATACAAATTGTATCTATGGGCTCAGGAGAGCCTGACTTTGATACGCCAGCCAATATTCAGAAGGCAGCCGTTAAGGCAATTGGAGCTGGTGAGACCAGATACACGCCTGCTGACGGAACTCCTGAACTAAAAAAAGCGATCTGTGAAAAATTTAAAAGAGAGAATGGTCTTGATTATTCTGCTACTGAAGTTATGGTCTCTTGTGGAGGTAAACAGGTTTTTTATAACCTATGTCAAGCAATCTTAAATGAAGGCGATGAAGTTATTATCCCAACTCCGTATTGGGTATCCTATCCTGACATGGCTATTCTGGCTGACGCAACCCCTGTCTTTATAGAGGCTGGGCTTGATCAAGATTTTAAAATAACTCCTGATCAGCTTGAAGCGAGCATTACTCCTAAGTCAAAACTATTTGTCCTCAATAGCCCTTCTAATCCAACTGGATCAGTCTACTCTAGATCAGAAATTTTAGCCCTTGGTGAGGTCCTTGAAAGACACCCTCATGTGCTAACAATCAGTGATGATATTTATGAGCATATTCGATGGGGTGAAGATGATTTTATCAACATTGCTATGGCCTGTCCAAATCTAAAAGAGCGCGTTATTATTTTAAATGGCGTCTCTAAAGCCTATGCAATGACTGGATGGAGAATTGGATACGCTGCTGGTCCAGAGGCCGTCATCAAAGCTATGAAAAAAATACAAGGTCAGTCGACTTCAAATCCAAGCTCTATTTCTCAGGCTGCTGCTCTTGAGGCAATCACTGGTGATCAGTCATTTATATCAATGATGGTTGAAGCCTTTGAGCGTCGCCATGAGTTTTTAGTCACTAGCCTAAATGAAATTGATGGTATTGAATGTCCAAGGTCCGGCGGAGCATTCTACTCATTCCCTAAAGTTCAAGGCCTTATCGAAAGGCTTGGACTCAAAGATGACGTTGAATTTTCAACTTTCTGCCTTGAAAAACTGAGCTTAGCTGTTGTTCCTGGATCAGCATTTGGTGCTCCTGGCTATGTCAGATTATCTTTTGCTACGAGCATGGACAATATCAAATTATCAGTTGAGAAATTAGCGAGCATCTAAACATAGATTTGTTTAAGTTTTTTGCTTGACATCTAAAATTTCTTAATATAACCTCTACTTTTTTATAAGGAGATTAAATCATGCTTGATAAAAGAAAATTCTATATTAATGGTCAGTGGGTTGAGCCTTCTAAAAAGAATGACTTCGATGTCATCAATCCTTCTGATGAAACAGTTTGTGCAGTTATCTCGCTTGGTTCGCAAGAAGACACTAATGCCGCTGTTAATGCTGCAAGAGAGGCATTACCATCTTGGTCAAACTCGTCAAAAGAAGATAGAGTTGCCCTATTAGAGAGACTTTATTCTATTTATGAAAGAAGGATGGATGAAATGGCCGAAGTCATTTCTATTGAGATGGGTGCACCAATTGATTTTGCAAAAGCAGCGCAGGCACCCTCGGGAACAAGTGCCATTGAAGACTTTCTCAACCAACTCAGAAAGTTTGAGTTTGAAGAGCAGCTTGACGACTCAGATAACCAGCTTATATATGAACCAAAAGGGGTTTGTGCCCTTATAACACCATGGAATTGGCCAATAAGTCAGGTTGCCTTAAAAGTTATTCCAGCAATAGCTGCAGGCTGCACGATGGTTTTGAAGCCTTCTGAAATTGCCCCTTTAGACTCTATGATCTTTGCAGAAATGTTAGAGGAGGCTGGTTGCCCAGCAGGCGTATTTAACCTTGTGAATGGTGATGGTGCTGGAGTTGGAAGTCAACTGACCTCTCACTCAGATATAGACATGGTTTCTTTTACAGGATCAACCAGAGCTGGCGCCTTAATCTCTCACAATGCTGCTGATGATTTTAAGAGAGTTGGATTAGAGCTTGGCGGGAAAGGGGCCAATATAATCTTTGCAGATGCAGATGAAAATGCTGTTAAAAGAGGCGTAAGACACTGCTTTAATAATACAGGTCAGTCTTGCAATGCGCCAACAAGAATGCTGGTTGAAAGATCTTTCTATGATAAAGCTGTAGAGATTGCTAAAGAGACAGCCCTCTCAACGAAGACTGATGTTGCATCCAAAGAAGGAAAGCATCTTGGGCCCGTTGTTTCAGAGCTACAGTTTGATAAAATTCAAGCCTTAATTCAGGCTGGTATAGATGAGAACGCAACGCTTGTAACAGGCGGCGTGGGTAAGCCTGATGGTCTCGAGACAGGCTACTTTATTAAACCAACTATCTTTGCAGACGTCAACAACCAAATGACTGTGGCTCGCACTGAAATTTTTGGTCCTGTTCTTGCCATGATTCCTTTTGATAGCGAGGAAGAGGCAATCAATATTGCCAACGATACGCCTTATGGTCTAACTAATTATGTTCAGACTCAAGACCCTGCTAGAGCCAAAAGAATGTCCAAAAAACTTCTCTCTGGAACCGTAGAACTCAATGGTAAAAGTGCTGCTAGTGGAGCTCCGTTTGGAGGATTCAAGCACTCTGGAATCGGAAGAGAAGGTGGCGAGCATGGCTTTAATGAATATATCGAAGTCAAGGTTGTTACAGGCTGGAATTAAATTATTCAAAATAAACCGCCATGGCTATTAAACATATAGCTATTGGCGGAATCAGTACAGAGTGCAGTAGTTACTCCCCACTCTATCAAGACAAAGATGATTTTGAAACGATTCGGGGACAGGCTCTGCTTGATCTTGTGGATTATCCTTTCGACGAATTTAACATAAAGACGCATCCTTTATTTTTCAAAAAGTCAGTCCCTGGTGGCCCCATTGAAAATCAATATTTCAAGAAAGTTAAGGAAGAGTTTATTAGTGGAATAAATGCTCTTGGAAAACTTGATGGCGTCTTACTTTTGATGCATGGGGCAATGTATGTTGACGGAATAGATGATCCTGAAGGAGACTGGATTGCCTCGGTTCGAAGGGCAGTTGGAAATGAATGCATTATTTCAGTTAGCTATGATCTACATGGTCAAATGACCGATAAAATTATAAGTAATATTAATGCGTTTGCTGCCTTTAAAACGGCGCCTCATATTGACGTTAAAGATACATACAGGCGATCTGCATCAATGCTTGCAAATGCAATTATTGGGAATATTAAGCCTCATGTTATTTGGTCTCCAATTCCAGTTTTAGTTTCTGGTGAAATGTCCTCTACCTTTGTTGAGCCCTGTAAATCAATTTATAAAGAGCTTGAACTTTATAACCAGCAAAAAGATATTATTGATTGCAACCTCATGGTTGGCTATGTGTGGGCAGACACCCCTAGGGCAACAGCAGCATCAATAGTCACTTGCAACAATCAAATAACTGGTAGTAAGGTATGTCAAGCAATTGCTAAATCCTTCTGGAACAATCGACATCTTTTAAAGTCAGACATGTCAACTGGGAGTATAAAAGATGCTATAGCTTGGATAAGTAAGGACTTTTCAATCATCGCTGATAGCGGTGACAACCCAACAGCAGGTGGTGTGGGAGATAGAGCAGACATACTAGAAGAGGTATTAAAGCATAAGATTAATAAGACACTATTTGCTGGAATCGCTTCAAAATCAGCCTACGAAGCGCTCAAAGATAGCAATGACTTTACCCTAGGAGGAACCTATGGAGGGGGAGGCCCATCACTCAAACTTAAAGCAGAGAAAGTCTACTTTAAAAATGAATGCGCCGTTGTTTTTGTATCAAGTGCAGTTGTCATAATCACTAAATTAAGGCGGCCTTTTCACAATCTAAAAGACTTTACTGATCTGAATATAGACCTTAAAGAGTTCAAGACTCTTTTTGTTAAGTCGGGTTACCTCTCTCCTGAGCTACAATCACTCTCTGCATCAACATTCATGGCACTCACCAGTGGCGCTGTCAATCAGGACATAAAGGGAATTGAAAATAATAACCGGCTGCAGAAGATTTATCCTTTCCAGGACTTTAATGATTATTCTCCAGTTGTCAGCAATGGTGAGCATTTAGTTAACCAATAGCATCTAAAATTCGACCAATTAATACCTGCTCATTCCACTGATTAGGGCCTACTCCAACCCTAACAACTACCGTCTCCTTGGATGGAATCACGTAACATCGATTTGAGTTATAACCCTCCAAAGAATACATATCTTTTGGAAGACCCGGCCAACGAGAGCCCTGGGTATTAACCCAAAATGTATAACCATACTCTGGATTTAAATTTTGAGAAGGCTTGGTGGCCATATCAACCCACCAACTTGGAATAATCTGCTGGCTACTCCAATAGCCATTATTCATCAGTAAGTATCCTACTCTAGCAAGCTCTCTTGCTGAAATATGCATGCCGACATGTGCACTAGTGTGCGGCCCAATGAACTGACCACCGCCATGAACATCCCAGCTAGCATTCTCTACACCTATCTTCTTAAACACATTCTCATGCATATACTCGTGCATTTCTTTTTGCATAATCACTTTAAATAAAACTGATAAATGCGCTATCGCTGGATCACTATAATCCCAAACTGAACCTGGACTTCCAATAAGCTTGTCTGTTTTTTTTCCATAACGATTTTCTTGATAACCTAGGGCATGCTCGAATGGACCACTATTAATTTTTGGAGGTATACCAAAGGCCAATTGGCCTTCTCCCGGAATTCCAGAAGTCATACTAAGCAAGTGACCAATCGTTATCTTTTCTTTAAGCTTGTCGGTCATCTTAAAAGATTCAGGAAGAAATGAGTACGCCAAGCTATCTAATTTAACTTCCACATTACTGGGCAATAATCCATTTTTGCTCTCTTCTAAAAGAAGGCCCCAAGCAATCCCTGTAAATGATTTTGTACAAGACCACACATCAAACCTACTTCCAGGAAGGGTCATAAAGCTGTAATGCTCCTTAATGATATATCCATTTTTAATAATGACTATTCCAGAAGCCACATTATCAAAAAAATGTTGGTACTCCTCAATCGCAGCATTGAGTAGATCAAAATCTACATCAGGAATAGAGCTCCTATTATTTTGATCAAAAAAACGCCATCCACCCTCTGATTCAGGCTGAGGAAAGTAGTTATTTTGTAGATTTTGAGAATTTTTCATCACGCAATTGTACTTGGAAAAAATCAAAAGTCTAAAAAAAAATAAGATGAGTTTATGGTAAGATTTGAGGTTATAAAACTCTAAAAATAAAAAATTTATATTAAAAAAAACTAGTTAATTCAATATTATAGGAGAAATATTATGACTTTAACTTTAGTGTATCGACTCAATGGGTTAATCGGTCTTATATGGGCTGCATCAATGCTGTTTGGAACTAATATGATGGCTGCCTCTTATGGCTGGGAAGTGACTGCCCCTATGGTAACAATGGCGCAGTTTTTAGCCATGTCATTCTTTTTTATTGCGGTAGTCTTTATTATGCTGCCAAATTGGACATCTGAAGAGCAGCTTAAAAAAGCCACCAAGACACTCATACTAGTTCAAATGCTGGCGGTTGTGATGCAGGTTTATCATTTAACCTCAGGCGCTATTCCTTCAGGAGGTATGCCGATAAGTGGAATAGCCCTTAGCCTTCTATTCATTATCCTTTTTTATTGGAAATCTCGCTAATTAACTCGATGTTTAAAAAAGGGAGTTTTGACTCCCTTTTTTATTATTGAAACTCTAGGTATAATTTATTGTAACGTTGTTGATTTCGACAAAAGAAGATAACGTTATTTTTTAATTTATAGGGGTATGAATATGAGCTTAACTTTAATTTTTAGACTGCAAGCGGCATTTGCTGCAATATGGGGACTTCAACTTATTTTGGTTCCAGGAATGGTTTTTGCACAATACCAATGGGGTTATTCTGCAGAACTTGTTGCAATTGCTCAGGCTACAGGAACTGCTATGGTAGGTCTAGCTATTCTGGCATATGGAATACCTAACTGGACGAGTGAGGATCAGTTAAAAGTAGCAGCCAAATCTTTTGGCGTTATTGCGATTTTATTTTTAATTATGCAGTTATACCAAATACTAATTTCCGGAATGGCTCCTGGTGGAGCTATGGACTGGGTCAGTACAATAGTTACCGCTCTATTTGCAGTTGGATTCTTTATGAAGTCTAGCTAAAGAATAAATAATTTTAATTTGAATACTGAAAGGAGGTCATAATTGACCTCCTTTTTTGTTGTGAAAGAATAATATTGAATTCTAAACAAATTCTTTTAGCGTTGATCGTTCCAATAACCTGGGGGCTAGGATTCACTCTAGCCAAAATCGGTATGGAGCAATTCTCTGCGCTCCTTATTATGTCAATTCGTTTTGGAATTGCTGGGCTTGTTTTGGTCTGGTTTACAAAACCGCCATGGGGTCATATGAGAGAAATATTTGTTGTTGCCCTCATTGGCTCAACAATTCAGTACGGTTTAACCTATAACGGACTTAAAGGAATTGACGCATCAACAGCAGCCATCTTGGTACAACTCGAAGGACCCATACTTGCCCTTATGGGTACCATCTTGTTAAAAGAAAAGCTTGGATTAACTCGTGCTTTAGGAATGGGATTTGCATTTTTAGGTGTCTTTATCATTGCTGGTGAACCAAGACTGGATGGACATATTGATAGTGTTATATTGTTAGTAGCAGGCTCAACAGTTTGGGCTGTAGCACAAATAATGATTAGTCGACTAAAGGGCCTATCTGGCATTACAATTCTAGCATGGGTTGCAATTATGGCTACCCCTCAAATGCTTATAGCATCATTAATTATAGAGGATGGTCAGTGGCAAGCAATTACTACAGCAAGCCTTGTTGACTGGTCAATTATTTTTTATTTAGCCTTTATTATGACAGTTGTTGGCTATAGCGTATGGTATCACTTATTAAGTAGTGTGGATGTCAGTAAGGTTTCACCTTTTCTGATGCTGCTTCCAATCACCTCAATTATCGCCGGAATGGTTCTTCTTGATGAGAAACTCACTCTATCAATGATTATTGGAGGACTAATGATAATGACGGGTGTTGCCAGCACTCTCATTAATTGGCGCTGGGCCAAAAAACAAATCAACTGACCTTAGAATTAATAATTACTTATAAAACGGATCAACGGACTCAAATTGTGAGGTAATCTTTCTTATCCATTTTGAAATTGCAATCCCTTTACTCAACTGGAGTGAATTGTTTTCTGATTGTATATTCTTTGCTAATTTGCCAGCCAAAGGAAGCTCCATCTGTTCTTGCAAATAATCAGTTTCTTTATCTAAATCCTTTCTTAAGTCCTTTATCTTAGTTATGACACTGCTATCTGACATAAATCTTCTCTCCTAATAATATATAAACTTTTAATCCCTTTTTTAAGATTTACCTTTGGAGTCTTTTTTAGAAGCTTTGTATTTACTCTCCCACTTCTGATTAAGCTCCGTTTTTGCAACATCTTTATAGTCAATTCCACTAATATCCTTAAACTCAGATATTGCATCTTCCATTGCAGTCTCAAAAACACCAGAGAGAGACATGCTATAACCAAAATCTTTAGCAGCCATTGAAGCGCCCCTAAATGCATCAAAAACCGGCCTACGAATCCTTACGCTGACCACTCTTTTCTCATCTTCTTCTTGATTTTTTGTAACGTATTTGCCCATCTAAAGATCAATCAAACTCTATGTTGAAAATTAGTATACACTTTTTGTATACTTTTTGTAATAATATTTAATTACTTTTTGTATACCAAATTAATAATTTTTTAAAGCAGTTAAAGCTATAATTAAAATCCAAAATAAATTTAAAAAAATTAGCTCAAAATGATTGATCTTAGTAATGTCGAAAAACAAATTAAGAGTAATGAAGCAGCAGTCCCTAACCTTCGTCAAAATATTGGAAAGAAAATTTTATGGGCTGGAAAGTCTTCTCAAAAAACCTCTTTAAGTATCGTTTTTATTCATGGTTTTTCTGCGACACGGGTTGAACTGAGCCCGGTAATTGAAGAAGTTGCAAAGAGTATAGGAGCAAATGTTTTCTTCACCAGGTTAACTGGCCATGGTCAAGACGGTATTGCATTAAGTAATGCCACCTTTGATGACTGGATTTCAGACACCAATGAGGCAATTCGTATCGGTAAAGTGATTGGTGATGAAGTTATTCTTATTGGCTCATCTACCGGCTGTTCACTTATCCATTGCATTCTTGAAGTTCAGAAAAAAGTTAAATCTGTAATCTATGTCTCACCCAATTTTGGGCCAAGCTCTTATAAGGGCCACTTTCTTAGGTTGGCAGGTGCAAAGTGGTTTATTCCTCTGATTTTGGGAAATGAACACGCATTTACTCCAAGAAATTCTGAGCATGCTCGCTGCTGGACTACTCGCTACCCTACGAAGGCACTTTTCCCAGTAAAGGATGCTGTGGTTGCAGCCTCTCTAGTCAATCACAGCAAGATAAAACTTCCGATTCTCTTTTGGTTTTCAGATTATGACCAGGTTGTATCCCCAAAAGCGACGCGAAGAATCATTTCTAAAATGGGTAACAATGTTGATGTTTTTAACCCAATAGTCTCATTTGAGGATGACCCCTCGAAGCATGGTGTTCTTGGTGACATTTTAAGTCCAACTAAAACCGAACAAGGGGTTAATAAAATCCTCGAATGGATTAGAAAGAATAATTAATAACTGCGTTTTATTGCTGCACCTTTATAGAGAATATTTGATAAGTTTTCGTTAGCAATTTTTCTTTGAGCAACGGTAACTGGATCCATATTGTGTTTTGGTCGTTCTAGCAATATCCCATCTTCATCTTGCCTCTTTTGTCCACGAACATGTGTCCATATATTTTGACCCACAACTTGTTTTATTTTTGGAGACATATAGGATTGTAATGAAAAGCCAATCCTTCTTTGATTGCTATTGTTTGGCTGAGACCCATGAATAATAGTGCCGTGATGAATTGACATTTCACCGGGCTCTAAAATCAAGTCGACTGCTTTAGTTTCATCCACATTTTGAACAACCTGGCCTCGAGTTAATATATTGTCCTCAGCGTATGTATCTTCATGCTTTTGGAGTCTTAATTTGTGGCTACCTGAAATCATCGTCACACATCCAGTCTCTCTATTGCTCGGGCTCAATGCAATCCATGGCGTTGGAAAATCCATGCTATCAAGACCCATATAGGTTGCATCCTGGTGCCAACTCACATACTGCTTAGAGGATGGCTCTTTGATAAACATGACTGAAGCCCAGAGTGATATATCTGGACCAATAAGATCCTCAATAGCATCCACAATTATTTTGTTATGTGCGAGTGCATCCAAACAAGTAAAGGAAAGGTGTAAGTTGTTCCGACTTTCTGAATTCATTTCCTCAGGAAACTCTGCCTCAACAGCCTCCAGATCTCTCCTGACTTTTAATGCCTCATCTACAGACATAACCCTTACTGGTGATATAAATCCCTCATCATGATATTGCTCTATCTGCTCATTTGTTAAAATTTTAAGCATATTTTTTAATTTCCTTAATATAAGATGCGAGGCTTTATTAGGACTCACTGATGTATCTAATAAATTTACTAACTACAAACAAGATTATAATTCAGTAAAAAATGACATTTTATTACAAATATTTAAAAATTAATAACCTTATTTTTTATAAGCCTATATACTTGATTTATTCATGAATTCACTAAGTCAATAACGCGTGTCTAATATTTTTTCAAAGCATCCGAAAGAAGTTGGTGAGACTTACCTTCAGCACCTCATTGCAGCCTGCAAATATGGCTTCGTTTTATTTGGGCTATTTATCATTGCCATTATTCATGCAGTAATTCCATTTGTATTCAAAAAAACTGTAAGTAATAAAATTATAGATCTAGCAGATCAGTTACAAAAGAGGAAATAAATTCGCTCAAAATACATTAATAATTCACAAATTACGGTTTGATTTAAACTAAACTTTAATTATGAAAACTATATTTACAACTTTATTTATATTCTTACTCACTTCGGCCTCAAACGCCGCTATGTCTCCTCGTTTCTATGAAACTGAAATACTTGGCAACTGGATTTGCAAGGATTTTTATCCAGGTTATGCAGCCTTCGAGATGATTAGATATAAAAAAGATGGGACATGGAACAGCTTTGGTGAACTCATTGTTGATTTTCCTATCGAAGAAAATAAAGTAAAGGTTGTATACAGTGCACTTGGGACTGGTGTCTGGGAGATTGAGGATCAAAATTTAGTAAGTATGATCGACACAATTAAAGTTACAAACAGAAATCATCCATGGCTCGACCAGTATTTTAATATGCAAGAGCAGTTCACCCTCAATGAAAGAAACTCGGAACAGATTATGGTTTTGGCGGATGACTACATTAACCTGCAACCATCATCAGGAAAGCCCTATGAATGCTTTAAAGTTGAGATTTAACTAATCACTCCTCTGATTATATTTCTTTGCATTTCCCTTCGATAGAGTCACAGGATACTTCTCTGCATTTTTAACTAATTTCTCTTGAATAGCTTTTTCTAAGTTAAGATCTAATAAATCACAAAAACGAAGTAAATACATCGCGATATCAGCAACCTCACTATTAATTAATTCAAGCTGCTTTTTATTAGGTAACTGTGACTCCTCAGGTTTGAGCCATTGAAAAATCTCGACAAGCTCTGAAGATTCAACACTTAGGGCCATAGCTATATTCTTAGGGGTATGAAACTGCTCCCAGTCTCTTTCAGAAGCAAACTCTTTCAGTTGGTTTTGTATATCAAATATATCCATAATTTTTAAATTGTTTTATTTAAACTCGATAAGAAAAAAATTTAGTATACTTAACCCGTTTGATTTTACTTAAGTTTTTAAATAACTAATAGGAGCCATTATGAGTATTCCACTTCTTTGTCATGTTTTTTTAATTCTGTTTGGCGGTTTCTTTGCCATTCAGCTCGCATTTAATTCTCAGAAATTTGCAGAATCCAATCGAATGGACTCGCCTCAAGCAGGCTTTGCATTTAAACCAGCAGGGTTCCTCATGTTTGGCTTTGTTTTAATGCTAATTGCAACTTTGCCAATGTTACAAATTGGAGGCTTTAGCTCTGCAAAAGAACTTGTTGCTGGTGTTGGAATTTTTACTTTTTCTGCGTTTATTTTTAATATGGGACTTGTATTAAAAGTTTGGTCAACATTTGATGGTGCTGATCATGAACCAAAAAATGCGATTAGACCTCTAATTCCTCTAATAGCAGTTATTATTTATTTTGTAACATCTTAATTAATTATAAGGAGACATTATGTCAGTATACAAAGCACAAGAAGCAGCAAGAGAAGCCAATGATATGGAAGCATATGCAGCAACCCTTCATGATGATTATCAATTTGTTATGCACCTAGATAACTCAAAAAAGAATAAAGAAGAGTCCATGGAAATGTTTACATTTATGATGAACAGTGATGATTTTGTTACACATGATTCACGCTGCCTTTATGAAAGTAATGAGGCAATGGTAACTCATGGCGTCATGAGCTTTCCTGATGGAACTCGTGAGGCGGTCTTAGCCTTTCATCAAATCAAGGATGGGCAAGTTATTAGGATGGAAACAGGCGCAACACTCCTTCCTTAAAGAGATATAAATTCAAGAAAAGGCGCTTTAGGGCGTCTTTTTTATTTACTATATACATAGGAATAGTTAATGAATTATTAATGCTACAAAATAACCTTTGGGAAAATAGCTCAAAAGAAAATATAGGCTTTGAGCAACTAAAAGACTCAGTTGTCTCTGACTTAACGATTGTGGGTGGCGGCTACACGGGCTGTTCAGCTGCGTTATCTGCTGCTGAAAATGGACTTTCAGTAACGCTTATTGATAAAAAAATTGGGTTTGGAGGTTCAGGCAGAAATGTTGGACTAGTGAACTCGGGGTTATGGCTTCCTCCAAAAAAAGTTGAGAGTATCCTTGGAAAAGATTCGGGCATTAAACTCAATAAGGCTTTATCCAAAGCGCCAGATTTAGTATTCGAACTTATAGACAAATATAAGATAAATTGCAGCGCAAACCGAACTGGAACCCTTCACTGTGCACATTCTCAAAAGGGCTTTAAGGATATTCAAGATCGTTATCAACAGCTCACTGAGCGTGGTGCAGAATTAGAACTTTTAGATCAAAAAGAGGCGGAAAAAAGAATTGGTTCATCTAAATTTCATGGCGCCCTACTCAATAAAAAAGCTGGCACAATTAATCCACTAAGCTACTGCCGGGGTTTAGCAAGAGCGGCGCAGTCTAAAGGGGCAAATATTTTTGAAGCATCCCTAGCAACAAAAATTATACGCAAAGACAATTTCTGGGAGATTCAAACAGAAAGCGGGTCAATCCAATCCAAGATGTTATTGATTGCAACGAACGCCTACCAGCAAAATATAAAAGGAATTGACCCATCAAAATATACACCTGTATATTATTTTCAAGCAGCAACAAAACCACTATCCAAAGATTCTTTAGAGGATATTTTGAAGAATAAAGAAGGATGCTGGGATACAGCCACTGTGATGTCATCTTTCCGACTAGATGATGAAAATCGGTTCATCATTGGTGGCATTGGAAACCTTGGTCCTAATATTTCTAAAATTCACTCATCATGGGCCAAAAGAAAAACTCAATCTATTTTCCCTTCTCTTAAGAATATTTCCTTAGATTATTTCTGGGGCGGTCAAATTGCAATGACAGATGACCATATTCCAAAAATTTATAAAATTGGTCAAGGCGCATATTCAATTTTTGGATATTCAGGAAGGGGGATCGGCCCTGGAACCTACCTTGGTAGATCTATCATTGAGAGTTTTTTGACTGGTAGTGAGGCGTCTTTACCGATTAAACCAACTCATAGTAACAATGAGAAGTTTGGAAAGCTAAAGGGGAATTTTATTGAGTTTGGAGCAAAACTAAACCATCTTGCTTAGTGTCTCGTATTTAACGATCTTTTCCAACCCCACTAAATCTTTGTTTTGTGATGTACCACGCTCCCAGATCTAAGAGAGGTCTTGGAGGGAGCCATTTAGCTTCTTCAATCCCTAAACAGTCACTCACTAATTCGAGATCATGACCACTTGCAAGTTCAGCAATAGCTACTCCAAAAGCTGTCCCCTTAGTAATGCCAGAGCCATTATAGCAACCAGCAAAATAAAGGTTAGGTGACAGCCTTTTAAAGATATTTGTTTTATTAGCGGTGACTCCCTCAACACCCGAATATAAGTGCTCAAATGGCACGTGGCTTAGATCTGGAAATCGATTATCAAATGACTGACGGTGAATTTTTTGTCTTGCCATTAGTTGGCCTTTATTTAATAAGCGATGATTATTGTATTCAGCAGTGTTCCTGATTGAAATCCTTTTATCATCAGTGAGCCTAACCGTTGCACCGCCGCTGTGAAGAGATAAGACACCCCATGACGTTTCAGTACCTAGTGTTTCAATTTCATCCTGAGTCAGCACCCTAGTGATACTTCCTGAGAGGGTAACGCCGACGACTCTTTGTTTTTGTTGACCACTTGCCAAAGGCTCATAATTACAAGCCATAATTACATTTTTAGCCCTGATCGTTGACTCTGGCGTCCTCAAAGTATTAATTTTGCCTTTCCTGATATCTATGACTGGTGAATTCTCATAAAGCTCAACATTTTTGGGAAGCTTGTCAGCAAGACCGAAAACAAGTTGCGCTGGCTGAACCAAAGCACCATTCATGACCTTGACACCCTTTTGGTACCAATTTGTTCCCAGCTTTAGATGACTTTTTTCCTGAGAGAGTGGCTCATGTTTAATCTCCCTTTTCTCAAGGTAATCAACAAAATAATCGCATTCTAAGGATGAACTTTCATCAGCAGCCATATGGTATATACCAGACTCCTTAAAGTCACAATTAATATGGTTTTTAGTTATGACGGCGCTAAGAGATTCAAGGCCCGCTTGATTGATACGATCAATCCTTTCATAGTGTCCAAGTTGATCTTTTTGATATCTCCCAGAAAAATGACTATGCGCTACTGCGTATCCTGAGTTTCTTCCAGATGCGTTTTGGCCAATCTCTCTAGCCTCAAGCAAAATAATCTTATCACTTGGATTCAGTTCAGCCAATCTTCTTGCACACGAAAGACCTGTGAAACCTGCACCAATCACAAGCCATCTCGTATCTATATTTGAGGTTAAATTTGACTGCGGATTTCTCCGGGGTATTAAATCTGCCCAGCCCTTAGTTTCATGATCAAATTTAAGGCTCAACTGGCTCACCCAATGATTAATTCAAGTGGTCAACTAAAACAAAGTGATCACTTATGTCATCCGCTTGTTTGAGCCATCGATCAACGAGTTTACTATCATGAGGCGCTGCGCTCACGCCAGCAGAAATTTCATTGCCCATAACTGCTTCAACAGCGAGTGCTACTGAGCATGAGACGAGTTGCGCCATTGCACTGCCCATTGAGTTACCAAGTGTGTCTAGCAAAAATTGCTTGTGCCAAACAACCTTAGAGTTATTTTTAACCTTAAGCTCAACAGTCAAAATGACCCGATCAACCTCATCTTCTTTGTAAGAGTAATTGCTCCATAAATCATCACTAATCTCTTTAAGCCGAGCTTCTGAATCAGCACTATTGAGTGAGTCTACCTCTGAAAAGATATTACTCCATGCGCTCTTCCAGCCCTTATATCTGAGAGTCCCTCTCACGAATTGCTCAATTTTGAGGTCATCATCCATTTGGTATTGCTCTATAAAAGGACGTGAATCACGATTAGGATACACCTCAAATTCATCCTCGCCCCATGGCATTGGGAGTGGATAAATCTCTACGGACTCCCATGGTTTGGTTACAGTATAAACTTCACTATCTCGGATACTCACAGAGGTTGACATTAATGCCTTAAGAACGCCGAGCGGTGACCAACTAAACTTGTAGCAAAAGTCATTTGGAACATCACTCAGACCGCCACAATAACTTAAAAAAGAATGGCTATTTTCTTTAGAAAATACGCTTGAATTTCTATACTCTTCAACTAAGGAGTGTGACATACTATGATCTATGCCTGGATCCAGTCCAACTTCGTTTACAAGGCATAAACCCTTCTTTATGGCAGCGCTGTTTAAGCCTCTCATCTCATCTGAGATATAAGAGCTAGATACAAAATGAGCCTCTAAAGAGATGCAGAGTTCAGCCACTGGCAAATGAAAGTTGCCTGGCAGCATTGAAACAACTACATCACCAGCACTTGCGTATTTTTTAACCGCTTCAATTGAAAATGGAATAACCTGGTAATCTCCATCCACTCCTGACAAGGCTTCTATTGCCTTGTCTACTGTTCGATTGTAAACAATGACAGAATGTCCATTCTCAATCAGTTTTTTGAGTCCTGGGATAGCTGATAGACCAGTCCCCAACCAATGAATTGTAGGCATTTATACTCCTTAAATAATTTTTAACTATAAATTTATTTTTACACTAGTTTTTAGATAAATCTTCAAAAATAAATATCTATATTGACTGTTTTTTGGGCCAGGTATCGCTGAGTCGGTAACCCTCTGGAAAAAGATCATCTGGATCAAGTGTCAGTTGATGCGTTCCAGTAATCCAAGCCCTCCCTCTTATAGACGGGATAATTGCATTTTGATTGCCAATGAGCACTTCATCTACTATCTGACAGTCAAACCTTGAATTGAGAATGGAGCGACCGATCATGCGGTCTCCTTTAATTAACTCTCCTTTTGCATGAAGCACTGCCATTCGCGCTGAGCAGCCTGTTCCACATGGAGAGCGATCAAGCTTACCAGGATCAATAACTACAGTATTCTTACTCACCTTAACGCCCTCTTCCTCAAAGATTGGGAGCGCAAACTCACAGAATGAAATATGATTCCACTCGGAATTTTCTGGATGCTTAAAGCCTAGCTGTTGGTTTGCTGCTGCGGTAATCTTTGCACCTAACTCGGATAAATCTCTAGCCTCATGAGGCTCTATTTCAAAACCAATCTCACGCGCATTAACCAAAACAAAACTATCTCCCCCATAGGCAGTATCAACCTCCAAGGTTCCAACACCTTCGACCTCTAAAAAAACATTAAGCTTATCGGCAAATGACGCAACGTTATGAATCTCAATACTTACTGCCTTGCCATCTTCACAATAGGCTTTAATGGGAACAAGGCCCCCTGGTGCCTCAAGGATAAATTCTGTGATTGGCTCATTGATTGGAATGATTCCAGTATTTAATAGGACCGTTGAAACGCAGATCGAGTTTGAGCCCGACATGGGAGGTGTATGCTCAGGCTCCATAACAATAAAACCCTGGACTGCTTTAGGATTTTGAGCAGGAACTAAAAGATTGACATGTTTAAAAACGCCCCCTCTTGGTTCATTTAAAACGAACTGACGAAGGGATTGATCTTCATGAATCCATCTTGCTTGCTCCCAAAGGGTTTTGCCTGGAGGCATTTCAACCCCTGAAACAATAACATTACCAACCTCGCCTTCAGCATGGCATGAGACAATTTGAATAGTTTTATTGTTTTTCATTTTGATTGCGTATGATTTTTTTATTGCATGTTATCATTTTTTTGTAACTTGGCTGCTGAATTCCTTATACTTAGCAACTTACCTTCCTGAATGGATATTTAACAAGAGGATTAACCTAATGACTTCAACGACAACCGAACTGAGCCTTGATGAGATTTTCAACCTAGCTAAAGCAGCGCTTATAAATAATAGCGCTAATGAAGAGAATGCTGATGCAGTTGCAACTACCGTTACAAATGCTGAGCGAGATGGCTCAGTCTCTCATGGTTTATTTCGAATTCCTGGGTATGTTAAGGCCCTTAAAAGTAATAAAGTAGATGGCTCTGCTAAGCCAGAAATTGAGGAAGTTACACCAACAATATTCAGATGTGATGCTCATAATGGTTTTGCACCACTTGCACATAAATATGGACTTGAAAAATTAATCCAAGCAGCTCACACTTTTGGAATCGCGGGGCTAGCCATTCAGCGCTGCCATCACTTTGCAGCCCTATGGCCTGAAGTAGAGGCAATCAGTGATGAGGGCCTCGTTGGCCTAACGTCAGTTTCATACACACCGGCAGTCGCTCCTTCAGGTGGAACAACTGCATTATATGGAACTAATCCAATGGCATTTTCATGGCCAAGACCTGGAAAAAATCCAATCGTTTTTGATATGGCAACAGCGTCAATGGCTAAAGGAGAGATTCAAATTGCAGCACGAGATGGGCACTCTGTTCCCCTTGGGACTGGGCTGTCCCCATCAGGAGAACTGACGACAGATGCAGCAGAAATTGATAAAGGGGTTTTACTTCCATTTGGAGGTCATAAGGGGTCTGTCATTGCTCTTATGATTGAACTACTATCTGGCCCACTAGTAGGTGAAACTTTTTCATATGAATCAAAGGAGCGTGATAACGGAGATGGAGGCCCAGTTCAAGGTGGACAGTTTATTCTTGCCATGTCTCCTAAAATATTGTCTGGAAAGGACACAGCTGATCAAACAGAGAATTTTTTAAAAAAATACAATGAAATAGAAGGGACTCGTCTACCTGGTGAGAGGCGCCATAAAAATAGGCAAGACCTTGGACCGAGACAAGTAAACAGTGATTTAGTTAAAACAATTTCAAGCCTTATAAACCAAAATTAAATAGCCTTAAGAATAATTAGTCTGAAATTAGAAATAAGTCCATGAACTCGTTAACAGAAGTATTTTTAATATTCTCATTATCAAGACATAATGAGTAAATTCTCTTAGCTTGTTCATTAGAAAAAGTATCTTTTAGACTATTAAGAAATTTCATCTCTAATAATGGAATTCCCTCTTTGCGACGATGACGATGTCCAATTGGGTACTCAACTTCTACTTTCTCAGTATGACTCCCATCGTTAAAAAAGATCTGTACTGCATTAGCAATAGATCTTTTGTCATCAGCAAGGTAATCTATTGAATATCTTTTATCTTCAATTAACAGCATTTTATCTCGAAGCTCATCAATTAAAGGATTCTGTTGATGAAAGCTATCCTCATAGAAGTCAGCAACTAAATCGCCTTTAATCAATGCAACTGCAAGCATATATTGCATACAATGATCACGGTCAGCGGGATTATCTAAAGCGCCTGTTTTATCAATAATTCTTAGTGCTGACTCATGCGTTGTAATTTCAATCTTTTCAATTTTATTCAACTTATCCTTAACTTCTGGGTAAAGAGTAACTGCGCACTCTACAGCAGTTTGTGCATGAAATTCAGCTGGAAACGATATCTTAAAAAGAATATTCTCCATCACATAAGAGCCATAACTCCTGGAAAAACTAAACTCTCTACTCTTGAAGCTTACATCATAGAAGCCCCACTCTGGCGCACTCAAAACTGAAGGCATACCCATCTCACCAGCTATCGTCATCATCGCTAAGCGAACCGCACGGGAGGTTGCATCACCCGCGGCCCATGACTTTCTTGAACCAGCATTAGGTGCATGTCTGTATGTTCGAAGTGATGAGCCATCAACCCAAGCTTGTGACAGAGCATTAATAATTTGATCTCTATTACCTCCTAGCATATGTGTTGCAACAGCTGTACTTGCCACTCTGACCAATAAAACATGATCTAAACCTACTTTATTAAAGCTATTCTCAAGTGCAAGAACACCCTGGATTTCATGAGCTTTGATCATATACTGAAGAACACTTTCAATCGTGAGTGGTGATTTATTATTAGCTATATTAACACGAGAAATATAATCACTAAGCGCCATAATTGCACCTAAATTATCTGAGGGATGACCCCACTCTTCAGCCAACCATGTATCGTTAAAATCCAACCAGCGAACTATTGCTCCAATATCCCACGCTGCCTTAACTGGATCAAGCACATCCGACCTACCGAAAACTCTTGCACCATTTTCTACTGTTGTGCCAGGAACTAAAGGGCCCAAATGCCTTGTACAATTTGGATATTTTAAAGCCAGTAAACCACAACCAATGGTATCTATTAAGCAATTTCTAGCGGTATCTAAAGCCTCCTCAGACTCTACTTTATAATCAATCACATAATCTGCTATATCTTGCAGAACTTGATCTGCAATGACTCTATCTGCTTTCATTTATTAACCTCTTTTATCTATTGGTATTACTTTCTGAAGAATTGGACCTATATAATCTGCATTCGGTCTGATTATTCGATTATTGTGCCTCTGTTCAAATATATGAGCACACCAACCAGTTATTCTTGAGAGCACAAAGATCGGTGTAAAAAGCTTGGTCGGTATTTTCATAAATTCATATGTTGAAGCATGATAAAAGTCAGCATTTGCGAATAAATTTTTCTCTCTTCGCATAACAGCCTCTACTCTCTCGGATACATCATATAGATGCTTGTCATTAACCTCTATAGATAATTTTTTTGACCACTGTTTGATGACTTCATTGCGCGGATCAGATTCAGTATAAACGGCATGCCCAAAACCCATCACCAGTTGTTTTTGTGAAAGCATTTTAAGTAATTCTTCCTCTGCAACATCAGGATTATGCCACTGAGATAACATTGCACTAGCAGCTTCGTTTGCTCCTCCATGTAATGGCCCTCGTAAGGTTCCAATAGCACTTGTCACTGCAGAATGAATATCTGAGAGCGTAGAAGCGCAAACCCTTGCGGCAAATGTGGAAGCATTAAATTCATGTTCAGCATATAAAATCAAAGAAATACTCATTACTTTGTTATGAAGTTCGCTGGCTTTTTGACCATGTAAAAGATGTAAAAAATGACCGCCAATTGTGTCATCATTTGTCTCTGTATCAATTCTTTTTCCAAAGTGGGAAAACTGATACCAATAGCTTAAAATTGATGGAAATGCGCTCAGCATTCGATCAGCATGATCGGTTTGATTTAAAAAGTCTTCCTCTTGCTCTAAATTACCAAGAACTGAACAGCCTGTCCTTAAAACATCCATTGGATGAGCAGTTTTAGGAATACACTCTAAAGTATTGCGAAGTTCAGGTTGCAGGCCTCTTAATGATTTAAGCTTCTCTATATAGTCTTTTAATTCCTGGGAGTTTGGAAGTTTCTCATGTAACAACAGATAGGCAACCTCTTCGAAGGTTGTATTTTCAGCCAAATCTACTACATCATAGCCACGATAAGTAAGGCCTGAACCAGTTACTCCAACTGTACATATTGATGTCTCTCCAGCACTCTGCCCCCTAAGACCAGCACCACCCATTTTTTTTCCACTCACTATTTTTTCTCCTTCTTGAATAACTTATCTAATTGTTGTTCATATTCATGATAGTTAAGAAAATGATACAACTCTTCCCTCGTTTGCATAGTATCAATCACCTTATGCTGATGACCATCTTCTAAGATATGCTGATAAACATTAAGAGCCGCATTGCTCATAGCCCTAAAGGCACTCAGTGGGTAAAGAATCATATCTACACCAGCCTCAGAAAGCTCACCCCTACTAAATAGTGGTGTTTGGCCAAATTCAGTTATATTTGCTAGAATTGGAACACTTAAGGAATCAGAAAATTCTTTATATTGCTCAATAGTATTGAGCGCCTCAGGAAATATCATATCCGCACCAGCTTCAGCAAATGCTTGTGCTTTTTCAATGGCAGACTGCATTCCCTCTATAGCCAAGGCATCAGTCCTAGCCATAATAACAAAGTCTGAATCTGTTTTAGCATCAACTGCAGCTTTAATTCGGTCGAGCATTTCACTGGTAGTCACAATAGCCTTATTTGGTCGATGTCCACAACGCTTTTGAGAAACCTGATCTTCAATATGAATTGCTGCAACACCGCTCTTTATCATTTCTTGAACACAACGAGCAATATTAAATGCACCTCCCCAACCTGTATCTGCATCAACCAATAATGGTAACGAAGTCGCCTGAGTAATTCTTTTAGCGTCCTCAATTACATCTGCAAGTGAAGTAATGCCTAGGTCTGGAACTCCAAGAGAAGAGGCTGCCACTCCTCCACCTGATAAGTAGATTGATTGATGACCAACTTTTTCTGCCATAATGGCACTATAAGCATTAACAGTGCCCACAATTTGGAGTGGCTTATTTTCATTAACTAACTTTTTGAATTTTTTACCACTACTTTCCATTCCTGACTCTCCCAAAACATTTAGTGATTTACAAGTTAACTATGGATTTAAACCAACACTTCGTAAAATCAAATCAATAACTTCTTGTTTTTTTTCTTCAAACTCACTATCTGTTAACCTCTTACCATTATTTAAAATCATCACTTGATAGTCAAAATCAGCATAATGTTGAGTCGTTGCCCAGATCATATACAACAATGTGTGTGCATCTCCTACATCAACAATTTTCTTTAACTTAACCCATGTATTTATTGAGCTCACACAAGAATCAACCCATTTTTTTAATCTTGATGATAATACTATCTCCATTTCTGGAGCTCCACTAATGATCTCATTTGCCCACACTTTGGATCCAAATGGCCTCACCCTAGACAAATCCATTTTAGCGCCAACATAATACCTTATTGCTTCCCTGGGTTCTTCAAATGTATTGAATGTATCAGCAGCCTTCATCCAATCAACCAAAATACTTTCTAAAACACATCGATAAAGATTTAATTTAGTATGAAAATAATAATGAATATTGGACTTTGGAAGTTCAGCCATATCTGCAATTTGTTTGGTAGTAGAGCCTTTAAGACCATGCTTTGCAAATACTTTTTCTGCTGCAGTTAAAATAATAAGCTCATTATCTTCACGAATACTCTCTTTACTTCGAGGGCTATCCTTGGATTTTGCAGCAACAATTATATTGCCCATTCAATACTCCATCATAAGCTTATGAGACTTTCAAAGGATTATTTTCATGAGTTGTCCAATCAGCTACCTCTGATGAAATCTCCTTACCTGTCCTTGGATCAGTTCCACTTGTCATAGCAACCATTGAAATACAATCTACTACAGGACAAACGCTGACACAAAGATTACATCCAACACATTCATCATCATTTACTGTAAAGACTCTATCCCCACTCTCAGTTGAATATTCAATTGCTTGATGTGAAGTATCTTCACAGACGATATGGCAACGCCCACACTTTATACATTTATCTTGATCAATAACTGCTTTATCAACGTGATTTAAATTCAAAAATTTCCAATCAGTTACTGATGGGACTGCTTTACCAATAAGCTCATCTACCGAATTCATACCTTTTTCATCTAAAAAGTTACTCAATCCAGTTTTCATATCTTCAACAATTTTAAAACCATAAACCATAGCTGCTGTACAAACCTGAACATTACTTGCACCTAAAGCAATAAAATCTACTGCATCTTTCCAGGTCGACACTCCCCCAATGCCTGAAATTGGTAAGTTTTTAGTTTTTTCATTTCGTGCTATTTCTGCAACCATATTCAACGCAATTGGTTTTACAGCCTCACCACAATAACCTCCATGCGTTCCCATACCGCCTGTAGTAGGAAACATAGTCAAGCTGTCATAATCAACCCTCATAATTGAGTTTATAGTATTAATTAATGAAACTGCGTCTCCACCACCTTCAAAGACTGCTTCCGCAGGATAAATTACATCAGTTATATTTGGAGTAAGCTTAACAATCACAGGCACTGTGGCGTACTTTTTGCACCACTCGGTTGCTTGTTTTATATATTCTGGAACTTGCCCAACTGCAGCACCCATGCCGCGCTCTGACATTCCATGTGGACATCCAAAATTGAGCTCAAAGCCATCAATACCTGTATCTTCAATAATAGGTATATGCTTTGCCCAAGATGCCTCATTCATAGGAAACATAACGGATGCGACTACAGCTCTATCGGGCCAGTCTCTTTTTACTTGACGCATTTCCTTAAGATTAACTTGAAAAGGGCGATCAGTAATTAATTCAATATTATTAAACCCAATAACACGTCGATCATTACTCATCATTGTTGTGTATCTTGGACCATTAACATTCACAATATGAGGATCCTCACCCAAAGTTTTCCATGAAACCCCACCCCAACCTGCTTCAAAAGCACGATTGACGTTATATGCTTTATCTGTGGGTGGCGCTGAAGCCAACCAAAAAGGATTAGGTGACTTAATTCCCAAAAAATTACTAGTTAAATCTGCCATATTAAGCTCCTTGCCTAAGCGTTTCGTTTATTGAAATTGCTGCTAGTTTGCCATCTTGAACTGCTGATACAGTCAAATTATCTCCATCAAGAATGCAGTCCCCACCTGCCCATACTTTGGTCAATGAAGTTTTACGATGTGCATCTACAACAATCCTACCTTTTTCTAGCTCTAAGCTATTATCAGTCAAACCCTCGGTAACTAATTTTTGTCCAATTGCCTTAAATACAACGTCTGCTTTCAATGTAAGGTTTTCTCCAGTTGCCTTTGTGCTTCCATCATTTTGTGATTTCATAACATCAAACTCCATTGCAGAGACATTACTTTCATCAGCTATAAGCTGCTTAGGTGATAAATTATACTGAATTTGAACATCATGTTTTTTTGCCAGAGCCTGCTCATATTCACTCGCTGCCATTGCATTTTTACCTCTTCTATAGGCAATAGTAACTTGCTCAGCACCTAATAATTTACTTTGAACTGCAATGTCTATTGCTGTCATGCCTCCACCAATCACAACAATATTTTTCCCAACCATCAGTTCGTCTTTATTGCTGGTTTGTCTTAAATTAGCTATATACTCAACTGCATCTATAACGCCTGCAATATTTTCATTGTCAAGATTTAATTGGTTGACCGTACCTAGGCCACATCCTAAAAATACAGCATCATATTGCTTTTGAAGATCTTCAAGAGTGATTTGTTTTCCTAACTCCATCCCAGTTTCAATATTTATGCCACCAATATCTAGAATGTAATCAAGCTCTTGTTGTGCAAAATCATTAGTAGATTTATAAGCTGCAATGCCATACTCATTTAAACCTCCTAGCTTATCTTTAGCATCATAAACTGTAATTTTATGACCCAAAACTGCTAAACGATGCGCACATGATATGCCAGCTGGTCCAGCACCAACGACTGCGATTGACTTTCCTGTATTCTCTTCCCTAGAAAATAATTGCACTCCATTATTTAAAACTGAGTCAGTTGCATAACGTTGCAATAATCCAATTTCGACAGGTTTTTCTTCATGATCATTTCGAACACAGGCCTGTTGACAGAGCTCTTCAGTTGGGCAGTCACGAGCACACATACCTCCAAAAATATTTTCACTTAAAATTTTCTCAGCTGCTCCCGTTAAATTATCACTCCTAATACTTTGTATAAAACCTGGAACATCAATATCTGATGGACAGGCCTTAGTGCATGGAGCGTCGTAACAAAAATAGCATCGATCAGCTTCAATTAATGCCTCTATTGGAGTTAAAGGAGAATGAAGGTCTGAAAAATTATCTTCTATTTCTTTTTTACTGAGGCGATGTGACTTGATATTCAATCCCTCACTTTTTATTTTGTTATTACTCATATTTTCCTCCGAAAAATAATTGACCATTTGGTCAAGTTAAATATGTAGTTACACAATTAAAAATTAATTAAATTTTATCGTTTCACGGCTTTTGGTTTATTTTTCTCTGCCTGAACATCTAAACCCTGATAGAAGGAAGAGTAAGGAGGACGGTCAACATATCTTCCGGCTCCCCTTTCAACTTTTAACTCACCATTAGCATAAACTACTTTTGCAGCACTAATAGTATGTGAAGCACAGCCTTTGACTTCCATACCTTCAAAGATATTGAAATCAATATTTTGGTGATGGGTTTTAGCAGATATCTTCTTAGTTTTCTCTGGATCCCATACAACAATATCTGCATCTGCACCAACTGAAATACTTCCTTTTCTTGGATAAATATTAAAAATTTGTGCTGCGTTTGTAGAAGTTAATTTAACAAATTCATTCATATTAAAAAGACCTGTGTTAACGCCATGATGCCATAACACTTCCATTCGATTTTCTACACCTGCGGTTCCATTTGGAGTGATACGAAAATCATCTTTACCAGCTGCTTTTTGATCAGCACAAAAACAACAGTGATCAGTCGCAGTAGTCTGCAAGTTACCAGATAAAAGCCCTTTCCATAGAGCTTCCTGGTGTTCTTTTGCTCTAAATGGAGGGCTCATTACATGAGCCGCAGCGCTTTCAAAATTTTTATCTAAGTAAACTGACTCATCTACAAGCAAATGGCCCGCTAAAACTTCACCAAATACTTTTTGACCTGAATTTCGTGCTCTAGTAATTGCTTCTAAAGACTGCTTGGTAGAAACATGCACAATATATAAAGGGACTCCATATACATTAGCAATACTAATAGCTCGATTTGCAGCCTCAGCCTCCACTTCTGGTGGTCGAGACAATGGGTGGCCTTCTGGACCTGTTATACCCATATCAAAAATCTTCTTTTGAAGCTGAGCAACCATTTCACCATTTTCAGCATGAACAGTTGGCATTGCACCCAATTCTAAAGATCTATTGAAACTATTGACAAGTATTTCATCAGGGGCCATTATTGCCCCTTTATAAGCCATAAAGTGCTTAAAACTGTTAACACCATGTTTTTCAACTAGTGTTTTCATATCAGCATGAACAGTTTCATCCCACCAAGTAATGGCAACATGAAAGCTATAGTCAGCTACTGATTTCTCAGCCCACTCTCGCCATTGATGATATGCCTCAAGAATACTGGTTTGAGGAGATGGAATAACAAAATCAATAATCATTGTTGTTCCACCAGCAAGTCCAGCAGCCGTGCCAGTATAGAAATCTTCACTAGCAACAGTTCCCATAAACGGTAATTGCATATGGGTATGAGGGTCGATACCACCGGGCATAACAAACTGCCCAGCAGCATCTATGATCTCAGCGCCACTCGGCGCTGAGATATTACTGCCAATTTCCTGTATTTTGCCGTCTGCACATAGCACATCGGCACTGAAAGATTGATCAGCATTAACAATTGTTCCATTTTTAATTAGTACAGACATAGTATTCTCCTACAAGAAATTAGATTTTATATTATGATCCAAATGCAGCATCCCAGACCTTATGAGTCCAAGCACCGACTGGCTCGCCATTAATTACTGGATCAGAATCACTCCCAAGTAAAGTATCAACTGTACGTTGGTAATCGTTAACATTTAATTTACCACCATTTGCAGTAAGTTTATTAACTTCGCCCATCATACGACGCTGATGCTTTTCAGTTTGAGCGCCACTCATGTCATTTTCAAGCACGATATCGGCAGCAGCATCGGAATTATTTGAAGCCCACTCCCAACCTTTCATGCTAGCACGAAGGAAACGCGCAGCTTTATCAACAAAAGCAGGATCAGTTAGGTTTTCTTCCAAGACATACAATCCATCTTCAAGTGTTGAAACACCTTGCTCATCATATGGGAAAACTACTAGCTCATCGGCTGAAAGTCCACCATCAATAACTTGCCAATATTCATTGTAAGTCATTGTTGACACGCAATCTGCTTGCTTTTGAAGAATTGGCTCTATCCCCCAGCCTTGCTTCAATACTGTCACTCCACCAGCGCTTCCATCGGTTGCCATATTAAGCTTACTCATCCAGCTCAAAAATGGATACTCATTACCGTAGAACCAAACTCCTAGAGTCTTATCTGCGAAGTCAGAAGGCGAACTTATGCCCGAATCTTTACGGCATGTAAGCATCATTCCAGAGCTTTTAAATGGCTGTGCTATGTTTACAAGGTTAAGCCCTTTTTCTCTAGATGCTAATGCTGCTGGCATCCACTCAATAAGAATATCTGCACCACCGCCTGCCATGACTTGTGGAGGCGCTATATCGGGTCCACCTGACTTAATTGTTACATCTAAGCCCTCATCATCATAGTAACCATTTTCTAATGCAACATAATAGCCTGCAAATTGAGCCTGAGTTACCCACTTCGTCTGAAGGGTAAATTTATCACCTGCTTGAGTATTAAAGCTCAAAGCTATAAGTATAGTAGAGCAAATTGCAGCTAATATCGTTTTACTTTTAAATATTTTCATCATTTCTCCTTTATTTTAAAAATAATAGTACTTACCCATAACTAGCTTTTTCGCATCGATGGATGCCAGAAAGTTAATTTTCTTTCTAAGAGAGCAAATACTCCATAAAACATCGAACCAGTAACAGCAGCAACCGCAATTGTTGCCCATACAATATCGATATTCATTCGGCCAACTTCTGCCGAAATTCTAAATCCCATTCCTACAATGGGTGTTCCAAAAAATTCTGCCACTATAGCTCCAATCATAGCGAAAGTTGAGTTAATTTTCAATGCATTAAGAATAAAAGGCATTGCATTTGGTAGTCGCAAACTAAAAAGTTCTCGCCAGTAACTTGAAGCATAAGTGTGTAATAAATCTCGATCAATCCTGTCAGTTTCGTTGAGACCGCCTAAGGTATTTACCATCATTGGGAAAAAAGTCATAATGGCAACAACAGCCGCTTTTGACTGCCAGTCAAAACCAAACCACATTATCATAATTGGCGCCATGCCAATAATTGGTATCGCGCTAAAGAAGTTTCCAATTGGAATTAATCCACGCCTTAAAAATGGGATTTTATCTGCTGCAATTGCAACGAGAAATCCTGCACCACTTCCCATAATAAAGCCAGGAATTGCTGAACGTACAAAAGTTTGATAAAAATCAGCAAATAAAGTAGCACCAAACCCATCAAATACTTGCCAAATAAGACTTGGTGCAGGTAATAACACCTGTGGAACGGACATACCTATAGTAATAACCTCCCATAGAAAAAATATCCACGCACCAAATAAAACTGGAATGATTATAGTTAGAAATAATTCTATTAATTTATTCTTCGGCTTTAAAGCGGATAGTTGAACTAAGTTATTCCATGTTAGAAACCACAATGCACTTACCAAGAACCAGGCATCCACACCCATAACTATCCCCTTTTCGAATGAATGTATCAAATTTAATACAAACCAAGCTCCAGAGAATAAGGCTACAAAACAAATAGATAAAAGAACTAATCCTTGTTGACGAATGATAAAAAATAATAAACTGACAGTGGCAATAATAATCACAATAAAAGGATTAAGCGCATAGTCATTTATTTCATTAAACTGCAACGAAATAAAAGAGGCGATTGAAAAAATAAGACATAGCAATCCACTTAAGGGACGCGACCTTATAAATGCCAGGAAATTCATATTTGCAGCCCCATACGATTATTAACTGCGCGCTCCATTCTTCCAACTAAGGTAACTAGAGTTGCAGAAATCACTGAAGCGGTTATCAGGGCAGCCCAAATAAGACTGGTTTGTCCATAATATGAGCCAGATAATAGGCGCGCACCTAAGCCGCCTTGAGCACCTGCTGGAAGCTCAGCTACAATAGCACCAACAACACTCAGAGCAATGGCTACTTTTAAACTGGCAAATAAATAAGGAAGAGACGCCGGAAGACGTAATTTCCAAAAAACCTCAACCTTTGATGCTGAATAACTGTTCATTAGGTCTACCAAGATAATACTTGGTGACCGTAAACCTTTAACCATACCAACAACAACAGGAAAAAAACAAAGATAGGTTGAGATCATTGCTTTTGGAACTAAGCCAATAATACCCATTGAACCTAACACAACAACAATCATCGGAGCAATTGCCAGAATTGGAATAGTTTGAGATGTAATTATCCAAGGCATCAAGGTTCGATCCAGTGCTGCCACATAAACAATACCCACTGACAAGATAATACCAAGAAGTGTGCCCATTACAAAGCCAACCATTGCAGAAGATAAAGTCACTCCAGAGTGATAAACCAAACTCCTGGGTGAAGTGATCTTCTTATCCCAAATTGTTTTCTTTAACTCCTTTGCAATTTGATGGGGTGATGGCAAAACAGGTCGCTCCATCGACCAAGAGTCTGAGACTAATTCTGAAAAAGTCCAATCAATATTATTTTTTTCATATCTGTCAATTAAAAAGGAGCTATTTAAATAAACGGCTCCCGCATACCATATCATGATAATAGCCGTTACCAGAATCACAACAGGACCAATAGTTCCTCCTATAATCATGCTGAAAAGCCTATTAGCTTCCATCACTGTGCCCTTCTTTGAGTCCCTCTCTTACTAGTTGCGAGATCTCTAAAAATTCTTTTGTTTCACGAATATCAAGATTTCTATCTTTTGGAAAATTGGTTTCGATGACATTTATAATTTTTCCAGGACGGGCAGACATTACTACAATCTTAGTAGACAAGAAAACAGCCTCTGGGATTGAATGGGTAACAAATACAACTGTTTTCTGAGTTTGCTCCCACAATCTTAACAGCTCTTCATTTAAACGATCACGAGTTATCTCATCTAGAGCACCAAATGGCTCATCCATAAGGAGCATATCAGGGCTAAAACTCAAAGCACGTGCAATGGATACGCGTTGCTGCATACCTCCAGATAATTGCCAGGGATATTTTTTTTCAAATCCTGTTAAACTGACTAAAGATAAATACTCCTGAGAAAGTTTTTTTTGCTCTGATTTTGAGTAGCCAGACATCTCAAGCGGTAGGTGGATATTTGACTCAATATTTCGCCAAGGCAAAAGAGCTGGAGTTTGAAAAACATAACCATAAGAGCGATCTAAGCGAGCTTGATGTGGGGACTTACCTTCAACGGTTATTGAGCCACTTGTTGGCTTTTCTAGATCAGCTATGACACGCAATAATGTTGTTTTTCCGCAGCCACTGGGACCAATCATAGAAACAAAATCACCAGCCTCAACCTTCAAGTTAATGTCAGAAAGAGCATGGACCGGCTCTGTTTGTGTCTCAAATGTCAGAAATAGATTGTTAATATCTATCGTTGAAGATTCAGAAACCTTAGAGCTTGAGGGCTTACCCATATTATTATTTATCTGTTAACCTTCCATATAGGTCACTACGCCTATCTCTAAAAAATTGCCAAGTGTCTCTCACTTCTCGAACCATATCTAAGTCAATATCATGAACTAAAAGCTCATCATCACCATAACTTGCCTGGGCTTCTATTTGCCCGCGTGGATTTACAATATAGCTTGATCCATAGAATTCACCCATTTGCTTTGCCCATGGCTCTTCTGTACCAACACGATTTATAGCTCCAATAAAAACACCATTTGCTGCTGCTGAGGCTGGTTGCTCCAGCTCCCATAGATATTTACTTAATCCAGCAACAGTAGCAGAAGGATTGACAATATATTCTGCGCCATTTAATGCTAATGCTCTCCATCCCTCAGGAAAATGCCTATCGTAACAAATATAAACCCCCAACTTAAGATAAGCCGTATCAAATACTGGGTATCCCAGATTTCCAGGTTTGAAGAAAAATTTTTCGTAAAAACCAGGTGCAACTTGAGGTATGTGAGTTTTTCGATATTTACCTAAAAAACTTCCATCTGCATCAATAACTGCTGCAGTATTGTAATAGACTCCTGACATTTCCTCTTCATAGATAGGAACAACAATAACCATTTGGTGTTTTTTAGCATATTCCTGCATCAGCTTGACTGTAGGTCCATCAGGAATCGACTCCGCAGCTGCATACCATTTTTTATCTTGACTTGGACAAAAATATGGCTGCGTAAAAACCTCCTGAAAACATAGAACTTTTACTCCCTGTTTTGCAGCATCCTCTATCATTGGGATATGGGCCTCAATCATTAAATCACGAATTTTTTCTGGTGACATCGTACCATCACCTTTTAAACCCATTTGGATTAGTCCACACTTTACCTTACTCATTCGATTCCTCCTTTTTCCGATTTACTTTATAGAACTTCTGATAAGTTCTTGACTAACTAGACAGGCTACATATTTTTTTGACAATTGTCAACTTTAATTGCCATCCTATTTTGCAATATAGTTCAACTTGATATTTAAACTAAAAAAAGGGCTTCCTTAGGAAGCCCTTTAGAGTTGAATTATTAAAGCTATTTAGGATGGGAAAGAAAAGTTAACACCCTCTCTAATACTTGATGATGGCCATCGCTGGGTGATAGTTTTTCTTCGTGTGTAGAACCTCACACTGTCAGGTCCATAAGCAGCTAAATCACCAAACATTGATTGCTTCCAACCTCCAAAGCTATGTTGGGCAGCTGGGACAGGTAGTGGGACATTGATACCAACCATACCAACTTTTATTTGGTCACTAAAATACCTTGCAGCTTCACCATCTCGAGTGAAAATACATGTGCCATTACCGTATTCATGTTCGTCAATTAAATCTATTGCTTGTTGCATAGTTTCTACTCTGACAACTTGTAATACTGGTCCAAATATTTCTTCCTTATAAGACTTCATTGAAGCTTCTACACTATCTATCAGAGTACCACCAACATAAAACCCATTTTCACAACCTTTGACATCAACGCTTCGACCATCAACAATAATAGCTGCGCCTTGTTCTTCTGCACTAGATATGTAGTGCTTAACTTTTTCCATATGCTCTTTAGTTATGAGTGGCCCAAAATCATTATTGCTATTGTCAAAATTACCAACTTTTAGATCATGCATCTTAGATTTCAAGCCTGCAATTAGCTTGTCAGCAGTCTCTGAACCAACCGCTACGGCAACTGAGATTGCCATACAACGCTCTCCACTTGAACCAAATGCAGCTCCTATTAGGGCATTTACTGTATTTTCCATTTCAGCATCCTGCATCACAATGGCATGATTTTTCGCGCCGCCCAGTGCTTGGCATCGTTTATCATGCGCAGTAGCTGTTTGGTATATATATTTAGCAATAGGAGTAGAACCAACAAAACTTACTGCTTGCACCCTTTCATCTGTTAGCAGAGTATCTACAGCTTCTTTCCCCCCATTAACTACATTCAGTACTCCTTTTGGTAGTCCAGCTTCATTCAATAATTGAGCTACGAATAAGGCTGCAGAAGGATCTCTTTCAGACGGCTTTAATATAAAGCAGTTACCACAGGCGATTGCCATTGGATACATCCACAATGGAACCATTGCGGGAAAATTAAAGGGAGTAATACCTGTAACAACACCTAAGGGCTGAAACTCACTCCATGAATCAATATTGCTAGAAATATTTTTGCTGTGTTCACCTTTTAAGAGTTGTGGTGCATAGCAAGCATATTCAACATTCTCTATACCTCTAGTAATTTCCCCAAGTGCATCATGAGCAATTTTTCCATGCTCTTCTCCGATAAGTTGAGCAATTTTATCAATATTTTTTTCTAATAAATCCTTGAAGCGGAACATAATTCTAGCACGTTTAAGTGGAGGCGTTGCACGCCACTCTGGAAAGGCTTCCTGAGCAGCTTGAATAGCTTTTTCAGTTGTAGTTTTTGAAGCTATTTCTACTTGCTTACTAACCTCACCAGTCGACGGGTTATATACATCTTGAGTAGGGTCACCCATTGACACAACTTCACCATTAATGAGGTGCTTTACTAATTTCATTTCTTCATTCTCCTTTAATGTAATTCTTTAATTGAGTCAGATATTGCTCCAATAACATCCTTTATTTGTTTCTCGGAAACAATAAATGGCAGTCCTAATTGAATGGTATCTCCACCATATCTGACATAGAAACCTTTATCCCAACATTTCATTGCAATTTGGTAGGGTCTCAATGCGGGTTCATTTTTAGCAGATTCAATAGTAATTCCACCCGCAAGTCCATAATTTCGAATATCTGCAACATATTGCAAACCTTTGAGGTTATGGAGTTCTTTCTCAAATATAGGGCTCATCTTTTTAACCCGCTCAATCAAATTTTCATTCTGCAGAATATCTAAACTAGCAATGGATGCAGCACAGCCTACAGGATGAGCAGAATATGTATAACCATGGAATAATTCAATCAAATAATTTGGTGCTGATGTATCCATAAAGGTTTCATAAATACTATTATTAACTACCACCCCACCAAGCGGTTGACTGCCATTACTAACTTGTTTTGCAAAAGTCATTATATCTGGAGTAACTCCAAATGCTTCTGCTCCTGTCTTCGCCCCCATTCGTCCAAAAGCAGTTATCACTTCATCAAAGATTAATAAAATATCATTCGAATCACAAATTTTACGTAGCCTCTTAAGATAACCTATTGGAGGAGGAAATACTCCGGCAGAACCCGCCATCGGCTCAACAATAACTGCAGCAATATTCGAGGCACCATGCAGTAATATTTTGTTTAATAATTCATCCGCTAAATGCTCTCCAACTTTAGGCTGACCTTTGCTAAATGTATTTTCTGGCAGAACAGTTGATTGTAAATGATCAGCCTCAATGCCTTGCCCAAACATTTCTCTATTAGGACCAATACCGCCAACACTAATCCCTCCAAAATTAACTCCATGGTAGCCCTTGATTCTTCCAATCAGACGAGTTTTACCAACCTTACCTTTCTGCCTCCAATAAGCTCGAGCAATTTTTAGTGCACTATCCACTGCCTCTGAGCCAGAACAAGTAAAAAAGACACGATCTAAGTCTTTTGGAGTAAATTTAATAATTTTATTTGCTAACTCAAATGATTTTTCATGTCCAAATTGAAATGCAGGGGAGTAATCTAAAGTCTCAATTTGTTTACTAACTGCTTCAATAATTTCAGGGCGTGAATGTCCCGCACCGCAAGTCCATAAACCTGAAAGGCCATCAAATATTTCCCTTCCTTTATCATCTGTAAAGTAAGTCCCTTTAGCAGATACTATCATTCGTGGATTTGCTTTAAATTCCCTATTTCCACTATATGGCATCCAGTGGGCATCATAAAATTTAGAATTGTTTTTATTCATTTACATACTCCCATTTACTGAGGATTGAGACAATACTATTACAATTTAGATTCATAACTAGTTGTTAGTTTTTACATTATTAAAGAGTCCAATCGATAACTTTTGATTCTTTTTTTGTATCAAACATTAGTTCACTTTGATTAGGACTTGCCTTTGCAATAACTTCGCCATTACGAATGACAAATAGACGCGCATTGCATAATCTTATTGCATCAATTGGGTTTTTGGCTTGATGAACAACCAAATTAGCATCACAGCCAACTTCGATACCGTAATTATCTAGTTGCATTACCTTTGCTCCATTTGAGGTAATGGCTTGGAATATTTGATGCATTTCTTGCATACCTGTCATTTGACCCACATGAAGTCCCATACTGGCAACCTCCAGCATGTCATGTTTACCAAGGCTATACCATGGATCCATTACACAATCGTGTCCAAAAGCAACATTAACATTACTATTTAGTAACTCTTTGACCCGAGTCATTCCTCTTCGTTTTGGGTATTGATCATGGCGACCCTGAAGCGTAATATTGATTAATGGGTTTGCGACAACTTGTAGATCTGCATCTCTCAGTAAGGGAATTAATTTACTGACATAGTAATTATCCATTGAGTGCATTGAGGTTAAGTGTGAACCAGTAACTCTCCCCAAAAGACCTAAACGTTGGGTTTCAAAAGCTAGAGTCTCTACATGTCTAGACATTGGATCATCAGATTCATCGCAATGCATATCAACCAATAAACCTCGTTTTGCTGCAATTTCACATAACAGTTTTATGGATTGGGAACCCTCATTCATAGTTCGCTCAAAATGTGGGATACCTCCAACCACTTCTACGCCTTTTTTTAATGCTCTATCCAAATTTTGAATCGAATTTTTATAGCGTAAATATCCATTTTGTGGAAATGCAACGAGTTGAATATCAATCCAATTCTTCATTTCTTTTTGTAATTCTAGAAGTGCCTCAACAGCTAACAATCGATCATCGCTAATATCTACGTGGCTTCTAATAGCTAAACACCCATTTGCTATTGCCCAATGACATAATTTTCTAGCACGTTTTTTTATCAGCTCTAATGTCAAGTGTGGCTTTAGTTCGTCCCATAGCTGGATTCCCTCGAGTAGTGTTCCACTTTCATTGAAGCGAGGCTGGCCGAGAGTAAGAGTTGCGTCTAAGTGGAAATGGCTATCCACATGACTTGGAGAAACTAATTGGTCTGTCGCATCAATAGTTTGAGATGCCTCACCAATAATATTTCTATCAACAGCTACTATTTTTTTATTTTGAATAGCAATATCAAATTTCTTTCGATCATCTGGAAGATTAGCATTTTTGATAAGTAAGTCAAACATTAGATACGATCTCCTTGTCTAAATGGTATAAGTAAAGCTTTGGGATAGGCTGCTTTTCGAGCAACAAGCATCATTGCAAGAATACTAAGAAAGTATGGCATCATAGAAAATATTTGATAAGGAATAACGTCTGCACCTATTAATTGCGCCCTAATCTGTAATGCCTCAAATAATGCAAATAAAATTGCCCCCAAGAACGCTTTACCTGGCTTCCAGGATGCAAAAATAACCAATGCAACACAAATCCAGCCTCTACCATTAATCATACCAAAATAGAATGCATCAAATGCAGACATAGTCAAAAATGCCCCACCAATAGCCATCAATGCACTCCCAGCCATAACTGCTCCAGTACGAATTAGAAGAACATTAATACCTTGAGCTTCATTAGCAACCGGATTTTCACCAGCCATTCTAATTGTTAAGCCAATTGGCATTTTATAAAGCACAAAAAAAGTTATACCTACTAATACATAGGACAAATAGGTTAATGCTGATTGATGAAAAAAGGCTTGACCAATAACTGGAATCGATGACAAAATTGGAATTTCAAATACACTAAATGGCACAATCTTTGGAGGTGTTGTGCTGAATGGTATCAATAGAGTATAAGCATAATAACTTATCGATGAAGCTAGCAAAGTAATTCCAATTCCACTCACATGCTGAGACACGCCTAGGTAAACCACTAATATGCTGTGAAGAAAACCAAAGATCATTCCAACAATTGCAGCAAATACAATTCCACCCCAAAGGTCTCCACCTTGATAAACCCATATCCAACCCGCCATTGCTCCAATAGTCATAATGCCTTCAATTCCAAGATTGAGCACGCCTGCACGCTCACAAATTAATTCACCCAATGTAGCAAATATTAATGGGGTTGCAATTCTGATTACGGAAGCCCATAACCCTGTTGTCAACATCATTTCAAATAATTCCATCATAATTATTTACCCCACACAATTCGATATCGAGTCAGCATTGCTCCAACTAGAACGGATAATAAAGATATGGCGACTAAGATATCTGCAATATAGTTAGGTATGTCAATTGTTCGACTCATCGCATCAGCACCTACATAAATTGAAGCTAAAAATATAGCTGAAATAACCACTCCTATTGGATGTAATTGAGCAAGCATTGCAACCGCTATTCCTGTATATCCAAAACCAGGGGACAAAGTTAAGGTTAAATAGCCTTTCAATCCTGCTACCTCACTGACTCCAGCCATGCCCGCCAAACCACCACTAAAAAGGGCTACCATTAATACTGATTTGTTAATTGATATTCCATAAAAAGTTGAGGCTTGCTGATTATGCCCAACAGCTCTTATCTCATAACCCCAAACCGTAAAACGAATTATGGCCCACATTAAAATGGACATTAGTAAGGCAACAATTATTCCAAGGTGTAATCTACTTTTAGCGACAATAGTAGGCAAGACGCCATTATCAATAATTCTAGCAGCCTGAGGCCAGCCCATTGCCATAGGATCCTTCCATGGACCCTCTAGCAACATATTTACAAAAAGTAAAATTACAAAATTAAGCAACAAAGTGGTGACTACTTCATCTACTTTCATATGCGTTTTGAGAAGCACTGGCACCAACAAAATTAGACAGCCTGCTATGGCGCCTGCTATAAATAACATTGGTATCATAAGCGGCGCAGGAAGGTCAATCATTCCTGTACCAACAAGCGTTGCCGCCATAGCCCCACAATATAATTGACCCTCTGCACCAATATTCCAAAATTTTGCTCGAAATGCTACAGCAGCAGCCAAGCCTGTAAATATCAGTGGCGTTGCTCTAGATAAAGATTCAGTAATTGCAAAAGTTGAACCCAAAGATCCTTTAATCAAAGCTATGTAAGCACGGATTGGTGATTCTCCTGCCCATAGAATAAAAAAAGCACCAATAATGAAAGCAACTCCAATTGAAAGAATGGGTAAAGCTGCAATTAACCATAAAGGCGCGTTTCTTCTTGTCTTAATTCTCATAAATGCTATCCTGCTTCATCTCACCACTCATCATAAGTCCGACTTGATTTATATTAACTTTATTAGAATCAAAAGGTCCTTGAATTTTTCCATCAAATATTACTGCAATTCGATCAGATAATTCAAATATTTCATCTAGGTCTTCACTAATAAGTAATACACCTGCACCTTTCGTTTTAGCATTTACTATTTGTTGCTGCACAAAACTAATTGCGCCTTCATCTAGTCCTCTTGCTGGTTTATTTGCAATAATAAAGCGGGGATTATTAGATAAGCTCCTTGCAAGAATTAACTTTTGAATATTCCCACCAGACAATAACCTAGTTGATGCATATGGACCCTCACAACGAATATCATATTCTTCAATTAATTTTTCAGCACTACTTACAGCTTGCTTTTTATCAATAAAAAACCCTGATTTCGATTTAGAACGTAATTCCTCACCAAGGAAGTTTTCCCATATTTCCATTTCACCTATAACGCCCTCATTTGTTCGATCCTCTGGAATTCTGGCTACTCCAGATTCAGTAAGATAACTAGGACCATATTTATTCAATCTCTCTCCAAAGAGCTTGAATTCTCCTGAGCTTGGAGAGGCAAGACCTTGAAGAATAGAGGCTAATCCAGTTTGACCATTGCCTGCAACTCCAGCAAGGCCAATAATTTCCTTTTCATGAATTGTAAGGTTTATATTGCTGAGTGAAGTTGACCCCTCCTTTGCATTCAAAGAGACATCATTAAGCTCAACAACTGCTTTACCCTTTTTTAGCTTTTCATAAGCTGGTCGAGTGACTTTTCGTCCAACCATCATTTCTGCGAGAGATTCCTTACTTGCATTTTTAGTAGCGACCTCGCCGACCAGTTTGCCATGGCGAAGCACCACAATTCGATCACTAATTTCTAGTATTTCATTTAATTTATGTGAAATAAACATGATTGATAAGCCAGCTTTTACCATCCCTTTAAGGACTTTGAAAAGGTGCTCACTCTCTTGGGGAGTTAGAACTGCAGTGGGCTCATCAAGTATCAAGATAGTTGCATCACGATAGAGTGCTTTTATTATTTCAACCCGTTGTTTCTCACCAACCGTTAAATCGGCAATTCTAGCATCTGGGTTGATTAATAAACCAAAACGCTCTGATAACTCTTGTAGTTTTTTATATGCTTGTTTTTTTTGACTCCAAAACCTCGTCAAAGGTTCAGTTCCTAGGATAATATTTTCGAGTACTGTAAGATTATCTGCAAGAGTAAAGTGCTGGTGAACCATACCAATTCCAGCATCTAGTGAGGCTCTTGTTGAACCAGGAGTTAATTTTTTACCCTCAACCTCAATAAACCCTTTATCACTTACATAGTGTCCAAAGAGTATATTCATTAGTGTGGTTTTACCCGCACCATTTTCACCCAATAATGACAAAATTTCACCCTCACCAAGTGAGAGTGAAATATTGTCATTTGCTACAACAGATCCAAAACTCTTACAAATTTCGGAAAATTGTAACTTCTTCATCTGATAATCTTAGTAAGTTGATTTTGGTTCGTCGTCATTAACTTCAATTACTAGACCCCCACCTAAGATTTTTCTAGACATTGCCGCTACTTTAGTTTTAACATCACTCGCAATCCTACTATCAAACTCATAGTAAGGTGCTAAAGTGGCTCCACCTTTTTGCATCATTGTCCATTCTTTATAATCCTCAGCAGCAAAAGTTCCTGCCTTAACACGAGAGATTGCATGATCAATTGCATTTTCCATATGCCATAAAGCTGAAGTGACAACAACATCTGAGCCATTTTCCTCTTTATTCATATCATTAACGTTACCGAATGCAAGTATACCTTTCTCTCTTGCAGCATCAACTACACCAGCACGCTCTGCATAAAGGACATCAACACCAGCTTCAATTTGAGCAAATGCAGCTTCTTTTGCTTTCGGTGGATCATACCAAGAGCCGATAAAGCTAACTTTAAACTCAACGTCTGGATTAACTGATCTTGCACCAGCCATAAATGCATGGAACAAGCGGTTTACTTCACCAATTGCATAACCACCTACCATACCAATTTTATTGGTTTCAGTCATACCACCAGCAATAATTCCCATCAAATAGCAAGGCTCATGAATATAATTATCAAATACTGAAAAATTACCTCCATGTTCTCCGCCATACCCACTTCCAGGATCTCCCATTAGATAAGCTATATTTGGATAGTCATCTGCTACTTTTCTAGCCTCTGCACTAATACCAAATGCTTCACCAACTATCAGGTCAACTCCACTTTCAGAATATTCCCTTAGTACTCTTACGTAGTCTGTATTTGAAACTTTTTCTGAGTTTACGTAATCAATTTCACCTCTATCTGCTGCTGCCTGTAAAGCTAAATGCAATCTTGCATCCCATTTTTGCTGCAGTGGCTGAGTATAGACTCCAGCTACTTTGATTTTGTCAGCTAAGACCTGGCCTGACAAAACAAAGCTAGATAAGGCTATAATTAATAGTTTACTAAAACTTCCTATTTTCATTATTTTCTCCTTTATTTTTAAAAAATGTAATACAAGCATTAATTCTTAACAAACTATAACGCAGAAGTATTACCCCTCTTATTAAGCCTCAAAAATAAATTAAAAAGCTCAACAATTTCTCCTTTACAAAAATCATATTTTGATTTAGTCAATTTTTAAACTAAAACTTCTTGACTGGATAGACAGGCTACATTTTTTTTATATTCTTGTCAACTATAAAAAAAGAGACCAAATTTAAATAAAATTAAAAATGAATTTTCTTAAAGTAATTAAAGTTTTGTTAACTAAAAACTATCAAACTCTTTCAACGGCCATAGCAACACCCATTCCACCGCCAATACAAAGAGTAGCGAGACCTTTATCTGCTTTATCACGCTCCATGCCATGCAGAAGTGTTACTAAAATTCTAGCGCCTGAAGCGCCAATCGGATGACCTAGCGCGATAGCACCTCCAGTAATATTTACTTTAGATTTATCCAGGCCAAGTGAGTCATTCACAGACATGGCCTGCGCAGCAAATGCCTCATTAGCCTCAATTCTATCAAGTTCAGAGGCTTTCCAGCCAGCCTTTTCTAAACACTTAGTACTTGCAGGTATTGGCCCAGTTCCCATAATTTTTGGGTCAACCCCAGCACTAGCATAAGAAACGATTTTGGCCATGGGTTTCAAGCCAAGCTCTTTTGCCTTAGATGCGCTCATTACCATTACAGCTGCTGCTCCATCATTGATACCCGATGCATTGCCTGCAGTAACTGTTCCGTCTTTCTTAAAAGCGGGCCTTAGCTTTGACAACGATTCCTCAGTTGTTCCGTGTCTAGGAAATTCATCAGTATCAAAAACGACATCATCTCCCCGTCTTTGAGGAATAGCAATTGGTGTAATTTCGTTACGAAATAAATCAGAAATCTGAGCGGACTCTGCCTTTTGCTGAGACTCTGAGGCAAAGTGGTCTTGAGATTCTCTTGAGTAGTCAAATTTTGAAGCAATATTTTCTGCAGTAACGCCCATGTGATAGTCATTAAATACACACCACAAACCATCAACTACCATCGTATCAACCATCTCCCATGGACCCATTTTTTTGCCTTCTCTTGACTTCGGTAGGACGTGCCCAGAAAGACTCATATTTTCTTGACCACCTGCAATAACGATTTCAGCATCTCCACAAGCGATAGCTTGAAATGCTAGCTGTACTGCCTTTAAGCCGCTGCCACAAACCTTATTAATGGTCATTGCTGGCGTCATATTTGGGAGGCCAGCATCTAAAGCTGCCTGCCTAGCTGGATTTTGGCCACTGCCCGCAGTCAGTACTTGACCCAAAATTACCTCATCAACTTGGTCATTAGCTACTCCTGTCTTCTCGAGCAATGAGGCAATAACAGCAGAACCTAACTTATGGGCTGGAATTGACGAAAGCGAACCTCCAAAAGAACCTAAAGCTGTTCTGGTAGCAGAAACAATTACTATTTCATTATTCATAATTTACATTATTTTTTTTAATGGAATTATTATAGAGGTTGAAAAACAAGAGACTTACTTATTCTTGTTTATCTAATCATTATAAGGGCCCTACAAAAGGAGAAATAAAGAGCCCTTAAGATGAATCTTCACAATTAAAGCACTTACTTATTGCGCTTTAATAATTAGCTATTTTGCTTCAGCCTTGTTTCCAATATCTCACCAGAGGCAAATAATATTGGATAGGCTATTGATGATAAAAGGCTATTTATTCTTTTATAATCTCTTATCACGTCGATATGCATTGAGCTGGTCTCAAGGCTATCAGTAACTCCCTTTCCAATTCGCTGAAGATGTTTAGAGACTGATTTAGTTTCGAGCTTATGAAGCTCTTGTTTTTTTCCATAAAGGACTTTAGCTAACTCACAATCATTTGACATAAAAGTACTAATAGCGAGATCATAATCAGAACAAACTACTTCATGAATAGAAATAATCTCACTGAAACCTTCTTTAGAAAACTGTATATGTTTTGAAATTTTCTTTTTAGAAATGTCCATTAAACTATTATTGACAATATCACCTATATGCTCCATATTTGTTGTAAAGTTAAGTATGTTGAGAGCTTGTTGGCTTTCTGTTGGAGTAAGTTCTTCTTGTAATATTCGAGCAATATAAAGCTTTATAGAGTCAAAGAGATTATCAACAATATCCTCATTTTTGATAATTTCATTTCTTAACAGATCATTATCATCTCGCATTACTGCAAGTGATGACACAACCATATTTTGAGAGACTTCTGCTATCCTAAGTGCTTGCCTCTTAGCATTCGCAAGAGATACAGCAGGCATAGAAAAATCATCTGATTCTAAAAACTTTGAATCACTGTTAGTATCATCAGTATTGCTCTCTAGTTCAAGTTTAGAAGTAAAGCCAAGAATCTGAGTTGAAAATGCAATACCTATAACAGCAACTATAAGATTCAAAGTAAGGTGATAAAGTGCTGGAACTAGCTCCATTGAAGCAAAGCTTAGGAAGAATTGGGCAAATAAATCAACAAACGGATAAAAAATTATAATACAAAAAATTCTAACAAGTAAATTAGCAATTATTGGAGTCTTCTCAACTACAGAAGAATTCCAGCTTGAAATAAGAGGTAGCATACCACTTCCAAGGTTCGCGCCCAATACAAGATAGAGCCCTTCATTTAATCCAATTACACCCGTTGCTAAAAAACTAACTGACAACAAGACAATTGCTAAACTTGAATATGAAAGATAGGTCATCACAAGAGCCAAAAGAACAAAAAATATTGGCTGATTACTAAAAATCTCTAATAGTGACTTAAACTGCTCAAATTTAGAAAGTTCTCCTGCAGTATTTGATATCAATAACAGTGCAAATAAAATTAAACCTAAGCCGCTCACTGCGCGAAAAACATTTTGCCACTTGTTCTCTTTTGAGCCTATAAAACCAAAAACACCAATAGCTAACAATAATGGAGCAACAGTCGTAAATTTCTGAGATGCAATGAGAACAGCAATTGAAGTTCCTACATCTGCTCCCAACATTGTTATAAATGCTGATCCAACTCCAATAAGATTTTGGCCAGCAAAGGATGCGGAAATTAAAATCGTAGCAGTACTGCTTTGGAGAAGAGCTGCAACTACTAAGCCCGATAAAAATGCTGGAAAGATTTTTCCTTCTGATCGACGAGCAAAGCGCTTTAAATTCGTACCATAAGCACGCATTACACCTGTACGAACCATTCTTAAGCCCCATAAGAGTAGCGCTACTGAGCCTAAAAGTTCGATGAGTATACTCATACAGTCTCCGCTATGTTATCTTGCTTAACAGAACTTTCAGAAGTTTTACTCAGCTTTTGGTATTTTTCTAAAAATTGATCTAGCTTTTGTTTTTCATTTTTTGTTAAAGACAGTCCAAGCTTTGACCTTCTAAATAAAATATCTTCAGAGGTTCTAGCCCACTCATTTTGAAGCAGGTAGACGACCTCTTTTTCATAAAGACCTGAACCAAAACTCTCGCCAAGTGACTCTATATTTATAGCACTAGCAAAAATATCAAATGAGACTGTCCCATAGGATCTAACTAAGCGCTTGACAATCTCTTCGTTTAAGAAAGGATATTTTTCCTGAATCTTATTATTTAAGTCAAATAGCCCATCGACATCAACGTCTCCCCCTGGAAGAGAAGAATTATCAGTCCAAGGATCACCTCTTTGCCCAAGGAATGTTTCGATATGTTTAAGAATGGCCTCAGATAGGCGGCGGTAGGTCGTAATTTTACCCCCAAAAATATTGATAATCAGTGATGAGTCATGCTCTTCAGCTTTAATGACATAATCACGAGTGGCTTCTTGAGCTTTGCTTGCTCCATCATCATAAAGAGGTCTGACCCCTGAATAACTCCAAACAATATCTGATAGTTTGATTTCTGAATTTAAATATGTATTAGCTGAATCACAAATGTATTGTTTTTCTTCTTCACTTATCTCAACTTCACTAGCTGATCGACTATGATCAATATCTGTAGTTCCAATTAAAGTAAATTTATCTTCATAGGGAATCATAAAAAAGATTCGACCATCATCATTTTGACAGATAAAGGATTTGTCATGATCATAGAGCTTATTAACAACGATATGACTGCCCCTAACGAGACGAACATTTTTTGTATTTTTATTGCTAAAAGACTCTTGTAATACATCATCAACCCATGGTCCAGAGGCATTTATAAAACATTTCGCTTTAATTGTATTCTGAGTATTATCTATTGAGTCAGTAATGGTTATAAGCCAAATCCCATCAGACTTAGTAACTTTTGTTACCTTAGTATAGTTTTGTAGTTTAGCTCCATTTTTAGCTGCATCAACAGCATTTAAGATGACCAGTCTTGAATCGTCAACCCAGCAATCAGAATACTCATAGCCAAACTTATATTTATTTTTAAGTGTACTTTTTAATACGCCAGTGTTTAAATTGACTGAGCTTGTTCCTGGGAGTATTTTTCGAAACCCTAAGTGATCATATAAAGCAAGGCCTAATCTCAAAAGCCAGGCAGGCCTCATTCCTTTAGAGTGAGGCAAGACAAACCTCATCGGCCAAATGATATGGGGCGCCATTTTAAGAAGCACTTCACGCTCCTTTAGAGACTCTTGCACCAAGCGGAATTTATAGTGCTCTAGATATCTGAGACCACCATGAATTAATTTTGTTGAATTAGATGATGTGCCAGATGCAAAGTCATTCATTTCACATAGACAAACTGAATAACCTCGACCTGCTGCATCTCTTGCGACGCCAAGACCATTAATACCACCTCCGGCTACAAAAACATCATAAATTTTTTCACCTTCTTTGAGCATCTAGTTATCTTTTAATATGAGGTCTGCCAGTTCAACAAAGCCTTCACCTGAGTATTTTGAGGTTATATATTTTGGCGGGCTATCAATTTTATGCATCATATCTACAACATTAGCAACGCCAATCGAATTATTAAAAAAACCAAACATCATAGAATCATTTGGAGAATCTCCAACAAACAAGGTTTTGCTCTGCATTTCTTCATCATTAAGACCAAAGCTTTCTTTTAGAATTTTTAAGCTAGTTGTGAGTTTATTGTGCTCACCAATCCAGCAATTTACATGAATCGAGCTCACTTTTGCTGTAGCGCCATTATTTTCAGCAATATCAACAATTTCATTGATTTTATCAATAGAGAGTTTCGGAACATCCTCAGCAAAATCAATAGCTAAATCTGTAACACGATAATCTTGATCAGATGCTACAGCGGTTCCTGAAACGCTACTGAGAACGGTGTCTTTAATTTGATGAAGAAGTTTAAAGTTAGACTTTCTTTCTAATTCGGTTTGACTGTAGACATTGTGCATTTTTTTATTCATATGATCATATTGGTAAAAAAAAGCACCGTTTTCTCCAACCACTCCATCGACTGGCCACATTCTTGCTATATGATCACACCAACCAGCACATCTTCCAGTAACAGGGATTACTTTATATCCCGAGAGGGATAATCGCTCCATAGCATTATAGGCATCGCTTTTCAATCTTCCCTCTGTGGTCAATGTGTCATCAATGTCTGTAAGAATGAACTTTATATTGTCAAGTTGAGTCGAAGACATAGTTGATAGATTTTTCATTTATTTACCTGAGAATTAAAATTTAATAATTTGCATTGCAGCAATTATTTAAATGAAAATAATTATTTTCATATGAACATATACGTAAATATTTTAGCATAATTGACATTTAAATATAGAAAAATATTCATTTGATTAAAAAATATTGTTCATTTTTATCTTTTATGTTAGAATTGGAGTTCAAATGAACAATTTGGAGCTATAGATGGATTTAACTGCTAGACAAGCAGAAATTTCTGACCTACTTCGCCAAGAAGAATTTATTACTGTTGAAAGTCTTGCTGACCGTTTTAGTGTCACAACTCAAACAGTAAGAAGGGACATTAACGTCCTTTGTGATTATGGGCAAGCAAAAAGAAAGCATGGAGGTGTAGAGCCTTTATCAACTGATGGTAATCTTGCTTATGGCACTAGACAGGTGCTTAATAGAGTAGCCAAAAGATCTATAGCAAAAGAGGTTGCCAATCAAATTCCACATGGTAGCTCTATATCTCTTGGGATAGGCACTACCCCTGAGATGGTTGTGAGAGCACTTTTAAAACATAAAAACCTTAAGATTTATACCAACAACCTAATCATTGCTCAAACTGCAAGTACGAATTCCAGTTTTGAAGTATACAGCTCGGGTGGCAGAATACGAAGTGGTGATTTTGATATGGTTGGAAGCCCTGTTGAAAACTTCTTTAATTCATATAAGACTGACTTTGGAATATTTGGCGTTGCTGGTGTTGATAATGATGGTGTATTACTAGACTTCTCTGATGAAGAGGTTCAGATAAGAAGAGTCATCCTTGATAATTGTCGCGAAAGCCTTTTAGTTCTGGATCATGAAAAATTTGGTCGAATTGCCCATGTGCGAGGAGGACAGATTGAAGAGGTTACTAAAGTTTTTTGTGACCAGCATCCTCCCACTGAAATTATTCAAATAATAGATGATTCAGAGTCTCAATTAATAATTTGTGATAAGGAAGAAATATGAGTGCAATTGAAGTTAAAAATCTTTCTAGAAGTTATGGTGATATAGATGCTGTAAAAGATGTTTCTTTCAATGTTCCTGAAAAGTCATTCACAGTTCTTCTTGGCCCATCTGGATGTGGCAAGTCAACAATTCTTAAAATGTTGTCTGGTCTTGAACAAGTTAGTAATGGCAGTATAAATATTGGTGGAGCAAATGTTACAGATATAGAGGCATCTAAAAGGGGCGTATCAATGGTGTTTCAATCATATGCCTTATTTCCTCATTTAAATGTAAAAGAAAATATTCAATTTGGACTCAAAGTTCGCAAAGTCCCTGCTGAAGAAAGGGAAAGAAAGGTAGAAGAAGCAGCCAAAGTTGTTGGTCTTACTGAATTACTAGACCGAAAACCCGCCAATCTTTCTGGCGGTCAGCGACAAAGAGTTGCCTTAGCGCGCTCTATTGTGTCTGATCAGTCTGTATGCCTTATGGATGAGCCATTATCCAATCTTGACTCAAAACTTCGCGCTGAAATGCGCGATGAAATAAGAGATCTCCAAAAAAGATTAGGTTTAACAGTGGTTTATGTCACACATGATCAAGTTGAAGCTATGTCTATGGCTGACCAAATTATTCTTCTTAAACTAGGAGAAATCGTTCAAGTTGGTGCCCCTGAGGAGATTTATAATTCACCAAATAGCGTCTTCAGTGCTCAATTCATTGGACTTCCACCGATGAACATTTTGAATATAAATGAAATAGATACCTCAAGCTTAGATTCGAAAATATTCTCAGCAATAGACTCAAATAAAAATATTAAAAATATTGGAGTTAGGCCTGAGCACATAACGTTTTCAAAAAAAGGTCTTCAAGTTTTAGTGAAAAGTATTGACTACTTCGGCGGTGAAACTGTATTCAAGCTTACCCACAAGGAGAAAGATTTTTTTCTTCGTGAGCCAAGACAACCAAAAATTCAACTAGGGGATAAGCTTTGCGTTAGCTGGAACTTAGATGACATGTATTTGTTTGATAAAAATGATAAACGCTTAAAGTCGTAGGAGCGTTTTTTAATAACAAATGTTTAACACTACGATTACATAGGAGAAAGAAATGAAAAAAATGTTTACTAAAATTTCCTATTGCTTAACTGTTGCACTTGGTATAACTATGTTTTCAAGTGCTGCTATTGCAAAAACGGAATTAACAATGTACTACCCTATCGCTGTTGGTGGCAAATTAACACAAGCCGTTGATTCGATAGTTGCAGACTTTATGGCAGAAAACCCTGACATTGAAGTTAATGCAATTTATTCTGGTAACTATGACGACACAAGAATTAAAGCTCTTGCAGCTCTTGAGAGTGGAAAACCTGCTCAGTTATCAGTCATGTTCTCAATTGACGTTCATGAACTTCGTGAGCTTGATGCAATCATCCCTTTTGATGATGTTGTTTCAACAGCCGAAGAAAAAGCGTGGTTGAATTCTTTTTATCCATCACTTATGGAAAATGGAATTGCAGCTGGAAAAACTTGGGGTATCCCTTTTCAGCGATCAACTATTGTTATGTACTACAACAAAGACGCCTATCGTGAAGCTGGCCTAGACCCAGAAACACCACCAGCTACTTGGGGCGGACTTATTGCTGCAGCTAAAGCGTTAACTAAAGATGACGGTTCACAGTGGGGTCTTATGATTCCATCCACAGGTTACCCATACTGGATGTTTGGTGCACTTGCTATGCAAAATGGCCAGACTCTTATGACGAGTGGTGATAAGACTAACTTTGATCATCCTGATGTAGTTGAAGCTTTAGAAGTATGGAAAGCTATGGGATCTGAGCACAAGATTATGCCTGAAGGCACAATCGAGTGGGGTACGCTTCGTCAAAACTTCCTAGAGGGCAAAACTGCAATGATGTGGCACTCTACTGGAAACTTAACTACTGTTAAGAATAATGCTAGCTTTGATTTTGGAGTAGCAATGCTTCCAGCTGGAAAGCGTCGTGGAACGCCTACAGGTGGTGGTAACTTCTACATGTTCAAGGATACTACTGCAGAAGAGCGTGAAGCATCTATGAAACTCATTAAGTTTATGACTTCACCGGAGCAATCAGCAGCTTGGTCAGTAGCCACTGGCTATATGGGTGTTAGTGCTGATGCATATGAGACTGATGCTTTATCGTCTTATGTAGAGGAGTTCCCACCAGCAGCAGTTGCTCGTGATCAATTAGCATATGCTACAGCTGAGTTCTCAACTTACCAAACAAGTCGTGTTAAAAAAGGATTGAATGATGCAATTCAAGCTGCACTTGTTGGAAGTAAAACTCCTAAAGAAGCTCTTTCAGGGGCGCAAGCCGCTGCTGAGCGTATTTTAAAACCTTATCGTTAATTTGGTTGATTGGCGGATGTTTAATGACATCCGCCAATTATTTTTATTAGACTTCAAAAGTAATAATAATGAAAGATAGTACTCGTAATATTCAAGGCTGGCTGTTATTTACTCCTGCAGCAATATTACTTTTGGCGTTTACCCATTACCCTACTGTAACAACTTTTTTTCAAAGTTTATATACCAACAAATCAATTTTAAGACCCAGACGTTTCTCAGGAGTAGAAGCCTACGAAAGCATGTTTAGTGATCCCATATTTTGGAAAGTTTTTGTAAACAATATGTGGCTTGCACTAGGAACTATTCCAACTTCTATAGGTATTGCGATCCTGATGGCTTTAATTGTTAATAAGGCCATTCCTGGAAGGGGATTTCTGAGGATGGCTTACTTTACGCCAACCATGCTTCCGATGATTGCAGTTGCTAACATTTGGTTATTTTTCTACGCACCAGATATTGGATTAATAGATAAAGTACTCGAAATATTTGGTTTTGAAGGTAATAATTGGTTAGGCGACCCATCAACCGTTCTTCCATCCATCATTGTGATGACTGTCTGGAAGGAGGCTGGCTTATTTATGGTCTTTTATTTAGCAGGACTGCAAACTATTTCTCCTGAGCTCGAAGAAGCTTCAAAGCTAGAAGGTTCTTCGCGTTGGAATTATTTTTGGCGCATCCAGTTCCCTTTACTCCTTCCAACAACACTATTCGTTTTGATTAATGCCTTTCTTAATTCATTTAAACTGGTAGATCATTTATTTGTGCTAACTAAAGGCGGACCTGACAATGCCAGTAATTTAATTCTTTATTATATTTATGAAACAGCTTTCTCATTTTTAGATATCTCTTATGCATCCGCTTTAACCATATTTTTATTGGCTCTACTTGCTTTAACTGCATTAGCACAATTTTTCTTTTTAGATAGACGTACTCATTACCGATGACATATAGAAACAGAATACAAACAAGTGTTGAGCATATAGGAGCGTACATCCTAGCTGGATTTTGGATCCTTCCATTATTGTATGCTTTTTGGGCTGCTTTTCACTCTAGCAGTGATGCGATGCATTTCGATATATTTTCACCACTAACGCTTGATAATTTTCGTGAGGCCTGGAGTCAAGCCCCATTTGCCAGATTCAGTCTAAACACTTTTTTGTTGGTTTCGTTTATATTGCCTGGACAGCTCTTAATTTCAACACTAGCAGCTTACGCCTTTGTTCGTTTTAAGTTCACGGGTGCTAACGTTGCATTTGCATTAGTCCTGGTTCAATTAATGATAACACCTGAAATTTTAATCGTTCAAAACTATGTTACACTTTCAAAATTAAGCTTAGTGGATACAATTTCTGGTATGGGGTTACCGTATGTTGCAAGTGCATTTTGTATCTTTCTATTGCGTCAAGCATTCAAATCAATCCCAAAAGAATTAGAGGATGCGGCAGAACTTGAAGGATGTGGAACTATGAGTATATTATGGAAGGTTTATGTACCACTTGCCACTCCAACATATATTGCATTCTCTCTAGTTTCTGTGAGCCATCACTGGAATAACTTCTTATGGCCACTCATCATTTCAAATTCGGTTGAAACTAGACCGCTAACTGTAGGACTAGGTATTTTTGCTGCTCCAGAGTCTGGGGTTGAATGGTCAATTTTATCAGCCGCCACTCTAATGTCAGTTGCCCCCCTTCTGATTGCTTTTTTAATATTTCAAAAACAGTTTGTTCAGTCATTCATGCAAGCTGGGATCAAATGATTCAAGTTCTAAGCTGGAATATCCAGAATGGAGAAGGCGTTGATGGAAAAATTTCTTTAAATAAAATTGCTGATACTATTTTTAGTATGTGTACTCCTGACGTTATTTGTCTTCAGGAGGTCTCTCGTAATTTAATCCTTAAAGATAATACAAAGCCTGATCAATTAAAACAATTATCAAATTTATTCAAAGACTATGAAGTTTTTTTTGGCCCAGCGTATGATGTTTTGCGTGCTGGAGAAAGTCAAAGAGAGCAGTTCGGAAATATCATACTTTCAAAACTACCTGTCTTATCTTCTTTTAATCATATACTTCCACAACCGACAAATAGTAGTTTCAGACATATGCCTAGACAAGCTTCAGAAGTTACTGTCCAAACACCCTCCTTTCCTATGTGCGTTATCACAACTCACTTAGAGTACGGTTCTCAAAATCAACGTTATGAACAATTTAAGCGAATTTTATCGATTAAAGATGACATTGATAATTTGTCTATTAACCCTGCAACCATCCAAGAAAATAGCCCATATGCTAAGCTTGAACGTTCAAATAGAATTATCATCTGTGGGGACTTTAATTTTGAAGCAAATTCTGAAGAGTATAGCCTGATTGCAAGTTATAGTGATAAGCCATTGATTGACTCTTGGACGCATCTAAATTCAGATTTAAAGCATGCGCCTACCTGTGGAATATATGACAAAAAACAATGGTCAGAAGGCCCTCATTGCAGGGACTTTGCATTTGTTAGTGATAATCTTAAAAGTAACATTGCTAACTTCATCGTCAATGAAGAGACGGATGCTTCAGACCACCAGCCTATAGTCTTGACAGTCACAGCTTAATTAGCTTTTTTACGCTTATTTTTGAAGAATGTTTTATTAGCAATGTAGACAGTTTTTCGGACCTCACAAAATACAATGCTTTTGTCTTTATTTGTTAGCTTGGTCTTCTTAACGATTTCAAACTCATTATTCTCTGTTGCCTTCTTTTTAATCTCATTCAGTTCTTCTGAAGTATATGTAAACTCTGCATAAAGATCCTCCCTTGCCGGCCTTCTAAAGAAAATTTCAGCAGCCTTATCCCAAACTACATAATCATCGCCAATTAAGTTCATCAACTGAGTCATTGGAAATGGATCTACTGCAGAAAACATACTGCCACCAAATATGGTATTGACGTAGTTAGCATTTTTATAACTATAGGGCAGTTTTATTTTTATCTTCGAAAAATCCTCAGAAATATAGAGAACTTTTGCAGAGGTCCTTCTATACATCGGAGATAAATTAAAGCCATACTTCAAAACCTTAGATTTGGATATGAATTTGGAGGCTATCTTGGCAAGTTTTTGATAAGCAATCATTTTGAAATTGATTATAGAAACAAAAAAGACATCCGAAGATGTCTTTGATATTAAATTTGGCTCCCTGACCTGGGCTCGAACCAGGGACAAACGGATTAACAGTCCGTTGCTCTACCAACTGAGCTATCAGGGAATAGCGAGAGATTATAACGAGCTATGAATTTTGAGTCAATCAAATCTTAGCTTTTATAATCGTTTATTGGTGATTATTTAGTTTGCTTGCTTTATTGAGTCCTCAAGTGCCTTTCCAAACTCAGAACAAGAGAGTAAAGTAGCGCCCTCAATTAATCTTTCAAGGTCATAAGTAACGGTACCTTTTTGTATTGTATTTGACATTGAGTTAACGATTAAATCAGCCGCCTCTGTCCATCCCATATGTCTAAGCATCATCTCAGCAGAGAGAATTAGAGATGAAGGGTTTACCTTATCCTTTCCTGCATAGCCTGGCGCTGTCCCATGAGTCGCTTCAAATACTCCAATAGTATCTGAAAGATTGGCTCCTGGCGCAATCCCAATGCCGCCTACTTGCGCTGCCAAGGCATCAGAAATATAGTCACCATTAAGATTTAAAGTCGCAATGACTGAGTACTCTGATGGACGAAGGAGTATCTGCTGAAGAAAGGCGTCTGCAATTGTGTCATTTATAATGATTTCATTTCCATTATTTGGGTTTTTAAAGCTGCACCATGGGCCTCCATCAATCTCTTTTGCGCCAAATTCATCTTTAGCAAGTTGATATGCGGTATCTCTAAATAAGCCCTCAGTAAACTTCATAATATTGCCCTTATGAACAATTGTTACTGATGGCTTATCGTTATCTATTGCATATTGAATAGCTGCCCTGACAAGTCTTGAGGTGCCTTCAGTTGAAACCGGCTTAATACCAATGCCTGATGTTTCTGGAAACCTTATCTTGGTTGCGCCCATTTCTTGTTGAAGAAAATCAATGACCTTTTTCACTTCGGCTGAACCTTTAGGAAACTCAATGCCAGCATAAATATCCTCAGAGTTTTCTCTAAAAATGACCATATCCACTTTTTCTGGATGCCTAACTGGCGAAGGAGTGCCTTCAAAGTACTGAACAGGTCTTTGGCATATGTATAGATCTAGAATTTGTCTGATGGCAACATTAAGTGACCTCATTCCTCCACCTACAGGAGTTGTTAGTGGGCCTTTAATTGAGACCGAAAACTTCTTGATTGCTTCTACAGTCTCCTCTGGTAAATATTCGCCATAAATACTATCTGCCTTTTCACCTGCAAAAATTTCCATCCATTGTATCTCTCTCTCACCACCATATGCTTTTTGAACTGCGGTATTGACCACATCTAGCATCACTGGTGTAATGTCAGCACCAATACCATCGCCTTCTATATAAGTAATGATCGGTTTATGAGGTACATTTAGAGCATTATTTTTAATTGAGATTGGCTCACCAGAAGTTGGTACTGTAATATTTTTATAGGTCATTATGTATTGTTAGTTGTTGAGATTTCTAGACGCATTATTATACCGTCTTCTTTCACTGAAGGTTCATTTGAGTTTTTCGTATAGTAATTTTTTCGAACTGATATCTCTTTAAAACCCAAAGCTAGATAAAATTTAATTGCAGAAAAATTACTCTGCCTTACCTCCAATAAAACTTCACTCACTCCCCTCTTGTTAAGAGCTTGAACCAAGTGCTCTATCAATGCTTTCCCAAAACCCTTTCTTTGATAACTTGAATTAATTGCTATATTTAGAATATCGGCACTTTCAATGACTGGCATTGCTAACAAGTACCCAATAATTTCTGACTTATAAATTAATGAATAACCTAGATTGACTGGATTTTTAATACTTTCAAGTAACTGTGTTTGAGTCCACGGATTGTTTGAACTCTGCCTCTCAATCAAGAGGATAGATTCAATATCTGTCTCAAGTAGCTGATTAAAGGAAGTACTGATAAGCTTTGTTGTCAGTTTCGTTTTGGTAATAGTATCCAATTTCATCAAACCTAGCCTCAAGGTCAGCAACATCATCAACCTGAAGGCCAATTAATACTCGACCAAAATCTGCGCCATGGTTACGGTAATGAAAGAGCGATATGTTCCATTTTGTTTTCACTTTTTTAAGAAAATTCAAAAGCGCTCCTGGCCTCTCAGGGAACTCAAATCTGTAGATGACTTCATTCTCAGCATTTGCATGGCCGCCAACCATGTATCTGATATGCGTTTTTGCCATTGAATTATCACTCATATCAATAACCTCAAAGGATTTAGACAATCTTGAAATTAAAGCCTGTTTTTCACCCTCCCCTTTACTCAGCTTAATGCCAACAAAAATGTGTGCATCTTTTTTAGTTGAGTACCGGTAATTAAACTCTGTGATAGAAGAGTTATCAAGCAGCTCGCAGAATTTAAGGAAGCTTCCTGGCTCTTCAGGAATTGTAACAGCAACAATAGCTTCATTAAGCTCGCCCAGATCAGCACGCTCTGCAATATACCTTAATCTATCAAAGTTGACATTAGAGCCTGAAACGACAGATACAATATTTTTATTTTTTAAATTATTTTCTAAGATATATTTTTTAACTCCGGCTGTTGAAAGGGCTCCCGCAGGCTCAGAAACAGAACGCAAATCTTCATAAATATCTTTTATTGCTGCGCACATTTCATCATTACTCACCAGAATGACGTCATCAACTGACTCTTTAGCAATTTCGAAAGGAAGTTCACCAATTTGTTTTACTGCCACGCCGTCAGCAAACCGCCCTACATCATCAAGTATGACTCTTTCATTCGCCTCTAATGCTTTAAAAAGGGTAGGAGAGTCAGTTGGCTCCACTCCAATAACTTTAATGTGCGGAGCGTAATGCTTTATGTAGCTTGCCATTCCGGATATAAGCCCTCCGCCTCCAACTGGAGAAAACACGTAGTCTATTTTATCAAGCTGAGATAGTATTTCTTTGGCTACAGTGGCTTGACCGGCTATTACTTCAAAGTCATCATAAGGACTGATAAAGCAAAGATCATGCTCATCTACTAGCTTCTGTGCATGGTGAAATGCGTCATCATAAACATCGCCATAGAGTATGACTTCAGCTCCCAATTGCTCCACCGCCTGAACCTTAATTTTAGGTGTGCTGGTAGGCATAACGATAATGGCTTTTATATTTAATTTACTAGCGCCAAGGGCAACACCTTGGGCATGGTTGCCAGCTGAAGAGGCTATAACGCCTTTGCTTTTTTGCTCATCACTCATTGAGCTCATTTTTTGATAGGCACCGCGCAGCTTAAAAGAGTGGATCACTTGATCATCTTCACGCTTTAAATAGATATTATTATTAAACCTTTTGCTTAGTTGAGGGGCAATCGATAAAGCCGATTCTTTTGCTACCTCATAAACGTTACTATTGTCTGCCAGGTTAACTAGTGCACTCATAGAGCTCCTTAATATAATCTACACTCACCATCGTATGACTGGAAAGTGGGCCATTAATTATCTGAAAAGGCTGGCTCTCTTCACCTAAGTGATCAAGAACAACTAGTGCGCCTTCAAAGTTTTTTGTCATAGTATACTCGCTCACAGTTATTAGAGTCCTAAGTCCTGCTGCAGATGATGAATTAAAACCAATTTCAGAGTCTTCAATGGCTATACATTCATTCGCGTTTAAATTCATCTTTTCTAAGACATAATGATAAATCTCTGGGGATGGTTTTTTGTTATCCACTATATCTCCTGCAGCAATAATTTCAAAGTTCTTGAGTGCTTCCTCGCCTAAAGCAGAAACCAAAATTGCCTTAACATTTTCATAAGACGTTGTAGTGGCAATTGCTAGCCTTAAATGATTATCAAGTGCCTCATTAATGAGTCTTTTAACTCCAACCCTTAAAGAAATATATCCATCAGTTATTTTATTGATAAAAATGTCAGTCTTTTTTCTATGTATCTTAGCTATATCATATTTAGTTAAGGGGCTTGTTAGTTTTGGATTATATTTTTGTATGAAATGACTAAGCCTTTCTTTCCCTCCACTAACACTCAAAAGCTCACCATAAAGCTCACTATCCCAATACCAGTCTAACTCAAAAAAATCGAACGCCTCATTGAATGCTTTAAGATGACCTTCATGCTCTGTATTAGCAAGAGTTCCATCTACATCAAATATAATTGCTTTCAAGGTCATAGGCGAAAATTTAATTGGGTCAAAAATAAAAAAATCATTGCTATTTTAGGCAATTTTTGGTAAAAACTACTTTTTTTTACAAAACTAACAATAATGACTGCAGAACCTAACTTTGACGAAATTCCTGCCTACATTCCAAAAAAGGGTGAAGAGTTCATGTCTGCTGGGCAACTTAAGCATTTCATCCATAAGCTTAATGTCTGGAGAGAGCAGTTAGTTTTTGAGGCAGAATCAACGATTAATCACATTCAAGAAGATTCAGCGCCTGTTGCAGATATCAATGACAGGGCTACAATTGAAGAAGAATTTGCTTTAGAGCTTAGAACAAGAGATCGTGAAAGAAAATTAATCAATAAGATTGATAAGACACTTCATTTAATCGACATGGGTGACTATGGTTATTGCAAGACTTGTGGCATTGAAATCGCTCTCAATCGTCTAGAGGCTCGCCCTACTGCCGATAAGTGTATAGACTGTAAGACTGTAGAAGAAAGAAAAGAAATCTAAATTCTAGTTTTTACTCCTTAGAAGTGTTGATAAGACTTGCTTGAGCCTTCATAACCTCTAATTTCTAGAGTCTGTGAGTTATTAATGACTCCTATCTTTGTGATTCTAATTTTAAGACTCTCTGATATTTTTTTTATTTCCATTTGATTTGATTGATCAGATGTAAAGCATAATTCATAATCATCGCCCCCGCATAATGGCAAACCTAAGTCTTGGCTAGTCTTTAGATAACCCTTAACTGAATCGCTTAATGGTAAGTTCTGAGAGTCTATAATTGCTCCGACCTTTGAAGCCCTTAGGATGTGAGTTAAGTCTTGCTCAAGTCCATCTGAAACATCAATACACGCGCTTGCTATATTTATTAAGGCAGGACCGAGTTTAATTCTTGGGACTGGTTTATTAAGTTTGTTGAGTTCGGATGAGTTTGGCTTAATGCCCTCGTTCATTTTTTTTAGACAAAGGGCAGCATCACCAAGATTACCAGAGACATAAATATCATCCCCATTTTTAGCGCCAGATCTTTTAATCGCCTTAGATTTTTTAACGACTCCCATAATCGTAATCGTAATATTTAAGGGGCCTTTCGTCGTATCTCCACCGATTAAACTAACCTTAAAAAATTCGGATGCCTCTTTGAGGGATTCTGAAAACTCTTTTAACCAAATTTCATCCAGTTTAGGAAGTGTAAGGGAGAGTGTAAAGCATTTAGCCTTGGCTCCCATTGCTGCAATATCACTGAGATTAACTGCTAATGATTTATAGGCAATATCGCCAGGAAGCGCATCCTTAAAGAAGTGAACACCTTCTGAGAGAGTGTCAGTAGAGGTTACAAGCTGGCAATCAGCATCAATTTCAAAAAGTGCTGCGTCATCACCAACCCCTAGCTCAATACTAGAATCACTTAATGGCCAATTAAAGTAACGATTAATTAACTCGAACTCGTTAATCATCTTTAAAGACTTAACCCCTTAAAATGGGCTTCAATTGATTCTGAGAGGGCTAAAAGATCATAGCCTCCCTCTAAAAAAGAAATGACTCTTCCACTGCTATGTCGATCGGCTATCTCCACAATTGCCTGAGTCAACAGAAAATAATCTTCAGAATCTAAATTAATCGCTGCCAAAGGGTCTCTCTTATGCGCATCAAAACCTGCTGAGATTAAAATCACTTCAGGCTTGAATTTATCCACATTTTTTAAAATTTTTTCATTAAAAATTTTAAAAAAATCTTCACTTGAAGTTCCAGAATCAATGGGTGCATTAAAAATATTCCCAACCCCTTTTTCAGATTCCATGCCTGTCCCCGGGAAGAGAGGATGCTGATGAATTGAACCATAAAGTACCGATTCATCATTATAGAAAATCTCTTGAGTGCCATTGCCATGGTGAACATCAAAGTCAATGATAGCAACCTTATTGATATCGAATTCAGACTGCAAATAGCGAGCTGCAACTGCTGCATTATTAATAAAGCAAAAGCCATTGACTCTTGTGGTTTCTGCATGGTGTCCTGGTGGACGAATGGCGCAAAAAAGCCTGTTAAAATTTCCACTCATGAGGTCTATTGAGGCGCCAATACCGGCGCCACAGGCTCTTAATATTGCTTCTTTACTATTCTGACACAAGAGCGTATCGGCATAGGGCTCTTTCTCAACGCCCACAAGACCTTCATCTGGAATCATTTCAAAGATCTCATCAAGATAAGACTGAGGATGGACTCGATTGATATCTTTATACTCAGCTAGGGGCGCCTCTTTAAAGTCAATATTGAGTGTATCAAGACTTTGAATAGAATCCATTATCGACTGAAGTCGCTCTTTTTTCTCAGGATGGCCATCACCGTTCTCTTTAGAGAGGCATGCTGAATGGGAGTAGACCCTTATTTTTTCCATTCATTCCCTTAATTTAAAGTCCAGCAAAAGAAAATCAAAAAAACTACATATAAGCGTTTTCTTTGTAAGAGTGGTCTGTCGCATCAAGGACTGCAGATATTTCTGGGTACAATGTTTTCAGCTGTTTTTCGACGCCATCTTTAAGCGTCATATTGACTGAGCTACAGCCTTGACAGCCCCCTCCAAAATTCAGGACAACTTCATTTTTTTTAGTGATTTCAACTAAATCTACAAACCCGCCATGAGAAGAAAGGCTAGGATTGACCTCGGTGACAATGGTAAACAGAACTTTCTCTTCTAAGGGTGCGTCGTCTTTAGGCGCCTCTCCTTTAGCATTTGGAGCAGTAATCGTCAGTTTTTTGTTAGTACCATCAATCTTTAAAGCAACATGGGAGTCACTCAAGTATTGATTATTAGATTCATCAATAAAGGCACTGAAACCAATAAATGGAAACTCTTGATAACTATCAGGAAGGTCACTTTTAATACAAAAATTAAATGTGACTGTAGCCACTGGTGTCCCAGCTTTTTCAACATCCACCTTTAAGCCCAAATCCTTTTCGTCTTGCTGCTCAAAAAGATCTGCAACATAAACCTCTGCTTCTTCTGTAATACTAAACATTCGTTCTCCTAAAAACAATATTGTCTATTAGACGCGTTCCGCCGAATCTAATTGCAGATATTATAATAATTTCTGAGGTTTTAGTCTCGATTTGTGTAAGGTTATTCGCATCTAGAACCTCTAAATACTCTGTCTCAAATTCCTCATCTAAATCATCAATCACTCTCAATCTTGATGCTTCAATAGATTTCCCATCCAGTATAGACTTTTTTAGCGCATTAAGTTTTAAATAAAAGTTGGGAGCTTTTTTACGATCCTCATGACCTAGATATTGATTTCTAGTGCTCATTGCTAAACCATCGATCTCTCTCTGAGTTTCTACAGACTCAATGAGAATATCTAATTTAAGTTTATCAACCAATGATTTAATAATCAAAAGTTGTTGATAGTCCTTTTCTCCAAAGACTGAATAATCAGGCTTAACAATATTAAAAAAACGCTGAACAACTTGCGCAACACCGTCAAAGTGACTTGGTCTAAATGCACCACACAGTATTTGACCAATTTCACCAACCTTATAATCATTATCCAAACCATCAGGATAAATCTCCCCCTTAGAGGGAAGAAATAAAACGTCAACTCCTTCTGATTCTAGTTTTTTTTGATCACTAGAAAGAGTATTGGGGTAGTCTTCGAAATCCTCTCCTCTAGCAAACTGCGTTGGATTAACAAAAATACTAACAACAACAATATCTGAGATTGCTCTAGCTCTATAGACTAACTTTAAATGACCGTCATGAAGCCCACCCATTGTAGGCACTAGAGAAATTTTTTTGTTATTGTTCCGACAATCCTCTAAAAAACCCTTAAGACCTGTCGTTGTTTTGAAAATTTGCATTAATAGCTCTCACTATCAGATGGAAAGGTTCCCGTCTTTACCTCTTTGATATACGACTTTACAGCAGCTGAAATAGAGTCTTGAGAATTTAAAAAATTTCGAACAAATCTTGGCTGTCTCCCTGAAGTAATTCCAAGCATATCATAGCTGACAAGGACCTGGCCATCACAATCTCTTCCAGCACCAATTCCTATTGTTGGTATTTTAATTTGCTCGCTAATAACCTTTGCTAAGTCGCTAGGAACACATTCAAGAACCAATACACTCACTCCAAGTGACTCTAATAGCATTGCATTATCAATAATTAATTGCGCAGAGCTCTTATCTCTTCCCTGGACTTTATAATCACTTGAATCGATGACAAGCTGAGGCTGAAGACCCAGATGACCACATACATTGATATTATTAGATATCAACGCTTTAATGACCTCAGTATGTTCAATACCGCCCTCAATTTTAATCATTTCAGCGCCATGATCTATTAAAGCTTTTGCATTGCTTAAGGCAGATTGAGTATCCTCATAGCTATTAAAAGGCATATCCGCTATGACCAATGACTGTTTACAAGCACCTGAGACAATAGAGGTATGATAAATCATATCTTCCATTGAGACTGAACGCGTATTTTCTGCGCCTTGAATTACCATTCCCAGAGAGTCACCAATCAAAATTGTGTCAACACCCGCACTATCAATCAAACTAGCCATTGAGGCATCATAAGCTGTCAAACAGGTAATTTTTTCACCTTTCTGTTTATAACGACCTAAATCTGAGTGCTTCATAATTTTTTTAAATCTTGCGTATTAACTCTATCAATTAATTTCTTTATTGACCCTAAAAGAGGAACCTTAATCTCTTTATCAATTTCGTACATTGGCACCAAAACAAAAGCCCTATTAGTTATCTCAGGATGAGGAATAGATAACCTTTCGCTTGAAATAACTTGCTGCCCATAAAGAAGTATATCTAAATCAATTGTTCTCGAGCCCCATTTTACCTCTCTTACTCTCTTTTGATCATTTTCAATACCTTGACAGACGTCCAATAAATCAATTGCATCCATAGAGGTTTTAATACTGCAAACTGCATTGATATAATTTGGTCCAGGCATCTCTAAAAGAGGCTTTGATTCATAAAAACTTGAAACCTCATTCACAGCGACTCCATTAGACAGATTTAATGCTGAAAGTGCTTTTTCAATTTGAACCTTTGGATTTTCTAAATTTGAGCCTAAACCGATATATACTAACAATGAATTAAGGTCCCTATATATTCACCTTGATAAATCCTAGTTAGCACCTCTTTCTCTCGCCCCCAAGCAATATTCGAGATTGTATCTGTGTCTGCGGCCTGCTTAGCAGCCATGACTTTTGAGTACATACCACCAGAGCCCAGAGCGCCTCCTGTTTTTCCAGCTACTCGCTCTAATTTTTCATCATTAAAGTGAATTTTTTCTATCAAATTTGCATTGGCATTTTTTCGAGGATCAGCATCAAAAACACCATGCTGATCAGTCAATATTACTAATCTTTCTGCATTTAAAAAATTGGCCACAAGAGCAGCTAAAGTGTCGTTATCACCAAACTTAATCTCCTCAGTGGCGACTGTATCATTTTCATTGATGACAGGAACAATTCCAAAATCAAGCAAGTTGGCTAGTGTTGCTGATATATTTTCGAAATGCTTAGAATTGATAAGATTATCACGAGTTAGAAGGACTTGAGCAGTTTGGACATTGTATTTTGCAAATAATGACTCGTAAGCTTGCACCAATCCCATTTGACCAACTGCAGCAGCAGCCTGAAGTTTGTGTATATCACTTGGCTTCTCTTTCCATCCCAATCGTTTCATTCCTTCAACAATAGATCCACTCGAAACCAACACAACATCAATGTTATGAGCTTGAAGACTTAAAACCTGCTCCACCCATTGAGAGATTAATTGTTTGTCAATTCCTTCTCCATTGTTAGTCAGAAGGGCGGATCCAATCTTAACGACCCAACACTTATTCTTCTTCATTTTTTTGCTCTATTAAATCATACAAACCAAAAATTAAGGATTTACAGCCTAAACCATTTAGTGCTGATATGTTAAACGCAATTCCTTTGTATTTGATTTTTTTCAGAAAATCCTTAATGACCTTGTCTCTTTCATTTTCTGCAATTAAGTCGATTTTATTAATTGCAACAATCCTAGATTTTTTGAAGAGTTCATCATCAAACTTTTTTAATTCAGATTCTATCGTTAAATAATTTTTAATTGGATCAGAGCCATCAAATGGCAATATATCAACAACATGCAGAAGCACTCTAGCTCTTGACAGGTGCTTAAGAAACTCAAATCCAAGTCCAACACCCTCACTCGCTTTTTCAAGAAGTCCGGGAATATCTGCCATGACAAAGTGATTACTTCCTGCTTTGACAACACCAAGACTAGGATGCAGGGTAGTAAAAGGGTAGTCAGCAACTTTTGGACGAGCACCCGAGATTTGTCTAATCAAAGATGACTTACCTGCATTTGGCATCCCTAAAAGCCCAACATCAGCCATTATATTTAACTCTAATGCAACCTCCCTGGATTCTCCCGGAGTCCCTGGAGAAGTTTGTCTGGGAGCTCGATTAATTGATGACTTGAATCGTGCGTTACCTAATCCATGAAACCCTCCCTTTGCAACAAGTAAATCTTGCTTGTGGAGTGTTATTTCACCGATGACCTCATCTGTAGAAAGATCGATGATTTTGGTGCCTAGTGGAACCTCAACATACAAATCATCAGCTGACTTTCCTCTTCGATCACTACCCATTCCTGGCATTCCATTCTTTGCTCTATATAGTCGGTTGTATCGAAATTCACTTAACGTATTCAAACCCTCTTGACCTTGAAAGTAGACACTGCCGCCATCACCGCCGTCTCCACCATCGGGTCCGCCATCTGGGATATATTTCTCACGACGAAAGCTTAGGCAGCCTGCCCCACCTTTTCCAGCCTCAACGACAACGCTTGCAGAGTCTACAAATTTCATAATTCTTTTAAATAAATAATAAATTAACAGCTAAGATCATAATTAAGAATCAGTCTAAATGAAATAGATGTAATGAAAGTTAAATGATAAAGCTATAATATCTGGCAACTATTATACCTTTTTTCCTATCATAAGCCCTCTAGAAGAGAATCGAACTTGATTAAGACTTTATCAAAACTTTGAATCTTGAGTGCCTAGATAAACTATATGATCATTTTTTCTCTTAAACATTTAATTGAACCTATCTATGAATAGATTTCTATATTCATTGGTGCTTTATTTTAGTATTCCATTAGCTATCTTTAGGCTTCTCATAAAAGATACTCACGATCCATCTTGGACAAGAAAACTAAAAAATCAATTCGGTATCGTTGAGAAAATACCTGGAAGAGTGATTTGGACTCACTGCGTTTCTGTTGGAGAGTTTAATGCCTCTAAGCCTCTAATTGAAAAGCTTATGAGTCAATACCCCAATCACCAGATTGTTATTTCAACTACAACAATTACAGGTTTTAATACAGTCAATAATTACTATAAAAATAACGTTAAACACTGTTTTTTTCCTTTTGATATTCCCATTATATTAGATTCATTTATTCGAAAAATAAACCCTGAGATCTGCATCCTGCTTGAGACTGAAATTTGGCCAAACTTAATACATATACTTAAAAAGAAAAACATTACTACAGCACTCATCAATGCGCGTTTATCAGATAAGTCATTTCAAAGATATGACAAATATTTTGCAAAATTAGTCAAGGCCTCTTTAAATAACCTCAGTTTGATTTGCGCTCAAAATTCATTTTCATCTGATCGGTTCATATCACTTGGAGCGAATCAAGAAAAGATGATTACAACGGGTAGTTTAAAGTTTGACAGTAACAATACAATTGACGATAAGTCTATCAAAGCTTTAAAAAAAATAATTGGAGACAGGAAAATAACTGTTTTTGCCAGTACTCGTGAAGGTGAAGAAGAACAAATCATTAAAAGTTATATCAATTCTGCAGATAATATCAACTCTCTTTTAATTATTATTCCAAGACACCCTGAGAGATTCAATGAGGTTTTTAAGCTTGCAAAAGCAAGTGGGCTTAAGGCTGAAAGAAGATCTGCAGTATTAAAATGTTCTGAAGATACTGATATTTTAATTGGTGATACTATGGGTGAGATGATGTCCTATTATTCAGTCTGCGACCTTGCCTTTATTGGAGGAAGTCTTTCTGATAATGGCTGTCAAAATATGCTGGAAGCTGCATCCTTATCAAAACCAATTATTTTTGGCCCTAGTGTATTTAACTTCGAAGAAATCTCAAAGAAACTATTAAGGAGTGATGCGGCAATCCAAGTCACCAATGCGGATGAATTGATGAGCACAATTTCTGAACTACTTAAAAGTGATCATAGAAGAGAGCAGCTTGGGGTTAATGCCAAAAAAACTTTCGATAAAAATCGCGGCGCAGTTAATGAGATTCTTGAAGTCATCACGCCGCTGATCAAGATTTAACTCTAACTAGCTTTAAGCCCCTTCTTTTAAATAGATTTCACTATCATTATCTAGAAATTCTTCAGATTTTTTATCCATTTCAATCTGAATTTCTTGAATTTTTTCAACCGTAGCGCTGTCAAGCCCCTTAATATCTTGTGAGATTTTCATAGAGCAGAACTTAGGTCCACACATTGAGCAAAAATGCGCAGTTTTAGCCGCTTGCTTTGGAAGCGTTTCATCATGAAAGCTTCTCGCTGTATCTGGATCAAGTGCCAAGTTAAACTGGTCTTCCCATCTAAATTCAAATCGGGCTTTGGAGAGTGCATTATCTCTGATCTGAGCTCCTGGATGTCCTTTAGCAAGATCAGCTGCATGCGCAGCAATTTTATAAGTAATAATTCCTGTCTTAACATCATCCTGGTTAGGTAGCCCAAGATGCTCCTTAGGGGTGACATAGCAAAGCATCGCACAGCCATACCAGCCAATTTGTGCTGCTCCAATTGCTGAGGTAATATGATCATATCCAGGCGCAATATCTGTGGTCAATGGTCCAAGAGTATAGAAAGGAGCTTCACCACACTCTTCAAGCTGCTTTTCCATGTTATCTTTAATCATGTGCATTGGAACATGACCCGGACCTTCAATGAAAGTTTGCACGTCATGCTTCCAGGCGATTTTAGTAAGCTCACCTAGAGTCTCGAGCTCACCATACTGAGCGGCATCATTTGCATCGGCAATTGATCCTGGTCTCAAACCGTCACCAAGTGAGAAGGTCACGTCATAAGCCTTCATAATTTCACAAATGTCTTCAAAGTGTGTGTAAAGAAAACTCTCTGTGTGATGCGCAAGACACCATTTCGCCATGATAGAGCCCCCTCTAGATACGATTCCAGTAACCCTATTCATTGTCAATGGGACGTATTTAAGGCGAACACCAGCATGAATCGTAAAGTAATCAACGCCCTGCTCAGCTTGTTCAATCAACGTGTCTCTAAAGATCTCCCAGGTCAGATCTTCTGCAACACCTTTCACTTTTTCAAGCGCTTGATAAATAGGCACAGTTCCAACAGGGACTGGTGAATTACGAATAATCCATTCACGTGTTTCATGAATATTTTTACCTGTTGATAGATCCATAATGGTATCAGCGCCCCAACGAACACCCCAAACCATTTTTCCAACCTCTTCATCAATTGAAGAGCCAAGCGCTGAGTTACCAATATTTCCATTAATTTTAACTAAGAAGTTTCTACCAACAATCATTGGCTCTGTTTCAGGATGGTTAATATTATTAGGAATAATTGCGCGGCCTCTAGCTACTTCGTCTCTTACAAATTCTGGCGTAATAATCTTTGGCGTTGCAGCGCCAAAGCTTTCACCTTGATGTTGTCCAATTTGGTCCTGATATTCTTGCCAAAGACAATTTTCTCTTATTGCAATGTACTCCATTTCAGGCGTTATAATGCCTTTTTTTGCATAGTGCATCTGAGTCACATTTTTTCCTTTCTTTGCCTTTCTAGGAGCTCTTAAATGTTCAAACCTTAGCTCATCAAGCTCTTTGTTATTTAGTCTTTCATTAGAAAAATTTGAGCTCACACCATCTAATACTTCTGTGTCTTCTCTTTCCTCAATCCAATTCGAGCGAACTGATTCTATCCCATCTCTGTAACTAATCGTTTTAGTAGGGTCTGTATAGGGTCCAGAGGTATCATAGACATGGATTGGATCGTTTTTTTCAGCCAAATCTCCTATGGTATCTGTAAGCTTAATTTGCCTCATGGGGACATTGATGTCGTCCCTTGAGCCTTTAGCATAGACTTTTTTAGAATTGGGAAAAGGCTCAATAAAAGCCTTGTTAACGCTTGATAAACTTGTAAGTGTTTCGGATGATTGCTTCATTATTGTATAATTTGGTTAATGTTACTTTAGGAATGAAAATGTCCATTTTAACTCATCGACCAAGAAGATTGAGAAAACAAGAATTTAATCGTTCTTTAGTTCGTGAACACACTTTAACTGCTAACGATTTAATCTACCCTCTATTTGTTATAGAGGGAGAAAACATTAAGGAAAAAATTGACTCGATGCCTGGTATTGAAAGACTAAGCATCGACCAGCTTTTGATTGAGGCTAAGGAGATTGTTGATTTAAAAATTCAAGCCATTGCCCTTTTTCCCGTTATTTCTTCTGAGAAAAAAACTGAAGATGCTGAAGAGTCTTATAATTCAGATGGACTTGTTCAAAGAGCTGTCCGCGCTCTCAAGAGAAGCTTCCCAGAGCTTGCAGTGATTACTGACGTTGCATTGGACCCATTTACAAGCCATGGTCAGGATGGATTAATTAATTCCAATGGATATGTTCTCAATGATGAAACAGTCAAGGTTCTCATCAAACAAGCCCTTTCACATGCCGAGGCGGGCGCGGACATCGTTGCGCCCTCTGACATGATGGATGGAAGAATAGGGGCAATTCGAAATGCACTAGAAGAGTCAGGCTATAAAAATACCAACATATTATCGTATGCTGCAAAATATGCCTCGTCATTTTATGGACCCTTTAGGGATGCAGTTGGTTCTTCTGGAAGCCTTGGAAAGTCAGATAAAAAGAGCTACCAGATGGATCCTGGAAATGCTAACGAAGCAATTCGCGAGGTCGAACTGGATATTAACGAGGGTGCTGATATGGTCATGATCAAGCCAGGCCTACCATATCTTGATATTGTATCCAATGTTAAACAAACGTTTGGAGTGCCGACTTTTGCCTATCATGTCAGTGGTGAATATGCTATGCTTAAGGCAGCTAGTCAAAAGAACTGGATTGATGAAAAGTCAACGGTTCTTGAAACACTGCTCTGCTTTAAAAGGGCTGGTGCAGATGCCATCTTGACTTATTATGCGAAAGATGCTGCTAAGTGGATTAAAGATTCATGATCAATTTTTATTAAAAGATAGATAAAAATGAACCAAAAAATTGCCTTCTATTTAATATCAACTGTGGTTGTTTTTTTTATAGGGCATACTTATTCACAATTTAATATAAAGACTCCTGAGCCTGTCATTATTTCCATTGATAACTCTGAAGAGATTAAACAATACAAATCAGATCTTATTAGTTTGCAAACGCAACTGGATGATCTAGATAGTCAATTAATAAACTCCCTTGACTTGCTGAATTCATCTACTAAAAAACTTAATCTTTCATCTAGCAAGGTTCAAGTGCTTGAGGCTGAGATGAATTTAATTAAAACTCGAAACAATCAACTCCAGTCTGAACTCAGCCAAAGCGAATCATTTGTAATTACAAATGATAATCAAATTAAATCACTAACCGAAGAGCTTTCAAGCGCCCTCATCGAGCTTGAGCTGAGTCAATTTGAGCTTGAGCTTGCAAAAGAGCAGACTGAACAATAAATCTATCTATTTTAGTTATAGTACCTTACAAAACGACTTAAATCTTCCCTTGGTGTTCTGTATGAGTTGACGATTTGACCCTTGTCTTCGTAGCCCAAAGCTAGACCACAAAGCACCATTTTGTCCTTGTATTCTGGAAACTCTTGGCGAACAATGTCAGGATACTCTCCCAGAGCTGCCTGAGGACAAGTTGCCAATCCTTTTTCGACAGCTGAAAGCATGATCGATTGAATAAACATTCCATAATCCATAAAAGAGCCTTTCTCCATTGATCTATCAATAAAAAATAGAAGAATAACAGGGGCATTAAAGGCTTGATAATTTAGCGCCCACTGGTCAAGCTGTCTGTCTTTATCTTCTCTACTTATATTCAATGTTGAGTAGAGGATAAGGCCGCATTCCTTTCTTCTTTGTTTATATTCGTCAAGCCACTCAACTGGGTAATACTTATAGTCCATAGAGCCTTTTACTCCGCCTCTAAAAGCCTTCTCAAACTTATTACAGAGGTTATTTTTACTCTCGCCCTGAATGACTGCAACTTGCCAGGGCTGTGTATTCACTCCAGAAGGTGCTGTTTTGGACTGCTCAATGATTTCGTTTATTGTGTCCATGGGCACTTCTTTATCCAAGAAAGCCCTTGTGGATTTTCGATCCATTAAAGTGGTTTTTAAATCCATCAGATTCTCCTTTTAGTTTCTTTAGCAATACTTCTAGTTGACTGGTTTTGCATAAAGAACGATTATATTCCCAATAATAATTAATAATACGCCTATTAAGCCAACCCAGCTCCACTCATAATTTTCAAATAAAGTGGACAAAAGAAGCGCAATGGTGGGCGTAAAAATATTTACATATGAGGCCTTATCTGCCCCAATATTTCCAACAAGCTTTAAGTAAACTCCAAATCCAATTACAGATGCAATCAGTGCTAAATAAACCAGTGATATGACATAACTATAGCTGGTATTAAAGCTGAAGCTTACATCACTCATGGCTATATAAAATACTAATATCAGTGAACCGTAGAGCATACTAAAAGCATTACTTTGGACTAGTGGCATTTTACGAGCCTGAAATTGGCCTGATAAAAGCATACCAATTGAGGCAAAAAAAGTTGCCAATAGCATCCAAAGAAAACCTTTAACAACGCCTGACTCAAGAGACCAATCAGCACTACTAATTTCATTTGAAAATATTATTGAAAGCCCTGCTATACCAACCACTGCACCAACTAATATAGGCAGCCTTATTGGTTTTTTAAAAAAAATAAATCCGTTGAAAACGGTAAATAAGGTAAGGGTTGAAAAAATAAGACAAACTAAGCCAGAAGCAAGATAAAAGGTACCAAAATAAGCACAAATATAATTAACACAAAACAGAAAAAAACCTAGCAACAACCAACTCAAATGATCTCGCCAAGGAAATGAGAGCTTGAGGCCTCTAAAATAACACCAAATAAAAAGAATGATTGAGGCGAGTAAAAATCGCCAAACTATTGAAACCTGTGGGGCAACATCTCCCAATTGAAAGCTAATGGCGAACCATGATGACCCCCAAGCCAAGAGCACAACAAAGTAGAGAAGTGCGTTCATCGTTTTACTTAGGTACTTTAGGTGACTATTAAATTCTATTAGAAATTAAATCCTCAACTACGCCAGGCTCAGCAAGCGTTGAAGTATCTCCCAACTCTTTATAGTCGTCTTCTGCGATTTTTCTGAGAATGCGCCTCATAATCTTTCCAGATCTTGTTTTAGGAAGGCCCTGTGCAAATTGAATTTTATCAACAGTAGCTATGGGTCCAATCTCTTTTCTAACAAGTGCAACTAGTTCTTTTTTAAGCTCATCAGTTCCCTCAATGCCACTCATTAGAGAGACGTAAGCATAGATTCCTTGTCCCTTAATATCGTGAGGCATTCCAACAACTGCAGCCTCACTGACATTACTATGCAAAACAAGAGCGGACTCTATTTCAGCTGTTCCAAGACGATGTCCAGAAATGTTTAAGACATCATCCACCCTACCAGTAATCCAATAATAGCCATCGGCATCACGCTTAACACCATCACCAGCAAAATATTTTCCAGGATACGTTGAAAAATAAGCCTCCATAAAACGCTCATGATTGTTATAGAGCGTCCTCATTTGACCAGGCCATGAGCGGGCCAAAACAAGAATACCTGAGGCTTCACCTTCTAACACTTCACCACTCTCGGTTAAAACTTGGGGCTCAACACCAAAAAAAGGCTTCGTTGCAGAGCCAGGCTTTAATTCAGTTGCAAATGGCATTGGTGTAATCATATGGCCGCCTGTTTCAGTTTGCCACCAGGTATCCACCACAGGACACCTCTCTTCACCAACAACACTATAGTACCATTCCCAGGCTTCAGGATTGATTGGCTCTCCAACAGTGCCAAGTATTTTTAAACTAGATCTAGAAGTTTTTTGTACGAGCTCATTTCCTGCACCCATCAGAGCTCTAATTGCAGTTGGAGCCGTATAGAAAATGTTGACTTGGTGTTTATCAATGACCTGCCAGAATCTTGAAGCGTCTGGATAATTTGGAATACCCTCAAACATTAAAGAGGTTGCTCCATTAGCTAGTGGCCCATAAACAATGTACGAGTGTCCGGTTACCCAGCCGACGTCGGCAGTGCACCAATATATATCTCCCTCTTGATAATCAAAAGTATATTTATGAGTCATTGCGGCATAGAGCAGATAGCCACCAGAGGTATGAAGAACACCCTTGGGTTTTCCAGTTGAACCTGAAGTGTATAGAATAAAGAGTGGCGTTTCAGCGTCGAACATTTCACATGGGAATTTGGATGATGCATCTTTGACCAGCTCATGGTACCAAACATCTCTGTTTGACCAGCCTATATCGTTACCAGTTCTCTTAACAACTACAATATGCTCGACACAATCACACTCTTTTGTTGCAATATCTACATTGGCTTTTAGTGGTATAGATTTACCTCCCCTAACACCCTCATCAGCAGTAATTACCATCTTACATTCACTATCAAGGATTCTATCTCTCAAAGCATCGGGTGAGAAGCCACCAAAAACAACAGAATGAATTGCTCCAAGTCTTGCGCATGCAAGCATTGCAACAGTTGCTTCTATAATCATTGGCATATAAAGGCAAATACGGTCACCCTTCTCAACACCGAGATCTCTCATTCCATTTGAAAATTTGCAAACCATTTCATGGAGCTCTTTGTAGGTGATGGACTGACTTGAATCTGGATCATCCCCTTCCCAAATAATCGCGACCTGATTTGCTCTCTCAGGAAGATGACGATCAAGACAATTATACGAAACATTAAGAGTTGCACCCTCAAACCAAGCAATTTTCCCTTTAGAAAAATCAACATCAGAGACTTTATCCCACTTTTTATCCCAACTAATAAACTGATCTGCCTGATCTGCCCAAAATTCATCAGGCTGAGACATTGACTGTTCGTACATCGATTCATATTTTTGAGCGTCAATTAAAGGCTTTCTATTGCTTTGCATGATTGGGTATTTCATTTAAAAACCTCGATTTAAATTTCTTAAAAAATCCATGTTACCAAAGTCACTGATTGGAATGCTATAAAAATATCTATAAATTAAGCAAAAAAAATGACGCCAGAGCGTCATTTTTTCTTTAAAAGATTTAATGGAGTTTATTCATCTTCATCTTTAACAGCTAAATTATCAGTTGAAACCTCAGAATCGAGCGTTGCCTCTGAAAGCTCCTCTTTAACTTCACTCATCTTAGCTTCATCTGCAAGCTTTTCTTGTGCGTTAAGCTCTTCTTCAATTGCATACTCTTCAGTCAAAATTGAAGCATCAATTAATCCAGCCTCAATTTCTCTTAAAGCTAAAACAGTCGGCTTATCTTTTCCAACATCTAAAGTTGTTCTGAAACCACCTGAATTTAATTGATGGGCGCGCTTAGCAGCCACTAAAACTAATTCAAATCTATTCTGAACCTTATCTAAACAATCTTCTACTGTTACTCTTGCCATAATCTTTGTTAACCTTTGAGGGTGAATGCTAAAATGTAATATTTTACTTTATTATGCAAAATATGGAAAGGCTTATTGTGCTTGATACAGAGACAACTGGAATTAACCCAAAAGAAGGTCATCGCATTATTGAAGTTGGAGCCGTACAAATTGAAAATAGAGAGGTCACTAATACTGAATTCCACAAATATATTCAACCAAATCGAACTGTTGGTGACTCAGTTAACATTCATGGAATTACAGATAAATTTCTGATCAACAAGCCTCAATTTAATCAAATTTCAGATGATTTATTATCCTTTATTGAAGGGGCAACATTGATTATCCATAATGCACCATTTGACTTAGGCTTTCTTGACAACGAACTTAAACTTAATGGCATACAGAAAAAAATACAAGATTTATGTCCAGTTATTGATACTCTTGAACTATCAAAAAAACAAAGGCCTGGCACTATGCATAATTTAGATGCTCTTTGTCGTCGATTTGGAGTTGATACAAGTGCCAGAACGAGGCATGGGGCTCTTTTAGATGCTCAGATTCTTGCTCAAGTTTATATAGCAATGACTGGTGGTCAGTCCAATTTATTCCAAGAAATCCAAAGTAATAAATCAGAATTAACTGACCCGTCACTCATCAAAAAAAATATTGCAAATAGAGAAAAAATTAAGGTTATTTTGGCAACTAAAGACGAAACAGAACTGCATAATAATTATTTTAACAAATAAATAAAATGATCTAATAAATCAAGCTTAATTAAGCATTGACTAAGAAGACGATGACAGTATAATTACACACCTTCGGAGTGTAGCGCAGTCTGGTAGCGTATCTGGTTTGGGACCAGGTGGTCGGGGGTTCAAATCCCTCCACTCCGACCAAAATTAATTTTTAAAGTGCAAGCCTAAACTTTATTAAAGCAAAGTTATGCGCCCATAGCTCAGCTGGATAGAGCAACGGCCTTCTAAGCCGTAGGTCATACGTTCGAATCGTATTGGGCGCGCCACTTTTTTTTATGGCGGGAATAGCTCAGTTGGTAGAGCCCCGGATTGTGATTCCGGTTGTCGCGGGTTCGAGCCCCGTTTCTCGCCCCACCTCATATTATGGTTTCAGCCTAATACTCAACTAGAAAAGAAGTCAAAAAGTCCTTTTCCGTGCACTTTTACGTGCACTTTGCTTGGAGAAGTGAAATGGCTTACATACAAAAAGTTAAACGTAAACAAGATACTGCTTACCGTGTTTTTATTCTAGTAGATAAAGAAAAGAGAATAACTAAGACCTTCAGCACCAAAAGGTCAGCAGTTCAATTTGTTCATAGTGTTGAAAGTGATAGAAATAAATTACTTGCATACACTCAATCAAAGTCTCGAACATTACTCTCATTAGTAATAGAAAAATACCTCAATAATGAGTACAAAGGAACTAGAGTAAATGATGAAAGAGTTAAGCTCAATTTTTGGATTAAGGCTTTAGGTGATAAGCCAATAATTGATACTACAACTACAGATATTAATGATGCTCTAGGTACCCTTCCTGTTCACCTTAAAAATGCCACAATTAACCGTTATGTAGCTGCTATTTCAGTTGTATTTTCTTATGCTTGTAGAGAGTACGGACTAGAAGTAAATCCTGTCCGCAAAATCACCTCTCTTCCAGAGAATAATGAGCGAATAAGGTTCTTATCAGAAGCTGAAAGAACGCGTCTATTTAGCTCTTGTAGAGCCTCTCATTGGGATAAGTTGTACCTCATTGTACTCCTTGCAATTACAACAGGAGCAAGGAAGGGAGAACTCACTAAACTGAGGTGGAATGATATTGATTTTGAGAGAAGAACTGCTTATGTCTCAACCACTAAAAACGGTCAACCTAAAGTTCTGCCGTTGACAGATTCTGTAATTAAAGAGCTGCAACTATTTGATACCAAAGATAGTAGTTTAATCTTTGCATCTAAAGTTAAAGAAGAGGTTGCTTACTGCTTTACTAAGCCTTGGAAGAAGGCTCTCGAGGATGCTGAAATTAAGGACTTTAGATTCCACGACCTTCGTCATTCCTGTGCGTCTTACTTGGCTCAATCTGGGGCATCTCTCTTGGAGATAGCAGATGTTCTAGGGCATAAACAGATTAGTGTTACAAAGCGATATGCTCATCTCTGTATAGAGCATAAGTCGAGTCTTATTAATCGAGTGATGGGTGGTATTTAGTTTCAGAATAAACTACAATGAGATTATGAAAAAACTTCTACCCATTCTAATCATTATTTTTTCATCACTCTTTATTTCGAGGGAGGCGTTGAGCTTGCCTAATTGTTCAGGAACTGAACTATCTTCTTGGAATAATTGTTTTGGTACCTATGAAGGTTATGTTGGTGAATTTAAAGATGGAAAACGCAATGGTCAAGGAACTCTAACTTTTCCAGATATGACTGGAGATTCCACTAAAGTTAGTGTTTATGTTGGTGAGTTTAAAAATGATGAGTTTGATGGTAAGGGGACTATAACTCTCTCTAATGGAGTTAAGTTCATTGGCGATTTTAAGAATGACAATTTTAGCGGCAAGGGGATTTTGACCTCTCTAGATGGAGTGAAATATATTGGTGAGTTTAAGAATTACATTTTTAACGGTCAAGGAACCTATACGTCTTTAAATGAAAAATACATTGGTGAGTTTAAAGATGGATATTATGAAGGAAATGGAACTCTAACCCTTTCAAATGGTGTGAAATACATTGGAGAGTTTAAAAATAATGCTGCAAATGGTCAAGGCACTTTAACTAATCCAGATGGAAGTACATATGTTGGTGAGTTTAAAGATTCGTCATATAACGGACAAGGCGTTTTCTCACGAAATGGTTCTAGTATTGTTGGGGAGTTTAAAAATAATGCTGCAAATGGTCAAGGCACTTTAACTAATCCAGATGGAAGTTCATATGTTGGTGAGTTTAAGGATTGGTCATATAACGGACAAGGCACTTTAACTAATCCAGATGGAAGTACATATGTTGGTGAGTTTAAAGATGGAAAATTACATGGAAAAGGAGTCCTTACTCAAGTAGATGGAAGGATATATGTTGGAGATTTTAAAGATGGAATGAATCATGGAAATGGAACTTTAACCTTAATGAATGGAACAAAATATGTTGGCCAGTGGGAGAATGATTCAGCAAATGGTCAAGGTGTTTTATCATTTCCAGATGGAACAAAATATGAGGGTGAGTTTAAAGTTGGAGAATATAACGGACAAGGGACTTTATCACTTCCAGATGGAACTATCATTATTGCAGAGTTTAAGAATGACATGCCAAACGGACAAGGCACTGCAACCTTTCCAGATGGAAGGAAATACATCGGTGAGTTTAAAAATGGATTATTTGATGGGAATGGAGTAATAACTCATTTAGATGGAGAGAAATACGTCGGAGAGTTTAAGGATGACACTGCAAATGGACAAGGAACCAATACCTTTTTAGATGGGCAAAAATATGTTGGCACATTTAAAGATGGAAAAAGAAACGGACAAGGCACTATAACCCTTCCTGGTGGAGATAAATATGTTGGAGAATTTGAGGATGACCTTCCAAATGACCAAGGTATTTGGACATTTTCTGAGAAAACAAAACAACTTGCACGTGAATGTATGGTGAAGAACTACAAAGATTGTTAAACATTATTAACAACATAAGTCGAGTTTGATTAATAGAGGGTATGAAAAAGGCATTCACACTCATCGAGTTACTCATCGTAGTTGCAATCATTGGCATTCTTGCTGGTGTGGGTATTCCTATGTATAACGGATATATGGCTAAAGCGAAAATAAATACTTCTGAAGTAAACCATAAGCAGATTGCAAATCTTATATCAAGAACTTTTCTTGAATGCTCCATAAATCCATCAAAACAAATGAGATTACACCCCAAAATGGGTACTGTTCCTTGTGACGCTAATCAAATGGGCGTTTGGTATGGCTATTTTTCAGACTATATTGATTGGTTTGGTAATTATGAGAATGCATATGGTGATTCACAAAAATTTTGCTATACATCAGGAGAAGCAGGAAGAATCAAAAACCCTGATATGGGAAAATGTGTAATCAAATATGATAGTAGATTTGGTAAGACGGGGATTTTACTAAAGACAAATATTGGTAATGAATCTGGACAACCAGATTATCTCGAAGAATTCATAATTAAGGAGTAGGTTAGACTGGCTAAATATAAGAAACTACATAGAAATACCAATAATTAGTATTATCTAGTGCCGCAAAAATAAAAGTCACTTATGGTCGATGACCATACGATTGTTAGCTTAGATAAACGTAGTTGAAACTATACTAATTTACTATATATAAATTAATTAAGTATTACTACGTTTTGGGAAGTCTTTATACCTAGAAAATTCAAAAAATATTAAGGTTGTTATATAAGATATAGTGTTTCTTCTTTGTAATATTCTAGGTCTATCCAAGAAGGTTTTTTCTATTATTTTATTAAAACATATTATACCATATTTTGTCTCAAAAATAATAAGGTATACATAATATATACTACTTATTGAGTTTTAAAATTGTATATAAATCAATATGTTATATTTATTAATTTAATTTAATAAATATTGCTTAATAGTACCTATTAGAACTCGATATTCGCCATCCTAAAGTACTTAAATTACTTTGAAAGTAGTTCCCTGTTTAGTACAAAAAATAGTTCAAATTAATATATATTAAGGTATAGTTAAATTATGAGAAAAATCACACTATATTTTGTACTCCTCTTTTCAGCATTTTTTTCTTCAAACGCGTTATCTGAATACCCAACTACAATTGATAAAAATAGTTTGAAGTTATTTTGGGATACCTTTGATTTAGCTGACTATGCCACACCTCCAGACCCTTCTCTAAATGAAGGAGCTGTTAAATCCTGGAAAGACTGGTATATGGACTACTACCGTACCCCATTTCATAGGTCGATGGCAGTTGCTTACCCTAAAGATAATATTAAGAGCGCTGACTTTAGTGGTTTTTGTTACATTCCTGGGTGGAATAATAGGACTGAAGCTGATAGAGCTGCAATAGACTGTTGTAAACTTTATAAAGTACAATCACATACTTGCACGATTCTATTTAGAAATAATGACATTCTAGATAAAAATTACCTTGCAGTTTTAAATCCCAAAATACCTACCAATGCTTATGCATCTGGCACAAGCTGGAAGTGTAAATCTGGCTATGAAAAAGCTGGAGATAGTTGCAAAAAGAAAGAAATTCCTGCAAATGCGAAAGTTTCTGGCTCAAGCTGGGCTTGCATCAAAGGTTATAAGAAAGTTGGCAATAGGTGCAATAAAATATATGTACCAACTAATGCATCTTTGTCAGGGAATGGCTGGAAATGCAACACTGGTTATACAAAAATAGGCTCTGGCTGTCAAATTATTCCTGCAAACTCTACTGCAACTAGTTCTGGCTGGAAATGTAATATAGGCTATTCGAAAGAAGGTATTAGTTGTAAAAAAGTCGAAGATTCGTTAGATTATATTGAAGAACTTAAAAAAATAAAAGGACTTCTAGATTCAGGCATAATTAATGAAGATGATTTTGAAAAAATGAAGCAAAAGATAATCAATAGTATGTAGTAAGAGGCTCTTTTTCAAGCTTAATTTTTTATTAATTTCACATCTAACCCAGTTTCCCCGATTAACTAGTCATTCAAAAGGGGTGTCCTACCCCCTTCTATATTGCCATTTTATTGGTATAAAAAACGTGCCTTTTTGCGTGCACTTGAGAGTATTTTTGGCTCTAAAAGTGCCATTTTGTATGATAGACTTACTATTGATTATTTATGGACTAATTGTCCTTTTTTAGTTGTAGGTAAAGGGTAGCTCATCCTTTTCACGAAGTGAAACAGGATGTGAACGAAGTGAACAGTTGGTAGAGCCCCGGATTGTGATTCCGGTTGTCGCGGGTTCGAGCCCCGTTTCTCGCCCCACTTCTTATTACTTATTTTATGAAAAAACTTATATTTTTGTTATCTTTATTACTCATTTTTAGTTTATCTACAAAAGCAGATACTATTGAAGCAAATAAATTAAAACTAAAAAAATTTAATTCTTGTGAAAGTTGTAATTTAAATGGAGTTATTCTAATTGGAGAGCAGCTAAGTGGAGCTAACTTATGGTGGGCTGTTATGAGTGGTGCAAATCTTAGTAATTCAGATCTTAGTCATGCAAATCTGAAAAATACAAAGCTTGATAAATCAAAACTTAATGGAATAAAACTTATTAAAGCAGATCTTAGTAAGTCAGACCTTGATGGTGTGGACCTTACTGAGGCAGTCCTTAGGGGTGCAAATCTCAGTAATACAGTTCTTAGGAAAGGTGCAATCCTCTACCGAGCTGATCTAAGCAGGGCAAACCTAAATAACTCAACCATGAGTGGGGCAGACCTTAGAGGTGCATACCTAACATTAACAAACTTAAGTGGAGCATTTTTGGGTGGAGCAAACCTAAGCAATGCCATACTTACCGAGGCCATTCTAAAAGATGCAAATCTAGTAGAAGCAAATCTTAATAGAGCTGATTTTAGTGGGGCAGACCTAACTGGAGCAAACTTAACAAGAACAGACCTGAGAGGAGCAGACCTGAGAGGAGCAAACCTAACTGGAACAGATCTCAATGGGGCTATTTTGTGTGATACAAAAACACCTTGGGGGATTGATAATTCAGACTGTTGAGAGAAGGATTAAATTTATCAAAAAAAAATATTTAACCTCTAGAATCATTAATAATTTATTACTTAACTAGCGATTAATAATGAGTTATCAATTCACTTTAAATAAAGACATTTTTTGGTAAAAAAATCAAAATAGTAAATTTTTTTCGCCAAAAAGACTTTTATATAATCCAATATCATCATTGTATATTTCCTTTACAAGGTTAATTTCTTCATTACTATACATTGATTTATAATTTGGAGTTATTCCCTCATCTTTCATTTTCTTCAAATCAAGATCTTTCATTTTTGAAAAGTTACCGTCAACTTTTTTATGTTTTGATAAATCATGTTTTAGAATTGTCCGCGTATCAATAAGCTTAAAACCCCTACTTTCAAGCGAATTTAGTGCATCAGATAGCAACTCTATAGAAAAATAGTCATCATATATGTCATAGTGCAAAAAATCAGATTGATTTCTCCAGTGCTCATTCCTATCTTTTCTAGCCTGAGATTTAATTATTAATAAAAACTCATGGAAATTAATGCTCAATCTTTGTCCATTTTCATCATTAAATTTTAACTTTCTGCCTACAAATTTATCCAAAAAACAAGAAGCAATCCTCTTAAATGGGCATCGAAGAATAACAAATGTGTATTTGGCACACGCAACTTCTCTCTGAGAAGAAATAAAAGCCTGGTTATTAGAGTGAATCCACTTTATATCGTTAATATCTTTAATAAATCCATTAGCAATTGCAATTGAATATCTTAATGAAGAACAAGCATTCTTTGGAATAAAGGTACAAACAAAATTGAGTGGATATATAGACAAAGTATGAGTTGACGAAAAGGTGTGTAACTCATTTTGTCTTATTGGAACTTTTTCTAGTTTAGCGTTTTTTAAAAGTCGTCCTTTTAATATCATAAGAAATATAAATATTTACATTATAAGATTAACCTTATAAAAGTATGTGTTGATTTAATATTATTTAATAAAAATTAAAATATATAGTTTGCTAATTTAACAAATTTAAATTTCAAGATAACTATTTTTAATCCTTTAAAAAAACCAGTTAATATTATCTTGTTTGAATTACTCAAGTGAGATGGAATGGGTATACTAATTCAGAAATACATTATATTTTTTTAATGAATACTTATAAAGTTCTTCAGCATCCCACAAAAGATCTAAAAACAGTTAAAACTGGTTTTGCCTGGCTTGCTATACCTTTTGTAACATGTTTGCCAGTATTCCCAGTATGGTTTTTAATCCGAGGGCTCTGGAAGATTTTTATCGCATATATTCTCACAATCTTAATATTAGCGAGTATTGATTATGAACTTTACGGATATCTTGGATTCTTTAACTTCTCAACTGCAGATGGACTTCAGATAGTCATCATAATAGCTGAAATAGTTATCTTAACACTACCAGCATTTAAGGGGAATGAATGGACTATTTCAAACCTACTAGATCAAGGTTATAAAGTTTCATATTCTGTTCAAGCTTCAAGCAAAAAAGAAGCTATGCAGTTAGCTGTAAATAAAAATTTAGCTTAAGATTGAAAATTATCTAATTCATTATTTAAAAATTATAAAAAAAATCTCACTAAACATAATCTAGTGAGATTTATTGTGTGCGTCAGAAGGGGATATTAAAAAATACTTGTTACAGCCCCCCAAATACCTCCAACTACGTTACCAACCCCATTAACTGCAGCAGCAGGTACGGCAGCAATAGTGTCCATACAACCACTTACAAACATTGCAATAACTGCAATAAATAAAAATCTTAATTTCATTTTTAAAACTCCTTCGATTAAGTTAAATTTAATTATAAAGTAGTTTAAATTAGATATTCAATCAAATTATAAATTTAATAATTCAAGAATATTATCATATTACTATAATAAAACTAAGTGTATAGTTGAACTATATGTTGATAATTAAATAATAACTTTGAATAGATATTTCTTAAAAACTATCACGCTTTTACTTTTAGGCTTTTCATTTAATTCTAGTGCTGCTTCTTTATTTGAAGACTCTGAATTACGAGGAATAAACTCAACCTGCTCAAAATATTTAAGTCAAATTGAAAAATCATACAATTTGAATGGCTTAAATATTACATTTGCTCACCCTCAAAACCCCTCTTCATTCCCTTCTCTTCATGTCTCTTCACAGATATATAACAACGGTTCCTCTTCGTTTTCTGCTAGCTTAAGTCCTGATGGTGAATATTGTTACCTGTCGACAATTTTAGTAACCGCTATTAACAACCAATCTTGTTCTGAAATTGCACAACTAAAAGTTGAAAATGAAGATCTTGAATTATCTAGCTATGCAGATGGTGGTTTTATTATTCTTACTCCTGAAGATAAATCTTATCAAACAATCTTGACATCCTTAGGTGCAAATGCCTGCACAATGACTGAAGCACGAATGATTTGGCCTGGTCGGTAGTTTTTTTTGATTTAAGGTTATATTAATAACCATTACAAAAATTCATCAATATCACATAAATAAAGTTATTTATTTATATAATATGTGGAGTTGATTACTTTTTTAATTTCAGGAATAAATATGCAAAGAATATTTCTCTTTTTAATTACTAATATTGCCATTATGGTAATTTTGAGTATTACTCTAAGGATTCTTGGAGTTGAAAGTCTCCTCATGCAAAATGGAAGTGATTTAAATATCAATGCTCTTGTAATTTTTTCTGGCATTTTTGGTTTTGGAGGTGCGTTCATCTCACTAGCTATTTCAAAGTGGATGGCTAAAAGAATGACGGGTGCTACTGTCATTTCTTCACCAAAAAATAATATTGAAAAATGGCTTATTGAAACAGTAAAAAAACAATCTAAAATTGTTGGTATAAAGATGCCTGAAGTGGCTATTTTCCCTTCAAGTCAAATGAATGCATTTGCTACTGGAGCTAGTAAAAATAACGCCTTAGTGGCAGTTTCACAAGGACTTATTGACAACATGACTCAAGGTGAAATTGAAGCGGTAGTTGGTCATGAAATGAGTCATGTTGCCAATGGAGATATGGTCACACTGACTCTTATTCAGGGAGTTGTTAACACCTTTGTGATATTCTTCTCAAGAGTTATTGGTCATCTTGTTGATCGAGTAATACTTAAAAACCAACGTGGCTATGGTATTGGATACTTTGTTACCACTATCTTTGCACAAATAGTACTTTCAATTCTGGCTAGTATTATTGTTATGTACTTTTCCCGTAAAAGAGAATATATCGCTGATACTGGCGGTGCAGATCTAGCGGGTCATCAAAACATGATTAATGCACTAAAACGTCTCGGACAGAGAGAGCCAGAGCCATTACCAGAACAATTAGCAGCTTTTGGAATTGGAGAAAAGCCAAAATCTAAACGTTCTCAGCTATGGTCATCTCACCCACCACTTGAAGACAGAATTAAAGCTCTGGAAAAAAGAGCACAACAACCTAAATAAAGTATGTCTATCAGTATCAAATCTCTAGATCAAGTCGATAAGATGCGTCTTGCTGGAAAGCTAGCATCGAGTGTACTTGAAATGATTGGTGAACATGTTAGAACTGGAGTTACAACAGAAAAACTCGATCAAATTTGTCATGATTATATTGTAAATGACTTAGATTCAGTTCCCGCTCCTCTTAACTATAATGGCTTCCCAAAATCGATATGTACTTCTGTTAATAATGTAGTTTGTCATGGGATTCCTAGTGAAAAGAAACTCAAAAAAGGTGATATCATCAATATTGATATTACTGTAATAAAAGAAGGCTTTCATGGTGATACTTCGAAAATGTTTATCGTTGGCAAGCCTAGTGTTAAAGCATTAAAAATTTGTAACGTTGCGAGAGATTCAATGATGCTAGGTATTGAAAAAGTAAAGCCTGGTATCCACTTAGGAGAAATTGGTAAAGTTATTGGTGCTTATGTACACAGTAAAAACTGCTCTGTCGTCAGAGATTATTGTGGTCACGGTATAGGTGAGGTTTTTCATGAACTCCCTCAAGTGATTCATTACGATGATGGAAAAATATCTCAAAGCCCTATTCTTGAACCTGGAATGACCTTTACTATTGAACCAATGGTGAATTTAGGTGGTTATGAAGTTATTACTTCAAGAATTGATGGCTGGACAGTTACAACTAAAGACAGATCGCTTTCAGCTCAAACAGAGCATACAATTTTAGTGACTGAAAATGGTTATGAGATTCTAACACTTAGGGATGAAGAACTCAATCAATAACCACTTATATTAAGCTCTCGAGTCTCATATTGACAATACAGCTTGTGTTAAAATAACTCTTTTTTTGTATTTATCTTCAAGTTCAGTGAAGCGCTTAAGAAATTACTTTATATCCGGGCTTTTATTTTGGATTCCACTTGCTCTAAGTGTACTCCTTATCAAATTCTTTTTAGAAATTGTAAATAATCTTGTTCCAGCTAGACTCCTACCGGAATCTCTACTCAATCTAGATACAACTATTCCAGGCTCTGGAATTGCTCTAGTTATTCTAGTTATCCTCATTACTGGAGGCCTTGTTACTAATATCTTAGGCCGTAAACTACTCGACTTATGGGAGCGTGCGTTAAATAAAATACCTGGTTTTAGAAATATATATAATGCCCTAAAGAAAATCTCTTCAACTGTTTTAAATACATCAAGTGACAGCTTTAGAAAAGCATTTTTAATTCAATATCCAAGTAAAGGCATCTGGGTTATTGCTTTTCAATCTGGTGACTATAAAGGTGAGGTTGAAAGTATTATTGGAAAAGATGTTATTAATTTGTTTGTTCCAACAACACCCAACCCGACTTCAGGCTTTTTTGTGATGATTCCAAAAAAAGATGCAGTTGAGTTAAAAATGAGTGTTGAAGAGGCGTTTAAACTAGTGATATCAGCAGGTGTTGTGACACCTGAAAATTTAAAGATTAAGGAAAAAAAATGAGGACACATTTTTGTGGTGAACTAAATAAGTCAGCTCTTGATTCACAAGTTAAACTTTGTGGCTGGGTCAATAGGAGACGTGATCATGGGGGTGTAATATTTCTTGACGTTAGAGATAAAAAAGGAATCGCTCAAATTGTCATCAATCCGGATACTGCAGATACTTTTAAATTGGCCGAAACGATTAGGAATGAGTTTGTCATTCAGATAACTGGCCAAGTTGTTGCTAGGGCGAGTGAGATGGTTAATAGTAAAATTCCAACTGGTGAAATAGAAGTTCTTGCTTCACACATTGAAATATTAAATTCGTCAAAACCCATTCCCTTTCAACTTGATTCGATGGAAACTTCTGAGGAGGTGAGACTTAAATATCGTTATTTAGACCTCCGAAGAGACGAAATGCAAAAACGTTTAAGACTCAGATCAAAAGTAACCCACTTTATGCGTGACTTTATGGATAGCAATGACTTTCTAGATATTGAGACGCCTTTTTTAACTAAAGCAACACCAGAGGGAGCAAGAGACTATCTCGTTCCATCAAGAACACATGAGGGTAACTTCTTTGCTCTTCCTCAATCACCGCAACTTTTCAAACAGCTTCTCATGATGTCTGGATTTGAAAGATACTATCAAATTGTTAAATGTTTCAGGGACGAAGACTTAAGGGCAGATCGTCAACCCGAATTTACTCAGCTTGATGTTGAGACATCCTTTATGAATGAAGATGAAATTACATCTCTTATGGAAGAGATGATAAGAGGGCTTTTCAAAGAGGTTGGCAGTATTAATTTACCCTCTAAATTTCCAACAATTACCTATAAAGAAGCCATTAATCTCTATGGTGTTGATAGACCCGATATGAGAATTCCATTACATCTAATCGATGTGAATGGCATCATGAAAGATGTTGAATTCAAAGTTTTTTCAGGGCCTGCAAACAATAAAAATGGAAGAGTTGCTGCGCTCAAAGTTGAAGGTGGGGCATCAATTAGTCGTAAGCAAATAGATGACTATACAAAGTATGTAAGCATCTATGGTGCTAAGGGCTTAGCCTATATTAAACTCAATGAAGATGGACCCTCATCTCCCATTATTAAATTCCTAGGTGACGATGTCACTCAGAAAGTAATTGACCTAACAGAAGCAAAAACTGGAGATATTATCTTTTTTGGCGCCGATAAATCTAAAGTAGTCAATGAGGCTCTTGGTAATTTAAGGGAAAAACTTGGTCATGATTTAAATCTCTACAATAAAGAATGGGCTCCTATTTGGGTTCTCGACTTCCCTATGTTTGAAGTTTCAGATGATGGCTCTCTTAATGCCATTCATCATCCATTTACCGCGCCAAGTGTAGACTCAAAAACACTGATAGATAACCCCGAGGATTCGCTCTCAAGAGCTTATGATTTAGTAATCAATGGCTCTGAAGTTGGAGGTGGATCAATTCGTATTCACCAAAGTGACATGCAGAAAACTGTGCTATCACTTCTTGGTATTGATGATGAAGAAGCAAAAGAAAAATTTGGTTTTTTACTTGATGCGCTTGACTATGGTTGCCCGCCCCATGGTGGGATAGCTTTTGGCTTAGATAGACTCGTTATGACTTTAAGTCAAACTGAATCGATTAGAGATGTTATTGCATTTCCTAAAACACAAACTGCAGCGTGTTTATTAACTGATGCTCCCTCAAGCGTTTCTAAAGCGCAGCTTAAAGATTTAAACATTAAGGTGACTCTTCCGACTAAAGTTTAATAATGCAAAACATTGAAATAGAACAATCGATTGAAAATTCAATTAAAGATGCTCTTAAGCAAAATAACGCAACTTTGGTTGCTCATTACTACGTAAGCTCTGATCTTCAGACCTTGGCTGAAGAAACAGGAGGTATTGTCTCGGACTCTCTTGAAATGGCAAGATTTGGTCAGAATAGTGATGCTGGTACTATTATTGTTGCAGGAGTTAAATTTATGGGCGAAACTGCCAAAATTTTATCTCCTGAAAAGCGTGTTCTGGTTTTAGATACTGAGGCAAACTGCTCACTAGATTTATCATGTCCAATTGACGAATTTTCAAAATTTTGTGATCAAAACTCTGATCATGTCGTTGTTGTCTACGCAAACACTTCTGCAGAAGTAAAGGCCAGAGCGGACTGGGTTGTAACTTCTGGTAGCGCTCTAAAAGTGGTCCAAAAGTTACACGATGAAGGGAAAAAAGTTCTCTGGGCCCCAGATAAACACCTAGGTCACTATGTGCAATCGATGACAGGTGTTGAGATGCTCATGTGGGATGGAGCTTGTATTGTTCACGAAGCATTCAAAGCCGAGGGGATTGAAAGACTTAAAGAAATCCATCCTGAAGCTGGTATATTGGTCCATCCTGAATCGCCCAAAGAGGTTATCGCACTTGCTGATGTTGTGGGATCAACAACTCAGCTCATCAATGCTGCTGCATCAAGGCCTGAAAATACCTTTATAGTTGCAACTGATAACGGAATTTTCCATAAAATGAAAGAGGTAGCACCTCACAAAAAATTTATTGAAGCCCCAACTATGGGAGAGGGAGCTGATTGTGAGTCATGTGCTCACTGTGGCTGGATGGCAATGAATAACCTTGAAAAATGCTTAGATACTTTAAATACTGGTAATAATGAAATCCTCATCAATAATCAAATTATTGATAAAGCAAAAAATTCAATTCAGCGCCTTCTGGACTTTACTAAGTAACTATAGGAGAAACTTTAAGAAAATGGCAGGACATAGCAAATGGCACAATATTCAACACAGAAAAGGTGCACAAGATGCTAAGCGTGGAAAAATCTTCACCAAGCTCATTAAAGAAATTGTTGTAGCGGCAAAAATGGGTGGCGGGGTCCTAGAAAATAATCCCTCTCTTCGTGCTGTAATAGACAAAGCTCTAGCAGCAAATATGAAAAGAGATACCATTGAAAATGCTGTGAAGCGAGGCTCAGGCGATTTAGATGGTGAAAACTATGAAGAAATTCGCTACGAAGGCTATGGCCTTGGTGGAACTGCCATTATGGTAGATTGTCTGACTGATAACAAAAACCGTACCGTTTCTGATGTTAGGCATGCATTCAGTAAACACGGTGGAAACCTTGGAACAGATGGCTCTGTCTCCTACATGTTCTCCAAACAAGGTTTTATAAGCTTTGGTTCTGGGGATGAGGACACAATTATGGAAATTGCAATTGAATCAGGAGCAGAAGATATTATCTCTAATGAAGATGGGTCAATTGATGTTGTGACGACTCCAGAGAATTTTTTTCCAGTTAAAGATGCATTAATTGCTAAAAACCTTATACCTGATCATTCACAGATCACTATGGAGCCAGCTAATAGAATCGAACTAAATCTTGAAGATGCAGATAAATTTATGAAGCTAATTGATAGACTTGAAGATCTTGATGATACTCAGGAAGTCTATCATAATGCTGATATTTCAGACGAAATACTGTCTGAACTATGATCGCTTTTCATACTGGAATTCAAGCACTTAGAAATTTTAAAGTAAAAGCACTTAATAAAAAAATTAGTGCCCTAATCCCTAACATTGAGCTAATCTCTTCTGAATATATTCACTTTATTGAATCAAAAAATGATCTCAACACTTCAACCAGATCTTCTCTTGATAAACTCTTAAATTATGCTCCAAAAGCGAATCTACTAAACTCAAACTTCCAAATTACAATTACACCGAGAATAGGAACTATTTCACCTTGGTCCTCTAAAGCATCCGAAATATGCAAACTTTGTGGATTACTGGATATCAAAAGACTAGAACGAGGCATAACTTATCATTTCACCCGAAGCACTAATGACAAAGAATTAAAAACTATCCTTGAATTTGTGATGGACAAAATGACTGAATCCTATCTTGAAAATATTGAGGATTCAAAATTATTATTTAATGAACTTCAGCCCAGAAACTTTAAAAGTATAGATATTCTTAAAAATGGAAAATTAGCAATTATTAAGGCTAATACTGAACTTGGACTTGCATTAAGTGAAAGTGAAATTAATTATCTATTTGATAGCTTTAAAGGCTTACAAAGAAACCCTAGAGATATCGAGTTAATGATGTTTGCTCAAGCAAACTCTGAACACTGCAGACATAAAATCTTTAATGCTGACTGGACAATTGACTCTGAAAAACAGGCGATTTCACTTTTTGGTATGATTAAAAATACTTATTATCAAAATCCTGATGGCCTTTTATCAGTCTACAGCGATAACTCTGCAGTTATGAGTGGCTATAAATCAGACTTCTTCGAGCCTGATGATGAAGGTATCTATAAGACATCAAATGCTGAAAAAGCAGTCCTTATGAAAGTTGAAACACACAACCACCCTACTGCGATTGCTCCAGATGCTGGAGCAGCAACCGGTTCTGGGGGTGAAATTAGGGACGAAGGGGCAACCGGTAGAGGTTCTAAACCAAAAGCTGGTCTATGCGGCTTCTCAGTGTCAAATTTAAAGATACCTAATTCAACTCAGGACTGGGAAAAGGATTATGGAAAGCCAAACCATATAGCATCTGCTCTTGATATTATGATTGATGCACCAATTGGCGCCGCATCTTTTAACAACGAATTTGGAAGGCCCAATACTTGTGGGTACTTTAGAACCTATGAGCAGCGATCTTATAATGAAGAAGTAAGAGGCTACCATAAGCCAATCATGCTCGCAGGCGGTATCGGAAATATTAAAGAGAACCATGTTGATAAAGGTGCAATCTCGAATGGAGACAAGATTATTGTCCTTGGAGGGCCTGCGATGCTTATTGGTCTTGGCGGGGGAGCAGCCTCAAGTGTAGGAAGTGGTGATCAAAATGAAGATCTCGATTTTGCTTCTGTTCAAAGAGCCAACCCAGAAATGCAAAGACGCGCTCAAGAAGTAATCAGCGCTTGTACCAATTTGGGTGATGCAAATCCAATTGTATCAATCCATGACATTGGAGCTGGCGGCCTTTCAAATGGAATACCTGAACTGGTAAATGACTCAAAAAAAGGTGCAAAGCTCCAATTAAGGTCAATACCCAATGACGAAAAAAAAATGTCACCTTTAGAAATATGGTGTAATGAATCTCAAGAAAGGTACGTCATTGCAATTAAGGAAAAAAGTATCGATCTGTTTCATGAGATTTGCGTTAAAGAGAGAGCACCTTTCGCAGTTCTTGGAAATGCAACGAATGACAGACATTTAACGCTTGAAGATTCATATTTTGATAATAAACCTATCGATCTAGAGATGTCGATCCTCTTTGGATCATCGCCTAAAACCCATAAAGATGTTGCTACCCTGCCTAATGCTGAAACAGCTTTTAATGCGAGCAATGTTTCTGTAAGTGATGCCATTAATCGGTTACTAGCACTTCCTACAATAGCGAGTAAAAAATTTTTAATTACAATTGCAGATCGATCAGTGACCGGCCTGATTGCAAGGGACCAAATGATTGGGCCTTGGCAAGTACCGGTAGCAGATTGCGCTATATCACTCTCAGATTTCACTGGCTATCATGGTGAGGCAATGTCTATTGGTGAGAAAACACCACTATCTCTTATCAATGCAGCTGCAGCAGCAAGAATGAGTGTTGGAGAGGCGCTGACTAATCTAATAAGTGCATACATTGAGGATATTAAACACATTAACTTATCTGCAAACTGGATGTGTGCCAGTGGGCATCCGGGTGAAGATGCAAAACTTTATGAGGCAGTTAAATCAATTGGAATGGAGCTTTGTCCTGAACTCGGATTAACTATTCCTGTTGGAAAAGACTCTATGTCCATGAAAAGCTCTTGGAATGAGAACGGGGAGAATAAATCAGTTACAGCTCCTCTGTCACTTATTATTAGTGCCTTCTCAAAAACACCTGATACCAGACAGCAAATTACACCTTTACTTGCTAATGAAATAGAGTCAGAACTTTTTTTAGTAGATCTTGGATTAGGAAAAAATAGAATGGGTGGATCGTGCTTAGCTCAAGTATTTAACCAAATTGGAAATGATGCCCCAGATCTTGATGACCCAAAAATTTTCTCTCAATTCTTTTCATTAATCAACACATTCAACAAAGAGAATTTAATTACTGCTTATCACGATCGATCTGATGGTGGCGCCTTAATATCTCTATTAGAGATGGCATTTGCGTCTCATTGTGGTTTAGATATTTATACTTCAGATCTCTTACCTGAACTATTTAATGAGGAACTGGGATGCATCATTCAAATTCCAACAACTAACATCAATAGAGTTCTTGACTCTCTAAAAGATATTGGACTCAAAAACTCAACCAAACGAATTGCTAGAATTAATTTAAACGATGAAATTGTAATCTATCATGAAAATGATATCGTTTTTCAAGACAAGAGAAAAAATCTTTATAAAAAGTGGTCTTCAACCTCATACGAAATTGCAAAATTAAGGGACAACCCAGAATGCGTTGAATCTGAAAATATTGAAATCCTTAAGGACTCAAGTGGTCTCAAAGTTCATCCAACATTCGATCTCAATGAATCTATTATTGCTCCCTATATAAATTTTGGTACAAAGCCAAAAATTGCTATCCTAAGAGAGCAAGGAATTAATGGGCATATTGAAATGGCAGCTGCTTTTACTCAGGCTGGCTTTGAAGCAACTGATGTTCATATGAGTCAGATTCTTTCTGGAAAAATATCCTTATCCAGCTTTAAGGGTTTGGCCGCTTGTGGAGGATTTTCCTATGGAGATGTTTTAGGTGCTGGAAGAGGCTGGGCAAATTCGATTCTTTTAAACAGCCTGGCCAAAGATGAGTTTTCTGAATATTTTTTAAGATCTGATAGTTTCACTTTGGGGGTTTGTAATGGCTGCCAAATGATTTCTAATCTTCAATCAATCATTCCAGGCTCAACAGCTTGGCCTTCCTTTGAGAAAAACACATCAGAACAATTTGAGGCACGTCTTACAGGCGTCAAAATTAGTAATTCGAAATCTATATTCTTTAGTGGAATGGAAGGCTCAATCATGCCTATAGCAATTGCACATGGAGAGGGTAAAGCTAGATTTGACTCTAAAACTAAAATTACTAGTATTGCTATGCAGTATGTTGACTATTCTGGAGATCCATCTAAAGTATATCCACACAATCCTAATGGCTCTGAAAACTCTGCAGCAGGCATTTGTGATGAATCTGGCAGAATTACAATCATGATGCCCCACCCTGAAAGAGTTTTTCGAACAGTTCAAAACTCTTGGCATCCAAATGAATGGCAAGAGAGATCGCCGTGGCTTAGAATGTTTGAAAACGCCAGGAAATGGATTGACTAAATATAGCTATAGAGGCCCTTATCCAAATGACGCCTTATAAGGTTATCAGGAGCAATAGAAGAACCCTAAGTATTTCAATTAATGAAAATGCTGAATTGATTGTGCGAGCCCCTCATCTACTTTCAATAAATAAAATTCATGACTTTATTAATGAAAAGAAAAAATGGGTCACCAAGCAACAAAAGATTATCAATAATCGTTTAAGTGATAGCGCCTTTGATAAAGATATGGCTTTAATGTTAGGATCCTTATATCCCATTAAAATAAAAACGGATCAATCCGAAAAATTAACTTTCAATGGTGAAGAATTTTTAGTGTGTTCAAGTGATCAAGAGTTGATTCACTCATCTCTAAAGAAATGGTACAAAAAAAAATTTAGAGAGGTTGCTATTCCAAGGCTTACTTATTTTGCCGATCAATATAATTTATCTGTAAACCAAGTTCGAATCAAAGAGCAGAGAACATTGTGGGGCTCTTGCTCATCCAGGAATAATATTAATCTAAACTACCTGTTAATTATGGCTCCCATGAACGTCATTGACTATGTCATTATTCATGAACTAGCACACACAATTCACAGGAATCATTCATCTCATTTTTGGAAAACTGTTGAATCAATGATGCCTAACTTCAAAGAAGCTAAAACTTGGCTAAAGGATTACGGCTACAAACTAAGAAAACTTTAATTTAATTAGCTATTGTATTTTTCAACAGCCTCTTGCATAGCATCCTTAAGGGTATCCTGCTCAGCCATTTCAATAATAATATCACCGCCGCCCACTAATTCAGAGTTGAAATAGATTTGGGGAAATGTAGGCCAATCAGCAAAGTCTGGGAGACTTTGAAAAACTTCTTGATCTTCAAAAATATTAACGTAAGCAAACTCAACTCCAGTTGATGCTAAAGTTTGAGATGCACGTGCAGAAAATCCACACTGAGGAAACTGTGGTGTTCCTTTCATATAAATAACAATTGCAGCGCTATCGACTTGCTTTTGAATTTTTTCTAATACTTCCAATTTATTGCTCCGATTTTTTTCTGCTATTTTAATCTAGTATTATAAATACTGCAAAGATACATAAAATAATTATTGCTTAATTGCTTGGGAAATAACATATTTTTGACCCTGTTTAATTTTTTTATAATTTCCAAAAACTGATTTAAAATTATTTTTTATAAAGTCCTTAAGACCATTAATGGTCACAACAGTTATTGACCCCCCTGGCTGCAGCGCATCAAATGCATCATAAAGAATAATTGAAAGCTGCTCTCTTCCGACTTTGGCAGGAATATTTGAAATGATTTGATTAAATTTTATATCATTTGGTACTTGCAAAAATGCATCAGAAAGATAGGCCTTAGCATTGCTAACATTATTAATCTTTGCATTGTATTTTGAAAGTTCAACCGCCACAAAGTCCTTATCTACCATATGAACTTTTCCCTTGTGACACTGCCTAGCCAATGCAAGACCAATTGGTCCATAACCACACCCTAAATCAAGACAAATGTCATTTTCATTGGCGCTAATATACTTCATCAGAAGAAGCGTACCATCATCAATCGATCGGGGGCTAAAAACCCCCCACCGAGTGTGTAGCTTAAATCTAGAATTTAACAGCTCCACATCTAAAACAATATCTTTCTTAAGTTGGGCAATATCTTTTCTATCAAACATTTGAATAACTATCTCTTATTTAAAAAATGTATTTATAAAATTATCTATGTTTTTTGTTGAGTGTGATTAGCATCATCACCAATATGAACCTCACCTCTTTTCTTGGCAATTTGGACCTGCTTCTCTCTTTCTCGGTATCTACCTACTTGTTCAATGTTTTTTGTCCCATAACATCTTGGGCAGGATGTGCCCTTCTCATAGTGAGGGTGTTTTGTATCTTCTTCAGTGATAGGAAACCGACATGCATGACATTGATCATATTTACCTTGCTCAAGGTTATGCTTAACAGCTACTCTATCATCAAATACAAAGCATTCACCTTCCCAAAGACTCTCTTCCTCTTTAACCTCTTCCAAGTATTTAAGAATCCCACCCTGAAGATGAAAAACATTTTCAAAACCCTCAGACTTTAAATAGGCTGTAGATTTTTCACAGCGAATTCCGCCGGTACAAAACATGGCAATTTTTTTGTCTTGATATTGCTTTAGACTATTTTTTGTAAAACTTGGAAACTCCCTAAAAGTTTCAGTATTTGGGTTAATAGCACCCTTGAAGCTTCCAATTTCATACTCATAATTATTCCTTGTATCAATTAGTATAACATCAGGATCATTGATTAAATTATTCCAGTCTTTTGGCTTAATATAAGTTCCTACAGAATGATTAGGATCAATTTCTGAAAGACCCATGGTAACTATTTCTTTTTTTAGTTTGACTTTAAGTCTCTTAAATGGTGGTTTTTTGCTATATGAAAATTTATATTCCAATTCAAGAAATCTATCATCAGTTTGAAGGTAATCAAGAACTTTTTCAACACTATCTTTACCCCCTGAAATGGTTCCATTTATGCCTTCTCTTGCAAGCAGTAGAGTTCCTTTAACACTTAAAGCATCTAAAAATGACTTCAGTGGAGCCTGGATATCCTCAAAATCATCTAGCCGAGTAAACTTGTATAAAGCGCAAATAGCGTACATATTTCAAGATAACCCTACAAAAAATGTTAATTTTACTAGTAGCCGAAAGTAATTTAAGTTTATTTAGACTTCTCATAAACATTAAAACTCTATTAGGGCTCCACTATTATCAATACTGACAAGTGTATAATTCGACTCTTTTCTCTGCTATTTAATTAAGTTTTTTACGAAGTCGAATGATCTTAAATCACATTCATAATCCTAGCGATATCAAAAAACTAGATATTAATGAACTTAATTCTCTTGCAGAAGAAATTAAGTTATTCTTAATTGAGAGCATTGAAAAGACAGGTGGACATTTAAGTTCGAACCTTGGAACAATTGAATTGACTTTGGCAATGCATTATGTTTTTGACAGCCCTGATGATACTTTCGTCTGGGATGTGGGTCATCAGGCATACACTCATAAAATATTAACAGGTCGCAAAGATCTAATGTCAACTCTTCGTCAAAAAGATGGCTTATCTGGTTTTACAAAGCGAAGTGAAAGTGAGCATGATGTCTTCGGCGCTGGTCATTCCTCAACCTCCATTAGTGCGGCCCTCGGAATTGCTATGGCAAATAAACTCAATAATAATTCAGACACCTCAATAGCTGTCATTGGAGATGGCGCGCTAACGGGTGGCATGTCATTTGAAGCTATGAATCATGCTGGAGATACAGATGCCAACCTGCTCATCATTCTCAATGATAACGATATGTCCATCTCCAAAAATGTGGGTGCACTAAGCAAATATTTAACGCGTCTTATTTCTGGAAAGATATACTCAACTATGAAATCTAAATCGCTTGAATTCCTTGAAAGGCTTCCACGTATTCAAAAGTTTGCAAAACGATCTGAGGAGCATTTAAAAGGAATGATCTTGCCAGGCACTCTTTTTGAAGAATTAGGAATAGATTACTTTGGCCCAATTGATGGACATGATATTTCCATATTAGTCAAAACTCTAGAAAATCTTAAAAATCTTAAAAAACCCAGAATACTTCACATCATTACAAAAAAAGGTCATGGCTTGGAAGCTGCAGAAGAAAATCCACTAAAATTTCATGGTATATCGCCGCCATCATTATCAAGTAATAACTTTCCAAGCTATAGTAGCGTTTTTGGAAAATGGCTTTGTGATACTGCTAAGGATGATCAAAGTCTTATTGGAATAACCCCAGCAATGTCAGAAGGGTCTGGAATGGTTGAATTTGCAAATAGCTTTCCGGAACGTTTTGTAGATGTTGCCATTGCAGAGCAGCATGCAGTTACTCTGGCTGGTGGAATTGCAACTAAAGGACTAAAACCTGTAGTTGCAATTTATTCAACATTTTTACAGCGCGGCTATGACCAATTTATTCACGACATTGCTCTACAAAATTTAAATGTTACGTTTGCAATTGATCGAGCAGGACTAGTTGGTGCAGATGGTGCAACCCATGCAGGTATTTATGATTTGAGTTTTTTAAGATGTATCCCTAACATTATTATTATTGCACCCAGTTCGTCATTGGAAATGTATAAAGCGCTTAATTTTGCTCATAATTTTGATGGGCCAGTTTGTGTGAGATTTCCAAGAGGAAAATCTGAGATTTTGGAATTTGTTTCATCCTCAACAATTGAGCTTGGGAAAGGAAATATAGTTAAAACTGGAAAAGATACTGCTATTTTTGCTTTTGGAAATATGCTTGAAATTGCGCTTGAAGCTTCTGAAAAAATTAATGCTACAGTTGTTGATATGAGGTTTGTTAAGCCCTTAGATAAAGCTTTAATTATTGAGATTGCAAATAACTCTAAAGTACTTATCTCTATTGAAGATAATACTGTCAATGGTGGTGCAGGTAGCGCCATTAATGAACTATTACAGGAAAATAACATTAATACGCCTTTGAAAATTCTTGGCGTCCCTGATAAGGTTACAGAGCATGGCTCCCAATCTGAGCTTTATGAGCTTTACGGACTCACATCAGAAAATATTATTAATGTGTCTAAAAATAAATGAAAGAGACATTAAAAAAATATAGCCCAAAGCGAGAAAATGTTAATTTAGGTTGGCTCAATAAGCACTTGGCTGATCCAGAGTTGTGGAAATGGAATAAAAGGACTATTGCCAAAGCTTTTGCTATTGGATTTTTTTGTGCCTTCCTTCCTATTCCAGGGCATACTCTATTGGGAGCAGTTCTTGCAGTTATATTTTCAGCAAACATCTTACTTTCAATGCTCTTGGTTTGGGTGAATAACCCAATCACCATGGTTCCCATTTATTATTTCACTTATAAATTGGGTGCTTCAATTATGGAGATTGAAATGGATCCAGGCTTTGAATTTTCATTTTCATACCTAATGGATAACTTTGGAAGCGCTACTCTGGCTTTGTGGGTTGGAGGAATAATAACTTCTACAATTACAGCAATACTTGGCTATTTTGCAATTATTACTATCTATAAATATAGGGCAATTAAAAGAGCTAAACGTTGGAAATAGGAATTCGCCTTCTTATCTGCGCTTCAAGGGTATCGACTAATGAATCATTAGTAACCTTACTGTGAGTCTTTCCATCAATATAGAGAAGGTTTGGAGAGCCTCCCGTTAGGCCTACACCAACCTCTTTTGCCTCTCCTGGGCCATTAACGACGCAACCAATAACTGCTACATCAATCGACTCAGTAATATCTTCAAGGCGAGATTCAAGTTCATTGACAACTGAAATGACATCAAACTTTTGCCTAGAGCATGATGGGCAGGCAATTAAATTAACGCCTTTTTTTCTTAAATGAAGTGACTTTAAAATATCAAAGCCAACCTTGATCTCATCAACTGGATCAGAAGCAAGTGAAACTCGAATAGTATCTCCAATCCCCTCACTCAGAAGTAATCCCATGCCAATTGAAGACTTGACAGCACCGGAACGAAAAGAGCCGGCTTCAGTTATACCTAGATGAAGTGGGTTATCAATTTGCGAAGCTAATTGACGATAGGCGAACACAGTCATAAAAACCTCTGAGGCCTTTAATGAAACCTTATAGTTATCAAAATTCAGTCTATCAAGAATATCAATATGTCTAAATGCCGACTCAACCATTGCCTCAGGTGTCGGCTCCGTATATTTTTTTTGTAGATCTTTTTCAAGTGAGCCAGCATTAACTCCTATTCTAATTGGTATTCCATTATCTTTTGCTGAAGCAACAACCTCCTTAATTCGATCCTCTTTCCCAATATTCCCTGGATTTATTCTTAAGCAATCAGCGCCATACCCTGCAACTTTTAAAGCAATCTTATAATCAAAATGAATGTCAGTGATTAAAGGAATATTGACACGCTTCTTTATTTTTTTGAATGCCTCTGCTGCATCCATAGTTGGAATCGACACCCTAACTAAATCAGCCCCAGCGTTCTCAAGAGAAAGTATTTGATTCACTGTAGAATCTACATCACATGTATCAGTATTAGTCATGCTCTGCACACTGATTGGAGAATCTCCTCCAATAGCAACATTTCCCACAAATATTTGCTTAGATAATCTTCGATTAATTTTGTGTATTTGCTTCATAATTACTAATTACTTCATCCAGACTTTCGCTATTATTAATAGTTGTTTCAGAAATCGATTCGTCAACTTGATTGACTGAACCTAATTGATTTTTTAATAAAGAAACAGGTTCGCTATCCTCAATCGGCCTACTGATGATAATTGAACTGGAGCTTCCCTCTGACAACTCTAAATCCTGAAAATAATACCACATGCCTAATAGAATTATAAATAACAAAACAACCCAGAAGAGTTTTCCTTTAAGTTGTTTTTTCTTTTTAGGATAGTAATCTATTCCGCTCAGCATTTCTTCTGCTCTTGTCTAAGACTTTTCCAGCCAACTGGCCACATGCGGCATCAACATCATCACCTCTTGTTCTTCTTGTGGTCGTTCTTATACCAGCTTTAAAGAGGACATCTTGAAACTTGTCGATAGTTGAAGGGCTTGATGTTTTGTATTGAGACTCTGGAAAAGGGTTAAAGGGAATTAAATTAACTTTTGCTGATTCACTCTCAAACCAGTAATTTAAAAGCTTTGAAAGGGATTTAGCCTGCTCAATAGAATCATTGACTCCATCAAGCATGACATACTCAAATAATATATGCCTTTCTTGAGTTCCAGCTTTTAGGTAATAATGGCATGCCTTCATAAGCTCTTTTATAGGATATTTTTGATTGATGGGGACCAATATATCTCTAAGTATATCATCGGGTGCATGTAAAGAAATAGCCAAGCTAACCGGAACAGTGTCTGACATTCTTATGAGTGCAGGCACAATTCCTGATGATGAGACAGTTACTTTTCTCCTTGAAAGGCCAAATGCCCAATCATCCAAAAGAATTTCACACGCATCATAAACCGGAGATTCGTTAAGAAGAGGCTCCCCCATTCCCATAAAAACAACATTAGTGATTCTACTATTATTTGACTCAAGATAGTTTTTAGCTAACAAGACTTGAGCGATGATCTCGTGATTTTTGAGGTTACGATTAAAGCCCTGATAGCCAGTTGAACAGAAAGTGCAAGCCAATGAACATCCAACCTGCGAAGAGATACACAAAGTCCCTCTATCCTTTTGAGGTATGAATACACTTTCAATATGATTGTCTTCACCAAGCTTTATAACCCACTTAACTACCCCGTCCTTAGAGTGATTCAAGGAGACAATCTCAGGCATATTTATTGAGGCGATTGAGTCAAGTTTTTTTCTTAAATCTTTAGAAAAGTTATGCATATCATCAAAGTCGGTAACACCTTGATGATAAATCCACTGCATAATTTGTTTAGTGCGAAAGGGTTTCTCATTTAAATCAGAAAAAAACTTCTTAAGCTTACTTTGCGTAAGCCCTAGAAGGTTTTGTTTTTCTAACATAAGACAATATCCTTCTTTTATCTATCTAGTTCTTGGACAAACACCATCATCGCCAAAGAAATATGCAATTTCAATTGCTGCATTTTCCTGAGAATCAGAACCATGAACTGCATTTTCATCCAAGGACTCTGCAAAGTCAGCTCTTATTGTTCCTGCGTCCGCCTCTTTTGGGTTAGTAGCTCCCATTATTTCACGATGCTTTGCAACAGCATTTTCACCCTCAAGAACTTGGATCATCACTGGACCAGATGTCATAAAACTTACTAGGTCATTAAAGAAAGGTCTGTCTTGATGAACGGCATAGAATCCACCAGCCATTTCATCATCCAGGTGAATCATTTTTGATGCAACAATTTTAAAACCAGCACTTTCAAAGCGTGAATAAATTTGGCCAATTACATTTTTAGCTACAGCATCCGGTTTAATTATAGATAGAGTTTGTTCCATGGATAAATCCCCAATTATTTAAAAAGGCAATATTTTACCATGCTAATGTAGATTTCTTTTAATTACAGAGAAAATTGAAAGCTCTTGTTATTAATGTAAAAATTAATCAAAATTAGCTTTTTTTATTGATTTCACTCGTCTGAAATTATCATAAAAATCAAAGCCTCTAAAGTAGGCACTGGCAATTGGCAAAAACCATGGCTTTCCAAAGTAGTACGGCCTTGTTTCTAGGGGCGTTTGTTCAAAAACAGACACTCTTTGATCTGGATTTAATATTTTAAGTGCGGCTTTATGACCCAAATAGGGGGCCATTGCAACGCCATTTCCACAGTACCCAAGTGCAGAATATATGCCATTTTTTGAGCTAAGATTTGGAAGCTGACTAAAACTAAAGCCAGTAAATCCTGTCCAGCAATGACTAATGTCAACATCCTTCAAAGAGGGAAAAATTTCAGACAGCATTTTCTTAAGCGTTGGCAGAGCGTCTTCAGCACTCATTGCGTGCATTGCAGCTCGGGTACCCAGCATAATTCTTTTTCCACAAGGAGTGGCTCGATAGTAACAATAACGCTTACGAGTCTCCACCATACAATGGCCTCCCGGTAACAACGATTTCACTCTATCCTCACCAATATCAACAGTTGTAATAATAAAGCTTGGAACTGGCAACACACGCCTAGATAAATACTTTGAAAGATTAGAGCGCGTGTATCCATTTGTTGCCATTAATACGTCTCTGCATTCAATAGAGGTGTCATCAGTATTAACTGTAAACAAAAGTTCATTTGATTTTGATTTTTTAATAATTTTAGTTACAGGTCTACTTCCATAAACCATTGCACCTGCATTAATTGCAAGTTTCAATAATCCATAATGAAATTTACGAGGTTGGACCGCTCCATGGTCTTCATAATACTGCCCTCCAAAATATAAATCAGTTTTAATTGACTTCTTTAGAAGATCTAAATTGATCATTTCAGAATTAAAATCTTCAATATCTTTTAATTTATTTAAATTATTAGACATATCTGTTTGGTTTTGAGGTAGCCATGAGGTTCTGAGTCTTCCACAAATTTGAAGATCACAATCAATCTGATTCTCTTTAATTAAATTAGTCGTATAAGCCAGTGAGGCATTCGCTTCTTTATGAAGATTGGATGCTACCTCTGAGCCATATTTTTGCTGCGCATGATTATTCGAAACTTTATGGCCTGAACCCAACATGCCGCCATTGCGAGTGCTGGCTCCAAATCCAATATCCTCAGCATCCAAAACAATAACTTTTTTACCATTATTTGCCAACGTTAAAGCAGCACTAAGACCTGTATAACCAGCTCCAACAATTACAACATCCGCACTTTGAGGAAGTTCGGTATTGTTTTCAAATCGTGGCTGACCTTCCCACCAATAAGGAGTAAATTTAGTCATACAAAAAAATAATTAAAATGCAGGAGTATCTTAACCTTTTTATGTATAGATTTCTATAAGAAAGGATGTATTAGTTTTGTATATATAAGTATCATAATAAAACAACAAAAAATGTATTTACTATGAAAAACCAACTATTAAATTCTCCGATCACATTTCCAAAGAACCTGCCAGAAGGATATCAGTATCTTGAGGATGAGCCAGTTTATGATCCTAAAAAGCACCTTGCATTAGAGTATCCCAAAGACTCTATTTCATTACATGACCTTGGCTATAGTGCTGAAGAAATTTCTAAGTGTCCAACTGATTTTGCTATTTCTGGTGTTGCCAGACTCTTATCTAATGAAGGCTCAGAAGAATTAATGAAAGTTATACAGAAACTAAAAATATTTTCTTCAAGCGGTGGATCAAGGATTCAGCATATGTTAAGAGGCTGCGTATATCGCTCTCGCTTTCTAAGAGATTTATGTTTATGCCCTGAGGTTAGCAGTTTTATGTCAAAAATTTATGGCATTCCTGTATCCCCTCACTCAATTCCATTGCACCTAGGACACTGTAATTTTGCTCCGGATGATCTAAATCGAGCAGTAGATAGATGGCATACTGATACCATTGGACTTGACTATGTCATGATAGTTTCAGATCCAACCAAGCAAGTGGGAGGTGAATTTCAATACTACATGGGCACCAAAAATGAAGTAGAAAAAATAACAAATAAAGGTGAAAAACTATCTGAAAAAAAAATAAAGAGCCCTCACTTTCCTGGTCCTGGTTACATAGTAGTAATGCAAGGAAATATGGTTGTTCACCGCGGTGCAAAACTCAAAGAACATTTTGATCGAATCACAATGGTTAACGCGTATGTGCCTCTGGAGATTGAATCTGATGATCCTTCTAGATTCTCAGATGTAAAAAGTGTTGACCCACATCAGTTATTATTCCCAGAATGGGCAAAGCATAAGGCTTGGCTTTCAAGAGGAAAACTCAATCGATTAATTGAAGAACTTCCTTTTACTGATGACACTCATCTAATTATTAAAGAGCTCAAAGATGCAATAAAGGATGTAGAAACTGCAATCAATGATCTCAGTAGCAATGAAGATGGGCAACAAAACTATTATGTGGATCTCGACAAATGACTTTACTGAAGAGGCGAAATTGAAAAATTTATAGATAATTTTTTAAAAATAAAAAAAAGGCGCCGTAGGCGCCTTTTTAATGAAACAATATAACTTAATTAGTTACATGCATCCTTCAATGCCTTACCAGCTTTGAATGCTGCCACATTAGAAGCTTTAATTTGAATAGTAGCTCCTGTCTGAGGGTTACGGCCAGTACGAGCTGCACGACTTCTTACAACAAAACTACCAAATCCAGTAAGTTGAACACCATCACCACTTGCCATAGCAGAAGTGATAGCACCAGTAGTAGCATTTAAAGCTCTTGCAGCATCTGCTTTAGAAAGGTTAGCACCTGAAGCGATTGCGTCAATTAATTCTGATTTATTCATTTTAATTCTCTCCAATAAAAGTTTGTTAAAAAAATTAGACAGAGCGGAAGAGGTAACTTTTACACCTTTTTAGGAGGAAAGAATCAAAAGAAACCATCTGCCTCCAACGCTGTATCTAGTAGTTATTGTACTATCAAAAGAAAGTTATTTGAAAAATAATTTAAAAAAAATATTATATTTTATTGATTACTCTCTTTGAGTGCTCTAGCTTTATCCAGTTTCCAGTCCCTATCTTTAATATCTTGACGCTTGTCATGTGCTTTTTTTCCTTTTGCAACTCCAATTTCAAGCTTTACATGACCCCTTGCCCAATATAATTTTAGAGGAACAACAGTTGCTCCTTTTTGCGTAATTTTTTCCCTTAATCTATTAATTTCAAGTCTATTAAGTAGCAGTTTTCTAGTTCTAATTGGGTCACAATCTACATGGCTTGAAGCTGATCTTAATGGAGAAATATGAGCACCAAAAAGAAAGAGCTCATTATTTTTATAAATAACATAGCTTTCTTTAATTTGAACTTTATTCTCTCTAAGGCTTTTAACTTCCCAGCCTAGTAAACTTAGACCTGCCTCTAGACTTTGTTCGATAAAATAGTCATGCCTAGCTTTTTTATTTAAAGCAATAGTATTTGAATTATCTTTTTTATTTTTTGCCATGCATCGTATTTCTAAAAGTGCAATTGTTCCATACACACCTCAGCAAATGTTTGAGCTAGTTAATAATATAGACGACTATTCTCAATTTTTAAACTGGTGTGACTCTTCCTCTATTTTAAATGAATCTGGTAATCAAATCACTGCCTCAGTTCAGATTAATAAAAGTGGCTTTAAACAAACATTTACAACGATCAATACTTTAACTCCATTTCAGTTGATAAAAATGAAACTACTGGATGGCCCTTTCGATGAGCTTTCTGGAGAATGGCGATTTGAATCACTTGGTGAAAATGCTGCAAAGGTCCATCTAGAACTTGAATTTAGCTTTAAATCAATGCTACTCGACATGACAATCTCCCCTGTATTTAAAAGTATTGCCAACTCACAATTAGACGCTTTTGTTGATAGAGCCAAAATTGTTTATGGCTAAAGTTATAGCATTTAATAAACCATTTGGAGTGATATGCCAGTTTAGTGGTGAGGGGGATACATTGGCAAATTATGTCAATATTCCAGATATATATCCAGTGGGTAGACTCGATAAAGACTCCGAGGGCTTGGTCATACTAACTGATGACGGCTATCTTCAAAATCGCGTCTCTGATCCAAAATATAAGAAAATAAAAACCTATGTTGTACAGGTTGAAGGAGAGATAACAGATACTGCAACTTCTGCACTAGAAAAAGGAGTTGAGCTTAAAGATGGAATGACAAAGCCAGCCAGTATTAAAAAAATTGAAGAGCCAGATTGGCTTTGGGATAGATCAAATCCAATTCGAATAAGAAAAAATATACCAACCTCCTGGATTGAAGTCTCGATTAGTGAAGGAAGAAATCGTCAAGTGAGGAGGATGACTGCATGCGTTGGCTTTCCAACTCTAAGATTAATTAGAATAAGCGTTGATCGATGGAAACTAGGTAATATTAAAGTGGGCTCATATGTCTCTTTTTAGACTAGCCCATGATGCTCTAATCTGCAATGATGTGAGTGAAAAAGTAATCTTAGCAAATAAACTTATTCATTATAAGGGTCTGAAAGATGCCCATCCAAAATGCAATATTAAAAAAATTTCAATTCCTGGTCGACCCAAAAAGCCAGCCTTAGTAAATTTTAATGGAGCTCCAAAAAGAGATAAGTCTGAACTAGGCATGATAAAAAATATTCATGCCATTTGTCACATTGAGTTCAATGCAATCAATTTAGCGCTTGATGCAATTTACAGATTTCAAGAGATGCCAATTGAATACTATGATGACTGGATTAAAGTTGCCATTGAGGAATCCTATCATTTTACACTTCTAAGAAAATATCTTGAGAGCCTAGAATATCAATATGGAGATTTCGATGCTCATAATGGCTTATGGCAAATGACAGTTGAAACCGACTATGATGTATTGGCAAGAATGGCGCTAGTTCCAAGGGTTCTTGAAGCAAGAGGACTGGATGTCACTCCGAGCATCAAAAAAAAATTTAGCGGCTCAAAGTACAACGAAATGGTTTCAATATTAGATATTATTTTTGAAGATGAAATTGGGCATGTAAAGATTGGGAACTTTTGGTATCAATATTTATGCAAAAAGAGGAAGATTGATCCAATTAAAACTTTTGACCAGTTAATAAAAAAACATATTGGAACAAATTTACGTGGGCCATTTAATATCGAAGCAAGACTGCTCTCAGACTTCAGTCAAAGTGAATTAGATTATTTAGAGCATCCCGAACTATTAATGATTAAATGAGTTCATCCATAGCCTGATTAGCCAAAAGATCAGCCATATCATTTCCAGGGTCATCACTATGACCTTTAACCCAGTGCCAGTTCACACTGTATTTCTGATTAAGGGTATCTAGTTGCTTCCAAAGCTCAACGTTCTTTACTGGTTTTTTGCCAGATGTTTTCCATCCTTTAGATTTCCAGCCATCAATCCAATCATTTATACCTTGGATAACATACTTAGAATCTGTATATAAATCAATTGATATTTCAGATGCTTTCACTGCCTCCAATGCCTTTATGGCTGCAGTTAATTCCATTTTATTATTGGTTGTATTCAGCTCTGAACCTTTTAATTTTTTATCATGATCTCTATAACGAAGCCATACTCCCCATCCACCAACACCCGGGTTACCTCTACATCCACCATCTGTATAAATTACAATATTTTCCATTATTTATTTGTCCACATTAATTTGAAACCAATACTCAAGTAATGCTAAGTGCCAAAGTCTAGAGCCATTCAATGCAGTCATATAATCTCTTGGTGAATCAATTACTTTATTGATATATTGTTTGTCAAAAATACCTCTATTAGTGCATGCGCGTGATAGAAGTATATCAGACATAAATTCCAGAAATTCACCCTGAATATACTTCAACGCTGGCATTGGAAAATAACCTTTTTTTCGATCAATAACTGAGTCTGGCAAGAGCCCCCTTGAAATATCTTTTAATGGATACTTGCCCTCTTCTCTCATCTTAAGAGTTGGAGGGATAGATAGAGCCCATTCAACAAGCTCAGTATCCATAAAAGGAACTCTAGCCTCTAGCCCCCATGCCATAGTCATATTATCAACTCGTTTAACAGGATCATCGACTATCAACCGAGTCATATCAGTCCTAAACACCTTATCTATAAAAGAGTCAGCGCCAGGTTTAGAAAATTCTTTATCTAACCAATTATGTGTGTGGTTTTCTCCTTGATATTGAGATGCAACAGTTTTTAAATACTCCTTATGTGGTCTATCAACATAGTGTCTAGAAAAGCGCTCAATGTCACTACCATTTTCTTTAGCCATTCTTGGATACCAAAAATATCCAGCAAAAGCTTCATCGGCTCCTTGCCCTGAAAGTACCACCTTAGTGTGCTTTGAAACCTGTTCTGATAGGAGATAAAAAGCGACAGCATCTTGACCGACCATTGGCTCAGACATATTCATGACTGCCTCTGACAATCTTGGAAGTACCTCTTGATTACTGATCTTATACTTTTGATGCTGAGTCTTAAATCGAGAAACAATTTGATCAGAGTATTCAAATTCACTTCCAGCCTCATCATCAATATCTTCGAAACCAATCGAAAAAGTTCGAATATCTTCATGACCAGCTTCTTTAAGTAATGCCACAATAAGAGATGAATCAAGGCCACCAGAGAGTAAAACTCCAATTGGAACATCAGATGCATCCATCCTTTTTGTAACAGCTGCAGTCAAGAGCTCATGTGTCTTCTCAATATACTCTTGATCAGAAATATTCTCTGAAGGTCTCTTTGCGCTGGGGCTCCAGTATGTTTTCTCTTGAATTTGACCATCAGTATTTAAAATAATAAATGTGCCTGGTTTTAATTTCTGAATGCCATTAATAATTGTATTTGGAGCAGGCACAACACCATGCAAAGAGAGTTGCTGCTGAAGAGCAACAGGGTTTATACTTTTATCAAGATCCTGCGTGAGAAGCGCTTGAGAGTTGGAAGCAAATGTAAACGCCTTACTAGAAGCATTAAAATAGAATGGCTTAATTCCCATCCTATCTCTTGCAATAAATAGCTTTTGAGAGGCTTCATCCCAAATTGCAAAAGCAAACATACCATCTAAACGCTCAAGACATTCCACGCCCCAGCAATGGTATGCCTTTATGATCACTTCAGTATCAGAATTTGAAAAAAAAATGTAGCCAAGACTAACTAATAAAGCTCGAAGTGATTTATAGTTATAAATAGTTCCATTAAAAACAAGTGTTAATCCAAGCTTTTCATCAACCATTGGCTGAGAGCCTAAATTTGATAAATCAATAATACTGAGACGCTGATGTCCAAAACCAATTGCGCCTTCAATCCATTTACCACTAGAATCAGGTCCTCGTCGGGCAAGTTTGGACATCATCATATCTAAAGACTTTGAAGAAACTTTTTTTCCATCAAAGCGAAACTGGCCGCAAATCCCACACATAAAATTAAACCCTAAAGCGTAAAAACTAAAATAAATTTAATATCCAACATATAGACACTTTTGATTATTTCTATAATGAAGGTTATCTTAGAAATGTAAAATAGTCATTTTATCAAGTATTGTTATCAATAATGCCTCAAACACTCTACGATAAACTAATGAGCGCCCATAAAGTTTTAGAACAAGATGGTTCAACGCTTATCTATATTGATCGTCAACTAATTCATGAAGTTACTTCTCCCCAAGCTTTTGAGGGTTTAACCTTAGCAGGTAGAAAAATCTGGCGTAAAAAAGCAAATCTAGCTGTCCCAGATCACAATGTTCCCACAACTGATAGATCAAGCGGAGTGAGTAGCATTACTGATCCAATTTCTAGACTTCAGGTTGAAACTTTAGATAAAAACTGTGAGTCATTTGATATTAACGAAATTCAAATGAATGATATCCGTCAAGGCATAGTTCATGTAATTGGTCCTGAACAAGGGGCAACTCTACCTGGCATGAGTATTGTTTGCGGTGACTCTCATACGACAACCCATGGTGCACTTGGAGCTTTAGCATTTGGCATTGGAACTTCTGAAGTTGAACATGTTTTAGCGACTGGCTGTCTATGGCAAAACAAAGCAAAAAATATGAAAATAGAAATTAATGGTGACTTAGGTATTGATGTTACTGCCAAAGACATTGCACTTTATGTCATTGGAAAAATTGGAACTGCAGGTGGAACAGGATTTGCAATAGAGTTCTGTGGATCAACAATTGAAAATATGAGCATCGAAGGAAGAATGACGCTTTGCAACATGTCAATTGAAGCAGGAGCGAAGGTTGGACTGGTGGCAGTTGATAATAAAACAATTGACTATGTAGAGGGCAGACCGTTTTCACCGACAGGTGAAAACTGGCAACTAGCCCTTGAGTATTGGCAAACTCTTCATAGTGACAGTGGATCTCATTTTGATGAGTCTATACTGATTGATGCAAGTCTCATTAAACCACAAGTCACTTGGGGAACATCTCCAGAAATGGTTGTTGATATAAACGGATCAACACCTGATCCTAAAAATGAAAAAGATGCTATAAAGGCAGACAGTATCAGAACTGCTCTTGAATATATTCACTTAAAACCAAATACTGCAATGAGTTCAGTAACCATAGATAAAGTGTTTATTGGTTCTTGCACAAACTCTAGGATAGAAGATTTAAGAATCGCTGCTTCAGTTGCGAAGGGTAAAAAAATTGCAAATAATATTAAATTAGCGCTTGTCGTTCCAGGCTCTGGACTTGTAAAAAAACAAGCTGAAGAAGAGGGTCTTGATCTAATTTTCAAAGATGCTGGATTTGAATGGCGAGAGCCAGGCTGCTCAATGTGTCTTGCAATGAATGCAGATAAATTAGAAGTTGGTGAGAGGTGTGCAAGCACATCTAATAGAAATTTTGAAGGGCGTCAAGGTCAAGGCTCTTTTACACATCTTGTAAGCCCTGCTATTGCAGCAGCTAGTGCAATTGCTGGCCATTTTTCTGGAGTAAGCTCATGAAAAAATTTAGCTCAATTAACTCAATTGCCATGCCACTTGATCGTGCTAATATTGATACAGATGCAATTATTCCAAAACAATTTCTAAAATCAATTAAAAGAAGTGGTTTTGGTCCAAATCTATTTGATGAATGGCGCTATCTTGATCATGGTGAGCCTGGCATGGATAATTCAATCCGTCCAATTAATCCAGACTTTGTTTTAAACAACCCAACTTACTCTGGTGCACAAATATTATTAACAAGGCGCAACTTTGGATGTGGCTCTTCTAGAGAACATGCACCTTGGGCTTTAGAAGATTATGGCTTTAGAGCAATTATTGCCCCCAGTTTTGCTGATATATTCTATAACAATTGTTTTAAGAATGGTGTTCTTCCAATAGTATTGAGTAGTGAAATTGTTGATAGCTTATTCAGTTATTCAGGACTTATAAATATTGACCTAGAAAAGCAAATTGTAAAGATTGATCAAAATTCGTTTGAATTTGAGGTGGACCCTGAAAGAAAGCGAAGACTAATCAATGGACTCGATGATATTGGTTTAACATTACAGAGCGAAAATCAAATTCGCATATTTGAAACAGAGCATTTTGCGAAATACCCCTGGCTATGATTGGACATCTAAAAGGAACAATTATCAGTAAGAATCCACCCGAGGTAATTCTTGAGGTTGGTGGGATTGGATATGAAGTACTTTGCCCAATGTCCACATTCTATCAACTTGATAATTTATCTGAGGATGTTTTATTATTTACTCATCTTAGTATTAAAGAGGATGGGCATACTTTATTTGGCTTTATTACTAAAGATGAAAAAAATATTTTTAGAGAGTTAATACGAGTGAATGGTGTTGGGCCTAAAGTCGCTCTAGCTATTCTCTCTCATTTAACTGTCAAATCTTTAATTGAGTGTATTTCAACAGAAGATGCGGATCTTCTTGCAAAAACTCCAGGAATTGGTAAAAAAACTGCCCTTAAGCTCATCGTTGAACTACAAGACAGACTTGTTAAGTTAGAATTAGTTGGAAGCCCAGAAGCCACTAATCAAATGGATCAAAGAAATAACCCTAATTCTAAACAGGCTATAGAGGCGCTTCAATCTCTTGGCTTTAAAACAAAAGAAGCCAATAGAATGGTTTCAAAAATTGATGACCAAGAGCTTTCAACTGAGCAATTGATTCGCTTAGCACTTCAAAATAAATAATTAAGCTGTAGTTTTCTTCCTAGAAAACTTAGCTCTTATCCTTCCAAGCATATTGATAAAGTCATAGTTCATCATGTACATACATGGAAGCAAGATTAAAGTTAAAACTGTTCCAAATATTAGGCCATAACCAAGAGCAAGAACCATTGGCTGCAAGAACACATCTGTACCACCAATACCATATGCAAGTGGCAATACACCAGCCATCGTCGTTAAAGTAGTTAATACTACCGCTCTAAGACGATCTCTAGAGCCTCGCGCTATCCAGACGATTTTGTCTTCAAGTTCTGCGCTCTTTGCTTTGATATAGTTTAAGTGACTTACCATTACTAAAGAGTCATTTACAATTACTCCCATTAAGGCTAATGAGCCTGTCAATGCAAAGAAACTTAGTGGCTCACCATGAAAATAAAATGCCCAAACAACTCCAATTAAAGAAAATGGAACTGCAGCTAATACAAGCATTGGCTGTGAATATGAGTTAAAGAGTATTGCCAATAAAAGATAAATGCCACATATTGCAACAACGAAAGCCCTCAGAAAATCTTGAAGCGAATCTATAGACTCTTGCGCCCCTCCAGCAGTAATAATTGAAACTTGTGGATAATCAACTGCAGCATTGAGCTCTTTTAATGCCTGCGCTAATATTATTGTCTTAGAAGGCGGTCGTCCCCCTCTTGCTTTTGGAGCTCCTTCAGGTTTTTGGTCTAGGGATTGGAGTTCACCAGTGTTTTGATTTTCACTTTGATCTTTCTGAACACTACTTGGCCTTCCTCTAGGGCGCCCATCAGCAATACTTGCAGTAACTTTTATAGAGCGATCACCATCTAAATGGTTATAGTCAGGCTCACCAGCAATTTCTCGTAGAGTTGAAAACTGACTCATTGGGATTGAGTTGCCTTGACGATTTTTAACTGAAGTATTTTTAATAAAGTTTTCAGTGTAATCATTCTCACCAATATAAATCCTAATATCCTCATCCTTCCCAGCAATTGTTGCATCAGTCACATATGACCCTGAAAAAGCGGTCCTAAGATGACGATATACAGAAGAATAATCAACACCTAAACGCGCCATCTCATCGAAATCAAGTACTGTTTCAATTCTAGGCTTTCCGATCTCATCGTTACGATTGATATTGTCAACACCCTTAATTGTTTTTAGAATCTCTTCAAGTCTATCAGCAGCAAGAGCTCTCTGAGAATCGTTATCAGATACAAGAGTTACCTCAATATCTGCGCCCTGAGGTGGTCCAGGTCTAAGTAATGAAATTTTAATTTCTTCAGCACCTTCAACGCTCTTGACTAATTCTTTAAGTTTTTCTTGCATATCTTCTGCAGTTCTCTCGCGATCACTTGTAGGAGATAGAGCAATTTCAATATCCGCCTTATTTGTAAAGTAGGCACCGACTTTACTAGTGTAAGACTTGAGATCATCACCAATCTCGCTAACAATTAGATTTTCAACGTCAATAACAATATTCTCGGTGTAAGAGGCTGAGCTTCCATTGGGTGCTTCAATGTTAGCAAACATTACTGTTGCACCCCTTGAAGGAAATAAATTAAATGGAATATTTTTCATGGCAAACATTGCTGAATAAACAAGTAAGGCAATAAAAATAGGAACAATTAAGTAGCGCCATCTTAGAAAACGGTGCATGCATTTATTGTAGAAATTTTCAACAGGTATAAACCAAGTTTTTTGTTTTCCACTTTTATTTGGAGTTGCTAAATGAGCAGGCAAAGCAAAAGTGATTTCAAGAAAAGATATTCCGAGAGCAAAAATTACAACTACAGGAAGTACATAAATAAATTTTCCTAAGACTCCACCCATTAGGAAAAAAGAAGACATGACAAGCATAGTTGAAATAATCGTTGTAATTACAGGCAAAATGACTCGCTTTAAACCTGTTACTACATTTTTGTATAGACTCCCTTCTTTGGATTTGTAATGATGAATACTCTCAGCAATGACGATACTATCATCCACAACGATACCAAGAACAAGGATAAACCCAGAAAGTGAAATAAGATTTATCGTATTACCAGTTAGACCGAGCCCAAATACTGTTCCTAGAAGTGTTACTGGAATACTCACAGCAACCCAAAATGCTGTCTTAATCGAAAGGAAGATGCCCAAAACAACTAAAACTAATGCAAGGCCAATATAACCATTTTTAATAATAATATCGAGTCTATTTTCAACTGCCTCTGACGAGTCATCTGTATAAAAAATATTGATATCATCTGGAATATTAACTTGAATCTCTGAAACTTTTTCTCTTACTCTTTTAACTGTTCTAATAATATCCGCTTGAGCCTGTTTTCTAACCTGGAGGACAAAACCTTTAGTTCCATTAACTCGAGTAATGGACATTTCTTCTTCTTGTCCTCTAAAAACTTCAGCAATATCGCCCAACCTAATAACAGGTCCATCAAAACTTGACTTTATGACTACATTTTTAATATCATCAATACTCTCAAATTCAGAGAGAATTACAATGTTTTTCTCAAGACTTTCTTGATTATTTCCACCTACAGTAAAACGTGCATTTCGACTTGAGATTGCAGCTATAACCTCGTTAATAGACATGTTGAACTTATCAAGCTTAACAGGATTAACCTTTATCTGTATTTCACTTTCAAGGTAGCTTGGATTATCAACTGCGGCAACACCTTTAATTCTAGACAATGAAACCTGAAGTTCGTCTGTAATTTGTCTCGCCTGATCAAAATTTCCCGATGTACTGTCAATATTTACAGTAATAACAGGAAAGTCACTGACATTAAAGTCGACAACTGCAGGCAAGTCTGTTACTTCTTCAGGAAATGATTTGACACGGTTTACTGCATTCCGAACATCATTCTTAACAGTGGTGACATCTTTTAAATCTGCTTCGAGTGTAACAATAATCGATGAAAGTCCTTCTCGAGACGAAGATGTAATTTCTTTAATTCCACTGACGCCTAGTAGTTCATCTTCGATAATATTTGTAACTTTTTTTTCTACATCTTCAGGAGAAGCTCCAGGATAAGCAGTAGTCACGCTCAGCACTTCAAAATCAACCGTAGGGAACTGATCTCTTTGCATCCCAACCACTGATAGAATACCAATCGCAATGAAGGCAAGAGAAAATACAATTGCAAACTTTTTTTGCTTGACTAAAAACTCTAAAAATGCTTCCATAAATTACAATATAAATAGGTCAAAAAGATTGCATTATATAGTTGTCGCATGAAGAAATAGTGGAGACTTTATGAACTTCTAGAGCGTTTTCTTTGATTTTCAGTCAACAACCTTTTGCGAATTCTAATATTATGAGGAGTAACTTCTACCAACTCATCATCATCAATAAACTCCAGGGCTTGCTCTAAGTCAAGACTAATCTTTGGTGTCAAGGCAACTGCTTCATCGGTTCCAGATGCCCTCACATTAGTCAGCTGCTTACCTTTCATGACATTGATAACAAGGTCTTTATCGCGCGTGTTTATACCTACTACCATTCCTTCATAAATATCTTCTCCATGCCCTACAAAGAACTTTCCACTTTTCTGGAGGTTAAATATAGCATAGGCTACCGATTTTCCCTGATTCATTGAAATAAGTGAGCCATTCGTTCTTTGACCAATTTTTCCATCTTTTTGAGGCCTATAAGAGTCAAATGATGAATACATCAATCCCGTTCCTGTTGTTGCAGTAAGGAATTCAGTCCTAAAACCTATAAGACCTCTAGCTGGAATAATAAAGTCAAGTTTTACTCGGCCTTTACCATCAGGAGTCATATTGGTCAGTTCGGCTTTTCTTTCTCCAAGTTTTTCCATAACAGATCCCTGATGAACTGACTCAACATCTACCGTAAGGTCTTCAAAAGGTTCACAAATTGTTCCATTAACCTCTTTGAGAATAACTTGAGGTCTTCCGACTGAAAGTTCAAAGCCCTCTCTTCTCATTGTTTCTATTAGAATAGAAAGATGCAACTCTCCTCTTCCTGATACTAAGAATTCAGAAGAATCCTGCGTATTTTCAACCCTAAGCGCAACATTATAAATGAGCTCTTTATCTAACCTTTCTCTGATATTTCTAGAGGTTATATACTTACCATCTAGGCCTGCGAAAGGGGAATCATTCACTCTAAAAGCCATACTTACTGTCGGCTCATCAACACTTAGAGGCGGCAAAGCCTCAACACTTGATGAATCACAAATAGTATCAGAAATAGATATGTTTTCAATTCCCACAATGCCAACAATATCACCTGCATTCGCAGAATTGACTTCATGCCTATCTAAACCATTAAATCCTAATAATTGAACAATTTTTACGTTACGCTTGGATCCATTTGGCGCAATCAAGACATTCTGCATATTCTTTTTTGCAATACCTCTTTCAATTCTTCCAATACCTATAGCTCCAACAAATGAAGAATAATCTAATGACGTTATTTGCATTTGAAATGGGCCATTAATATCAACTTTTGGTGCTGGTGCTTTGTCAACAATTAATTCAAACATTGGAGTCATATCTCCATCTCTAACACTATCATCTTCAGAAGCATATCCGCCAAGTGCTGAGGCATATATAACTGGAAAATCTAACTGTTCTTCAGTAGCGCCAAGCTGATCAAAAAGCTCAAATACTTGATCAATAACCCAGTCTGGTCTTGAGCTATCTCTATCAATTTTATTAATCACTACTATAGGATTAAGGCCTTGCTCAAAAGCCTTTTTTGTAACAAATCTTGTTTGTGGCATTGGGCCGTCAGTAGCATCCACTAGAAGTAGAACGCTATCAACCATTGAGAGAACTCTCTCCACCTCACCACCAAAATCAGCATGTCCGGGAGTGTCAACAATATTAATTCTATAGTCACCCCACTTAATAGCGGTATTCTTAGAGCTAATTGTAATTCCCCTTTCTTTTTCAAGATCATTTGAATCCATCATCCTGTCAGTCGCCTGAAAACGCTCATCAAAGGTTTGAGACTGTGAAAGTAATTTATCTACAAGCGTAGTCTTTCCATGGTCTACGTGAGCAATGATTGCAATATTTCTTAAATTGACTGCCATAATATATTTTTTCAAAAAAATCGATGGCATATTATCCCGTAAAAATCAACCATACCCAACATAAATGAGAAATCAATTTAATTTAAGTTAAAGGACTTATCTTATAAAATATAGTAATAATTACTAATTATTTTGACTGTGGCCAAAAAAGGGAGTTCTCGTCGCTGGATGCATGAACATTTAAGTGATGAGTTTGTAAAAAAAGCACAAAAAGAGGGTTATCGCTCTAGAGCTGTTTATAAACTTCTTGAAATCGTTGAAAAAAAAGCAATTATTAGAAATGGTGATAAGGTCTTAGATCTTGGAGCTGCTCCGGGTGGCTGGTCTCAGGTTGCTGCAAAACTTGTTGGCTCTCAAGGCAAAGTTATTGCAAGCGATATATTGCCCATAGAATTAATTGATGGTGTAGATTTTCTTCAAGGGGACTTTACTGATCAGTCAGTTTATGATGACTTATTAGTCATGACTGATGGCGCTAAAGTAGATGTAGTTCTTTCAGATATGGCGCCTAATATGAGTGGACAATTATCAGTTGATCAACCCAAGTCAATGTACCTTGCTGAACTTGCAATTGAGATGGCCATAAAAACCTTAAATCCAGGTGGAAGTTTTGTTGTCAAAGTGTTTCAAGGTGACGGTTTTGATGTATTTGTTCAGAATGCTAAAAAAGCATTTAAGAAAGTCTCTGTAATTAAACCAAAAGCTTCTCGACCTAGATCTAAAGAAGTATATTTATTAGCAAGTCAGTTAAAATAAATCTTTATGCAAAACTTCGCTGAAATACAAGCGCTCATGAAGAGCGAACTTGAACTAATGGATAAGATTTTAGTCAATCGGCTAGATACAAATGTTGACCTCATTAGTCAGATGAGTCATTACATAATAAATTCAGGCGGAAAACGCATACGGCCACTGCTACTTCTTTTGTGTGCTAAAGCCACAGATTATGATGGAGATTATCATTACTCGATGGCAGTGGTGATTGAGCTTATTCATACTGCAACTCTTCTCCATGACGATGTAGTTGACCAATCATCAACGCGTCGTGGTCAAGAAACTGCAAATGAGTTATGGGGAAATGCACCCAGCGTTCTTGTAGGAGACTTTCTTTATTCAAGAGCCTTTGAAATAATGGTTGAACCAAACTCAATGGCAATTATGAAAATCTTATCAAAAGCCACCAATCAGATTTCTGAGGGAGAGGTTTTACAATTATTAAATATAAAAAACGCAAAAGTTACTCAATCTGAATACTTTCAAGTCATTGAAAGAAAGACAGCGTGCTTATTCAAGGCTGCTTGCCAGATAGCTGGGATTTTATCCGGTTCAAATCAAAATATCATTGAGGCACTTGGAAGTTTTGGAATGCATCTTGGTAATGCTTTTCAAGTTATTGATGACACGTTAGATTACGAATCTAACGCACTAATCATTGGAAAAGAAATTGGGGATGACTTATCCGAAGGCAAGGTGACATTGCCCATGATTTACGCTTTAGAGAAAACTAGCGGTTCTAAAAATAAAATGCTCTCCAATGCAATAAAACAAGCTGACTCATCTAATATTGAAAGCATTGTTGAGATTCTTTTATATGTGGACGCATTTAATTACAGTCGAAATATAGCCAGAGAGCAGTCAGCTAAAGCAATAGAATACCTAGACCTAATACCAAGTTCAGAATATAAATCTGCTTTAAGGTTGCTTTGTGAAATCTCTCTTGAAAGGAATTCATAGCTCAATTAATGCTGACTCCAAAACTTAAACAGCAGATTCGAACCTCTTTTGATGGGGCTAAAACTCAATTGAGTAATTATAGTAATCGATCATCTCAGAATAAAATGATCGCTGAAATTTCAAAAACCTTGATGGGTGAATACCCCAATATGAATCCAATTATCTGCGTTGAAGCGCCAACTGGAACTGGAAAAACGATGGCTTATCTTGTCAGCTGTTTACCGATTGCCAAAACGCTTAAAAAGACACTAATTATTGCGTCAGCAAATGTTGCTCTTCAAGAACAAATACTTAACAAAGACATTGTTGAGGCAAAAAAATACTCCTCTGTAGATTTCGAATATGCTTTGGCAAAAGGCAGATCTAGATATGTCTGCATCAGAAATTTAATCAATCTTACAGAAGAAAATTCAAACTCTCCTGATGCGTTTGAGGATGCGCTACTTTGGGATGAAAAACCAACTAAAAGTGATTTAGACGAACTTTCAGAGATGGCTGATAGTTATTCATCAAACAGATGGAGTGGGGAGATTGATGATTTGGAGAGCCCTCCAGATAATAGCCTTTGGCAAAAAATTGCTTGCAATAGGTTCACATGCAATTCAAAGAATTGTGAGTTTTATAATGATTGCTCTTTTTTTAAAGCTAGAAAAAAGGCATCCCAGTCTGATGTAATTATTGCAAATCATGATCTTGTCCTCGCTGATATCATCAATGGCAATAATGTTCTTCCAGATGTCGAAGATTGTGTCTTTGTGTTTGATGAGGCTCACCATTTATCCCAAAAAGCTCTATCTCATTTTTCAGAAGGTGGAAGTACTGAATTTATGAAGACCTCGATTCGACAATGCCATAGTGCTATAGATCAAATTATTAAAATCTCAAAATCCAAATCTTCCAATAATTATATTGAGAAGGTTGATACTGCTTTAAATGAACTCTCTGATTTACTATCTGATCTAGATTACTCTGATGACGTGTCTCTATTTCCTATAACTGGGATACCCAATGAAATCGTCAATCAAACCAAACAGATATTCATTCTATTCAACTCTGCTTACAATGATTTTTATGAGCATAAAGAACAATGGGAGGAATATACCAAAGCCAACAAAATAGAACAAACGACTACTGATAACTTAAATAACATTATTGGTCAAAACAATCAGAATTTATCCTCCATTCTGTCTCTTCTCAGTACATTTAATCGTATGCCCGATCAAGATAAACCGCCTTCAAGTAATTGGATCAGCCGTTCTCGACTTGCAAACAGGAAAAATAATTATCAACTAAATTCTGCAAAAATAGATGTCTCAAGCTCACTCGATCAGATGATATGGTCTAAGGCAGCTGGAGTGGTTCTGACATCTGCCACTTTAACAGCACTTGGCAGCTTTAATAGACTCAATCAGCAGCTTGGATTAGACGCTTCTAAAAATCAATACCTTAGGCTTGCATCACCTTTTAACCATAATTCAGTAGAGTTTAAAATTGCTAAGATTGAAGCAAGTCCAACAAATTCATTTGATCATACTGAAGAGGTTGCACTCGCACTAAAAAATCGAATCGATACTGAATCTGCAACTCTAGTTTTGTTTGCCTCAAATAGTCAAATGCAAAGTGTCGCCGATATAATCGAAAAATCAATTGATTGTGAGCTACTAATACAAGGCGAATATAGTAAAAAAAATATCTTAGAAAGGCATATAGAAAATAGAAAAAAAGGCAAAGGAAGTATTATTTTTGGATTAGATAGCTTTGCTGAAGGGGTTGATCTTAAAGGTGACTACTTAAACCATGTATTTATAGCCAAACTTAGATTTAGCGTCCCAACCTCACCCATTGAAATGACTACCCAGTCTTATCTAGAATCTCTGAATCGAAACTCATTTATGGAAATATCTCTTCCAGATGCATCGTTGAGGCTGATTCAGGCTTGTGGAAGGCTGATTAGAACTGAGACTGATACGGGAACAATTACTATTTTTGATAATAGATTGATCCAGAAATTTTATGGAAAACTACTGCTTAAGGCACTTCCTGATTTTAAAATCATTGTTGAGTGAGTTGACTTTTCTATAGGTTACTTACATTTTTTGATAAATATTCTGCAATACCATCTGCATTTTCTTTGATTCCTTCATCACCCTTGTTCCATCCAGCTGGACATACTTCTCCATTTTCAGTATGAAAATCAAGTGCATCGACCATTCTGAGCATTTCATCTACATTCCTACCTAATGGATGATCATTAACTACTTGATGACGAACAACAAAATTCTCATCTATTAAAAAAGATGCTCTTAATGCTGTCCCTTCAGGGTGTTCAATTCCATATGAGCTCATAATTGAATGATTCATATCTGAAACTAGTGGAAAGTCTATTGCTCCTATTCCACCATCATTAATGTTAGTATTTCGCCAAGCATTATGAGTATGTTTAGAATCTATTGAGACTCCAATAAGCATTGTTTCTCTCTCAGCAAAAGCTTTGACTCTTTTGTGATGGGCCAAAATCTCAGAAGGACAAACAAATGTAAAGTCTAGTGGGTAGAAAAAAAGTACTATTTTTTGACCTTTAAATTTTGATAGTTGAAAATCTTCAACAATACTTCCATCTGCAAGAATAGCGGATGAACTAAAATCTGGTGCTTCTTTAGTAACCAATACGCTCAAAGTACTCTCCTATTTAATGTTCTCGGGCTTTTGTAGTAAGATGCTAATTCTTTATTGAAGTCATTTTTTACTTCATCTAAAATAATTTGTCCAATAATTGTCTTTGGAATACCGTACTGTCTCATCGATATAAAGTTCAAACGATTCGTTTTTTTTAGTAAATATATTTTGTAGCTATACCAAAGTTTCATAATTAATTTTTTATAAAAAAAGCCCTATGGAAGGAGGAAGACATAGGGCCAATTAATTACAAATAGAGCTACTAAAGGAAGTAAATAACTTTTATAGGTAATTAAAATATCACTTATTTAAAATCTCCTTTGATATTTTGTTTCATCATAGTTCGGAGGGCTATTCTGAAACAGTTGAAATGATTAAAAAAAACATCAGATTGAGGAAGTCAGTTTTGTTAATAATCATTTCAAACTTTCTTAATTTCTTATTTAATGATAATGATACTCATTCTCATTTGTGTTTGCAACCTTTTTTTAAAAAAAAATTAATAATTTTTATTGAAGTCAATAAATACGGGCAAGATAACCTAAAATAGTTGTAATGAATCTATTAACACTGACCTAAATGCAGTCTAATAATCGAACTAAAGCTAGCCAAAAAGTAACAATTGTTGGCGCATTGATTGATTTCTTACTCTCAATCATCAAAATCATTTTGGGCTTCATCGGTCAATCTGGTGCTTTAATTGCTGATGGAGTCCATTCATTCTCTGACTTGCTAACTGACTGGGTCACCTGGTATGCTGCTAAGCTTTCTGGGGACGCACCGGATGCAGACCACCCTTATGGGCATGAAAGGTTTGAAACTGTTGCCACCTTAGGTTTAAGTATTTTTCTTGCAATTGTAGGAACTATTATTATCTTTGAGGGTTTTGGTCGATTCTCAAATCCCAGTGAACTTAGACATGAAAACTGGCTTATAGCCGCTGCTGCATTGTCTGTACTTAGTAAGGAGGCACTTTACTGGTATACAGTAAAGGTTGCCAGAGATATTAATTCAGACCTACTTAAAGCAAATGCTTGGCACCATCGAACTGATGCCTTTTCCTCAATTGTGGTGGTTATTGGAATAATAGGCGCTGCAAATGGTTATTTTTTCCTTGATAGTGTTGCTGCAATTATAGTTGGAATCTTAATTATTTATATTGGATGGCAACTAGGATTTGAGGCGACCAAGGAGTTAGTTGATACATCTATTGATCAAGAGGATATAAAAGTACTTCGTGTTGCCCTATCAGAAATCAAAGGTGTTAACAGTGTTCACACACTTAGGACAAGAAAAGTTGGCCATAAAAAGTCTGCAGATGTTCACGTACAAGTTAACCCGTTTTTGTCTGTGAGTGAAGGTCACATTATCAGTGTTAGTGTTGAAAGAGTTGCAAAGGAGTGTATCGAAGAGCTCGATGATGTTACCGTCCATATAGATCCTGAAAATGATGAGGAAAAAGAAGATGCCCCATATAAAGACCTTCCAGAGCGAGCCCAAGCTTTAAAGATTATTAGTCAATCTTTAAAGCTTGAAAATGTTAATTACAACATTGAAAAAACTCAATTGCACTACCTTGAGGGGGAGATACTAGTAGATTTTTTCTTGTCAGCTGATTATCTTAGAAATCAAGAGTTACATAATATTAAATCTGAACTCAGTGCAGCCTTAGAAAAGCTTCCAGATTTTGGCGAGGTAAAAGTCTACTTTAGTTGACTTTAAAGTGCATGATAAGCATGACAAATAGCTCCCGCAAGAGCATCGCCAGCATCAGCTTGAGGAGCCTTGTTAAGCTTCAAAAGCTGCTGAACCATAAATGAAACTTGCTCTTTTGATGCATGCCCTCTTCCTACGACTGACTTTTTAATTTGGTTTGCTGTGTAATCAACAATTGGAATCCCTTTGCCGCCTGCAGCTGAAATGATTGCCCCTCGAGCATGCCCCAACTTAATTGCAGCATCTGGATTCGGTCTATCTGGCCTCATGAATACCCTCTCGACAGCAACGATATCTACTTCGTGGTTAGTGATGATTTCTTTGATGCCTTCATAGATCGTAATAATTCTCTCATTTAAATCACCTTGAGTTCTTATACATCCACTATTAATGTAAGAAAACTTTAGTTTATTAGCCTCTATTAAGCCGAAACCAGTAATTCTTGAGCCAGGATCTATGCCGAGTATTTTCATGAAGCTATTCTATCAGCTAAGTAAAAACAAGCCAGTATTTTAGTAAAAAAGTTATAATGCACTTTAATTTTTTATGAGAGAAGCTTTATGTCAGTCGTTGAACTTACTCAATCAAACTTTGATGAGACCATTAGTAATAATGAAATAGTGATTATTGATTTTTGGGCGCCTTGGTGTGGACCTTGTATTCAATTCGCTCCAACATTCAAAGAGGCCTCTGAAAAGATTGAAGGCGTAACTTTTGCTAAAGTAAATACTGAAGAAGAGCAATCACTTGGAGCACATTTTGGCATAAGGTCAATACCTACCCTCATGATTTTTCGAGAAACTATTGGAATTTTCTCGCAGCCTGGATCAATGACTGCAAAGGATTTAGAGGATTTATTATCTAAGGCCAAATCAATTGACATGGATGAGGTCAGAAAAGAACTTGAAAATCAAGAGCAGGCTTAAAGTAAAAAATCTAAATATTTCTTTTCGTTAAAACCGACAACAACTTTATCATTTTTAATTAATACTGGCCTCTTGATAAGGGTTGGATATTTTGATATCAACTCAAAATCAATACTTTGTTTCTCTTTTTCTGATAAAGATCTGAAAGTTGCGGACCTTCTATTAACTAATTCATCAATGCCAACAGCATCCTTAAAGTCTTCATATTGTTTTTCTGAAATTGGTCTCTCTCTGTAGTCAATAAATTCATAGGATATAGAGTGACCTGCAAGAAACTTCAAAGCCTTTTTGACAGTGTCACAGTTTTTTATTCCGTATACAGTTATTGAATTATTCATTTTAAACTTCTAGTAAGAATGTTACTGGGCCATCATTAATAAGAGAAACGGTCATGTCTGCACCAAAAATACCGCACTCAGTTTTAAGATTAAATGCTCTTGTTTTTGCAACAAAATAGTTATAAAGATTCTCTGCTTCATTTGGCGGCATTGCAGTTGAAAAGCCTGCACGCGTTCCGTTCTTTGTGTCTGCAGCAAGTGTAAACTGTGACACAAGTAAAATATCACCTGAAATATCTTTGAGACTTAAATTCATCTTTTGATTTTCATCAGGAAAAACTCGATATGAAAGAACCTTACTAATCATTTTGTCGGCATCAAGTTCACTATCTTTTTTTTCCAGACCAAGAAAAACTAGTAGGCCCTTATCAATTTCTCCAACCACCTTTCCATCAACCTCAACATGTGAAGAACTAACTCTCTGAATTAAGGCCTTCATCTAGTTATGATGAGAGATAAGAGATATCTGCAACAGATAAAAATAATAATCTTATCTTTCTGATTAGAGCCAGTCTTGAGCTCTTCAACTTATCGTCGTCTGTGTTAACCATGACGTTATCAAAGAATGAATCAATTGAGTCTTTTAGATCTATTAGTGACTTCATGACTTCCTGATAGTCTTTGCTTCCAGATAGTTTTTTGGCTAATGACTCACTGGCATTAAAGAGTTTAATCTCAGAGTCATCAATTAATATCTTCGGGTTCAGTGTTTCATTTTTTTCATTAGAGTCTTTGAGAATGTTTGCAATCCTTTTGTTTGCTTCTATCAAACTCTTTGAGTTTTCACTTTGAGTAAATTCATTTAGCGCTTCCACCCTGAGATGAAAATCAAGAGGGGATTCTGGAGAGACAGCTAAGACAGCCTCATAAACATTACTATCAATATTTGCATCTTTATAATAGGCTTTCAGTCTATCCATCATAAAGCTGTAAATATCATCACTACAGGATCTATCGACCTCTTTTAGATGTAAATTTAATGAGTAATCAATCAGTGACTTGAGATTTAATTCTATTTTTGCTTCGAGCAGAATTCTTAACAAACCCAGAGCAAGTCTTCTAAGCGCATAGGGGTCTTTAGAGCCAGTAGGTGCTTGTCCAATACCATAGATGCCTGAGATTGTATCTAGCTTATCGGCAATAGCAACGACAAGACCTTCGTTGGTAGATGGAACCTTGTCACCCGCAAATCTTGGTTGATAATGCTCCCGGATTGCTACTGAAACTGCTTGAGTCTCTCCATCATTAGTGGCATAGTATCCACCCATAATTCCTTGAAGGTCTGCAAATTCTCCAACCATCTCACTTAATAAGTCAGATTTTGACAACAATCCTGCCCTTGCAGACCCTTTTTGATCAAAGCCAACTAAATCAGAAATATGTGAGCTAAGGCTTTCAATACGTTTTGCTTTTTGACCCATAGAGCCTAATGACTTCATAAACATCACGCTATCTAAATCAGGTAGTCTTTCCTCAAGCTTTTTAGCCTTATCTTGATTCCAAAAAAACTCTGAATCTGCGAGTCTTGGATGAATAACCCTTTCATTACCATCAACAATTGCCTTAATATTGGATGATTCAATATTGGCAACAGAGATAAATAATGGCAATAATTGACCTTGAATGTCAACCAAGTGAAAATATTTTTGATGTGATTTCATTGCGGAAATAATGGCTTCTTGAGGAATATCCAAGAACTTCTTATCAAAACTGCCAGAGAATGCCCTTGGGTACTCAACTAGAGCACAAACCTCATCAAGGAGTAATTCATCAATAACGACTTCAGCATTATTTTTTTGAGCTACAGATAAAACTTGATCTCGAATAAGCTCTTTTCTCTTTGCAAAGTCAACCAAAATTTGAGCCTTATCACTCATAACTTGCTCATAATCCTTTGCATGTTTAAGCTCAATAATTGGGTCTATAAATCTTAAGCCTTTAGTTATCCTATTACTTTCAAGCCCCATTATTTTTGCAGGCACAATATTCTTATCAAGCAAAATAACTAACCAATGAACGGGTCTTACAAAGGAATAATCAGAACTTCCCCACTTCATCGCTCTAGTTATTGGAATATCTTTTATTGATTTTTCAATAGCTTCTGGTAACAGCCCACTTAAACTCTGACCTATCTCCTCTTTTGAGTAATAGAAATATTCTTTTCCACCCAACTCTTTTTTCTCAAGTTCGCTGACGTCTACGCCGCATGATTTAGCAAAGCCACTTATTGCCATTTCTGGTGATTGTATTGAAGGGCCCTTCTTTTCGATAATTTGATTAAGCTGTTTACCTTGAACTGCACTTATTGTTATTGCCAAACGTCTAGGCGTTGCAAATGCTTTAATAGTATCAAAGCCAATATTAAGTTTTTTAAGCTCTGAACTAAGGTTGTCCTTAAGGGCATTAGAAAGCTTTAATAAAAGTTTTGGTGGCAGCTCTTCTGTGCCAAGCTCCAATAAAAAGTCATGCGTTTTCATGCCCAATATTTTAGCTTATTGTATTGATTATTATTTGGTTTGATTAAGAAACTTGAATACTTAGGTTAATTTACGCCAAATATGAAAATAAGCTCCTTATCAAAGACAGCTTCATCTGGAGCAGATGGAAGCGGTGAAGCCTTATAAACTGCTCTTCTGATAGAGTCTTTAAATACTTTAGCTTTACTACTATCATCGACATTTGCATTTCGAACGTCTACTGCAACCACAGTTCCGTCTCTATCTTGAACCACATAAACTTCAGCAGTCCAGTCATCCTCAGCGCCCTGATAACGCCAGAATGATTTGACCCGTGCAGCGATGTTATTAACATAGGCAGACTTCAAGGTGTTTAATTGATCCTCAATCTTAACCAACCTTTCTTGATCCTGCTCGGCTTGAACCTCTTCAGTTAATAAGCGATTGTACTGTTCATTTTCAAAAGCTAACTGCTGCGCTGTTCTCTCAGCTTCGAGCTCATCAAGTTTAATACGCTCTTCTTCAGTAAGTTTTGTTGCCTCATCTTTCTCTTTTTCAGCTTCTTTAGCTTTCTCTTCCTCTATCTTTCTTTTCTCTTCAGCTTCTTTTGCCTTTTCTTCTTCAGTCTTTCGCTTAGCTTCAGCCAATTTAGTTTTTTCTTCTTCAGCTTTTCTCTTTTCTTCTGCCTTCTTCACTTGCTTAGCAACTTCTTGAGCTAGAATTTCAGCTTCCTTAGCTTTTTCTTCGGCCTGCTTTTCAGCGTCCCTAACAGCATCTTTTGCCTTGAGTTCTTCTTCAATTCGCTTCTCTTCAGCCTGCTTAGCAAGAATCTCAGCCTCTTTTGCAAGAATCTCAGCCTCTTGAGCTTCTTTCGTAGCCTCTTTTGCGAGTAACTCAGCTTCCTTTGTTTTTGCTTCTTCGGCTTTACGTTTCAACTCAGCAAGTTTTGTTTTGACCTCTTCAGCTTTACGAAGTGCTTCAGCTGCTGCCTTTTGTTTTTCAGCTTCTAAGACCTGAATTTCAGCTTCCTTGGTTTTGGCCTCCTCTACAACCCTTTTTGCTGCTGCTTCTTTAGCTTTTTTCTCTTCAAGTTTTACTTTTGTTTCAGCTTCAGCAACTTTTTCAACCGCCTTGGAAGCTAACTGTTCAGCTTCTTTTGTTTTTGCTTCTTCAGCCTTCCTTTTAACCTCTGCAAAAACTTTTTGAGCCTTCGCTTTTAGAGCCTCTTGTTCTGCAACTTTTTGATCTTTTTTAGCAGTTTCAGAACGCTTTTCCTCATTTTTAAGTTTTGTTTGTTTCTTTTTCTCAACATCCTTTAAGCGATCTTGCTCTGCCTCAATAATCTCCATATCAATCATCACAGCCTGAACAGGAGCTACTTGCGATGTAGCAGATACTTGAGGCGTATCCCATTTCTCAACGTTAGCATAAAGAAGTGCAAACAGAAGTGATGCATGCAAAATGACTGCAGCCCAAAATGCAATTGGATGTTTTTTTGAGATCTTGATCATTGGCTGCATCATTGTATTGATAAGACCAAGGACAAATATTAGAAACCTTTTAAGATAGGCGAATATAAAGACTGATACTTGTTTTAAAAGAGTTAAAAACTTCGATTCATTTGAAGTCTCACTTTGTTCTGAAGCTGCAGCGTTATTTTTTTGAGATGCAGACTCAGCCTTTTTAGAAAACAGGTCTCTAATAGAGCTGACAATCTTTTTCACAAAATTCATAAATAAAAATTAGTTAATTTGGATTTTCGGTCATAAAACCGACCTTATCTATCTTGCTGTACTGTTTCAATAAGGCAATGATCTCAATGACTTTTTCATATTCAACTTTTTTATCGCCTTTAACAAAAACTTGCATATCTGGATAAATTTCTTTTCTTGCAAGTATCTGGTTAATGGCCACATTTAAAGATACTGGCTCATAGTCTTCAATTTCTTCAGTTCCTGGACTTGTCATAGCATTTATAAAGTAATTTCCCTCTGCATCAACTGAAATAACTGAAGGCGTCTGATCTTGATAATCTACAACATTTGCTTGTGCACTAGGCAAGTCAACCTCAACACCTTGCTCAATAATAGGAGTAGTCATCATAAAGATGACTAACAAGACCAGCATTACATCAATATAGGGAACAATATTGATATCTGCATGAATATCGGGTCTTGAACGCTTTGGAAGTTCGATCATTTTTGTCTCTGAAGAATAACAAATATCTCTTCAACAAAGGCGGTGTATTTGTTACCAATCTCCTCTACTTGCGACACCAATCTATTGTAGGCAATAGTCGCCGGTATTGCGGCAAATAAGCCGAAAGCTGTTGCAATGAGAGCCTCTGCAATACCTGGTGCAACAACTGCAATAGTCGCTTGCTTGACTGAAGCGAGACCAATAAAGGAGTGCATAATTCCCCAGACAGTACCAAAGAGTCCAATATATGGACTAGAAGATGCAATCATAGCAAGGATAGAAAGGCTTGAGTCAAGTCGATCAATCTCATTGCTTGCAGAAGTATTCATTGCCCTGTATGCCCGCTCAGAATTCATTATCAGTGATTGATTTGAAGTAGATTTCGTATGAGTAAATTCTTTGTAGCCTGAACCAAAAATATCTTCCATTGCGCTCCAATCAGAGGCAAGTTTTGGAAGGCTTTTATATAAATCTGGGAGCTTTTCATTTCTCTCAAACTCTTCATGGAAGATCTCAATATCATTTGAAGCATCCATCAAAATCTTCTTCTTGGACATAATAACTGTCCAGGAGTAGATCGACATTAAAACCAAAATAATCATTACTAGCTGAACGACAAATCCCGCATTAAAGATTAAACTGACGATTGATAAACTATTTTCTTCCATTAAGTTTCTCCAAGATTTCTTGCGGAAAAGCGCAAGGTTTTAAATTATTCTTCATTACAGAAACAACCTTGACTTCTGCTTTAAATAATACCGTATTTTTCTCTATATTCAGAATTTTCTGAGCAAAAACAAGGCTTGCATTTTTAATTAAATCAATGCTCGTTTGAACCTCAATAACATCATCTAGATAAGCAGGCGATAGATAATCTGCACTCACCGACTTAACAACAAAAACCATACCATGTTGTTTTGCCAGAAAGCCCTGCTCAAAGCCTAGATCCCTGAGATATTCAGTTCTTCCTCTTTCAATATATTTCAGATAGTTGGCATAAAACACAACCCCACCAGCATCTGTATCTTCATAATAAACTCTAATTCTTTGTTGATTCATTTACCAAATAAATCTTGTGCTTGCGCCTCTCTAACTTCACCCAAATGAGAAAAAGCAAGATCTGTAGCAACTCTTCCTCTTGGGGTTCGCATTATAAAACCCTGCTGAAGGAGGTATGGCTCTATCATATCTTCCAAAGTTGTTCTTTCTTCACCCAAGGCAGTCGCCAAAGTATCTAAACCCACAGGACCTGCTGAGAATTTATTAATGATCAGACTGAGGTAATCTCTATCGAGCTGCTCAAGGCCTGCTTCATCAACCTTAAGTGTTTCAAGCGCCTCCTTTGCAATATCTACATTGATGATTCCTTTTGTTTTAACGTCTGCAAAATCGCGAACCCTTCTAAGAAGGCGATTTGCAATTCGAGGAGTTCCTCTAGAACGTTTTGCAATTTCTTTTGATCCATGTTTTTCAATTGTGATATTTAGAATGGAGGCAGATCTTTCTATAATTTCCTGCAGCTCATTAAGCTTATAAAAAGACAGTCTATGGACAATACCAAATCTATCCCTTAGAGGTGAGGTTAGCATTCCAGCTCTAGTTGTTGCGCCTATCAGGGTGAATGGAGGTAATTCGAGCTGAACTGAGTGAGCAGCAACTCCTTCACCAACCAAGATATCTAATTTGAAATCCTCAAGAGCAGGATACAAAATTTCTTCAACAACAGGATTCAGCCTGTGTATTTCATCAATAAAGAGGATATCAAATGGCTCTAGTTTTGTGAGTATTGCAGCCAGGTCACCTGAGCGCTCAAGAACAGGCCCTGAAGTTTGTTTAATACCTGCACCCATCTGGTTGGCAATGACATTCGCTAGGGTTGTTTTTCCAAGTCCAGGAGGCCCATAAATGAGGCAATGGTCAAGAACATCTGAACGAGATTTTGCAGCTTTGATGAATAATGACATTTGTGATTTAACATCTTCTTGACCAATATAATCTGCAAAAGAATTAGGACGCACAGAGGCAGTCTTGAGATCTTCATTTGATTGATTTTCACCACCAATCAATCTGTCCTCTTCAATCATGCAAAATATTTTATTAAAAGATTATTATTTGTATTTTAGACCAATCAATAACTTGGATTATTGTTTATATAAAACTAGAATTAGATCTTGAGTCATATATTGGATTGAAATTAAAATGAAAGGTATAATTACCGGATTAACTTATTATCATTTTTTTCAATGTCAAATATTGCGGTACTGAGTGTAAATCATCAATTGGCTCCAGTTGAAATCAGGGAAAAAGTAGCGTTTGCTCAAAATGAATTGCCTTCAGCTATATCCAGTTTATTAGCTGTTCAAGACATCAAAGCATGTGTAATTTTCTCTACTTGTAATAGATCAGAGATTTATGTTTCTCATTCATCAAAAAATATTCGTGAAGTCTTAATACAATATATGGCTACAACCCATGCTATTGATCAATTATCTCTTGAACAATATATTTCCTTTTACGAATCTAATGAGGCAATAAAACATACTTGTAAAGTGGCTTGTGGTTTAGAGTCTTTAGTTTTAGGAGAACCACAAATTTTTGGCCAACTCAAAGAGGCTTATCACTTTTCAAAGACGCAAGGTGCATTAGATAAGATTCTGGAAAAACTTTTTCAACACGTATTCAAGACGGCTAAAAAAGTTAGGACAGATACAAATATTGGATCATCTCCAATTTCAGTTGCCTATTGTGCGGTTAAGCTCAGTGAAAAAATATTTACAACTCTCGAAAATCAAACAGTGCTATTAATTGGTGCTGGCGAGATGATTGAATTGAGTGCTCAGCATCTCAGTAAAAAGGGCGTCAAGGATATGATTTTTGCAAATAGAACACTCGAAAATGCTCAGCCTATTGCACTTAAACATAATGCTGAAGCAATCACTCTAAAAAGTTTGTCTGAAAATCTGCATAGAGCTGATATTGTCATCACTTCAACTGCAGCGCCCATTCCAATTATTGGTAAGGGCCTCATAGAAACCGTTCTTCATCAAAGAAAACATCAGCCAATGCTTTTGATCGATCTTGCCATTCCAAGAGACATCGAGCCTGAAGCAAATCAACTAGAAGACGTCTTTCTTTACACCGTTGACGACTTACAACAAATTGCAAATAGTAATCTTGAGGATAGACTCAAGGAGAAAGTAATTGCAGAAAAAATAATCCAAATAAGAAGTGTTGATTTCCTTGAGTGGATTAACAATATTCCTAATGAAGAGGTTATTAAAAACTATAGAAGTCAAGCGAACTTACTTAAAGATGAGCTTCTTCAAATTGCACTCAGAAAACTGAAGTCCGGATCTAATCCAAACTTAGTTGTTGAAGAGCTTGCAGACAAGCTAACAAATAAACTCCTTCATCAGTCCTTAGAAAATATAAAAAAACCAGCTAAATCTAAAGAAACTTCAGAAAATGTAGTTGGTAAAGATACTAAAAAGCATACCAAGATCGGAAACTAATGAACCCTTCTATCCTTGCTAAGTTAGAGCAGTTGTCGATGCGCCTTGAAGAAATCAATGCGCTTCTATCGGATCAGTCAATTGCCTCCGACCAAAATAAATTTAGAGAACTTTCAATAGAACACTCTCAGTTATCTCCCGTTAATGAAAAGTATGAGGAGTATTTATCAACCGTTGATGACATAAATGCGGCAGAAAAACTGCTTGAAGAGGAAGATGACGACATCCAAGAAATGGCTGAGGAAGAAATCCTTTCTGGTCAAAAAGCTTTAGAGCAACTCGAACTTGACCTTAAAAAGGCTCTTCTCCCAAAAGACCCTAATGACTCTAGAAATATTATTATAGAAATCAGGGCTGGAACAGGTGGCGATGAAGCCAGCATTTTCTCTGGTGATCTTTACAGAATGTACACTCGCTATGTTGAGAAATCGAAATGGCAATTAGAAATCTTAAGCTCAAACATGGGTGAGCATGGTGGATTTAAAGAAATCATAGCAAGAATTAGTGGGACTAATGTTTACTCAAAACTTAAATTTGAATCGGGTGCACATCGTGTTCAAAGAGTTCCAGAAACTGAATCTCAAGGCAGAGTTCATACTTCTGCTTGTACGGTCGCAGTGATGCCAGAAGTCTCAAGTATTGAAGAGGTTAATATCAATATGAATGATGTCAGAGTTGACACGTTTAGAGCCTCTGGAGCTGGGGGTCAGCATGTCAACAAAACCGATTCAGCTGTCAGAGTCACTCATATCCCAACCGGCACAGTAGTTGAGTGTCAAGATGGGCGCTCTCAGCATAAAAATAAAGCACAAGCTATGTCTGTATTAGCATCTAGAATTCTTGATGCACAGCAGCAAGAACAACAAAAAGAGCAGGCTTCACAAAGAAAAGAGCTAGTTGGAAGTGGTGATCGCTCTCAAAGGATTAGAACTTATAATTACCCCCAAGGGAGAGTCACTGATCATCGAATTAATTTGACTCTATATAAGTTAAATGAGGTCATGGAAGGTGAACTAGAATCAATCATTGACCCATTGATCATTGAGCAGCAAACAAATCAGCTAACAGAGCTCAATGCAACGCTTTAAATTCTTTTTGGAAAAAACTGAGCAATAAAAAAAAGTACGCCTAACGTTATTACAATTGTAGGTCCTGTTGCCAAATCAAAATCAATCGAAAAATACAGTCCCATCAGAACTGAAGAAATGGATACAATCATGGACGTTACTATCATTGCAAGGGGTGAATTTGAAAAGACTCTAGCAATAGCAGGTGGAATGATCAATAGTGATGTGATAAGAAGCACCCCAACGATTTGGACTGAAACTGAAACTGCCAAAGCTATTAAAAACATAAATAGAAGGTCATAAAACATCTTATTAATCCCTTCTGCCTTAGCAAGCTCTTCATTAAGTGTAAGTAATAATAATTTTTTCCAGTTCATTACTAAGATTGAAATGACGATCACTGCAACAGAGAATATCCAATATATATCACTTGTTGTTATAGATAAAATATCGCCAAATAGATAAGAAAAATAATCAGTATTTTGATTTCCAATGATCCCCAAAACCACAATTCCCAGCGATAGTGAAATATGAGAGAAAATCCCCAGAACAGCATCACTTGACCAAAACTCTTTTTGTTGTAATATCACGATTAGTGTTGCAAACAGACCACCAATAAAAACTAAACCAAAGTTAATACCTAGTCCAGTTACCAGGCCCAAAGCAACACCCAATAGGGCACTGTGGGAGATTGAATCAGAAAAATATGAGAGCCTCTTCCATATAACGAAACAGCCTAAAGACCCAGCAATGACCGAAACACCTATCGCTGCAACTATAGCTCTATAAATAAAATCGTCCATTGTCTATAAAGCCTGAATGATCTTAGTGACAGTCCTTACACAAGCCATAAAGGTAAAGAGAATGATCAGTCAACTCAAAGCCGTGTTTTTTTGCAATCTGAATTTGGTGTTGCTCAATAACATCATCTTGAAACTCTATAATCTTATTACACTTCACGCAAACTAAATGGTCATGGTGTTCCAAGCCGCACAATTCATAAACCGCCTGGTTGTTCTCGAAATTAAGTTTCTGCACGATCCCTGATTCTTCAAATTGTGACAGAACACGGTAAATTGTTGCAACGCCCACCTCTTCATGTTGATCAATGAGAACTCTGTAAATGTCCTCAGCACTGAGGTGATGATTTGGAGACTTCTCTAAGACCTCTAAAATTTTCAGTCTTGGCAGAGTAACTTTTAGACCAGCACTTTTTAAATCTTCAGCATCCATTAAAAAATCCTTAAGGTAAAATCTACTTTATATTTTATATGTTTATAGCTATGAAGAAATTAACTTTTATTTTGCTTATCGCTTTGATGGTTACTGGTTGTTCTAATTCTCTTCCAAAAACCCCTGAACTTCCAAAGATGCCTAAGCTTTCGTTGCCAGAGCTTCCAAAGATGCCTAAGCTTTCGTTGCCTAGCTGGGCAAAGCCAAAGTTGCCTTCAATTGATGTTTATAAGCCAACCATTATGCAGGGTTCAGTTTTAGATATGAGTGAAGTCAATAAGCTTCAATTAGGAATGTCAAAAGAGAGTGTCATGAATCTAATTGGCTCGCCTAGTATTATTGACCCATTTCACCAATATCAATGGGACTATATCAATCATTCTTCGATTGAAGGAAAAATTGAAATACAGTACCGCTTAAGATTGATTTTTAAAGACAACCTTTTGACTGAAATTGATAAAAGTGGACTGGAAAGCTTATCAAACGATAAGTAACTCCTTTAGTTATTTTTTTTGATAACTAGATTTTTCAGTGTTTATTTAGCTAATCAACTAAAATAAACGAATGTCAAAACTAATAGTAAATAACTTAAGCTGCCAAAGGGGCTACAAACTCCTCTTTGAAAATTTATCGTTTGAGTTAAATTCTGGAGAAGTATTAAAAGTCTCTGGTCCAAATGGTTCAGGCAAGACCTCATTAATGAAAATACTTGCCGGTCTTAGTTCATTTGAGACAGGCTCAATTGATTATGATGACACTAAAATTAATAGTGAGAGATACAATCTTGATTTTCTTTATCTAGGTCATTTGGCCGCTCTTAGTCCAGAGTTAAGCTGTTTAGAAAATTTAAAATATACAATGCGCCTCGGAAATGATAATCTTGATTTAGATTTTTCTGATGCCCTTAAAAAGGTTGGCTTAGAAAAATTTGAAAATGAGCTTGTAGGCAAACTGTCAGCTGGTCAGAAAAAAAGAATCGCACTTTCTCTTTTATTCATTACTCAATCCAAAGTATGGCTTTTAGATGAGCCTTTTTCAGCACTTGACTCAAAGGCAATCAAAATAATTGAAACTAGAGTTGAGGATCATTGCAACTCTGGCGGCATCTGCATCCTAACTACGCACCAGGAATGTAATATTAAAAACATGAAGGGGATTTCTCTTTGAACATATTCGTGCAAACAATGACAAGGGATCTTAAAATGGCCTTGAGAAATCCGTCAAGTTTCTTGAACCCTCTTATGTTTTTTGTAATCTCAATCTCTTTATTTCCGATTGCAATTAGTCCAGAAGCGCAAACTTTATCAAGCATTGCACCTGGAATAATTTGGGTTATAACAATGCTTTCAGTTCTATTATCTCTCAATTCATTATTTCACTATGACTATGATAGTGGGATTCTAGAGCAAATGGTTATTTCTCACCACTCATTGCCTTTAATCTTACTGGCTAAAACTTTAGCTCATTGGATGCTTTCAGGTCTTCCAATAATCGTTTTGTCTCCTTTTCTTGGAATGGCACTCTTTATAAATACTGAAGGCATCTATATTCTCGTTTTGACTTTAATTATAGCTACGCCATGTCTAAGTCTGATTGGCTCAATTGGAGCCTCTCTGGTTGTTGGCATTAAAAACTCAGGAATGCTGTTATCTCTATTAATTCTCCCCCTTTTCATACCAATCTTGATTTTTGCAACAAGCGCAGTATCTCAATCTCAATCTAATCTTCCAATTAATGGTCAGTTATATTTTCTAGGATTTATCTTAATTCTAAGCTTACTTATAACGCCTTTTTTAAGTGCACTATCATTAAAAATAAGTCTGGAATAGACTTTACTTCTCCAAGTAAAAGATTATAATTAACTAACGCTGATTTGTTCCGATTGCTAGCGTTGTTACATTATGTGACTAAAACAAGCTAAAGCTGGCCTCTATTTCATGAAATCCATCTTTAGTATTAAATAATTTTATAGGATTTTATTATGATATTTACTTCTGAATCTGTTTCTGCTGGTCACCCCGATAAAGTTTGTGACCAAATTTCTGATGCCATTCTTGATGCTGCACTTAATCAAGATCCTAACTCTAGAGTTGCTGTAGAGACACTTGTCAAAGACAATCAAGTTGTTTTAGCTGGAGAAATTACAACTGATGCTAATATAGATTATGAATCTATAGTCAGAAAAACAATTCTTGGAATTGGTTATAACCAAGAGGAGTATGGATTCAATGGTGAAACATGTTCAGTTACGAATTTGCTTGGCAGGCAGTCTCAAGATATTTCAATGGGTGTCACCGAAAGTGATAGTCATGAACAAGGCGCAGGTGACCAAGGCCTTATGTTTGGTTATGCAGAAAATTCAACAGAAGAGCTTATGCCAGCCCCCATTATGCTGTCACATCAATTAGTCAGGCAACAAGCAGATTTAATGCTAGATGGCTCGATACCTTGGCTTCGTCCAGACGCTAAATCTCAAGTCTCTTGCATCTATGAAGGTAATCAAATTGTAGGTATTGACGCTGTAGTTTTATCTACTCAGCACGATGGAGACATCTCACTTGAGGAGCTTAGAGAGAGTGTTTTAGAAAATATTATTAAGCCAATCCTTCCTGAAAAGTGGCTTACAAGCGACACGCAATATCACATAAACCCAACAGGAAATTTTGAAATTGGAGGTCCGGTTGGTGATGCTGGACTAACTGGAAGAAAAATTATAGTTGATACATACGGCGGTATGGCTAGACATGGCGGCGGGGCTTTTTCAGGCAAAGATCCTTCAAAAGTAGATAGAAGTGCTGCCTATGCTACACGTTATGTTGCTAAAAATCTTGTGGCAGCTGGCATCGCTAAGCGCTGTGAAATTCAAGTTTCGTATGCAATTGGAGTTGCTGAACCAACGAGTATAAGTGTTGACACATTTGGAACTGGAGAGCTACCAAATCATGAAATTGTTGCTCTTATCAGAGAGCATTTTGATCTTCGCCCTAAAGGTTTAATTGCAATGCTAGATTTAAAACGTCCAATTTATCAGCAGACTGCGAGTTATGGTCACTTTGGGAGAAAAGAAGACTCAATTAGCTGGGAGAAAACTGATAGAGCAGATTTACTAAAATAGTTTCTTTTTTATATGTTTTTGGTATAATACGTCTCGTGCCAAGGGGCGTTGCATTGAAAATATTTTTTCAATCAGGCTTGGTAATCAAAACGACGCTCATTTTTTTAACTTAACGGGAAATAAAATGAGCGATTCTACAATAGATAATAGTGGCTTTAAAGTAGCCGATCTCAACCTTGACTACAAAGTAGCTGATATTAATTTAGCAGATTTTGGTCGTAAAGAAATTGAGCTTGCAGAAGCTGAAATGCCTGCATTAATGGCTCTTAGAGAAAAGTACAGCAAAGAGCAGCCTCTTGAAGGCGCAAGAATTATGGGCTGTATTCATATGACAATCCAAACTGCGGTCCTAATGGAAACATTAATTGATCTTGGAGCTGAAATTCGTTGGTCATCTTGCAATATTTTTTCGACACAAGATCATGCTGCTTCTGCAATGGCGGCAAGAAATATTCCTGTATTTGCCTGGAAAGGTGAGACTGAAGAAGAGTTCTTGTGGTGCATTGAGCAAACTATTCTTCATAACGGTAAGCCATGGGATGCCAACATGATTCTTGATGATGGCGGTGATCTAACGGGCATGGTCCATGATAAGTATCCAGAAATGCTCGATAAAATTCATGGCATCAGTGAAGAAACAACAACTGGTGTTCACCGACTTCTAGAGATGATTGAGAGTGGTGAACTTAAAGTTCCTGCTATCAATGTAAACGATGCTGTTACTAAGGCAAAAAATGATAACAAGTATGGTTGTAGGCACTCTCTTAATGATGCTATTAAGCGAGGTACAGATATGCTTATGTCAGGCAAGAAGGCCTTATTGATTGGTTATGGCGATGTTGGTAAAGGATCTGCTATGTCACTTCGTCAAGAAGGAATGATTGTTAAAATTTCTGAAATTGATCCTATATGTGCTTTCCAGGCGTGCATGGATGGCTTTGAAGTGGTTTCACCTTATATTGATGGAATCAATACTGGTTCTGTAGATTGTATCAATAAAGATTTACTAGCCAACACTGATTTAATTGTCACAACGACTGGAAATACTAATGTTTGCGATGCTTCAATGCTTCAATGCCTCAAAGCAGGCTCTGTAGTGTGTAATATTGGTCACTTTGATAATGAAATTGATACAGCATACATGCGTAAAAATTGGAAATGGGATGAAGTGAAAGCGCAAGTTCATCGCATCTATCGCTCCGATGATAAAAATGATTACTTAATTCTTCTTTCAGAAGGTCGTTTAGTTAATTTAGGAAATGCAACTGGACACCCTTCTAGAATTATGGATGGCTCATTTGCAAACCAAGTTTTAGCACAAATGCATCTTTATAGTAATAAATTTGCTGACTTACCAAAAGACCAGAAACCTGCTAATGTTTCTGTCGAGCTTCTCCCTAAGAAACTTGACGAAGAAGTAGCGGCTGGAATGGTAGGTGGCTTCGGTGGTGTTATGACTGTCTTAACGGATACGCAAGCAAAATACATCAATACGCCTAAGGAAGGCCCTTTTAAACCAGAGGCCTATAAGTACTAAGTTTTTTTGTGATTATTAAAAAAATGCGGGTTTATCCCGCATTTTTTTTAAAATTTAAATGTAAACCCTCAAAACTTTGTGGTGAGGTAAAATTTTTGTTATTTCTTAGTTGAATTTCAATGTCTAACTTAGACCTCGACACGAGCAAATCATTTCAGAATTTAATCCTCAAGTTGCAGAGTTATTGGGCTGAAAAAGGCTGCGCAATTACTCAGCCATTTGATATGGAGGTTGGTGCAGGAACTTTTCATCCTGCAACCTTTCTAAGGTCAATAGGACCCGAGCCCTGGAAAGCAGCTTATGTTCAGCCCTCAAGAAGACCCGGAGATGGTCGTTATGGTGAAAACCCTAATCGTCTTCAACACTATTATCAATTCCAAGTTTTATTAAAGCCATCGCCTGATGATATTCAAGACTTATACCTCGACTCACTCACAGCAATCGGCATTGATTTAAAAATGCATGATGTTAGATTTGTAGAGGACAACTGGGAATCGCCCACACTAGGAGCCTGGGGTCTTGGATGGGAAGTCTGGCTAAATGGAATGGAAGTCAGTCAGTTTACTTACTTCCAGCAAGTAGGTGGACTCTCATGCAAACCTGTTTCAGGAGAGCTGACTTATGGTCTTGAGAGGCTAGCAATGTATTTGCAAGGGGTTGATAGCGTTTATGATCTAATTTGGACAGAGGGGCTTACCTATGGTGATGTATTTCATCAAAATGAAGTTGAGCAGTCAAAATATAACTTCGAGATTGCAGATACTGAAGTTCTTTTCAGGCAGTTTGATGAAGCCGAGGCTATGAATTTAAAACTTATTGAGGAAAATCTTCCTTTCCCTGCATACGAACAAACTATGAAGGCGTCTCACATTTTTAATCTTCTTGATGCAAGAAAAGCAATCAGTGTAACTGACAGAGCAAGATTCATTCGAAGAGTAAGATCTATGAGTCAAAAGGTTGCAAAGGAATATTATGACTCAAGAGAAAGACTAGGCTTTCCAATGCTAAAAAAATAGTTTTATTGAAACTAATGAGGCCTTTTCACTCAATTTATAATAAAGTCTTAGTTTGGTCATCCAGTAGGTTTGCCATTTTATGGCTATCTATCATAAGCTTTTTAGAGTCCATCATTCTTCCACTGCCACTTCAAGATTTATTGTTGGCATCAATGTCCTTGAGAAATAGGTCAAAGGCATTCTATTTTGCCGCTATTTGTACTTTTGCCTCTGTTTTGGGTGCAATTTTAGGGTACTTCATTGGAGTACAAGCTGAAAATTATATTTTGCCTATATTGGTTAATTTAGGTTACGAGTCAAAGTTCAATACTGCACAAATTTACTTCCAAACTTACGGCATTTATATAATCCTCATTGCAGGTTTTAGTCCAATCCCTTATAAAGTTTTTACAATTGCGGCTGGAATGATGTCGATGGCTTTATTTCCCTTTATCGTATTTTCTTTAATTGCTAGAGGTGCGAGATACTTTTTAATTTCTTTTCTAGTAAGAAAATTTGGAAAAATGGCTGATGCGTGGTTAAATAAGTATATCGACTGGCTAGGGTATTTTCTGATTATCGCTATTGCTTTATTTCTATGGTATGAATACTAAACTAATAAATCTTCTCTTATTAATTTTTCTATCAGGCTGCCTAACGAACCAGCCTGGACAAGTTACTGTTGAAGAAAAATCATTCAACGTAATTGATGTAAAAAGCTCAAAAACTACATCCAAATCAAGCAAAACAAATATTAAAAAGGACTGGTCATTGCCAGTTGACTCATCAATTCTTAAAAACTATTCAGAAAAGGACGGTCATTTTGGTCTGACTTATAATAATAGCTCAGGCCAAGAAGTTAGGGCAGTAAGAAAAGGTGAAGTGGTATACAGTGGAGACAGGATGGCGAGTTATGGAAAGATGATCATAATTAAACACTCTTATGGTTTTTATAGCATCTACAACCAAAATCAAGAGCTGCTTGTGAGTGAGGGTGACACAATTGAAAAGGGTCAGTTAATTGCATTAACTGGTGACAAACCTTTTTATTTCGAAATGAAAAAATACGAAGAACCTATTAATCCATTAAAATACCTCTAATGAACGACTTTATCCAAAATATAAGCCCAATTCAAACCATTGCAGTTCTCCTGGTCATTACGATTATTACGCATGTTGTTTTAGGAAGTATTTTAAAACAAATTACCAAACACTCTGGGAGCACCAAAACCCAAATCGATGATTATTTAATTGGTGCTATTTCAGCGCCCCTTAAACTTCTCATTTGGTATGGCTGGCTATATTTTTCTCTAAAAGAGTTAACATCTGAGATTCAATCATTAAATGATATTGTCGGCTATATCGCTATTGCACCAGTATTTATTTTAACTTGGGGAGTCTTAAGATTAATCTCAAGCGTTGAAAACTATCTTTTAGAATCTGAAGGCAGTGTTGACAAAGACTCTATTCGACTCTTTACGCGCTTAGTTAAGATTCTTTTTGTATTTGCTATCATCCTTGGCGTTGCCCAATTTTATGGTTATGCGGTCTCTTCCATTCTTACCCTGGGTGGTGTTGGTGGAATCGTTGTTGGCTTTGCAGCAAAAGATATGCTTGCGAATGTTTTTGGTGGCCTCATGATTCAAATGGACAAGCCATTCTCAACTGGTGACTGGATTCGAACAACTGACAAAAGTATCGAAGGCGTTGTAGAGAAAATTGGCTGGAGGATGACACGAATTAGAACGTTCACTAAAAATCCGGTCTACGTTCCAAACTCGATCTTTGCCACAATCCCAATTGAAACTCCATCGAGGATGACCAATAGACAAATACATGAAGTTATTGGAATTAGATATGATGACATTGCACAAATGGAGAGCATCATCAAAAAAGTAGAAGAGCTAATAACGAATAGCGAAAACATTGATAATGACCTACCTTGTCGAGTTAATTTTGATTTATTTAATGCGTCATCACTAGACTTTGTTATTTGGGCATCCAGCTCTCTTACAGATGCAGGCGAATTTAAGAAATTTAAAGGAAAGTTACTTCTTGATATAGCACACATCATTGCTGATCATGGAGCTGAGATTGCATACCCCACTCAAACTTTACACATTCAGAAAGCATAAATGACCATCTCCAAGCTTCATATTCGCACTTTTGGGTGTCAAATGAATGAGTACGATTCTAATAAAATGAGTGACGTCCTTAAAGCATCCCATGGCTTAGATCTAACTGAAGATATCAGCGAAGCTGACGTTTTATTAATAAACACCTGCTCTATTCGCGAAAAAGCTGAAGATAAGCTATTTCACCAATTAGGTCGGTGGAGAAAACTGAAAGAAAAAAATCCAAACTTAGTTATTGGAGTTGGTGGCTGCGTTGCTTCGCAAGAAGGTGATCTCATTCTCAAAAGGGCTCCTTACGTTGATATGATATTTGGACCACAAACCCTTCATCGACTTCCAAACATGCTGAATGAAGCACTCAATGAAAATGAAATAAGTATTGATATTTCTTTCCCTGAAATTGAAAAGTTTGACCACTTGCCTGAGCCTCACAGTGATGGTGCTTCTGCTTTTGTTTCGATCATGGAAGGATGCAGCAAATACTGCACATTTTGTGTCGTCCCCTACACAAGAGGTGAAGAGATATCTAGGCCATTCAATGATGTAATTCAAGAAGTCGAAACACTAGCGAATCAGGGCGTTAAAGAAGTGAATCTTTTAGGGCAAAATGTCAACTCCTATAGAGGCTTAATGGATGATGGAGAAATTGCTGATTTAGCTCTTTTAATTGCAATCGTTGCCCAAATTACTGGCATCGAGCGAATAAGATATACCACGTCACACCCTGTAGAGTTCAGTAATCGACTGATTGATGCATACGCCGAAGTGCCAGAACTGGTCTCTCACCTTCACCTTCCAGTCCAAAGTGGCTCAGACAAAATACTAGGGCTAATGAAAAGGGGGCACACTGCAATTGAGTATAAATCTAAGATAAGAAATTTAAAGAAGATTAGGCCTGATATATCTATTTCTTCAGATTTTATTATTGGCTTTCCTGGTGAAACAGAAAAGGACTTTAACGATACTGTCAGCTTAATTGATGAAATTGGCTTTGATAAATCTTTCAGTTTTATCTACTCTAAAAGACCTGGCACCATAGCCTCAAGTATGCCAGATGATGTAAGCCCAGAAATAAAAAAACAAAGACTTGCAATTATTCAAGATAGGCTGAATGCTAACACTGAAGAGATTTCTAAATCCATGATTGGGAGTCTTCAACAAGTTTTAGTTGAAGGTGCTTCAAAAAAAGGTGGGACCTTATCCGCTAGAACTGAAAATATGAGAACTGCTCACTTTGCTGGAAGCAGTGATCTCATTGGAAAGATAGTAACAGTCAAGATTCTCGATGGAATTGGGAACTCTCTTCAGGCTAGTTTAGTAGAAAATTCAGAGCCTTAGCCATAACTTTGAAAACCAATAATATCGCCCTGCCTCTTTATAGGGCATAGTGCAGTTATATCGGCTGCGTCCAATTGCTAGAAGCTCATTTGGCAATATACTGACTGACTGCAGACCATCCCATTTAAGATTGGCCTTATCCTGACCAGAGACATAGCAAGAGAAATTACTTTTTTCATAGCTGGTCAGCTCTCGAGAGAAGTTAAGATTCAATACCGGCATCAGATCTCCTGAAAAAATCATTGACCTCGGATCAGAGCTTTCAATCGGCATGGCTAGTGTTTTAACTTTGAGCGAAAAACTATTCATTTGTGCATACGGCCCTGACATTGAAAATCTAGGTATATTTAAAAAGTCACTTGTTTGACTTGCAACGCCAGACTGCTGTCCAAAGGCAATGTAACCCTCTGACTTAAGGTACGAGTACGACGATTCATCAAACTCCCCATATGGATAAGCAAAAAACTTATCATTTGTGCTCATTTCAGTCGCTATCCTTTCCTGGGCTGAAAGGATCTCATCTTCAATAATCTGAGCGCTCTGATTAACTAAATGAAGATGATTAACGCTATGGTTATAAATATCGACCAAAGGTGCCATTTCTCGAAGTTGACTCCAGGTCATCATAGATGCATATTTTTTATCAATAGGGTTGGTAGATACAAAAACTGACATCGGAAATTGATATTCAACTAACAATGGATAAGCTTCAGTGTAGATTGATAAAAAACCATCGTCCGCTGTAAGACTTATGCAATTGGATGGCAAGCTTTCTTTTGACTGCAGACTACTGATTACATTTTTTAATGGAAGAACACTGTAATTATTATTTTTTAAGTATTCTAGGTGCTGCTTAAAGATCTCTGGTGAGGTGCTCGTTGACTTAGGTCCGTCATCAGAGAAACGATGATACACAAGAAGAACGCAGTCATTTTCTAGAGCATGCGAACTAAAAGGAGTATAAATTAAAATTACAACTAAGAGCTTTAAGAGGATTTTAGATAGATTCATAAGTTAAATGATAAATTAATTATGAAGCAAAATCATGCAACTTAACATTTGTTTTCAATGGAATTCAGTAAAATATAAATCATGAAATTTACTCTCAATATAAAGCGCTCTGAACAGCTTGTTAATATTTGTGGAAGCTTAGATAAAAATCTAGAAAATTTAGCCACTAATCTTGATGTAGATATCTCTAATAAAGGGGCTGATTTTAATATTAAGGGTGACAATGCTGACAAAGCCGTTTCTGTCCTTCAAGAGCTATTAATCCTGTCCGAAAAGAAGACGATTGATTTTAGTGATATTGATCTCAGCATCAAATCACTCAGCCGTCCAAATGGAGAGGCAAAATCAGTCACAATAAAGACCAGTAAAAAGCATATACATATTAGAAGTGACAACCAACAAAAATATGTGAACTCGATCATTGAAAATGATGCAGTTTTTGCGATTGGACCTGCAGGAACAGGAAAGACATATTTAGCTGTTGCAAGAGCTGTTGAGGCCCTTGAAAATTCAAATGTAAAAAGAATAGTTTTAGTCAGACCAGCAGTCGAGGCTGGAGAAAAATTGGGCTTTCTACCTGGCGACCTGAGTGAAAAAGTGGACCCATACCTGCGACCGATTTATGATGCTCTATACGATTTTATTGGCTTTGAAAGAGTCAATAAATTAATAGAAAAACATGTCATAGAAGTTGCGCCATTAGCTTTCATGAGGGGGAGAACACTTAACGAGTCATACATCATTCTTGATGAAGCTCAAAACACTACAATACCCCAAATGAAGATGTTTTTAACGAGGATGGGTTTTGGCTCAAAGATGGTCATAACAGGTGACGTGACTCAGATTGATTTACCAAATCCAAGTCAATCTGGGCTAACTGATGCAATCAAAATTCTTCAAAATATTGATCAAATTGCTTTTTGTCATTTCGGTGCCCATGACGTCGTAAGACACCAGTTAGTTAAAAAAATTGTAAGTGCTTACGACCAAAACTAAATGAGTTCTCAAAATAAAATTATAGTGGGTCTTTCTGGCGGCGTCGATTCGTCAGTCACTGCATACTTATTACTTCAACAAGGCTTTCAGGTTGAGGCCTTATTTATGAAAAATTGGGATGAGGATGATGATGATGAATATTGCAGTGCATCAGAAGATCTTGCAGACGCTCAGCAGGTCGCTGACTTACTGGGAATTAAGCTGCATACAGTCAACTTTTCTCACGAATACTGGGAAGATGTTTTTGAGCATTTTTTATCGGAACATAAGAAAGGTAGAACGCCCAATCCTGACGTATTATGCAACCAAAGGATCAAATTTAAAGCTTTTCTAGACTACGCAAAAGACCTTGGTGCAGATAAAATTGCTACGGGTCACTACGCCAGAATTGCAAATGAAAATGGAAAATACTTCCTTAAAGCTGGAGTGGATGGTAACAAAGATCAGAGTTACTTTCTGCATTTACTGAACCAGGATCAACTCTCACAAAGCTTATTTCCTTTAGGTGAAATTGATAAAAAAGAAGTGCGTGAAATTGCGAAGAATCAGCAATTTGGGAATGCAGATAAAAAAGATTCAACAGGTATATGTTTTATCGGTGAAAGACCATTTTCAGAATTTTTAACTACTTTCCTTCCTAAAGAAAAAGGCGATATCATTGACCAGGATGGTTCGTTTATTAAACACCATAATGGCCTCCCCTTTTATACAATAGGCCAAAGAAAGGGTTTAGAGATCGGGGGTGGATTTGGAGACTCTCAAGAACCCTGGTTTGTTGCAGATAAGCTTGTTGATTCGAATAAAATTGTCGCTGTTCAAGGTAATCATCAAATGCTCTACCATAACTCACTTGTGGCAGATGACGTTCATTGGATTGATGAAGAGCCTCAGTTTCCAATCAATTGCAGCGCAAAAATACGGTATCGACAGGCTTCCCAAGAATGTTGTGTCAATATCAAAGATGATGGAACTATACAAGTTAACTTTAGTGATCCTCAAAGAGCTATTACACCAGGGCAATCAATCGTTTTTTACAATAGTGATACTTGTCTTGGAGGGAGTGTAATAAAATCAAGGGCCAATGAATAAATCAGCAAAACAAACTATTGCTCTAGCGAGTATATTTCAGTCTTCATCGCTAGTTCATCAGCTTGCCGTCTCTGGAAAATGTGATAGTCACACGAATAAAGCAAGCCTTAACAGTATTGTAAGTAATAGCGACTCAATAGATGAAATTTTTACTTCGCCTGAGGATCTTAAAATTGGCTTTGACTCCTTAAAGCTTATTCTTGAGAAGAAAACCATTGATATGCATAACGTCATGATCTATACAACAGCCCTCATTAATCTAGAAAAAAAATTAATGAAAAAACCTAAACTCTTAACTCAAATCTCAGAAGAAATTAATCTTATCAATAAGCAAGAGTTTTTTGATGTTTATCATAGCAATTCGATTGCCCGACTGGCTGAGCTCTACAAAAACACTTTGGGTAGCCTCAATCCAACAATTATGGTTCGTGGAGAGCAAATATACTTATCGAATCAACATACTGCGAATCATATTAGGGCGCTTCTCTTAGCAGGAATAAGGGCTGTCTCGTTATGGAAAAATCAGGGCGGAAAAACTTGGCATTTGTTATTGGGTAAAAAGAAAACCCTGGAATATATTAAATCTTTGGCAAATTAAGCTAATACAAACAAATGCTTGCATAAATGAAGGTGAGACTCTATAATTCATGTTTTCTTAATTTAAGCATTAATAAATAAATATGGCCAACTCAGCAGGTTCTAAAAAACGCGCAAGACAGGCAGTTAAGCGCAACAAACACAACTCTCAAATTAGAGCAAAAGTACGCACCTTTATTAAAAAGGTTACTTATGCGATTGATGCTGGAGACAAAAAAGAAGCCACGAGTGGTTTTACAGATATGCAAAAAAATATGGATCAAGCGGTCAGCAAAGGCTTAATCCATAAAAACCAAGCTGCAAGAAAAAAATCACGTATCAGTGCACAAATTAAAGCACTTTAATAAGTTATCCTTAAGGTTAATTTATTGATTACAAAATCATTGATATAATTAAAACCCTCTTTTGAGGGTTTTTTTATATCTAAAATTGATTAATACTATGATTGATGAAAACGACAAATCTTTATTTAGATCAACGGTTGATTTCCAAAAACCTCTTGATAAAGATAGCCACAAAAAACAAAACCCTCGCAAAATGAGCTCGAGTAAACCGTTTGAAAATTATAGCTTTTTATACGAAGCCAATATAACAGGATCTGAGGTGATTACTCACTTTAAAGATGGTTTATCGCCCAAAGTTCTAAAAAAAATGAAACAAGGTAATATTGGATCGACTCCATCAATTGATTTGCATGGATATAAAATTGAGCAGGCATGTCAATCAGTATCTGACTTTATACATTTCCATTCTGATAAAAGATTTATTCAAATCATTCATGGCAAGGGCTATCATTCAGATAATGGACTTTCAATTATGAAATCTCAAGTTGTGCACTACTTAAAGCAACACCCAAATGTCTTGGCTTTTTGCTCTTGCCCTCAAGAAATGGGAGGTACTGGAGCAGTCTTTGTGCACCTTAAAACTGATGTTTAATATTGATGAAATTTATAGTGTTTCACACTTTGTAAGATTGTGTAAGAATTCAATTGAAAAGCACATCCCACAAAGCTTTATACAAGGTGAGATTTCAAATTTATCTAAGCCATCTTCAGGTCACTGGTATTTCTCCCTTAAAGATGAAAATAGTCAAGTCAGGTGCGCATTTTTTAGATTAAATCAACGCAAAATTCAGTTCACTCCTGAAAATGGTATGTCGGTTATCATTAGAGGAGTAACCACACTTTATCCTCAAAGAGGTGATTTTCAGCTTATTGTTCAGCAGATGGAGCCAGCAGGCGTTGGAAATCTGCAGTTGGCCTTTGATCAACTTAAAAATAAGCTACGGATGGAAGGCTTATTTGATTCTGAAAACAAAAAAGAAATCCCAGAATATCCAGAGAAAATTGGCGTCATTTCTTCATCAACTGGCTCCGTCATTAGAGACATTATTGAAGTTCTTAAATCACGCTATCCGTTATCAGAGATATTACTCTATGATACGATTGTTCAAGGTGAAAATGCTCACCATAAGATTATTAAAGCTCTTAAAGCAGCGGATGATCAAAAGATCTGTGATGTATTAATCCTTGCAAGAGGAGGAGGCTCTCTAGAGGACCTTTGGGCATTTAATGAAGAAGAGCTTGCAAGAGCAATATTTGATTGTTCAACGCCAATCATTAGCTCGATAGGTCATGAAACTGATACAACAATTGCAGATTTTGTTGCAGACTTGAGAGCACCAACACCTTCTGCAGCAGCTGTATCTGCAACCCCTGATGTTAATGCCATCCTTTACAATGCCGCAAAACTAAGAAAATATTTACTTGAATCAATAAAGCAATCTGTTGAATCCAACAAATACTCTCTAGCTCTCCTCAGACAAAGAATTATTGATCCAAGTCAGCAACTTCTTCTGAACGCACAAAAACTTGACGACTTGGAGCTCAGACTGATAAGAACCAATAAACGGATCATTGATGAGAACAAAAGAAAACTAAAATTGCTAATTTCTCAATTACAAAACTACTCTGAAAACTTTATAAAACTTCAAAAAAATCAGCTCTCTAATCGTGCGAGTGTTTTGAGCCTTCTCTCTCCACTTAACACTCTATCAAGGGGATATACAATTACACAAAATAAAAAAGGTGAAATTGTAACTTCGCACAACCAAATAAACTCTGAAGAATTGATTATTACTCAATTTCATGATGGAAAAGTTACTTCCAAAGTAGTCAATAAAGAGGATAATTAATTAACTCACTAAACGTTCAGTTATGAAATCAAATGTATCATTTTTTCGAAGAATTGGCTCAATATCTTATGACCTCTTTCTAGTCTTTTCATTTGTTTTTTTTATTGCTGGAATCATAATCCTTATTAACAATAAAGAGCCAATTACAAATCCGTTTTTTTTCTTTTTAGTTACCTTACCAGTAATCTATTCATATTTTTCAATATCATGGGTAAAGGGCAAACAAACTCTAGGGATGAGGGCATGGAAATTTGAAATTATTCAAGAGGATGGGGGCAATATAACTTATTGGCAATCGGCTATCCGTTTTTTTCTAGCAATAATTTCATTGGCAGGAATAGGCTTTATTTTTCAATTTTTAAACAAAAATAAACTTCCATTTCATGACTATTATTCTCAAACTTACCTAATGACAATCTACAAAGAATTAGATGAGCAATAAATCAAAAACTGGTTTAATTGGTTTTATTTATAAAAATAAAATCACCCTAATTCTAATCTTCATTCTTTTCGCTTTAATCAAACAGAACATTATTGATAACAACTTTCCGGGAGTTGTCATTGATAAAGAGAGAGCTCTCAATCAAATAAAGCTGAATAATGAAAATTTAGAAAATGATAATGTCTCTCTTCAAAGCAAAATAGTTAGCTATACTCAGGAAGATTTAAATCTAATCGAATCAAAAGCAAGGTTTAAATATGGACTGATTAAAGAAGGTGAGTACTTTTTTAAAATAAATAGGGCCATTAAAACTGAACCATTAGCAGAAAATGATAGTGCTACTTTATAATTGACTAAACACTAAATTAAGGATGTTCTTGCGGACATGAATAAAGACAAATATTTTTTAATCGTTCCAGCAAGTGGTGTCGGCATAAGAATGGGCTCTTCAGTCCCAAAACAATATTTAAAGCTTGAAAATGGCCTGACAATTATTGATCAAAGCCTTAAAACCCTTTTGGAAATTTATCTGATTTCAGGCTTTATAGTTTCTTTATCAAGAACAGACTCTTTTTTTAAGTCTTCATCTTTTTTTAATCACTCAAAGCTTTTAGAAGCTGTAGAAGGTGGCAAAGAGAGGTTCAATTCTGTACTGAACGCATTAAATTCTTTAAATAAATACGCCCAGCCCAATGACTGGGTTTTAGTTCATGACTCTGTCAGGCCATGCACAAAAAAGAGCGACATAGAAAAACTAATCCGAGAGGTTTCAAATGATTCTGTAGGGGGAATCCTTGCAACCAGAGCTATTGATACGGTTAAAGAAAAAAATGCAACTGGTCCAATATCAACTATTGATCGAAAAAAACTTTATATGGCTCAAACCCCTCAAATGTTTCGATTTGGCATCCTTAAAGAAGCAATTGAGAGCTCTATAAAACTCGATAATAAGATTACTGATGAATCTGAAGCGATTGAAAAATTGGGTCATTCAGTCAAAATTATTGATGGCTCTTCTAGTAACATCAAAATTACCTCAAAGGATGACATTGACTTGGCAAACTACTTTTTGAAAAAATTATGATCATTAAAACGGGCTTAGGACAAGATTCTCATCAGTTTGAAAAAAAATCTGGAAAAGACTTGGTTTTGGCAGGTATTAAATTTGACTATCCATTTGGATTAAAAGGTAATAGTGATGCAGATGTCATTTTTCATTCAATCACAAACTCCATCTCAAGCATTACAGGTAAAAATATTTTAGGTGACGTTGCTGATCAACTTGTAAAAACGGGTATAAAAGATAGCGCAAAATACCTTCAAATAGCGCTTGATGATCTAGGGGATTGGAAAATTAATCATATTGCAGTTGCTCTTGAATGCGCAAAGCCAAAAATAGCTAACCATGTCAAAGCCATGAAAGAAAGCATTGCCAATACTTGTCAAATTAATCGATCAGATGTCGGCATTACAGCTACCTCCGGTGAAGGTCTCACCTCGTTTGGAAGAGGTGAAGGAATTCAAGCAATAACTATAATCACTGTTAGTAAATCATGACTTTAATAGACAACCCTACACGATCAAAAATCAATAAAATTCATTTCATAGGTATTGGAGGCTCTGGAATGAGTGGAATTGCTGAAGTGCTTGTCAATTTGGGTTATGAAATCTCTGGTTCTGATATTCAGTCAAGCCCAATTACTGAAAAACTTGAAAAGATCGGCTGTCAAATTAGTTACTCTCAAAAGGCTGAAAATGTCACAGGTAAACAGGCGGTCGTTGTCTCTTCAGCTATTAATAAAAATAATCCCGAACTTCAGGAAGCAAGACATCAAAGACTATTGATTGTTCCTAGAGCAGAAATGCTAGGAGAGTTAATGCGATTTCGATTTGGGATAGCTGTCTCTGGAACGCATGGCAAAACAACGACAACAAGCCTTATTGTTCATATAATGAGTGAAGCTAAACTGGACCCTACTTACATTATTGGTGGAATTATTAATGCAACAGGGATGAATGCAAAACTTGGCAAAAGTGACTACCTAATCGCGGAGGCAGATGAGAGTGACGCCTCCTTTCTTCACCTTCAACCAATGTTAAGCGTCATTACAAATATAGATGAAGACCACATGTCAACTTATAACCATAACTACGATAATTTGACTGAGGCTTTCATCAGTTTTACCTCTAACCTTCCATTCTATGGCATTTGTGTTGCTTGTGTTGATGACAAAGGGGTTAAGAATATTCTTAAAAAAATTCATAGGCCAGTTTTAAGTTATGGGTTTAGTGATTCAGCTGATGTAAAAGCTTCAAATGTATCGCAAAATGAAATGAAAATGTCGTTTGATGTAAGCTGTGTGAAGTATGAAAAAAGTTTTCCCATTTCACTCAACCTAATTGGCAGACATAACATTTTAAATGCACTTGCTGCAATAAGTATTGCTATTGAGCTTGATATTAAAATAGATGTTATTCAAAAAGCTCTATCCCATTTTAGTGGAGTATCTAGAAGACTAGACTATCACCAAAAACTTACTATCAACTCAAATAAGACTCCACTATTTGACGACTATGGCCATCATCCAAATGAAATATCTGAGGTAATAAGCACCTTGAGAAATACTTATCCAGACAAAAGGTTAGTTGTCATCTTTCAACCTCATAGATACTCTAGAACGAGAGATCTGTTTAATGAATTCGTTAGTAGTCTGTCTAAAGTTGATGCATTAATATTGCTCAATATATACTCAGCAAATGAAGCCCCAATAAATACAATTAGCTCATCAACACTTGCAGATTCTATAAGAAGAAGAAGTTCAATCGATCCAGTTGTTGCCAAAGATATTGCAGAAATAATTGAAATTATCCCAAATATCGTTACTGAGAATGATGTCATCCTTACCCTTGGTGCTGGTGATGTAAATAAAATTCCACATCAATTAAAAGATCATTTTTGTTAAAAGACTCTATGCTTAAATTTAATGAGCCAATGTCAAAACACTGCTCTCTAAGGTCTGGAGGCGCTACCAGTGAGTTTTTTCAACCCACAAATATTGAAGAGCTTTCAGAATTTTTAAAAAATAACGAAAAGCCGGTTCTTCTGGTTGGCTTGGGCAGTAATCTTTTAGTGCGGGACAGCGGCTTTAAGGGTGTCACGATCCATACAAAAAATCTAAAAGAGCTATCGATTTCGAAAAACTTAATTGAATCTGGTGCAGGCACCTCCTTGGCTAAACTTTCTAGATTTGCTCTCGCGCAAATTAAATATGGAGCTGAATTTCTGAGTGCAATCCCTGGAACTGTAGGCGGCGCTCTAGCTATGAATGCTGGTGCTTTTGGCTCTGAAGTCTGGCAGTACGTCAGCTCTGTCAAAACAATGAGCCTTTCTGGAGAACTCCAAAATAGAACTCCGAAAGACTATGAAATTTCATACCGTTCAACATTGCATCGATTCAAAAATGAATTTTTTGTAAGTGCTACTTTCGACTTTAATCTTGAGAAACAAAATGATAATGTTGGAGAGCTTCTCCAAAAAAGAAATTCAACTCAGCCAATTGGCTTGCCAAGCTGTGGAAGTGTATTTAAAAATCCTAAAAATCACTACGCTGCTCAATTAATTGAGGATAGTGGTCTCAAGGGTTTTTGTGTTGGAGGTGCATGCGTATCAGAGAAACATGCAAATTATATTATTAACCAAGATAATGCATCAGCAATGGACATTGAGAATTTAATTGCCCACATACAAGAGACGATCAAAGTGAAGCACAATATTGCTCTTGAAACCGAAATAATCATCATATGATTGCGGTTCTCATGGGGGGCTACTCCGCTGAGAGAGAAATTTCACTTCTCAGTGGGATGGCAGTCTATGAGGCCCTTTCTAATTCTAAATTAGACTGCTTTGCATACGATCTTACTAAAGATAATCTCGATCAACTGTGGTCAAGAGAATTTGATCAAGCATTTATCGTTCTTCATGGCAGGGGCGGCGAGGATGGATTTATTCAATCTGAGCTTGAAAAAAACAATATTTCATATACTGGATCTGGCGCTAAAGCTTCAAAGCTATGCATGGACAAAGCAGCGACCAAAGATTTATGGAGCAATCATAAACTTCCCCTCTCAGCTTCGATCGTTGCAACAAAAGGTAAAGATTTGGACACAGTAACATTTCCCCTACCTTGGGCTGTCAAACCGACCCTAGAAGGCTCAAGTAATGGGGTTACAAAAGTATCGAAGGAGTCAGAACTTGATGCCGCACTTGAAACAGCTTTTCAATATGGAAATCAGGCATTAGTTGAGCAGTGGATTGATGGCGATGAATATACTGTCTCAATATTAAATGGTGAAACTTTACCCAGTATAAAGATAATTTCAGATCATGATATTTATGACTATCATTCAAAATATTTCAGTAATAAAACCGAATACCTTTGTCCATCAGACTTAACACAAGAGCAGGAACTTAATCTCCAAAAAATTGCACTAGAAGCATTCAATTTAACTGGCGCATCGGGATGGGGGAGAGTTGATTTTATTCTTGATAAAGATAGAGTTCCTTTTCTACTGGAAATTAATACTGTGCCAGGTATGACATCACATTCTCTTGTACCAATGGCTGCAAAAGCTTTAAATATAAGTTTTGAAGAATTAGTAATAAAAATACTACATGGCTAAAGAAAGACTCAATCGTCCAAAGCAACAAAAAAAACCACTAAAGAGTGTCTTAAAGAGGGCGCTGAAGATCTGCATATTCTTTCTGATAGCTTTCTCAATTGCCTTTGTCGCATATCTTGTGGATCGCTCAAAATTACTGGAGCCTCATATCTCCTGGGAAATTGATGGCGAGCTAACTACTCATGCTCATCAATATGATGATTTAATTCAACCCGTTTTAAATAATAAATACTTGTTAAATTTGAATAAAATTAAAAGTAAGATTTATCAAAACTCATGGGTATTAAATGTTGAAACCCAAAGAATATTTTGGAATCGTATCAAGGTATCCATTAAGAAACACGATGTCGCAATGAGATGGGGCTCTCAAGGCTATATCTCTTCACAAGGTGTACTATTTAAGCCCAATCTGACAATCAACTCGGATGCGCCAATTGGATTAGTGTCAGAAGTATCTGTCAAAAATTTTTATGATGATTTCCTTCTATATCAATCAATTATAGATCCGGTCAAAATCTCTACTTTCGAGAGAAACTCAATTGATGAGCTTACTCTAGAGAATAACATTAAAGTCATTCTAGGGCATCAAAAGCAAAATGAAAGACTTGAGATATTTGTAAAGTCTTTTGAAAAGTTAAAAAAATACAAAAAAATTCGCACAAGGGGTATTTTTGATATGCGTTATCCTAATGGCTTTGCGCTGAGCTATTCGCCATTATGACTGCATAGCATAAAGCCAAACTAATTGATGTCCAAAAAATGGAAAAGAACGTCAGAACGAAATCTAAATAACTATTCCCAATTAATCCTAATAAAGTTATAAAAAGAAATGGAGCAATAAAATTAATTATGAAGATATTCAGTCGAGCTCTAAATGATACTTGTATGCTCTTATATGGAACGTCATTCGCAATGGATATCAAATTAAGTGAAATGGGTATTAATAATAAGTAAACGATTGGAAATAAGAAAGGAATAAACAAAGAAATTATTTGGCCCATTACGAGAGGAATAGACAAAAGAAGGAAGCGACCAACCCTTACATTAGGAATAACAATTCCTAATCTTGCAATAGAATTATTTCCTGATACAACTATTCGATAGACATTCATTAATAATGCTAAAGTTGCATAAATAAACATTAATAAATATATTAAAGGGAAGTTAACGTCACTCTCAAGCATGACTTCAGGGCTATATGTAGAATTTATGATATTCATAAGTTCAGGGAGTGCGGTCGCCAATGGTAAGCACATTAATATCGGAAAAATACTAGCCTCTAGAAGCTTTCTCCAGTTAGAAAGTGAAAATGCTAAAGTCGCAAGGATAGTTTGGTTTATAGGAATATTGTTCATGATAAATTTGAATTGACTACGTTAATTGTAATGGTTAATTTGTCACCCGGTTGCAAAATATACTCTTCATTTAAGTCATTCCAAGCTCTTATTTCAGATACTTTTACTTTATATTTTTGAGCAATTAGTGAGAGATTATCACCAGATCTAACTGTGTAAACTATTTTTTTATTAATATCAATCCCTGTATTCATTATTTTAGCAAGCTCAGTCTTGTTTTTATTCTCATTCAAGATAACAAGCTCTTTACCAATTGAGAGCGGCTTAGAAGGGACTATTTGATTCCACCTGACCAGTTCATTCACAGTTACATCATGTTTGACTGCAATCAACCATAAGCTATCACCAGTCACCACTTTGTATACTTTTTTCTCTGAATTTTTATTGATATTTAGTCTACTTTTTTCCCGTTGAGCTTCAGACAAAGAATAATATTCTTCGGATTCCTTTGCCAAAGGAACAATCAGATAACTGTTTAGCTTGATTAAGTCATTATTAAGCTCGTTAGCACTTTTAATTTGATCAACCGTCGTCTTATAGTTTTCAGCAATGAGACTAAGGCTATCGCCCTTTTTAACCTGGTAACGGGTCCAACTTATTTTTGTTCTATTACCCTGATTAGCCAAGTTATCACTAAATTGATTGATTACCTCTTGAGGCAGCAAGATTGTATATGGAAGATCTTCGGGGGTCGCCCATCTCTTTAATCCGGGGTTATATGAATAAATTTCCTTGATACTTAAACCTGTCCACTGAGCAATTAATGCAAGATCAAACTGGGAGTCTAGTTGGATTGCCTCCAAGAAAGGTTTGTTTTTAATTTTCGTCAGGGTTTGATTATGAAGGGCTGGATTTTTAAGTACAGAACCTATTGCAAGCAGTTTTGGAACATACCTCTCAGTTTCTTTTGGTAAATCCAAGCTCCAGTAATCTATTTTTTTTCCTTCTTTAAGATTTTTATCAATCGCTCGTTGGACCCTTCCTGGGCCAGCATTATAGGCTGCGATAGAAAGCAGCCAATCACCATCAAACATCTTATTTAAATCTTTTAAATAGCGTATTGCAGCCTCTGTTGAGGCTAAAACATCCCTTCGATCTTCATGCCACCAATCATCATCTAGGCCATACATCTTTCCAGTAGAGGGAATGAATTGCCATAACCCCGTTGCCGTTCCATGAGAGTATGAAAATGGATAATAATCAGACTCAACAATTGGCAACAAAGCAAGTTCAATTGGAACGCCTTGCCTTTCAGTTTCAGAAACAACAAGGTATAGAAATGGCTCGGCTCTTTTTGAAATTGAGGCCAAATAATCTGGTTGAGTGCTAATCCAGTCGATATGGTTTTGGATTCTGGTATTTAATCCAAAATTAATTTCTTGGTTATTTGCAATATAACCCCAAAGATCATCATCTTGAAAATTTTGACTTACATTTGAATTTGGTGCATTGAATCGAGCTAACTTGTTATTACTATCCACAAGCCCCTGGCAGCCAGATAAAACTATAACAAAGAGTATTAGTGCCGATCTCACTTCTAAGACTTGCTAGAGCATTCTGGAGAGTCAGGCGCCGCCTGACGTTTTTCCCATTCTTTTGGTGTATAGGTATGCATCGCCATTGCATGGATCAATTTGAGTTCATCAACAAAAAGCTTGTTGATAAAGCGGTGGCGATCAATGAGCTTCATCTCTTCAAAGTCAGAACTCACAACAACAATTTTAAAGTGTGACTCTGAAGCTGGGCCTGAATGCTGACTGGATTCATTAACCACCTCGCAGTACTCTGGATTTAAGGATAACTCAAGCTGCCCTTCTAAATGGCTCTGCATGCTACTCATCAGCTGAACTCACAGTTGCATACTCAAAAGAATCAGAAAAAAAGTTCTCTTTCATAAGATTATTTTCAAGGCAACTTTTTGCCGCCGCTTTAACCATCACAGGAGGCCCACAGGCATAAACTTCATAATCAGTTAAATTTTCAAAGTCTTTCACAACCGTTTCATGAACATAACCCGACTCTCCGCTCCAAGAACTATCAGGTTCTGATAATACTGGAATAAAATTGATGTTTGAGTGATTTTTACTCCAGTCTGATGGTAGATTTAAATATATATCTTGCTCTGTCCTCACCCCCCAATATAGGTGGATTGTTCTTGATGATTTAATTAGTATTAAATGCTCTATGATTGCTTTTATAGGTCCAAATCCAGTGCCACCTGCAATAAATACAATTGGGCAATCGCTATCCTCTCTAAGAAAAAAGCTACCCTTTGGTCCTTCAATTCTTAAGATTGTCTTTTCTGTTAAAGTATTGAAGACAAAGTTAGTAAACTGTCCACCCTCAACCAAACGAACATGCAGTTCAATTAAATTTGAATTGACCGGTGCATTGGCAATTGAGAAAGCTCTGGGCTCAAAGTCAGGATGCTCAATGTCAAGATATTGACCAGCTAAATATTGAAGAGATTGAGACCCAGGAATTTTTAACGTAAGCTGAATGACATCATGATTTAAATGATTCACTTCTTCAACCCGACACGGCATACTTCGGATCTGAATATTGGCAAGAGAATCTAACTCATCAACTGCAATGTATAAGTCACTTTTTGCCTTACATTGACACAATAAAGCTATATTCGCATCCTCTTCTTCGGAGCTAATAGCCTCTGGAGTAACACCATCATATGAAATTTCACCGTTCAAGATAACCGCTTTACATTGGCCACAAAATCCATTTTGACAGCCATATGGAAAATTATAGCCATTTGAAAGAGCGCCATCTAGAACTGATTCTTCACCACTAGATTGAAAGGATTTACCACTAACCTGATTTAAAACTGTAAACATCGTTTAAGTGATACAAATATAAAGCTGATATTATAATGTAGGTCATACAGAATTAAGCCTAGTATTGTTATGACTATTGAGTCAAGTAATTTTGTTTTGTTTTTGATGGGACCTACAGCTTCCGGAAAAACTGAACTAGCTATTGAAATAAGTAAGATCATCGACTCAACATTAATCAGCGTTGATTCAGCGCTAATCTATAAGGGTATGGATATAGGCACTGCAAAACCTGACAAGGAAACGCTTAAAAGCTTCCCTCATAAGTTGATAGATATTTGCAATCCAGAGGACAGTTTTTCAGTCACGGAATTTATTACTCTAGCAAAAAAATATATTATTAATGCTTTAAATGAGGGTAAGTTGCCAATATTAGTGGGTGGCACCTCGTTTTATTTTAATGCTTTAGAGCATGGCTTATCTGCACTTCCCGCCTCAACAGATGAATCTCGAAAATACTTTAACAATCTTTTACAAAAAATGGGGAGTGAAAAATTACACGAAAAGTTACAAGAGATTGATCCAAAATCAGCAGAAAGAATTCATCCTAATGATTCACAGAGAATAACAAGAGCACTCGAAGTTTATGATCTTTCGGGAGAAACTTTAAGCGCACTTCAGGGCAACAAAAATCAAAACAAGCTAGATCTTAAAATAAAAAAAATTATTCTTATGCCTGAACGATCAGATCTTCATATTAGAATTGAGAAGCGATTTATTGAAATGATAAAAAATGGCTTTCTTGATGAAGTTAAATTACTAAGAGAAAATCAAAAACTTAATCTTGATTTAGCATCTATGAGATGTGTTGGCTATAGACAGGCATGGAATTATTTTGAAGGTATTTATTCTAAGAAGGAAATGGTAGAAAAAGCAATCGTAGCAACGAGACAGCTTTGCAAGAGACAGTGTACTTGGCTGAGAAATGAGAATGAAGCTTTAATTTTAAAGGGGCTGGAAACTAATCAAGCAATTAATTATCTTCAAGAACATGATGCTTGAAAACCTCTCCTCTATTGTTAAAATTATCAAACATATCAAAACTTGCGCAACCTGGTGATAGGACAACTGCTCCAGATTCTGAAGCTTCTTTAGATATTTCAACTGCTTCCTTCATTGACTCAGAAACTACTACTCTAGGTCCATCTATATCTCTATAAAAATCAGAACTAGACTCCCCAATTAAGATAACAGTCTTCACCTTTTGACTGATTAATTTAAACAACTCTGAGTAGTCTTCTTTTTTCGCAATTCCACCTAAAATTAAAACAAGATTCGCATACTTGGCATCAAGAGCATTAATTGCAGTTATAGTTGAAATAGCGTTAGTTGATTTTGAGTCGTTATAAAAATCAACTTGGTTTATAGTTGACACAAATTCTAATCGATGAGCCAGCCCTTTAAAGCCAATTACAGTCTCTTTCATAACATCGACTGATAAACCAAATCGATACCCCAGAGTCAAAGCAGCAAGAATATTTTCAATATTATGTTTTCCAACTACTGATATATCATTGCTAGACATTAAAAGCTTATCTTGATGAAAAACTTCATACAAATCATCTTTCTCACTTGCAAAGAAATCACACCTGGATTCACTCTGCTCAATTGAAAATAAATTATCTCCAATAATCTCACTAACCTCAGACTCATTGAGATTAACAATATTAAACTTAGAGTAGTTATAAATTGATAATTTTGAAGAAATATAATCACTATAGCTTGAATACCTATCAAGATGATCTGGCGATATATTAGTTATTACCCCAGCATATAAATCCAAATGATTGGTATAGTCTAATTGGTAACTCGAGAGCTCGACAATATATAGCTCAGCATCATCATTCATACTCTCCATGACTGGATTTCCAATATTGCCACAAATATAAGCTTTTAATGAACTTGCAAGCGCCATTTCGCCTAGCAATTGGGTCACGGTTGACTTTCCATTTGAGCCTGTGATGCCAATCATTGGCGCTTTCACATATCTTCCAAATAGTTCAATATCACTAATGATAGAAATATTTTTTTTGCGAGCCCACCGAACAATTAACTCTGATTCAGCTATTCCAGGGCTGATGATGATTTCTGAAATATCATCTAATAAAGATACATTCCATTCTCCAAAATAGAAATCATGCAGTAGATTTTCATTTTTACTAATTTTCAGCATCGGAGGCTCTTGTCGGGAATCTGCAATCCGAAAAGAAATATTATTTTTATTAAAAAAACGAGCTACTGAAAGACCTGTAACCCCCAAACCTAAAATAAGTTTCATGAAAACCTTGTGTTTTCGACCAAAATTGACTATATTTTACACTTTTACTTTACTATTTTATTATGCCAACAAATGTTCAAACAACTTCTAGTTCGATTGTTATTAATCGCACACTAAGAAACACTTACCAGCTCCTTTCTGCAACGCTCTTATTTAGTGGACTCATGGCTTATCTATCGATGTCACTCAATCTACCATATTTTGGTCTTTTGATAACGCTTGGTGGATATTTTGGGCTTTTGTTTTTAGTCACAAAGCTTAGAAACTCAGCCTCAGGAATTATTGCTGTCTTTGCTCTTACAGGCTTTATGGGTCTGACTCTGGGCCCTATAGTAGGCGCCTATACAACTGCTTTCTCAAACGGAGCAGAGCTTGTTGCTATGGCTATGACTGGAACTGCAGCTATTTTTCTATCGCTTTCCTTTTATGCACTTGTATCTCAAAAAGACTTTAGCTTTTTATCTGGCTTTTTAACGGCTGGCATTGTGGTTGCATTTTTAGCAGGTATCGCTGCGTACTTTTTTCAGATTCCTGCTTTATCTTTAACTGTTTCAGCTGCATTCATTCTTTTAATGAGTGGGCTGATATTGTTTGAGACCAGTAATATCATTCATGGTGGCGAGACAAACTACATCATGGCTACAGTTACGCTATATATTTCTATTTATAACTTATTCTTAAGCCTGCTTCACCTCTTAGGTGTTTTCTCTGGCGATGACTAGTGATAGATAGCGATGGATATCGCGCTAACGTAGGTATTGTAATTACTAATGACAAAAAGCAGATACTTTTAGCAAAGCGGTTTAAACAAGACGCGTGGCAACTTCCTCAGGGTGGAATCGATAAAGATGAAACCGAAATAGATGCTCTCTACAGGGAGCTTGAGGAGGAGGTTGGTCTCTATCCTGCGCACGTCAAATTAATTGCAAAAACACCCAAATGGCTTCGCTATGATTTACCATTAGAACATATCAGAAGAAGTCAAAAACCCACCTGCATCGGCCAAAAACAAGTCTGGTTTTTATTAAAACTAAAATCAAGTGATGACAATATCTCTCTTAACCTGCACCATGATGTTGAATTTGATGACTGGAAATGGGTTGACTACTGGAGTCCAGTAGATGAAGTCATAAATTTTAAAAGAGATGTATACGAGGATATGCTGAAAGCACTAGCTCCAATACTTTTTGACAATGAACATAGTATCCCTAATGAACTATCTAGACCATTACAATTCAGTGCTATTAAATTATAGTTGAGATAGACTTTTTTTGATAATTCCGACTGGGGTCATAATGTGCTCTTCAATAAGCTTAGAAATAGCTTTCTTATCTCTCTCAAGGGCTAAGATCATCAGAGCTGCATGCTCATTTTGATTGATTTTCAATGTTGTAGCATTAGATACATTTTCTTTTAACCATAAACTACGATATCTCTTTGATTTTTCAATAAGGGAACTTCTAATTTGAAATAGCCTAGGTGACTTACACCCAGACACCAAGGCCTCATGGAAGTCACCATGCCTACTTTGCCACTCATTGGTATCCGGTTTATCTTTTTTGCTATATTTATTTAATCTGTGGGAAGCTGCTATTAAATTTGCCTCCCAATAGTCATCACCTTTATCAATAGACATTTCAATGCATAACGACTCTATCTTTGCTCGTGTCTGGTAAATATCTGTCAGGTCTTCAAGTGAGATATCACTGACATAAAAACCTCGCTGATTTTTTGAGACAACTAAATCGTTCGCCATTAGTTGAGATAGAGCTTCCCTGAGCGGACTCGTACCAACATTATATTTTTCTTTTAATGTTTTAATGTGAAGCTTTTGCTTGGGAAGATACTCACCCGAAATAATGTCATTTTTCAATGAGTCCAGTATTTTCGAAGCAGTGTTATCTCTAGAATCAGTCATTTATAAACCAAATTAAATCATTAAGAAATAGATATTTCAGTTTGAATTTTATCACAAATGTAGTTATAATTACTAAATGTCGACATTTTATAATTTACAATGATTTCACACTCAAATAATATCGGATTTAGTTTTTTAAGTCATAAGGGCAGCCCCCGTCTTCAGTTACTTACAATAGATAATGAAGTAATTGATAAATTTATTAAATGTATTGATCATCTCGATGTTCAGTCAATTGAATACAAGCCATTTCTTCGTTTTTATATTGCTAACTGCCTTAATGAACTTACAAAAAATACCCTTGGTCTTTGCTTACTCGATATTTTAAAAAATCGACAAACTGGTGCAGTATTGCTTCAATATGAAAATGATAAAAATTTAGTAGGTGAACAGTTTATTGATTTTAATATTCTTCTTTCTACAGCTATATCCCATCTTATAGGTCTTCCAAATCTTGATTCAATGTCTGGAAAATTTTATGCGAGGTTTTCTGTCAAAAATGAAGACAACAGTGACAGCTACCTTCGTCAAGCTCACAGAAGAATGGAGCTTCATAATGATGGTACTTACGTTAAAGAGAAAACTGACTGGGTTATTATGCAAAAAATTCTAGAATTAAATGTTGAAGGAGGCGGCTCACTCCTTTTGCATTTAGATGACTGGAGCGAGTTAGAAAAATTTCATAGTCATCCAGTTGCCAAAGAAGATATTCAATGGGGCTCCCCTTCTAGCAAGAATATTAGCTATAAAACAACGCATCCAATCTTTATTGAAGAAGAGGGTGAGGAGCCCATAATGTCATTCATTGATCAATTTGCAGAACCAGCTAATATGAATCAAGGACTCTATCTCTATGAACTAGGTGAATCCCTAGAAAAAGAATCTAACACATACAACATCAAGCTTAGTGAAGGAAGTATGTTGATCATTAATAACTATTTTTGGCTGCACGGTAGAGATATGTTTTTTGCAAATAAAGACCTTCATAGAGAGCTTCTTCGGCAAAGAGGCGTATTTATTCAATAAAATGGAAATGATAGCTCACTTTAAATAATTAATGAAGCCAATGTATGACTATGTAGTTTTGGGTGGAGGAATAGTAGGCGTATCTACCGCACTATCTCTTATTAATAAACACCCGGACAATAAAATTCTATTAATTGAAAAAGAAAACTCTTTTGCAAAACACCAAACTGGTCACAATAGCGGCGTTATTCATGCCGGTGTTTACTATCAACCTGGAAGCCTAAAGGCTGAATTTTGCCGCGAAGGCCTCAAAGAGACAATTAGCTTTTGTTCTGAGAATAATATCCCCTATGAGCAGTGCGGTAAATTACTAGTTGCCACAAATCAAATCGAGCTTCAACGCATGCATGAACTGCATGAGAGATGCAAAGCTAACGAAATAGGCGTTGAAGTATTAGACCAAAAGCAGCTCAATGAGGTTGAGCCTAATATTATTGGCATTGGTGCTCTTCTAGTAAAGTCCACAGGGATTGTTGACTACAAATTAATTACAAAAAAAATGTCTGAGGAATTTGAATCAAAGGGTGGCGAGTTTCTTCTTAATTCTGAAGTAGTTAATTTAGAGGAAGATGACGAAAAAATTAAAATCATTACTTCAAGAGAATCCTTAAATTCTAAATATCTAATCTGCTGTGCTGGACTAATGGCTGATCGAATAGCAAAACTACTTAATATAAAAATTAATTTCCAAATCGTTCCATTTCGAGGGGAGTACTTCAGACTTCCAAATAAGCACAATAACCTTGTTAAACACTTGATTTACCCTATACCTGACCCAGACCTACCATTCCTAGGGGTTCATTTAACAAAGATGATAGATGGAAGTATTACTGTTGGTCCAAACGCAGTTCTTGGATTCAAACGCGAGGGTTATAGTAGATTTAATTTCAGTATAAAAGATACCCTTCAGTTCTTATCTTTTAAGGGGTTTCATAATGTTATCAAAAAGAATCTTAAATCTGGACTATATGAAATGAAAAATTCCATTTTTAAGCGTGGTTACTTGAAAGAGGTGCAAAAATACAGCCCAAAAATTAAGCTAAGTGATCTAGAACACTACCCGGCAGGCATTAGAGCGCAAGCCGTTCTGGAAGATGGGTCACTGGTACACGACTTTTTATTTGCAGAAAGTAGGCGTTCTATTCATGTTTGCAATGCACCTTCGCCAGCTGCAACCTCTGCAATCCCTATTGGAAAATACATCACCCAAAAAGCGACAGAAGCTTTTAAGAAACTATCCTAAGAAAAAACTGCCTTATTGTTTCAGCAAACTGGCTTGACTGGACACTATCTGGCTCTGCTTCGAGCCTCAAAAGCGCAGGGTCAACAAATTCTTTGGGTATCGTTAAGCCTCTTCGTGCTGTCAGGAGTGCTTCAATAAAATCGACTAAAAACTCTGGGTGAGCCTGCATTGTTAAGACTTTGTCTTTAATATAAAAGCCAGCATTTTCACAAAATTCAGATTTAGCATATACCTTAGCACCCTCAGGAACCTCAAGAACCTGATCTTGATGGCAGATGTTCAGAGTCAACTCTTTTGGCAAATTACCCATATAGTCTGTCTTATTATTAATTTCATAGGTATGCAGACCCAAACCCCAGCCCTTAATCGATTTCTCAACATGGCCGCCAAGCGCTTGGGCGATCAGTTGATGTCCAAAACAGACTCCAAAAATGGGTAAGCTTGCATGATAGATATCATTAATTAACTCACTCACAGTTGGTATCCATGAGTGCTCCTCGTAGACACCATGTGGAGAGCCAGTAACAATCCAGCCGTCGCATTCTAAATGGTTTTTAGGAAACACAGAATCTAGAATATTAAATGTCTTAAACTCAAATACTTCCTCTTCCGAGTTGATAAGTGAAATAAGCATTTCAGCATATGTTCCATACTTTTCAACTAAATCATCAGTCGCTCTTCCTACTAACAGTATTCCTATTTTCATTATTTTTTTTTGATTTGGTTTATTTGTCTTGGCTTCTTTTTTGTTTTGCCCTTAGTACCAAATAGTCATGAGCAATCGTGGCGGCTATAATAGCAGTTATATCGGCATGATCATAGGCAGGTGCCACTTCTACAACATCAGCACCTATAAATTTCAAATCTCCCAAGCCTCTAACAATTCCCAAGGCTTGCGCAGAGGTTAGTCCACCAGCAACTGGTGTTCCAGTTCCAGGGGCATAGGCTGGATCAAGGCCATCTATATCAAATGTAAGGTAAGCAGGACGATCCTTGACAGTCTCAATAATTTTTTTGATGACTTGATTAATTCCATTTTCATGGACCCATGGTGCATCTAGAATTTTAACGCCTTTGGTATTGCTGTTATGAGTCCTAATTCCAATCTGTATTGAATGCTCCGTATCAATTAAGTTCTCTTTGATGGCTCTCGAAAACATAGTTCCATGGTCAAGTCTTCCATCTTCATCAGGCCATGTATCTGTATGCGCATCAAAATGAACAAGTGCGATAGGGCCATGTTTTTTTGCGTGAGCCCTTAAAAGAGGATAAGTTACAAAATGATCTCCGCCAAAAGTCAGCATTTCGGCTCCAGAATCTAATATAGTATCAGCGTGATTTTCAATTTCAGAAACAATGTTTCCATGAAAACCATAATCCAACTCACAGTCTCCATAGTCTGTAACAGCTAGGGTTTTAAATGGATCAATCCCATCTGGAAAAGCCAACAATTCTGCAAGCTGAACTGATGCCTCCCTGATGGCCTTTGGACCAAATCTAGCCCCTGGTCTGAAACTAGTTGCAGCGTCATATGGGATGCCACTGACTGCTATATCGACACCCTCTAGATTTTTTGTATATTTTCGTCTAAGAAAGCTTAGAGCGCCGCCATAGGTCATTTCATTAGCCCTGCTATAAAGACTTTTTCTAGTGAAGGCTTGGTCAGTCTTCATATCTTCAAAATCATCAATGCTCATGCAATTCTCTTTTTAAATAAACAAGGTTATTATATTCTGTCCAACAGTGAATAATAAAGCATACCAATTTTCATGCTAGGATTTCGTAAAAATCGACCTCCTGGAAAGCTTGGCCTTGGAATTTTAGACATAATATCAAATACTTCTCCAGTGCCTGTTATTTTCTCAGATACTATTTTGCCAGAATAGCTTGCTAAAGCAACGCCTTGCCCAGAGTAACCTTGAGCAGAAATAACCTTTTCATTTTGAAGAGATGCAAAGAATGGAAGGCGATTCATTGTAATTGCAAGTTTGCCGCCCCAAGCGTAATCGATTTTAATACCCTTAAGAAATGGATAAATTTTTTCTAGAGGTCTAGTAACAATGGGAACTATATTCTTAGATAGTTCTTGCGAATAATTCTCTCCACCACCGAATAGTAAGCGCTTATCTGCACTCATTCTAAAATAATTGATTACGAATCTTGAGTCAGCAAAGGCAATATCTTTAGGGTTAATCTTTTGAACCGTTTCATCATCAAGTGGCTTAGTTGCAACAATATAGTTGTTCATTGGTAAAATTTTAGATGTTAAGCTCTTCTCTAAATTCTCAAGATATCCATTACAAGCAAGGACAATTCGGTCAGCTTTAATTGAGCCATTCTTAGTGTTTACCCTGACATGATCATCTAAAACCTTATAACTAGTCGCAGGACTATTTTCATAGATTTTTGCACCTGCAGATAGCGCTGCCTTTGCAATGCCTAGAGCATAGTTTAAAGGGTGGCAATGGGCCTCAGCTTCATCGTAACTTCCGCCATAATAGGTATCCGAACCTGTAACCTCCCTCATTTCATCATCACTAAGATAGACCATATCCTTATAGTCATAGTTCTTAATCATATGTTCAACATATTGCTTTGATTCTTCACAATATTTCTGCTTGTGGTTTGGGTGGGCAATCCCCTTTTTATAGTCACACTGGATTTGGTATTTATCAATCAGCTCTTTGGCATGGTATTTGGACTTTTCTCCAATTCCCCATAAAGCTTTGGCGTAATCCACGCCTAAAGCTTTTTCCAAATAAAATTGATCTCTTCGCATTCCGCCGGAAACCTGTCCTCCATTTGCCCCAGAGGCGCCTGATGCAATTTGATTTGACTCAATAAGAAGGACATTGACGCCTTCGTTTGCTAAATAAAGAGCGGTTGATAGGCCAGTATAGCCCCCGCCAATAACGCAAACATCCGCAACATGGTCCCCAATGAGTTCTGGCTGATCTATCTGAGTATTTCTACTAGCCTGATAATATGATTGCACGCGAAAATTTAAATTACTTTATTGACTGAGCTGTTAAATCAAGACACTTCCAAACCTTTGCAATAATTTCATCAATATGTTCGTTATTGCATATTAATGGTGGCGCAATAACCATCTTGTTTTTAATAGCTCTCATTACGATGCCATTTTCATAACAAAAATTTTTGCATCTTCCAACAATCTCTGCGCTATTATCAAATCTCTTACAGTTCTCTTTATCTTCAACAATTTCAATAGCCGCAAGCATCCCAAGATTTCTCGCCTCTCCAACCAAAGAATGACTCTCAAGATCCTTCCACTTGTCGCCAAGGTATGGCGCAGTATTATTTTTGACTTGATGTAAGATATTTGTGCTCTCCATGAGCTCGAGATTTGCAACAGCAGCAGCCATACAGGCTGGATGTCCTGAATAGGTATAACCGTGAGCAAACTCTTGTTTTGCATCAGCCAACACCTCAACAATATCATCTCTAACAATAACGCCTCCAACTGGAAGATATCCTGAAGTGACTCCCTTTGCAAAAGGCATTAAATCTGGCTTAAAGTTAAAGTGGCCTGATCCAAACCATTCACCCGTTCTTCCAAAGCCGCAGATCACCTCATCCGCCACCAAAAGAATATTTCTCTCCTTACAAATTTTACTAATCTCAGGCCAATAAGTTTTTGGAGGAATAATAACTCCACCTGCCCCCTGAATTGGCTCTGCAATAAATGCAGCAACTCGGTCTTCACCAAGCTCATCAATTTTTTTTGCCAGGCTTTGAGCAACTTTAATTCCAAATTCATCGGCATCAATCTTACCGCCTGCCTCGACGCAAGCATCATAATAATAGGGCTGATCCACATGTTCAATATCAGCTATTGGCAAACCACCTTGAGCATGCATAGCACTCATTCCGCCTAAACTAGCTCCAGCCATGGTTGATCCGTGATAAGCATTTGTGCGGCTAATAATGACTGATTTAGAAGGTTTTCCTTTGGCAGCCCAGTAGTGCCTTGCCAACCTGACAACAGTATCATTCGCCTCAGATCCAGAACCACAAAAATAAACCTTGTTCATGCCTTCTGGGGTTTTATTTGCAATCATTTCAGATAATTTGATAGCAGATGGGTGGCTCGATCCAAAGAAATTATTATAATAAACCAACTCTTTCATTTGCTCATTCACTGCTTCAATAATAGATTGTTGGCCATAGCCCATATTGACACACCATAATCCAGACATGCTATCTAAAATTTTCTTACCATCATTGTCATAAATATATATGCCATCTGCGCGACTGATGATGTGCGTCGACTCGGGATTTTTGATGTAACTTAAGTCACTGAAAGACTGAATTAAATGCTTTGCATTTTTTTCTTGGAGAGCAGAAGTACTGATATTCATTGTATTCCTCATTTAAATGTAAATAATTGGTTTAATAAAATTTGTGATCACAGATAATAATATAGAGAAAAGAGAAAAAACGCAAGAAATTTTCACGCTTATGTGCAAATAGAATTAAGTTAAATCATTTTTACTCATTTAGTGATTCATTTAGCATTTCCATTCCTTCTAATATGTCGCTATGCATAGCATTGATCAATGCAACAGAATCTTTATCTTTAATAGCATTTATAGCTGATTTATGAAAATCTTTCATAGTTTGAGTCCCTACTCTTCCTGCAACAATTCTATAAAAAGGTGAAAAACGAAGCCATAAAGTCCTTACAAGAGGAAGCAATACTGGTGATGATCCAGCCTCATAAATACCAAAATGAAACTGGTAATTGTATTTAATGTAGTCTACAACATTTCCAGTTGAGATAGCATAATCAAGATTTTTATCTATATTTATAAGTAGGTTAAGTCTTTTAGAATTTATATGATTTAAAGCAAGACCTGCTAAATGTGGCTCTAAATTTAATCTAGCAACTTTCAACTCATCAAACTTAGATTGAGTCATTTGCGATACAGTAATTCTTCGTTTTTCAGACATATCAAGAGCACCCTCTGAAATAAGTCTATTTGCAGCCTCACGCACAGGCATAGTACTAACTCCAAATGAATTAGCAATCCCTCTAAAAGTAAAAGAAATACCAGGAACAAATTCTCCAGAAAGAATTAACTGGCATAAAGAGTTGTATACCCATTCATTTGCATTTAGCTTTAAATCCCTTGGCTCAACTTTTGATAAAATATCCATACTAATCTTTTCTAATATTTTTTTTATATTATTAATTTGTGATCACAAATATGATAGAATTATCTCACATTTAATGTGGGCAAATAATATTTTCAAAAACAATCTATGAAGAATTTTGCAGAAAAATTTCTTGATGAAAATCCTGATCTTGAGAAAGTTGAGTTTATCTATGTTGACTTTAATGGGATTCCTAGAGGTAAAAATGCCTCTCCTAAAACTTTGATTAAAGCCTCCAAAGGTGGATTAAAAATGCCTATCTCAAGCTATGTTCTCGATGTTTGGGGAGACAATCCAAAAGGGACAGGACTGGTTATGTCCGGCGATGGCGACGCCATATGCAGAGTCGTTGAGAATTCCCTTGCCATTACCCCTTGGAGTTCTCGTAAAAATGCGCAGTGCCTTGTCAGCATGGAAGATGGCGATGGGAATCCTATTTACGCTGACCCAAGGCATATCCTCAGCACAGTTTTGAAACGCTTCGAAGAGCTAGAACTTAAGCCAGTTATTGCGCCTGAAATGGAGTTTTATTTAATTGATCAAAAACTTCAAAAAAACGGTCATCCCCAAATGCCACTCATTCCTGGCACCAATAGAAGATATGAAGAGGTTCAACTTCTAAATTTAAATGAAATGGATGACTTTGAAGGGTTTTTTGACCTGGTAGAAAAAAGTGCACGCTTATTAGGGATACCTGCTGAAACTGCGATAAAAGAGTGCGCTCCTGGACAGTTTGAAATTAACCTACTGCATCATGATGACGCTTTATTAATGGCAGACCAAGCCTTCTTAATGAAGCGCTCTATCAAAAACAGCGCGAAAAAATTTAATCTTAACGCTACATTTATGGCAAAACCATTTTCAGAACATGCAGGCAATGGGATGCATGCTCATCTAAGCCTTGTTGATAAAGATGGCAATAATGTCTTTGAAGTTGATAAGGACAAGCAACCCAAAGGTATCTTTGCAAACTCAATAGCTGGTCTATTAAAAACAACGCCAGACTTTCTATCGTTTTATGCGCCCAGTGCGAATTCATATCGAAGACTTGTTCACAATGCTGATCATGCGCCAACGACTCTGAGCTGGGGAAATGAAAATAGGACCTCACTCATTAGACTTCCAGAAGCATCTTCAAGCGCAACCAGATTAGAATTCAGATTACCGAGTGCTGATGCAAACCCTTATCTTGTCTTTGCCTCTATTCTCTCAAGCGTTCTTTCAGGAATTCAAAATAAAAATGCGCTCGATAAAGAAACAATTGGCAATGCTCACGCTCAGCATGAGCCTGAATTAGGAATCACATGGAGGGAAGCCGTTAAAAAAACAAGTCAATCTTCAGTTGTGAAGGAGTTTTTTGGTGAGCAATTTCAAAAATCTTATCAAGTTGTTAAAGAATCCGAAATCAATAGGTTTGATAGCACAATTACAGATTTTGAATACAATTCATATTTGCGTCATCTTTGACAAATGGACTGTATTTTAAAAAAAGGTGATTATTAAATATAAAAATTTAATATAATCCAATAACTTAAAAGTAAAAAATAAAAGGAGAGTAACAATGAAAAATAAGATAAACAAGCTGCTCATAGCTGGAGCACTCACGTTTTCAGCTCAAGCAGTTATTGCAGAAGAAGTGGTTAACGTTTTAAACTGGTCAGATTATATTGATGAGCAAGTTAACGAGGACTTTACTGCAGCAACAGGTATTAAAGTTGTCTATGACGTATTCGATTCTAACGAAGTTCTTGAAGCTAAGCTGCTTGCTGGTGGCTCAGGATACGATGTAGTAGTGCCATCAAGCAGTTTCTTAGCACGACAAATTCAAGCTGGTGTTTTTCAAAAACTTGATAAGTCAAAATTATCAAATATTGGTAATATGTGGAGTGACATTGAAGAGCAAGTGGCACAATTTGGTCCTCTGAATGACTACTCAGTTAACTACATGTGGGGAACAACAGGAATTGGTTACAACGAAGGAATGATCAGTGAGAGAATGGAGGATGCTCCTACATCATCTTTAGCGATGGTTTTTGATCCAGATGTTGTATCTAAATTTGCAGACTGTGGAGTTCACTTACTGAATGCGCCGACTGAAATCATTCCTGCAGCCCTTGCCTATCTCGGTGAAGATCCAAGAAGTACTGATAAGGATGTCATAGCAAAAGCAGAGGCTGTATTGACTGCAGTTCGACCGCACATCCAGAAATTCCATTCATCTCAATACATTGATGCTCTAGCAAATGGAGATATCTGTCTTGTAGTTGGCTGGTCAGGTGATATATTTATGGCTCAATATGCGGCGTGGGATGCAGAAAATGGTGTCGAGATTGTCTATGCAATCCCTGAAGAAGGAGCTCTTATGTGGTTTGACCAATTAGCTGTTCCTAAGGATGCTCCAAATACTGCTAATGCTCATAAGTACATCAACTGGATAATGGACCCTGAGCAGATTGCTACTGCAACAAACTATGTTTGGTATGCAAATGGTAACTTAGCATCGCAGCCGTTACTAGAAGAAGATCTGTTGAATGATCCTGCTGTCTATCCAACACCTGAAGTCATGGCAGGCCTATACATTAGCCCGACCTATGATGCAAAATCACAAAGAGTGATTACTAGAACTTGGACTAAGGTCACTACTGGCCAATAGTAATAGTTCCATACTACCTTCATGATGCACTGCATCATGAAGGTTATTTCTTTTTATATTTAAATTATGTCTGAAACACTATCAGCTGCCCCGTGGCTCAATTCGTCTGAAAAGCCTTACATTCAAATAGAAAATGTCACTAAAAAATTCGGCGACTTTACCGCTATTGATAACCTTAACCTTGATATATACAAGAATGAGTTTTTCTCTTTATTAGGGCCCTCTGGCTGCGGCAAAACAACTCTTCTTAGAATGCTAGCAGGGTTTGAGAAAATAACTGATGGAAGAATTCTTCTGGATGGTGAGGATATCTCAGAAATACCGCCTCACCTCAGACCGATTAATATGATGTTTCAGTCCTATGCCCTTTTTCCGCATATGACAGTCGAAAAAAATATTGCCTTTGGCTTGAAACAAGACAACCTTCCGGAAAATGAAATCAGGAAAAGGGTTGAAGAAATGCTTGAGCTGGTCGAGCTGACAGATTTTGCTAAACGCAAACCCAATCAACTTTCTGGCGGTCAAAGTCAGCGCGTTGCTTTAGCTAGAAGCCTTGCTAAACGACCAAAATTATTACTTCTTGATGAGCCTCTTGGAGCGCTTGATAAAAGGCTCAGAGAGCAAACACAATTCGAACTCATGGACATTCAAGAAAAACTTGAGGTCACTTTTGTTATTGTGACTCACGACCAAGAGGAAGCGATGACAGTTTCCAGTCGGATTGGGGTGATGGACTCAGGAAACCTAGTTCAGGTGGCAACACCTACTGAAATTTATGAGGCGCCAATCAACAAGGATGTTGCAGACTTTATCGGGGATGTCAATATATTACAAGGTGTCTATAAAGGCCAAAATGAAACTGGTACTCAACTAGAATCTGATGACTCTAAATCCATTGTTTTTGCAACGCAGGAAGTTGATGCATCTCCTGGAGATATGATGTGGTTTGCAATTAGGCCTGAAAAGCTTGAAATCTCTAAAAAGAAGCCGTCCGATAATCACAATATATTAAAAGGAAAAATTGAGGATATAGCCTATGGTGGTAGCTTTTCAACTTATCATGTCAGGCTTGATAATGGAAGAATTCTTAAAGCAATTCGGGCAAATCGTGAAAGAACTGAAGAACACCATCTAACCTGGGAAGATGAGGTTTATTTACAATGGGCACCTCACTCAGCGGTCGTGCTTCTGTCATAACCATCATGAACAACCAGCAAAAAATGTCAAGCACCTTCAAATCTTTACTGATTGGCAGACTTGCAGTCATAGCAATTCCCTATGTATGGCTTTTATTGTTTTTCCTTCTCCCCTTTATCTTTGTTCTTAAGATCAGCCTTGCTGAACCGATTATGGCGATACCGCCCTATACTTCTCTTCTTGATTGGGGAGATTCTTGGTTTCCATCAGTCCAAGCAAGTCTTGAGAGTTATTTATTTCTTTTCAGTGACTCTCTTTATATTAAGGCATACCTATCAAGCCTAAAAATTGCCATCATTTCAACAATCCTGACCCTCATCATTGGATATTCAATAGCATACAGTGTGGCAAGAGCGCCAACGCGCTGGAGGGGGATACTGTTAATGCTTGTCATTCTTCCATTCTGGACCTCATTCCTCATCAGGGTCTACGCTTGGATTGGTATTTTGAAAACAGAGGGTTTATTAAATTTGGCCTTGATGACCATTGGGCTCATCGAAAAACCTTTAATTATTATGAACACTGACCTTGCCGTTTACATTGGTATTGTTTACTCGTATCTTCCATTTATGATTTTGCCGCTCTATGCTAATTTAGAAAAAATGGATATGAGTCTTTTAGAGGCTGCAGCTGATCTCGGATGCAGGCCTTTTAAAACTTTTTGGACAGTCACTGTTCCGCTCTCTCTTCCAGGCATTTTAGCAGGCTGCTTCTTAGTCTTTATTCCTGTCATGGGTGAGTTTGTCATTCCAGATTTACTAGGGGGCTCAGAGACTCTTATGATTGGAAAAGTGCTGTGGACTGAGTTCTTTTATAATCGCGATTGGCCAGTTGCATCAGCCGTTGCTATCATATTACTAGCTTTGCTTGTGGTTCCAATCATGCTCTATCAAAGATCTCAAGAAAAGGCTATCTCATGAAAAAGTTTGGAAACTTCAACATTTTAGCTTTGGTAATTGGGTTTTCGTTCTTATACATACCCATCATTCTGCTAATCTTATTTAGCTTTAATGAGTCACGCTTGGTTACTGTCTGGGGTGGATTTTCTACAAAGTGGTACGGCGAACTGATGCAGAATCAAGGTATAAAAGATGCAGCCTGGGTAACAATCAAGGTCGCATTTGTCTCATCAACTATTGCAACCATTCTTGGAACTATTGCAGGCCTAGTCATGACGCGTTTTGGCCATTTTAGGGGTCGCACACTTTTTTCAGGGATGATCTACGCTCCAATGGTTATGCCAGAGGTCATTATTGGACTTTCAACTTTACTGATGTTTGTTGCTTTAGCAGTTGATCGAGGAGTTTTTACAGTTACACTTGCTCACATAACCTTTTCAATGTGTTACGTTGCTGTTGTCATTCAGTCAAGAATGTCTAGCTATGATGACAGCATTACAGAGGCTGCACTTGACTTAGGATGTACTCCTTTTCGAACATTTATCTTGATCACTCTTCCCATTATTCTTCCTGCAGTTGTTGCTGGATGGCTTTTATCTTTCACCTTATCGCTTGATGATTTAGTCATTGCAAGTTTTACCTCTGGCCCTGGATCAACCACACTTCCTATGAAGATTTACTCAATGGTAAGACTTGGGGTTACACCTGAAATCAATGCAGTTTCAACTATTCTGGTGGGTCTCGTTACGCTTGGTGTTATTAGTGCATCCATCATTAGCAGAAGGCAAAAGCAAAACGTCATAAAAGTCTAATAAGTTTGCTATACACATTTAGTGAATAGGACTTTATAATTAGCATCTTTAAATAATTCAGCAATTAGGATAAATTATGTTAACAAACTCTAGTCTTTTGAAAGAGCACGGTTATGTCAATGGAAAATGGGTTGGCGATGATGCAGATTCTCGCTTTGATGTTACAAATGCCTTCACCAATGAAGTCATAAGCACTCTTCCTGATATGGGCAAGAAAGAGACCAATGAAGCCATCAATGCTGCCAACGAGGCCTGGCCAGATTGGAGAGGTAAAACCGCCAAAGAGAGAGCAATCATCCTCAAAAAGTGGTTTGATCTGATGATGGCAAACCAAGAAGACCTTGCTATATTAATGACAGCTGAACAAGGTAAGCCAATTGCTGAAGCCAGAGGAGAAGTGGGTTATGGCGCATCATTCATTGAATGGTTCGCAGAAGAAGGCAAAAGAACCTATGGAGACATTATCCCAACTCCATCAAATGACAGAAGGATTTTAGTTATCAAGCAGCCTATTGGTGTTGTTGCATCAATAACGCCATGGAATTTTCCAATTGCAATGATCACTAGAAAGTGTGCTCCTGCCTTAGCTGCAGGTTGCCCAGTGGTCATTAAACCAGCTGCAGAGACCCCATTATCAGCTCTTGCAATTGCTGAACTGGCTGAGCAAGCTGGAATCCCTAGTGGTATTTTAAATGTCGTGGTTGGGACTCAATCGAGTGAAATTGGAAAGGCTTTAACCGATAGTCCGATTGTTCGAAAACTATCATTTACCGGATCTACAGCTGTTGGAAAAATCTTAACACGTAACTGTGCTGATACTATGAAAAAGGTTTCAATGGAGCTTGGAGGCAATGCCCCATTTATCGTTTTTGATGATGCTGATTTAGATTCTGCGGTGGCCGGCGCGCTCATCTCAAAATTTAGAAACACTGGACAGACCTGTGTTTGCACAAACCGCTTTATTGTCCAAGAAGGCATTTATGATCAGTTCGTTGAAAAACTAGGAGAAGCCGTTAAAACGCTTAACGTTGGCAATGGAATGGATGAAGGCGTTAATCAGGGCCCACTTATTAGCTTTAAAGCACTTGACAAAGTTAAAGATCACTTGGCTGATGCTTTAGATCGTGGCGCTGTCATTGTTGCTGGCGGAAAGCCCCATAAGAATGGTGGCACTATGTTTGAGCCAACCGTTATTGGAAACGTTGATGCCTCCATGAAAATGGCCTCAGAGGAGACTTTTGGACCTCTTGCACCCGTTTTTAAGTTCAAAACTGAGGAAGAGGCAATCCAACTTGCAAACGATACTGAGTTTGGCTTAGCTTCTTATTTCTACACAACGGATATTAATCGCATTTGGCGGGTCTCAGAAGCTTTAGAGTATGGCATGGTGGGTATTAATGAAGGCGTTATATCTAATGAAGTAGCTCCATTTGGTGGCGTGAAAGAATCGGGCCTTGGAAGAGAGGGCTCTCACTATGGTATTGATGACTTCATGGAACTTAAGTACATCTGTATGGGTGGACTTAAATAATTGACTCATATAAATTGTTGGTTATCAGAGTTCAATTACTGTAGCAACATTTTTAAACATGATTTCTGATGAGTCATTTCGCTGCTTGGTATAATGGCGCATTCGAATTTATAAAATACAATAATGAAAGTTGGAATTCTTGGTCTCGGGACAGTTGGTGGCGGCGTTATCAATGTGTTACAAAAAAATAGTGCATCGATAGAAAGGCGCACTGGTGTTCAAATAGAGCTCGTCATAGCGGGTGTTCGAGATGTAACAAAAAAACGAATTTGTGACACCTCTAATATTAAATTAACGGAAGATCCATTCGAGGTTGTCAATCATCCTGACATTGATGTTGTTTTGGAGCTTATTGGTGGTTTTGGTCTAGCCAAAGAATTGGTTGAGGCGGCTATCAATAATGGTAAGCATATTATTACGGCTAATAAAGCACTCATTGGTAATCATGGTAACGAGTTAATGAAGCTTGCAAATAAGAAACAAGTTCGCTTCTTATTTGAAGCCTCAGTTGCTGGAGGAATTCCAATCATTAAGGCCTTAGGCCAAGGCTTAAGTGCTAATAACATTGAATCAGTGGCAGGTATTATTAATGGAACTGGAAACTTCATCCTAACCGACATGAAGGAAAAGGGTAGAGACTTTGATGATGTATTAAAAGAAGCACAGGCTCTTGGTTATGCAGAAGAAGACCCTACCTTTGATATTGAAGGAATCGACGCTGCTCACAAACTCTCAATCCTTGCGGCAATTGCTTTTGGAACAGAAATTCAATTCAGTAAAGTCTATACGCAAGGTATTAGCAAAATTACAACGGAAGATATCCTCCATGCAACAGAGTTGGGTTACACAATAAAACATCTCGGAATTGCAAAAAGAGTGGAAGATGGTATAGAGCTTCGTGTTCATCCGACCTTGGTTTCTAACAGTCAATTAATTGCACAGGTGGATGGCGTCATGAACGCTGTCATGGTTAAGAGTGATGCGCTCGGAACGAGCCTATATTATGGCGCTGGTGCTGGTGACGAAGCTACTGCATCTGCTGTCATTGCAGACCTTAATGACATTATTAATAATCAAACTAGCAACCACATATTAGGATGGAAATCTCAAGAAAAGATCAATGTAGTTGACAATGACGCAATAGTTAGTGAATTCTTTTTAAGGTTACTAGTGTCTGATATTAAGGGTGTTCTTTCAAAAGTAACAGGAATTTTTAACGATCACAATGTCAGTATTGAAGCCTTAATTCAAAAACAAGTTGATGAGAATAAAAATGCGCATATTGCAATCACAACTGACAGAGTCAGCACTAAGACAGTGATGAATATTAAGAAAGCAATTGAAGCAAGTGACTTCAACCAAGCTGAAGTCCAACTCATTCATATTGAACTACTAGACTAAACTATTAATAATTATGAGATACACAGGATTAATTGAGAAATATAGAGACAGACTACCTGTTGGTGAAAAGACTCGTCTGATAAGCCTAGGCGAGGGTAACACGCCACTAATAAAACTGGAAAACATTCCATGCGAAATGGGCACTCAGGTTGAACTCTATATCAAGTATGAAGGATTAAATCCTACTGGCTCTTTCAAGGATCGAGGAATGACTATGGCAGTCACTAAAGCCGTCGAAAGTGGCTCCAAGGCGATCATTTGTGCCTCAACCGGAAATACCTCTGCCGCTGCAGCCGCTTATGCTGCAAGAGCCGGAATTAAAGCTTTTGTTGTTATTCCTGAGGGGAAAATTGCTTTAGGCAAGCTCGCGCAAGCTATGATCCATGGCTCAACCATTATTCAGATTAAAGGTAACTTTGATGACGGAATGCAGCTTGTTAAAGAGGTAGCTGAATTCGCACCAGTGTCCATCGTAAATTCAATCAATCCTTTCAGGCTTCAAGGTCAAAAAACAGCAGCATTTGAGATCATTGAAGAGCTCGGTCATGCCCCAGATTTTCATTGTCTACCTGTAGGTAATGCAGGAAACATAACGGCACACTGGATGGGCTATACAGAATATTTTGAAGCTGGAAAAGCCTCTTCAACCCCTACAATGCTTGGCTATCAAGCAGAAGGTGCTGCACCATTTATCAAGGGTTCTAGGGTCGAAAAACCTGAAACGATTGCGACAGCAATTAGAATTGGTAACCCTCAAAGTTGGGATCAAGCACTCAAACTAAGCGAAGAGTCAAACGGTTGGTTTGATTCATTTTCTGATAAAGAGATACTAGCAACTCAAAAATTGTTAACTGAAAAGGAAGGAATTTTTTGTGAGCCTGCTTCAGCTATCTCAGTGGCAGGAGCATTAAGAGATATTAAATCTGGAAAAATTCCTGATCACTCAAGCGTTGTATGTACGCTGACAGGACATGGCCTGAAGGATCCAGACACAGCAATCTCTCAATGTGACACTGGGGCAATGATTAATATCAATCCAACATTAGATGAAGTTAAAAAAGCTATCCTTGACAACATGTAGCTTTTTAAGGCGATAAGTTTATGATACTATCTAAGATTTATGAGCAAACAGCCCTACAAAACAATTGATCAATGTGTCGGTGGAACGCCACTAGTTCGCCTTCAAAGATTAAACCCAAACCCTTCAAATATTATCCTTGGCAAGCTAGAAGGGAATAATCCTGCCGGCTCAGTCAAAGATCGTGCAGCTCTCAAAATGATATCTGAAGCTGAAAAGAGAGGTGAAATTCAGCCTGGAGATACCTTGATAGAGGCTACAAGTGGAAACACAGGAATTGCACTTGCTATGGTTGCAGCAATCAAAGGCTACAAGATGATTCTTGTTATGCAAGAAAACTTATCGCAAGAGAGAAGGGATGCGATGACAGCCTATGGCGCTGAACTAATCCTCGTTTCTGAACAGCTTGGTATGGAAGGTGCCAGAGATTTAGTGAATGAGATGAGTCAAAATGGAAAAGGGCTTCAACTCAATCAGTTTGCTAATAAAGATAATCCAAATGCCCATACCTCTTCCACTGCAAAAGAAATATGGAACGACACGAACGGTGAAATTACTCATTTTGTAAGCTCAATGGGGACTACAGGTACCATTATGGGCGTTTCTAAATACCTTAAAGAAAAAAATCCATCGATTCAAATTGTGGGTATACAGCCTGATGGTGACTCTCATATACCTGGCATTAGAAGGTGGCCCAAGGGATACTTGCCAACCATTTTCAAGCCATCCCGCGTTGACAGAATTATGGATGTCTCTCAAGTAGATGCTGAGCAAGCGACAAGGGATCTTGCCATTCATGAGGGTATTTTTTCTGGCATTTCTGCTGGTGGCGCTGTTGCTTCAGCCATTGAACTCTCTAAACAAGTTGATAATGCTGTGATTGTTACAATCATATGTGATCGCGGAGACAGGTACCTTTCTACAGGCGTTTTCAAAGCATAAAACGCTTCACTTTTTTTATTATTTAATCCACCTTGAGGACTGGTTTCATTTAAAAATATGTGTACAATTGTAAGTTCTTAAATTCTTAAACATATAAAGGAGAGTTAAATGAGTATTAAGTTAGGCTTTAAAAAGTCGTCAATTGTTTTTGCAGTAGCCCTATTATCGCTGGGTATGACTGCTAAAGCAGGTGTAGTCTATGACTACATTAAAAACAATAATGAATTAATGATTGCTACAGATGCAAACTGGGCACCTTTCTCATACATTAATGATGCGGGTGAAATGGAAGGCTTTGATGTAGATGTTGCAAGAGAGCTTGCCAAACGTATGGGTGTTGAAGCACGCTTCATCACACCTGCTTGGGATGTTATCACTTCTGGAAACTGGAATATGCGTTGGGACGTATCTGTTGGCTCAATGACTCCAACTGAGAGTCGCTCTGAAGTTCTAAACTTCCCGGCTGTATACTATTACACGCCAGCTGCCTTTGCAGTTCATAGTGATTCAACTGTAACAAATCTATCTGGCCTAAATGGCAAGAACATTTGTACAACTGCAGCTTCAACTTGGGAAATGTATCTTCAAGGAGATCTCGACATGCTTGATGCTCCAGCATTTACATACAAGGTAACTCCTGGAACTATTACATCTCTAGTTGACGGTTCAGCTTGTTTAGATGACACTCGCCTAGGCGCAGGTATTCGAAATGACGGTATCATTGACTCTGTTCCGATGATTCAAAATGCAATTGAAGCTGGATATCCAATTAAGTTCTTGGGTGATAATGCTTTCTTTGAGCCCCTTTCAATTGCAACTGATAAAGGCAATAGTGATGCTGAGCTAGATGCTGAGATAGCTAGAATTATTACAGAAATGCAAAAAGACTACACTTTGACTACACTTTCAATGAAGTGGTTTAAAAATGCAGATGGTAGCTCTAACGACTATACTGTTGCATACTAATAAAGTTATTATTAGTAAAAGTTTTACTTAAGCTTTAGAAAAAGGTATGTTCGTCGATACCGTTGTTGAAGATAAGGCGCTGCATAAGCCAGCTTTCCTTATCGGACTTTCAGTAACGGTATTGGCGTTTTTCTTTGCCTTTAATTTCACCAACACAATCTTTGGTGAGTTTCTTAGTCCCGTTATTGGAAATCCTGAAGAAAGTGGTCTTTTTGGAAGACTTGTAGTCTCGTTTGTCTTATCAGTAATTTTTGTACTTAATCTACTTGCGATTAGTTTTACTAGAATAAAAGTACAAATTTTCATTGTTTGGATAGAGTTATTTCTTTTATTTCTTGCGTTTGCATACTCATTTGACTTAAAACTCTCATTCATTCAAAGCAGAATTGGCCTCATGATATCCAAAGGCCTATTTACCACAATATATATATCTGCAGTATCAATTGTTATTGCAACGGCTATTGCAATAGTAGGTGCAATAGCTAAATTATCCAATAATGGCTTTGCTTATGCTATCGCCAGTTTTTATACGTCCCTGTTTAGAGGTCTTCCGCTTCTTCTTCAAGTGTATTTAATTTATAAAGGATTACCTCAACTAGGATTTATGGTTGATGCTATACCATCAGGAATTGCAGCACTTTCACTTTGTTATGGCGCCTATATGACTGAGATTTTCCGTGCTGGAATACAAAGCATACCCAAAGGCCAATGGGAAGCATCAAGAGCCTTAGGTTTTAAGTCCAGTCTCATTCTACGAAAAATCATCTTACCTCAATCAATCCCAATTATAGTTCCACCAACTGGAAATCAGTTTATTGCAATGCTTAAGGATAGCTCATTGGTCTCTGTTCTCGGAATATGGGAGTTAATGTACCTTGCTAAAACGCTGGGTCAAAGGGATTTTAGGCACATGGAGATGCTTCTAACAGCTGCAATGATTTATTGGGGTTTAACCATTATTCTAGAGATGATCCAGGCCCGCATTGAAAGAAAATATCAACAAAAAACATGACTATGAATGATAGTTTAAAAAATGAAAAGCCAGTCATCTCTTTAAAAGGTGTCAATAAATGGTATGGAGACTTTCAGGCCCTTAAAGATATCAATCTAGAGATTAACCCAAAAGAAAAAATTGTTATATGTGGACCATCTGGCTCAGGAAAATCCACCCTAATTAGATGTCTTAATCGATTAGAGGCGCACCAAGAAGGTCAGATACATGTCACTGATGTTGAGCTTCACGAGACTATGAAAGATATTGATATTATTCGACAAGATATCGGCATGGTGTTTCAAAGTTTTAACTTATTTCCCCACTTAACTGTTTTAGAGAACTGTATGGCGGGACCTAATTGGGTCAGAGGTATTGACCAAAACGTAGCGAAAGAAAGAGCAATGGCACTTCTTAGACAAGTAAAGATTCCTGAGCAAGCTGATAAATACCCTGAACAGCTTTCAGGCGGACAGCAGCAGCGGGTTGCGATTGCAAGAAGCTTATGTATGGAGCCTAAAGTAATGCTTTTTGATGAGCCAACTTCTGCTCTCGATCCTGAAATGGTCTCAGAAGTTTTGGATACTATGATTGAGCTCGCAAAAAGTGGGATGACAATGATTTGTGTGACACATGAAATGGGTTTTGCAAGGCAAGTTGCGGATAGAATTATCTTTATGGATGCTGGTGAGATTGTCGAGCAGAATACGCCAGAAGAATTCTTTAATAATCCTCAAAATGAACGCACAAAAACCTTTTTAAATCAGATTCTTAGTTAGTCTTTTTAAAGTACTCTTTAAAAGAATCAATCACAAATAATATATCTTTTTCCTCTATACCAAGGTGACAAACTAAACGCCCTCTATCCAGATTAGAGATCATAATTTCTCTATCCAATAGGAATTTTTCTAGAGACTCTCTATGCTCTTTAGGACAATTGACAAATACCATATTGGTCTGATTATTAGCATAATCAACTGATAACTCTGAAATCGATGATAACCCATCAGCAAGAAGTTTTGCGTTATCGTGATCCTCCTGAAGTCTTTTAACATTATTTTTTAATGCATACATTCCGCATGAAGCAATTACACCAACTTGCCTCATTCCTCCGCCAAGCATTTTTCTCAGACGGCGGGCTTTATCAATGGTAACTTGATTCGAAACAAGCAAGGAGCCAATGGGCGCTCCAAGGCCTTTAGACAAACATATTGAAACACTATCAAAACAGTTTGTTAAGCTCTCCATTGAGGCACCCGTATAAATATGAGCATTAAATAGGCGGGCACCATCTAAGTGCACTTTAAGATTTTTTTTATGAGCAGCATTGGCGAGCGCTTGAAGATGATTTTGTGGCTGAACTTTACCTGAAATAGTATTTTCTAAGCAAAGTAATTTAGTGACTGCATAATGCGGATCATCATCTTTAATTTCACCAAGCATGTCAGCAACATCCATCGACCCTGACTCAGAAGTTTCAATAGGACAAATTCCCACGCCTCCTAGAACAGATATTCCTCGCGCTTCATAAACATTGGTGTGGTAGTTTTTTCCAATGAGCACCTCATCACCACGCTGGCAATGTGAGAGCATTGCCGTTAAATTACTTTGAGTCCCACTTGGAAAAAATAAGGCTGCCTCTTTTCCTAATAAGTTAGCTGCATATTCCTGCAGCTCATTAACCTCATCATCCTCCTCATATACATCGTCACCCATCTTGGCCTCTTGAATGCTTGATAACATTTCTTTAGAAGGAAGAGTTAAGGTATCACTTCTAAAATCAATAAGATTTTTAAATTCATTTTTTCGAGAATGACTACTATTTCTTTTGTATTGATTCATATAGAGTTAGATTTAAGGTTGGTACTCAGGATAGGCTAGCGTGGCGACAAGATGTGTTCTGGGATGCTCACCACCATTTAGGGCTGTGTGGTAACCACGCGTATCCGTAAAATAAACTGAGCCGTCAGCAGGTAGATGGGTACAGTGGTGGTTGACTATAAATAAAGAGCCTGGATTAGTATAAATGGGTATATGAATTCTAGGCTCTGGGTCTCTATGCCAAGAATTACAGTTATAGCTATCTTTTTCAAGTATTCTGACTCTTCCAATGGGGTAGCGCGCCGTTAATTCTTTGTAGATTGTCTCAAAGTAAGTTCCCTTAAAGATATCAACAAGCTCACTAAATAAAGATTCATCAACCAGCTCATCTTTGGCTATCTCCTCATAGCTGTCATCAACTCGCGTATAGTAGCGGCCCACCAAATCTTTGTCGGCACCTGTTGTGCCATCTTTTCTTCGCGTCATTGCTAGCGCATGAAAACCAGACGCAGCAGTCTTGAACTCCGAGGTCGACTTGATATGATCAAGGGCCACTCTAATGCTTTCAATATCAAATTTAAGCTTAAGTTTGACTATATGCTCATTCCCTTTAAAAGTGGCAACGGAATCAATATCAACTCGTTCATTAATATATGAATTTAACTCTTTTGTATCTTCTGAAATGCTCATAAAAGCCCTTAAAAAGGTTTAACGACTGCGAGGACGATAATAGAAATCAGGAAAACGACTGGAAATTCATTAAACCACCTAAAGAAAACATGAGGCTTATCATTTTTATCGGCCGCAAAAACGCCGACTAGATGACCACAGTAAAAGTGATACGCTATAAGAATAGCCACAAGAAACAGCTTAGTCTTAAGCCAATACATGCTGCTGTAAACCTCCCAGGCATAGCTATGAAGCATCCAGAGACCCATTATAGTGGTTAAGATAAAGCTTGGCATCATGATGCCGTTATAAAGCTTTCGCTCCATAACCTTAAAGCGCTCTATGCTGATCGCATCTTCCGCCATCGAGTGATAAACAAATAACCGAGGCAAGTAAAACATTCCTGCCATCCAAGAAACAAATCCAAAAACGTGTATGGCCTTAACCCAAAGCATAATAATCCAAAAAAAATATAAATTATAATACCGTTTTTGACTGGCTATTATGTCGGATATTAATAAAGATTAGTTTATTTATCATTTACTCATTAATTTATCTTATGACTTATCACAGAGTAAAATTTGATATCAAACATACAGTTTTATAGAATGCTAAATTTTTTTAAAAAAACTCAAAGTCAAGATCCTCAAGAAGTAAAAAATAAAACTTCGCTTAAGGAAAGGCTATTTAAATCCAAAAAAAAGCTTGGTGATGGCCTCTCCTCACTTGTTATTGGCAAAAAAAAGATTGATGAAGACCTTCTTGAAGAGTTGGAAATGCTCTTAATTGGATCAGATATTGGAATCCAAACAACTGATAAAGTAATTGAAGTCGTCAGAAAAAAAGCATCCAGAAAGGAATTAAAAGATGAGGATAGCCTCTATCAGCTAATTAAGGAGGAACTAGAGTCGTTATTAATCAAGAAAAATCTATTAGAGCCAAGCCCTAATAATCCTTTTGTCATTCTTGTAGTGGGAATAAATGGTGCTGGAAAAACAACAACTATTGGCAAGCTTGCAAAGTTATTTCAAGGTGAAGGTAAATCAGTTATGCTTGCTGCTGGAGATACATTTAGAGCGGCTGCGGTTGAGCAGCTTCAGGTATGGGGTGAAAGAAATGATATTCCTGTCATCGCTCAAAAAACAGGGGCTGACGCAGCTTCGGTTGTGTATGATGCCTATCAGTCAGCGATTGCTAAAGATATTGATATATTAATTGCTGATACAGCGGGAAGACTTCATACTCAAGATAACTTAATGCAAGAGCTTGAAAAAATTAAGAGAGTGCTTAAAAAACATAATGAGGATGCGCCTCATGAAACCCTTCTTGTGATTGATGGAGGCTCAGGACAGAACGCTATTCAACAAGCAAATGAATTTCACAAGTCCATTAATTTAACAGGTCTAGCCATCACTAAACTAGATGGCACAGCGAAAGGTGGAGTCTTATTCTCAATATCAGATTCCTTAAAGTTGCCTATTCGCTATATTGGAGTTGGGGAAACAATTGAAGATCTAAAGCCTTTTAATGCAAAAGATTTTGTCAACGCTTTATTTGATTAGAGCTTAAAAGTACTGAAATGAGAATCAATCTCTCTCGCTAAATCAATATCAAGCTGAGTTATTCCGCCCTCACTATGAGTCACTAGATAAATCTCTACTTTATTGTAGACATTCGACCACTCAGGATGGTGATCCATTGCCTCTGCAGTGATTGCAACTTGATTCATAAACTCAATAGCTTTATTAAAGTCCTTAAAGCGAAGGACTCTGAATAGTTTTTCATCTTTTATACGCCATTCAGGAAGCTCTATTAAAAGTTGCTCTAGTTGTTCATCAGACAAGATCAAATCATACTCCGCTTAATAGTTTTCTTGCGCCCAAAGATAAAAGCTTATTGGCTACTCGTTCGCCTAAATCTTTTGGTTGGCTCAAATCTCCATGCTCATCAACCCTTATCACTTCTCCAGAATCAACATTACCAACCATGCCTCTGAGGTTTAATTTACTTCCATTGCTTGTAGCATAAGCACCAATTGCAACCGAGCAACCTCCCTGAAGTGATGCATTCATAGCTCTTTCAGCACTTACTTCATCCATCGTTTTCTTATGAATGAGTGGCTCTAAAAGCTTGATAATTTCACTATCATTTTCTTTAACCTCAATTCCAAGAGCGCCCTGTCCAACAGCTGGTAACGATTGTTGAGCGTTAAGATGCTGTCTTATTCGATCCTCAAAACCAAGCCTAATAAGACCTGAGCAAGCCAGAATGATTGAATCATACTCACCATCATCAAGTTTTTGTAAGCGGGTATTGACATTTCCTCTTAAGTCTAAAATAACTAAATCTGGCCTCAATGCCTTTAATTGGACGATTCGTCTTAGACTACATGAACCAACTCGTGAACCAATTGGAAGATCTGTAATACTGTTGAAATGATTTGAAACAAAAGCATCAAATGGATTTTCACGCTCCAGAATAGCTCCAACAACAAAACCTTCCGGTAATTCATAAGGAACATCTTTCATTGAATGAACTGCTATATCAGCTCTACCTTCCATCATTCCAATTTCAAGCTCCTTAATGAAAAGGTTTTTGCCACCAATTTTTGAAAGGGGAGTATCAAGTATCTTATCACCCTGAGTCGTCATTTTTACTAACTCTATCTTCAACTCAGGATAGAAATGCTTTAGCCTTGACTTAACAAACTCTGCCTGCCATAGAGCCAGTGGACTTTTGCGTGTTGCAATTCTAAGCACTGCTTTGATTTCTCCAAAATATCAATTTCACCAATATTTTATCGAGTGTTTCTTGATAATGTGGGCTATTAGGACAATATTGTGTTGAAAACTTTGAAATATATCCACTTTAAATATCTACTTAAAAAAGCTTTTTATATCATTTTCAGTAACTTATCTTCCATATGCTGGAATAATACGCATTAATTTAAATTTGTATTTAATAGAGAGTAAAAATAGAATGACTTCTAAAACAAATCATTTATGGGGTGGTCGTTTCAATGAGCCAACTGATGAGTTTGTCAAAATATTTGGCGCATCTGTTGCTTTTGATAAAACCCTTGCGCTCTATGATATTGAAGGTTCTATAGCGCACGCAACTATGCTCATGGAAGCTAAAGTGCTAACCAGTAATGAGTTAAAGAAGATTATAAAAGGACTTGAACAAGTCAAACAAGAGATCGTTTCAGGAGAATTTACCTGGTCAATTGATCTTGAAGATGTCCACATGAATATTGAGTCTCGATTAACAGAGATTTGTGGTGAGCCAGGTAAAAAACTTCATACTGGGCGCTCTCGAAATGATCAGGTTGCTACAGATATCAGACTCTATCTAAGAGATAATGTTCAGCGCATCCAGAATGAACTTCAAAAACTTCTGCATGCCCTTCTTGATCTTGCTGAACAAGAAAATGAGACCATTATGCCTGGTTTTACTCATCTTCAGGCTGCTCAGCCAATCAGTTTTGGGCACCACCTATTAGCCTACTTCGAAATGTTTAAGCGTGACAAAGAACGACTTGAGGATAGCTTTAAGCGAATCAATACAATGCCTCTAGGTAGTGCTGCACTTGCAGGAACGAGTTATCCAATCAATCGTGAACGAACCGCTGAACTCTTGGGCTTTGAGCGTATCAGTTTGAACTCTTTGGACGCCGTTAGTGACCGTGACTTTGCAATTGAGTTTGCCTCAAATGCGAGCCTGATTATGATGCATCTTTCTAGGTTCTCCGAGGAACTCATTCTTTGGTCTAGCGCTCAGTTTGAATTTATTTCACTTCCAGATAGCTTTTGTACAGGCTCATCGATTATGCCCCAAAAGAAAAATCCAGATGTGCCAGAGCTGGTTCGAGGAAAAACTGGAAGGGTTAATGGTAATTTAATTGCTCTTCTTACTTTGATGAAGGGGCAACCATTAGCTTACAATAAAGATAACCAAGAAGACAAAGAGCCACTCTTTGATAGCGTAGAAACAATCTACTCTTGCCTCCGCGTTTTTTCTGAAATGGTGCCTACAATTAAAGCCAATAAGGATAATATGTATCAATCAGCAATTAAGGGGTACACCACTGCTACCGATCTGGCAGACTATCTTGTCAAAAAAGGTTTGGCCTTTAGGGATGCTCATGATGTTGTCGGTAAAGCTGTTGCCTTTGGAATCAAAGAAAATAAAGATCTAAGTGAATTTACTTTAAATGAGTTAAAAGAATTTGATACATCTATCGAAAATGATGTATTTGAAGTGATTTCACTAGAGGGATCTATTCGATCACGTAATCATATAGGTGGAACCTCTCCTGAGCAAATCCTGATTGCCATTAAAGCTGGTCGCAACGCTATAAAGTAATGCGCATAGTTTTCGCAGGTACACCCAATTTTGCGCTCAAAGCACTATCTCACCTTCACAATTCTAATCATGAGATTATTGCTGTTTATTGTCAGCCAGATAGACCAAAAGGAAGAGGAAAAGTCTTAAATCCTTGCCCAGTTAAGCTCTATGCCCTTGAGAATAATTTAACTGTTGTACAGCCAGAAAAATTAAGCCATCCAGAAAATTATAAGAGGTTATTGTCTCTTAATCCCGATGTAATGATTGTTGCAGCTTATGGTCAGATTCTTACCAAAGAAATACTCGAAGTGCCAAAGTTTGGTTGCCTAAATATACACGCTTCTCTTCTGCCGCGATGGAGAGGCGCTGCACCTATTGAAAGAGCTATTATTGCAGGAGATAACGAAACAGGAATCACCATTATGCAGATGAATGAAGGACTCGATACTGGTGACATTCTCCTGAAGGATAAACACCCTATCTCAAATACAGAAACCTCTGGCTCGTTAACAGAGTCTTTATCAGTTATGGGCGCCCATCTAATTCTTAAGACTCTAGATAGCATAAATCAAATAAAACATTTACCTCAAAATTCGAGTGATGCCATCTATGCAAAAAAAATACTGAAAGCTGAAGCACAAATAGACTGGAGTCAAAGTGCTCTTTCAATCAGTCAAAAAATAAGGGCTTTTAATCCACGCCCTATTGCGCAATCTCAAGCTGAGGCGAAACAGTTTAAAGATAAGGTTATTAGAATTATTGATGCTGAACCATTAAACATTGGCTGCTCAAAATCCCCTGGAATGGTTGTTGAGCAGAAAAAGGACTCTTGCCATATTGCCACTGGAAGAGGACTATTAAGCATCAAAAGAGTTCAGCTAGCGGGCAAAAATGAGGTTTCCATTAGAGACTTCAATAATGCCTATCAGCTCATTAAACTCAGCTAGAAATCACTATAAAAGGTTAAGTCTCAAACCCTAGTTGACGCCATGCCTCGTATGCAACTATTGAAACACAGTTTGAGAGATTTAAACTCCTTGAGCCTTTTTGCATTGGAAGTGTGATGCCATCATATTCATCCATTATTTCTTTTGGAAGCCCTTTAGTCTCGGAGCCAAAAAGAAATGAATCCCCCCTATGATATTTAACATCGGCATAACTCGTTTTTACTTTTGTGCTCACTATATAAATTTTAGTTGGACAAGCCTTATCTAAATAATCATCAAAATTATCGTATTCATATACATTTGCTAACTCTTTATAATCAAGCCCAGCGCGTCTCAATCGCTTATCATTAATCTCAAATCCATATGGTTTAATGAGGTGGAGATTAGAACCCATATTTGCTGATAATCGAATAAGGCTCCCTGTATTAGTAGGAATCTCAGGCTCAAATAACACTAAATTTAACATGTCGCTAGTTTATATAAATAATGCTATCATCCCATAGAACATAAAACATTTTTCAAAACTCACTGATTGATATAATATCGCTCGTGCAAGATAACTTAAAAAGTATCTCAGTTAATACAAGCCCTCAAAGTCTGGTCTAATTATTTATATGAAATCAATTAAAGACTTTCTAAGGAATGATGTTGAAGATATTTCTAAACTGTTGTGTCTGGCGCTTAACAAAACCCAAGAGCAGCTATATGCTAATTTAGATTACCAACTGGTGGATACTGAACTATCAGTTCTCTTAGGCTATATCGACCAAAGAAAAAAAGGTAAGCCATTTGCCTATATCAAAGGCAGTCAAGGCTTTTATGATTTAGATTTTATAGTATCACCTGCAACCCTTATTCCTCGACCTGAAACTGAACTATTAATAGACATAACACTCAATTTACTTGATAAAAATAAAAATCTCAATGTATTAGACTTAGGAACAGGTAGTGGGGTTATTGCAATTACAATTTCTGAAAAGCGTCCTAAATGGAAACTCTCAGCTACTGATCTGTCATTAGATGCGCTTAATATTGCCAGACTCAATTCAACTAAAAATATTGATTTTTATTGTGGCAGTTGGTTTGATCCAGTCCCACCTGAAACATTTGATTTAATTGTTAGTAACCCACCCTATATTAATGAGCATGACCCACACTTACAAGATCTAAGATATGAGCCTATAGAGGCCTTAGTTTCAGGCGATGATGGTCTAAATGACATTAGAGAAATTATCAACAAATCAACATTATTTCTTAATAGTGGTGGTTACTTACTCCTTGAGCATGGGTATGATCAAAAAGATAGAATTATTAAGTTATTAGAAGAGTCTTATACAAGTATCAAAACATTTAAAGATCTGAACAAGGTTGACAGGGCAATCCTTGCAAAACTAAGGTAGCTCAAAAAAATCTGCTTTTTTCTTCGAAGACTTTTGTTGCGCTAATATGACCCCAGAAATTACGATTAGAGCCCCAACAGCTTGGTGCCATATCCAGCGATCACCAAGAAGAAACAGCATAAACATGACGTAGAATGGAACCGCATTCAAATGAAATGACGAAATACCAATACCCAGCTGACTCACAGCCTTTATCCATAAGATTTGTGAAATACCTAGACCAAGCCAAGCATAGATTAGCACTAAACCAAGATGCTTGAGTGATATTGATGAGGCGCTGTTCGTTAAATCCATAAAAATAGTGCAAATAAAATACAACGCAATTGAAAGCCCGGCCATTCCAAATGATGTCACTGCTACCTGACCTAAAGTAGTCATACCTGGAAGGTTTTTAACGGTTGCTCTAGACCCCCATGCAAATAGTGCTACCCCTAGAAACCCAATCAGAATAGCAAATCCAATATTACTCTCAACCAATGAAGCTCCAGAAGCAATATAGCCGCCCCAAAGAACCAAAACAACGCCAAAGAAAAACCAAAACGTCATTTTGCGTCCATCGAGAAGCATCTCAAGTGAAACCGCAAATACAGGCATCGTGGCTACCGCTAATGCCGCAATCACTGGAGTTGTAATAGACTGAAGGTAGAGAATCAAAAATGCCCCAATACCAAATCCCGAGACCCCAATAAAAAAACCTTTAAGCCATTTAGCAGATTTAACCTCTTGAATCCCCTCAATGGATAACCATATTAAGAAAATTAAAATAAACGAAAATACATTTCGAGCGGTAATAACGCTGACGACATCCCAGTCATCCAATAAGTACTCTGCAGCTGGAAAGCCCATTGCAAACAATAGGATTGAAAAGACACATATTAAATTAGACTTAATAGCACTTTTTTCTTTTTCAGCTTGATTTTTTTGGGGATTGCTATTCATAATAGTTGCAAAACTATCTAACATCAATAAAGGTTTGAAATATATCAGAAAACTTTATTTAATGATGTTTTTTTTCTTAGTCAACATTTCTTGGATTGTCAAACGATTCGATCTCGATGTATAATCAAATTTATCAAGATAAAGGCTTTTAAAGCGCTGCCTTGAAAATAGAATAAAAAGATATTTTTATTTAAACTCAATGCAATTTAAAGGAATGGCTATGCTTGATAAAAAACAAATCGGAAAGTCTACTCAAAGTATCTGGAGCGGTGAACAGGAGCATGAGCTTTATGAACGCTCTACTCAGGTGCCCGTTGTTCACAGCGTTTCGTTTGCTTACAAAGATATTGATACATGGCACAAAGTCGCCCTAGAGGAGGCTGAGGGACATATTTACTCTAGAAATACGAATCCAACTGTTCGTGCTTTTGAGGACAAGGTAAAGGAGTTAGAGAGCGCCCAGGCTGCTACCAGCTTTGCCTCTGGCATGGCCGCCATTAGCAATACGCTGGCCACCTTTTTAAAGCCAGGTGACCGTGTTGTTTCTATCAAGGACAGCTATGGAGGCACTAATGTTATCTTTAATGAGTTTTTACCCCCACTTAATATTATTGTAAGCCTATGCGAAACAGGCGACTATGAGCAGATAGAAGCAGAAATAGCTAAAGGTTGTACCTTGCTATATCTGGAGACACCAACAAACCCCACCATAAAAATAACGGACATTAAAAGACTAAGCGCAGCGGCTAAAAAAATGGGGGCACTTGTCGTTGTTGACAATACATTTGCTACTCCTATTAATCAAAACCCTTTGCTGTTAGGGGCCGACATCACGCTTCACTCTGCTTCCAAGTATCTTGGCGGTCATGCTGACGCCCTTGGAGGCGTCATATGTGGCAACAAAGATTTAGTAAAGAAGGTTTATCACTACCGTGAAATCAATGGTGCAACGCTTGCACCCATGGATGCCTATAGCCTCCTAAGGGGTATGAAAACTTTAAAGCTTCGCGTTGAGAGGCAGAATGAGAGCGCTCTCAAAATTGCAAATTTCCTTGAAAACCATCCACTAGTTGAGCAGGTAAACTACCCAGGATTAGAATCTCATCCTGGCCATCAGATTGCGAAAGTTCAAATGAATGGTGGCTATGGTGGGATGCTTAGTTTTTCTGTCAAAGGGGGTCTGGAGTCAATCAAAAAATTTCTACCCAAACTCAAATATGCCCATATGGCAGCGAATTTAGGTTGTGTTGAGACGGTAGTCGGCCCTCCTTTGACGACAAGTCATGTGGAGTGCAGTGCTGAAGAGAGAAAGGCTGCAGGAATTCCTGAAGGTCTAGTAAGGTATTCCACAGGAATTGAAGATGTTGAGGATCTAATAGATGATTTGAAGCAAGCATTTACACATATATCTTAAAGGGAGGGGTCATGAAGAAAGAGAGAAGAAGATTTAGCAAGGAGGAGTATCTAGCAAGACAATTAAAAGTTCGGCAATCTATGAATGCCTCAAATGTTGATGCTCTCATAATTTATGATCCTGCCAACATGTTCTGGCTGACAGGCTATGATGGATGGTCATTCTATGTTCATCAGTGTGTTGTTATTTCAACAAATGGTGATCTTTTTTGGTATGGCAGAGGGATTGACGCAAAGGGCGCTGAACTCACTACAGATCTAGAATTAAAAAATATTCTCTCTTATCCTGACGACTACGTGATGACCCCTGAGAAACATCCTATGGAGCATCTTGCTGGAATTCTCAAAGAAAAGGGATTCTCCAATAAAAGAATTGGCTTAGAGAAAGATAATTATTATTTCTCAGCCAGAGCTGCTGAATCTTTATATAGCTCACTTCCGGATGCGACATTTAGCGATCATACGGGTCTTGTTAACTGGCAAAGAGCTGTTAAATCTGAAACTGAAATTACCTACATGAAAAGGGCTGGTAAGGTCATTGAAGGGGTTTACGAGAGAGTTATGCAGGTCGCAGAGCCAGGGATGAGAAAAAATGATTTGGTAGCTGAAATCTATCATGCTGGAGTCAAGGGTCATCAGGGTCACTATGGTGACTACGCCTCTTTTGTGCCATTGATTGGTGCAGGTGAAGAAGCTGCTGCATGTCACATGACTTGGAATGATGAGCCACTAAAAAATAACGAAGGCATGTTCTTAGAGCTTGGAGCTGCCTATGCGAGGTATCACTGTCCCTGCTCAAGAACCTTATTTCTAGGAACGCCTCCGCAACAATACCTTGATATTGAAAAAGTGATTAATGAGTGCATTGAGAATGCGATTGGAATGTTTAAGCCAGGTAATACTTGTGCACAAATATCAGATAACTTTACTGCAACGCTAAAAAAATATGGCTATGAAAAGAATAATCGATGTGGATATCCCATCGGCTGTAGTTACCCGCCAGACTGGGGTGAGCGCACGATGAGTCTTCGTGGAAATGATCAAACTGTACTTGAAGAAAATATGACTTTTCATTTTATGCCAGCGATCTGGTTCGATGACTGGGGTTTTGAGATGACTGAAAGTATTCGTGTTGGAAGTAATGGCGGAGAATGTTTATCAGCTGTCCCAAGAAAGCTATTAGTTAAATAGCTTTTTCAGCTTATTTTGCTAGATCAGATCTTTTGATTAAGGTCTCAGAGATCATATCAGTGTGCTTGATTGTATCTAATACCGCATAACTGAAATAACGCCTCATGCCGATGTCTGCCTTTAGAACTCTCTTAAGGAAGTCTTGATAATCACTCACATCCTTTACAAATACTCTCAGAATGTAATCTAGGCTCCCGCCCACTGACCAACAGGAGAGGACCTCATCAAACTCCATAATGGCCTCTTCAAATCTAGCAAACTCGCCCTGCTTGTGGCTCTCTAACTCAACCTCTGTAATGACAAGATGAAAGTTACTTAAAAAGGATGAAGATAGCTTAGCACCGTAACTTTCAATGATTCCAGCCTCTTCAAGTCTTTGAAGCCTATCCCAAGATGGGGTAAGTGATAAATTCAGTTTGTCAGCGAGTGCAGTCTTGGTAATCCTTCCCTCTACTTGAAGAATAGATAAAATTTGGATATCCCTTTCATCGAGCTTATGCATAAATACATTATCGCTCTAAATGAAACTTAAATTATCAAAAAAATTCAATCAAGTATGAATTTTTGATATTAATCAGTAATTTACAAAATTATATGGAACTACTTTTAGGTATGAAGATTCTCAATCATATTAGAAATTTGATCAAAAGTAGCTTGGTTAGATGTAAATACAGGCTTACCAATTGCAGCCTCAATCTCTGGGATGATTTCTGCCGATCTCATTGCTGTGCACGATATAAAAATGGCGTCAGCATCATTATGTATTGCAGCTTTAGCTGCTTTAATAATTTCATCAGCCGGAAGCATAGCGACATCCCTGTCATCATCCATATCCATATGCATTGAGGATACCATTTCAACTCCATTACGCTCTAGATAACCTCTTAAAAGAGAGGAGACCTCTTCGCTATAAGGCGTTAATACACTGATTTTTTTAAAACCTCGCGCCTTAAAATTGGCAACAACTGCTTGAGAGGTAGATAAAACTTTTGCAGTTGGCTTGCTCTCTTGAATTGCAAGCTCTATTGCTTCATCACCGACAATGGATGAAGATGAAGTACAATTAAATACAACTAAATCAAGGTCATAATTGGGAAGTATAAGGGCAGCTGCTTCAGTCAAATCATCGCCAATTGCAGCTAAGGACTCTGGGGTCATTGGGTTTGCGAAATAAATCCTATTAAAATAGAAGTCATAGTCCGGCTTTTGCTCGGTGTACATTCTTACAAAATCACGCTCAAAGGTGAAGTCAGTATTCAAGACTATCAGACCTACTGATGGCCTATCCCTCCTCTCACTCAAAGCATCGGATATCTGATATTTTTTTGATTCTATTGTCATAATAAATTAATGTTTGATTGATGTTGAGAATAGGTGCATCACTACTACACCTGAAATAATTAACAACATACCAATAATGGAGGCCAAATCTGGCATCTCTTTATAAATAATTGCCCCAGAACAAGCTACTAAAACAATTCCAAGTCCAGACCAAACAGCATAAACAACGCCCAATGGTAACTCCCTAAGTGCAAGAGTCATCAACCAAAAAGAGATTAGGTAAAAAATAACCAAGAACGTAGTTGGTATGAGTTTCGTAAACTCTTCTGTAGCCTTTAAAAGAGTTGTTCCAGCAACCTCAGCTGCAATAGCAAGTGCCAAATATACATACGTCATTATGATTAAAGTTTCTATAAAAAATCACAGTATAACCTTAAGAAATAAATTTTACAAAAGATTTAAAAGAAGACTCGATAGTCTATTGAATAGAGGATATTTTTAAACTCTGTCTTGTAGCCTTGAGTAAAACTCCGAAAAGAATCACCGTCACAATCAAGATTTTGAGACTTGGCTGAAACTCCAAAACCCTTTAATAGCCCTGAATTAGCATATATACCCAGATTAGGATTCAGACCCCAACAGGTAGCCTTTGTCTCTGGACCACCCACACCATAGGTACCAACTCCAGAAACAGTTGGGTAATTAGTATTCGTTACTTTTCCAGAAAAATATGAAACATTTAAACCTATATAAGGGGTAAAGCTTGACGAAGTATCAAACCTATAGCTTGGACCTAAATTAAGAGTGGTACCCTTTGTTGTGAATGTTGGAAAAGGCGTAACAACATATCCACCCTCAAAAGTAGCTGCCGTATCTTTAGTGTTCATGATGCTTTCAGTAATTCCAGCATTAAAGTAAATGTTGTCGTTAATTTTTCTATAGTAATCAACACTCATAGCATAGTCTTTATTAGTTATAGTGTTATTGTTGAGCGTGCCTTTTTTAACGTTTGTACCCAGGTTGCCTGGAAGAGCAGTATGCATACCGCTTGCAGAGGTGAGGGAGCCATTAGCAGAAACTGTAATGCCGAATGAGAGCTCATTAACGCTTTGATCAGAAGAATCTTCAGCAATAACACCAAAAGAACACAATAAAAGTAGAGTAATTTTCGAAATTTTATGTTTCATAATAAATTCTAGTCTGTAATAGTAATTTGAACTTTTACATGGTATGGGGTAATCGCACAACTTGCTCCATTATTATAATCAATAGCGTTGAGAGACATACTTGTGCCGAATGCCATATTTATTTTTGGCGCTACTTCAGAGACCGTATATGGTTTGCTTAATGCATATATAATTGAAAATTCTTCATCTGAACTGGTTACATCTTCAACGCTTATTCCAAAAAAACCTTCTTCAGTGACAGGCAGAGCAACGTTATAGGTTGACCAGGTATAGGTAGAAGTACAATCAGTACTTAAACATAGTTTAAATAAATTTGCTGCATTTTGACTAAGACCACCGCTACTTGTAGAAAAATAATATGAAGCTAGAGTTGGACTGCCAGTCATTTTGCCAGCAGGCACTCTTTCATACTTACTAGCACCGTTAAGGCCTGCATTAGAATCAGTATGACAAGTATAAGTGACCCCCCCACTAGACACAGGGACTGATCCTTTAAGCTTGATTTCTCTTGAAAGTGTTGGCTTAATATGAGTAAAGGTAGTTCCTATTGGAAGACCTCTAGTTGAAGCGAAAGTTGCAATAGCCTCTGCAGGGAGTACTGAAGTAACGTCAAACTCCAATGAACCTGTTCCTACTGTAACTGCATCGTTACAAGTAACATCGTACACAGATGTATTTGGAGCTCCGGTACAAAGCTCCAGCTTTTTCAGAGTTAATATATAAGAATCAGGTCGAGCACAAAATCCCACGGCATCATCAATACACCCTGCAGCTTTAACTTGAAAAGAAATTACGCTCGATACTATTAAAAACAGTACAGGAAATCTATTCATAATTTCCCCGATGAAGTCAAAGTCTAATCAGTAATAGTAAACTTGGATTTCACATAGTATGGAGTCATAGCACACGTTGCCGCCCCGGTACCCTGAGCACTTAAAGAGCCGGAGGATCCAAAAGCAATATCAATTTTTGGCGCTGTAGGTCCTACTGTATAGGGCTCTGAAAGAGGGTATATCAAGCTAAAGTCGGTATCTGTAGAGGCAACATCTTCAATTGCAATTCCATAAAGGGAATCAAAGGGTAGCCATTTATTTGAAGAATCGTTAGCACCACCTTCTCCACTTCCAATTGAGGTCGAACAGTTCTGAGCAGTACAAAACCTATATGGATGTGCGCTTACAGCATTTTGACTAGTCGTGCCCCTATCGGGTGCAGCTCCAGCGTCTGTGCCAATATAAAAAGTTTGCAAAGTTGCAGTCCCAGATGTCTTGCCAGCTAACTGTCTTTCGTATTTATTGCCGCTACCAGCAGTGGCAGCAGAGTCTGTACTACAAATTCCTTTATAGGCGGACCCGGCAGCAATAGTTACTGAACCTCTCATCTTTATTTCTCTTGAAAGTGTCGGTTTGATGTGGGTAAATGTTGTACCAATAGGCAGGCCCGTTGTAGAGGCAAAAGTAGCAATCTGTTGTCCAGCTGACACTGAGGTTATGTCAAAGGTCAGGCTTCCAGTACCTACAGTAACGGAACCAGTACAAGTAACATCATAAGAGCTCAAAGCTGCGGTTGTATTAACCAGTGATGCAGGTGAGGCAGTACAAAGCTCTAATTTTTTAAGCGTCACTATGTATTCATCAGGTTGGGCGCAGTCACCATCTTGAGCAACAGCACACGCTGCAGCACTAGCTTGCAAAGAAATTGAGCTCAGTAATAGAGCAAATAGTAAAAATAATTTATTCATTAGTCAAGCCTCGAAATAGTTACACCAACGCCCTCAGACTCGAGCGTAATTTTATTAGATCGTTTAACTTTAGATAAAAGCTGTGAGCTCATATCACCATCTGGGAATGCTTCATCTGATATAAAGTCTGTTGATGCAGATGGTCCTTTTCTTGGAGGAAAGACAATTGTTATTTTAGCAAAGTTGTCCTTCTTTTGAATGTTGTTGTCATCAACACCAAACTCCATAATGACATTAGGAGTCAAAAGTAAGTCAAAGCTTAGCTTGTCACCCTTTGAGTTTTTTGAATTATTGACCTTCTTCCATTCATAGTGCATGAGATTAATTTTTGCCCAAGGCAGATAGGGGATCTGACCATTAATGCTCATGTCATTTCCATTGAGCGCTCTTTCTTTAAAGTCACCCACCGTCTTTTGGCCAGAGATTGCCTCATAGTGGTTAATTAAGACATCAAAGACTGCCGTTCTAAATTCAAAGCCAAGGCTGTATCTTGAATTACCCTTTGCATCATAATCAACAAAAACGTTTCCACCAATCATAGATTTTTTATTATCAGATAATGTCCTGTAACCTAAACCAATATTAGTTGTCAGCCTGCTATTACTTCTAATTTGAGTATTACTTAGTTGAAGCTGCACAAACCAGGCATCCTTTCCTGGATGGATGGATATTGGACGAACAGTCATAATTGAAAATTCAGGCTTATTGCTTTCTTTCATACTAAATTGAACTTCAGTATCACCTTCACCACCAATCACACTCTCAATACTAGATGCTATTCCAGAGGTCATGCTTGAAAGTAAACCTTGCTTAATAGCTTCTGAGTCATCTGCATGAACACCACAAGCAAAAACAAAAAGCACAAAAACTTTTGATAATTTATTTTTCATAATTGGAATTCTTTAACTTTATAGATTAAAGAGATTATATCTAATTAAGCTGTATTTTTGGCTCAAGTTATAGAATAAATGAGCTGTAATTGGCACTTTATATATTGATTAACAGAATAAATCCATAAGTTGAAGTTGGCCTATAAGCCGGGTTCTGTATGACCGAAGCCATGATAGTCATTCATCTACGAAACTTGTTACCAAGAATCTTGAGCACTCTACCCGAAGACAACGCGAGCAGCGCCAATGCCTCCCTATTTGAGCTTGCTCCAAGTGGGGTTTACCATGCCAAACTTATCACTAAGTTTGCGGTGTGCTCTTACCACACCATTTCACCCTTACCTACCTAAGTAGGCGGTTTATTTTCTGCTGCACTTTCCGTCGCATCACTGCGCCTAGCCGTTAACTAGCACTTTGCTCTATGGAGCCCGGACTTTCCTCTCAATGCAATAGCATCCAGCGACTATCCGGCCAACTTCAGGGAAAATTATACGCTATGAATAGAGTATTTAAATACAGCCCGATGATGCAGAATCAAAAGCTATTCTAGCTCTTGAATGACACAGGAATACTATATTGGGATTTATGAATATTTTCACCATCAGTATCAACTGCAACGGTTACAGGCATATCTTTAACTTCCATTTCATAGATCGCCTCCATGCCCATTTCTTCAAATGCCACAACCTTAGCCTTTTTAATTGATTTAGAAATTAAATAAGCAGCGCCGCCTACAGCAATTAAATAACTCGCTTTGTGTTTTTTTATACTTGCAACTGTTGCATCGCCTCGCTCAGCCTTACCAATCATCCCAAGAATTTTTGTGTTTTCAAGCATCAAATCGGTAAATTTATCCATTCTAGTAGCGGTTGTTGGGCCTGCAGGACCAATCACTTCATCACGAACAGCATCCACAGGACCCACATAATAAATAAACTTGTTATCAAAATTTACACCCTCTGGCAATCCCTCTCCATTCTCAATCATTGTCTTCAGTCTTTTATGCGCCGCATCTCTTCCAGTAATAATGGTTCCGGTTAGAAGCAAAGTGTCGCCTATATTCCATTCATTCATCTGTGATTGAGTCAGACTATTTAGGTCAACCTTTGTATATTTTGAAACGTCCATCTCTAAGTCAGGATAAAGACTTAAATCAACCTCAGGCAACTCAGCAACACCGGTTCCATCGAGTGAAAAGTGGACATGTCTCGTCGAAGCGCAGTTTGGAATCATAGCCACTGGAAGCGAAGCAGCATGAGTTGGGTAGTCATTTATTTTGACATCAAGGACTGTAGTCAGGCCTCCCAAACCTTGAGCGCCAATACCAAGCCCATTGATCTGATCAAATAAATCAATTCTTAACTTTTCAATATCACTTGGATTAGCTTTCATTTTGATGCTATTAATATCGATGGGCTCCATTAGGGATGATTTAGCCATCAGCATGGCTTTCTCAGCTGTACCTCCAGCACCAATCCCAATCATACCTGGTGGACACCAGCCAGCGCCCATTGTTGGGATCGTTTTAAGGACCCAGTCAGTCAGACTATCATCAGGATTAAGCACCGTAAACTTTGACTTATTTTCAGACCCTCCTCCCTTTGCAGCGACTGTAATATCTAATGTATCACCCTTAACTATTTTGGTATGAATAACAGCTGGCGAGTTATCTTGGGTATTCTGTCTGCTGAATAATGGATCACTTACAATTGATGCTCTTAAGCGATTATCAGGCTCGTTATATGCTCTTCTTACGCCCTCATTAATCATATCTTCTAAAGACAATTCTGACTCCCACTGAACGTTCATCCCAACCTCTAAAATTACATTTACAATTCCAGTATCTTGGCAAATCGGCCTTTTCCCAAGCGCACACATTTTAGAATTAATCAAAATTTGTTCTATTGCATTTTTAGCACTCTGATTCGTTTCTCTTTCATAAGCTGATACCATTGCATTAATAAAATCAGGTGAGTGATAATACGAGATATACTGCAGTGCAGAATGGATACTTTCTATTAAATGCTCTTGTTTTATAATCATATTTATTTAGGCTTTGGTATTGTCTAAAGAGGGCAATCAGGTTATATTATAACCTCTAATCATTTTTATATTTTTTGCTAGGGACCCCTTATGTTCAATTTATTCACAGGCCAAAATCTTTCTGTTGACCTTGGTACAGCTAACACTCTAATTTATATGGATGGAAAAGTCGTCCTAAATGAGCCTTCTGTTGTAGCCCTAAGGCATGAAAAAGGGGCCTCAGAGTCGTCTGTAATAGCTGTAGGACAGGAAGCAAAAAATATGCTTGGAAGAACACCCGGCGCTATTGAAGCAATTAGACCCATGAAGGATGGCGTGATTGCTGACTTTAAGGTAACTGAAAAAATGCTTCAATTCTTCATGAAAAAGGTTTTAAAGTCAGGTTTTTTCTCTCCTAGCCCTAAAGTTCTGATTTGTGTTCCTTGCGGTGCTACGCAAGTTGAAAGACGCGCCATTAAAGAAAGTGCTGTAGGTGCAGGTGCAAGAGACGTCTATCTAATTGAAGAGCCTATGGCTGCAGCATTGGGTGCTGGCATGGCCATTGAAGAGGCATCTGGCGCAATGGTTTTAGATATTGGAGGCGGAACCTCGGAGATTGCTATCCTTTCACTCAATGGAATTGTATATTCTGACTCACTCAGGGTTGGTGGGGACGTTTTTGACGATACCATTGTAAAGTTTGTAAGAAGGGTTCATGGAATTATTATTGGTGAGGCTACAGCTGAGCAGATTAAAGAAGAGGTTGGAAGCGCCTTTGAATCAAAAATTATTAGAAAAAACGAATTTAGAGGACGCGCTGTTTCAACTGGACTCCCAGTTAGTTTTGAAGTCACAAACTCTGAAATCTTAGAGGCTCTTAGTGAGCCTTTGGGGATGATTATTGCAGCTTTAAGGACAGCGCTAGAACAAACTCCACCTGAATTATCATCTGATATTGCTCAAAATGGATTAGTTATTACGGGAGGCGGTGCCCTTCTTGAAGGACTCGATAAACTCATTCACAGTCAAACAAATTTACCAGTCACTATTGCAGATGATCCTCTCACTTGTGTTGCTAGAGGCGGTGGAATAGCCCTAGAAATGATTAACCAACATGATATGGGGTTCTTGGCAGCAGAGTGATTCAAGATAAGTCGAGATCTTAATAATGCGACTTTTAAAACTTTTTGTCCCTGTATTAATCTCTATAATTCTCATCTTTCTGGATGCTAGATTCTCATATCTAGACAACGTTAAGCGTTTTACACTTACACTTCTCAGTCCAATTTATGTCATTGTTGACTTACCCGGTCATGTCATTGATTGGGTCAATGACAAAGGGTCAGAAAATGAATTGCTTGTCTCCCAAAATGACTATCTTGAAGGGCAACTAATTGAACTTAAAGCTAAGCTTCAGACCTACAATAATTTAGCTTTAGAAAATCAAAAAATATCTAAACTTCTTGAATCAAGCTACTTCATTCCTGATCATAATGTCATGCTAGCAAGAATTAAATCAATCACTCAGTCAAGACTCTCAAAGCAAATCATCGTCAATAAAGGCCTCAATGATGCCGTTACTCTCTCAGACCTGGTTATCGGCTCTGATGGAGTAGTCGGTCAGGTTACAGATGTTACGCCGTTATTTGCAACCGTAAAACTCTTATCTGACCCAACCCTTCATATGCCTGTAAAAAGCTCAAGAACAGGCGTGCGAGGTATCACGAAAGGTTTGGCCTCAAATGAAAAGGGAATGATTGTTGAATTTATTCCTCTAGAGTCTGATATTAAGATAGGGGATGTATTTGTAACCAGTGGTATTGGAAATTCTTATCCGTCTGGCTATTTCGTTGGGAGAGTGAAATCGGTTGATGAATCTCCTAACTCATCGTTTATGAGGATTTCTATTGATCCCACTCAAAATATGAATCAATTAGAATTAGTTCTTATCGTTAAGGAGAAAAATGATTAATCAAACGCAGCTCCTTCTCTTGCTAAAAGTAACGATTCTGGCTTTTATTTTAGGATCCATATCTCTGCCTAATATCCTTGAATTGGTTTCACCATTTTGGCTATTACTATTTTTTATTTACTGGCTGATTTACTCTGATAGTAATGGAATTTTCAGTGCGGCGCTGATTCTTGGATTACTCTTAGATGTCCTCCAAGGAGCTATCTTGGGACAGAATGCACTTGCACTTATCGTTAGTTCTGCATTCATATTAAGTGTAAAGAAATCTTTTTTTGTATCAAACCTTACAACCCAGCAGGTCTATGTATTCATTGCTTCACTCATTTATCTCGTATTATTTTTAATGACACATCTAATCGTTAAAGGTCTTCAAATCCAATGGCTCATCTTATTTGTACCATTTACAGGCGCCTTACTGTGGCCAGTTGTTCGCTTTTTGTTAGCAAAACTAAAGCAATAATTGAGTATTTTCTATGGATAAAATTGGGAATTTAAAGCGCGAAAAAAAAGTATTCAGATCTAGAGTTATTTTCTCTGTACTCATTATGCTTTCAATGACTTTAATTTTGACACTGAGGCTCTTTAATCTTCAAATAACAAAGCATGATTTTTATGTTGCAGAAGCACTCGGAAACCAAATGCAAAATCTTCCTATTACGCCTATAAGGGGTGATATATTAGATCGTAATGGAAAGATTTTAGCGACGAATCAATTTGGTTATAGATTGACTATAACACCTGAGAAAGTCACTAATTTAAATGACACTCTTGTTGAGCTAGAAATCAATGATTACATTAATACAATTGATATTGAAAAGTTTAATAAAAACTTAAATCGCTTTAAAAAATTTCATAACATTCCAATCAAATTCAATCTTCCTGAGTCTTTAGCCTCATCATTTCTGGTTAATAATCAAATGCCAGGTGTTGAAATTGAGCCCTACTTTCATCGCGTTTATCCCTATGGCGCCTCTAGCTCTCACCTGATTGGTTACGTTGCTGCTATGAGCAAGGAGGATAAAAGTAAATATGACAAGAAAAATTATGCTGGCACAAGTTTTGTAGGAAAAATTGGCATTGAAAGGCAATATGAAAACTTACTTCATGGGCGGTCAGGCATTAAACAGATTGAAAGAAATGTTGCAGGAAGAGTTGTAGACTCAAAAGTCATTGATCCCTCTATCCCTGGTCAAGATATCTATCTCAATATTGATATTGATTTGCAAATAAAAGCAGAATCCCTTTTAGGCGACACTAGAGGTGTTATGGCGCTTATTGATGTTACAGATGGCTCAGTTATTAGCTTAGTTAGCACTCCCTCTTTTGATCCTAATTGGTTTGTTGATGGAATATCAGTTAAGCAGTATGATGAGCTTAAAAACAATGAAGATCTACCTCTTTTTGATAGGAGCACTAAGGGACTATATCCACCTGGATCAACCATTAAACCAATGGTAGCGCTTGCAGGACTTGAACAAAAAAATATAACCATAAAGCATACAACTTTTTGTCCAGGTTTTTATAAGCTCTCCAATTATTCTAGAAAGTTTAATGATTGGAAGCGAACTGGTCATGGCAGTGTTGACACTATTGAGGCAATTGCTCAATCTTGTGATGTCTTTTTTTATGACTTAGCTTATAAAATGGGAATTGACCAAATTCATGAGAGCCTTTCTCTCTTCCAATTCGGCAAGAAAACAGGTATTGATATTCCAGGTGAGTTAGGGGGCATTCTGCCATCAAGAGACTGGAAAAAATTAAACAAAGATGAGCCCTGGTATAGGGGTGAGACCCTAATCACCGGAATAGGTCAAGGGTTTATGACTGCTAGTCCAATGCAGTTAGCCTTGGCAACAGGTGCAATAGCAAACAAGGGTCAGCTTTATACACCAAGAGTTCTCAGGCATACTCAATCCAAAAATGGAGAGACTTACCTTGAATCACAGGTCCAATCAAAACAGATACCGATTAAAGATATTAGCAACTGGGATTTAATTGAAAAGGCTATGAGACAGACTGTTTATGGCAAACTAGGAACAGCAAAGAGATTAAACAATAAACTAAGCTACACCCTAGCTGGAAAAACAGGAACAGCACAAGTCTTTGGTCTAGACCCTGAGGAAAAATATATTGCCGCTAATATTGATGAAAAGTTAAGAGATCATGCTCTATTTACTGGCTATGCACCAATAGAAAATCCAAAAGTGGCGATAGCAATTATTGTTGAAAATGCTGGCAGTGGAAGCTCAAAAGCTGCGCCATTAGCTAGAGCGCTTCTAGATGAATACTTTATAAAGAATCCTGTTGACTCTGAAAAACTGTAGCAAGCTAGTTAATTTTCTTGAGAGGCTAAGTAACTTTTCCTAAAAGTAGAGAATGTATTTTTTTGAATTGCACTCCTCATGGATTGCATTAATTCTTGATAATAAAAAAGGTTGTGAAGTGTATTAAGGCGGGAGCCCAAAATTTCATTAGTTTTTTGAAGGTGATGAAGATATGACCTAGAGTAATTACTACAAGTCGAACAACCGCAATTTGGATCTAGTGGGCCAGTATCTTTTTTGTATTTTGCATTACGAATTTTTACTACGCCCTCAGAGGTAAAAAGGTAACCATTTCTTGCGTTGCGAGATGGCATGACGCAGTCAAACATGTCCACACCTGATGCTACTCCTTCTACTAGGTCTAGTGGGGTGCCAACCCCCATTAGATATCTAGGTTTATCTTGAGGCATATGATCTGGCAGATAACTCAGAACTTCCATCATTTCTTCCTTGGGCTCTCCAACAGAAAGACCACCTATGGCGTAACCATTAAAGTCCATTTCAATTAAAGACTCTGCAGAATGAATACGAAGCTCTTTATGCATTCCACCTTGGACAATACCAAAAAGAGCATTTTTATTATTTAATCTTTTGTGTTCGGTCAAAGAGCGCTTTGCCCATCTTAAAGAGAGCTGCATAGACTGATCAACAACATTTTTCTCTGCTGGATAAGCAGTACAGTCATCAAATATCATGACAATATCTGAGCCAAGCTTATGCTGAATTTGCATTGACTCTTCTGGCCCCATAAAAATTGATGACCCATCTTTAGGTGATCTAAATGCAACACCCTCTTCAGTTATTTTTCGCATTTTCCCTAAACTAAAAACCTGAAAACCGCCTGAATCAGTTAATATTGGACCTTGCCAATTCATAAAATCATGGAGGTCTCCGTGAGCCTCGATGACCTCTGTTGAAGGGGTAATAGATAAATGAAAAGTATTACCTAATATAATTTCAGCGCCTAGTCCCCTCACCTCATCAACTGTCATCGCCTTAACTGCTCCATAAGTGCCAACGGGCATGAAAGCAGGGGTATTGACTTCACCTCGATCAAAAGTAAGCCTTCCAAGGCGCGCCTTGTCGTTTGTATTTATGAGTTCAAATTTCATTGATAGAACAAGTAAATTATTAGATTTTTAAAATGATTGATTTATTTGGTCGAGGTTAAAACCTCTTGATTGCAGAAATCGCTTTTGTTTTGCCTGCTCTTTAAAGTCTGACGAGACGATATCTCCAAATTTTTTTTTCCTTATCTCTTTAGCAGATTTAAACCAATCAAAATCAGATAGATTAAAACTACTGATGCCCCTTAATTTTAACTCTGAGACAATTCTGACTGGCCCCTTGCCCTGATTAAAGCGCATTAGAATAAAAGCTTCAGCAAAACGTTCATCACTTTGGTAATTTTGTTCAACTAATTGAGTAATAGCACTATCAATGATTTCATCATCATAGCCCTTAAGTTGAAGTTTATTAAATAATTCTAATTTAGAGTGCTCACGCCTCATCAACATTTTTAATGCAGCAGAGTAGCATCTAATCTGATGATTCGGAGTCGTCATGATCGCTACTCATCAATTTTTCACGAATTTTTATTTCAAGCCCTTGACTCATATCTGTGTGTTCTTTGAGGTACTCACGCGCATTGTCTTTACCCTGGCCAATTCTCTCACCATCGACGCTATACCACGCACCTGCTTTCTCAACAAATCCAAGCTCTACTCCTAAATCAATAATCTCACTTTCTCGAGATATTCCTTGATTATATAAAATTTGAAATTCTGCCTTCTTAAAAGGAGGAGCAACTTTATTTTTGAGAACCTTGACTCGGGTTTCATTACCAAGGATTTCGTCACCTTTCTTTATGGCTCCAATTCTTCGAATATCTAACCTCACTGAAGCGTAAAACTTGAGCGCGTTTCCACCAGTAGTGGTCTCAGGATTGCCAAACATGACACCAATTTTCATGCGAAGCTGATTAATAAAGATCACCATCGTGTTAGTTCTTTTAATGTTTGACGTCAGTTTTCTTAATGCCTGTGACATCAACCTTGCTTGTAAACCCATATGAGAGGCTCCCATTTCACCCTCAATTTCAGCCTTAGGCGTCAATGCGGCAACTGAATCAACAACCACAATGTCTACACTACCTGACCTGACAAGCATGTCCGTAATTTCTAGAGCCTGCTCCCCAGTATCAGGCTGAGAAATGAGAAGATCATCAGTATTAACACCCAGTTTCCTCGCATATGAAGGGTCTAAAGCATGCTCTGCATCAATAAATGCTGCTGTTCCACCCAGTTTTTGCATTTCTGCAATAACATGTAATGTCATTGTTGTTTTTCCGGACGACTCTGGACCATAAATCTCTACAACCCGGCCTCTAGGGAGGCCACCGATTCCAAGCGCTATATCAAGGCTTAAACTTCCAGTTGATACAGCCTCAATATCAGTTCTAGCCTCCTCATCACCAAGAAACATAACCGAGCCCTTACCGAACTGTTTTTCGATTTGCCCAAGGGCAACTTTTAGTGCTTGTTTTTTCTGTTCATCCACTCCGCTCTCCCGCGTAAAATGTTAATAAATTTATATGTAATTATTATAATGGCTTTCACTCAACAAGATACAGAATGTATGGCTCTTGCACTCAAACTTTCCAAGCTTGGTCGAGGAAGTGTGGGAGCGAACCCTATGGTTGGTTGTGTCATTACTCGAGATGATAATATTATTGCTCAAGACTATCATCGGCAGCATGGTCAGAGTCATGCGGAAGTTAATGCACTAGATCAAATCAATCATAAGGCTCATGATTGCAACGTTTATGTCACCCTTGAGCCATGCTCTCACCAAGGTAAAACGCCGCCTTGCGTTAAGGCGCTTATAAATGCCAATGTATCTAAAGTATTTGTAGCAACGCTTGATTCTAACCCAGAAGTCTCTGGAAGTGGAGTAAGACTTCTTAGAGAAAGTGGTATTGAAGTAGAAGTGGGTTTACTTGAGAATGCGGCTCTAGAGGTGAATCGAGGTTTCTTCAAAAGAATGAAGACTGGGCTCCCCTTTGTAACTTCAAAAATTGCTATGAGTCTGGATGGGAGAGTAGCTATGAAAAATGGTCAGAGTCAATGGATTACCTCTGACGCTTCCAGGAAAGATGTGCAAAAACTGAGAAGCCAAAATCAAGCTATACTGACAGGCTCAGGAACAATCTTAAATGATAACCCTATGCTGACAGTAAGAAATCCGAAATTAAATTCAAATCCTCTTCGAGTTGTAATAGACAGCAATAATCAAATTACAGATAAGTCTCTCAACATATTTTCGAATGATTCAGAGACTCTCATACTCAATGAAAGTAATACAAAAATATTTGAAAATGGTAAGCTTGATCTTGAAGCTGCACTTGTGACGATTGGATCACTCGGCATAAATAATATTCTGCTAGAAGCTGGAAGCGGCTTAAATGGCGCAATGATGGATGCAGATCTTATAGATGAATTTGTTATCTACACAGCCCCTATAATCCTTGGAAGTGATGCCCAGCCCATGATGCAAATTCCATTAAAGGAAATGTCAGAGAAAATTTCCCTTAAGATCATTGAACTTACTCAAGTTGCAGATGACATCAAAATAAGAGCAGTGCCTCTATGAATACTTTGACCAACAAACGCGTTCTGTTAGGAGTATGTGGCTCAATTGCTGCATACAAATCGCCTGACATTGTTCGTAGGCTTCAAGATTTAGGTGCTGAGGTGAGAGTCATTGTAACAGACGGGGGCAAAGAATTTGTAAGTGAGAGATCCCTTCAAACAATATCAAAAAATAAAGTTTATAGCAACCTATGGGATAAAGAAGCTGAGCTTGCTATGGGTCACATCGAGTTAGCAAAGTGGTCTGATATTGTGATTATAGCTCCGGCCTCAGCTAATACAATCGCAAAACTCTGTCATGGTAGAGCAGATGATTTATTGTCAACTGTTATCTTGGCGACTAGTGCCAAAGTCATGTTAGCACCATCCATGAATCAGCAAATGTTTGCCTCAAAAGCCATGAAAGATAATTTAGGAATTCTACTAGAGCGAGACATTGATATTATTGAACCAGGCTTTGGAGAGCAGGCTTGTGGGGATATTGGTGAGGGAAGATTAGCTGAACCATTAGACATAGCAAAACAAGCAGCAGAGCTTTTTACCTCAAGCTCACTCAGCGGAAAAAAAGTATTAATCACTTTAGGCGGCACAATTGAGGCAATTGATCCTGTCAGATTTATATCAAATCATAGTAGTGGAAAAATGGGAATGGCACTTGCTCATGAATGCATTCAGGCAGGTGCAAAGACAACTCTAATTATTGGCTCAATCTCTATAGATATTGAAAAAAGGGCTGAAGTCATTCGTATTGTTAGTGCTGAGGATATGTACAAGGCTGTAATGCAAAGAATTGAGTCTCAAGATTTGTTTATAAGCTGTGCTGCAGTTGCAGATTTTAGATCAAAACATATTAGCGACAACAAGCTTAAGAAGAATAAAAGCTCATTGACTATCGAACTTATCAAAAATAAAGATATTCTAGCCAGTGTATGCCAAATCAACAAAAAACCAATTTGTATTGGATTTGCAGCTGAAACTGAAAATTTTATAGATAATGCAAGAGCAAAACTTGCAAGCAAGCAATGTGAAGCTATCATACTAAATGACGTTTCTCAGAGTGAAATTGGTCTTAATTCAGATGAAAATGAAGTTCACTTCATTACTAAAGAAAATTGTGAAAAAATAGAAAAAAATAGTAAGCATATTATTGCAAAGAAAGTAATTCAAAAAATCACAAATTATTATTTCTAATCTTCAGAAATGCTTATAAATCAAGGCTTAATAGACTTACCCACAAAACTGTGGATAACTCTGGTGATATCTTAATTTTAAGCGACAAATTAAGCGCTACACTGGTAATTTCTACGGTTTTGGTTAATAAATAATCATATCTAATTTTTATATATAAATCAATAAGTTATATTTTTTTTAAATATCAATCTAATTCAACTTTATTTATAAAGTCTGAAAATTAATGAGTCGCGGATAACTTTTGAAGTTTAGCCCTTTAATATGGGGGCTTAGAGGGTATTACAATCCAATCTTATTAAAAATTCTAAGTAACCAATATTTTATTTTTTGACTGAATTTTGCCCTCAATATCGCAGTATTTAATTGGTATTAAATTGAGTAATAATTCGATTAATTTTTAGGCTTTAAGAGCCATCTTATGAGTTTAAAACTATTATGTCTGCTAGTTCCTTTTAATAGTTAATCTTGTATTTCCCATGCCCTAATTTTTCTTCAATTGAATCTAGTAGTTCTCGATCCAGTGACACATCAAACTCCTCTGATAATGGAATTCTTCCTGAAGATTGTTCTGATTCATACTCTATAATCACTGGGCAAGATCCATGATATTCTTTTAGCAAACTGCATAACTCTAGATAGTCATTTTTATTTTTTTGACTCAGGTGAATTTTTAAATATTTTGCAAACTTTAATTGGACTTTATCTACTGAATCTATTCTATCTACAACAACTTGCCACTGCTCTCTAAAATCTTTATTAATTTTTCCAGAAATAACAACTACCTCATCTAAAACTAATTGCTCACTAGTCTGCGCTAATTTTTGAGAAAAAATGGCTGCATTTATCTTCCTTTCTGCATCTTCAATAGTAATGCTAGCCATCTGTCCTTTTCTTGTATTTCTGTAAACAATGTCAGATATAAGAGATAGTATTCTTACATCTCGATTATTTCTAAATGCAATGTCTTTTGGTAACATGCAAACAATTGACTTTAAGTCTGCTTTATACCAGTCAGTAGGATGACGATCTAAATAATAACCCATGACTTTTTTTCATGCACCATAATATTTTTAAAAGATAAAAAATCACCTTTTATGTATTTCTTTTCATACTCAATATGACTATCAACATCAGAAAAAAGACCACTTTGGCCTTTTGATAGATCACTTTGTCTTTGCTCTGCTTGTCTGACTGCACTTGGATAAGTTGATATTAAAGTAGCTCTTTTAATACCAAATATATCAAAAGCTCCAGCATAAATAAGCGCTTCAATAGCCCTGCGGTTTAAATATTTTTTCTCTATTCGAAAGCAAAAATCAAAAATATCTAAATAGTCACCATTTTGTTCTCTTTCAAAAACAATTTCATTTACAAGGGCCTCACCAACCCCTTTGATTGCTCCAAGGCCATATACAATTGTTTTATTATCATTAATGCTAAATTCATACTCTGACTGATTAATATCTGGAGAAATAATTTTAACTCCTTTTTTCTTTGACTCTCCAACTGTAAAAGCGACTCGATCAGTATCATCCATAACGCCAGACAAAACAGCTGCCATAAATGGCGCTGGAAAGTGAGCCTTTAGCCAAGCCGTCTGATATGAAATATAGGCGTAGGCTACCGAATGAGATTTATTGAACCCATAACCAGAGAACTTGTCAATAAGATCAAATATTTCATTTGCCTTTTTCTCATCAATATTTTTCTTAGATGCACCGTTTACAAATACTTCACGCTGCTGAGCCATCTCCTCAACCTTCTTTTTACCCATTGCACGTCGTAAGATATCTGCACCACCCAAAGAGTATCCAGCCATAATTTGAGCAGATTTCATAACCTGTTCTTGATACAAAAATACACCATTAGTTGGCTTTAGAATTTCTTCAAGCATTTGATGTGGGTATCTCACCTTTGCGCCATGCTTAACTTGAATATAATCATCAACCATACCCGCATCAAGAGGACCAGGTCTGTATAACGCTAACATTGCTACAATATCCTCAAAACAGTCAGCCTTAAGTTTTTTTAAATAACCCCGCATTCCTTCAGACTCAAGCTGAAAGACACCTGTTGTATCACAATCTTGAAGAAGCTTAAATACTTTAGGATCATCCAGTTTCAGTTTATCAATATCAATTAATTCTTTACTTAGGCCTTTATTGGCAATGATCTTTATAGCCTTATCCATAACAGTTAAATTTGATAGGCCTAGAAAGTCAAACTTAACTAATCCTACAGCCTCAACATCATCTTTATCAAATTGTGAGACTACAACATCTGACTCATCAGAGCCTTTATAGATTGGACAGAAGTCACTAATCTTACTTGGCGCAATAACTACGCCCCCAGCATGAGTCCCAACATTTCTAATGATTCCTTCAAGATCTTGTGATAAGTCTATCAGTGTTGAAACACTCTCTTCTGAATCATATCTAGCTTTTAGCTCAACAGAATCCTCGAGAGCTTTATCCAAAGTCATTTTTAACTCATTTGGAATCATCTTTGATATTTGATCACTAAATCCATAAGGATGGCCTAAGACCCTTCCAACATCCCTAACAACTCCTTTTGCAGCCATAGTTCCATATGTAATTATTTGAGAAACTTTTTCAGATCCATATTTTTCAGCAACATACGCAATAACTTCATCACGCCTGTCTGTACAAAAATCAATATCAAAATCTGGCATAGAAATCCGCTCAGGATTTAAAAAACGCTCAAATAAAAGATCATGCTCAATTGGATCAACATTTGTAATAGAGAGAGCCCATGCAACAAGAGATCCAGCTCCAGAGCCTCGCCCTGGGCCAACAGGAATGCCATTTTCTTTTGCCCATCTGATGAAATCTGAAACAATTAAAAAATAACCTGGAAAGTCCATTTCTAATATTACAGAAAGTTCAAAATTTAATCTTTCAATATAAATTTCTTTTTCTACTTTAAGTCCCTTAAGTCTAACTTCAAGACCTTTTTTTGATTCTTGACTAAAAAAATCAGCAATTGACATACCCTCTGGTGTTGGAAAAAGTGGAAGATAGTTCTTTTCAAAAAGTTCAAAATGAAGATTACAACGCTTTGCTATTTCAGAACTATTTTCTATAACTTGAGGGTAATCCTCAAACAACAACATCATTTCTTCCGAAGTTTTCAAATATTGGTGACTACTAAAGTTTTTAGATCTTCTTGCATCGTCTAATAATTCACCTTCCGCAATACAAATCCTAGCCTCGTGAGCTTCAAAGTCGTTCTTATCTATAAACTGGACATCGTTAGTCGCTACAATCGGAACCTCAACTTCTAGACCTAGATCAATAATTAGATTAAGTAAGTTTTCATCCGAGGGTCTTTCAGTTCTCTGAACTGACATATAGTAGCGATCCTTAAAAATAGACCTCCACTTCAAAGCTGTTTTTTTTGCAATCTCAAAATTATTAGATAACAGGTGTTTTGAAATATCTGAAGAAGCAGGAGAAGAAATCATTAACAAGCCTTTCTGATGAGTTATCAGTTGCTCTTCTGTAATACTTACGATAGAAATGCCTTGTTCATTCAAATAGGCTTTTGAAATAAGCTCAGAAAGGTTCAAGTATCCTTCATGATTCTGACAAAGCAAAAGAACATCATAATGACCCTCTTCATAAGACAATGAAATCTTTGCTCCAATGATTGGCTTTATTCCAGCATTGATAGCTTTTTGATAAAATTTAATTGCTGAAAAAAGACTCATATCATCTGTAAGTGCGACACTTTTCATGCCTAAAACTTTCACACTATCAATCAGATTTGATATGCGAACTAAACTATTCTTTACAGAATATTCGCTTTGGCATTGAAGATGAACAAAATCCACAGAATTCATTTGAAAAAAAATATGGTGATTAGACTGATATTTTACAAACAATTTTATATTTTGCCTTTGGCTTTTTATAAAATTATTTAAATTAGACGATATGGGAAAAAATACACAAGTAGACCTATATATTTTGTGCAGCCTTTATTAGGGCTTGAGCCTTATCCATTGTTTCTTGCCACTCCATATCGGGTATTGAGTCATAAACAATTCCTGCACCAGCTTGGACATAAAGAACCTCATCCTTAATTACAGCTGTTCTAATGGCAATTGCAAGATCCATACCACCATGCCAAGAAAGATTTCCTATAGCACCAGAATAGATATTTCTTTTTAACGTCTCTACTTCATCAATTATTTCCATGGCTCTAACCTTTGGAGCACCGCTTAGAGTACCTGCTGGAAAAGTAGCCTTTAAGACATCAATTGAACTCATATCTTCTTTTAACTCGCACTCAACATTTGAAACTATATGCATGACGTGAGAATAGCGCTCAATGAACATTTTATCCGTCAAGTTCACACTCCCAGTTTTGGCAATCCGCCCTAAATCATTCCTGCCTAAATCAATCAGCATTAAGTGCTCAGCAATTTCTTTTGCGTCTGTCAGGAGATCTTTTTCATTTTCAAGATCTTCTTGAACACTCTTACCTCTTGAACGAGTTCCAGCTATCGGCCTAATTGTTGCAACATTATTATTATCAACTCGCGTTAAAATTTCAGGAGATGATCCAACTATAGCAAAACCATCTAGATTTAGAAAGTACATATATGGAGAAGGATTAAGTATTCTAAGTTGACGATATAGCTCTATAGGATTTGACTTAAATGAACAGCTTAATCTTTGAGATGGAACAACCTGCATAACATCTCCTGCAGTTATATATTTCTGAACTTTTTCAACTGCATTAACAAAGTTCTCTTTACCAAAACTTGAAACAAAATCCTCAGACTCAATATTTTCAGTGGGTGTTGATTCGAAATTAAATAATTCTCTAATATTTTTTTCAATTATATTTAGTTTTGAAAGCCCAGTCTCAAAAGAATCTTTATCAGGATTAACATGAGTAATGATATGAACCTTACTGGTTAGATTATCAACAACCAACAAATCATTTGAAACCATCAACAAAATATCTGGAACATTAAGCTCATCTTTCTTTTTTATGTTTTTGAGTTTTGGCTCAATAAATTTAATAATTTCATAACCAAAATATCCAACAAGCCCCCCATTGAAATCTGGCAGCTCATCTAATTGTGGAACCTTAAATTTACTTTGATAATCTTCAATCCATGTAAGAGGGTCTTCTACTTTATATTGCTTGTGCAACTTCCCTTTTTTTTCGATTGAAACATCGTAATCATTCACCTTAATAACTGTCTCTGCTGCCAGCCCAACAAATGAGTAACGACCCCATTTTTCACCTCCCTGTACTGATTCTAAAAAATAGCTATAGGGATTATTTGCTAATTTAAGATACAAAGCGAGAGGCGTATCAGTATCTACTAAAACCTCTCTTGAGAGAGGAATGTGATTAAAGCCTTTCTGAATAAGACTATTGAATTGAGATTTTTCCATAAATGTATTTTATCATTACCAAGTTTATGAAAACTTTAGAATACGCCCCTGAAAATAATCTTAAGAAAAGGGAATAAAAAAAGGGGATTTCATTTTTTAAATGAAACCCCCTTTTTTCGCTTTAAGCTAAATTATTCTTTAGCTTCTGCTTCGACTTCACTTAGCTGTTCTGACAGCTCTTGCTCCGCTTCACTAGTTTGCATAAAAGAATCAGCTACACGCTTTTTTCTCTTCTCTTGATGATGCTTAAAACCTGTACCAGCAGGAATAAGCCTACCTACAATTACATTCTCTTTAAGGCCTCTAAGGTCATCAACTCTTCCTGTAATCGAAGCCTCAGTAAGAACTCTTGTTGTTTCTTGGAATGAAGCAGCAGAGATAAACGACTCAGTAGATAATGAAGCTTTTGTAATTCCCATTAATAATCTCTGGAAAACAATTTCCTTCTTATTCTGCGCCTTTAATTGCTTATTTCTCTCAACAACATGAGCATGTTCAGCAGTTTCACCATTGACATAGTTTGAATCACCATTATCAATAATTTCAACTTTTCTAAGCATTTGCTTAACTACAACTTCAATATGCTTGTCTGAAATCTTAACTCCCTGAAGTCGATAAACATTTTGAACTTCTTTTACAATATAGTTAGCCAAAGCCTCAACCCCCAGCAATCTTAGAATATCATGAGGATTTGAAGGGCCATCAGAAATCACATCACCTTTCTCAACTGTTTCACCATCAAATACATTGATTACTCTCCAGTGATGAATCATCATTTCAGTAACATCACCCTCTTCATTGGTAATCAGCATACGTACTTTAGATTTAGTTGGGCTGCCGAAACTAACAACTCCAGCATTCTCAGCAAGAATAGCATGATCTTTTGCTTTTCTTGCCTCAAATAAATCTGCAACACGTGGCAAACCTCCTGTAATATCACTCGTTTTTGAAACAGCTTTGGGAATCTTTGCAAGTATTTCACCTGCAGCAATAAGTTGTCCATCTTCAAGATTAATTTTTACACCTGAAGGCAAGTAGTGAGTAGATAGAATAGATTTTTTATCTTTTTTATCAACCAGCTTAATCATTGGCTTCATGTCTTTAGCTGCTGAAGTCCTCTCTGCCTCTTCAATCATCTCAAAGAAGCTGAGTCCTGTTAATGGATCAGAGTTCTTGACAACAGTTTTACCCTCAACAAAGTCAATAAAAGAAACTCTTCCAGAGTTTTCAGCAATGATTGGATGAGTATGAGGGTCCCAGTCAGCAATCTTATCTTTTGCCTTAACTTTACCACCATCTTTAAAATGAACTACGGCGCCATAAGGAAGTTTATATCTTTCCATTACTTGTCCTAAATCATTTCTTATAGAGGCTTCTGAAGATCTTGAAATAACAACTAAATCTCCATTTGCATTAGTAATTGATTTCATATTTTCATAGTGCACTATACCATCTGTATTAATATTAATACTATTGACAGCAGTAGATGAACTAGCAGCACCACCAATGTGGAAAGTACGCATTGTAAGCTGTGTCCCTGGCTCACCAATCGATTGAGCAGCAATCACACCAACTGCTTCACCAACACCAATCTTATGCCCTCTTGCCATATCATTACCATAACAAGACGCACATACTCCATATGAAGTTTCGCAAGTGATGGCTGACCTTACTTTAATAAATTCAATTCCTAACTCATTGATATGGTCAGAATCAGATAAGGTTATCAAATGGTCTTTTTCTAAAAATACTTTCTTACTATTTGGCATTAAAACATCTTCAGAAACAATTCTTCCAAGAACAGCAGTACCCAATGTTTGAACCACATTACCGCCGTCAATGACAGCCTTCATAACTAGTCCATTTTCAGTACTACAGTCTTCTTCAGTGACCACCAAATCTTGTCCAACATCCACTAAGCGTCTGGTCAAATAGCCGGAGTTAGCTGTTTTTAAAGCCGTATCTGCTAGACCCTTTCGGGCTCCATGTGTTGAAATAAAGTACTGCATGTTATTAAGGCCTTCACGGAAATTACTTGTAATTGGAGTCTCAATAATTGAACCATCTGGTTTAGCCATTAGACCACGCATTCCAGCTAACTGCCTTATTTGTGCAGGAGAACCTCGGGCACCAGAGTCTGCCATCATATAAATCGAATTGAAAGATGGCTTCTTCTCAGTCTTTCCTTCTGAATCTGTTATATCTTCATAGCCAACTTTCTCCATCATTGCTTTTGCAACTTCCTCAGAGGTTCTTGACCAAATATCAATAACTTTATTATAGCGCTCACCATTTGTTACAACTCCAGATGCAAATTGTTGCTGAACATCTTTGATTTGATTGTTCGCTTTGTCAATCATTTCAGATTTTTCACTTGGAATAATCATATCATTCGAGCAAAATGAAATACCAGATTTAGTTGAATACTCAAAACCCATATACATCATTTGATCTGCAAAGATAACTGTTTCTTTAAGTTCTTGAGTTCTATAACAAACATGAATTAAGTTTGAGACTACCTTTTTTGTCAAAGCTTCATTGATTAAGTCAAATGACAAACCTCTGGGTAGAATTCTTGAGAAAATCGCTCTTCCAATTGTCGTATCAACTATTCGAGTCGTGCTAGGAACAAAACCAGAATCTGTCTTTTCATAATCCTGAACCCTTAGCTTAATCATAGCATGAAGACTGACTAGTTTAGAATCGTAAGCTGCAAGAGCTTCATTGGTATTTGCAAAAACCATACCTTCGCCCTTTTGATTAACCATCTCTCGAGTCATATAATAAAGACCAAGGATAACATCCTGTGAAGGAATAATAATTGGATCACCACTTGCAAGGTGAAGTATATTATTAGAGGCCAACATAAGTGTTCTTGCTTCTAACTGAGCTTCTTCTGAAAGTGGGACATGAACAGCCATTTGGTCACCATCAAAGTCAGCATTAAAAGCTGTACAAACAAGTGGATGAAGCTGAATAGCCTTACCTTCAATTAGTAAAGGTTCAAATGCCTGGATTCCAAGTCTATGTAGTGTTGGAGCACGATTTAAAAGAACTGGATGCTGGTGAACAACACGCTCAAGAATATCCCAAACCTCAGGGATTTCGCTTTCAACCATTTTTTTAGCAGCCTTAATTGTTGAAGCAAGTCCATTGGCCTGAAGGCGGTTGTAGATGAATGGTTTAAATAGCTCTAATGCCATCTTCTTTGGAAGACCACATTGGTGGAGTTTTAGGTATGGACCACAAACAATAACGGAGCGTCCAGAATAATCAACCCTCTTTCCAAGCAAATTTTGACGGAATCGTCCTTGCTTTCCTTTAATCATATCTGCAATCGACTTGAGAGGACGCCTGTTGTTACCCATGACAGCACGACCACGTCGACCGTTATCAATTAATGAATCGACAGCTTCTTGGAGCATACGCTTCTCATTTCTGACGATTATTTCAGGTGCATCTAACTCTAAAAGTCTACCAAGACGATTGTTTCTGTTAATTACTCGACGATAAAGATCGTTCAAGTCAGATGTTGCAAATCGACCACCGTCCAGTGGAACAAGAGGTCTTAAATCAGGTGGTAAAATTGGTAGCACATTCAGCACCATCCACTCAGGTTTATTTCCTGATTTGATTAATGAATCAACAAGCTTAAGTCTTTTATTAATTTTCTTAAGCTTAGTTTGAGATTTCGTACTAAGTGCATCTTCACGTAAATTAGCCGCTTCCTTTTCAAGCTGCATTTCAGAAAGAACATCTTGCATAGCTTCAGCGCCCATCTTAGCAACGAACTCATCATCACCATACTGATCAAGTGCGTCAAAATACATCTCTTCAGTAAGAAGTTGCTTCTTAATTAGTGGAGTGCTTCCAGGATCAGTTACCAAAAAAGCTTCAAAATACAAAACTCTTTCAATATCCTTAAGTGTCATATCCATAAGAAGACCTAGTCTTGAAGGTAGAGACTTTAAGTACCATATATGAGCTACTGGAGCAGCAAGCTCTATATGCCCCATTCTCTCTCTTCTTACTTTAGAAAGCGTAACTTCAACACCACATTTTTCGCAAACGACATTTCTAAACTTCATACGCTTGTATTTACCACACAAGCACTCAAAGTCTTTCATTGGACCAAAAATCTTAGCACAAAATAAACCTTCTCTTTCTGGCTTAAAGGTTCTATAGTTGATTGTTTCTGGCTTTTTAACTTCGCCAAAAGACCAAGAGCGAATCTTTTCAGGAGAAGCTAAACCAACTCTAATTGCATCAAAATCTTGTTCTTTATTTTGCTGTTTTAAAATTTGTAATAAATCTTTCAAAGGATTCTCCTAATTTAATTTTGTTCAAGTTCAGTATCAATACCTAGAGATCGAATTTCTTTTACTAGAACATTAAAAGACTCAGGCATGACTGACTCTGTACGATTTTCACCATCAACGATATTCTTATACATCTTAGCTCTTCCAGTAACATCATCAGATTTGACTGTTAGCATTTCTCTTAGAGTATAAGCAGCACCATATGCTTCAAGAGCCCATACTTCCATCTCACCAAATCTTTGGCCACCAAATTGAGCTTTTCCACTCAGTGGCTGCTGAGTGACTAACGAGTATGGTCCAGTCGAACGAGCATGCATCTTATCATCTACTAAATGATTTAACTTTAACATGTGCATATAACCAACTGTCACATCACGATCAAATGCATCACCTGTTCTACCATCAAATAATTGAATTTGTCCACTCTCAGGTAAGTCAGCCATCTTAAGTAATGATTTAATATCTTCTTCTTTGATTCCATCAAAAACAGGAGTTGCCATTGGAACACCCATTCTCAAATTATTAGCTAATTCTAATATTTCATCGTCACTAAACGACTTTAAATCTTCAGCCTTTCCATAACTATTGTAAATGGAGTCAAGCATTGAGCGGATTTGCTTAATGGTATCTTTGCGATGCTCATCCAAAAGATTTCCAATCTTATATCCAAGCCCTTTTGCAGCCCATCCTAAGTGGACCTCTAAAACTTGTCCAACATTCATACGAGATGGAACACCAAGTGGATTTAACACAACATCAACAGGGGTGCCGTCAGCTAAATGAGGCATATCTTCAACTGGAGAAACCCTAGAGATTACGCCTTTATTTCCATGACGGCCAGCCATCTTGTCACCAACTTGAAGAGTTTTACGAGTTGCCACGTAAACTTTAACCATCTTCTGGACACCAGGTGGTAATTCAGCACCCTCTTTAATTTTCGCACTTTCTTGCTCAAAAAATACTTCAAACTCTTCTTGTTTAGCTTTAGATTGTTTTACCAATGCAGCTACTTCTTTATTCACAGCAGCATCTTTTACTTTTATTTTTGCAATCTCACTGTTCTCTAAAGACTTCAAGTCTTTTGCGGTAATCTTATCGCCACTCTTAATAGTACCAAGGTTACTAGTCGAAACATTGCCAGATAGTTTTAAACGGATTCTGCGGAAAATATCTCCATCAATAATCCCAAACTCATCATCAATATCTTTTTTAATATTCTCTAATCGCTCTTCATCAATTACTAACGCACGAGAATCTTTAGCAACCCGATCTTTAGTAAAAATTTGAACGTCGATGACAACACCAGACTTAGAGGCGCCCATTCTCAATGAAGTATCTTTTACATTATTGGCCTTTTCTCCAAAGATAGCGCGTAATAATTTTTCCTCTGGTGACAAGACAGTCTCACTTTTTGGTGTAACCTTACCAACTAATATGTCACCACCTTTTACTCTTGCTCCGACATATACGATACCCACATCATCAAGCTTAGAAAGTGCAGATTCACTAACATTTGGAATATCTGCAGTAACTTCTTCACTACCAAGTTTTGTATCCCTTGCGTAAGCTGTCAGCTCTTCGATATGAATTGAAGTATAACGATCTTCCTGAACAACCTTCTCAGAAATTAGAATGGAGTCTTCAAAGTTGTAACCATTCCAAGGCATAAATGCAATCATCATGTTTTGGCCTAATGCAAGCTCTCCTAGATCTGTAGAAGGTCCATCTGCCAAAACATCTCCAGCAGCCACCTTGTCACCTGGCTGAACGAGTGGTTTCTGGTTAATACAAGTATTCTGGTTTGAGCGGGAATATTTAATTAAGCTATAAATATCAACACCGAGCTCACCAGCTTTAGTTTGTTTAGAATCAACTCGAATTACGATTCTAGAGGCATCTACTGTTTCTACAACTCCATCATGATCGGCAACAACACAAACTCTAGAGTCAGTTGCAACAACGCGTTCAATTCCTGTTCCAACTAATGGCTTTTCAGCACGAAGCACAGGGACAGCTTGACGCTGCATATTGGAACCCATGAGTGCACGGTTCGCATCATCATGCTCAAGGAAAGGAATTAACGAAGCAGCAACAGATGAAATTTGTTTAGAGTCAATGTCTATAAGGGTCACTTCAGACTTGTCTACTAATACAAATTCATTTTTATGTCTTCCAGAGACTAAATCATCTTGAAGCTTTCCTTTTGAATCTACTTTAGAATTAGCCTGAGCAATCGTATGTTCAATCTCATCAATAGCGGAAACGTAGACTATTTCTTTCGTGACTTGACCATTCTTAACAACTTGATAAGGAGTTTCTAAAAAACCATATGAATTTGTTTTGGCATAGACTGCTAAGGTATTAATTAGTCCAATATTTGGACCCTCAGGAGTTTCAATTGGGCACAATCTTCCATAATGAGATGGGTGAACATCTCTCACTTCAAAGCCTGCGCGCTCCCTTGTTAGACCTCCAGGTCCAAGTGCAGAGATACGGCGCTTATGAGTAACACCTGATAGTGGATTAACCTGATCCATAAATTGGGAAAGTTGTGAAGAGCCAAAAAACTCTCTGACTGCAGCAGAGACTGGCTTAGAGTTAATCAGGTCTTGAGGGGTTAATTCATCAGTTTCAGCAAGATTTAATCCCTCTTTAACTGCTTTTTCAACACGGATTAGACCGATTCTAAACTGATTTTCAATCATTTCACCAATGGCCCTTACACGTCTATTAGCCAATGTGTCGACGTCATCTACAACATCATGCCCATTTTTAATGTCAATGAGTTTTTTGATTACATTAATAATGTCATCATGCGTTAGAACGTGCTCACCGGTTTCACTTTCGATTCCTAGGCGTCTATTTAATTTCATACGACCAACTTTCGAGAGGTCATATCGATCATTATTAAAGAATAAATTTGAAAAAAGCGCATTGACTGCATCTTCTGTCGCAGGCTCACCAGGTCTCATTACATGGTAAATAGACATGCGCGCTTCAATCTCTGTCTGAAGTTCATCAAGACGCAATGTATCTGAAATATAAATACCATTTTCAGCATCATTAATATAAATAATGTTAATTTTCTTAATTTTAGTTGTAGCTAAAACCTCAATTGATTCCTCTGATATTAGGGTGTTGGCAGCCAGCAAGATCTCACCGGTATCAGTATCAACTATATCTGAAGAGATAACTTTCCCAATCAGGTACTCTAATGGTGCATTAATTGAGTCAATTTTTGCAGTTTGTAACATCTTAACATGCTTAGCAGTAATTCTTCGGCCTTGCTCAACTAAAACATCCTTGCCAATTTTGATGTCAAATTCAGCAATAATTCCTCTTAAAAGCTCAGGCTTGATAACTAAATCACATGATTTAGATTTCATCTTTACAGTAATATGATCAAAAAATGTATCAATAATTTCATTAGTTGACTGGCCCATAGCACGAAGCAGAGTCGTAACCGGTAGCTTTCTTCTTCTGTCTATTCGAACAAATAAATGTTCGTGATGATCAAATTCAAAATCTAACCATGAACCACGATATGGAATCACACGTGAAGAAAATAATATTTTTCCTGAAGAATGTGTCTTTCCCTTATCATGCTCAAAAATAACGCCTGGTGAACGATGTAGTTGTGACACAACTACACGCTCTGTACCATTAATAACAAAAGTACCTGTATCAGTCATTAGCGGAAGTTGGCCAAGATAGACACTTTCCTCAATAACCTGCTTGACGCGACGCTTTTTCTTTAAATTGGATCCATTCTTATCAAATAGAACTAGATTGAGTTTTACCTGCAGTGTTGCAGCATAAGTCACACCTCTAAGTTTACATTCTTTAACATTATATTTTGGTTCTTGAAGTTCATAATCCAAGTACTCAATTTCTGCATATCCATTCAGGGCTGTTATTGGAAATACAGATTGAAAAACTGAGTGAAGGCCAATGTTTTCTTTTTCGACCGCTCCTTCTTGAATAAAGGAATTAAATGAATTAATTTGAATAGACAATAAATCTGGCTCTTTAAGAATCGATTCTCTAGTTCCAAAATTATTTCTGATACGTTTTTTTTCTGTAAATGAATATGTCATGAATGCCCCGTATTAATCACCAAATTGTTTTCAAAATTACTTTTGAATAAAAACACCAAAATCCCCTTTTGGGGATTTTGGTTTTTTGCATTGAACAAATTACTTAAGTTCTACGCTAGCGCCAGCTTCTTCAAGCTGCTTTTGGATATCATCAGCTTCCGCTTTTGATACACCTTCTTTAACCGCTGCTGGAGCGCTTTCAACAAGATCCTTTGCTTCTTTAAGACCAAGTGCTGTAATTCCACGTACGGCTTTGATGACAGCAACTTTCTTGTCTCCAAAGCTTGTTAGCATTACATCAAATTCAGTCTTTTCTTCAGCTGCTGCACCAGCTTCTGCTGGGGCCGCTGCTGGTGCTGCTGCAACTGCTGCTGCAGAAACGCCAAATTTTTCTTCCATTGCTGAAACCAACTCAACAACGTCCATTACAGACATATCTGCAATTGCGCCTAAAATATCTTCGTTACTTAATTTCGCCATGATATTTACTCCTCTATATAATTATTATTGTTTTTGATCACGCACTGCCGCCACAACGCGAGTTAACTTTGTTGGAACTTCATTTAAAGTTCTAACTAGTTTCTCTGTTGGTGCAAGCATTAACGCCATCAACATACTGATTGCTTGATCTTTAGTTGGAAGACTCGCGATTCGCTTGAGTTGATCTGCATCAACAAACTCTCCGGATACTCCCAAACCTTTAACGACTAAGTCTTTATTCTCTTTAATAAAGTCACGAAAAACGCGCGCAACAGCGCCCGGATCTTCTTGGGAAAAACCCAAAATAACCGGTCCACTTAAGACAGGCAAAATACATTCACATCCTGTCTCTGCTAACGCTCTCTTTGCTAGTGTATTTTTAACTACACGCAAAGAAACATCTGCTTCAATAGCAGCGCTTCGTAAGTTAGTCATTTGTTCAACATTCAATCCGCGATACTCAGCAGCACCAACAGATACAGCGCCTATAGCGACTGCATTGACCTGTTCGACAACTGCTTTTTTTGCTTCAAAATTAAGAGCCATAGTCTCTCCTGAACAATTAAAAAAAGAAAGCTATAAAATTACAACTTTCGCTACAAGGTATTTCCATACCCTCTACATAGGCAAATTGAAGGATCAATTTATTAAGTAATTAACTGCTAGCAGCTCATCACACCTATGGTCTTTGAGGCTAAACAAGTAACCTTGTCGCCCAAAGAATTCATCACTGATAAATTAATTATCAGTAGTTAAATCTATTTAAATATCTAAGCTTGCTCCATCAACACTCAAGCCTGGGCCCATTGTTGAAGAAACACTAATTTTTTTAAAGTACACGCCTTTTGCTGAGCTTGGTTTTGCTTTCTTAATAGCGTCTATTAAAGCAGTTACATTCTCTTCAAGTGCTTTAACATTAAAAGAAGCTTTACCAATACCTGCGTGAACAATACCGGACTTATCTGCACGATAGCGGACCTGTCCAGCTTTTGCATTTTTTACGGCTGTGGCAACATCAGGAGTAACAGTTCCTACTTTAGGGTTAGGCATCAAACCTCGAGGCCCTAGAACTTGTCCCAATCTTCCAACAACACCCATTGCATCTGGAGAGGCTATAACAACGTCATAGTTTAAATCTCCATCTTGCATAGTTTTCATTAGATCGTCCATACCCACAATGTCTGCACCTGCATCAGTAGCCTTTTGAACATTATCACCTTGAGTAAATACTGCAACACGGACAACCTTACCAGTTCCATTCGGAAGAACAACAGCTCCCCGAACAGTTTGATCAGATTTTTTAGTGTCAATTCCCAAATTGATACTTACGTCAACTGACTCATCAAATTTTGCAGTTGCACATTCTTTCACTAGCGCTATAGCATCAGAAATTTTATACTTTTCACCCTCTTTAATTTTTGATATATTCACTTTTTGATTTTTTGTTAGACTAGCCATCATTAACCCTCCACCACAAGGCCCATAGAACGGGCAGTTCCGGCAACGATTTGGACAGCAGCATCTAAATCATTCGCATTTAAATCTTTCATTTTAATATTTGCAACTTCCTCAAGTTGTGCACGAGTAACTGTTCCAACTTTATTAATATGAGGCTCACCACTTCCTTTTGCAATGCCCGTCACTTTTCGAAGAAGGACCGCTGCAGGAGGTGTTTTCGTTACAAATGTGAAACTTCTATCATTGTAAACAGTAATAATTACTGGAACAGGCATGCCCTTATCAAGCTCTTGTGTTTGGGCATTGAATGCCTTACAAAAGTCCATGATATTTACGCCATGCTGACCTAAAGCTGGCCCAACAGGTGGCGAAGGATTAGCCTCTGCCGCTGGGACCTGTAGTTTAATATAAGACTCAATTTTTTTTGCCATTTTATCTCCTATGGGTACAAACGCCTATCAAGCTCCCCGTTAACAAAATAACCCAATGGGTTATGTTATGTTTTCTCTACTTGAGAAAACTCTAGTTCAACTGCAGTAGTTCGACCAAAAATTAAGACTTCTACTGTCAGTAAACTTTTTTCATAATTCACACTTTCAACGGTTCCATTAAACTCATTAAATGGACCATCAATAACAAGAACTTCTTCACCAGGTTGAAATGCAACCTTAGGTTTAGGTTTATCTGCTCCCTCTTGAACACGAGCAAAAATTCTATCCACCTCTCTTTGTGTAATCGGAGAGGGTTTTCCTGATGATCCGCCAATAAAACCAATAACATTATTTGTATTCTTTACCAACAGCCAGCTTGGCTCAGTTAGTTCCATCTTAATGAGCATATACCCTGGGAAAAATTTTCTCTCAGTTTCTTTTTTCTTTCCACCTTTAAGTTCAACAACCTGCTCAGTAGGAATTAATATCTCACCAACTAAGTCTTCTATCCCTTCCCTAGCAACAGCCTCCTCAATGGCTAACTTTACTTTCGCTTCATAGCCGCTTCTTGCGTGGATTACAAACCAATTCTTAGACATGAAAATCCTTTACTTAAAATATGTTAATTGAAGAAATTGACTGAACACCCCATGTAAAGAATGCATCCACAATCCAAAGGAAAATTGCCACCACGACCACTGCAATCATAATGATTCCAGTTGTTTTCAATGTCTCTTCTCTTGTAGGCCAAACTACCTTTCTAAGCTCTATACGTGTCTCTTTCAAGAAATGTACAAAGGTATCACCTTGGCTAGATTTAATAAATATTCCACCTGCAGCAATAAACAACGCAAGAGTGACAAGCACCTTAGTCAGAGAATTGAAATTGAGAGGGTTTACATAATACAAAGCAAGTGTAGCGATAACTACAACAACTGCCAGGATAGTCTTCCATTGATCAGAACCACTCTTTAAATTGTCTATTTGTTTAGCCACATATATCCTTTAATTTGGCAGGCAAGGAGGGACTCGAACCCCCAACCAATGGTTTTGGAGACCACTACTCTACCAATTGAGCCACTTGCCTATATATCAAATCCTAAAAGTGGCCACTCAAGAGTAGCCACTTACTTTAAATACTTTTTAACTCGTAATCTTCGAGACGACTCCAGCACCTACCGTGCGTCCGCCTTCTCTAATTGCAAATCTTAAACCCTCTTCCATTGCAATTGGAGCAAGTAACTCAACTGTCATCTTCACATTGTCGCCTGGCATAACCATTTCAGTACCTGATGGTAATTCACATGCGCCAGTCACGTCTGTTGTTCTGAAGTAGAACTGTGGACGATAGTTGTTGAAGAATGGCGTATGACGGCCACCTTCTTCTTTGCTTAAGATATAGACTTCAGCTTCAAACTTAGTGTGCGGGTTGATCGTCCCTTTCTTAGCTAAGACCTGACCACGCTCAACTTCTTCACGCTTGGTACCACGAAGAAGAACACCAACGTTATCACCTGCTTCACCTGAGTCAAGCAACTTTCTAAACATTTCAACACCCGTACATGTAGTCAACTGAGTGTCTTTAATACCTACGATTTCGATTTCATCACCCACGTTTACAACGCCGCGCTCGATACGACCAGTAACAACCGTTCCACGACCTGAGATTGAGAACACGTCCTCAATAGGCATAAGGAATGTCTTATCTGTATCACGCTCTGGTGTTGGGATATAAGTGTCTAACGCTTCAACTAACTTCAGGATTGAAGGAACACCGATATCTGATGTGTCACCCTCGAGTGCTTTTAGTGCTGAACCAAAAACAACTGGCGTGTCATCACCTGGGAATTCATATTCTGTTAGAAGCTCACGGATTTCCATTTCAACAAGTTCAACGAGTTCTTCATCGTCAACCATGTCAGCTTTATTCATGTAAACCACAATGTATGGAACACCGACCTGACGAGACAATAGAATGTGCTCACGTGTTTGAGCCATTGGTCCATCAGTTGCAGCGATTACAATAATAGCGCCGTCCATCTGAGCAGCACCTGTAATCATGTTCTTCACATAGTCAGCGTGTCCTGGACAGTCAACGTGTGCGTAGTGACGAGCTTCTGACTCATACTCTACGTGTGCTGTTGAGATAGTGATACCACGCTCTCTTTCTTCAGGAGCATTATCAATATCTGCGTAATCCTTGAACTCACCACCACGGGCTTCAGCCATCACCTTAGTAAGGGCTGCAGTTAAAGTCGTTTTACCATGGTCAACGTGACCAATTGTTCCCACATTTACGTGTGGTTTGGTTCTTTCAAATTTTTCTTTTGCCATTTTTAATCCCCTGTATACATTCAAATTAAAGTGGAGCTCACCACCGGAATTGAACCGGCGACCTCTTCCTTACCAAGGAAGTGCTCTACCGACTGAGCTAGGTGAGCACAGTCCTAACCACTTGGAGCGGGTGATGGGAATCGAACCCACCTCATTAGCTTGGAAGGCTAAGGTAATACCAATATACGACACCCGCAATTTCCTTTTCTTTTTTCTCTGGTGGAGGGAGTTGGATTCGAACCAACGTACTCAGAGAGAACGGATTTACAGTCCGTCGCCTTTAACCACTCGGCCACCCCTCCAAAAAAACAATCAGACATTATCCCATAACTAATTCTGCTTAGCAAGGATTAAATAAGCTAAATATGAGGTATAAAAATGATTATTTTAAGCGTGAAACTCCGCTCTTTACTGCGGCATCAAATATAGCTTTTGGAATCAGGTCAATGAGTCTAGGATCAAAAGGTTTTGGAATGAAATAATCTTTACCAAAACTGAGCTCTTTAACTTGATAAATTTCTAATAGAGATTGAGGAGCAGGTAGCTTTGCGAGATCCTTAATAGCATGCACAGCTGCAACTTTCATTTCAGTATTGATAATCTTGGAATTAGCATCTAACGCTCCTCTAAAAATATAAGGAAAACCAATCACATTATTAACCTGATTTGGAAAATCACTTCTGCCAGTTGCCATCAATGCATCGTCTCTACAAGCAAAAACATCCTCAACTGAAATTTCAGGATCAGGATTAGATAAAGCAAAGATAATTGGCTTTTTGGCCATCGATTTAATCATAGCTTGAGTAACAAGATTACCTCTTGCAACGCCAATCAAGACATCAGCTCCATCAATTGCATCACCCAAAGTCTTTTTACTCGTATCCACCGCAAAAGCTGCTTTGTACTTATTAACGATGCTTATTTGTTCTTTAGAAACAACGCCCCTTCGGTCAACCAGAATCATATTTTCTTTTTTAAATCCAAGATTTACCAATAAATCTAGAGTTGCTATGCCAGCAGAACCACCACCTGCAACAACAATCTTAGCAGAATTAATTGATTTTCCTTGAATTTCAAGAGCATTTAAAAGTCCAGCTGCAACAATAATGGCAGTGCCGTGTTGATCATCATGAAATACAGGAATATCTAGCTCTTTAATGAGTCGCTCTTCAATTTCAAAACAGCGCGGGGCAGAAATATCTTCCAAATTGATTCCGCCAAAAGTAGGTGCAATATTCTTAACCGTATTAACGATTTCATCAACATTTTGAGTATCAAGCTCAATATTAAAAACATTGATGCCTGCAAAGTGTTTGAATAAAACTGCTTTTCCTTCCATAACTGGCTTTGCTGCTAAAGGACCAACATTTCCAAGACCTAAAACCGCTGAACCGTCAGTGATAACCGCTACCAAATTACCCTTAATTGTGTATTGGTATACATTACTCTTATCTTTAGCAATCTCCCTTACCGGCGCAGCAACGCCAGGGCTGTATGCCAAACTGAGATCTTGATCATTATCAAGTTTTTTATGGGAGGTTACGTCAAGTTTCCCAGGTCCACCTTCTTTGTGATAAGCTAGAGCTCTATCATGCAAACTTTTTGACATTCTGACCCTTAAATTTTGTTAATTAACTACTACTTTACAAACTCTTCGCCGATTTTTATATCAGATCTGAGCGTGTCAAGAGCATCATCTAGGGTAGTCTGTTCAAAATCTGAAAGAGTGCCATAATTGAGTATTTTTTCGACACCATTCTTACCCAATAGCACTGGCTGAGCAAAAAATCTAGCCAATTCTCCAGATCCTTCAACGTAGGTGCACTCTATGACATCTTTTTCACCATTTAGGGCTCTTACTAGGGATAAGCCAAATTTAGCGGCAGCCTGTCCCATTGACAATGTGGCCGAACCACCCCCTGCTTTAGCTTCGACAACTTCTGTACCTGCATTTTGAATCCGTTTAGTCATTGCGGCTGCATCATCGTCACTGAATTCGAAGCCAGATTGAGAGAGAAGGGGAAGAATAGTGATTCCAGAATGTCCACCAATAACTGGCACTTTAACATCCATTGGATCTTTATTGAAGACTTCAGCAACAAATGTACTTGAGCGAATCACATCAAGAGTAGTGATTCCAAATAACCTTGTGGGATCATAAACACCCTTATTTTTTAAAACTTCAGCCGCAATTGCAACAGTTGTGTTAACTGGATTAGTAATGATACCAATAAGGGCTTTGGGGCAATTATCAGCACAAGAAGAAACGAGATTTTTTACAATTCCAGCATTAATATTAAATAAATCTGAACGATCCATGCCAGGCTTACGAGCCACACCAGCAGAAATCAATACAATATCAGCATTTAATAAAGCAGGAGAGGGGTCTTCACCCGAATAACCTTCCACTTTAACTGGAGTTGGGATGTGACTTAAATCAGCTGCAACCCCGGGCGTTACTGGAGCAATATCATACAAAGACAATTCTGTTCCGCTGGGAAGCTCTGTTTTAAGAAGCAAGGCAAGAGCCTGACCAATTCCACCTGCAGCACCTAATATTACAACTTTCATCACATCTCCTAAATTAATTATTTTTATAGTAAATTATTCATGGCAGCAATATTGCTAACCGAAATTTCTTTTGGACAAACTGTTTCGCAATGTCGATGATTTGAACAACTTCCAAACCCTTCCTCTTCCATCTGATTAATCATCCTCTCTGCCCGCTTTTTGCTTTCAATTTTTCCCTGAGGTAAGCGTTCAAAATGATTGATTTTAGCGGCTACAAATAAACTGGCTGAAGCATTTGGACAAACTGCAACGCATGCACCACAGCCGATACATGTTGCAGAATCAAATGCACAATCAGCATCATCTTTATTGACTAATTGAGAGTTGGCCTCTGGAGCAGAGCCAACTGATACAGAAATAAACCCACCAGATTGGATAATGCGGTCGAACGCTTCCCGCTTGACTGCAAGATCCTTGACTATTGGAAAACTTTTTGCCCTCCAAGGCTCAATCCATAATTCCCTTTGATTGGCATAATCCCTCATATAAAGCTGACAAGTTGTAGTGGCCTTCTTTTCACCATGAGGATGCCCATTTATTACCAATGAGCATGTGCCACAAATACCCTCTCGGCAATCATAATCAAAAACAACGCAGTCCTCCCCTTTTTCTATGAGCTCTTCATTTAGCTGATCAAGCATCTCAAGAAAAGAAGTGTCACTGTCGATATCACTAATCTCATAGGTGACAAAACTTCCATCACTTTGCGTATTTTTTTGTCGCCAGATATGTAATGTAAAATTCATTTGTAGTCCCTATATGTTGGCTTGATAAACTCGAAGTCAAGTTGCTCTTTATGAAGCACAGGTTTGTCATCACTGTACTCCCAAGCAGCCACATATCCAAAATTTTCATCATCCCTCATTGCATCTCCACTTTCAGCCAGATACTCAAGGCGTGCATGCGCACCGCATGATTCATCTCGATCCAAAGCATCAACACACATTAAATGTCCAAGCTCAATAAAATCTGCAACTCTTCCAGCCTTTTCAAGCGTCTGATTAAAATCTTTATCGACTCCAGTCACTTTAATTTTTTGCCAAAAATCTGCCTTGAGTTTCTCAATTGAAGCGATTGCATTTTTGAGTGAATCCTTATCTCTTGCCATGCCACATGACGTCCACAAAATGCTTCCTATTTTTCTATGAAAGTAATCTGGAGAATACTGAGGATCAGGAGCATTCATTAAACTATCAATACGACTTTTAACTGAATCAACGGCTGCCAATACTTCAGGATGGTCATCATTAACCTCCTCAAATTTTCCTCGTGCTAGATAGTTAGCAACTGTCTGTGGAGCAACAAAATATCCATCTGCAAGGCCTTGCATCAAAGCAGAAGCTCCAAGGCGATTAGCGCCATGGTCTGAAAAATTAGACTCTCCGCAAGCAAACAAACCATCTATCGTTGTCATCAAATTGTAATCAACCCATAAGCCACCCATTGTGTAATGAGGTGCTGGGTAAATTTTCATTGGAACTTCATAAGGGTTTTCACCGGTAATACTCTTATACATATCGAATAAATTTCCGTATTTTTCTTTAACCTTTTCAGTCCCCATTTTTTGAATCACCGAGGAAAAATCAAGATAAACTCCAAGGCGCTGATTATTTACAACTGAACCAATTCCTCTTCCTTCATCACAGATACCCTTAAGAGCTCTGGAAGCAATATCTCTTGGAACAAGATTGGCAAAGGCTGGATACATTCTCTCTAAAAAGTAATCACGATCTTCTTCTACAATATCATTTGGACTCTTATCGCAATCTTCTTTATTTTTTGGGGCCCATATGCGGCCATCATTTCTCAGTGACTCACTCATCAATGTGAGCTTTGACTGGCTGTCGCCAGTTGGTGGTACACATGTGGGATGGATTTGAGTAAAGCTTGGATTTGCAAAGTAAGCTCCATTCTTATGGGCTCTCCATGTTGCAGAGGTGTTACAGCCTTTTGCATTTGTTGACAGATAGTAAGCATTACTATAGCCCCCCGTGCACATGACAACACAATCAGCTGTATGAGATGAAATTTCACCAGTCGTTAGGTCTCTGACAACAATACCCCTGGCCTTTCCATCAATAAGTATGACTTCTAACATTTCACATCTTGACTTATGTTTAACTCTCCCTGAGGCGATTTCTTTACTCATAGAACTATATGCGCCTAAAAGGAGTTGCTGGCCGGTTTGACCTCTAGCATAGAAAGTTCGGGACACTTGGGTGCCACCAAAAGATCTATTTGCCAAATAACCACTGTATTCTCTGGCAAAAGGAACGCCCTGGGATACGGCTTGATCAATAATGTTACAACTCAATTGAGCTAAACGATAAATATTGGACTCTCTCGCTCTAAAATCTCCACCCTTGATAGTGTCGTAAAAAAGTCTCCAGGTACTATCTCCATCATTTTGATAATTTTTACTAGCATTGACTCCGCCTTGAGCAGCAATTGAATGGGCTCTTCTGGGACTATCATTGTAACAAAAAGACTGGACATTGTATCCTGCCTCACCTAAGGTGGCACATAATGATGCACCTGCCAGACCAGTCCCAATGACTATTACATTGTATTTTTTCCTATTTTGGGGCGCTATAAGAGCAAGATCAAATTTATGCTTCTCCCAACGATTCTCTAGAGGCCCTGTTGGAACATTTGAATTAAACTTTTGCATACAAAATACCTAATGGAATTGAGGCATAACCTGCCATGATAAGAAGAACAATCAAGAGAGCAATACCCTTATGTTGTTTGCTTGAAACGCCCAAAGTCTGAAGTACATTTGAAAGTCCATGATGTAAGTGTGTTGAAATGGCAATCATTCCAAGCCCATATATGGCCCACATTACTGGCCTTTGAAAAATATTGGTAATTTCCGAATATAAATCAACAGTATTAATAGACAACATTTGAACGGTGTGCGTAATGATAAAAATAAGAATAATAGACGCACCTGACCATGCCACTATTCGGGGGACAGCCTTTGGATAAGGTTTTTTATATCGATCACCACTACTTATATTATTTGAAAGTTGCCTAGTAACCGCAACGACTACATGGAAAGTTAGTGTTGCAATTAATAAAGTGGCTAAAACAGGATAAAAAATTGAGCCATTAAACCAGACATAAAATGCAGTAAAGGCCTCTTCACCAGAGTGAAAGGTTAGAGCTCCCAATAGATAGAATATTAGGAAAAAAAACCAAAATAATCCAGCCATTGCCATCATTTTTTTGAGACTGACTGTTCGGTTATTAGTATAGTTCATCGAATTCTTGACGTGGTTGAAGGTTCTCTTTTTTTATTGTTCTTAGACAACTGTTGTATCGCAAAATTGGGTCAGCGCAATGCTCAGGAGCCATTTTTTCTGCGATCTCAAATTCTGCAATTGCTTCAATAAATCCATCATATGCAAAAGATCGAGACATGGAGTGCTTTAGTAAGCTTCTTGCTTGCCTCTCTAGGAAGATTCCAGAGTAATAATGACGTAAAAATTCTGAATTAAGTTTTTTGATACTATCTGTAATTTTATTACGGTGGACCTTAGATTCACTCTGAGATAGCTGATCGGTTAATGCAAGAATATATATGACTAAAGCGTCTTGATTATTGTTATCAACAGCAAAAATATCTAGGCAAATGCTAATTGCCATTTCGGGCTGAAGCAAAGAACGATATTGTCTCGCACGCTCTAGAACGTCTTCAATTGAAGAGTTTTCAATTTTATGATAGACCTTATTGTTCACCGAATAACAATTTAACCTTTAGTAAGCTGCATATTATATTTTATAAGCCGGTGAATTTTAGTCTTTAATTGTGTTTTTTATATGAAGAATTCATTTTGTTCAATGAAAAATTCATATGTTGAAACAGCGCTCCAGTTAAATTAAATATCAAGATAGCATTCTAAAGAATCATCTAAAGCATCGAGCCATGGCGTATGGTGAGGTGGAGACTCGGTTCCAGTCATGAGTGAGGCATGTGACTTATCTCTAAAAGTCATAATTCCATCCTTCTTATTATGTTTCCAGTCCATAAAAGTTCTGTTAACTCCCTCAATATCAAAATTAGGATAATCCGTCTCATCAATCAGCATCTGAGTATAAGCCCCTTGAAAGTCAATCGCGTATGCAACATCGTCTTGTGCTGTTTCTTTTTCATGCCATTCAAGTGTATGTGCTTGCATTTCACTAAAAGATGGAAGACTGATCTTTTTTAGAATGATATCTCTTGCGTACCAAGCTTGCGCATCAAACATATTAAATGTGTACCATTGATCTTGCATTCCTAGATACATAAGTCTTGGGTTCTTCTCCCAGACGACGCCCTTATATAAGTCAAGAGGATAAAGGATATTATTGGTTTTTAATCTCAAACTATCTGGTAAGAAGGGGAAGTGATGAATATATCCTGTGCACAGAATGATCGAATCTACTTCTTTTGAAGTTCCATCGGCAAAGAAAGCTTTATTGCCATCCACCTTAACTAGCGCTGGCTTTTCTTCCCAATTTTCAGGCCAGCCAAAACCCATTGGCGCCGTCCTGTAGCTACTAGTGATTGATTTAGCGCCATACTTATAGCACTGTGAACCAATATCTTCAGCAGAATAACTACTGCCTATGACCAAAATATCTTGGTCTTTAAATTCCATAGCGTCTCTGAAATCGTGGGCATGTAATATCCTGCCATTAAAATGGCTAAAGCCATCATAATTTGGAACATTGGGGGTTGAAAAGTGTCCACTCGCGACAATGACATAATCAAATTTTTCAGAGTAAGTTTCATCGTCAACAAGATTACTGACTGTGACTGTAAATTGTTCAGTGTCTTCATCGTATTCAACATTTCGAACTGCAGTATTAAATCGAATCATATTCCTAACCTTAGCTTTTTCTACTCTACCTTGAATATAGTCAAACAAAACTTCCCTTGGAGGGAATGAGGCAATTGGGTGGCCAAAATGTTCCTCAAAATAATAGTCAGCAAATTCCAGGCATTCTTTTGGCCCATTAGACCACAGGTAACGATACATACTGCTGTGCGCAATCTCACCATGCTGATCAAGCCCAGTTCTCCAGCTATAATTCCATAGCCCTCCCCAATTGTCTTGTTTTTCAAAACAGACTATTTCCGGCAACTCTTCTCCTTTTTCTTCAGCAGACTTAAAAGCCCTTAACTGTGCCAGTCCACTTGGGCCTGCGCCTATGATTCCAACTCTTTGTTTCATCCTCTCTCCTTCAAAATATAGACTTTTTTTATTCCCATTAGTATTGTAGGGATATTTTTGATTTTATATAATCATTTACTCTTGGAATATATTAATTTATCTAAATTATGAGTTTAAAAAAAATATTAAAGATAAGAGCCATTTTCTAAAAAATTATTTGTGGCTTTAAATGGTAAATAATGGTATAAAATGGATTTATGTTTCGTGGAATTCACCTTTTATCAATGGATGCAAAAGGTAGGATTAAAATTCCTACTCGTCATTTAGGACAAGTCACTAAAATTTGTTCTGGACAGATGGTCATGAGCATTCATCCTGATGATCCTTGTCTCGTTCTCTATCCTTTAAAAGATTGGCAGCAACTAGAACTCAAAATTGGAGAACTTCCATCTCTTAATATTCATACCAAAAAATTATCAAGAAAACTTATTGGGCATGCTATTGATTGTGAATTAGACAAAATTGGTAGGATTCTTATTCCTAGCTCTCATAAGAATTACGCTAATTTAAATAATAAAGTTATACTGAGTGGACAAGGTAAAAGTTTTGAAATCTGGGATGAAAGGGCATGGAAAGATCAAATTGAAAAAATTGAAAGACTAAGCAATCAAACTGAAGTACCTCAGGAAATTTCAAAACTTTCTCTTTAGTTAAATGTCATTAAGTAAGAATAATGCGTCCACTAAAGAATCTAACTATCATGACTCTGTTCTCTTTAATGAGGTTTTAAAAGCTCTAAACATAAAATCAGGTGGCATCTATGTTGATGCCACTTTGGGCCGATGTGGTCATACTCAAGGAATACTAAATCATCTAGATAGCTTGGGAAGTGTTATAGGATTTGATCAAGATATTGATGCAATTAAATATGCAGAGATTAATTTCTCTGACCCACGACTAGAGCTGATTCATAGTAATTTTTCAAACTTAAATGATGAGCTTAATAAAATTAATTTGATTGGTAAAGTTGATGGAGTCTTAATGGATTTAGGAATCTCCTCACCTCAAATAGACAATGCCGATAGGGGATTTAGCTTTAATAAAGATGGTTTACTTGATATGAGGATGGATCAATCTCAAAGACTCACTGCTAGAGAATGGCTTATAGAGACAAGTGAAAAAGAAATTGCAGATACGCTCTATCAATATGGAGAAGAAAAAAGAAGTCGTATTATTGCTTCAACTATAAAGGAATATCAAAAAAATAGTGAAATCAAGACAACTCTTGAGTTAGCAAATCTCATTTCGACCGTTGTCAAACCAGGCAAAAATAAGCACCCTGCAACGCGCTCTTTTCAGGCCATAAGGATAGCCATTAATGATGAGCTAATAACGCTCTCTGAAGCATTAAATCAAACGATTGATGCCTTGGATAAAGGGGGTAGGCTCGCTGTTATCTCGTTTCACTCAATTGAGGATAGAATTGTTAAACAATTTATCCAAAAACACTCTCGGCCTAAGCAGATTCCAAAAGGCTTACCTATCATGATGAATGATACGCAACCTTGCCTCCTTAAGGATCTAGGGAAAGTGAAGCCTTCAAATGAAGAGATAAAAATAAATAGAAGATCAAGAAGTGCAATTTTAAGGATAGCTGAGAAGTGTTAGCGATTTTTCAAAAAAGGATTGTAATTAATTTTAGTTTAGTAATTTCAATAATACTTTTATCAATATTAAGCATCCATTGGCATCATGAAATGTATTTACTGCATAAAACAGAGAAAACACTCAAAAATGAGAATGAAAAAATTAATGCCTTGAATAGGCAGTTAATGATGGAATATTCTGAAATTCAAAGTGGAGTAACTGTCTATCAAAAATCACAAGATGAATTATTAATGATTGCTCCTCTTGAGTCTGAAATGGAAGAGGTGACCATATGAAAATAGCTCGCGTTCAAGGTTATAGAAATAGGCAGTCACTTGTCAAAATTTGCTTTATTGCAATTGTCATCATTTTTATCTATCGCGCCTTTAGTGTAACCGATATTAAAGCAAACGATATTCCTCTTAAAGCCAAAGCCTCTAAAAATTCAGAGTTTTCACTTGTAGAAAAATCAATTAGAGGAAACATCTTAGATAGAAATAATAATCTGCTTGCAATCAATCTGATACATAAAAAAATTAATCTAGATCCTATGATTATTCAAGAAGAATATATTGATCTCTTGGCAGATGCATTAGAGATGCCCAGAATGGATTTCAGGGAGCAAATTATTGAAAAAAAAATAAACAAAAGAAAATACTTTATTGTTAAAGAAAAACTCAAGGTAAATGATCCTATTTTAAAAAATATTGCTGAACTTCAAAAGAAAAGGTCTAAGGTGTGTTTTAAGACATCTAAAAATCCTACAGTCACTCTTATCGATAAGGCTAAAAAGATTATTGGGATGAAGCCAACTGCCAAAGAAATGATTGAGGTGAACAAATGTGCTAGACAACGAATCGCTGGCGTAGCCATTGAATCAGGCGGCTTTCGTTATTATCCAAAAAAAGACTCTATTGCGCCTTTGATTGGAAAAACTAATTCAGAAAATATTGGGGTATTTGGAATTGAGTCTGAATATGATCAATATTTAGCTGGAATCAATGGAGTAAAAAGGCTAGCAGACAATAAAGATAATTCAAATATCTATTATGATGCTGAAATGATTAAAAAATTTAAGCAAGGAGAAGACTTAAAACTGACGATTGATTCAGACATTCAGTTTCATGTTTTCAATGCAATAAAAGAACAGGCAGAATTCCATGAGGCAGATTCGGCTGCAGCAATCGTTCTATCTCCAAATGGTGAAATATTAGCACTAGCTAATTACCCATCAACAAATCCAAATAATCATCAAAGCTATAGTGCAGATGATTATAGAAATCGTGTTTTTTCTGATAAAACCGAGCCAGGATCGACAATGAAACCTTTCACGATGCTTCTTGCACTAGACAAAGGAGTCATAACTGCCACTGATGATGAGTTAATAGATGTTAAAAATCGTGTTGGAAATATACTTCCTGATAAAAAGTATTCTGAAATGACAATTCAACAAATACTCGAAAAATCACATAATTTAGGTACGGTAATGGTAGCTGAAAATATTGAAAATGAAGAGTTCTATGACACATGGGAAAAACTCGGTTTTGGAAGATCCCTGGGGGTGATGCCTGGGACAGAAAACTCAGGAGTCTTGAGACATTTTAGTAATTGGGGCTTGGCTGATAAAAGATCCCTCTCTTTTGGCCATGGACCTATGAATACCAATCTTGCTCAGCTTGCAAGAGCCTATCTAGTCTTTGCAAATGATGGAGCTCTCCCTTCACTTAAGCTTCTAAAAGATGCAAATAAAAATGAAAACATTACACAAGTATTTACTCCAGAGTCAACACAAAGAATCTCTCAGATTTTAGATTCTGTAGCTTCAGATAATGGCTCTGGTTACCGTGCAGTTATTGATGGATATTCAGTAGCTGGCAAAACTGGAACTGCTGAAATGGTTATAGATGGTCAATACAATAAAGACGGCGCCAAGAGAACTTATTTTGTTGGTTACTCTCCTGCGGATAAACCTAAATACATTATGGCTGTCAGGCTTGATTATCCAAAAAAATGCTTTGTATCATGGGATCCAACCATGAGAAACCGATGTGAAGGATCCAATTCTGCTTCCATGGCTTTTAAAAAAGCCATGGAAAGAATACTCATTAATGATCCTGAAGTAATTTCTTTACTCGAGGGTTAAGATTTTTTTTGGCGGGTTGCGCTCACCTTGCTTTTCATAATATCTTGCATCACAGCTTTTTCTTCATCATGAGTTTTAGCGGAGAGAATTGAGGCCTTTGTAGATTTTCTTTCATAGAATTTTTCAGCTGCAGTGAGGGTGTACCCAAACTCCTCTTTAGCTTCATACTCACTCAAAAAGGGCTCCATTACGCTTAGTTCCTTAAGTCGGTTATAAACTCTTTCTTTAGATTTATAAGGTAATAATAATGCCTCCTTTGAAAGGTCAGACTCAACTTGAGCATGCCTTATTAGTTCAACCAAAACATCAGATTTTGGTAACTTCCTAGCCCTCTCTTCGATCACACTCGATGTCTCTGGATCATTAACAAGTGATGGATAATTAATGACGCAGGATATCATTCTAGACATAAGACTTTTTATACTTGAAGGGGAGGTTTTTTTGGGCTTTGTTTGAAGCGATTGATTGACTATCTCTGCTTGCTCAAGCTCATTGGCATAATAGTGCTGGGTATTATTTGCAATGTTTTGCTCAATTGCTTTTTCTACTTGAGTTATATTTTGTCCAATGGTTTGAGCAATACCCTCTATTAATTGTTGTTGATATATTGGATAACTTACTAAATTCACTAATGCTGCTGATTTTTCTAAAAATAATGTTTTACCTTCAATCGTATTAAAAGGGACTTCAGCCTTTATATGTTCAAATAGAAAGTTAGAAAGTGTTTGCGCTTCATCTACCCTTTTATTGAATGCTTTAGCTGATTCACTATTAATCAATGTGTCAGGATCTTCCCCTTCAGGTAATAGTAAAAATTTAATAACTAAGCCTGCAGTGATAGCAGGTAATGACGTTTGTAATGCTTTCCAAGCTGCATCTCTTCCCGCCTGATCACCATCAAAGCAAAAAACAATGGTCTCAGCTGTCCGGGATAAGACCTGTAAATGTGACGAAGTAGTGGCCGTTCCTAATGTAGCAACAACATTGGTGATTCCTTGTTGATGGAGTGCGATGACATCCATATAGCCCTCTACAACTATGATTGCATCTATTTTCCTGGAGTATTTTCTACAATGATAAAGGCCATATAATTCTTTTGATTTTGAGAACAAAGGGGTTTCGGGTGAATTCAAATACTTGGGGTTATCTTTGCTCGATAAGACTCTGCCTCCAAAGCCAATAACCGACCCCTTTGTATTGTGAATAGGGAACATGAGTCGATCTCGAAAACGATCATAATAGTCGTCTTTTTTATCTTTTTTGGGGACAATCATTCCCATTTTTAATAGATCTTGTATGGATTCTTCACTATTTTTATATTCATCAAAAAGATTAGTCCAGCCTGGCGGTGCAAAGCCTAGTTCAAATCGTTTCGCAATCGATCCACTTACTCCACGATTTTTAGCATAATCCACTACTTTCTTTTTAGCGGCTGAAGTTTTGAGCTTTTCCTGATAAAAGCTGCTCAACTCTTCCATTAATTTGTTATATCTCTTAAAGCGCATATCTACAGGCTTAGCAGCTTGATCATAGACAACTGAAATTCCAGACTCGCCTGCCACAGTCTCTATTGCCTCCACAAAAGCCAAATGATCATATTTCATAATAAAATCAATGATGCCACCGCTTTCACCACAGCCAAAACAATGGTATATCTGCTTAGTCGGGACTACAGTGAAGGACGGTGTCTTTTCTTCATGGAAAGGACAGCATGCCTTATAATCTTTACCGGCCTTTTTTAAAGCGACACGCTTATTAATTAAACCAACAATATCTACTCTATTAGGTAAATCATTGATAAAATCTCTGTCAACAAATGGCATAATTTACAGCTTATTTTTTAGTTTCATTTAATTTTATTTTAATGTTAAACGTCGAATTTATTCACCCTAAATTTTTACTTACATGGATTCTAATTCTCTTTATGCGTCTTGGCGTCTTTATTCCATTCAAAGCTCAAGTGATTGCTGGAAAAGCGATTGGAAGAATGATGCATCCATTTATGCATAAATTGAGATCAACAGCTTACTCAAACATTTCACATTGTTTTCCTGAAAAAAAACAACCTCAAGTTGAGAGACTAGTCAAGAGACACTTTGAGGCAATTGGAGTAAGTTTTTTTGAGACTGCGAATGCTTATTATGGAACTGATAATAAAATTAAAAAATTGTTAACCATAAAGAATGAACATTTTTTTAAAGATGCCCTGAAAGAAGAAGGAGGGATTATTCTTCTTTGCTCACATTTTATGCCGCTCATGTTAGGCAGTCGTGCGCTATTAATTAAGCACACCATTGCAAATATTTACCGGCCTCAAAATAACAAGCTATTTGATAGTACTATGGTAAAAGGATATAAAAAAAATGGCGCTGTTATGATTAAAAGTACTGACACTAGATCCATTATTAAAGCGATTAATAATAGCCTTCCGATATGGTATGCTCCTGATCAAGATTTGGGTAAAAATAATACTGTTTTTGCTCCATTTTTTGGCATTCAAACTGCCACTGCATCAGCAACTGCAAGGCTTGCCAAAAACAACAACACTAGAGTCATTCCATATAGTTTTATTAGAACCAGTAATGGATATCTAATGTCCTTTGAAAAACCAATTTCCAACTATCCATCAAATGATCCTATTCATGATGCAACGGCTATTAATCAAATTTTAGAGAAACAAATTAATCACGCACCTGAACAGTATTTGTGGATTCATCGTCGCTTTAAAACAAGGCCAAATGATGAAAAAAACTTTTACAAATTTAATTAATAATATTTGATTAGAAATACAACATTTCAAAAAAATAGCGTATAATTCTCAACTTAAATTTTTGTTACATGAACTATAAATTATGTCAATTGATACACAAGCTATTATTAAAGAATACCAAAAAGACCCTTCAGATACTGGTTCTGTAGATGTTCAAGTTGCTCTCCTAACTGCTAGAATTAGCCACTTAACTGAGCACTTTAAAACTCACAAAAAAGACCATCATTCAAGAAGAGGGCTTTTACGTCTTGTTTCACAGCGCAAAAAATTACTTGCGTATGTTAAAAATAATGATCTTACTACTTATGCTAACTTAATCTCAAGGCTAGGCTTAAGAAAATAAGAAATTTACACCAGACAAATAAAAGCCCCTATTTTGGGGCTTTTTTATTACTTGTCGCATTAAAATAGAGTCATGGAACTATCAGCTTATTACCAAAAAATTTCAGAACTTATTGATCGACTGGATATATTATCAAAGCATCTTATGCTTGATGAAAAACAAGATCGTCTTGAGGAAGTTAGATTAGAATTAGAAAATCCTGATATTTGGTCTAATCCTGATAAAGCTCAGGCTCTAGGTAAAGAAAAAGTTCAACTTGATAATCTGTGTGAAACATTTTTAAACTCATCAAACATCTTAAATGATGCTAAAGAACTCTTAGAAATGGCAGAGACTGAAAATGATAGTGACACAGTTAATGGAATTATTTCCGATTTAAGTGAAACAGAGAACTCTATTGCCACTTATGAATTTGAGAGAATGTTCAGTGGTGAGATGGATCGAAACTCTGCCTACTTAGATATACAGTCTGGATCTGGTGGAACTGAAGCCCAAGACTGGGCTGAAATGATTTTAAGGATGTATTTGAGATGGGGTGACAAGCACAATTTTAAAGTGAAGCTTATGGAGGTTTCAGCTGGTGAAGTTGCCGGCATTAAATCAGCCACCATACACTTTGATGGTGACTATGCGTTTGGCTGGCTTAGAAGTGAGATAGGGATTCATAGACTCGTTAGAAAATCCCCATATAATGCAAATGGAAAAAGACATACTTCATTTTCTTCAGTTTTTGTATCGCCTGAGATTGATGATGATATTGAAATTGTGATTGATCCATCTGAACTTAGAATTGATACCTATCGAGCTTCAGGAGCTGGTGGTCAACATGTTAATAAAACTGAATCAGCGGTTAGGATTACTCATTTACCAACTTCAACAGTCGTTCAGTGCCAGGATGGACGCTCACAGCATGCCAATAAAGATCAAGCAATGAAACAGTTAAAATCAAAGCTTTATGAACTAGAAATGCAAAAGCGTAATGCTGATAAGCAAGATGTTGAGGATTTAAAGTCAGATATTGGCTGGGGACATCAGATTCGTTCATATGTTCTTGATCAGTCAAGAATTAAAGATTTAAGAACAGGTGTTGAAAGCAGCAATACCCAGGATGTTCTTGATGGAAATTTAGATCAATTTATTGTTGCCAGCCTAAAGGCTGGCCTCTAATAAATATATCGTAATTGTTTTAAAATGCATTGGTACAATTATTACTAAATATTAATACTCCGACATGAAAGCTATAGATACTATTCAGTTTAATGAGAAAGGCCTTGTTCCGGTTATCACTCAAGATTATTCAACAAATCAAATCTTGATGATGGCCTGGATGAATGAGGAAGCATTTGCTTTAACTTTAAAAACAAAGAAAGCAGTCTATTTTTCAAGGTCACGCAAAAAACTATGGTTCAAGGGTGAAGAATCTGGAAATTACCAAGATATAGTCGAAATATTTACTGATTGTGACCAAGATGTTGTCTTGCTCAAAGTGAATCAAAAAGGTGGCATTGCCTGTCACACTGGACGCACTAATTGTTTTTTCAATAAACTAGAAAATGATCAATGGAAAAGCGTCTCTAAAGTAATTAAAGATCCTAAAGAAATCTATGGATAACATTTTACATGCCCTAGAAAAAATTCTAGAAGAGAGGAAATCTTCAACTGAAGATAAATCTTACGTCTCTTCTTTGTATAGCAAGGGAGTGAATTCAATTTTAGAAAAGATTAGTGAAGAGTCTGAAGAGGTCATTCAAGCAGTGAAAGAAGAAGGTAGAGATGAAATTATCCATGAAGTAGCTGATTTATGGTTCCACATCATGGTTCTTCTGCGCCATGAGGATATTAGTATTGAAGAGATTGAGTTAGAATTAGCTAGACGTTTTGGCGTTTCTGGTCATGAAGAAAAAGCATCAAGAAAAAAATAACTTTAGCGTAACTAACCTAAAAGCTCAATAGCACTGATAACGCCATCGGCAACCTCTGAAATTCTTTTATTTTTATCCATTGCCATCTTTCTGAGAGATTGATAAGCTTCATCCTCAGTTATTTTTTTGTGTTTCATTAATAAACCCTTGGCCTTTTCTATTGACTTTCGTTCAGCAAGCTGACTTCTAGTTGCATCTAACTCATCTTTTAAAGCTTGGAATTCTCTAAAACGAGCGATGGCTACATCAATAATTGGCTGCACTCTTTTCTCTTCAAGGCCGTCTACAATATAAGCATTAACGCCAGATTTAATTGCTGTTCCAGCCATATGTTCCTCAGAGCTCTCTGTAAACATTACAATCGGCTTTGGCTTAGTTTTGTTGACATCCCTAAGGTTAGCAAAAACAGCCTCATCTGGTATGTCTGCATTAACAATGACAACGTCTGCATGAGTAATTTCATTACTATTAGCAAGGTTTTCACTTTCCTCTAAACGACTAATTACCTCATGACCTTTGTCCTGAAGAGCGCGCCTAAGTATTGCTGAACGTCCCATATTTTCATCAACTAGAATAATTTTAAGGGCAGTCTGATTCATGGTATTTTTTTTCATAATTCTAAGTTTTTATAACCATCAATAATATACCTCATTAGCACAAAGGTTATAAATGGATTAAAGTTTTATTATTAGGCCCTCCACTGCAGAATATATTCTTTAGTGGAGGATTTAAGTTTGAGTTTATATATTAAAAATAGTTACTTAACGACAAACTCTGGGTATGCCTCGAGTCCACATTCTGAGATATCCACTCCATCTTCTTCTTCTTCCTCGGATACGCGAATACCAATTAATGCTTTAAGAGCAAGCCAAAGTAAGAATGATGTTACAAAAACCCAAATAAATATTGTTGTAGCACCAATAATTTGACCTGAAAATGGAACTTCACTATTTGTTAAGGGCACTGCTAAAAGACCCCAAAGACCAACAACACCATGAACTGAAATTGCACCAACTGGATCATCGATCTTGAGTTTACGATCAAGCATTACAATTGAAATCACTACAATCACACCACCCACTGCTCCGATTAAACTTGCAACTAGAGCACTTGGCGTATCTGGTCCAGCAGTAATGGCAACTAGACCTGCTAGAGCTCCATTAAGTGTCATCGTTAAATCTGCTTTACCAAACCATAGTTTCGCAAATATAAGTGCTGCAATAACACCTCCTGCAGCCGCTGCATTGGTATTAACAAAAACCATTGCCACTGCATCTGCACTCTCCTTACTTGCCATTGCTAACACTGATCCACCATTGAAGCCAAACCATCCTAGCCATAAGATAAAAGTACCTAAAGTCGCCAAAGGGAGATTTGCACCTAGAATTGGCTTTGAATTCCCATCCTTATCATATTTCCCCTTTCTTGGACCAAGAACTATTACGCCAGCAATTGCTGCTGCTGCTCCAGCCATATGCACAATGCCTGATCCTGCAAAGTCATAGAAGCCAAAATCACCTAAATTATATAGACCAAAAACATCCTTTCCACCCCATGTCCATGAGCCTTCCAATGGGTAAATGATAGTAGTAAAAATTATTGCAAAAGCAAAAAATGTAAACAGCTTCATTCTTTCTGCTACCGCACCCGAAACGATTGACATCGCTGTCGCTACAAAGACTACCTGAAAGTAAAAGTCAGATGCATTTGAGTATGTTTCGCCTTGTCCACTAATTCCAGAAAGAAAAGCGCCACCACCATACATTAAGTCATAGCCATAGACCATATACATAGTACATGCAATTGCAAAAAGACCAATATTTTTAGTTAATATTTCTGCGGTATTTTTACTCCTCACAAGGCCAGCTTCTAGCATTGAAAAGCCAGCTGCCATCCACATTACAAGGGCGCCCATTACTAGGAAGTAAAAGGTATCAATTGCATATTTTAATTCTAATATTTGAATTTCCATTTCTATCTCCTATAATGCTTCTGGACCAGACTCATTCGTACGAATACGAACGACCTGTTCCAGATTTGTAACAAAAATCTTTCCATCACCAATTTTGCCGCCGTTAATCTTACAAGCAGTGCTAATGGTCGTAATGACCTCATCAACCTGCTCATCAGTAATTGCAATCTCTAACTTTACTTTTGGTAGAAACTCAACCACATACTCAGCACCGCGATAAAGTTCTGTATGGCCTTTTTGCCTTCCAAAACCCTTAACTTCGGTTACTGAAACCCCATTTATATCTATATCTGAGAGAACTTGTCTCACACTATCCAGTCTTTTTGGCTGAATATAAGCTGTAATCATTTTCATATCATTGCTCCAATGTCAAAAACAAAAAAGCCCACTACCTTCAAGAAGGTAGTGGGCTTCTATACCATTTCAGCTCATCTTTAAACTGACGAAAAAAAACGCTTACCTAGGCCAGTGCCCAAATAAACGTCTATGTCTTTTCTTGATACCAACATTGGCTTCAAGTTGTAGATGATTATATAGAAAATATTTTTATATATTTAGTTTTTTTAGATATTCAGACTCCGAAAGGATTTGAACACCATGATTCTTAGCCTTATTCATTTTTGACTGGCCAACATTTTCTCCAATAATAAGAAAATCAGTTTTTGAGCTGACAGATTTTGCTACTTTGATACCTAATGACTTTGCTTGCTTCTCAAGATCAGATCGAGGCTGATTCATAGTGCCTGTAAAAACAATTTTTTTGCTATAAAATGGATTTGAGCTTGTATCTTCATCAGCAATCAAAATAGTTTTTTCTAGATCAAAACCGCCAGATACTAATACTTCATATTGGGATTTAATAGACAACAACCCATCAAAAATAACCTCTGCAGTTAGCTCTGCAAAACCATCTATCTCTGCAATGCTAGCTATTGAAAGGCTAAAGACTTCATCAATTGAATAATTTTTTAATAAATTTTCACAATTACCCATTCCAAGTCTATGAACACCAAAAGAGGCCAAGAAACGCCAATCTTCAATACTTTCTTGACGTGATCTTTGAAGTTGATTAATAAGGTTTTGAGAGGTTTTTTCACCAAAACCCATAGAAACTAATTCATCTATATTAAGAAGATAAATATCACTTACTTGGCGTATTCCTTCATCATATAATTTTTGAATCGTTGCATGTCCGAATCCATCATTGTTGCCCAAGATTCGAAAAAAATAGATCATCTTGCCAACCACCTGATCTGGGCAATCATTTTCATTGGAACACATCAAAAAATCTGAGTCCCATATTAATAGAGAATTGCAACTCGGACAGTTCAAAGGTATATCAACTTCTGCAGTTTTAAGAACCTTATTTATTTTAGGAATGACCATCCCACTTCGAGTTAACTCAATAATACTTCCAGCGCCTAGACCTTGTTCTTTGACAAGCCCGTAGTGATGACCAGTTGCCCTATAAATAGTCGCGCCGCTTAATTGAGTTGGCTCCAACTCTGCAACAGGGGTGATCTTTCCAGTCCTTCCTACTTGAGGGGTGACTGAAAGAACTTTAACTTGTGCTTTTTCCTTATTTTCTTTGTAAGCAATCTGCCAGCGATGGAACTTACGATTTGAACCCATAAACTGTTTTAATTCAGGATTGACAATTTCAAAGACTACCCCATCAATATCAAAATCAACACCCTCCTCAAGCTTAATTACTATATCTAAGAATTGATTTTTGAACTCATCAATATTCCCCTTCCAAAATGGAAGTTGCTTGAAAGGAACAAATAAAGCCGCCTTTGCATCAATTGCTTCTCTAGCAAACTTATCTAATTCTTTTTCCTTAATTAGACTTGCTTGAAAATTTCTTGGGTACTCAAAATCATTACTTAAATGGTCTTCAAAGTAACTCCTCTTAACAACAATCTCTCCGGGACCTTGGCCTCTTTCACTATCATTTAAAATGCCAAGACCTCTTTGAAACACTCTGCTAATATCACTTCCCTTATTACCGTCACCTCGAGTATAGAGTTTTTCTCCATCGTCATAACCGGCAAATCCGTCTAATTTTGCAGTCCCTTTAATTTGAATTTCAGATAGTTGGACATTTATTTCTTCAGAAAATTTTGATATTCTTTCAAGCCACTTCTCGATCTCTCCCCAAGTATAGGCTTTGTCAGTTGAGAGCATTTTTTCTGGGAGCTTAATTTTTTCATCTGAAAATCCTTCGCTTTCAGATTCAACCTTTTGAAGAAAGGGATGATTGGGCATTCTTTTTTGAAGCTCAGGAATAAAGATGAAATCGTAATTTTCATCGGAAACTATAGGACTTCCGCTTCGATAACTATCATTAGCTAGAATACAGAACTCAAGTAAATCTGAATCAGACAGGTCACTAACCAATAAATTCTCGTCGACAATGTCTTGAACCTGTTTTTTTGTCAGCATGATTTACTAAAATCTAGCTTAATTTGAAAAAAGTTAAAACTTGGAAGCGATTTGATCAAAAAGTTCTGCACTATAACTAATTATTTTTTCATCATTTTCTTCACTAAGATCTACAAAAATAACATTTGTTTGAGAGCTGGTATCTTCTTTTAAAATTAACTGGTACGTTTTAGTTATTGAGGCTATAGTTAATAGTTTTGAGAAAAAACCCTTATTAGGAGTTACATTGATAAAGTAGCTCCCTTCAAGTGAGTCCCTATCCTCAATATCAACTCCAGACTCATCAAGCGCCCAGCCTAATAGTTTCCATGATTCATTTTTATCGAATGGAAAAACTAAAGAAGCATAACCTATATCTGATAAGACAACTGACACAACAGTTTTTTTCTCTTCAACGTTTGATTGAATCTTTGAAATGGAATCGCCCCTATCATTGCCTAAAAAAACCATTAACTGAAGAAGCATTTCTGTCTCAAGCTCAACATCTTTCTCTCTAGGCTGCCAGACTCTTGTTGCACCACTCACAACTTCGCCAATTGAACTTAATGTCAAGTAAACTTCGGACTCCATTGAATTAGCTGTTGGCTCAATTCGAATTCTATACTTGTCAGCAATTGGAAGGCCATACTGGGTTTTTAATGCTTTTGCCAAGGCGGCGCGAATAGTGCCTAAAGATTTATCTGGAACCTTCGTTTCAATTTCCAAGAAATCAGTTTCTAAAAGGCCAATTTTTTGATTTTCTTTCTCAATTTGAAAGCCATACGAGCGAAAAAATTCTTTTGATAATACCCAAACTTCTGCAGGTGGAAGGTCAACTAGGAGCCATCGTCGATATTTATCCCTCATCACTTCAACATTTTGGACTCTTTTTAAAACGTCACTGCCGTCACTAACTTTAATCACTTCAGTAAATGCGCCTTGAGAGCTCGGTGCTGTTAAGTCTGGAGGAATGATAAGCGAATCAACAGTCTCATCTACCTCATAATTTACCGCTCTACTTCCTAAGCCAATTTTTTTTACTGGATCAGCAACTTTAGAGCAGCTAGCAACTAACAGACTAATTAACGCTAATATTAAAAAATTCGTAATTTTCATATTAAATTTAATTCCTTTAAATCATTTTCAATAACTGTTTTACATTCATTTGATAACTCAAGTAATGGCAATCTTATACCATTATCGCACTTACCCATTTTATGAAGAGCCCATTTCACAGGTATTGGATTGGACTCAATAAATAGATTTTTATGAAGCCCTGAGAGTCCTTCATTTAATTTCTTGGCAAGTTCAGTATTTCCAGCAATAGCAGCGAGATATGCTTTCTGGAGCTCTTTAGGAGTGACATTTGCAGTGACTGAAATACCGCCGTGTCCGCCCAAAAGAAGAAAATCGATCGCCGTAGCATCATCACCCGTAAGTAGTAAAAAATCTTCAGGACACTTTGCAACAAGCTCTTTGATAACCGATAGATCTCCCGTAGCATCTTTAATTCCAATAATATTTGAAATTTCTGAGAGTCTTGAAGTGGTATCAACCGACATGTCGACTGCCGTTCTTCCAGGAACATTGTAAAGGATTTGATCAATGCTAACACTTTCAGCAATCAATTTAAAGTGTTGAAACAATCCCTCTTGAGTCGGTTTATTGTAATAAGGCGTGACAAGCAAACAGGCGTCAGCACCGAAATTTTTAGCCTCCTGCGTGAGCTCGATAGCCTCAGAAGTCGAGTTTGCCCCAGTCCCAGCAATAATTGGAATCCTTCTAGCGGCGTATTTGATCGTATGATCTAATATCTTAAGATGTTCTTTAACACCGACAGTCGCCGATTCACCAGTCGTTCCAACCGAAACTATTGAGCTTGTTCCAGCATCAATATGGAACTCGATGAGGTTATTTAGCGATTCATAATCAACACTCCCATCGTCAAGCATTGGCGTTATGAGTGCGACATTTGAGCCTACAAAGGAGTGATTCTTATTCATAAATTGATTTATTCAAAATGTAGCTAAAATTATATACGATTGGCCTTCTAATAACAATTCAAGGGTCTACTTTAATACAAGACTTTAATTCGATAAAAGATCAGGTCGTTTTTGTCTTGTCTTGTGTTTAGCTTGCTCTAATCGCCAAGCATCAATCTTAGCTTGATTTCCACTCAATAACACCTCAGGGACTATGTCTCCATCAATACTTTCTGGCCTTGTATAGTGCGGGTAATCAAGTAAATTATTGACAAAAGAGTCATTCAATGAGTCTTTATTACCCAAAACATTTGGCAAGCGCCTACTAACTGAATCTATTAATACCATTGCAGCCAACTCACCCCCACTGATAACATAATCACCAATTGATACTTCTAAATCAACATCATTCTTAATGATTCTCTCATCAACACCCTCGTATCGCCCACAAAGAAGAGTTAATGACTCAAAGGATGATAATTTTTCAACCAAATTTTGATTTAATGGCTCACCCTGTGGAGATAGATAGATAACTTTAGTTTCTGGCTTTTGCTCCTTTATTTTTTTGATGCAATCCCTGATTGGCTTGACCTGCATAACCATTCCAGCTCCGCCCCCATAGGCTTTATCATCAACATTTTTGTACTTATTCTCACTAAAATCTCGAAGCTGCCATTCATTAATCGATATGATTGACTTCTTGATAGCTCTCGCAATAACCCCTTCCTCTTTGATTGCCGAGAACATTTCAGGAAAAAGAGTGATGATGTCAAATCTCATACGAAATAAGAATTAAGAGAATATATTTCTGAGCACTTGGTAATAAATCTCACTTAAGTCATCAAGGTCTTGAACTAAAACTGATTCATTAATCTGATGAATCGTAGCGTTGACAGGCCCAAGCTCTACGACCTGAGTTCCCTCTTGAGCAATAAATCTTCCATCCGAAGTCCCACCTGAGGTTGACAGCTCAGTCTCAATACCCTTAGTTTTTTTAATCGCCTCGACGCAAGCACTAACCAGTGCACCTTTTGGCGTTAAAAATGGGTAGCCAGAATGAGACCACTCTATGGAGTAATCAAGGTTGTGTAAATCAAGAATTTCATGGACTTTTTTTTGTAAATTCTCTTTATTGGTCTCGGTAGAGTAACGAAAATTAAATTTAACCTGAGCATCACCAGGAATAATGTTTGTTACGCCATCTCCTGAATGCATATTTGAAATTTGAAAAGAGGTTGCTGGAAAATAGTCATTGCCATTATCCCATTCTTGATTACAGAGATCATCAAGCGCAGGAGAAACAAGATGTATAGGGTTTTTAGCTAAATGAGGGTATGCAACATGGCCCTGCTTTCCATTAATCTTTAAAACACCATTTAATGACCCTCTTCTTCCATTTTTAATAACATCCCCTGTAGAAGAAGTCGAAGAAGGCTCCCCTAATAAACAGTAATCAATATTTTGTTCATTTGCTTTGAGATAATCCATAACCTTTAATGTTCCATTGACTGCAACGCCCTCTTCGTCAGAAGTGATTAAAAAGGCAATTCTGCCTTTATGATTTGGATTTTCTTTTATAAATTTTTCAGTAGCGGTAACCATTGAAGCAAGCCCACCTTTCATATCTGCTGCGCCCCTACCATAGAGATACCCATCTTTTATCGTCGGCTCAAATGGCTTAGTATTCCAGGCATTTTCATCACCTGCAGGGACAACATCCGTATGCCCCGCAAAGGCAAATAAAGGTCCACTATCTCCATGAACTGCCCAGAAATTATCAACATCTCCAAATTTAAGTGGGTGGATTTCAAAGCCAATTTTTTTAAGTCTATCAATCATTATCGCCTGACAACCAAGATCATCAGGGGTGATTGAAGGTTTACTTATAAGCGATTTTGCTAGTTCTAGTGTATTACTCATTATGACTATTTTACTTGTAAATTCAATACTGTACCCAGAGCCTCTTCGATTATATTTCTATCTGGATGATCATTAGACATAAGGTAAAGTGCTTTCTCCCAAAACTCAATAGCGCCATTAAGATCGCCACCATGGGCCGCAACGATGCCTGAAAAATATAAAACTTGAATTGACTGTGGATCAAGGCTCAGCGCTTCATCAATTAAAACTTGGGACTTACCATCAAATTGCCCATCTTGACTAGCAGCTATAGCGCTTGCAAATTGGAGCAACAAGTCAATATCTTTCGAATTTATTAAGTATGCGCTCTCAAATGTCTCGATTGATTCATTAACATTACCGATACCGATTTGAGCTAATCCCAACATTTTTAATGCTTGAAAATCACCTGGATTCTTCTCTATAAAACTCTGAAGCCTCTCGATGCTATCACTCATACTTAATGGCTCTGAAAGAGAATTCCCAGATGGAATCATTTTTGGCGCTAACTGTGAATATATTCCTAGAGATAGAATGCCAAAAATTAAAATAATTGCGAGTGTCCATGGTAACGGCTTAATTGCTATGCTTTTCTTTGTATCAGGCCTTAGTTCAGTCGCTAAAGTATTAACGATTTCAGATTCAGCAGTCTGGTATTGGTCATCCGCTATAAGACCTTGGTTAATGTCTGAAATAAGCTCATCCTGTCTTTGCTGATTAATAGCGATGTTGGACTCGTCACCGCTAATATTCTGGCTGATTGGCCTAAATAGAAACCAGGCAAAAAACGCACATGACAATGCAATCATTATTATAAATTGCCAGGCTAGGATCACGATTTAACTCTCAAAAAGTAACGTCTATCGATGGCAGCAAAAAGAGCCCCAAGTGCAATCATTAGGCCACCTAACCATATCCAACGAACAAGCGGCTTATAGTATATTCTGACACTCCAGGCCCCGCCTCCCAAGCCCTCGCCGAGTGCTACGTAGAGGTCTCTTGTGATTGAGGGATCAATCGATGCTTCAGTCATTGGCATGCCTGTTTGGTAATAACGTTTTTCAGGACTTAGCTGAGCCACTTTTTTAGTATTTTTAAAGACAGTAATATCACCAATAAAGCCAGAGTAGTTCTCTTTTGAATGAGGGCTCACGCCATTAAAAACAAAGTCATGTCCAGCTATCGTTTGAGTTTCTCCAATATTCATCTTGATATCTTTTTCAATACCAAGTTGAGTTGTCACTGTGGCCCCGAGGACAAAAACAGCAATTCCAAGATGTGCAAGAATCATTCCAATGAATGACATAGAAAGCTTTGCTTTAGATCGCAGTCTTTTTATGAATAAAACCAAGACATGGTTAACGACCCATATGAATAGACCAACTGCAACTAGAACAAAAATATTGTCCGTGATGAAAACCCAGGATAGGAACGTTAATAGAACAACACAGATCCATTCAAACTTTAATAAATTAAAAACCCTTGATAATGAATCTTTCTTCCAACGCACATAAGGGAATACTGCTAGTGCGATTACACCAGGAATCATAATGGGCACAAAAACTGCATTGAAATAGGGCGCTCCAACTGAAATTTTTCCAAGGTTGAGAGTATCTAGAATGAGGGGATAAAGCGTACCCAAAAGAACACTTAACATTGCAGTTACAAGCAAAATGTTGTTAATAAGAAGCCCCGTCTCCCTTGAGAGTAATGAAAATGGGTTACTCTGCTGTAATAAGCTAGAGCGCCATGTATAGAGAATCAATGATCCTCCAATTACTATAAATAAAAAGATAAGGATAAACAAACCTCTTGTTGGGTCAGTTGCAAAAGCATGTACCGATGTTAAAACTCCAGAACGAACAAGAAATGTTCCAAGTAGGCTTAAAGAAAAGCCTCCAATAGCTAAAAGCACAGTCCACTGTTTAAAGGCACCACGCTTCTCACTCACACTTAGAGAGTGAACAAGCGCCGTTGCAACAAGCCAAGGCATGAAAGATGCATTTTCCACAGGATCCCAAAACCACCAACCTCCCCAACCAAGCTCATAATAGGCCCACCAACTTCCAAGCGTTATTCCAGCGGTTAAAAAAGACCAGGAAATTAAGGCCCATGGCCGAGTCCATCTAATCCATGTGCTATCAAGTTGTCCTCGTATGAGGGCAGACAATACAAAAGCAAATGGAATAGCCAGTCCTACATAACCCATATAGAGCATAGGAGGATGAACCGCCAAACCAAAGTCTTGAAGAAGAGGGTTAAGCTCTCGACCCTCAAGTGGCGGCATCATTAAGCGCTCAAAAGGGTTCGATGTAAAGAGAAGAAAAAGTAAAAATCCAAAACTTATAGCACCCAGAACCACAAGGGTTTGATTAATTAAGTCTGACGGAATTCTTTTTGAAAAAATTGAAACAGCAACTGTCCATAGAGACAAAACAAACACCCATAAAAGCAAAGATCCCTCATGTGAACCCCAAACAGCTGATGCTTTAAATAGCAATGGAAGCTGTGTGTTTGAATTATCAGCAACATATTTAACTGAAAAATCATTACTCAGAAATGCACTCATCAAAACAAAGAAGGCTAATGCAATCCAAAAACCTTGTGCCCAAACTAAAGGCCTTGCAAGCTGAGCAAGCGAAGTCTTATTTTGATAGAGCCCAATCGAAGGAACAACTATCAAAAGCACTGAAATAATGAGCGAAATAACAAGTGCAAAATGTCCAACCTCAATCAACATATAGCCATACTTTTATTGTGTTTTTTAGAGCTAATATTTTACAGGATTTCTTTAGTTTAATCTCAATACCCGAGGTTAAACTTATAAGTAATATATAAGAAAAAATTATAATGACTGACTACTCACTCATAACAGGATATAATATAATAAAAACCGCATTAGGGAGCTTAACTTGGAAATTATTTTTACAATACTAAATATCATAAAATATCTGATTTATATTCTATTAGCGCTAGCTATCGTTGTGTTTATTTTTCTTAAAGTATCTCCAGCTTTCGGTGGAACTCCAGATAAGGAAACTCAAAAAACTATTGAAGATTCTCAAAATTTTGTTGAAGGAAAATTCCAAAATATAAAAACAAACTATACTAATTTTCGAGCATCAGAAAAAAAAGCAACTTTCAAGGATTGGTTTTCACCCCCTAAAGATAAAAACCCTCTAAAACCGCTGCCAACAATAAAATTTAATAACAAAGATTTAACAGAGGGTAAATTTTCATGGTTTGGGCACTCTACTCTCATTATGAAAACTGAAGGTTTAGTCGTTATGACTGACCCTGTTTTTAACAGAGCCTCTCCTTTACCATCATTCAACTCTAACAGTAAAAGTAGCTTCTTTAATGGAAAGCCATTTGAATTTGAAAATCCGATATTAATTGATGATCTTCCAAAGGTCGATGTTGTCATTATTTCTCATGATCACTACGACCATCTTGACTCAAAAGCCATTAAAGACTTATCAGACCTAGTAGATCATTTTATTGTGCCTTTAGGTGTTGGAGCTCATCTTGAAAGATGGGGGGTAATTAAAAATAAAATTACTGAGCTTGACTGGTATGAAAGTAAGAACTTTAAAGATGTTGATTTTACCTTTACGCCTGCGCTTCACTTTAGTGGCCGAGGAGTGTTCAATGGTAACTCGACGTTATGGGGCTCTTGGGTTGTTAGATCAAAATCATTAAGCGCTTATTTCAGCGGAGATGGTGGATACTCAGAGACGTTTAAAAAATTAGGTGAGGAGTATGGACCTTTCGACATTGCCTTTATTGAGAACGGTGCATACAACGTTGACTGGTCGAACGTTCACATGTATCCAGATGAGGCAGTTCAAGCTAGTATCGACTTAAAAGCAGAGATCCTTTTCCCAATCCATTGGTCAAAATTTGATTTATCAATTCATCCCTGGGATGAGCCAATTATTCGTATCACTAAAGAAGCTGCAAAAAAGAATGTCAATCTTGCAACGCCAATGATTGGAGAAATATTTGAGTTAAATGCTATACCCAAAAAACCTTGGTGGAAAAAACTAAGAAATTAAACTTGCATTATTAAAGGAAAAAAATGAAAAAAGAAAATTGGAATGAATCAAATATTCCTGATCAATCAGGCAAAATTTTTATTGTGACTGGACCAACGAGCGGCCTTGGTGAGGAAACAACTAGAGTTCTTTCTCGAAAAAATGCTACCGTTATTATGGCTGCTAGAAATATTAAAAAAGCTGAGTCTGTAGCAAACGAAATTCTTGCTGAAAATAAAAATGCAAAGATAGACATTGAAGAACTAGATTTATCAAGCCTTGAATCAGTCAGTAATTTCTCTCAATCTATTAATAAAAAATATAAGACTCTAGATTGCCTTATCAATAACGCTGGCATTATGGCCTGCCCTTATTCAAAAACGAAAGATGGATTTGAGATCCAGATGGGTACGAATCATTTGGGTCACTTTGCTTTAACAGGTCAGTTGATTTCTCTTTTAAAAAAGACACAAAATTCACGAGTGGTGAATGTATCTAGTATTGCTCACACCTCTGGAAATATTGATTTTGATGACCTTAATTGGGAAAAAAGAAAATACAGAACTTGGAGTGCTTACAGTGACAGCAAGCTAGCAAATTTATATTTTACCTATGAGCTCTCACGCAAACTTGGGAAAGATAAAGCCAATCCAATCATTTTAGCTTCACACCCTGGCTGGACGGCAACTGACCTCCAAAGATACTCGGGCGTTGCTAATTTTATGAATATTTTTCTTGGTCAGAAAGTAAATATAGGAGCTCTGGGAGGCCTCAGAGCTGCAACAGATCGAACTGCCAAGTCAAATGATTATTTTGGCTCTCCATCCATGGGTGGTATGAAAGGTCACCCTGTTTTGGTTAAGTCAAACGAACTATCGTATAATACAGTTAACGCAAAAAAACTTTGGAAACTATCTGAAGAATTAACTGGAGTAAGCTATGACTAATAATAATGCTCTCGACCAAAGATAAAATTTTTCAAAGTGCTCTAGAGCTTTTTGCTAGTCAAGGCATTCAAGCGACTTCAACTGCGCAAATTAGTAGAAAAGCGGGAGTTGCCTCTGGAACGCTTTTTGTTCACTTCAAGTCAAAGCAAGAGCTTATTGACACAATATACATAAGTATTAAAAAAAATGCTTTTTCTGACTTAAATGAAAATATTCCTAATGATTCAAGTGTTGAACTTCAAATCAAAAATGGTTCAAGAAAAATTATTGAGTACTTTTTAACTAACTACAATGAGTTTATTTTTTTAGGTTTAGTGGATATCGACCCCATGGTCTCTGAAGAGGCAAGGGCAATAGGCTTTAAAAATTTTGAAAAGTCGATGGCTGATTTGAAGCAATGGTTTATAGAGGGGCATTTTAAAGAGATAGATTTTGATCTTCTCATGCAGATAAATTGGTCCACTACAGAGACCATCATTAAGAACCTCAAGTTAAGAAATCTTATCAAGCCTAGTGAGAGTGAACTTAACATAATCTGGGATATTATGAAAAAGAGCTCCTAAGAGCTCTTTAAATTGATTGGTTTTTGGTGCGGAAGGAGAGACTCGAACTCTCACGTCTTGCGACACTGGAACCTAAATCCAGCGTGTCTACCAATTCCACCACTCCCGCGAAGAATTCTGAATTATACCCAAATATATTAAAGTTTTTTTATTAAGAAATAGATTTAATTATTTAATTGCCATACCAATTCAACTTTTCATTGAGCTTGACAACCTCACCCACAATCATCAGGGTTGGTGCATGAATATCTTCTCTTTCTAATAAAGCTGGTAATTCAATCAGCGATGAAATATAAACCTTTTGCTCAGGCATCGTTCCTTTTTCAATAATAGCAATAGGCATGTCCTTATCCATCCCATGTTCCATGAGTTTTTCACAGATATATTTAGCGCCACTCAAAGCCATGTAGAAGACAATCGTTTGCTGATCAATGATGAACTCTTCCCATGGGAGGTTGGTTGTGCCATTCTTTAGATGCGCAGTTACAAATCTACAGGACTGAGAATAGTCTCTATGGGTGAGGGGAATACCTGCATAGGAAGAGCAACCGGACGCGGCAGTAATACCTGGGACCACCTGAAAAGGTATCCCATGCTCAGATAGAGATTCTATCTCTTCACCACCTCTTCCAAAAATAAAAGGGTCACCACCTTTTAAACGGCAAACCCTCTTACCTGTCTTTGCAAGCTCAACCAGTTGATCATTAATGTCAACCTGCTTAGTTGATTTGTCACTGCCACCCTTTTTACCAACATAGATAAGCTCAGAGTCTCTTCGAACCAGCTCCATTACCCCTTTAGAAACTAGGCGATCATAAAGAACAACATCAGCCTGCTGAATTAATCTCAAAGCCTTAAAGGTGAGTAAATCAGGATCTCCTGGCCCAGCTCCAACCAAATAGACCTCACCTAAATCCATCTCTACTGAATCATCAAGCTGCCTTTGTATGTCTTCCTTTGCTTCACTAATTCGACCTGAAAAAACTTTCTCAGCAATAACACCGGAAAATACAGCTTCCCAAAAAGCTCTTCTGTCCTTGATTGTTGAAAAACGATTTTTAACTTTCTGTCTGTATTCACCTGCAATATCAGCCAATATGCCATAGGCACTTGGAATGATTGTCTCTAATTTTGCCCTAATAATCCTAGATAAAACAGGAGCCTTGCCAGATGAGGACACTGCAATAATTAAGGGAGATCTATCAACAATTGAGGGCATTATGAAGCTTGACAGCTCCGGTGAGTCAACAACGTTGACTGGAATTTTTTTATCTTGTGCAATTGAAGAAATCAATGAATTAACTGACTTGTCATCTGTTGCTGCGATAATGATTGAGTAATCCTTAATATCTGTTTGATCAAAACTTTTATTAATTAAGGTTATATGCCCATCTTTAGAAAGATTTTTTATACCCTTGCAAAATAATGGTGATAGGCAGTCAACCTTGGCCTTTGCTTTTAATAGTAGATTAATTTTTCTGAGGGCAATATCTCCACCTCCAATTACTATGCAAGGCTTTTTTCTTATGTTAATAAAGATAGGAAGGTGATCCATAGAATTAATACGTTTGTAAATGGGTGGGGCTGACTTATTGGTTAGTTACGGATTATAGTAAAATATTCTAAAACTGAGTATTTTTTTTACTAAAAGATATTAATATTTCTTAAATAGAGATAATTTTAGCAAAATATTTTATATTTAGTGATTATGTAAGTTCAAGAATTTTCTAACGAAGGGTACCGAGATAGCCTTTTTAGCTTGCAGGGACGCTTTATCTAAATCATTTAATGTTGCTAGTAGTAACTTTAAATCTCGTGAATAGTTCTTAAATAAGTATTCATAAACGCCTGAGTTAATAGATAAGTTTCTCTGACCCATCTGATTATCAATTACTCTCATTATTAACTCGTCATTAAGCTCTTCAAGCTTATAAACAGCAGCTAAACTGAGTCGTGTTTTGATATCCTTCATAACTTCCAAATCAGATGGCAGGCTATCTGCACTAACAAGGATTAAAATTTGACTCTGTCTCGCTTGATTATATAAATCAAAAAATATTTCTTGATTCTTACTAGAAATTAAATGGACATTATCAAAGCTAATAAAATACACTTGATCAATAAAGTCCAAAATATGCTCAGGAAAGGACTCACTACAGTCAATATAAATCGCATTTTTATCTAACTCCAATGCCTTCAATACTGCTCCTTGAAGGACATGAGTCTTGCCTTGACCTGACGCTCCATAAATAAAGACCTCCGAAGAATTTTCATCAAGAAATAATTGATTTATAAACCTTAAGAGCTCTTTATTTTCAACAAAACTTTCCAGAAGCATTGACGTGTTGAGACTGATTGGCAAGCCAAGTTGATTCATTTTTTTGTCTCTTGTAAGATGAATTTCTTAACCCAAAGAAGGCCATAATCTGCCCCACTTAAGGCTGTTGATGTTGCCACTATGACAAAGACTATCTCTTGAATACCATCTATTCCAATATAGAGCTCAACCAGTAGCAAATATAAAACCAGAGTAATTTGTAAGACAGTATTTACTTTACTGATAAGACTTGGTTCTAATAAGTCACTATCAGCACTTTCCTCTCCAAGGAAATAACCCAATGCGCCAGCAATGATAATAACATCACGAACAAAAATAATCATAAGTAGCCATAATGGAAGAACTCCAACCCAATAAAGAGTTATAAAGGTGCAAGTTAGTAGTACCTTGTCAGCAACCGGATCTAAAATCGAACCTAGTCTTGACTGCAAATAAAACTGTTTTGCAATCCATCCATCTAAAGCATCAGTAATGCCTGCAACTAAAAATAATAGCAGTGTCAGAAGATACTGCTCTTTTAGTAGTGCTATAACTACGGGAACTGTTAAAATAATGCGTATTATTGAAAGCGCATTGGGTAGCATTGAATAGCTCATTATTTTGCTTGATTTAATCCATTTTTTAAGACCTTAATTATACGGAAAACAACATGTCGTCATTGACTTATAAGGACTCGGGAGTTGATATCACCAAAGGTAATGAGCTCATTGATAAAATCAAACCCATTGCAAAATCAACTTTAAGGCCTGGCGTTTTGGCTGGACTAGGCGGCTTTGGTGCAATGTTTGAAATTCCTTTAGATAGATACAAAAACCCAGTTTTAATTTCAGGCACGGATGGTGTTGGAACAAAGCTTATGGTTGCAGAGATGCTTAAAAAGCACGATACGATTGGCATTGATTTAGTGGCAATGTGCGTTAATGACTTGATTGTTCAAGGTGCAGAACCTTTGTTTTTTTTAGATTACTATGCTACGGGCTCTTTAAATACTGAGATAGCCACTTCTGTTATTGAGGGAATTGGTGAGGGATGTCGCCTCTCTGGTTGCTCTCTCATTGGAGGCGAAACTGCTGAAATGCCGGGCATGTACAAGGGCGAAGATTACGATTTAGCTGGATTTTGTGTAGGAATTGTCGAAAAAGATCACATCATTGATGGCTCAAAGGTCAATTTAGGTGATCATATTGTTGCTCTTGGCTCTTCTGGCCCTCACTCTAATGGATATTCATTAATCAGAAAGGTTTTAGAAACGACGAAACCAACTCAAGAGCAACTCAATTTATTAATTGAGCCTACCAAAATCTATGTTAAATCGATTCTTTCGCTTATTCAAAGTTCGCCAGTTCACGCAATATCTCATATCACGGGTGGTGGCCTTCTTGAAAATATACCAAGAGTGCTCCCAGAACATTTAGCAGCAAAACTTGATTCAAATTCATGGGATATGCCAGAAATCTTTAACTGGCTTCAAAGTGAGGGCAATATAGATATTAACGAAATGTACCGAGTACTTAACTGCGGTGTTGGAATGGTTGTTATTGTTCCAAAAGAATCATCTAATAGTGCCATTGAACTTTTAAATACATCTGGTGAAAAAGCCTGGCTAATTGGAGAGGTGACTCAATTTAATGGCGAACAGGTCGTTATTTAGTTGGAATGAGAGCTGTCATTTTAATCTCAGGCAATGGCTCTAACCTTCAGTCTCTCATTGATAATGCTAAAAAGATCGACCTTGAAATATGCTCAGTCATCAGCAATAAGGAAGATGCTTTCGGCTTAAAGCGGGCAAAACGTGCTAATATTACGACGCATTTTGTTGACCCTAATCACTTTAAATCTAGAGAAGACTTTGATAAAAAACTCATTACAATAATTGATGAGCATGATATTAATCTAATTCTTCTAGCTGGCTATATGAGGGTTCTTTCATCTGATTTTATAAATCATTTTGCTGGACAAATTCTTAATATACACCCCTCATTACTGCCAAAATTTCCAGGACTTAATACTCATCGAAAGGCGATTGACGCCAAAGAGAAATATCAAGGTGCAACTGTTCATTTTGTAACAGAAGAGCTGGATGGTGGCCCAATAATTAGCCAAGAAATTATTGAGATTGACTCTACAGATACTGAATACTCTCTCGCTCAAAAAGTTCTAGAAATGGAGCATATTCTTTATCCAAGAGTTATTCATTGGTATACTCAAAATAGACTTAAACTTGTAAATAATGAAACTGTATTACTGGATGGAAATATCTTATGAAACAAATTATTTTTTTATTTATTACCCTGTTTTTTACTAACATTCATGCATTTAATGCCTATAGTGCAAGTTACATTTTATCAGCTGAAACTAAAGTGGGTGAATTCCAAATTGGAACTGCAGTTTTAGATTTAAAAATAAAAGATAATCAGTATACCTATACCTCTGAAGCTAAAACAGACAGTATCTGGGAGGCTTTATATGATTATTCTAGGAGTGAAAAAAGTACTGGCTATGTTGAAAATAATCAATTAATAAGTAATTCCTTTGTTGTTACTGAAAAAGATAAAAATGTAATTAAAAAGAACTTTGAAATAATTATTTTTACTGATAAAAATTATGCTTCTTCTAGCTCAGGAGAAAAATGGAAAATTAAACAAGGAACTATCGTTGATCCTCTTAGTGTCTATCTAGCTTTATCAGATGATATGCTTCAATACCCCAATAAAAAAGATTTTGTCTATCAAGTTGTTGACGAAGATGGTGTAAAAAATTTGAAATTTAAAGTCGATGGACCAGAAATTATCCAAATTAATGATGACAAAATAATTACTATTAGAGTTTTATGTGAAGAATTAAGATTAATTCTTAATCTTTCATTTAACAACAATCTTCATCCTATTAAGATTCAAAAGATAAATGGTAAAACTAAATTTACGATGTTGCTTGAAGAATTTAAAAAATAAATGTCAAAGGTGATGTTGAAGGAAACTCCCTGTAAATGATTTTTTATTCATCACAACCTCTTCGGGAGTTCCATAAGCTATTATCTCGCCACCTTTATTACCCCCCTCTGGCCCCAAATCAACAATCCAATCAGCAGTTTTTATAACATCAAGGTTATGCTCAATAATTACGATTGTATTATTTCGATCTCTCAATCTAAAAATGACCGAGAGGAGTTGCTTGATATCGTGAAAATGAAGACCACTAGTGGGTTCATCAAGAATGTAGAGAGTTTGCCCAGTATCTGATTTAGAGAGCTCTTTAGCTAGCTTTATTCGCTGAGCCTCACCGCCAGAAAGTGTAGTCGCATTCTGGCCAAGTGTTATGTATGAAAGGCCAACATCCATTAGTGTCTGAATTTTTTGATTAATCTTGGGTATTGCCTGAAAAAAATTTAGAGCATCTTCAACGGTCATCTCCAAAACCTCAGCAATTGACTTGCCTTTGTATTTAATCTCTAAGGTTTCTCTATTGTATCTGTGTCCACTGCATATATCACATGAAACATACACATCAGGCAGGAAGTGCATTTCGACTTTAATCAGTCCATCGCCCTTGCAGGCTTCGCATCTTCCACCCTTAACATTAAAACTAAATCGTCCCGACTTGTATCCTCTTGATCTTGATTCCAGTGTAAGCGCAAATAAATCACGTATTAAAGTAAATACGCCTGTATAGGTTGCAGGGTTAGATCTTGGCGTTCTTCCGATAGGACTCTGATTAATGTTTACCACCTTGTCAAAAAGATCCATCCCCTTTACCTCTTTGAATGGTGCAATATCAGTTTGAGCACCATTTAAGGTATAAGCTGCCAGTTCATATAGTGTGTTATTGATTAGTGTTGATTTTCCCGAACCAGAAACGCCAGTAATGCAAGTAAGCACACCCACTGGAATCCTTAAATCAACATTTTTCAAATTATTACCACTTGCTCCAGTAATCTCAAGCCAGCCATTTGATTTTTTTCGATTCTTAGGAATGCTAATTTCTAATCGTCCACTTAAATAATCACCAGTCAGTGATTTAGTGTTTGCAATGACGTCATCAGGAGAGCCGCTTGCAACAATTTCTCCGCCATGAATGCCGGCACCTGGCCCAATATCCACAACATAGTCAGCCTGTCTGATAGCATCTTCATCATGCTCTACAACAATAACAGTATTACCTAGATCTCTGAGATAAATTAAAGTGTCTAATAATTTTTGGTTATCTCTTTGATGAAGACCAATCGATGGCTCATCGAGAACATATAGAACCCCTATTAAACCGGCCCCTATCTGAGATGCCAGTCTAATCCTTTGGGCCTCACCCCCTGAAAGGGAGTTAGCTTTTCGCTCAAGATTTAGATAGTCTAAACCGACATTAATTAAGAAGTGTAATCGTTGAGAAATCTCGTTAAGAATTTTGCTTGCAATTTCACCACGTTGACCATCGAGCTCTAACGTCTCAAAAAATTCAAATACCTGGTCAATTGTTAATTTGGTCAAATCAGAAATATTTTTTTCATCAATAAACACATTCCTTGCTGATGCATTTAATCGATCACCATGGCAACTTGCACAAGGCTTACTGATTACGTACCTTGAAAGATCCTCTCTAACTGAACGAATCTCGCTATCAGCATATCTGCGCATCATCCTTGGGATAATTCCTTCAAAGGGCTTCTTTCTACTAGACCAACCTCGCCTTCCTTTTATCTTTGAAAAGTCAATTGATTGACTCCCACTCCCATAAAGAATAATTTGTTTATGCTCGTCAGACAATTCATTGAAGGGGGTGGCCACACTAAAATTATAAAAATTACCAACCAGTGTGAGCATTTGATAGAAGTATGCATTACTTTTACTCCATCCATAAACCGCACCATCTTCTAGGCTTAATTCAGGATTAGCTACCACTCTCTCCTCATCAAACACATCTTTGACGCCTAAACCATCACAAGTTTCACAGGCTCCAACTGGGTTATTGAATGAAAAGAGTCTAGGCTCCAATTCATTTAAGGAATAACCGCAATGGACACATGAAAATTTTGCTGAAAAGGTTAGCTCCTTCCAATCACTAACCCATTCCATAGGGCTCACGATTGCGATGCCAGAGCTCATATTGAGAGCTGTTTCTAATGACTCTGATAACCTTGATGAAATGTCCTGCCTTACTTTTAATCGATCAACTACAATCTCGATGGTGTGGTTTTTATTTCCATCAAGCTCTGAAGCTTCCTCAAGAAACTCAACCTCTCCATCGATGCGAGCCCTCAGGAAACCTTCATGAGAAAGCTCTTGGAGGAGCTTGAGATGACTGCCTTTTCTATTTCTCACAATAGGGGCTAGAATCATAATTTTTGAATCTTCTGGGAGCTCTAAAATAGAGTCGACCATCTGTGAAATAGTTTGAGCTTGAAGTTCATCGCCATGATCTGGACATCTTGGAGAGCCTACCCTAGCAAACAGAAGTCTAAGGTAGTCATAAATTTCTGTGATGGTTCCAACGGTCGATCGAGGATTGTGTGATGTCGCCTTTTGTTCGATAGATATAGCTGGTGAGAGGCCTTCAATGTGGTCCACATCGGGCTTTTCCATGAGTGATAAAAACTGTCTTGCGTATGCAGATAGTGACTCAACATATCTCCTTTGACCCTCAGCATAAATAGTATCAAAGGCCAATGAAGATTTACCAGATCCAGAGAGTCCAGTTATCACAACTAGCTTGTTTCTGGGTAGGCTTACATCTATATTTTTTAAGTTATGGACCTTGGCTCCACGGATACTAATTGAATCCATAATCTCAATAATTTTATGATGGACAAAGGGTTCATTATACTCATGCCTTGTGTAAAATCACAATTTTGTATTGAATTCTTAGCATATGGTTTCCTATCGTCGAATCTTACTAAAACTGAGCGGTGAAGCGTTATCAGGCAATAGTCAAAATATAGACACTGAGATACTTAAGAAGGTTGTCACTATTGTACAATCTGCTCTTGATCTTGGCGTTGAAGTTGCTATTGTTGTTGGTGGTGGAAATTTATATAGAGGCGCCACTCTGGCAGAAGAAGGTTTGAATAAAATCACCAGTGATCATATAGGGATGCTTGCTACAGTTATGAACGCTCTAGCCCTTTCAGATGCCTTTGAAAGAAACAAAATACCTTCAATGGTCATGTCAGGCTTTGCAATTGGCGGCGGAGTATGTGAGCCGTTTAATCATACTCAAGCTAAAGAGAAACTGTCCAGTGGCAAGGTAGTTATTTTCTCAGCTGGAACTGGAATTCCATGTTTCACAACGGATACTGCCGCTGCGTTAAGAGCAGTTGAAATTGGTGCTGATATTGTCTTTAAGGCTACAAAAGTAGATGGCATATACTCAAGCGACCCTCTAAAAGATTCATCAGCTATTAAATTTGACTCACTCAGCTTTGACTCAGCTATTGAGCAAAATATTAAAGTTATGGATACTGCCGCTTTTGCGCTCTGCAGAGACAACAATATCAGAATTTGTGTTTTTAGTATGCTGGAGGATAATTATGCTCTTGCTAATATAATTAATGGCCAGTCAATTGGGACGATGGTCAGTCAAAATGGAGAATAAAGATGGTTAATGAAATTCATAGTGATGCTAATAGTCGAATGGATAAATCTTTATCTTCTCTCGAAAATGACTTTAGTAAAATACGTGCAGGAAGGGCTCATCCATCTTTATTGGAGCAAATCACAGTCGAATATTATGGTGCAATGGTTCCACTATCGCAAGTGTCAAACATAAGCTCTGAAGATTCAAGAACGCTTAAGGTTTCACCCTGGGAGAAAGATATGGTTGGTCCTATTGAGAAAGCAATTATGACCTCAGACCTAGGCTTGAACCCTAATACGCAAGGACAAGTATTGAGGATTCCACTCCCTCCTCTGACCGAAGAAAGAAGAAAAGAACTCGTAAGAGTTGTAAGGGATGAAGCTGAAAATGCAAGAGTCGCAATAAGAAATATAAGAAGAGATGCAATCTCTGACTTTAGAGAGCTATTAAAAGAAAAGGAAATCTCTGAAGATGAAGCCCATAGAGCAGAAGATAATGTCCAAAAAATCACTGATCAACATATCGGCTCAATTGACAAAGCTCTCATTGATAAAGAAAGCTCATTGCTTGAGATTTAAACAGTCTATCCGAAGTTTGTTCTATCTTTTAGAGCCTACACAGTCAATATATTTTTGCCACCTGTTGGCTGTGAACTCGGTTCCATACTCTACCTGTGGACCAACATTACCTAAATAGTCACCTTCTAAAGCTTTTTTGAAAAGCTCAATATTACTTTCTGACAAACCTAAGTTGACCTTACAGAAGTCATGAATAGCTTCTGTTACTATTTCTCCAGAGATGGTTCCAACAAATGCTTCCTCCTCTAGCTTTGTAGTTGCTTCCTTTATAAGTTCATCAGCAATTGTTGACTTATATTCTCCTGATAAATTAAAGTCGTCCAATTCAACTAATAGATCGTCCATAATCTTTGTCACTCTCTTGTCGTAAGCTAACTTTGCCTGGTAGGCGGCAGTAGAGGATGAGGCAGCAGCCTTTTCTTCCTCAAGTTTCTTAAGGAAGGCTTTAAGGGATGCGGCTCTTGCCATTTCCTCTTCAATCTCAGCCATCATTTCAGCGGCAGCAGCTTCAGCTTCTAAACTTGCTTCAAGAGCTGCAAATTCAGCATCGAGAAGTGAGTCTTTATAGGCAGCAGTTGCAGCAGCAGCAGCGGCTTTATCGGCTGCGAGTTTGTCTTGGAAGGCTTTAAGAGCAGCAGCTCTTGCCATTTCTTCTTCGATTTCTGCCATCATTTCAGCGGCGGCTTGTTCAGCAGCAAGTTTTGCTTCAAATGTTGCTAATTCTTGTTCTATTGCAAGCTCCTCCATTCTAGCAGCCATCTCAGCGTCTCTAGCGAGTTTTGACTGATAAGCAGCATTAGCCTTTGCAGCAGCTGCTTTATCTGCTGCGAGTTTTTCTTGGAAGAATTTAAGTGCAGCGGCTCTTGCCATCTCAGCTTCAATCTCAGCCATCATTTCAGCGGCGGCCTGTTCTGCAGCAAGTCTTGCTTCAAAAGCAGCAAGCTCTGCTTCAAGAAGAGCATCTCTGTAGGCAGCAGTTGCAGCAGCAGCGGCGGCTTTATCGGCTGCGAGTTTGTCTTGGAAGGCTTTAAGAGCAGCAGCTCTTGCCATTTCTTTTTCGATTTCTGCCATCATTTCAGCGGCGGCTAATTTAGCCTTTATTGCAGCCTCAGAGTCAGCAAAGATAAAAATCATTTGTTCAGGATCTTCTTCGATTGAGACAATCAAATCTGAACATGGTACTACAAAATCTAAAACCAATTCTTCAATCGTTAATACATCTGAACCCTTTCCGACTAACTTCTCGCCAATTGAAAAAGACCTAAAACCAGTTTCAGCTGTTTGATAGTATGTTAATTGATTCGTTTTTGGGTCATAAGAATCAACAATCGCCTTTACATTGCTTGAGCTCATAATTTCATCACCCTGATTGAAGGCGCCTAATCCAGAAAGCTTTATAACTGAAGTGATATTACTATCATCATTAACATCACCCTCAAGCTGATCAAAACACGGGTTAACCTCCTCCATCAAAACCATATCAAGCTCATCTTGAAGATCTGAATTATCATCATCAGCGAAGCTAGTGCTAGAGGAAAATAATATCAAACACAGGATAGAAAAAGAAGTAAAAATTTTAAACATAGTCAATAATTATAAATAAAAAAACCCAGAGCATGCTCTGGGTTTTCTTTTCTGTCTTAGTTAGTCTCTATTAAAAGCCAATAGAGAGGTTACTCAAAATTAGAACGGATTCACATAGTTGCTCACACAGTTAGCATATGCATCCCATCTTGAGGCACCAAACTCAGTACCATTTGCACTTTGAGGGCCCTTATTAAATAAAGTTCCATCAGCAAGTGCACTCTCGAAAAGAGTAATGTTAGCATCTGTCAAACCTAAAGCATGCTTACAAGCCTCGTGAGCAGCTTCAGTAACTACTATGACCTCATCTTCAACAACTAGTTCACCAATAACCTCTTGCGACGCTTGATAGGCAGCAGTTGCAGCAGCAGCAGCAGCTCTTTCATCTTCTAGCTTTTGTTGAAAAGCTTGAAGGTTAGCAGCTCTTGCCATCTCAGCTTCAATCTCAGCCATCATTTCAGCAGCAGCAGCTTCAGCTTCTAATTTTGCTTCAAGAGCAGCAAATTCAGCATCGAGAAGTGAATCTTCATAGGCAGCAGTTGCAGCAGCAGCAGCAGCTCTTTCATCTTCTAGCTTTTGTTGAAAAGCTTGAAGGTTAGCAGCTCTTGCCATCTCAGCTTCAATCTCAGCCATCATTTCAGCAGCAGCAGCTTCAGCAGCAAGTTGAGCCTCAAAGGCAGCTAATTCTCTTTCAATTGCTAATTCTTCCATACGAGCAGCCATTTCAGCATCTCTGGCAAGCTTAGATTGGTAAGCAGCATTTGCCTTTGCAGCAGCAGCTTTATCTGCTGCGAGTTTATCTTGGAAAGCCTTAAGAGCAGCATCTCTTGCCATCTCAGCTTCAATTTCAGCCATCATTTCAGCAGAAGCCTTTTTGGCAAGAGCTGCTTCTTGCTTGGCAAGATCTTCAGCTAGTTGTGCTTCAAAGGCAGCTAGTTCCTCATCAAGGTTTTCATAATAAACTTGATCTCTGTCATCACCACCTGCATAGACATTGAGAGTCAAAAAAAGTAGTGCAAAAAATTTAATTGATTTGTTAATCACGTTAATCTCCAAAAAGAGTAAAAGTAACATATATATGTATCTACAACTTATTTTATACTAGATATATTTTTGGAACTGATTTAATTTATGAAATTATTCGAAGAAAGATTTGATCTGTTTTTCAATGATTTAGCCCTTCAAAAGTTCATCGATGAGTGCCTTGCAAAAAGCATTAAAGCTCTCAAAGTTAAAAATGGAAATACTCCAAAATGGAATGAGGCACTCAATGAACTTAATGCCCTATCTAAAGGTCATTTAGGCCTAAATGAACCTTATTTATCCATTAATAATATAGATGCTTCATCCGAAATTATTGAATCAAAGTTACGAAAATTCTTGCCATGGAGAAAAGGCCCTTTTATCCTTAATGATTTAATACTGGAGAGTGAATGGCAGGGCGACATGAAGTGGCAACGTCTCAAAAATGATATCACGCCATTAAAAAATAGAAGAGTTCTTGATGTTGGAGCTGGTAACGGATATTTCACGCTTAGGATGGCTCTTGAAGGAGCTAAAAAGGCTCTAGGAATTGAGCCTTTTCTCCTTTTTAATTATCAATATGCTGCAATTAATGCTTTACACAAGCAAGATTCAAAATCAATGTTGCTTCCATTAAGACTTGAAGAAATGCCCTCTATGCCAATATTTGAGAGCGTATTTTCTATGGGAGTACTTTATCATCAGAGAGACCATATGCTTCACTTATCTAATCTTAAAGAAATGATGGCTTCTGACTCAGAGTTAATCCTTGAAACACTAATCATTGATGGTGATAAAGGTTATTCACTCATTCCAGAGGGGCGATATGCAAATATGCGAAACGTTCATTGTCTGCCTTCGACTGAAACACTTAAATCTTGGCTAATTGATTCTGGATATAGAAACATTAGAGTGATAGATATATCTCAAACAATGCCGAATGAACAAAGAAAAACACAATGGATTGGTGATAGTCTTGCGTCATTAGAGGACTTTCTTGATCCTTCCGACCCTTCCCTAACAGTCGAAGGCTACCCAGCCCCAACTCGCGCCATTGTTATTTGTAATAACTAAGCTTTAAGTAAATTATTTGATTAGCGTATAATTTTCTATTCACTTTTTTTATTTTTGGATGGGCTATGAACCTCCGTTTTATAATCAGTTTAATACTTTTGATAAGCTTGGGAAGTGCCTATGGGCAAACATCTCCAGTTGTTGTCACCAGCATTAAGCCAATTCATAGCATTGTGTCCTCTCTGATGAGTGGCATAGCTGAGCCAGAGTTACTTCTAAAGTCTAATAATTCTGCTCACACATTCCACTTGAAACCGTCACAGATTCGCTTAATCTCAGATGCGGATCTCGTGATTACTGTTGATGAAAATTTTGAAATTGGTTTAAAGAAAGCCTTAAAAAACATAAATTCGGATTCCTTAGTGTTTGTCAGTGATACTGATAACTTAAAAATCTATAGTGCTAGAGACTCTATTTTCGAAAAAGATGAAGAACACGAAGAGCAAGATCATAGCATCCTCGATTATCATTTATGGCTGAGCACAGAAAACGTTCAGTTGATTGCAAATACTATAGCGAGTCGCCTGAAAGTATTAGACCCGTCTAATGAACAGACTTACGTTACGAATTTGGAAAAATTTAATTTAAAAATAGATAAGCTTAATCTTGATTTAGTTTCTAAACTCAAGTCAATTAAGTCAAAAAGAATCGCTGTCATTGATGACACGCTCCAATATTTTGAGAAAGATCAAAAGTTGAAGAGGCCCGTCATTGTGACGCCTTACCACGGAGCTCGTTTAAGTGTCAAAAGAACACTAGAGTCAAAAAGAATGATCAAAAATTTGAAGATATCTTGTTTAGTTTATGGCATTGATAATAACCCTAGCCAAGTCAAAGCTCTGTCTGAGGGTTTAGCTTTAAAGGCATCAAAAATTGATATTTTGGGAAGTGAATTTTCTCCTGGTCCAGATCTATACTTCAATATAATGAATCAAATTTCAAGCCAAATCAGATCATGTCTAGAGTAAGAAGAACATTTAACAGTGCCTCTGATAAATATAACGATAATGCCTTTCTTCAAAATGAAATAGCTAAAAGACTGTCTGAAAAGTTAAAGGTTATTTCAATTAATCCTGAAAATATTATCGATTTAGGTTCTGGTACGGGATTCCTGAGTGACAAGACAGCTGATATGTTTCCTAATGCGAGTTTATTTTGTGTCGATTTCGCTCAACAGTCCTTAAAAAATAATTCGCAAAATCTAAAAGTTTGTGCGGATGCCTATGAACTACCATTTGCCTCCAATAGTGTTGATTTTGTTGTATCAAATTTAATGATTCAGTGGTGCCCTGACCTCAAAACACTTTTTAATGAGTGCTTTAGGGTTCTTAAGCCACACGGATTGATCTTGTTTACGACCTTTGGCCCTGAGACACTTCAGGAACTGAAAAGAAGCTGGTCAGTAGTTGACAACGAGGCGCATGTTAACGATTTTATAGATATGCATGATATTGGAGATCAGATGATCCAATCTGGATTTCAGAGCCCTATCATGGAAATGGAAAAATTAACCTTAACCTATGAAAAAGTTTTAGATTTAATGCATGACCTTAAGGGAATTGGCGCCCAGACAGTTGAGAATAGATCCAAGTCGCTCACTGGCAAAACAAAGTTTAAAAAGATGCTAGAAATGTATGAAAGTTATCGTGACAATGGCAAGATTCCTGCAACCTATGAAGTCATTTATGGGCATGCTTGGAAAAATGAGATCAAGCTTGGAGCCATCTCTCTAGAAAATTGATTGCCAGTCTTTTCTAATATTTAAGAAATGAGTTTGAGTTCATCACCTACCCTGATTACACAATCTTCAGAGAGTAAAATTGCATTTTGACCAAAAAATGCTCCCTTTATAGCATCACTAAATTTTAATTTTACAAGTGTCGCTAAAGGCTCTTTAGGCTCCATAATCTCACCATTTTCTTGGTTAATAGTAACAATCTTGCAGCGCTTGCATGGCTTTCTTAGACCGAATCTGTAGTCACCCTCATCACAGGATAAATCACTATCAGTCATTTTCTCCAAATCATCCAGGCCTTGAACGACAATATTAGGCCTGAAGCGGTTCATTGACACCTCTTTAGAATGATTATCATGAAGCCCCTGATTCAGCCTTCCAAGAGACTCCCAAGAGGTAATCAAATAAGGGAACTGATCAGAGAAAGCACTTTGCGCTCTCATGCCATTTAAATACTCTTCTGGAACGGCCCTCTCGCCATCAGCAGAGAACCTCACAAGTCGAAGCGAGCTCCCTTTATATTCTCCTAGCTCCTCAGTCAGCCAATTCGAAACCTCATCACCCTCATCATAAGCATCACAGGCATCATCCCAAACAGTTGCCCTAACTTTATTTAATTTTTCTGAATGAAGAGAGACGCTAAACTGATTGGCATTTGAGCAAAGTATCAGTGAAGTAGTATCAATCTCTGTCTTGAATGTAGCCATTGACTCAATTTCACGCTGAGAAATGAAGTGATACTTACTGTCCGTAATCATCCACTCTCGATCATATTGAAAGCCCCTCAAACCAGTATGGACCTCTTTAAGAGCAATCCCTTTAAGTGACTTTACAGGGTATATATACAGATCAGTAATTTGAGCCATACCCCTCCTCAATATTACTGCTTAAGCTTGTAACCTGTTCTGAACATCCAGGCAACTATGGCAATACAAATAGCTAAAAATAAAAAGACCATAAACAAACTGATTCCTACACTCACATCAGAGACTTCAAAAAAGCTCCACCTAAAACCACTCACAAGGTAAAGAACTGGATTGAATAGAGTTACCTTTTGCCATAGCTCAGGAAGCATACTAATTGAATAAAAGCTGCCTCCAAGAAAAACCAAAGGCGTAATAATGAGCAAAGGAATAATTTGTAGCTTCTCAAAGTTGTCGGCCCAAAGTCCAATAATAAATCCAAAAAGGCTAAAGGCTACGCACGTTAGCACTAAGAAGCTGAGCATCCAAAAAGGGTGCGCGATATTCAAGTCAACAAAAAGGTTAGCGGTTACTAGAATGATTGTGGCCAAAATCAGTGACTTTGTTGCCGCAGCACCAACATAACCAATGAGGGTCTCATAAAAGGATACTGGAGCTGAAAGTAATTCATATATAGTTCCCGTAAATTTAGGAAAGAATATTCCAAATGATGCATTGGAGATACTCTGGGTAAGTACCGATAACATAGTCAACCCAGGAACAATAAATAAGCCATACGAAACACCTTCAATATTCTCCATCCTTGATCCAATTGCTGAGCCAAAGACTACAAAATATAGAGCAGTAGAAATCACTGGTGAGGCAACACTCTGAAAAAGAGTGTTCCAAAAGCGCATCATTTCATTGAAATAAATGACCTTAATGGCAGTAAAGTTCATGACTTCTCCTTAACTAAGTCAACAAAAATATCCTCTAACGAGCTCTGCTCAACCTTAAGATCTTTAAGATGCAATCCCGAATTTGTAATCTCATGAAGGACTTCAGATACATCAACCTCCTCGTCTTTGACAACGTAGGTATATGAAATCTGCATACCATCCTCACTCAATTCAATATTGTAATTCTTGAGCGAACTTGGAATCTTTTTAACGGGCTCTTTTAAATCAATAATGAGTTGTTTTTTACCAAGACTCTCCATTAGCTCATCTTTTTTCTCAACCAGTAAAAGTTCACCATTACTAATTACACCAACCCTCTCGGCAATTTCTTCAGCTTCCTCAATATAGTGTGTTGTTAAGATAATAGTGACGCCTTGTTTACTGAGTTTATGAACAATCTTCCACATTTCCTTTCTGAGCTCAACATCAACGCCAGCAGTTGGCTCATCTAAGAATAACACCTTAGGTTGATGAGAGAGCGCTTTAGCGATGAGCACCCTTCTTTTCATGCCTCCTGATAAAGCCCTAATTTCAGAGTCTTTCTTATCAAAAAGTGACAAATCCTTAAGAAGCTGCTCAAGGTAAGCGTCATCTCTTTTAGAGCCAAACAAACCTCTACTAAATCTGACTGTACTCCAAACCGTATCAAATGAACCCAAAGTCAATTCTTGTGGAACAAGGCCTATCATTGCTCTCGTTTTCCGAAAATCACTAATAATATCAAAACCATCAACAGTGACTGATCCTGATGAAGGAGAAATAATGCCGCAAATAGTTGAAATTAAAGTTGTTTTACCTGCTCCATTCGGACCCAAAAGAGCAAGTATCTCACCTCTTTTAATTTCTAAATTGACAGCTTTAAGAGCTTCAAAACCCGAATTATAAGTTTTGGATAAGTCTTTAATTGAAATAATTGAATCCATTATTTTGCTAATTTGTATAATACGAAGAAAGGGTAGATTTTACTTACTATCTTCTTCTTTGAATGACTATATAGGGTTTAAAAGTTTTCTTTTAAAGTGCCCTCAAACAAAATAGTTTTTTGTATTTAGAGCTCTTCGAGCCATGGCGGATTTGCGCCTTTTTTTGTAACTGAAATGCTAGCTACTTTATTAGCAAAAGTAAGTGCAGTTTTAAGCTGGGCCTCACCTATAGAATTAAGACTTTCCCTATCGAGCAAACCCTGCTTATCAAGACTCAATAAGAATCCTGCATTAAAAGTATCCCCGGCTGCAATAGTATCTAAAACATCAACCTTATTACTCTGTACAGAAACTTCATGGTCACTATATAAAACTTTTGCTCCATCTGATCCCAATGTCAGAATAACCAACTTAACTCCATTATTAAGCCAACTTTTACTGGTCTCACTGAAGTCTTGAGCTCCATAAAGATAGCGATAGTCTTCATCTGATATTTTAATAATATCAACTTTAGAAGTTAGCTCAATAAAGCGATCAAAAAAACTTTGTTTATCTTCAATAAAATCAGGACGAATATTAGCATCAAAATAAATTGGCAGATAGCCCGAAACCTCGCCTATAAGCCACTGCCAACTTGACCCACAAGGCTCTGCTTGAAGACTTATCCCTCCAACCAATAATGCCTTTGCCTTTTTCAATCCAACTAGAAAAGGTTTGAGACTCGATTGATCTAATAATCTTCCAGCTGAATGTTCGTCAACAAAGGTGTACTCTGCAATGCCTTCGATGACATCAGCATAGGCAAGTGTTGTTGGACGGTTTGTCTTAATGACAAAGTCCTCTTTAACTTTAGAATGTCGCAAAGTATTCTCAATGAGCTCTCCATAACTATCATTGGATATGGCGCCAAAATAATAGCTATCAGCTCCCAATCGTCCAAGCGCAATCGATGAATTGAAATTACTTCCTCCAACATGAGGTGTATATTCAGCCTCCCCACGAAAAGAGACCATATCTATTAAAGATTCGCCCGCACAAATGATCATTGAGAGTTTTATAACTTATGTTGAAATATCAAATCTTAATTTTACAATACAGACTCTTAATCATTCAGTTATTGGATGAGCAATTACTAAAGACTAAAATCTATAGTAGACGAGAGCCATTATTTATAGGTAAATCATTAGTGGCTAACACCACTGAATTGTCTTTACGGTAAAACCCTAAAACCAAACACTCACTCATAATTGGTCCAACTTGCTTGGGAGCAAAGTTAACAACTGCCATAACTTGCTTATCTTGAAGTTGTTGAATGTTATAAAGATCTGTAATTTGCGAGCTAGATTTTTTGATTCCTATTTCAGATCCAAAATCAACATGCAGAATGTAGGCTGGCTTTCTGGCCTCAGGAAAATCTTCAACCTTAGTAATAGTCCCAACTCTGATATCTACTTTTTCAAAATCTTGCCATGTAATTGTCATATCACTACCCATTATTTCTCTCCAAGTAGTTGTCTTAACCCATCCTCTAGTGCTGAAGTAAAGCCTTTATCATTTCCCGGATTAGCAGCGCAATGGCCAAATGGAGAATCAAAGGGTCGAAATTCAACATTAGTCATATGACTTGCCTCAATAGCGTTATCCTCAGGAGGAAAGTACAAATCCTGTGTGCAGGGCATTAAGATAGATTTGGCCTTAATTGATTTCAGTGCCATCATAAAATTGCCTTGATAAGTTGGGCCAAGACTTATATCGCTAGTCTGCCAAGTTCTTAGCTTACAGAGAAGATTGTTAGCATCCCAATTTTCAGCATGGTCCTCCTCCCAGTCCACCAGTAAATCCTCTACTGACTCATAACCGAGTGTTTTATAAAGTGAGTCGCGATAAAACGTTTGTGAAAAAGCCCATCCTGCATAAACTCTAGCAAATGCTTTTAGTCCACTAACAGGAGGTGAGCTATAGTCTCCATTATTCCAATGTTGGTCTGCACAAAGTGCAGCCCTAATCCCTTCAAGAAAAACATAGTTGTGTGGTGAAGTTTTAGCTGAAGCGCAAAATGGTAAGATGGCATCAACAAAGTCAGGGTACTGCGCAGCCCACTGATAGGCCTGGCAACCAGCCATTGACCATCCTGTAACGAGTGCAATCCTCTTAACTCCTAATGCCTCAGTGATAAGCCGATACTGGCATGCAACATTATCCCAGAGAGAGACATGAGGGAACCTTGGACCATCCTGAGGTGACTCTGTGTTGCTTGGTGAGGAAGAGAATCCGTTACCAAACATGTCAATTGAAACTACGAAGTGCTTATCTGGATCTATCGCTCTTCCTGGACCAAAGAATCCCTCATTTCTTTGGTGAGAGCCGGTATAAAAAGTAGGCAAAACGACAACATTACTTTTATTGGCATCCAATGTACCATAGGTTTTATAAGCCAAGAATGCTGAACTTAAGACTTCTCCAGATAGCAGAGTAACATCACCTAATTCAAATTTATCATAGTCCATTTCAGCATCTTACTTGTTTAAACGCTTTTTGTATAATTAACAGTCTAGAGTATTATCTCTCTCCCACTGGCTTAAATGGGCTGAATAATCATTCCATTGACTATGCTTTAGCTTGATATAAGCATCAATCAAGTTATCGCCAAGTCTCTCTCTTAAAACATCACTGCCCTCAAGAAGTCTTAGGGCATCGAGTAAGTTTTTAGGAAGCTGTTTATATCCCTCAATATCTTTTCCAAGTTCATACATATTTATATCAAGCGGATCACCCGGATCTCTGTTAGCAGCAATACCATCTAAACCACAAGCAAGAATAGCAGCTTGCATCAGATAAGCATTCGCAGCGCCGTCCATCAATCTTAATTCAAATCTCCCAGAGTCTGGCACTCTAATCATGTGAGTTCGGTTATTGCCTCCATACGTAATTGAACTTGGAGACCATGTTGCCCCAGACAAAGTCCTTGGAGCATTAATTCGCTTATAGCTATTGACAGTTGGATTGAATATTGCTGTTAAACGATCTGCGCTATGCATAATGCCACCTAAAAATTGATAGGCTAAAGAAGATAACCCCAAGCCTCTTTTATCATTGTCCCCATTAAAAAGGTTTTTAGTTCCATCAAGGCTCCAGATAGACAAGTGGGAATGACAGCCGTTTCCAGTCAGGTGAGTAAAGGGCTTAGGCATAAAGGTTGCCCGCATCCCATGAATTTCAGCAATTGATTTGACCATAAACTTAAAAAATACCTGACGATCTGCTGTAGTTAATGCATCATCAAAGTCCCAGTTCATCTCAAATTGGCCATTGGCATCTTCGTGATCATTCTGATAGGGACCCCATCCAAGCTCAATCATACTGTCACAAATTTGCTTTATAGCTGGATATTGGCGCATTAGTGCTTGCTGATCATAGCAAGGCTTACTTTGGGTATCTTTCTCATCGGCAATATCAGTTCCATCATCATTAATTAAATGGTACTCACACTCAACACCCGTTTTCATTCTAAAGCCTTGCTTCTCAGCCTCGGCTAACTGTCGCTTTAAAGCAACGCGGGGAGATGCCTCTACTGGTTTTCCATCCATCCATAGATCTGAGGCAAGCCATGCCACTTCTGGCTTCCATGGTAATTGAATTAAACTATCTGGATCAGGGATAGCAAACATGTCAGGATGGGCAGGTGTCATGTCAAGCCAGGCAGCAAATCCTGCGAAACCAGCGCCATCTTTTTGCATATCATCAATAGCCCGTGCAGGAACTAATTTAGAGCGAAGACTGCCAAATAAATCCACAAAGCTAATCAAAAAGTATTCAATCCCTCTCTCTTTAGCGACCTTACTAAGTTTAATAGCCATAAATTCTCCTATCTGTCATGTTTTATAAATAATTTAAGTAGTTTACATCCCATTTTTTCCAGGAATCCAACTTGTGCCCGCTAACGGGACTCCAGCCATAGCTGCAGCTTCCATTGTTAATGCTACCATATCCTCTGGCTCCAAATTATGGACATGGCTTTTGCCACAGGCGCGAGCCAATGTTTGTAACTCGAGTGTCAAAACATTGATATAGTTTGCCAATCTTCGACCCCCTAATATTGGGTCCAATCTTTTTGCAAGTTCGGGATCTTGAGTCGTAATTCCGGCTGGATCATTTCCCGCCTGATAATCATCCCAAAAGCCAGCAGCTGAACCAATCGCCTTATACTCATCATCAAACTCTGGACTTTGATCACCCAAAGCAATGAGCGCAGCAGTACCTATAGAGACTGCATCAGCACCGAGTGCTAAGGCTTTTGCAACGTCAGCGCCACTCCTGATGCCGCCAGAAACTATCAACTGCACCTTGCGATGCATATCCATCTCCTGCAAAGCTTCAACAGCCATTCTTACCGCCGGCAGTGTTGGAATACCAACATGCTCAATAAAGACATCTTGAGTTGCAGCAGTTCCACCTTGCATGCCATCAACAACGACAACATCTGCCCCAGCTTTAACAGCTAAAGTAACGTCATAAAAAACACGAGTGGCGCCAACCTTTACATAAATAGGCTTCTCCCAATTGGTGATTTCACGAAGCTCTTGAATCTTAATTTCAAGATCATCTGGTCCTGTCCAATCTGGGTGACGACACGCTGAACGTTGATCTATTCCCTCAGGAAGATTTCTCATTTCTGCAACTCGTGGTGAAATTTTTTGACCCAAAAGCATACCACCTCCGCCAGGTTTAGCGCCCTGACCAAGAACAATTTCAATGGCATCAGCGCGCCTTAAGTCATCAGGATTCATACCATATCTTGATGGCAAGTACTGGTATACGAGTGTTTTAGAGTGCCCTCTTTCTTCAGGCGTCATACCGCCATCACCTGTTGTAGTGCTTGTACCAGCAAGTGTAGCGCCCCTTCCCAAAGACTCTTTTGCCTGCGCTGAAAGAGATCCAAAGCTCATACCAGCAATAGTGACTGGTGTTTTTAAATGGATTGGATTTTTTGCAAATCGATTTCCCAAGACAACTTCAGTGGTACATTTTTCCCTGTAGCCCTCTAAAGGGTAGCGGGAAGTTGACGCCCCAAGAAAAACTAAGTCATCAAAAGTAGGGATATCTCTCTTCGCACCAAAGCCACGGATATCATAAATACCTGTTTTAGCTGCTCGCTGAATTTCAGCAATAACATGTCTTGGAAAAGTGGACGATTCTATTAATGTTGGATTATCTTTACTCATAATCTAGTCTCCTTAGTATTCATCAACTTGGTCAATGTCAAAATTATATAATTTTCGTGCAGAACCGTAGCGTCTAAAATCTTCGACCTTATGGTTCATATTTGATTGTTTTAGTAATTCTTTAAGCTCTTTTTTGTGCTCATCACGCATTTCTTTTTCAATACAATCTGTACCCAAACTTTTGACTTCACCGCGAACATAAATTTTGGCCTCGTAAACAGAGTCCCCTAAAGCATCTCCAGCATCACCACAAACTACAAGACAACCCGACTGCGCCATGAATGCGCTCATGTGTCCGATATTACCGCCCACTACAATATTGACTCCCTTCATTGAAATGCCGCAACGCGAACTCGCATCGCCCTCAATAACAAGTAAACCACCATGGGCCGTTGCAGCTGCATATTGGGATGCATTTCCTGTGACGCGCACCTCACCAGACATCATGTTTTCAGCAAGACCAGGTCCAGCATTACCATTGATTACAATATTTGCCTGTTGGTTCATACCCGCGCAATAATAGCCGACATGGCCATTAATCTCGACATTAATCTCTGAGGTCAGTCCCACAGAAAGTGCGTGCTTACCAACCGTATTATTGACAGAGAACTGATCTCCTGAAGAGCCACTCTGCAATTTTTCATTGAGCTCTCTGACACTGCTTTCATTTAAATTAATTGCCGTCATATTTAACTCCTTTTCCAACTGTAAATTTGTGTTGGTTCAGGCTCCCATATGCGAGCATTTTCAGCACCCGGAAGGGTTGCAATTGCCCTATATTCTGAAGACATAGCAGCCCAATCATCTGTTTCAGCCATGATGGCTGGTTTACATCCAATTGGATCTCTCATCACAGCAAACCCGTCTTTAGTTCCAATGGCAAAAGTATAAAAGCCGTCGAGGTCCTCAATGGCATGATTAAGCGCTTCATCAAGATCATCGCCCTCACTCAAGCGCCAACTCAAATATCCTGCAGCAACCTCACTGTCATTGTCGGTTTTGAATTGAACACCTGCTCGCTTTAACGTTTCACGAAGACGGTTATGATTTGACAATGAGCCGTTGTGTACAAGGCATAAATCTTGCCCCGTAGAAAAGGGGTGAGAGTGCTCAGTCGTAATAGCACTTTCAGTCGCCATTCTTGTATGCCCAAGTGCGTGCGTTCCGGTCATATTTTTAATGTCAAACTGTTTGATAAAATCTGCAGGGTTGCCCTTGCCCTTGAAGATTTCGATATTAGTTCCTGCACTTGTGACACTTAGGTCGGTCCAATTTGAAGCAAGCCACTGCTCGACTTCAGTCAACGAGTTATCCAGAGAGAGAACTGCATGATTTTGAGTCACAGTGAATTTGTTGAGAGAAAAATGAGAGCTAACTGCTTTTTCAAATGAAGCCCAGTCAAAATCTAATTTTTGAGAAAGCACAGTCACCTTACACCCTTTGTCATTTGGATCTCGATAGACAGCCATACCAGCGCTATCAGGACCTCGTTCTGTCATCTCACTTAACATAGGCGCAACTAAGGCTCCTAGTTCAGACTCAAGGGCAGGATTTTTAATAAAAAGTCCAACAATTCCACACATATTTACTCCCAATAATCAACACAATCTTTGAATTAAAATTAACTCAAAAAAAGATAGTTTAAATTAAAAACGTACTAATTTTTTAGTAATGATTTAATATCTAGTAGAGTCTTAAAAACTCCTGAACTTCCCAATCAGTTACTGCCTGATGATATCGATCCCATTCGTCTTTCTTATAAGAGAAAAATTGAAGAAGCATCGAATCTCCGAGCACTTCTCTAGCAAAGTCATCTTCATTTAAGGACTCAATAGCCTCAAGAAGATTGCGAGGCAATGATTTGATGTTAGATGCCTCCATTTCTTCAGGAGTCAAGGTATACAGATTCAGATTCAATGGCTTGCCTGGATCAATTTTATTTTTAATACCGTCTAAAGCAGAAGCTGTTGTCATGGCTAGAGAAAGGTATGGGTTCATGCACATATCCGCTGCACGATTTTCAATACAGAAACGATTCTGTGGAAGTCTAATCATACAAGAGCGGTTATTGTCACCATATGCCATTGTCGTAGGAGCCCAAGTATAAACGCCGCCCTCAAAACCGCCTACAATTGGAACTAGCCCATTGTATGAATTGACAGTAGAACAGGCTATCGCAGTAATTGAAGTACCATGCTTAATTAAGCCACCAACAGCGTGATAAGCCACATCAGAAAACTTACCATCTTTTCCTTCAAAGATATTCTTATTGTCTGTTTTGCTTGTCATGCTAAAGTTAATATGGGCGCCAGATCTCCAGTCACCAATCGTTGGCTTCGGCATAAAGGTGATAAACATTCCATACTTTTTAGCAACTTCTTTAAGAAGCACTCTCAAGAAGACTAATCGGTCTGCCATCTGTAGAATATTTGTATAAGTAAAGTCTAACTCAAATTGAGAGTAGGCACCTTCGCAGACCACGTCCTTCATCTCCCAGCCCAGATCATTAACAATATCGATTAATTCTTTCAGAAACTCCATCGAGTCAATTGAGTACTCAACATCATATCCAAAGGCCTGCCTTCTTGGTCTCAGGCCTTCACCTGGAAGTGGGTCATCATCAATCGCCTTGACTGGCTGACCATCTTCATAACGCATTGCAATAAATTCTGGCTCAATGCCACAGAAAGCTTTATAACCAGCATCATCAGCATTTTGAACAGCTCTTTTGAGTGTCTGTCGAGGGCATAAGTTATAAGGTTCATCCTCCCACCACAAGTCAGAAAAAACCCATACGCAGGTTTTATCCCATGGGCAAATAACGAGACTATCTAGATCTGGAACTGGAATTTGATCCGAATCATTAGGCCCCAATTCTGGAACAAATGAGACTGAATGTACAGCAAATTGTGGTCCTTTTCCTGCACACAATGCTTCAAATTCTGCAAAAGGTATTGGCTTAGTTTTAGGTAGCCCAAGCATATCAATCCAACATGACAGGATATACTTAATGCCAGCCTTTTCAAGTCGCGCTTTTTCTTCAGCAACTCGCTTTTTTGAGGGCAGCGCATCCGCCATCTTTGTGTGGTAAATTTTAGTCATATTTTTCTCCTTCTATTTTTTGTATTCATTATCAAAGCTTCTCTTGAGACTTTAACAAGAACTGATTTTTAAATGTTGATAATCCCTTCATAACCTCAACATCTTTTATATCTTCGTTGTTAAAGCAATGTTCTTCCAGAAATTTACTTAACGTGTCGTCACTTTCTGATGCAATCTCCACTAGTAAGTCATATCGCCCAGTAACCCACATAATAAAAACAATTTCATTACAATTTTCAAGTCTTTTAGCTACAAGGCTTGGACTTGAGCTAGATGCAACTTTGATCCCTAACATGGAATCAGTTGAATAATTGATAGCCGAGCGGTCGACAAGCGCTTTGATTTGCAAAACGCCGGCATCCTTCATTCGGTTAACTCGATTTCTAACCGTCCCTTCAGAAATCTTCAGACTATTAGCGATCTCTTTAAAAGGTAATCGCCCATCTAATTCAAGTAAATCAATAATTTGTTGATTTAATTTATCCTTAAGGGTGTCTCTTGTCGGCAGCTGTGAACTTAAATCACTTGCTTTATCATTAACTTGATTTAAATTAATTAAACGACTACTCGAGTTACTCATCTTAATAGCCTAATTTTGTGGCATATCTTCTGGATCTATTCCAGGAACAAACGTTATGCCAGCTTGCTGCTTCCAATCATGAGGATAGGCCGCATAAAAAATGACGCACTTCTCATCACACTCATAAGCAATCGAATTATCTTTTGGTACATATAGCACATCACCAGGACTGCATTCATAAGCTACGCCATCACAAGTCAACCTAAATGTACCTTCCATGCAGTAAATAATCTCATCACACGTTAGCTCCCAAGGAACAGACACTTCGTTTAAAAAATTTAGACCACCACACATTGTATCGCTCACAGCGCTTGTAACAAATGGTTTGATATAACTTTTACCTGGCTCTAAGGTATGCAGGCGGTGCTCAATTTCGCTAAATTTGTATAATTGTGGTTTATTCTCTTTCATTATTTTTCCTTATTCAGTTAGTTCAAGTTTTTCATTTAATTCAACAACATAGCCATCTGGATCCTCAATGAATGCAAGTATTCGAGTGCCAGCATTCATGGGCTTTGCTGGACTCAGTATTTTGGCTCCACTGGCTTCTAAATCCTCAACAGCCTTATAAACGTCTGGCGTTTCAATGCAGATATGACCCCATCCATTTCCTTTGTCATAGTGAGTCTCTTGATCCCAGTTATGAGTGAGCTCTAGTGCTGGAAATTCTATCTCTGGCCCGTACCCTACAAACGCATTAGTGTATCGCCCTCCCGGGTAGTCGGTTTTTCTGAGAACATTCATTCCCAGTATGTCGCAATAAAAGTGGATTGATTTATCTAAATCCAGTACTCGCATCATCGTGTGTGCTAATCTATAGTCACTATTAAAATTTTCATCTGCCATCATTACTCCTCATTAATAATATTTATTTGGTTACAGCATCAGCAATCATTTGCTGAAAGGCTCTGACACTATCCTCCCAGAAGGGAGAAAGTAAACCGCCATTCTTTGAAGCTGGAGACAATCTTCCGAGCTGCATTTTTTCACAAATCGCATGATCTTCTTTATGAACATCCCACCACAACTTCTTAATCTCTTCTACACTTTTATCCGAAATAGCTTTCCCATCTGTTGTGTAGATAACTCTTTTTTGAAGAGTGTGTCCAGAATCAGTTGGTACATTTAAATAAACGCCAATCTGATCAGGGAAATATCGCCCAATTATAAAATTTGGAAATAGGGTGAGGTATCTTGAGCTGACAGATAAACTTCCCTTAACTTTATCATTTTCATCCAGATCAATTGCACTTCCAACGCAGACACCATCGACAATTGTGTAGTGATCTTCAAGTGGCTGATTCGTTGTGGTTCTATGAACAAACTGAACATGGTAAGGCTCTATGAAATTTTCCATTAAAAATTTCCAGTTTGTCTCTATCTCGCCAAAATCAAGAGTTGCAACAGGATTCATTTTTTTAAAGTCTATGTCTTGAAAGTTATTAATTAATGGCTTAGCGTATTCCTCAAAATCTTGAGATTCACTATTCAAATTAACAAATATCCAATCATGCCAGATTGCAATTTTGACAGAATGAAGTCCATGCTCTGTCATATTAAATCCTTCAGGTTGGTGCTCTCTCCCTCCAAAAAAAGGAGTGGCGCAAAGATCACCGTCTAGATTATAGGTCCATGAATGATATGGGCAAGATAGCATTGAACCAACATTGCATGCCTCATCAACAATTTTGAGGCAACGATGTGAACAGGAATTATGAAATGCATTGATACTTCCATTAACGTTCTTAATCAGAAGCACTGGCTGACCAGCAACATTTACTGGAACTGCATCGCCAGGTTCATTAAATTCATGAGCAAAGCCAACAAATACCCAGTTATTAGAGAAGACAGTTTGACATTCAGTTTTATAAAATTCTTCACTGGTATAAGCCATGCTTGGTAAACCATGCTTTAGGGCACCTTCTTTATTAAAAGAAGACAGGTTATCTGTAATGAATGATGAATCCATATTTAGAATTTGATTATTAAGTATCAAGATTATAAACCCAATTATTGCATATTAAGCAATTACTTGATAATTAGTTGGCAATATGGTCATTATTTAATTAAAAATTGATTAATATGTAAATATGTTTGGTATTATTTGAATGAATGAAGTCAGATAAATTATTGGGGAATAGAGGTTTGAGCATCAAAAAAAATAGCACAGATATTAATCTAAAAGGTTTTTCAGGCTATGAATTAAAACATTCTAAAGAGATAGATGATGAAATCGCACGGATTGGTCCAGGAACTAAAGCAGGTGAATACTTCAGAAGATACTGGCATCCAATTTTTATTTCATCAGAACTTGGAGACCTTCCTATAGCAATAAAAATCTTAGGTGAGGAGTTAGTTTTATTCCGAGACCATAGTTTACAGTTAGGCTTAGTTCACAAGCATTGCCCACATCGACAAGCGTCACTTGAATTTGGAATTTGTCAAAAAACAGGTATTAGCTGCTGCTATCATGGGTGGCATTTTGATGTTGATGGTTCCATTTTAGAGGTGCCAGGACAGCCAGAGCATACTCAAGACTTTATAAAGCAAAAGGTAAGACTTGGTGCTTATCCAACTCATGAATTCAAAGGTCTTATTTTTGCCTATCTAGGGCCAATAGAAAAAAAGCCTGAGTTTCCTAACTACGACAGTCTAGATTTTGATGGTATGGAAATGGTTCCATACAAGGCTCCATTTGATTGCAATTGGCTTCAAGTACTTGATGCAATAGTTGACCCAATACATACATCATTTCTTCACTCTAATATGAGTCGTCAACAGTTCTCTGAAGGGTTTGGTGAAGTAGGCCAAATTGATTTTTTTGAACGTGATAATTGGATTCTTGGATGCAATACAAGAAGGGTGGGGGACAATGTCTGGTTTAGAGTTAATGAGGTTGTTCTGCCAAACTTTACGCAAGCCGGCGCAGCATTTGCGGCTGATGGAACCAAGCAAATACTTTATGGGCGCAGCTCATTCACAAGATGGGTTGTCCCAGTTGATGATGAAACTACCATTTGCTATGCATGGGCTAATTTTGGTGAACGGGGTGACCCTCAAGAATACAATACTCCAGAGGGTCCAGAACTTATTGAGCAAGGTGAGATATTCGATCGTCCTTATGAACAGCGCCAAAGATTTCCAGCAGATAGAGAGGCATGCGAGGGCATGGGTCCAATCAATATTCATAAAAATGAAAACTTACTGGCTAGTGATCAGGGCGTTGCAATGATGCGCCAAAAAATTAGGGAACAAATCAGAAGTCTAGATGCAGGCAAAGAGCCATTAAAAGTAACTGAATTAAAAGACTCGCCTATACCAACCTACGGGGGAGATTCAGTAATTAATATTCCAAGCAGTGTTCAAGATGAAAATGACTTCTTCAGCAAACTTGCTCATGAATTCATTAAAATTCAGTTTGAAGTAGATGGAAAATCTGAAAAAGAGAGAGTTGAAATCGTCACAAATAAATTAAAAGAAATTCAGTCAAGAGAAAATCCTTAAACTCATGCAAAACAAGCTATGAAGAGTGATAAAAAAATAAGAGTTCATTTTAAGAGTAATCATGCCAATCCTGATTCATTCCCTCCAACTATAGAGGGAGAGAATGTTTTTGCAATGACTAAAGAGCGGTTCGATAAAGCAATTACAAATTACCCTGACCTCATCGATAAGATTGAACCTATTTTTGACTGGGATCTTGATAACTTTTATGAGTCGATGAAGACAGCTGAAGTCCTCGTTTGCTGGGATTTTCCGACTGAAAATCTATCGGAAATTGCTCCTAATTTAAAGTGGATACATATTATTGGTGCTGGGGTTGAGCATTTATGTCCGATGGATTGGGTTCCTGAAAATGTCTCTGTTGTAAATAATAGAGGCGTTCATTCTGCTAAGGCTGGAGAGTTTGGACTGATGAGCGTTCTAATGCTGCACACTCATATTCCTGAAATCGTCAGAAATCAACAGAGTAATCATTGGGAGTCTCTATACTCTTCTCCCATCGCCGGAAAAACTTTACTTGTTATTGGAGTTGGAAACATTGGTTATGCGGCTGCTCAAAAGTGTAAGCTTCTTGGAATGAATGTGATTGGTGTGAGTCGTCACGGAAAAGATCTTGATGATATTGACCAAATGGTCACTCAAGATGAGCTCGATGAAGTACTTCCTCTTGCTGACTATATATTTATGTCAACGCCAAACACAAAGGAGACTTGTAACCTTTTGGATAAAAGACGTCAATCGTTAATGAAGCCTGGTGTAGGAATCATTAATGTTGGTAGAGCGGCAACAATGGACTATGACGCGCTTGTTGATAACTTAAACTCTGGCCACATTAAGGCAGCAATCATTGACGTGTTTGATCCTGAGCCATTGCCATCAGATTCTCAGCTGTGGACTACACCTAACCTTATGGTTATGCCTCACATCTCAGCCGATGATGGTGACACCTATATCCCGCTTACGCTCGATTTGGTGATGATAAATATGCGCAGATATATTGCACATGAGGGCCTTAATAATCACGTTAACCCTGAATTAGGTTACTAAAACTTTGAAATCCTCTGCAGCTTTTTGAGAGACACTTTTAAGGCACCCATAAGGGTCCTCAAAAGCCTTTTCAATTGAAAACTTTGCATTAACAATGCCGTACGAGTTAGTTACATTGAACTTTTGATTAAAAGTTTTTGGATCATCAACTGAGCCTGCAATGACAATAACTTTGCAGTTCAACTGATTTGCATATTTAATAACGCCAATTGGAGCCTTGCCTCTTTCGCTTTGACTATCAATCCGGCCCTCCCCAGTAATCACTAGATCTGCATCCAATAAATATTGATTAAAGTTGAGCGCCTCGAGGACAATGTTAATTCCGCTCTTAAGTTCTGAATTTATGAAAGCTGAAATGCCAAAACCTAGCCCGCCAGCAGCACCGAACCCAGGCCGATCATTTAACTGACTGCCTAACTGACTTGAGATGATCTCATAATAGTTAGTCATGATTGACTCTAGCTCTTCAATCATTTTATTGCTCGCGCCCTTTTGCGCTGCAAAAACTTTAGAGGCGCCTTTTTCTCCTAAAAGTGGGTTATCTACATCACAGGCTATCTCGATAGATGTGTTCTTTATTCGTGTATCTATATGATTGAAATTAATATCAGATAACAAGCTTAGAGTTTCAAAATGACCATTCAATTCATTGCCTTCAGAGTCCAAAAACTGAACACCGATTGCCCTTAAAAATCCATATCCTCCATCATTAGTAGCGCTTCCTCCAAGACCAATAATGATTTTTTTTGCTCCTTTATCTAGCGCGGCAACTACAAGCTGTCCGACTCCAAAACTGGATGCAGTCATTGGGTTTCTTTTGTTTGCTTGAACTAAATGCAAGCCACATGCTTCTGCAATCTCAATCACAGCTGTTTTTGAGTTTCCAAGCATCCCCCACTTAGCACTTGTGATATTACCCATTGGCCCTTCGACCTCTGAGAACTCAAAACTTCCATCAGTTGCTCTTACCATTGCCTCGACTGTGCCTTCACCACCATCAGCGATTGGAATCTTAATGATTTCAGCCTCTGGAAAAACATTTTGAAAGCTTGACTCAATAGTACTGGCAACCTCAAATGCTGAGAGTGTTTCTTTAAAAGAATCAGGAGCTATGACTATTTTCATAATATGTAATTAGTTTAGATAGCTCAAATTGATAGGAGCTCTACACGGTTTTTAAAAAACTCTAAAGCCTCAGGGTTTGCAAGCGACTCCTTGTTTTTAATCTCACGCCCGTGCACTATATCACGAACCGAAATCTCTACGATTTTTCCGGATTTTGTTCTAGGAATATCACCAACTTCTAATATCTTTGCTGGAACATGTCTCGGTGTGCACTCTGTGCGGATAGTTGACTTAATCCCCTTAATGAGAACATCTGTAAGCTCCTGCCCTTCGCGCATCTTCACAAAAAGCACAACACGTACATCATTTTTCCATTCCTGCCCAATCACGATGCTCTCAAGTACCGCCTCAACTTTATCTACTTGACGGTAAATCTCTGCAGTACCAATGCGAACACCTCCAGGATTAAGGACCGCATCCGAACGCCCATAAATCACAACGCCGCCATGCTCTGTGATTTCCGCAAAATCACCATGGGCCCAAACATTTTCAAAATGTTCATAGTATGCAGAATGATATTTCTTATCTCCCTCATCACTCCAAAAGAACACCGGGCGAGATGGGAATGATTGTGCACAAATAAGCTCACCACGCTCTTGATGAACAGATTCACCTTCATCAGTCCAAACTTGCACATCCATGCCAAGCCCAGGCGCTTGTATTTCACCCCGATAAACCGGCAGGATCGGCACGCCCAAAACAAAGCATGAGACAATATCTGTACCTCCAGAGATCGATGCGAGATGCAGATCATCTTTAATCTCAGAATACACAAAATCATAACCTTCTGCAGAAAGCGGTGATCCGGTTGAAGCCATGCCACGAAGCGCCTCAAGATTGTGTTCAGATTTCGGAGAGAAACCCACTTTTTGTAACGCCTCAACATACTTAGCTGAAGTGCCAAATAACGTAAATTTTTCAGCCTCTGCAAAATCCCAAAGTGTTCTCGGTCCTGGATAAAATGGTGAGCCATCATATAGCATTACCGTTGCCTTACTAGCTAAAGCTGAAACCAACCAGTTCCACATCATCCAAGAACAAGTTGTGAAATAAAATACTCGATCATCTTCGCGAACATCGGCATGTAGCTGAAGCTCTTTAAGATGCTGTAAAAGTGTGCCTCCGTGGCCATGGACTATGCACTTAGGCGCGCCCGTCGTGCCTGAAGAATAGAGTATACAAAGTGGATGATCAAAAGGGACATGCGTAAACACGACTTCATTCTCTGGTTGGTTTGATAACACCTCCAAAAGAGTTGAACAGCTCTCTATATCGCCCTGATATGTTTGAATATATTCAACCATTATGATATTTTCGATTGAAGGTAAATTATCTAAAAATCCCTTAACTCTCTCAATTGTGTCATGCGCTTTTCCATTGTAATAATAGCCATCAACAACAAAAATCAACTTGGGCTCAATCTGCCCAAAACGATCCAAAACACCTTGCTTACCAAAATCAGGCGAGCAGCTAGACCAAATCGCTCCAATTGAACTTGTAGCGAGCATACCAATAATAGCCGCAGGATGATTTGGGAGAAAGGCTGCAACTCGATCTCCTGGGCCAACACCACAAGCCTTCATATGTGCTTGAACTTTGGCAACTTGCTCATAGAGATCATTAAAAGAAAGGCGTAATTCGACCTTGTTCTCACCTCGAAAAACGATCGCATCTGCTTTGTCGCGACGTGCCAGCATAGTTTCAGAAAAATTTAAGGACGCTTCAGGAAACCATTTGGTATCAATCATCGACTCGCCCACTCGCACAGGGCCTGAAAAATCACCTATCGCACCGCAATAATCCGCAACCAATCGCCAAAACTTATCAGAGTGATCAATAGAATACTGATGCAAATCCCAATAATTTGAAAAGTCTAGACCTGCTTTCTGGTTCGCATGACTTAAGAGCTTTGTGATATTCGCGTTACGAATTTGAGACTCATTTGGTTTCCAGATCGGTGAATCCACTGATTCCTCCTCAAACAATACCGATAATTGTTTTAATTATACTTTTTACCCCATCGTTCTAGAGAAATGGTTGCAATAAAAATGATAAACATACCGACCCACTGACTCATCCCAAGGGCATCTTGCAAAAGCATCACACCTAAAAGTATTGTAAATACTGGCTCTAGATACATTACGTTAGATGTCCTAACAGGCCCAATGAGAGAGATTGATTTAAAGAAAAAATAGAAGCCTCCACTCATTCCCATTGCGGAGAGAATACTCCACATGAGCATTTCAGATGAGACCGATGCAATTGGATCCGAATTCAGGATAAAGTATATGGATACAAATATTAATGAAGGCAAGACTGTTATGTATTTAACGAGTCCCCAACCAGACTCAACGCTATCGTGCCTGGATAGAATGTTGACTGTGACTTGAGCGCAGGAGGCAACCAAGCCCCAAAATATGCCCCACAAATTCCAATCACTTGAGTCGCCCTGAACCAAAACCCAAATACCAAATAGCGAAACTAATAGAGCGGCAACTGATAAAAGATCAATGGATCTACTTTTGATAAGAGAATTTACAAAAAAGGTAATGATAGGGAACGTGTAAATCACGACTACAGCAAGGCTCAGCGGAATTAACTTGATTGAATACATGTAAGAAGAAATAAAGAGGGCCTGGAACAGACTTATTAAGATGAGTCTAGTATGAGCTGATCTACTTTTAGCTTTCTTAGGTGACTTATTTAGAATGCTTGCAAATATAAAGGTGCTGACATAGCGTACCGAGAGAAGAAGGAATACAGTTCCTCCGACTCCATAAAAATACGGGACTACTGTAGCAGCAAGAGAGAAAAAGAATGCCGCTAATATTGCCGTGATAACGCTTGCCGATAGATTATTGGACACAGTAAGTTAAGAATCACAAATGATAAGAGCCTGCATTTTAAGTCTCTTGAAGATAGAACGTCAAGGAATAAATTTAATTTAGCCCTTAATCCTTTTCATTATTGATTCAGGATCGTTGGTGGTAATTGAACTTGCTCCCCACTCGATTAACTTTAATGCGATATCTGCATCATCTATCGTCCAAGAGTGATACTCTAAGCCAGCATCAATCACTTTATCCACAAATAATTTTGAAGATTCATTGTCAGTTGAGATTCCATTCGCATTTATCTCTAAAGCCTCATCAATTAATCTATCAAAATCTCGGCCATCCTCACAAGAATAAAGAAAAAATCCTTTATAAACTGGATTTAATGCCTTTAACTCTTTTATCACATTAGAATGAAATGAAATAACCACTATATCATCTGGACTCATTTCAGAATTGGAAAGCTGATTCAAAAGCGGAGAGAGAATTTCAGGGCCACACTTGATTTCAATGAAAATTTTCTTTCCTTTTGGAGCGCTCTGGATTACCTCAGACAATGTCGGAATTTTTAGATTGAGATTAGAGTCTCCTTTAGAACTTAGTTCTAATTCTTTTAAATCTTTAAGAGTTGAGTTGTGGATCACTGCCTTAGTGTTGCAGACTCTCTCAGTGTCATCATCATGGATACAAATAATTTCACCATCTTTAGTTAAATGGAAGTCGCCTTCGATTCCATCAACACCGAGCTCCCAAGATGCCTCAAAGGCTGGCAGAGAGTTTTCAGGGAATGTAAATGAGACTCCACGATGCGCAATAATCATAAAGCCATTCTACAGAAAATCTAATAAAAACTTGGGTCAGTTAGAAGAGTGATACAGATAGATTCATCCAAAAACTCGGCATTAAGCCAATGATTAATATCAGGATACCATTTAAGGACAGAACAACCTTTAGATCAATTGGAGCGGAGACAATAATTTCTTTATCTGACTCGTCAAAGTACATGGTTTTAATGACTTGTAAATAATAATAAGCACTGATGACTGCAAAAATAACTGCTACGACTGCCAGAATGACGTAACCCTCAGATATCACCTGTTGAAGGATAAATAGCTTAGAATAAAACCCAATAAAAGGAGGAACTCCTGCCATTGACAGCATTACCACAAGCATAATTAGAGCAAACCATGGAGAGTGCTTACTAAGGCCTTTAAAGTCTGAAACTTGGTCAGCTTCAAAACCATTTCTATTCAGCGCTATGATGGACCCAAAAGCTGCTAGACTCATTAGAATATAAGCCAATACATAAAATACAGCTGAACCATAACCCTCTAAAACTCCTGTCATAAAGCCCAGGAGTACAAACCCTACATGCGATATAGTTGAATAAGCGAGCATTCTTTTAATATTCACTTGAGTCAATGCAACTAGCGATCCGACAGCAATGGAAAGGACAGCTAGGATCATAAATAAATCAGCCCAATACTGCTGAAAATTACCCAAACCATCAATAAGCAGTCGAACTAATAAGGCAACTGCCGCAATCTTTGGAACCGTTGATAGAAACATTGTGACTGAAGTAGGTGAGCCTTGATAGACATCTGGCACCCACATATGAAAAGGAACTGCACCAAGTTTGAAAGCAACACCGATTACAAGAAAAACTAGACCAAAATTAAGAATCAATGTTTCTTGAGATTCTAGTGTGGATGAACTTGCAAAATTTGATATCTGGGCAATATCTAAGCCACCAGTTATGCCATAGATCATCGACATTCCATACAGCAGCAAGCCTGAAGCAATAGCACCTAAAACAAAATACTTTAATGCTGCCTCAATCGCAAAGGCTCTATCCCTTGCAGTTGCTATAAGTGCATAAAGTGAGAGTGACATTATTTCCAATCCCAAATACAAAGTAAGGAGGCTATGTCCAGATATCATAACCATCATTCCAAGGATGGACATTAGCGCAAGAATGAAATATTCGTTCCTTAATAGCTCATGGACTATAAGGTATTGACGAGAGTAAACAAGCGCAATCACTGAAAACCCAAGAACAAATACTTTAAAGGTTGAGCCTAAATTATCCAGCACGAATGTCCCAGAGAAAATAGTTGCGCTCTCACCAATTAGATTAAACGCAAGAAAACCTGTAATTATTAGCGCCAATTGAGACAAATGATAAGAATATTTTTTGTATTTCTCACTAACAAATAAATCAAATAATAAAATAAAAGAAATTGCGCTTAGGAGAAAAAGCTCCGGCAAAATAAAGATTAGTTCTGAAACATTAAAGTTAAAATTCATCATAATATAGCTGGTATTTTAGTCGTAAGGGACTGCTCTAAAAGGTTTGCGATAGAAATATGCATTACCTCAATTACGGGCTGAGGATAAATACCCATCCACAATACCGCCACCGCAAGAATTGAAAGGACACCAAATTCTCTGGCGTTAACATCACTCAGCGTTTTTACATCTGGATTGACAATTGGTCCCCAAAATACCCGTTTAACCATCCATAGTGTATATGCCGCACCAACTATCAGAGTCATAGCAGCTAAAAATGCGTACCAAAAATTTGCTTGAAGCGCACCTAGGATGACCATAAATTCTCCAACAAAACCGGAGGTACCTGGGAGTCCAGCATTTGCCATTGCAAACAAAACAGCAAAACCTGTAAATTTTGGCATTGAATTGACAACACCGCCGTAAGTAGAAATTTCCCTGGAATGAAGACGATCATATAGCACGCCAACTACCAAGAACATAGCGGCAGATATGAAGCCATGAGAAACCATTTGAATCATTGCTCCCTCTAGCCCAAGGTATGCACTTTCAATACTTGCTCCAGCAATCGATATAAGTTCACCATTTGAGTCCATTTTCATAATTGAGAATAAAGCGAAGACACCTAAAGTAACGAACCCCATATGAGAGATTGAGGAGTAAGCAATTAATTTCTTCATGTCTTTTTGAACTAAAGCAACGAAGCCAATATAGACAATGGCAATTAATGAGAGCACGATGACAACAAAAGAAAAATAGGATGATGCATCTGGCGTTATAGGTAGTGAGAATCTAAAGAATCCATAACCACCCATTTTCAACATAATAGCAGCTAGAATTACTGAGCCCCCTGTTGGCGCCTGAACGTGGGCATCAGGAAGCCATGTATGAACTGGAAACATTGGAACTTTGACCGCAAATGCAAGGAAAAATGCCCAAAAAATCCAGCTCTGCTGACTCAATGTTAATGGCAAAGAATGCATATCAGAAATAGCAAATGAACCACCAAGGTTGTACATATAAATGAGTGAAACAAGCATAAATACCGAACCTAGGAATGTGTACAAAAAGAACTTAATTGAGGCATAAACACGATTTTGACCACCCCAAACTCCGATGATTAGAAGCATTGGTATTAATGAAGCTTCCCAAAAAACATAGTAAAGCATTGAGTCCATTGCTGAGAAGACACCAATAATGATCCCCTCCATCATTAAAAATGCAGCCATGTAATCAGCCACCCTATTTTTAATAACCTCCCACCCAGCAATGATGACCAATATTGTAGAAAAAGTAGTCAAGATAATCAAAGGCATTGAAATTCCATCTATTCCCAGATGATAAAAAATATTAAACTGAGAAATCCAGCTCATTTTTTCAACAAACTGCATCGATGATGTATTTGTATCAAAGTCTAAAAACAAATTTATAGATAAAAGAAAGACGAGTATTGATATGCCAGCGCTGACCCATCTTGCAAGTTGGCTTCTATTATTTCCAATCAACAGTACTGCGCCAGCTCCAAAAATAGGCAACCAAATCAAAATACTTAGCAATGAATCCATACTTCTACCTTAACTTAAAAATGAATAATCTGAAGCGATTAACACCCAACCCAAAACAAGCATCAAACTTACTATCATAAAGAATGCATAGTGGTAGACATAGCCAGTCTGAACAGGTCTTATGAAGGCGCCCAAATAACGTGTAAATTTCGCACTCCCATTGACAAGTAGCTTGTCAATTAAAGCCATATCTGAGACCTTCCAAAGGAGATTACCAATCTTAAGTGCACCCTTCACAAAGATAATTTCATTTAACTTATCAAAGCCATAAAGAGAGTTCAGCACATAGTTGGTTCTCTTGAGTTTAGACTGAATCATCTCTGCCCAATCAGTTCGATACAAACAAAACACCCACGCTGTAATACCGCCGCCAATCATCATCCAGAATGGAAGTGTAACTACAGAATGAGTTATGAGTGCGAATGCAGAGTGGAAATGACTTTTAAGTTTGTCTAAAGCATGGTGCGATGAATCGATAGTAATTGCATTTTCTAGCCATCCGCCAAATAACATGGGCTCAATAGTAAAGTAACCTATTACAACTGAGGGTATTGCAAGGAGAACTAGGGGTACCGTTATTGATGGAGCAGTCTCATGAAGGTGCTCCTCAGTATGGCTATCAACTCTAGATTCACCATGAAAAACTAAGAACAATAATCTCAAACTATAAAAGGCAGTTATAAATACGCCCAGCACAACAGCGAAGTAGGCCCATCCTGCAAAAGGCAAATCAGAATAATGTACGGCTTCAATAATCATATCTTTCGAATAGAAGCCTGCAAATCCAGGGAATCCGATTAAAGCCAACGTACCTAGAAGCGAGGTCATATAAGTGATAGGCATTTTCTTTCTGAGGCCACCCATTTTTCTGATATCTTGTTCGTGGTGCAGAGCGACAATGACAGAACCAGCTGCCAAAAAAAGTAACGCTTTAAAAAAGGCATGCGTCATGAGGTGAAATATCGCAACAGAGTAGGCGCTGACTCCAAGTGCAACAGTCATATAGCCAAGCTGAGAGAGGGTTGAATAAGCAACGACTTTTTTAATGTCATTTTGAACAATTCCAAGCAATCCCATAAATAATGCAGTGATTGCACCGATAACCATTACAACTGTCAATGCTACATCACTTAATTCAAATAGAGGTGACATACGAGACACCATGAATATACCTGCAGTAACCATCGTTGCAGCATGAATCAACGCTGAGATTGGCGTTGGGCCTTCCATTGATCCTGGCAGCCAAACGTGGAGTGGGACCTGGGCCGACTTGCCCATTGCTCCAACAAAGAGTAGAAGACATACAACCGTTATAGCAGAAAAATCACCAAATAATGTTTGCCCTACAATGAGCTCTTTTTGACTGAATGTTTCAGCATAGTCAAGTGTTCCAAAAAACATTAGAACGAAGGCAATTCCTAAAAGGAAGCCAAAGTCTCCAACACGGTTCACAAGGAAAGCTTTAAGATTTGCTTCAATTGCTGATTCTTTGTGATGCCAAAATCCAATCAAAAGATAAGACACCAATCCAACAGCCTCCCATCCAAAGAAGAGCTGCATGAAATTGTTTGAGATTACAAGGGTAAACATTGCAAAAGTAAAAAGGGATATGTAACTAAAAAATTTAGTGTAGCCCTTATCATCATGCATGTAGCCAATGGTGTATATATGGACCATTAGAGAAACAAATGAAACAACGACCAGCATCACCGCGGTAAGATTATCGACTAGAAACCCTACACTAATATTGAGGCTTCCAATTTGCATCCATGTGTATATATTTTGGTTAAAAATATCAGCATCATTTAAAACGTGGTGATTGAATACATATAGAGACAGAACAGTAGAAATAGCAACGCCCAGAATGGTAATAGAATGAGATAACTTTCTGCCTAATTGATTGCCTGCAAGTCCTACAATCAGAGAGCCAATCAAGGGTGCTAGAACAATGGTCAAGTAAATATTAAGCATCACTACCCCTTCAAAGTATTAGTGACATCAATATCTATCGAGCCACGATTTCTGTACATCAATGTCAAAATCGCAAGGCCAATAGCAACCTCTGCTGCAGCCACTGTCAAAATAAAGAATACAAATATTTGTCCAGACAGATCTGAGCCATAAAAAGAAAAGGCAATAAAGTTTGTATTAACTGCCGCCAAAATTAACTCAACACACATCAATATCATGATGATGTTTGTTCTATTGATAAATATTCCAGCAAGACCAATACAAAAAACAATTGAGCTGAGAATCAGGTAGTCAGAAAGTGCTATCATTTTGACTCCTTAACTTTATCTTTATTGATAGTAGCAAACTTCATCCTATCTTTTGCTTGAACGTTGATTTGCTCTGAAATAATTTGTTTCTTACTATTAATCTGATTCCTGTGAACTAGGGTTATTGCTGCAATAATTGCAATCAATAGAAGTATCGCTGCGAGTTCAAATGGATAGACATAGATTGTATAAAGCTGCTCAGCAATAGCAGTAATATTGCTATAAGATGAACCATGTTTTTCTGGCATTCCTACTACCTCAAGATCGAAAGGACCAGCGTTCAAAACTAGGGCCATTTGAACAATTACTACAATGGATACAAAAATACCCAGAGGAAGATAACGCGTAAACTGAGCTCTAAGTGTTGACTGCTCTGTGTCCAGCATCTTGATTACAAACATGAAAAGAACCATAACAGCACCCACATAAATCAATATGAGTGTGATAGCCAAAAACTCTGCTTCAAGAAGTAGCCAGAGACTTGCTGCACTGAAAAAAGTCAGGATGAGCCAGAGTGCTGCTTTTGCAGTATTTCTAGAGGTAATCATCACAAATGAGCTCACGACAAAGAAAAACGAGAACACATAAAATAAGATTGATGTAAATTCCATAACAGCCCTTACCTATATTTGGAGTCTTCTAATCTAGCCTTATTAATGGCCTCTTCATTTTCATCGCCAATAGCTAATAGGCTTTTTTTATCAATAATACTTCCCTCTCTTGACTCGAATGCATAATCAAAGATATGCGTCTCAACAATTGCATCAACTGGGCATGCTTCTTCACAAAAACCACAAAAAATACACTTAAATAAATCAATATCATATTGGGTTGTTCTTCTCGTTCCATCTTCTCTCATTTCTGAGTCAATAGTGATTGCATTTGCTGGGCAGACTGCTTCACACAGTTTGCATGCTATACATCTCTCTTCACCATTTGGATAACGACGCAAGGCATGAAGGCCCCTAAATCTAGGAGAAATCGGTGTTCGCTCCTCAGGGAATTGGACAGTGATTTTTTTATTAACAAGCTCTTTACTTGTGACCTTGAGGCCAGTTCGTAGCTCACCAAGGCTAAAGTCATTCACTAATTTTTTAACTTTATTGATCATTTCTCATTCTCCTTAAAACCAAGGTCCAATATTTAATTGAGTCATCAATGCCACGACAAATATCCAAACAATTGTCAATGGCAAGAAAACCTTCCAACATAATCGCATAATTTGGTCATACCTAAATCTAGGGAATGAGGCACGTATCCAAAAATACAAGAATAAAAAGAAACTCATCTTAGCCAAAAGCCAAATTAAATCCGGAACAAATGCAAACCAACTCTCAAGATATGGAATGCCATCAAATGGGGAATGCCAACCACCAAAGAATAACAAAACCGCAAGCATAGCCATGAATATCATGTTGAAGTATTCGGCCATAAAAAATAATGCAAAAGGCATTCCAGAATACTCTACATGCGTTCCTCCAACAATTTCTGACTCACCCTCTACAACATCAAAAGGCGCTCTATTCGTCTCAACTAATGCACCAATCCAGAATACGATCATCATTGGAAATAATGGAATCCAATACCAATTCAATATACCGCCAGATTGACTTTCAACCACAGTATTCAGGTTGACTGAACTCGCAATCATGACTACCGTTACTAAAACAAAACCTATAACAAGCTCATAAGAGATAAGAAGCGCTGTACTTCTTAGCGCTCCTAAAAGAGGATATTTTGAATTAGAGGCCCAGCCTGCGAGAACAATACCGTATACACCCACTGATCCAATTGCCATCACATAAAGCAGACTTATATCTAGGTTGGCAATATAAAAATCCTCACCAAAAGGAACTACTGCCCAAACTGCGACTGCTGGCACAAATGCTAAAACAGGTGCCAATAAAAATAGGTAAATGTTTGACTTTGAGGGAAAAATAATTTCTTTAAATAGCATCTTAAAGACATCTGCAAATGGCTGCAGAAGGCCAAATGGGCCAACACGATTAGGCCCAATTCTTAGCTGCATAAAACCAATCACTTTTCTTTCTGCATAGGTCATATACGCCATCGCAATAATTAAAGGAAAGATCAATGCTAAACCTTTAATTACAATAATTATTACGTCTGCTAAGCCGCCATTAAACCAAGGTATTAAGTGGTGAATAAGCTCGACGAATGATTGCCACATAACCGATTCCCCCTAAACCCTTCTGGCCTGACTAGTGTGAACAAAAACACAATCTTCTGCGACATCATCTGAGATTGAGACTGGCACTCCTAGGTAAAGATCATCTTGGCTAAGACTTAATTTCTTTGCTGTTGACTTTGCAATATATGCACTATTAATCTTTCCTATGTTTGACTCCTGAAGAGCTTTTGCTCTTCGAGTCACATTATCAATTGCGTAAGGAGCATACTGCCATAGCGTTGTAATATCTGAGTCTTCAAAACTCTCTGCAAAGGAGCCATTAATTTGGGTCTGCACCTTTGAGGATAATAGCGCTTCTTCTGCTACCTGTGATGAATCTACAAAGCTGAAGCCTTCTAGCTCAAGCAAATCTGCCATTACTTTGATAATTTTCCATCCAGGCTTAGAGTCTCCAGGACTTTTAACAGAGGCACTAAATGACTGAGCTATTCCATCAAAGTTGATATGAGTTCCAGATGTTTCATAAAAAGAAGCCATAGGGAGAATAACATCAGCACTTAAAAGGGTTGATTGATCTTCAAAACTTGTTAGTGAAACAACAAAGACGTCATCCTTGTTAAATAAATCCATTGCTAGCTTTGGATTAAAAAAGTCATACTGACTGTCTACATCCATTAATAAGAATGCTTTGCAACTCTCAGTGAGCATAGAGGAGGCATTCATTCCCTGATTAGTTGGAATAAAGCCAACTTTTTCAGCAGAATGGGCATTACCTGAAAGCGTCAAATTAGCAATTTTTGAATTTGAAATTTGTGCAATTTGAGAGACAGTACTAATAATTACTGAGTTACTAGGATTACTCTTTAGATGTTCTCCTAAAACAATTACTCCATTTTCAGAAGCAATTAAATCATTGGCAATCTTGTCATGCTCATCACTGGAGTTAACCTTTGATAGCTGTTCAGGCAAATCAGCCTTTGTCTTTAGATAGAGAGACTTAAGAATAGACTGAAGAGCTGGTAATAATGCTTGCGGAGCGGTCAAAAGGTCTATTTTTGTCTTAAAGTTAAAATCAAATTTCTTGCTATTAATTGTGTTGACCGTTGCGCCATTAATAACTGCCTTCCTAATACGATGGTTAATCATAGGCTGCTCTAAACGTGTATATGAACTCAAAATTAATGCATGATCTACTGACTCAATTTCAGATAGAGTAATACTTGAATCCATCGAACTTCCAGGACTCAAATTAGCATGATCTAATCGAAAATCAATATTTTCTGTTCCAAAGCTGCGAGCTAATTTTTGCATCAAATAGTATTCTTCGAGCGAAGCATTTTTTGAGGCCAAGACACCTAACTGCTCTGGTCTCTCTGCATTATTTTTGATCCCTTCAATTGCAAAGGCAAGTGCTTCTTGCCAGTCAACTTCCAGCCATTCACCATTTTTTTTGACTTTAGGTTTAAGTGAGCGACTCTCATGATTTAAACCCTCATATGAGAAGCGGTCTCTATCAGAAATCCATGTTTCATTTACCGAGTCATTGTCTCTAGCAACGACTCTCTTCACTTTGCCTCTGTATGATTGCGTAAAGATATTAGAGCCAACCAAATCATGTCGAGCAACACTCTGAACTGCGTTCATTTGCCAAGTTCTTGCTTCATACCTGAAAGGCTTTGAAGTGAGAGCGCCCACTGGACAAACGTCAATCATATTACCTGAAAGCTCTGACTGAATACCTTCCGTCAAAAAAGGTTCAATTTTTACACCTTCGCCTCTGCCGGTTCCACCCATCTCCACAATACCAGCGACTTCAGCACCAAATCTTACGCAGCGGGTGCAGTGTATGCATCTTGTCATATCTGTTTGAATGAGAGCGCCAATGCCTTTATCTGGAACGATTCTTTTTCCTTCATTAAATTTCGAAACATCCGAGCCATATTCCATTGCAACATCTTGAAGTTCGCATTCTCCGCCCTGATCACAGATAGGACAATCTAAAGGGTGGTTAATCAATAAAAACTCCATGACTGCTTTTTGAGCAAACTTGGCTTTATCATTTTTTGTATGAATTTTCATACCACTCGCAGCAGGAGTTGAGCAAGCTGGTTGAGCCTTGGGCACTCCCTCAATATCGACTAGACACATCCTACAATTTGCCGCAACTGACAACTTTTTGTGATAACAAAAGCGAGGAACTTCTATTCCTTCTCTATCCGCAATAGTAATAATGGAGTCGCCTTGATTAGCGCTCAATAGCTGGCCATCAATTTCAATTTCAATTTCAGACACTTGCCACTTCCTCAATTAAATTATGTTCCACTTCAACCATGCTTCTGCCATGTTCAATATAGTACTCAAATTCTTCTCTAAAGTGTTTAATGAAGCTTTCAACAGGAGTTGCAGCTGCGTCTCCAAGAGCACAGATTGTATTTCCCATAATTTTTTCTCCAACTGACAACAGTAAATCAAGATCTTCTTTTTTGCCATTTCCGTCAAGAATTCTTTGAAGCATTCTATATAGCCAGCCTGTCCCTTCTCTGCAAGGGGTGCACTGACCACATGACTCGTCATAGTAAAAGTGTGCTAAACGTGTCAAAGTTTTAACCATGCATGTTGTGTCGTCCATAACAATGACTGAACCCGCGCCAAGCATTGATCCAGCATTTGCGATGCTATCGTAATCCATGGTCATTTGCATAGCAGTATCTGCTGTTAAAATCGGTGTTGATGAGCCCCCTGGAATAACCGCTTTAAGTTTTCTACCTTCTTTTAGTCCACCAGCCAATTCTAGTAATTTAGAAAATGGTGTACCCATTGGTACTTCAAAGTTAGCTGGCTTTTTAACATTGCCAGTCACGGAGAAACATTTCGTTCCTCCAGAATTTTCCACACCTAAGTCAGCAAACCACTGTCCACCTCTTGAAAGGATTTCAGGTACTGAAGCAAAAGTTTCAGTATTGTTAATGGTAGTTGGTTTTCCATAAAGTCCAACGTTGGCTGGAAAAGGAGGTTTAAATCTTGGCTGCCCTTTTTTGCCCTCGAGGGACTCAAGTAAAGCTGTCTCCTCTCCACAAATGTATGCGCCAGCCCCAAGATGAGTATATAAATCAAAAGACACAGATCCGCCTTTAAGGTTCTTTCCAAGTAAGCCAGCCTCATAGGCATCTTTTAAGCCCTCTTCAAAGCGATAATAAGGCTCCATAAATTCACCTCGAATATAGTTGTAGCCAACTGATGCATTCATTACAAATCCAGCAATCGCCATACCCTCAATCACAGAGTGAGGATTGTATCTAAGAATATCTCGGTCATGACAAGTGCCTGGCTCACCCTCATCTGAGTTACAAACGACATATTTCTGACCCTCTTGGTTTCGAGGCATAAAACTCCACTTCAAACCGGTTGGGAAGCCAGCGCCACCTCGCCCTCTGAGTCCTGAGGTTTTTAATTCTGCAATAATTTCATCTGGTGTCATTTCACCATTAAGAATTTTGCGCCAAACTTTATAGCCACCATGTGCTTCATAAGTTGCAAGACTTGCTGGATTCTCTTTATCTATATTCTTAAAGCAAACTTCATTCATTTTAAATCTTCCAAAATTTTATCTAGTTTATTAGTTGTTAGATGCTCATGGTATTGGTCACCAATCTGGCACATTGGGCCGCCGACACAAGCGCCCAGACATTCAACCTTCTTGACACTAACTAAACCATCTTTGCTGACCTGTCCTGTTTTAACTTCGAGCTTATCTTCTAAGTAGGAAATCAGCTCATCTGATCCATTGAGCATGCAAGAAATGTTGTGACAGAATCGAATAACATGTTTTCCAACTGGCTTATGGTTATAGTTTTCATAAAATGTTGCAACTTCTTGGACACTAATTGCTGGCATGTCTAAGTAGTCAGCAACAGCTTGCATCAAGTCACCATTTAAGCTTCCACCATTCTCTTTTTGAACAATTGTTAAAGCTTGCATGACTGCGGAGCTACCGCGACCTTCTGGATATTTAGAAACCCAAAGATCAATCTCTTTTTTTGCTTGCTCAGAAATCATCGATCTACCTCACCAAAAACAATATCTTGAGAGCCAATTATAGTAACAACATCAGATAGCATATGACCTCTAGACATCTCGTCCATTGCTGCTAAATGTGCAAACCCCGGTGCTCTAATTTTAACTCTGTAAGGCTTATTTGCTCCATCTGAAACCATATAAACACCAAATTCACCTTTTGGCGCTTCTACTGCTGTATAGGCTTCTCCCTCAGGTAAGCAGTAACCTTCAGTAAATAATTTGAAGTGATGAATCAGTGACTCCATATCATCCTTCATGTCTTCTCTGTTTGGCGGCGTTACTTTGTGATCATCAGACATCACCGGTCCAGGATTAGCTTTAAGCCAAGCAACACACTGATTAATAATGTTAGTTGATTGGCGCATCTCTTCCATTCTGACTAGATATCGATCATAGCAATCACCTGTCATACCAACAGGAACTTCAAAATCTAATTTATCATAAACTGAATAAGGTTCGTTTTTACGAATGTCCCATTCAACTCCTGAGCCTCTCAACATAGCACCAGTAAAACCAAGCTGCATTGCTCTCTCTGGGGAGACTATTGCTATATTGACGAGTCTTTGTTTCCAAATCCTGTTATCAGTTAAAAGATCAGAATATTGCTGAATACTTTTTGGAAAATTCTTTGCAAAGTCCTCAATAAAGTCAAGCAGTGAGCCTTGACGGTTTTCGTTAATCTCTTTGAGTTTTTCTTCAGACCTTAATTTTGAGTCTAGATATTGAGGCATGGTATCAGGCAAGTCTCTGTAAACTCCACCTGGCCTATAATAAGTCGCATGCATCCTTGATCCACTGACAGCTTCATAGCAATCAATCAATGTTTCACGCTCACGAAAGGCATATAAAAATACGCTCATCGCGCCAACATCTAAAGCATGAGTTCCAATCCACATCAGGTGATTCATTATTCGAGTAATTTCATCAAACATCACTCTAATGTATTCAGCACGCTCTGGGACCTTGAGTCCAAGCATTTTTTCTATACTCATCACGTATGCATGCTCATTACACATCATCGATACATAATCGAGGCGATCCATATAACCAATGGATTGGTTATATGGCTTAGATTCAGCTAATTTTTCAGTGCCGCGATGCAAAAGTCCAATGTGCGGATCTGCCCTCTCTACAACCTCACCATCCAGCTCTAGAATAAGCCTAAGGACTCCATGCGCAGCGGGGTGCTGAGGACCAAAGTTAAGCGTGTAATTTTTCATTTCTGACATACTTACTTCCTTATCACTCTTGGAACATTAACATTAGGCTCAATACTCACAGGCTCATAAACCACTCTTCCAAGCTGGTCATCGTATCTCATTTCAACTTCACCAATCATTGGGAAATCTTTTCTAAGAGGGTGGCCCACAAAACCGTAATCAGTCAGAATCCTTCTGAGGTCATTATGATTCTCAAATAAAATTCCAAACAAATCAAAAGCCTCCCTTTCGAACCAGTCTGCACAGTTCCAGATTTTAGTCACAGATTGAATCATTAAATTATCAGTAGAAAGAAGAGCCTTGACTCTAAGTCTCTGATTACTTGACACTGATAAAAGATGGTAAATAACACCAAAGCGCTGGTCTTTTTGATTGGTTGATTTTTGCGCTTGTCGAGCCCTGCCAAATCCAGATGAACTTGCATTTCCATTCCAGTCAGATTCACCATAGGTTAAGTAGTCAACTCCACAAAGATCTATCAAAATTTCAAATTTAAATTCATCTTTAAGCTTATGACATACCTCAACAACGTTGTCACTATTAATAACGAGGGTAAGTTCATCATAGGCTTCAGTCACATTTTTTTTACCAAAGGCTTTGGATAATTTTTGCTTTAATTCTTTCATAACTTAGGTTCGAGCAATCGTGTTGGTTCTTCGGATTTTGTCTTGTAACTGAAGAATTCCATATAAAAGTGCTTCTGCTGTTGGAGGGCATCCGGGAACATAGACATCAACAGGAACAATTCGATCACATCCTCTAACTACAGCATAAGAGTAATGATAGTAACCACCTCCATTTGCACATGAGCCCATTGATAAAACATATTTGGGTTCTGGCATTTGATCATAAACCTTCCTTAATGCGGGAGCCATCTTATTTGTGAGTGTTCCAGCCACGATCATTAAATCTGACTGGCGAGGGGTTGGCCTAAAAACGATTCCAAAACGATCCAAGTCGTAACGCGATGAACCTGCCTCCATCATCTCGACAGCACAACAAGCAAGGCCAAATGTCATTGGCCATAGCGATCCAGTCCTTGCCCAGTTAATAACTTTGTCAAGTGAAGTGGTAACAAAGCCTTCTTTCATTAAGCCTTCAATAGCCATATTTAATCCTCATTATTCCCACTCTAGAGCCCCTTTTTTCCACTCAAAGATAAAGCCAACTACCAGAAGCAATAAAAATATAGACATTGCAACAAAACCAAACCAGCCTAACTTAGCCTGAACCACAGCCCAGGGGATGAAAAAAGCCACCTCGAGATCAAAAAGCACAAACAAAATAGCTACCAGATAGTATCGAATATTGAAGTGCATGCGTGAGTCATCAAAAGCTGGAAATCCACACTCAAACTGTGAGTTTTTTTCTTCGCTAGGATTACTTGGACCTAAAAGATAGCCCACGACTGTGAGGCCTACTCCAAAGGCAATTCCTAGGAAAATAAATACGATAATTGGTAAATAATTTTCGAGCATTGTTTATCCTCAACTAAACAGCGAAATATTATATCAAATTAATCGTAAAACAGCCAGTTAAAAAGCGTTTAATTAACCGGATAAGATATTAAATTAAAGCTGCGTACCACCCACAGTGAGCATGTCAACTTTAAGGCTAGGCTGCCCAACTCCAACTGGAACACTTTGCCCGTCTTTCCCGCATACACCAATGCCAGGATCTAATTGAAGATCATCTCCCACCATGGAGATTTGGTGTAGTACTTCATCACCGGCACCAATTAGGGTGGCACCCTTGATGGGTGTTGTAATTTTTCCATTTTTGATCAGGTAAGCTTCGTTTGCAGAAAAAACAAATTTTCCTGAAGTAATATCAACTTGACCACCATCAAAGTTCTTAGCATAAATTCCGTCTTCTACTGACATCACCATATCGTCAAACTTGTCTTCGCCATTTAGCATATAAGTATTCGTCATTCTAGGCATTGGGATGTGTGCATAGGATTCACGCCTTCCATTTCCTGTGCTTGGCTTATTCATCAAGCGGCCATTCATTTTGTCCATCATGTAGCCTTTAAGAACCCCTTTTTCAATTAGAGTAGTCTCTTGAGTTGGCGTACCCTCGTCATCAATCGTTAAGCTGCCTCTTCTATTCTGAATGGTTCCGTTATCAACAATAGTGCATTTTTCACTAGCTACTTTTTCACCAATTTTTCCACTAAACACAGAACTGCCCTTACGATTAAAGTCGCCTTCTAAGCCATGTCCAATTGCCTCATGTAACAAAACTCCAGGCCAACCAGATCCCAGTATGACAGGCATCTTTCCTGCTGGAGCATCATTAGAATCTAATGCTACAAGAGCCAAACGAATTGCCTCTTTCGTATAAACTTCGGCCAATGAGTTTTCAGCAAAATAGCTGTAATCATATCGTCCACCACCACCACTTGAAGACTGCTCAACCCTTCCATTATGCTCTACAATAACTGAAACGCTTACTCTTACCATTGGTCTGCAGTCAATCTCGTAAACACCATCAGTGGAGGCTATTAAAACTTCAGTATAGGCTCCAGAAAGTGAAGCACTAACCTGGACCACTTTAGGTTCTTTTCTTGCCATAGTATTGATTTGTCTCAATAAGTCAACTTTTTGCTCAGAAGTCAAACTATCAAGGGGACTAATGGCAGAATATTTAGAGGGATAATTAGTGCTCTTTAGAAGTTTAGGTGATGAATGAGGCTTACTACTGGATATGCCTTTTGCAAAATCTACTGCACCTTGAATGGCCTTCAAGTTTAGATCATCTGAATAAGAAAATCCCGTTTTATCACCTGATACACATCTTGCTCCAACACCATGACTAATATTATAGGAGCCATCCTTGACTATCCCTTCGTCAAGAACCCAGGATTCTGCAACAGAATGCTGAAAATATAAATCAGAGTAATCTGAACCAGTGCCTGACAGAGAACTCAGTAGATTGTATATTTCAACCTCATTAATTTTGTGATCATTTAATAGTTGATTAATCATAAAACTTTAACTCCATCTAATTTTTCAATAATTGGCTCAGACCATGGACCTGAAATAACAAAAGTTATCTCAACAGTGTTATCTAGAAGTCCACTCATTACTTCACCACCAAAAAGCATCTTATCTGCAGCCCAAACCCCAAAACCAGCAAGACCCCCTCCAGCTAAATAAGTGGCTAAAGGGATCGTGTTAGCAATTGCTGGCTGAACGTTTGCTGCTAAATTATAGTCTCTTTTAATTAAATCAACTGAACCAGTTAACTCAATATCACTCTCTTCACTCTCTACAAGGAAGTAGTCCACTTTTGCAACTCCATCATTAAATAATAATTTAGCATTGATCTGGTCATAAACATAGCCCGCCTCTCTTAATTCACTTCTAGTTAACCTAAAACGATTTGCAATGGTCTCTAAATTAATAAATGAAATCAATTTAAAAAGATTGGGATCTTGGTTCGTAAAAACCCCCTCTGCAACCTCTGCTTGCATAAAACCACTTATATTCTTTGGAGCAACTTGCCATGGCTCACAATCACAATATAACCGTAAATCGACACTAAAGCCACCACCAATAACAGGCTCATTAACCCCAAATTTATTCAAAAAACTTGACAAATTTTGACTTGAAGCTTTAGCTCTTAGAGCTGTTTTTCCGTTTAGCCAGCTTCCATTAAAAACTAAATCTTCTTCACTGAGGCCAATATTTTCAAAAACCAGGTTTTTGATTTCCATCACATAATCATGATTGATGAGATCAGCCTCAAAATTGGGAACTATTTTATTATTAACCTTGGAGTCTTTAAGAGACAGATGTAAGCTTGGAAAAATTTTAGGTGATAGTTTCCAATCATTTATATTATCAAGGCTTGAAATATTAAGATCCTTTAGGTTAAGAATATATTTGCCATCATTATCTATCAATAAAGTCAGATCAGCATATAAATCTTCTGATTTCATAATACTGCTCCATTCAACAGACGAGCGCTTGCTAATAAAAGCATCAATCGAACTACTCAAATGAGTCAACTTAACTTTTAAAGCCGAATTCTCCTCATTAAACCAATCTTTAGGATTTAATGACATTTGAAAAAGCTCGCCTCCAATTAACCCTTTACCTTTTGTTCTAATGAGACCGTCTTTAAAAGAGATTTGAGAATTAAATCCATCAACATTAATTTCTCCATCAAAAAGACTGAGTGAATTCTCAGATGCAAACATATCAAAAGTTAACTCTGGCTTTTGATCAGTATTTTTTTGAAGTGGAGCAACTAAGTTAATATTTCCCCAAAGCTTTCCAATCAGCTCAAACTCATCGAGATAAGTTTTAATCTTATCTGATACTGAAGTTTCTCTAATAAACTGTTCAACTTTTTGACTGTTTGAATCAAATCGCGCATTGAGAGATAATTTAGCATCTGGCTGATTAAAATCTCTAGTAGTTATGCTTAGGTAACTTAAATCGATACCCTCAACTCTAGCTTGATTTCCTACAATCTTTAAATAATCATTTGAAAAAGTCACTTTTGCATTGATATCTTCAATAGATGGCCAATTGGGATTTGCATTTATAGTTGCCTTCGAAAGATTGGCAGAAAATTTAGTATTTGGAGCCTCTATCTTGCCCGACATGTTAAATCGAGTTGTCAACATAATGTCTTTCAAAAATCCATCTTTTAAAACTTCGTCTATCCATCGAGCTCCCTCCGAAGCAGAGAGCGACTCTGGGATATTCTGATTAATTTTTGATACCTCTATCTGATCAATATAACTCTCAAATTCAAGATAAACTTGATCTTGTTGATTAAAAATTTTAACTTGTGCTGAAAGATTAAAATCTTCATTTTTAAGGGAAAAAGGAATCACAGCAACACGCTCTTCTCTTGCTTTTGCAACATCAATACTTGTATTAATGTTGACCATGCTGCCAAGCTTTGGAACTTGCGAAGTACTAAAAATCGACTGATCTCTCATAGAAAGGCTAATCTTTTGTTTATTTCTCTTTAGTTCAATTGGTGCAAGGTCAAGTGACTGCTGACCTATGAGCTGAGTTCTATTAATAGAAAGAGATTGAAGAGCTAATAAACCAGATACGCCAATGTTAGATAACACAGACTCTGCATTCATGATTCCAACATAATCATCGATATTTGAAGTGTCAATTAACAACTCATTAACATCAATATGACCAGGTATCTCAATGCCTTTATAGAGGGCCATAAGATTAACATTCCATCGTAAAACATCAACCTTAGCAATTGGCTTCATGCCATCTGAACTAATTTGTAGCTCTTTGACTGCTAAAAAAAGTTCATTTTCCTGAAATTCAAGAGAAATTTTTTCAATACGAACATCCAGACCACTAATTTCAGAAAGACGACTTTCAATCTGACCCTTGATAGTCTGAGGAAACATAATCAGAAAAGCAACGACTACCAATATAGCTAGGGCCATGAATGCTGTCACCCAAGTACTAATCTTTAGAATATTAAGGCTTCTTAGGAGGGTTTTTTTTAGCATATTTTTGTTGCATTCAACTGCAAGATATTATAACCAAATGTATAATATTGCGGAATTTAATCTAATCTAAGGGAAGACGCAATGAGTCAAGGTACTTCGGGTTCGACAAAACTAATGCTAATCGTTTGGGCAATTGCCATGATTTTTATTGGCTTTAAAGCACTTAACTCGACGAGTGGCGATTCATCCAATAGTGAAACTATGGTGGAAAATAGCGTTTTAGAGAGAATCAAACCAGTAGGTGAAGTTCGTATCGATACCAGCATTAAAGTTGCATCAGCAGAAATCGTTGAAACTGCAGTGCGCTCTGGAGAAGAAATTTATAACAGCAAATGTGCTGGCTGCCATACATCTGGAGTAATGGGCTCACCTAAGTTTGCCTCATTAGAAGACTGGGCACCAAGAGTAGGTCTTGGGCTAGAAAAACTCACCTTATCAGCAATAGCTGGAAAGGGCGGAATGCCAGCTAAAGGAACTTGTATGGATTGTACTGATAACGACATAAAGATAACAGTTCAGTATATGCTCGACAGCCTTGAATAAAGAAAATAATTACTTTAGATTCTGAAAGACTCCTAAGCTTCTATTTTTTTCAACATCGCTCCACGGTAAAACTCTTCCATTCATAGCAATATAGACACCAGAACCTAAAAGCTGAACAGATCCTAATGCACAGCCAAAATTGAATAGTGCGTCAGAATTATTAACTGCATAAGGCACCATAGAGCCAAATAGGACAATAGTCTTCTTCATGTCCCGCTCTCCCAATAGCTTTGCAGTGTCACACATCGTATCAGTGCCATGGGTAATTAATATAAATTGCTCATCGCATTTCTCACAGCTCTCTAAAATTAAATTTCGATCGGAATCAACCATATCTAAACTGTCAATCAGGGTCAGCTCCTGAGGAATGATATTGACCTCTATTCTGGACCTTTTTATCATTTCAGGGAAATGAGTCTTATCAAACTCAAGCTCACCATTTGATTGATTGTAAACTTTATCAATCGTCCCACCCGTAATCATTAATCTGACTTGCATGTATACACCTTTAAAAAAATGAATAAGTATGTTTAATTATAGCTTCTTTGCCCAAAAATATCTGTCCCAACTCTAACCAGATTTGCCCCATTCTTTATTGCAACCTCAAGGTCGGCAGACATACCCATTGATAGAGTATCAAGTGAAGGGTAATTGGATATTAAATCTTTCATTTTTGAAAAACTATCGCTTGAGTTTTCAGCTTTAGGTATACACATGAAGCCTCTTAAACAAATATAAGGCAATGAAATAATCTCTGAAACTATCTCATCAACTTGCTCAATAAATACTCCTGATTTTGTTTTCTCTTTATCTATATTTACTTGGACAAGAATATTCAATTTGCCTAAATTTGGATTTCTTTGATCACTCAGCCTTTTGGCAATTTTGAATCGATCAACACTATGAACCCAATCAAAGTTTTCTGATATTAATGCAGTTTTATTGGATTGAATTGGGCCTATAAAATGCCACACTAACCCAGAGTCTTTAAAGTAGTTGACTTTTTCTAAGGATTCTTGGAGGTAGTTTTCTCCAAAATGGATTTGGCCTGCATTAAAAGCCTCTTGAATCTCTAAAACTGATCTTGTTTTACTGACAGCAATAAGCTCTACATCTTGATCAGATTGAATAGACTCTATTCTAGAATTGACTAGCTTTAGGTTATCTGAAATCATTAAAAACTGTTTTTGCATCAAAAACAGGCCCATCAACACAGACCCTTTTCATAGCTGGTCCATTCTCGGTTGCAACTTCAACAACACACCCAGCACAGCCTCCAACTGCGCACGCCATGTACTCTTCTAAGGAAGCCTGACAGGGCAGGTTATATTCATTAGAGAGCTTAGAAACGGCTTCAAGCATAGGGTTAGGGCCACATGTAAAGACCTCTACTTCTTTAAGGTCACTCGAAGAAAGGCTATCCAAATACTCCCTAGCAAGATCAGTAACATAACCCTTATAAACTCCCTCATAATCTTGAAGACTTGCCAAACCACAAGGCACCCGCCATTCCTCTAAAAGAGGCATAGTATAGAATTTGGATGAGTTAAATCCGTTCAAACTACTTTGACTTGCTTCAAAGGGAAAAGGCACTTCAGAGCCCAATATGACATAGGGATTATAATAGGCATTATCTTTGATTTTTTGGGCGATTGCTATCATTGGAGGCATTCCAACGCCACCTCCAATGAGGAGGGGGATTTTACGATCTGTGAGCTCAAAGCCATTTCCAATGGGTCCAATAACTGATAGTACATCACCAATTTTTCTATCTGCAAGTTGTTTAGTACCCTCACCTACAATCTTATAAAGCAAATCAAAAGTTCCATTATCAGCGTCAACAGACATGACTGAAATTGGCCTTCTCATGGCCAACATTCCAGAAACCGATAAATGAACAAATTGCCCAGGACGGGTTGAGTCAGCAATTTCTTTTGACTCTAAAGTAATAATATATTGATCAGCCTCAAATTGATAATGTGCCAATACTTGACAGTCATTAACACTAATGGTGTCTCTGTGCGTTTTAACCATTTGTTGTGATTAGTGTACCAACTCCTGAATCAGTAAAGACCTCTAGAAGAACTGCATGAGAAACTCTACCATCAATAATATGACTCGTTTTAACGCCGTTTTCAACGGCTGACAGGGCACAACTTATTTTAGGAAGCATGCCGCCATGAATAGTCCCATTATCAATTAGTTCTTTGACTGTTGATGAGCTCATTCCAGTCATAAGCTCTCCATTTGAATCCAAAAGACCGGCTGTGTTAGTGAGAAGAATTAATTTTTCAGCATTGAGGGATTCAGCAATTGCACCAGCAACCAGGTCAGCATTGATATTGTAGGAGAAGCCATCTTTTCCAACACCTATTGGAGCTATAACGGGAATAAAATCACCTTGCAGCAGCAAGTTGATTACCGACACGTCAATCTGATCAACCTGTCCAACATGTCCTAAATCAATAATTTCAGACGTTGGCTCCATCTCTGTTTTAAGTTTTTTTGCGGTGATGAGTCTTCCATCCTTACCAGTAAGGCCAATTGAATTTCCACCGTGCTGATGAATTAGATTAACTATCTCCTTATTTACCAACCCTCCAAGGACCATTTCAACAACATCCATGGTCTCACTGTCTGTTACTCGCATACCATCCACAAACTCACTATTTTTTCCTAGCCTTTCGAGAGTGCTTCCAATCTGTGGTCCGCCACCATGAACAACAATAGGGTTCATTCCTACAGACTTCATGAGGACTATGTCTCTAGCAAAACTTGATTTTAGATTTTCATCAACCATAGCATTTCCGCCATATTTGATGACTATTGTCTTTCCTTTAAACCTTTGAATATAAGGCAAAGACTCAGTAAGAACATCTGCTATTTTATGAGAGGTCATATCACTTAAACTTTTAAAAAACTAGAAAGGATTTTACCAGTCACAGGCTCTAATGACAGGCTTTACCTACAAAAATATTTCCTGAAGCTCATTCAGGAAGCTATATCCTTTCTTTGTTGGTTTGATCCAATTATCACTTATATTTAACAAATTGAGCTTTTCAGCTTCTTTAATTTGAGAGCGAACTGATTCAATTGACAATCCTGTTCTAGATTCAAACAATCCAGAATCAAAACCATCAATTAATCTTAGGCTATTCAACATAAACTCAAAAGATAAGCTATCTACTATTTTTTTCCTTGAGATCATTTTCTTTTGTTTAATAGATAACAAATATTCATTCGGTGACTTTGGTTTTAAAGTTCTTGATATTTGATGCGAACTCATATCTGTTATTTTTCCATGAGCACCAGCACCAATTCCAATGTAATCTCCAAATGTCCAGTAATTTAGGTTGTGTAGGGATGGATTAGAGCTATAAGCAGAAACTTCATACTGTCTAAAGCCTTTTTTATTCAACAGTTTTGCGCCCTTTTCACCCATTTCCCAGATAATCTCATCAGATGGAAGGCGGGGAGGGAATTTGGAAAATAACGTATTGGGCTCAAGAGTTAACTGATAAAAAGATATATGAGTAGGACTTAGCTCAATTGCTTTATTTAAGTCCTCAATACACATCTCTACACTCTGGCCATTAAGGCCATACATGAGATCAATATTTATATTTGTGAAGCCGGCTCTTTGCGCTTCTATAATAGCATTGACTGCCTCATTACTACTGTGAACTCTTCCTAGAAATTTGAGCTGGCTATCTTCGAATGATTGAACGCCAACAGATAGACGATTAATACCAATACTTCGAAATTCAGTAAACTTTTCTGCTTCAAATGTACCTGGATTTACCTCCATAGTAATCTCAACATTATCTGAAAAATTCAACCTATCTTTCAGTCCATTTAATAGATAGCTAGCATCTTCAGCACTCATTAAGCTTGGCGTTCCGCCACCAATAAAAATTGATTCTATTGCTCTGTTTTGAACATACTGTAAATCACCGTCTAAATCTTTAATCAAAGCGCTAATGTAGTCAGATTGAATTTCTCCCTCATGAGAGTTAAAGTCACAATATGGACATTTTTTTAAACACCATGGATAATGAATGTATAGGGAGAGGGGTGGAATTTGAAGCAAGTTATTCAGCTCTAAGTAGTTGACTTAATAAATCATCTAAAGCTTGTCCACGATGCGATATTTTATTTTTAATATCTGGCTCAAGTTGAGCAGAGCTGCAACTATAGTCCTTCAAATAAAAGATCGGGTCATAGCCAAAACCATTTGTTCCAATGGGCTCTCTAAGAATTTCTCCCTCCCATCGTCTCTCGATAATAATAGGTTTTGCATCTTTTTCATCATTTATATAGACCATTGCGCAACAAAAATGGGCTTTACGATTATTATGGCCCTCCATTTTCAACAAAAGCTTTTTTACATTTTCCTCATCTGTTGCGCCTTCTCTAGCATATCTAGCTGAGTAAATACCTGGCTCACCATCCAGCACTTCGACCTCAAGGCCTGAATCATCAGCCAAAGCGGGTAGTTTAGTTTGAAGCGATGCATTTCTTGCTTTTAATAATGCATTCTCAATAAAAGAACTGCCAGTCTCGGGGATTTCCTTAACCTGTAAATCTTTTTGAGAGACAACACTATAATGCCCATTTAGCATGGCGTTTAATTCTCTTACCTTTCCAGGATTTCCTGTTGCAAGGATAATTTTTTTCATCGTGTATAATAATTTTGAACTAAAAGATGGAGGCAACATGACCCAAGATGAATTGAAAAATGAGGTTGCTAAGGCTGCACTTAAGTATGTTGTTCCTGAAACTATTATAGGCGTTGGCACAGGCTCAACAGCAAATTTTTTTATTGATCAACTAGCGACAATTAAGGATTCCATAAGGGGTGCTGTTGCAAGCTCAATTGAAACAGCAAATCGACTTAAAAGTCATGGTATTCATGTTTTTGACCTAAATGAGGTCAGCGAAATTTCAGTTTATATCGATGGTACTGATGAGTCAAACCATGACCTTAACCTTATCAAGGGTGGAGGAGGTGCATTGACTCGTGAAAAAATTGTAGCCGCGACCTCTAAACAATTTGTTTGTATAGCTGATGATTCAAAGCTTGTTGATATTTTGGGTAAATTTCCTTTACCAATTGAAGTGATTCCTATGGCCTCAAACTATGTAAAGCGTGAAGTTGTCAAATCAATTGGCGGCAATCCAATATTGAGAGAAGAATTTACTACGGACAATGGAAATCTAATACTTGATATTCACGATCTTAATATTGATAGCCCAAAAGCCCTTGAGAGTCAACTTAATAATATTGTGGGAGTGGTGACAAATGGACTGTTTGCATGTCGGAGTGCCGACATACTTCTACTCGCCTCTCAAGAAGGGGTTGACATTATTGAGCCTTAATAGTTACAATAGAAAAAATTATAGGTCGGTCACTAGCCCTATTCAAAAAAAGGCCATTAGAAAATAATTCCATTTAATAATATTAAATGGATTTTTTAATGAGCTTAATTGAGTGACTATGAATAAATTCTTAAAATTTTTTGCAAAAACTCTCATTGCACTTCTTGGACTATGGTGCGTGGTCGCATCTGTTCTAGCTATTTATGACGTTTCACTCTATTTTCCCTTTTATATTTCTGAGGGAGAAGAGATGCCTTATCATAGAATGGTCGCTTTAAGAGTGACCATTTTACTTACCTTTGCTTTTTACTCATTAAAATACTTGATATCTGAATCTAGGCAGTTATATCCTATTCAATTTTTAGATACAATTTTAAAGACTTATTTCTTTAGTGCTTTAGTTATTGGAATAAGATCTGATGTTGCAAAAAGTGAATACATTGTATTACTTCTTTTTTTGCTTATGGCTATCTTTTCACATATTGTCTCAAGGCCTAAATTGAGAAGATATTATTATTCTAAGTTCTCCGATTAACTATATAGACTTTACCTCTTTAAAACTTCGAATTCTGTTATTATTGAATTGAATAATTTCGATTTAATTAGAAATGCATAACTTTACGCCCATTAGCGCTTTAATTGGAGGCATCATTATTGGCCTTTCTGTCGTTTTATATTTTTATGCCACAGGGCGACTAGCAGGAATTAGTGGAATCTTTGAAAATGCTATTACGCAAACGTCTCAAAGAGTTTCAAATACTTTGTTTTTAATTGGGCTGGTAGTAGGCCCATTAATTATCTACAATATAGTCTTACCAAATAATCCAATCGCTTTTGAAATAACCCATTCATACCTTTTAATTATTCCTGGTGGATTTTTGGTTGGTTTTGGGACTAGGTTAGGAGGTGGCTGTACCTCTGGTCACGGAATATGTGGTATTGGTAGATTATCAGTCAACTCTATGGTTGCAACTGCAACATTTGTTGCAATAGGAGTCTTAACAGTATTCACCCTTCAGCAGTTTGGGATCTATCTATGAGTGACAAAATTATCTCCCTTGTCTCAGGTATTATCTTTGGAATCGGTCTAGTTATTTCAGGAATGACTAATCCTGAAAAAGTAATTGGGTTTTTGAGCATCACTCATAACTGGGATGCCTCTCTTATTTTTGTCATGGGTGGCGGTATTATTACTGCTGGACCATTCTTTTATCTTATGAGAAATAGACAAACATCTTCCCTGGGTAATCAAATTGATTTACCGAAGAAACAAAAGCTTGATAAAAAGATTATTATTGGTGCATCGCTTTTTGGAGTAGGTTGGGGGCTTGTTGGCCTTTGCCCTGGTCCAGCTATCGCTGCAATAGCAACTTTTGACCCAATAATCATAGTGTTCCTGCTTTCAATGGCTGCAGGGGTTTTAGTTAAAAAAAATATAATCAAATAACAGTCATAACCTACTAAAATATTCTTACTTAACTTTTGAGGTGATTTCTATGGCTGATCATACTCTAGACATGTGTGGATTTGCATGTCCAATGCCAATTTTAAAAACTAAGCAAGCACTAGCTTCAATGGAATCAAAAGAGATTATTGAGGTCATTTGTACTGATCAAGGATCAAAAAAGGATTTTGTTGCCTTTTGTAACCAGCTTGGCCACAAGTTAATCTCTCAAAAAGATGATGGCAATAAAATCATCTTTAATATTGAAAAGAATTAGACTCTATGACATCTGACTCTAACGAAATGACGCTCATTGCCTCAAAAGGAACACTCGACTGGGCTTATCCTCCCTTTATTTTGGCTTCAACTGGCATTGCTATGGGTAAGGAGGTAACTGTTTTTTGTACTTTCTATGGGTTAAACCTTCTACTCAAAGACTTGTCGCATCTGAGAATTTCGCCCCAGGGTAATCCTGATATGCCAATGAAAATGCCTTTTGGGCCAAAGTGGTTTCAGTCAATAGATTTTGGTCCAAAAATTCCCAATATTATTTGGAATATCCCTGGCTTTGAGCTTTTCGCCACAAAAATGATGAAAAAAACATTTCAAAACAATGGCATGGCAACTATCGAGGAGCTCAGAAGTATTTGTGTTGAAATGGGTGTTAAATTTATAGCCTGTGAGATGACTATGGGGATGTTTGGCTTCTCAAGAGATGAATTTATTGAAGGAATAGAGTTTGCTGGTGCTGCAACTTATCTGGATGTCGCTCAAAAATCTAGTCAAGATTTATTTATTTAGTTTATCGCCAGTCAAGATTTGGCCAACCATTCTTATTTGCCGTACTAGTCAATCTTGGATCGCCATTAATAGCTACAGGATTATCCACAAGCTCAAGAAGTGGGAGGTCATTGTGAGAGTCAGAGTAGAAATAAGAGCCCTTCAAATTCTTATTATGTTTTTCAATCCAAGGCATCAAATTATCAATTTTCCCTGACTGAAAACATGGAACTCCTGAAACTTTACCTGTAAAACGTCCATCTTTAAATTCAGGCTCTGTGGCAAGTAGATGATTTATTCCATACATCTCAGCTATTGGAGCAGTTATAAATGTATTGGATGCAGTAATCACAAGAACAGTATCGCCATTTTCTTTATGCTGATTAATGCAGCTTTGAGCTTTATCAAGAAAAATAGGCTCAATTTTTTGGTGAATAAAATTCTGACGAAGATCATTAAGCTCATCTATAGAATATTCAGTTAGAACTTTAAAACTAAATTCTGCCCAGGCATAAATATCTAACTTACCAACTTCATATTGCTGATAAAAATATTCATTCATCTTTTGAAAAGAGGCCGTGTCTTCAATTATTCCTTTTTCGCATAAAAACTCACCCCACAGATAATCACTGTCTCCACCAATAAGCGTATTATCAAGGTCAAACATTGCTAAAGACATACTTCTGACTCCACGATAGTCATTATTTCTTCAATAGAATCAACAACCTTAATTAATTCAAAATGCTCCCGATTGACATATGATTTATCAACAGTTTGCTCGATCCAGGATAGGAGCGAACTCCAAAATTTAGAATCATACAATATGATTGGAACTTTGTTCATTTTACGAGTCTGCATCAATGTTAAAACTTCCATTAACTCATCAGCAGTGCCGTACCCACCAGGAAAATAAATACAGGCACTTGAGTACTTAACAAGCATGACTTTTCTAGAAAAGAAATAGTTAAAAGTAATATTTTCATCTAAATAGGGATTACTAGATTGTTCATTTGGTAACTCAATATTAAGACCTATACTCTTAGATTTTCCTTCATAAGCGCCCTTATTGGAAGCACTCATAATCCCAGGACCGCCGCCTGTAAAAACATTATATCCAGCATTTGATAATTCTTTTCCTAGCCGATAGGCATCTGTATAGATCGGATCAGATTCCTGAATTCGAGCCGACCCAAAAATGGTCACATTATTTTTGAAGTTTTGAAGTCGTTCCTTTGCTGACAATAATTCAGCACCAACTGTAACTAAGCTCATAGTGAAGAAAAGACAGAAGAGGCTGTCTCTATTGTTTTAGTAATGTCTTCATCTGAGTGTGCTATTGATAGAAAACCAGCCTCATAGGCTGAAGGTGCAAGATAGATACCTTTTTTCAGCATGGCATTATAGAATTTTTTAAATAGTTCAATATCACAACTAGATGCCTGAGAGAAATTACTTACTTTTTCTTCTGAACTAAAAAATAAACCAAACATACCACCAACATAATTAGATGTCATAGGGATATTATGAGATTTAGCTGCCGATACAATACCATCAACTAAATTAGAGGCTCTTCGACCCAGGTTTTGATAAAAAGATTTATCAGATTCCAGAGCGCTAAGCATAGCGATACCTGATGCCATAGAAAGTGGATTACCTGAAAGTGTACCTGCTTGATAAACAGGGCCTAGAGGGGCTATTTGACTCATGATTTCTCTCTTCCCCCCAAAGGCAGCAACTGGAAGCCCACCTCCAATTACCTTTCCTAATGCCGTAAGGTCAGGTACAACATCATAAACTTCTTGCGCACCCCCTAAAGCTACTCTAAATCCTGTCATCACCTCATCAAAAATCAGAACAGCGCCATACTCATCACAAATCTTGCGTAAGCCCTGCAAAAAACCTTCTTTAGGAGGTATACAATTCATATTGCCTGCAATGGGTTCAACAATTATGCATCCAATCTCCTCACCCATCTTAGAAAATAAATCCTCGACAAGCTCCAGATTATTGAACTCAAGAGTCAGAGTATGTTTTGCAAGATCACCAGGAACGCCGGGGGATGTTGGAACCCCTAGCGTTAGAGCACCTGACCCTGCCTTAACTAACAAAGAATCAGAATGGCCGTGATAGCAGCCCTCAAATTTCAAAATTTTATCTCGGTTTGTATAGCCCCTTGCTAATCGAATTGCACTCATAGTTGCCTCAGTTCCAGAACTGACCATTCGAACTAGCTCAATGGATGGCATGATCTGACAAACTTTTTTTGCAAGTGAAGTTTCAATCTGAGTTGGCGCCCCAAAGCCCAAACCTTTATCTAAAACTGACTTAACTGCATCAATGATAACTGGATTAGAATGGCCTAAGATCATGGGCCCCCAAGAGCCTACATAATCAATATAAGAATTTCCATCTACGTCAAAAAGATAAGCACCCTCACCTCTATCAAAAAAAACTGGATCTCCCCCCACACCATTAAAGGCCCTAACTGGAGAGTTCACTCCTCCGGGTATATATTCTTTAGCCTCTTTAAATAAAATTGAAGATTGGTTCATTAATACTCCTGAATATTAGTAATCGCTGGGTACTTTTTTAAATTGGTTATGTGTGACCAGACAACCAACACATTATCCAATAATAATTTAATATTTATAGTTGTTTGTGCCATTGATATAGCACGATTTGTATCATCAAGCAGTTTGAATAGATTATTGAATGATGTTTTTTCAACAACTTGATTAAGCTCTAGATTTGCTCCTTCATGATCTAACACTTTAATTTTAATAGCTTCATTCAAAAGATGCTGTAAACATTTAAGAACTTCAAGTTCATGATCAACAAATATATCAGTATTTGATATTTTGGTTGGACTTAGCACAATCTCAAGCAATAAATTCTGCCAACTCTGATATTTAAGAAAATAATCACCTTTAAGATCATCGAGTGCTTTTTGAGGAACCCCGTGGGAACTCTCTAGAAGTTGCATAGAATCAAAATCATCTCTTGTGTTTTCAGTAATTTGATTTGAAAGCCAATCCGCGCTCTCCTGATCATAAGTGGGATTAATATGAATAGTTTGACATCGAGACAGTATAGTCTTTGGGAGAAGGTTTATATTATGTGCTAACAAAATAATAAGTGTATTTTTTCTAGGCTCTTCTAACGTTTTTAATAGGCTATTAGCTGCATTGTTGTTCATTTGATCTGCATAAAAAATGACGCCAATCTGAAGAGAGTCAGCCGTTTTACTCAATACCTCACAAAAAGCACGAATTTGATCAACCCGAATTTCTTTTGACATTGAGCCTGAATCATTAAGCTCAGTTCTACAGTAGATTAAATTTGGGTAATGAGAGCGCCGAATTAAAACACTGTGACCCAGCTCTTCCTCTGGCTGATCTTTTTGAAGAGATTGACAAAACTCGCATGTGCCACAGGAAGAGCTAGGACAAAGAAGTTTTTGAATAAAGTTTTGAGTCAAATTGAGTTTACCAATTTTATCAACTCCAGTAATAAGCAATGCATGAGGTAAATGATTCTGCTGAACCATTTTATCGAGCTTGTCACTGGCACTCTTTTGCCAAGGAGGAATCATATTGAGTCTACGAGTAATCTAATTTTTTCATGAATATCATTAATTGTTCCACTTGCATCAATTAACTTAATTCTTTTAGGAAAGGCCTCAGACCTACTAATGAATACAGATCTTACACGTTCAAAAAAAGCTCTCTCCTCAAGCTCAATTCTGTCTTTTGCAGCACGAGCCTCAATTCTGGTCATGCCTATCTCAACGCTGATATCAAGTAATAGAGTTAGATCAGGCTGAAAGTCACCTAAGACCCATTCTTCTAATTTAGCAATTCGATCTAAATTAAGCATCCTCCCACCACCTTGATAAGCAAAAGAAGCATCAGTAAAACGATCACTGACAACCCAAGAACCGTTATTCAGAGCTGGGATAATTTTATTTTGTATGAGCTCGTTTCTAGAACTAAACATTAATAATAACTCTGTATCACTGTGCATTTCTTGGTTGTCAACGTCAAGCAATACGGAGCGAATTTTTTCTCCAACATCAGTACCGCCTGGTTCACGAGTTCTCACAACTTTAATACCTTTTCGCTGCAAATAGCTACAAATAAGATCTATTTGTGTACTTTTACCAGCACCCTCAACACCATCAATTGTGATAAACCTTCCTTTATTCATAGCATACAATTTTAAACTAGTTATTATTTAAGTACTTCTTGATATTCTCTTTATGTTTTTCATAATTTGGAGCAAATGCATGGCTTCCATCCTTCTTTGAAACAAAATACAAGTCATTTTCCTTTGCAGGGTGAAGAGCTGCATACAATGAAGCTTGCCCAGCTGAAGATATAGCTCCTGGAGGCAAACCTTTATTACGGTATGTATTATATGGATGATCAATCTTTAAATCGCTTCGAGTTAATGGAGATGAGTAGGCATCTCCCAATGCGTATATCACTGTTGGGTCTGTCTGAAGTCGCATATTTAAATTCAGTCTTGCTATAAAAACACTTGAAATTAATGGTTTTTCATAATCTAAGGCAGTTTCATTTTCTATTAAAGAGGCAAGGATTATGGCCTGATATGGCGAAGTAAGCGGAATACTCCTATCTCTTTTTTCCCACATCTCTGATATCTTTATTTTCATTGCCAAATGCGATCTTTTCAAAACATTTTCAACACTCTCACCATAATTAAAGATATATGTTTCAGGATAAAACCAGCCATCATATGGCTCCTTGACTCCAATTGAGTTCATAACTTGATCAAATGAGCCTATTTTTGTGAGCGATGGATCATTTTTTAACTGATTAAAATAGTATTTAATTGTTTTTCCTTCAACTAAAGTAATTTTAGTTTTGAGTACATCTCCTCTTGAAATTTTCTCTATAAATTCAAATACAGAGGTGTTAGGCTTTAATTCATAGTAGCCAGACTTTAATTTTTTATTAGCACTAAGTAGCCTGCTTAGTGTTGTAAAAAATAATTTTGACTTAATTAGTTTTTTTTCGCTTAAATCTTGCGCAACGACTCCCATTGAAGCGCCAGATTTAACTTGAATAATTTGTGTTTGGACAGAAGTTATATCCTTAGATACAAGAATCCAAGCCATAAATAGAAGCAAAAAAATAGATGCAACAAGTCTTGAAAAGAATTTATTCTTATTATTTACAAGCATGTCCAAGATTTAATATCTTGAGTAATAGACGAATATGCAGCACTAATTTTCTCAGTTATTGGGTTATTAGTTAGGTAATAATCGCCAATTGAAGTGACTGGCTGAATACCAATCAGGCTATTTGAAACGAATACTTCATTAGCTTTCTCTAGCTGCTTAATTGAAATATCTTCCTCTCTCACCTCTAAGTTGGTTAATCTTGATAGTTCTAAAATTATCGATCTTCTGCTGCCAATCACACCGCACCTCTCTAGTTTAGGGGTAATCAACTTATTACCAAATATTAAATAGATGTTGCCTTGAGTTACTGAAACTACCGATTGATTCTCATCAAGCATAATAGCTTCATCAGCCAACATGTTTGTTCGAGCCAAAATTTGTTCGAGCCTATTACAATGCTTAATGCCTGCTAAATTTGGGTTTGAGTGAAACCCACTAATTGCAAATTCTAGTGAGTAAGTTTCTTTAGTTTTATACTCATTCATTTGAGATACAATTACAACTCTAACTGGCTCAATATCCTTGCTATAGCTATAGCCTCTGAGTGAATTACCACGTGACAATATTAATTTAACAATGCAATTTTTTTCTGAAGATAGACTGAGTGCTTTTTTTATATCTTCTAGCCAAACTGAATTCGCTATTTTTTTGATATTTAACCTATCACACCCATTATTTAGTCGCGCAAAGTGGTTATCCCAAAATAAAACTTTATTGTCTTTTGCAACACAGGTTTCAAATAAGCCGTCACCATACTGCATATTACGATTAAAGATACTAACATTGGACTTCACCTCGCCATTTATGATTACTAAAGGTTCCATGTCGTATTTTTTAATCTATAGCAATTTTAATTGATCAGTCAATAATAGTTAATTATGAGTATGAACAGCAATAATCAACGACAGTTTTAACTTCTAACTTGAACACACTTTGTGAAGGCACTTCAAAAGACTCTCCTGATTTGATAGTTTGCCAAGCATTATTTCCAGGGAGCAAAACATTAAGCTCTCCTGCCATAATCTCCATTAATTCATGTTTTTCAGTCGAGAATTCAAATGACCCAGGCATCATTATTCCAAGCGTTTTTGTGGTTCCATCATTGAAGTTTATAACACGACTTGTGACTTTACCATCAAAGTAAATATTTGCCTCTTTAATAATTTCAACGTCTTCAAATGTTGGCATAATCTGTTCCTATACTTGATCCATAATATACTGAGTTAATAGAGGAACGGGTCTTCCAGTTGCGCCTTTCTTAGAACCTCCCAGCCATGCAGTTCCTGCAATATCAATATGAGCCCAAGAATAATTTTTTGCATAGCGAGCTAGAAAACATGCTGCGGTTACTGTCCCTGCTTCTCTTCCTCCAATGTTTGCCATATCTGCAAAATTTGATTTCAGCAAATCATCATACTCCTCATCAAGAGGCAACTGCCAAACGGTATCAAGTGATGACAGTCCTGATGACTTAAGGGCATCTGCAAGCTTTTGATCATTAGACATGACACCAGAATGATGCTTACCCAGAGCTATAATAACTGCACCTGTAAGAGTAGCAATATCAATAACTGCCTTAGGCTTAAACTTCTCACAATAAGTCAAAGCGTCACACAAAATTAAACGACCTTCAGCATCTGTATTTAAAATTTCAATAGTTTGACCAGACATACTTTTAACAACATCGCCTGGTTTTGAGGCATTATGTGCCGGCATATTTTCTACCGTTGGTACAACAACAGTCAAATTTACTTTAAGATTCATTTCAGCAATAGCGCTCATTGCTCCAAGCACAGAAGCAGCGCCACACATATCGTATTTCATCTCATCCATGCCTTGACCAGGCTTTAAAGAAATACCGCCACTATCAAAAGTCACACCTTTACCGACCAAAACGATTGGAGCTTCATTGCCGGCATTAGAATAACTTAGACTGATAAGCTTTCCAGGTTCTATAGAGCCTTTTGAAACAGAGAGCAAAGAATTCATTCCTAGAGACTCCATATCTGACTCTTCAAGGATTTCGCATTCAAGATTATAAGTTTCCGCAAGAGACTTGGCTGTCTCAGCGATGTAAGTTGGGGTGCAGATATTTGGAGGCAAGTCACCTAGCTCTCTTGTAAGCGCCATACCATTTGCAATAGCAACGCCTTTTTGAATTTCTGATGCCCCATTGTTTTGAGAATATATATTGACTGCCTCAAGCACAATGTCACTAATCTCTTCCTTGACACCTACTTTCTTTACCTTATAACTTTCATTTTTTAGAACTCTGGCTGTTGTAATTTGAAGCCAAGCCTCATCGGCATCCTCAACTTCAATACTTGGAATGACAACATTTTTAACCTTTGATACACTCATTGCTGAAGAAAGTGATTTCAGCGCCTTTATATAATTTTTTTGACTGAGTGGCGACTCACCTAAACCAACAACTAGAACCCTTTTTGACTTATAGCCCTCGACTTTTCCAAGCATCAAGGTGCTTGCTAATTTTGGCTCAAATCGATGTAGATCTAGATAATTTTGAATAATTCTATTTTCATTTGATTTGCCCTTGAGAACAAAGGCAACTGAACAGTCTCCACTATAATGGTCAACCGCTTGGTGAGTAACAAAAAACTCCATATCAATTTCCGGAAATTATAATCTCGGTATTCTACCAAAAAACTGTAAAATTTACCTCTTTAATCATTAGTTTTCACATGAAAAAGTTTCTTACTATCGCGTTAATCTTTATCACTAATATTGTTTTTGCAGATGTTGGCATGATTGTAAATAAATTAAAGCCTTATTTTCCAGAAATTAAGGCTGAAAATATTAGCACTTCTCAGCTTGATGGATACTATGAAGTAGTTCTTACAAATCCTAGCATTGATGTACTTTACATTTCTATGGATGGAAGATATGTGCTTCAAGGCGCAGTCACTGATCTAGAATTAATGACAAATATTTCCACTAATCGTGTTAACGCAATCAAACAAAATATGCTTGACAGCATTAGCGATAATGAAAAGATAATCTTTAAATCCGAAAATGAGAAATATGTTGTTCATGTTTTTACAGATGTTGATTGCCCCTATTGCGCTAAACTTCATGCAAATATGAATGAAATGAATGCTCTTGGAATTACTGTGAAATATTTGGCCTCACCTCTGGAGCAACTTCATCCAAATGCTCAAAGCGCTATGGAAAAAATATGGTGTGCTGAAGATAAGGCGATTGCCATTCACAATTATAAAACTAAGCGATTCTTGCCAAATAGCCCAGATTGTATTAATCCAGTTGCAGAGCAGCTAGCAATTTCCAAACAATTGGGCGTCAATGGAACGCCATCAATTTTTTTTGAAAATGGATTAAATATTCCTGGCTATTTAGAGCCCGAAGAGCTTTTAAATAGATTTTTGAATACCCTTGCTCAATAACAATAATTCAAGAGTCATTGCTCATAATGCTATTTGTCTTGTAGCACTTGAAAAATATACGCTTTCTGAATCGTTATTTCCTAGTGAAACCTCAGAATCTTCATTTGCAAAGTCACTCACTTACGGCTCACTCAGGTTCTATCATCATCTTAATGATGTTATAACTCCTCGGCTAAAAAAAACCTTAGACAAAAAAAATCTTGATATTCACATTCTTATAATTATGGGGGCATATCAACTAATTTATACTGATGTGTCAACTCATGCTGCCATCAATGAAACAGTCGAGGTGGCAGAAAAAATTAAAAAGCAATGGGCTAAAGGCCTTATCAATGCAATACTTAGAGGGATTGATAGGGACCGAGATGATATTCTTAATACTCCTCACTATTCTCATCCAAGTTGGCTTGTAAAAAAAATTATGAAGGAATATCCTGATAATTTTCATAAGATATTTACTGAAAATAATAAACAAGCCCCAATGTCTCTTCGAGTCCATCCATCAATTAATATCAAGTCATATCAAGATAAACTTTTAGAGGGGGGTATAGAATCTAAGACCTCAAAAATTGCACCTCAGTCTTTGACCCTTAATAAAGCAGTAAATGTAGAAAAATTACCAGATTTTAGAGATGGCTCTTGCTATGTTCAAGATACTTCTGCGCAACTAGCAGGTCAGCTCATTGCTCCAAAAAATGGTGAATTAATATTAGATGCCTGTTGCGCACCTGGGGGTAAAACAACTCATCTTGCTGAGCTTTGTCCTAATTCAGAGATCTTGGCATTAGATGCTGACGAGAAAAGGCTTATCAAAGTCAATGATAATATTAAAAGACTTAAGAATAAAAATGTTAAAGTCATTTTAGGAGACGCAACAAAGGGCGACTGGTGGAATCAAAGACTTTTTGATAAGATTTTAGTAGATGCTCCATGCACTGGAACAGGGGTGATAAGAAGGCATCCAGATATTAAACTTATAAGAAAACCTAGGGACCTTTCCCATATCGTCGAGGTTCAAGCTTCTATTCTTAAGAACTTATGGTTAATGCTAAAACCTGGAGGCATACTTGTATATGCTACATGCTCGATTTTAAAAGATGAAAATGAAAATCAAATAAGTAAATTTATTAACCTCAATATGGATAGTAGTATTGAGGAAATCAAAGTTCCTTGGGGCAAAGGTCCTATAGGAAAGCAACAATTACCTAATGATATATTCGATGGATTCTATTATGCTCAGCTAAGAAAAAAAAGTAAGTCCAAATAAGACTATTTCTCTAATGCAATATCTAAAACCTGGTCAATCCATTTAACTTTAACAATTTCTAGCTTACTTTTTATTTTTTCAGGCACCTCAGATAACTCACGCTCATTATCTTCGGGAATAATGACAGTTTTAATACCTCCTCTCATTGCGGCAAGAAGTTTTTCTTTCAAACCACCGATTGGGGTTATTTCACCCCTCAGAGTAATTTCACCAGTCATTGCAACTGCAGCTTTAACTTTTCGACCAGTTAAAACTGAAACAAGAGCTGTACACATTGCTGCTCCAGCGCTCGGCCCATCTTTTGGTGTTGAGCCATCTGGAACATGGATATGAATATCCAGTTTTTCATGGAAATCATCTGAAATTCCTAAAGAATCGGCACGTAAACGAGTTACTGACATTGCCGCTTGTATTGATTCTTTCATAACGTCACCAAGTTGGCCCGTATAGTTTAATTTTCCCTTACCTTTGTATGAGGATGCTTCAATTGTAAGTAAGTCACCACCAACTGAAGTCCATGCTAATCCTGTTACCTCGCCGATTTGATTATGTTCTTCAGCTAAACCAAATCGATACTTCTTCATTCCTAAAAATTTTGGCAAACTTTTAGAGTTAATAATTGCTCTAGCTTTTCGTTTTTTTAGCGTTACGTCCTTAATGACTTTTCTACATATGCTGCCAATTTCACGATCAAGATTTCGAACACCTGCTTCTCTAGTGTAGTAACGAATAATATCCATAATTGCAGAATCTTTAAAGACTATTTCCGAACTATTAACACCATTGTTTTTCATTTGCTTCGCTATTAAGTGTCTCTTAGCAATTTCAAGTTTTTCATCTTCTGTATATCCAGACAAATGGATGATTTCCATTCTGTCAACTAATGCTTCTGGGAGGTTTAAGGAATTTGCAGTCGCAACAAACATAACTTGAGAGAGATCATAGTCAACCTCTAGGTAGTGATCATTGAAAGTATGATTTTGCTCAGGATCCAAAACCTCGAGCATAGCAGAGCTTGGGTCGCCTCTAAAATCAGAGGCCATTTTGTCTATTTCATCTAGGAGAAATAATGGATTTTTGACATTAACTTTTTGCATTTTCTGAACGATAGATCCAGGCATAGCACCTATATAAGTTCTTCTATGTCCACGAATTTCTGCCTCATCTCTTACACCGCCAAGAGCCATGCGAACATACTTTCGATTCACAGATTTTGCAATTGATTCACCCAGTGAGGTCTTTCCTACACCAGGAGGTCCAACTAAACAAAGTATATTGGCCTTATTATGCGTAACACGACTTTGCACAGCAAGGTGCTCCATAATTCTTTCTTTTACTTTATCCAACCCATAATGATCAGAGTCAAGAATCTTTTGCGCCTTAACTAAATCTTTATTAGTTTTAGTTTTTTTACTCCAAGGCACTGAACACAAATTTTCTATATAGGTTCTAATGATGGATGCATCAGAAGACTGGGATGACATTCTTTGAAGTTTATTAAGTTCACTTTGAGCTTTCTTTTTAGCCTCCTTAGGCATTTTGGCTTTGTTAATACTATTTTGTAAATCCTCAATTTCATTTTCATCATCAAGGGTGCCAAGCTCTTTTTGAATGGACTTCATTTGTTCATTCAAGTAATAGTCTCTTTGATTAGACTCCATTTGCTTACGGACTCTATTCTGAATTTTTTGCTCTGCACCAAGAACATCTAACTCACCTTCAAGGATGGACAAAATTGCCTCTAGTCTATCTTGTGCTTGGCCACTTTCAAGAAGACTCTGTTTTTCACTCACTTTGAGACTTAAGTTTGCAATAATTACATCACTAAATCTTTCAACATCGGTAATTTCTTTAAGAACCTTATAAACCTCTTCAGGGATTTTTTTACTAAGCTTAATATATTTTTCAAAATTTTCTAATGCAAGACGCATCATTGCTTTAATTTCTGTATCGTTATCAAAACTTAAACTACAATCACTTAATACGACTTCAGTGTGCTCACCTAAATCTACAAACTCTTCAATTTTTGCGCGTTTAACTCCTTCAACTAGAACTTTAATAGTCCCATCGGGCAATTTTAAAAGCTGAAGAATTGTTGCCAAAGTTCCAACCTTGTGAAGATCGTCATTATTTGGTTCCTCAATTGCTTCATCTTTTTGCGTAGCTAAAAAAACATTTTTATCTGCTTCCATAGCTTGGGTGATTGCTTTAACAGAGGATTTCCTTCCAATAAATAGTGGAATAACGGTATGAGGAAAAACAACTACATCTCTTAATGGTAGAAGGGGGGTTGACTGCTTCTCTAAGCTGTTTGACTCTGTTGTGATTTCTGCTTCCATAATAATGAAACACCTTGCTTATCTAGTAATCTTTCTAGATAGTGACTAGTTACATTAATTTCAAGTAGCCATTGACCAAATTCGTTCATTATTTCTTTTTTAATAAATCCAACTTTATGTATTTCACTTCTTATATATGCCGACTGAACATCTAACTTGATACGTGCAGAAGTCATCATTCCACTAAGACTTTCAGATAAGGCCTCATAAAGAAGATTAACCCCTTCTCCAGTTTCAGCAGAAAGCCAAACACGAGAAATATTTCCTTCTGAGTCTTTATCGATTCTTGGTTTAAAGTTGACTAGGCCATCAATCTTATTCATTACTAGAATTCTTGGTATTTTTTGAGCATCAATTTGCTCAATAATATCTTCGACCTGGTCAATTTTATCTCTGTTATTTGGATCTGATGCATCAACAATGTGAAGAAGTACATTTGCCTGACGAGTTTCCTCTAATGTTGATTTAAATGCCTCAACAAGTTCATGCGGCAAGTCCTGAATAAAACCAACTGTATCCGCGATGACTGCCTCACCAGATGCTGGCAACATAACTCTTCTAATAGTAGAATCAAGAGTTGCAAATAACTTATCATCTGCATACACTTCAGCATTTGTTAATAGATTGAAGAGTGTCGACTTGCCAGCATTTGTATAACCGGCAAGAGATATCATTGGAAGCTGATTTTTTACGCGAGATTTTCTGCCTAGATCATGTTGTTTATGAACTTTTGCAAGTCGCTTATTAATATTTTTAATTCGAATTGAAATAAGTCTTTTATCTGTTTCTAACTGAGTTTCACCAGGACCTCTTAAACCTATACCTCCTTTTTGCCTCTCTAGGTGAGTCCAACCTCTTACTAATCTGGTTGAAAGATGTTTTAATTGAGCAAGCTCTACTTGCAGCTTTCCTTCAAAAGAGCTCGCTCTTAATGCAAAAATATCCAATATTAAGCCTGTTCGATCCATAACTTGGCACTTCAATGCTTTTTCTAAGTTACGTTCTTGAGATGGCGATAACTGGTGCGAAAATATAACTAGTTCAATTTCATTGTCACTTACACTTAATGCAAGTTCATCAACTTTACCAGTTCCAATAAAAAACTGCGCCTTAGTAAAACTTCTTTTTACTAACACTGTTTCAATAATATTCAGTCCAGAAGAGGCAGCAAGCTGTTTAAATTCATTGGCACTATCTGGTGATTGACTAATAGAAGTGAGCTCAATATGGACTAGGATAGTTCTTTCGCCTTGACCAACCGCATCCTTTTGACGATCAAACAACTCCATAGACATTATTGAGTTTTTAGCATACAGAATTTAATTTCATTAGCTTGCCTTGCGAATAGTTCTTTTCTTATTATCAGATTGATGAACTATTACTGGTTGTTTCAAACCTTCTACAACTGCTTTATCTATCACAACCTCTTTCACACTTGGATTAGATGGAATTTCATACATTGTATCTAACAACAAGTCCTCTAAGATTGCCCTCAAACCTCTTGCTCCTGTTTTTCTCTTAAGCGCTAATTTGGCAATAGCTACAAGAGCATTCTTCCTGATTGTTAGCTTTACTCCTTCAATAGCAAAAAATTGTTGGAACTGTTTCACTACTGAATTTTTTGGCTTCGTGAGAATTTCGATTAAAGCATCCTCATCAAGCTCATCCAACGATGTATGAACTGCTAAGCGTCCTACTAACTCAGGAATTAGTCCAAATTTAATTAGATCATCTGGCTCTAAAAACTTGTAAAGCTCAGTCAAGGTTTTTTTATGACTTTTTTCTTTGACATTGGCCGCAAAACCAATTCCAGCTGCTTTCTCAATTCGTCTATCTATAACCTTCCCAAGCCCATCAAAAGCGCCTCCACATATAAATAATATTTTTGAGGTATCAACATCAATCGTTTCTTGATTAGGATGTTTCCTTCCTCCTTGAGGTGGAACTGAGGCAATAGTGCCCTCAATTAGCTTCAACATTGCTTGCTGAACACCCTCCCCAGAAACATCTCTGGTGATCGAAGGAGAGTCTGAGCGGCGTGAAATTTTATCTATTTCATCTATAAATATGATTCCTTGCTCAGCTCTTTTTGGATCAAAATCACATTTTGCAAGAAGGCTCTTGATGACATTTTCTACATCGTCGCCAACATATCCAGCCTCAGTTAATGTTGTGGCATCTGCCACCGCAAATGGAACATCCAAGAAACGAGCCATTGATTGAGCCAAAAGCGTTTTTCCACTCCCAGTAGGTCCAATCAAAAGTATATTTGACTTATCAAGCTCAACATCATTGGAAATATAGTCAGCTTTGAGGCGCTTATAATGATTATAAACGGCCACAGAGAGAATTTTTTTTGCATGGGATTGACCAATGACATATTCATTCAGCGAGCTAAATAAATCTTTAGGAGTGTAATTCCAATCCTGGTATTGATCTTTTTTATCCTTGATAGTTTGTTCTTGTATCAAGTTGTAACAAGAGTCTATGCACTCGTCACATATATACACGCCCGGACCGGCGATTAGACGAGTAACCTCATCTTTATTTTTTGAACAAAATGAACAACTTAGATCTTCAGTATTTTGATCCATTGGCAAACTTCAATTTAGCGTTTATTAATGACTTTATCAATAAGTCCATATTTAGCAGACTCACTTGCAGACATGAAATTATCGCGATCAGTATCTTTTTGAATATTTTTCATACTTTGACCGGTATGCTCTTTAAGGATTGAATTTAAATTATCTCTCACCTTCAGAATCTCTTGAGCATGAATATCTATATCACTTGCTTGACCAGAGAACCCTCCTAATGGCTGATGAATCATACATCTAGCATGAGGAAGAGCAAACCTTTTGCCCTTAGCTCCAGCAGTCAAAAGAAGCGCACCCATACTTGCAGCTTGTCCGATACAAAGAGTTGAAATATCAGGCTTAATAAATTGCATTGTATCGTAAATTGCTAGGCCTGCAGTGACCGAACCACCCGGTGAATTAATGTATAAATGAATATCTTTATCAGGGTTTTCGGACTCCAAAAAAAGGAGCTGTGCAACCACAACATTAGCTGTGTAATCCTCAACAGGACCAACCATAAAAACAACACGCTCTTTTAAAAGTCTTGAATAGATATCATAAGCCCTCTCACCGCGACCTGAGCTCTCTATAACCATTGGGATTTGATTTAAATTTTGAATTGTCATATCAGTTTTGGGTATTCATTATTTCTAAAAATGTTTTGTCTGTAGTCGTTACCTTTGCTTTTTCAGCAACATGTTTGGCCACCAAATCCTCAACAACAATTGACTCGATATTAGCAAGCCTTGAAGGATCTGTGTTATACCAATCAATCATTTGCTGTGCGCTCTCACCATATTGTAGCGACATTTCATTAAGTTTAGCATCAACCAAATCTTTTTCAGCTGTTATTTCGGAATCCGTTGCAATTTTATTAATTAACAAGCCTAATTTGACTCTTCTTGCAGCCTCTTCATTGAACATCTCAGCAGGCAGCTTACCTTTTGATGGCATACCTTGCTGCTCCATGCGAGACTCCATGTCTTGTTGAAGTTTTTCTGCCTCAGAGGAAACACTCCCCTCAGGAACTTCGAAATCATTAGCTTCTAGAAGCGCTGAAAACGCAGTATCTTTGTTCTGCTGAACGAGCCTTGAATCAAGCTCAAGCTTCATTTGGTTAGTCATTCTTGACTTCATCGTTTCAAAATCTTTTTCACCATATTTCTTTGCGAATTCATCATCTCTTTTCAGCTCAATTGGTGATCCAATTTCATTAACTTTAACCTTGAATACGGCCTCTCTTCCAGCCAAGTTCTCCACATGATAATCCTCTGGGAATGTTGCGTTCACCTCGACAGTTTTTCCAGATGCAACGTCAATAAGCCCTTTTTCGAATCCCTCAATCATTGTTCCTTTTCCAAGAACAATTTCAAAGCCTTCAGCAGCACCGCCTTCAAATGACTCGCCATCGAGAAGCCCCTCAAAGTCAATAATTAAGCGGTCACCATCCTTCGATTTGCGCTTGACCGTCTTATACTCAGTCGAGCGGTCTTGAAGGTCTTGCAGAGCTCTCTCTTCATCTTCTTCAGTCACCTGTGAGCTGACCTGATCAATTGTTAGTTTAGACAGAGCATTGACTTTAATTTCAGGGTAGACTTCAAACTCAAGCGTATAAATTAAGCTGTCAGCATTCTCTGTATCGATATTTGTTAGGGAAGGTTGAGTCGCTGGAGAGACATCTGCATCCGTTAATGCATCAGCCAAGGTTTCACCGACAATCTCAGTTGCAGCGTCAGATTTAGCGCTTCCACCGAATCTTTGTTTTAATACGGCAGGCGGAATCTTTCCCTTTCTAAAGCCATCAACACGTACTTTACCTGCAAGGCCTTTGATAATTTTTTCTGTTCTTTCATTGAAAATGTCTACCGGTAATTCAACCGTAAGCGACCTTTTAAGTCCCTCAAGAGTGGTGAGTGAAGTCTTCATCTAATTCTAAATCCGTAACTTATTAAAAAAAGGCAAATTATACAGTATTTTTTAACGTAAAAAAAAGGGCGCTTAGGTCATACAAAATAGATTTAAAAGCGAGACCCAGTATAGCTTACTTGATAATTGGCCAACGACAACCACTCTTGATTTATCTCAACACCCCAACCAGGTTTATGAGGTAACTCTAGATGTCCATCCACAATTTTAAAATCAGGGCTAAAAATATTATCTTGCCAAGGGTAGTAATCAAGCCCTTCGATTGAAAACTCCAAGTATTTTCCCGGGTTTTTGATTGAGCCCATTAAGTGGGCTGAAAAAAGCGTTACTAGGGACAAATTAGCAGCATGAAGAGTAACCGGAATGCCTTTTTTTTCAGCCAATTTAGCAACCTCAAGTGTCCGAGTAATGCCTCCCATGTAACAAATATCGGGCTGTACAATATCAACGACTCTGGTATCGATCATGTGCCTCCAAACTCTCATATCGTTATCCTGCTCTCCACCACTCACATCGATATCAAGCGCCTCTGAAACCTGTCGAGTCCAATCTGGCTCCCAGTAAGGGCAGGGCTCTTCGAAATGACTGACGCCATAATCCTCAAGCATATGACCAACCTCGATCGCTTTTTTAGGACTGTAGGCGCTATTGGCATCAACGAGAAGTGACACCTCGTCACCCAAAGTCTTTCTCACTTCCTTAATAATCGATTCAGTTCGCCCAGGCCACTGATCGATGTCATGCCCGCACTCCCTTCCAATTCTAAACTTAAAGGCAAAGTAGCCATAAGCTTCCTTGAGCATTAAAAGCCTCTCTGCTTCGGCCTCAGATGAGATCTCTCTTTGCATACTTGAGGCATAAACAGGAACTGAGCTTGGACTCCCACCCAGCAATTGGCAGACACTTTTATTTGCTCTTTTAGCCTTAATATCCCAGAGCGCTGTATCTACCCCGCACAAAGCTCTGTAAAGATAGGTGCCAGGAAACTTGTGCTCCCTCTCCAAGACTTTCCTGTTGACTTCACTGATATCTAAAGCGCTCATACCGAGGACATGAGGAGCGACCTGAAGGTGGACAACTTGTGCAGTAATTTCACTGTTATAGGTCGAGGTTTGACCCCAGCCCTCATCACCCTCATCTGTTCTCAAGCGGACCAGTCCGACATACTCATTTGTAAAAGTTTCAACGCTAATTATTTTCATAGTATGAGAGATTTAAACATGAACTTGATCCTGCAAAATAAGATCGGACGCCTTTTCACCCACCATTATGGTTGCGGCGTTAATATTACCACAGACTAGCTTAGGAAATATCGAGGCATCAGCCACCCTGAGAGACTCTATTCCATACACCTTAAGATGACTATCAACAACATCTTTGTTGGGATCTGGGCCCATTCTACAGGTACTAGAGGGATGAAAAACTGTCCACACACTTTCTTTGATATGCTGAATCATTTGTTTATCACTCTGGCAATCTGGGCCGGGCCTAAACTCTTTTCCAATCACGCCGCTAAAGCTATCTGTTTGTGCTATCTTTCTGAGCACCTTAACGCCCTCCAATAAGTCTCTAACATCGTCCTTATGAGAGAGGTAATTAGGCTCAATGATGGGCGGCTCTGAAGGATCACTACTCTTTAATTGAATGCGCCCTCTTGAACGAGGACTGCAATTCGAAATTCCTAGGAGCATCGCTGAAAAGGGGTCTGGACTCATCATCGCTCTTTTGTCGGGTGACTCCAATGAGTAACTAACAGGTGAAAAATAAAGCTGAATGTTTGGCTTCTCTAGCTCATCGCGTGTCCTTATAAATCCGCCTGACTGGTTAACACTTAAACTGAGCGGACCTCTCCTTGTAAAAATATAGCGAAGTCCCTGGTAGATTTTTCCAAGGACAGGCCTCAACTGATCATTCAAGGTGGGCACTTTGCTTTTATAAAAATAGCTCACTCCGACATGGTCCTGAAGATTTTCTCCTACACCAGGGCTGTCATGAACTAAGGGGACTGAGGCCTTTCTCAAGGCAGCTTTTGGACCAATCCCTGAAAGCTGAAGAAGGTGAGGAGAGTTGATCGAGCCTGCACTTAAAATAACCTCACACTTAGCGATGGCCTGATGAATCTTGCCTGACTTTTTATACTCAATGCCGAACGCCTTTTTGTCTTGAGTAAGGATCTTTGTCGCCTGAGCATTCTTAATAATAGTCAGATTAGTGCGGCCTATTATGGGCCACAAGTAAGCCCTCGAAGAAGACATTCGCTGCCCTTTATGAGTGGTTATTTGGTAGTTACCAACCCCTTCCTGTGTTGCACCATTCATATCCTTATTAAGACCAATTCCAATCTCCTGGGCTGCAGACAAAAAGTTCTGACAGAGAGGGTGAAGCTGCTCAGACACCTCAGAAACATTCAAAGGTCCATCGCCGCCTCGATAATCATCAGGGCCGTTCTGCCATGACTCCATTTTTTTAAAATAAGGCAAAACATCACTGTAAGACCAGCCTGGGTTTCCTGCCTCAGACCACTGATCAAAGTCTCTAGAGTTTCCTCTCACATATACCATCGCATTGATAGAGCTAGAACCGCCCATGACTTTACCTCTTGGCCAATAACTCGGCTTATTGTCTGCATCTGGACTTGGCTCAGTCATATACATCCAGTTAACCGCTTTCTGGTGATAAGTGACTCCATATCCTATTGGCATTTGAATGAAGAAGCGGCGATCTGAACCGCCAGCCTCAATTAGCAATACCTGAGTTGAGGGGTCCTCACTGAGGCGGTTTGCAATAACGCAACCAGCAGAACCTGCACCCACAATAATATAGTCGTATTTCATTTGATGAATATTAAAGCTTTTATGTATTAATTTGTAGAATTCAAAAAAATAATACCAAAATAATCTATAAACTTGAGCTCATCCATTAAACTAATTTTCAATGCTCATTTCAGACCCAGTCATTTTTCAGTCATTATTGCTTTTTGGCGCCTTCTTTGCTGGTCTTGTCCAAGGCGCAACGGGTTTTGGAAGTGGGATTGTACTCAATGCTTTTTGGCTTCATATTCTTGAGCCTTCAGCTGCAATTTCATTAAACATTGTCTCCTGTTTGTTTGTATCCGCTCTTCCAATCTACAAGCTACGTAAAACTCTAGACTTCTCTAAACTCAAGTCATTTGTTTTTTTTGGTGTCATTGGTATACCGACTGGGCTCCTCATATTAACGATGACAGATCCGAGTATCTTTAAAACTACTGTTGGACTTATATTAGTGATTTTCTCAATCTGGAAATTCAAAAGCAAGGATATTTTAATCAACTTTAAAAGCAATCCTGCTCTTGATAAGCTCATCGGTTTTATCAGCGGAATACTGGGAGGTTTTGCAGCACTGGGCGGAATACTCCCAACAATCTGGGTTAATCTTCAAAGGCTTCCAAAAAACACTCAGCGCGGCACATACGAACCATTCATATTTATAACCAGCATTGCCGCTGTTATCAGTTTTTATTTTGCTGGATTTTTGACTTTAGATATTTTTTATAACTTTCTGAAAGCATTTCCTGCGCTGATGCTTGGCTCTTGGATTGGCATCAAGATTTATGCACTCATAAATGAGGCCCTTTTCAGACAAGTTATTCTGGGACTTATTTTTCTGGCAGGGTTGGTATTATTATTTTAATCAATCAAATCACTACAATTAGCTACATAAAGTATATAAAAGACACTATTTTCTTAAAAATAGTATTTCAATCACACATGAATTAAGTTAAACTTGATTTAATCCACTTTTTTTCAGTGGATTTATTTTTAAAATTAAGGAGAGAAAATGAAACTAATAAATAAATTATTAGCTGTAACAGTTATTTCTGTTGCTCTAGTGCCAGGAGTTGTGAGCGCTGACTGCGGAAAAGCAAGACTAGCTGATTTTGACTGGAGTAGTGCCAACATTCATACGGCAATTGCTGGCTTTATCTTAGAGCACGGCTATGGTTGCGATGTTTCTATAACAAAAGGAAGTACAACACCTATTATGGCTGCACACTATGATGGACAGCTTGATGTTGTGACTGAGCTTTGGTATGACAACATTAAAGATACTTATGATAGTCACGAAGCTGCAGGAACAGTAAGAAACCTAGGAATTAATACGCCTGACTCTCAGCAAGCATTCTATGTTGATAGAGCGACCGCTGACAAGTACAACCTTACTAATGTTTTAGATATGAATAACCCTGAAGTTGCTGCGTTATTCAGTGATCCAGAAAACCCTTCAATGGGAAGAATGACAAGTTGTATTGGTGGCTGGACTTGCTACACGATTAACCTTGTTAAACAAAAAGCTTACGGATTAGATAAATACTACACTAACTTTGATCCAGGTTCAGGTGGTGCGCTTGATGCAGCAATCGCAGGTGCGTTTGCTAAAAAGCAGCCAATCTTTACTTACTATTGGGCGCCAACAGGTCTGATGGGCAAAGTTGATTTAGTAAGACTAGCTGAGCCACCATTTAACGCCGAGTGCTGGGCATCAATGCAAGTTGTTGTTGAAGATATCAAGGCTAATGGAACAGATGCATGGAAGCCAACTTGTGGAGTGGAGTACAGAGACATGTCATTAGACAAGTCAGTTCTTGCTGCATGGGCTGATTCTCATCCTGATGAGACTGCATTCATTGAAGCATATAGCATACCAACTGCACAAGTTAATAGACTGCTTGCATTCTATGAAGATGAGTCAGATGGTGATATGGAGCTAACTGCAATGGAGTACTTAGCGAACGATGACACATGGAAAGCTTGGGTACCAGCAGACGTAGCTGCTAAAGTATCTGCAGCTCTATAAGTTAGATAAGATCTAAAAAAGAGCCCACTTGTGGGCTCTTTTTTTAAATAGAATAAGCATCATGATAAGAAAATTTCTCACGTACTTTACTTTTCCCATAATCTTTGTTTGGCTTTTAGTTGTAAGCTACAACTCATCTAAAAGGAAGCCCGACAGTGTAATGGAGCTCTTAACTGATCCCAGTTGGCTTTATGATTGGCCAAAATGGCTAGATATTCCATTAATGAAATGGATTAATGATGGCTTCAAGGTCTTCAACGAAAAGTATGGAATTTACTTTGAAGTAATCAATGACTTTCTTCTTGGTGCGATTCTATCACTCAAAAAATTCTTAATTGTTTTGCCTTGGCCAGTGGTCATCGCACTCGTTGTTGCAATTGTGTTCTTTTCTAGTGGAAGAAAAGTTGGAACAACCGTATTCGTAGGAATCTGTACATTTTTTATAGGCTTCCTTCATCCCAAGTTTTGGGATAAAGCCATAGAAACAACCTCAATCATGATTATTGGAATTCTCATATGTATTGTTATTGGTATTCCTCTAGGTATTGCAATGGCAAGAAACAACAAACTTCGTAATGCAATACTACCCGTTCTAGATTTAATGCAAACCATTCCTAGCTTTTGTTACCTCATTCCTGGCATTATGCTTTTTGGATTAGGTGCAGTTCCAGCAATTATTGCAACCGTTATTTATGCTGTACCGCCTCTAGTTCGTTTAACTGACCTAGGAATTACCTTAGTTGACACGGAAGTCATTGAGGCTGCTGAAGCCTTTGGTGCAAGCAAAAGACAGAAACTACTGGGCGTCCAGCTACCACTTGCCCTTCCAAATATTATGCAGGGCATTAATCAGTGTACGATGATGGCATTAGCCATGGTTGTAATTGCATCCATGATTGGAACGAGGGGACTTGGTGACGAAGTTCTACTTGGACTCCAACAGTTAAACGTTGGTAAAGCAACTGAAGCCGGACTTGCAATTGTTCTCCTAGCGATCGTGCTAGATAGAATTACCCAGGCTTATGGTAAAAAAATTCAAGACAGAAACCAACCACCAAAATAGACCCCTATTATGTCAAAAATCGAAATAAATAATATTTATAAAATATTTGGTCCTAACCCTCAGCAAGTAATGCCAATGGTTAAAGATGGCGCCTCTAAAGAGCAAGTGATGGAGGATACGGGTCATACTGTTGGCCTTGATAATGTCTCTCTGTCTATTGAGGAGGGTGAAATATTTGTATGCATGGGGCTTTCTGGCTCAGGAAAATCAACCCTCATTAGGCACATTAATAGGCTTATTGATCCTACCGCGGGTGAAGTTTTAGTCAATAACGTTGATGTATGCACTTTGGATGAAAAAGAAATCCTGGAGTTCAGAAAAAAAACCATGAGTATGGTTTTTCAGCGCTTTGGGCTTTTCCCTCACAAAACCATTATTGAGAATGTGGCCTATGGCCTCGAGATTCAAGAGGTACCAGAGGACCAGAGACGCGAAATTGCTCAAGGTCAAATCAGTGCAGTTGGACTTGATGGATTTGAACATCAATATCCTGCGCAACTCTCCGGAGGGATGCAGCAGAGGGTGGGACTTGCAAGAGCCCTTGCAACTGACCCAGAAATTCTTTTAATGGATGAGGCTTTTAGTGCATTAGACCCTCTCATCAGAAGCGAAATGCAAAACCAATTGGTTGACCTTCAAGCTAAACTCAAAAAAACAATTGTATTCATAACTCATGATCTGGACGAATCCCTGAAACTGGGTGATCACATTGGAATACTGAATGGAGGAAGGCTAGTTCAGGTGGGCAGGCCAGAGGATATTATCTTAAATCCTGCAGACGACTATGTGAAAGCATTCGTCAAAGATGTCAATCGCTCAAAAGTTCTCAGAGCTAAAACAATCATGACAAAGCTTGATAAATTTGACAAATCCTCAACAAAACCATCTTCAACTTACAAATATGATGAGGATACTTTTATTGAAGATCTGGTCCCTAAGGTATTAAAGGACAGGTCAACAATCGAGGTCGTTGATAAAAAAGGAACAACGAAAGGCTATATCACCTCAGATGAGCTCTCTGTAGCACTCACAAAAACACATTAGACTTTGGCGCTGTGAGCAAAAATGTAGTTATATCAGCAGCGGCAGATGGGATTGGCTGGTGCATTGCGAACACATTGCTAGAGAAAGGATATACGGTCTATGCCTCTGACATCAATCAAAAAAAAATTGACGAGCTCAACAAGCACCCACTCATCAATAAAAGATTATTCATAGAAAATATCAATGCGAGTGACCCTGAATCAGTTGCCCAATACTTTGAATCTCTCTCAAATAAAGTATCAAGTATTAGTGCTTTGATTAATAATGTTGGTATTGCTGGGCCAACTGGAATGATGGAAGATGTCTCAGTTGATGACTGGAAAAACACAATCGATACCAATTTAAATAGTCATTTCTATTTTACAAAAGATGCAATCCCTCTCCTAAAGTGGAGTGGCGGCTCAATTGTCAACCTGTCTTCTACAGCAGGAATTTTTGGATTCCCTTTAAGGACCCCTTATGCGGCCTCTAAGTGGGCCATTATTGGAGTGACAAAATCCTTGGCCATGGAGCTTGGCGAGTTCAACATAAGAGTCAATGCGATTTGCCCTGGATCAGTTTCAGGGGATCGAATTGACCGAGTCATAAAAGCAAAGTCAGAATCTCTCAGAGTTGATGAAAAGGAGCTCAGAGAGGATTTTGAGAGTATGGTCTCACTTAAAACATTTGTTGACAAAGAGGATATTGCCAATATGGTTGTCTTTCTTCTGTCCGAAGAAGCCAGGAGAGTTTCAGGTCAAATATTGACGGTGGATGGAAATACAGAGAGGATGGACTAAATAAAATTTAGCCCAACAACTCTCAAGTGTTAATGGAGTCCCGCGATATACTGAGACAATGCGTCAATCTCTTCGTTTGTTAAGCCCATCGCAACATTGTTCATCATCGCATTGACTCTTTCAACGCCCTCAGAACCAGTCTGCTCGTTAATAGAATACTGACGGAAAGCCATTAGCTGAGAGGATGTATAGTCTGCATGCTGAGCCGCTACAGCCGGGAAACCAGCTGTTGGAATTCCTTTTCCTTTGGCTCCATGGCAAGCGATACATGCTGTCGTTTGAGTGTCCATCTTACCACCCACATAAATTTTTCTACCAAGCTCAATCATTTCCTCTGAGCCCTTAGCAGAATTTTCACTAATCGTTTGAATTGAATAGTAGGCTGCAATATCTTCCATGTCTTGATCAGAAAGCATTGAAGCGACACCCGCCATCATTGCATTCTCTCTTTCACCTGACTTGAAATATTGTAGCTGCTTTAAAATGTAAGTTTCACCCTGGCCAGCTAATTTAGGAAAGTTTGGAATCGTACTGTTTCCTGCAAGACCATGACAACCCATACAAGTAGCAGTTTTTGCTTGGCCTGCTTCAGCATCTCCTGCCGCTATGATCGGATTACTCAAAGAGGTGATAAGTAAAGAAGCTAAAATAATAATGATTTTTTTCATTCTCAATCTCCAAAAAATTCAGTGAAATTATACGTTATAAATTGAGGATAAGAAACCCTCTAATGATGCAAAATTTAAAAGAAAAGATTTATTTTTGAGGGTCTTGAATTGAGAGATATTCTGCTATCGATCTCTCAAAGCCTTCAGCCATTGGAGCCATCGCATTCATGTACGCATTTTGTCTTTCGCCAGATTGAAAATACTCAAGCTGTTGAACAATCCAATCAACATCTTTGCCTGCTAGAGAAGGGATAGAGTCATCAATAGAGCGGCCATTTGCACCATGGCAACTGGCACATCCCAATGCACTATACATTGCCTCTCCTTCACTATTAGCGAGTGAGCTCACAGAGAAAGTAGCAAAAATAAAAGTGATTAATATATATAAAATCTTCTTCATTTAATAAACACCCTATCAAAAACAGACCAATAGATTATACCAATTTCTAATTTGTTATTTTCCTTTCCATTTTGGGGATCGTTTTTCTGAAAAAGCGAGAGTCCCCTCTTTAGCATCTTCTGAACGAAGCATCTTTTGGTAAGCTTCAATCTCTCCAGATCGCATACACTCATATGAACTTTCTAAATCCATAGTCTCAGTTTCTCGAATAACTGACTTTATTGCAGCCAATGATAGTGGGGCAGACTGAGCAATCTGATGAGCCCAATCAAGTGCCTCATTTATTAAATGCTCCGGGTCGCAACTTCGATTAACAAGACCAAAATGTTTGGCTTCATCAACATTCATTCTTCGCCCAGTCATTAACATGTCCATAGCCACTGCCCTTGGAAGTCTGCGAGGGAGCCTTAAGACGCCGCCACTATCTGGAATGATCCCCAGGGTGGCCTCAGGAACAAAAAACTCTGCATGACTGGATGCAATAATCAGGTCTGCTGCAAGCGCCAACTCAAAGCCGCCACCAACTGCTAGTCCATTGACAGCGGCAATGACTGGCTTATCTAAATCCCATAGTTCAGTAAGTCCTGCAAAGCCTCCAGGCCCAAAATCTGCATCAACAGCCTCTCCCTCTGATGCCGCTTTTAAGTCCCAACCTCCACAAAAAAAACGATCTCCAGCGCCAGTAATGATAGCAACTCGTAGGCTGTCATCATCCCTAAAACGAATGAAAACCTCCCCAAGCATATGGCTCGTTTTGGCGTCAATCGCATTCGCTTTTGGACGGTCCAAAGTGATGAGCATCACTTCATCATACAATTCAAAATTTACAGCATTATTCATAATTCTCTCAATATAAAGTTCCTAGTCTGAATTTAACCTGATAAGTACGTCAGCTGCAACAGCACCTTTTTTTTCTTCCAAAACAATCAGTGGATTGATGTCCAACTCTAAAACATCATTTTTTTGAATTAACGCAATGATTGAGATAACCGCATCGACAACCGATTCTATATCCCCCTTTGGACTCCCTCTGTAACCCTCAAGCAAGGCATACACTTTGAGTTTTGAGAGTGCCAATAGAACATCACTCCTTGATGCAGGTAATAGCAATACTGAGCTATCTTTTAGTATTTCAACAAAAATACCGCCACCACCAATAATGACGTACTTTCCAAATGAAGGGTCATAATCAACTCCAATGATTAGTTCGCACACAGAATCATTAATCATTCTTTCAATTAATAAAGAAGGGCCCATTTTGAACAAATCATGGCAAGCTTTCTCCAGCATTCCAGAGTCTTGAATATTTAGCCTGACAGCTCCAAGCTCAGTCTTATGGGACAAGTCAGTATCAGAAATTTTAAGTGTAACTGGATAAGTGATTTCTTCAGCAGCCCTTAAAGCCTCAGATACATTAGTTATGATCCCTCCCTTAGGAATTGAAACGCCATAATCCTGAATCAGTTGCTTACCCTCATATTCAGTTAGTTGCTTAGTGTTTTTATTGTCTATTTGAGTTTGAAGTATGTTTATTTCTGGGACTTCATTTTTCTTAAAAGCGCAGCCAATTTTGTAAGAATGATTGAGCGCCTTAAGGCAAGTATCTAGGCCAACCATTGGTGTAATTCCAAAGTTTAGGCATTCATCTATAATTCGTTTCGGCATGCAGTCTGCCATCGATGCAAGCACGATTGCTTTTTCACTTGTTCCAGTGATTGCATCAGAAAGGGCCAAAAGCGTTGTGTCCCAATCTTTCTGTTCAGATTCTGGCGTTTTTGGCCAATCTAAAAGCAACATAGTGGCAGCAAAACTTCCATTAATCATTTGTTTAAAACACTCTGATGTTTTTTTTCGATCACCCCAAACAAATGTATGATAATCCAGTGGATTATCTACCTCAACATATTCATTCAGTGTTTGTTTGACTTTATTTTTGTGAGAATCAGTGAGGCTTGGAAATGTAATCTCCATGCCATCAATTAGATCGGCCATCATCCCCGCCTCACCCCCTGAGCAGCTCATAGAGGCAACTCCATGATGGTCAATCACTCCTAAAACACTGAGCAGCTTCAGAGTTTCAAGAAACTCAGGAACTGAATTGACTCGGGCGATACCGAGTCTTTCAAAAAAGAAACTAAACAATTCATCTGACCCTGTCAATGAGCTTGTATGACTGAGCGCAATCTTTGCAGAAGCTAAAGTTTTTCCTGATTTAATTGCAATGATTGGCACCTTCATTTTAATTGCTCTTCTGGCAGCATTATCAAATGATGCTATATCATTAATGCCCTCAATATGAAGCCCAATGGCATTAACTCTTGAGTCATCTAACATTGCATGAATAATATCTGCAATATTTGTGTTTGATTGATTACCTAGCGTAAACATGTAGGCGATTGGAAGTCCAGAAGACTGCATAGTCATATTTAGGCCAATATTGCCGCTTTGAGTAATAATTGCAACACCCTCTTTGACAGGTTCACATCCATGAACATCAGGCCAAAGTGCAAATCTATCCAAGCTATTAATGAATCCGTAACAGTTTGGGCCAATGAGCGGCATTCCATCTGCCGCCTCGACTAATCTCTGATTTCGTTTAACGCCCTCATCACCAACCTCTGCAAATCCGGAGGCATATAAAACCGCTCCGCCGCCGCCCATTGACTTGAGATCAGAAACGATTTCGATAGCTGACTCTGCATTAACAGCGATAAACGTTGCATCAGGAGCCTCTGGCAAATCTTTAATGTCACGATAACATTGAATACCTTCAAGACTATCCAATGTTGGATGTACAGACCATATTTGATGATTAAAACCTAACTTCTTAGACTCTTTAATAGCAAAATCAGCACCTCGATTTCCAACTACAGCAATTGATTTTGGAGATATTAATCGATGCAAGTCACTTCTGCTCATAACAAACTACTCAAATGGCCTTAGAAGTGATCTAGAAATAATGTGTCTTTGAATTTCGCTAGTACCATCCCAGATTCTTTCAACTCGATGATCGCGCCATATCCTCTCTAAAGGTAGTTCATCCATCAAGCCCATCCCACCTAATATTTGAATGGCCTCATCTGAAATCATTGCGAGTGTTTCAGTAGCCTTCAGTTTTGCCATAGCAGCATCACTATTAGTCATTTCTCCTTGAGTATCTTTCCAAGCAGCCTTAAGCGTTAAGAGTTCAGCAGCCTGAAGTTCCATTGACATATCGGCAAGCTTAAAAGAGACACCTTGAAATTTCCCAATACGTTGACCAAATTGTTCTCGTGTCGCAGCCCACTCTGTGGCAATCTGTAAAGCTCTTTCAGCTCTACCAAGACACATAGCAGCAACAGATAACCGAGTAGCACCTAACCACTCATTAGCTACATCAAAACCATGATCAACATCTCCCAGGACTTGAGATTCGTGGACGCGGCAGTTATCAAAATTCAATATAAAATTATGATAGCCTCTATGAGAGACACTGTTATATCCAGGCTCAACAGAAAAACCAGGAGTACCCATATCAACTAAAAAACTAGTAATCTTTTTTTTCTCACCCCTAGAAGTTTGTTCAACCCCTGAAGCTGCAAATAAAATTACGAAGTCAGCCATATCAGCATGACTTATAAAATGCTTAGACCCATTAATTACAAAATCCTCACCATCTCGCTCAGCTTTACACTTCATAGAACGGACATCTGAACCAGCATTAGGCTCTGTCATTGCAAGACAGTCAACCTTTTCTCCTCGAATAGTGGGTAGAAGGTAATTATCTACTTGAGACCCTTTACAAGCCAATAAAATATTACTTGGCCTTGCGACAATGTACTGAAGTCCAAAATTAGCTTTTCCCAATTCTTTCTCTAAAAGACATAATGTTAATGTATCAAGTCCACCTCCACCATGAATTTCAGGCATATTGCATGCATAAATACCACTTTCAATAGCTTTTTGCTTTATTTTCTCTACAACTGAATCTTCGATCTTATTGCTCTTTTCAACTTCATCTTCATGGGGATAGAGCTCCTTTTCAACAAAACTTTTGACAGAATCAATAATCATTTGTTGCTCATTTGACAGTCCAAAATCCATTTTTTATCCTTAGATTAAATTAATTTATTTATTAACGCTCATTACACGCCCCTTTTGCTTGGGTAACGTTAATTTTTGGTGAGATTCCCATATTTTTTCAAGAATTGCAAACACAGAAGGGCTAATCTCGCTTGCTTTTGCTTTCTTCATATCTACATGGATTAACATTTGTTCTGTGGTAGCTAATAGGCTTCCAGTGACTTCATGGAACATCTGATGAAAAATGTGAAGCCTTTTCGAATCTAGTCCTAATATTTGTGTTGCAAAGGCTAAGGGTTCTTCCTCAGAAGCCTCCAAATAGTAATTAATGTGAGTTTCAACTGTATAGAAGGATTGTCCAGCCAGCCTATAGTTATTATCAATCCCTATATATTGAAATAAAGCATCAGACGCATCACCAAATGCATAGAGGTAAAAGGATTCACTCATATGACCATTGTAATCAATCCAGTCTCGATGCACTTTAGCATTGTATATAGCTAAAGGTTCATTTAAATTATCGTCTTCAGAAAAATGCTTATATTTTCTTTTTAGATATATTTCGTTATCCATATGTCGTCAAAATTACCTATAAGATTAGAATGTAATGAGAACTCAATAAATAAAGATTATATAATGGATTAAAAGCCTCGCAATACTTGAATTATGCATAATTCCTACCGTCAAGCTAAATTTCTCTTATCGTGTCCTTCTCTTAAAGGCTGTCCTAATGATAGTGGCTATGAGGTGATTTTTGCAGGCCGCTCTAATGCAGGAAAATCCAGTGCAATCAACACACTCACTGAACAAAAGAAATTGGCTAAAGTCAGCAGGACACCGGGCAGAACTCAGCACCTTGTTTTCTTTGAGCTTGATAATGAACGAAGACTTGTTGACCTGCCAGGTTATGGCTACGCCAAAGTTCCGGATTCAGTTAAGCGGGATTGGCATCAGAATATGAGTCAATACTTTGATAATCGTAAATGTATCAAGGCCGCTATACTGGTAATGGATTGCCGCCATCCTCTTAAACCTTTCGACCAAATGATGTTGGAGTGGTGTGTCAACAGTAAAGTCTCAGTAAACATCTTATTAACTAAATCTGATAAATTAAAAAAGGGTGCTGCAAGTTCCGCTAGACTCTCAGTTATGAAAGCGGTCAAAGATTTTCCTTCAGTCAATGTCCAGCTCTTCTCATCTTTAAAAAAGGAAGGTGTTCCTGAACTCTGTATGTATTTAGACGAGGTATTTGAAATGAATAATGAGAGTTAATATAGATCTCTCAGATATTCAGTCAAAAGATACGATTATTGCTGCGAATAATCGTCAAGCTCTTGCTATTAAGCAATCAATGCGGCTTAAAAGTGGCACTTCCAAAATGCCAAAAATATTCTCTTATCAATCTTGGATTGAAAAGTTCTGGAGATCTAATCATCCAACAAAAGAATATCGCCTACTAAGCCAACTTGAGTTAAGGTTCATGTTAAAAAAGTTTTGTAAAGATAGTTCTGTTAAAAATCCTGACACTTTTATTGATGAGCTAATTAAATGCTACAGACTCTCTAAGAGCTATGGCATTTCAGTTGCTGAAATAAAAACTTTTCCATCCATTACATCTAGGCTTTACGTTGAATTAATCGATAGATATGAAAAATTTAAAGATAACAATCTTTGCATAGATCAAACTGATATTTTTAGCTTGTCTTTGGACAATTTTAAGAACGTACTAGACAGTGAAGAACAATATTACCAATATGGTTTCAATGAACCAACACCCGAGCAAAGAATGCTCTTCAAAACCCTTAAATGCCTACCACTCTCAAGTCGTAAAATAATGAATCATTCAAAGAATTATTCATTCACTGACCAAGAATCTGAATTAAACACAATAGCAAAATGGGCCAAACAAATCAATCTCAATAATCCAGAAAAAAAAATTGGTATTGTCATCCCAAATTTAAATGACTTGCAACACATAGTGAGATCATCCTTTGATCTTGAGTTCTCGTCCCACCTCATTGAAACTCATCAAAAGCCCTACAACATATCTTTGGGAGTTCCGCTTAGCAATTACCCTCTAATTAAAAATCTTTTTTCCATGACGAAGTTATCTTCTCAACTTATTAATGGTCTTGTCGAACATGAATTGTTAATACAGGTAATTACATCACCATATATCAAAGGCGCTAGAAGTGAGCAAAATAATCGCGCACTGCTTGTGAATAAAATTCTAAAAATTAACTCTAAAAAGAGTAAATCAAAAAAAGTTATTGAATTGTGTAGTGACTCTTCATTGCTCAAAGAGATTTTGATTTCAATCAGTACTCTTGAATTTGCGAATAAATTAGCTTTAGAGGATTCATTAGAGGCAATCAACTCAATGCTACTTATCTGGGGCTTTACTTCAGATCGAACTCTTTCAAGTAGTGAGTATCAAATTTTTGAAAAGTATCAAGTGGAAAGCTTGATCCTTAATAAGATGTCAACATTTTACAAAAAATCCTCTCTTAAAGATGTGATAGAAATTTTAACTGCCCATATGAATGCAGTTATATTCCAGCCTCAAAGTGGCTCCGCTAATATTTACATATTAGGTTCATTGGAAGCTGAAGGATTATTCTTTGATTATGCCTGGGTCTCCAGTATGACTAGCGACTTCCTTCCAGGAAAAATACAAATGCCCCTATTTATTCCTCCTAAAACTTCTATTGAATATTGTTTGCCAAAGACAAGTTTCACACTCATCAGTAAAGAAAGCGAGGTAAGTCTTAATAACCTATTAAACCTTAGTAGCAGTCTAATAATTAGCTATTCCAAAACCTCTAATAGTCGCGATGAGCTCCCTTCACCCTATTTAGATTTTGAGGATTATCCTAATTTCATTGGACATGAAACACTTCCAAAAGAAATGGAATTATTGGATGATTTTATTGCTCCAGAGCTAGATAATTTTGAAATTAAGAGAGGTGTAGCAACCCTCCAAGATCAAATAAGTTGTAGCTTCAAAGGGTTTGTTAGTAGACTAAATATTCAAGAATTTAATGAACCTCAGATTGGTCTCAGTCGACTTGAGCAGGGCAGCCTTGTTCATAAAATATTAGAAAATTTTTTCAATGCAATACCATCAAGTTCAGATTTAAAAAAATTACCTGAAGATAAACTTCAGGAAGAAATCAACAAACATATTAATTCAGCCATTCAATTAATTTCTCAATCAAACTTTAAATCAATTGAAAAGGAAAGGCTTATAAAAATTATCAATGAATATATTAAGCTTGAGAAAAATCGAGAATACTTTCAAGTCATCAAGACAGAGTCAGAGTCCAAAGTTGATGTTAATGGTCTTCAATTTTCTACTCGAATAGATCGAATGGATCAAATGAAAGATGGTACAAATCTCATCATTGATTATAAAACAGGTCAGAACGTCAGTTTAAGTCAGCTAACTGGCGATCCTTTAGATCAGGCTCAACTTCCAATCTACGCCATTACTAATCCAATAGCTGGGATCGCCTTTGCAACTGTTAACTCCAAAGATTGTCAATTTAAGGCAATAACAAAAAATAAATTTGATTTGCCATTAAGTCAACAAGCGATTAAAAGAATGCCGGTATGGAATGAACAGGTTTCTGAGTGGGAGCTAGAACTCAATTCAGCAAGTCAAAAATTTCAGGAAGGAGTCGCAGAAGTTTTACCCACAACCCATGCCTGTGATTACTGTGATTATGATCTACTTTGCAGATTTGAGAAATCTAGTAATAACTGACAACCTTTCTTCTAATAGCTCTTGAGCAATATTCAAATTTTTTAAATCTGAAATCTTTATTGAGTTAAGTAGAACTTGTAATTGAACAATTTGGGCTGTATTTAACCCAAGATTATCAAAAACGGTAAGAATAATTTCAAACCTCTTTTTTCGCCTTAACCCATCACTTTTAAGAAAGAAATTTAATACGTCTTGAGGACTATGCTTTAGGAATTCAGATGCAAATTGATGCCATGTAGATACAAGCTCAGCAATTTGCTGAAAATCTTTTGGGCACTTAAGGTGCTCGCAGAGCAAATCAATATTAGTACTGCTTTGATTAGATAGCCAGAGAGCGAACTTTACTTCAGGGTCCAAATCTGGCACATCTAGCATCTGAAAATTTTGATTTTGAACAACCTCCAGCATTGGAAACAATCTTTGGTAGGCGCCTGACTCCATTAAAAGTTCAAAGAAAACTGAAGGTGACTTTGACTCCATCGAAAGAGATATCTCCTTAAAAACCCGCTCTGGAGTAAGCGCATCTACCTCACCTGAAGTGACCATCTTTCTCATTAAGTCAAGAGTTTTAGGGTCTACTGTAAAACCAAGATAATCAAATCGTGATGCAAATCTTGCCGTCCTAAGAACCCTCACTGGATCCTCAGTAAATGCATCAGATACATGGCGAAGTTTCTTCTGCTTTAAATCCTCGATTCCATCAAAGGGATCGATATATTCTCCAGTTCCATCCTTATTTTGAGCTATGGCGTTAATGGTAAGATCTCTTCTAGAGAGATCCTGCTCCAAAGTCACAGAGTTTGCTGTATCAAAAGCAAAACCCTTATAACCCCTACCAATCTTTCGTTCTATACGAGCCAGAGCATACTCATCCTTCGTTTCAGGATGAAGGAATACTGGAAACTCTTTCCCAACCTGACGAAATCCTAATGAACCCATCTCTTCTGGAGACGACCCAACTACAACAAAGTCTTTTTCTGTTGACTCGTTAGCGATACCAAGAATTCTATCCCGTATTGCACCACCGACTAAAAATTCTTTCATAAATATTAACTTTAGATATTGATGTTGATCTTAAATTTCTCTTATAATACACGAATGGACAAAAAGAATAATTTATCACCCGAAGCCTATCATATCACTCAAGAATGTGGAACAGAGCCACCGTTCTCTGGTGAGTACTATAACCATAGTGAAACTGGTCACTATCACTGCATCTGTTGCGACGCACTTTTATTCGAATCTAGCACTAAATTTGACTCAGGAAGTGGCTGGCCAAGCTTTTATGAACTCGCCAATAGTGAATGTGTAAAGCAGCTAGAAGATGATTCACTAGGTCATATGAGAATTGAAGTAAGATGCTCCTCATGTGATGCTCATTTAGGCCATGTTTTTCCCGATGGACCTCAGCCCACTGGAAAGCGTTACTGTATAAACTCAGTTGCTTTAAATTTTGCTGGTGATGAGTCATAACTCATTTCAAAAGAAAATCTTTATTTAAAATAAAATAACCATTGATGCAAGAAAGGCCAAGAAAATTGAGAACCCTTTTTTGAGTTTATTGCTATCTATAAGGTGCGTCACTTTTGCTCCTAATGGAGCAAAAAAAACACTTGAAGCAGCGATTGTAATTAACGCTTCAAAGTTTACAAAACCAATGCCGCCAGTTTGAAGAACTTGAGATGAACCAGCTACCATAAAGCCAATGCTTCCAGCAATAGCAATAGGCATTCCTACCGCTGCAGAAGTAGCAATTGCATTTTTTATTTGAATATTGTTATACACCAAGAATGGGGTAGTCATTGTTCCTCCACCAATCCCAACCATGGCTGAAATCAAACCTATAACGTACCCCGCGAATGACCAAACCCACCTTGACAACTTATCGGCATGGCCGGATGCGCTAATGCCGAACCACATAATTAAAGCAACACAAATTTCAAATAAGGCAAAGAACACCCTTAGAAAATCAAAGCTTAAATATTTAGCCAAAATAGCACCACTATAAGAGCCCACTAAAATTGTTGGAGTAAGCTTAACAAAGTTTCTCCAAAGAATAGCCCCATGATGATGGTGCGCATAAAGACTTGAGATAGATGTAAAGACAATGACCGCTAGTGCAGTACCAATTGAAGTATGCATTAAGATTGATTGATCAATTGATGGTGCTAATAAATAAAGGAGTATTGGCACAATTATTAGACCACCACCAATACCAAGCAGACCTGCTACAAAACCTGAAAAAGAGCCTAGCAATAAAAAGAGGATAGTTAGCTCACTCATAGCATATAGTCTGTTTACTAGCGATCAGCTTTTCCAAATATGTTCGGCAAAGTGCTTTCTGCACATCGACTGGTATCGATCATTACCACCAATAACCACCTGATCTCCATCCTCAATAACGTTTCCATTTTCATCAATACGAACCACCATCGTTGCTTTACTTCCGCAGTGACAAATGGTCTTCAATTCAATGAGATTATCGGCCCATGCAAGGAGATGTTGACTGCCAGGAAAAAGCTCTCCACGAAAGTCTGTGCGAATTCCATAACACAAAACTGGAACATCAAAGCTATCAACAGCTTTTGCCAATTGCATGACTTGCTCTCTACTAAGGAATTGACTCTCATCAATCAAAACACAATCAATAGGCTCTTTAAGATTTTGTTCAGAAAGAATTTTGAACAAGTCATCATCTTTATGAAAGAGATGCGCCTCTGCTTCAAGACCAATTCTTGAAGTAACTTTTCCTACACTATAACGATTGTCAATTGCTGCAGAAAGAATAAGAGGAGTCATGCCCCTCTCTTTATAGTTGTATGCTGACTGAAGAAGGGAAGTTGATTTACCAGCATTCATTGCAGAATAATAAAAGTATAGCTTAGCCAAAATATTGCCTCTAATTATTGAAAATAACTCTTACTGTACTTATTCCAAACTAAGAATAAATACATTTGAAATTATAATACTCGTTATACGATAGCGAAATTATTGAATATTGGGTTTTGTGAGGTTGTCAACATGCAAAACTTCATTCACCTGTTCTTCAGTCATCAAGCCTTCTTTAATGATGATTTCTCTCACAGTAACTCCATCTGCAAGTGATTTCTTAGCGATACGTGCTGACTCTTTGTAACCTAAATGCGGTGTAAAGAAAGTCGCTATACCTGGACTCTGTTCAACATATTTTGCGCAGACTTCAACATTCGCAGTAATTCCATCGACACATTTTGTTCTTAGCATGACCATTGCATTAGTCATGTAGCGCAATGAACGAAGAATATTAACAGCTAAGACAGGTTCAAATGCATTGAGCTGCATTTGGCCAGCTTCTGCTGCCAATGTAATGACCAAATCATTTCCAATAACCTGAAAAGCGGTTTGATTGACTGCCTCTGGAATTACCGGATTAACTTTTCCAGGCATAATTGAAGATCCTGCTTGTACTGCTGGAAGATTGATCTCATTAAAACCAGCAATTGGGCCGGAAGAGAGTAATCTTAAATCATTAGAGATTTTTGAAAGCTTTATGGCCACTCGCTTAAGAACAGAAGAGAATGACACAAAAGCACTGGTATCAGATGTTGCAGCAATTGGATTTGGCGCAAGAACCAAAGGGAGTCCAGATAAATCTGCCAAGGCTTCTACCGCTATTTTTGGATAATCTAGATGACTATTAATACCTGTTCCAATAGCTGTGGCACCTAAATTGACCTCCAAAAATAGTTGAGACATCTCATTAAGCCTTTTAATATCATCTAGCAATGTATTACCGAAAGCAGTAAATTCCTGTCCAAGACTCATTGGAACAGCATCTTGGAGTTGTGTTCGTCCCATTTTAATGACGTCGGCAAATTCGACGCCTTTGGCATGAAAAGACTCAGAGAGAGATTTGATTGCCTCCAATAGAGGGTCATACTCTTTCAAAAATCCAACCAATAAAGCTGTCGGATAGGTGTCATTCGTTGACTGTGACATATTGACATGATTAAGCGGTGATATTGTTTCATAGTCACCCTTTTCTTTACCAATTAATTCGAGTGCAACATTAGCAATAACTTCATTAGCATTCATATTGGTTGAGGTTCCAGCACCACCCTGGATTATTTCAACAATAAACTGATCATGGAACTCACCATTGATAATCCTCTCACAAGCAGCGACTATTGGATGGTAAATATCGTTATCTAATAATCCTAGCTGGTTATTGGCGCGAGCACAAGCCAGTTTAACCATGGCATAAGCTATTACAATATTTGGGTAAACTGAAATTGCAACGTCAGCTATTGGAAAATTATCTACTGCGCGTAGGGTATGAATACCGTAATAAGCATCACTAGATATTTTCATTTCACCCAAGAAATCTGATTCAATTCTGTATTTCATAGATTGAAATAACTATTAATTAAATATTGATAATTTTTATTGATTTTGAACCCACTCTTTAAGAACCGAAACGCCTTTAACAATTTGTGGACAAATTATATCTAATAAATTATTCGAAGAAAAATCATCGTCTTTAATAATTTTGAGTGCTGCTAAGCCATCAAAATCAACAAAGGCGATGCGTGTTAAAAATTTGTCAGCTTTCAAGCCAAAATCTGAACCAGGTAGCATTGCAAAGCCAACCTCATTGAGTATTTTTTGACACAAAATTTTGTCATCATTAATTTTAGAAGCAATATTTGAAATATTCGAAAAATCGCAGATCATGTAAAAACCACCTTGAGGTTTTTGACATTTTATTCCAACAGAAGATAACTCTTTATGAATATATTCTGCAATCGTTTTTAGGATTAATCTAGAGTGCTCTAGAAACTCTGAATGATCCTCTGAGTAGGCTTTAATTGCGGCATACTGAATAGGCGCACTAACTGAGGTAAAAGTTTCACTCGCAATAGTTCTTATGCTGTCTTTGATATAGCTTAACTCTTTTGGAAAAGTTAGCGTTCCTAGTCTCCAGCCTCCTGCACCGCACCACTTGCTTAGCCCACTACTAATAATTGTATTCTCAGGATAGAAATGAGTGAGTGATTTATACTCCCCAGTAAAATCTAGTTCGGCATATATTTCATCCGCAATAATGATGATATTATGTTTCCTTGCAATCCTTGCAAAATCTTCAAGATTTCCATGTATTGTCCCAGAAGGGTTATTTGGAGAATTTAAAATTAAAAGTTTATTAACTGACTTGAGATTCTCGCATACCTTGTCAAGATCCTCAGGGTTAAGATGCCAATTGCTCTCTGCTGTTGCATTAATCCAATGAATTTTTTTGTTGATTATTTGTGCTTGAGGCTCATACGAAACCCAACTTGGACTTGGAAGTAACAAATCACAATCTAAAGCCATTTGAATTTGAAAAATTAATTCTTTTGATCCAGGCCCAATAATGACATTTTCAGAATCATAATTGTATTGATTTTTGTTTGAATGATATCTAGCAACTTCTTCTCTAAGGCCTAATAAGCCAGACACGTTAAGATAATCTTTTTGGTGAGAATTTTTTTTTAACTCATCAACAATTACTTTGGGTACAGGGAATGGTGATTGACCAAGCCCAAACTTAAAAACCTCTTTGCCCTCTTCAATAAGCTCTTTAGATAACTCATTGATAGCCAAAGTGGCTGAAGTTTTTAAACTTTCAATATTATTATGTATTTTCATATTAATCTATCACACGTTAGTTAACAATTTTTCGCCTTCTTCTTAATTGCACAATTCCGACAAATCCTATCAATAATACTGCTGGAATATATACAATCTGTTTTGGCATAGTCTCCCTCTCTTGAAGAACAGATGTGATGACCCATCCACTATCAACACCAGCAACTTTTATTGACTCAACCTGTTTATTAATTGCTCGATTTCCTGAAATTCCTGGAAGAACCATTGCAACCTCCATGTCTCCAAACAAATCATCTATTTGCACCCCTGTATTATTTATTCTTTCTCTGCCTGATTCACCTTCAGCTAAAGGCAATAAAAATGTATAACTTCTCTCAACCCCTTCAAGTGTCTCACCCTCAACTACAAAACGTATAGGCTCCCCCTCCGTCATATTATCAGCCACTGTAAATAAGTCCTTGCCTGGCATATTCTCAAAAGGAGGATCTACCTTATCCCAAAAATAACCTGGCCTAAAGAACATAAATGCCACAATTAGCATTAAAACGGTTTCCCATAATCGATTTTTAACAATCCAGTAACCCTGGGTTGCTGCAGCAAAAAGCAAGATTGCAATAACAGATGAGACAACAACTGATATAAAGCTAATTGCGCTGTCTATTCCAATCATAAGTAGCTGAGTATTAAATATAAAAATGAAAGGAAGGACAGCTGTTCTCATATCATAAATAAAGCCCTGAATACCAGTTCTTATTGGATCCCCTTTAGAAATTGCTGCTGCTGCATAGGCGGCTAGTCCTACTGGTGGGGTATCATCAGCCAAGATACCAAAATAAAATACAAACATATGAGCTGCTATAAGAGGAATAGCAACATTATTAGCAGCTCCTAAGCTCATAATAACGGGAGCCATTAAACTTGAGACTACTATGTAATTAGCCGTTGTCGGCAAACCCATTCCTAAAATAAGGCTTATCATAGCTGTAAAAAGAAGTATTAAAAATAGGTTGCCTGCAGCAATGAATTCAACCCAGCCTATAATCAACTGACCAACGCCAGTCAATGTTACTGTACCAACAATAATGCCTGCAGCAGTAGTCGCAACACCAACACCAATCATGTTTCTTGCGCCATTCACAAAACCTAATTTTAGATCAGTTAAACTAGAAAATAAGTGTTGAGTAATATTAGATTCGCCTCTAAATACTCCTAAAAAAAACTTTTGAGTAAGTACTATAAACATCATAAACATGGTCGCCCAGTAGACTGAAGTTTCAGGCGAAAATCGCTCAACAGTTAATAACCAGATTAATAAAATAACTGGCAACAAAAAATGCAAACCTGCTTTGACCGTCTTACCAACTTCAGGAATTTCAATAATATCTCCAGAGGGTAAATTTGGCATTTTTGAAACTGAATATAAGAGTGCAAGATAACTAGTTATCATAATTAATGCAATAATCAATGTGCTTGCTTCTCCACCTATTACTTTGATGAATTCAAAGAAGGGAGGAAGCACCCATACAAGCACACCTAAAACAATTAGAACACTGCATATACCAATTAATCTATCAACTTTATTGAGTTTATTCGTTCTAGTAAGGCCCTCCATTCCAGACTTTAGCGCTTCCAGATGAACTATATATATAAGTGCAATATATGAAATGACTGCTGGCAAGAAAGCATGCTTAATGACCTCAATGTAAGAAACTCCCACATACTCAACCATTAGAAATGCGGCAGTTCCCATAATTGGAGGAGTGAGTTGACCATTCGTTGAAGATGCAACTTCAATTGCCCCAGCTTTTTCAGAGGAAAAACCAACCCTTTTCATTAATGGGATTGTAAAGGTTCCAGTGGTTACAACATTAGCAATAGAGGATCCAGAAATCATGCCCGTCATTGCTGACGAGACTACTGCAGCCTTTGCAGGACCTCCTCGATAATGTCCAGTTAGGGCATATGCCACCCTTATGAAGTAATTACCAGCTCCTGCCCTTTCCAATAATGCACCAAAAAGAACAAACAAGAAAACCATACTTGCTGAGACTCCAACAGCTATGCCAAATGCTCCTTCTGTCGTAATCCACATATGGGAAACAATTTTATTTAGAGAAGCTCCTCCATAACCACCTGCTCCAATAAACGCATAAGTCAATGCGATTATTGCTACAATCATTAGTGGCGGCCCTAGGGATCTTCTTGTAGCCTCTAACAGAAGCAGAAGCCCAATAATACTCAAAAATAAGTCAGATGAGTTTGGAACCCCTAGACGCATCTCAAAAGCCCTGGAATCCCATACCTGATTATAAATCAAATAAAAACAAGACAACGCTATGAGAAGTCCCATTAACCAATCAAACCATGGAATTCTTACTCTTGACGATCCTTTGAATGCAGGATAACTTACAAATGCCAAAAAGCCTGCAAATGATACATGGACCCTTTTAACAACATCGGCATTCATCCAAGGGGTAAATTCCAAAACTAGAGGCGAAGAGACGTATAGCTGGAATACTGACCATGCCATTGCAACGTAGATTAATAAGTCTCTAATTAATTTATTTTCTGGACTTCTAATTCCAGTTTCTATATCTGATTCCATAAGAATATTTTAGAAAAAAAAAGGATGGCAAAGCCATCCTTTTTTTATTACTTATATCTTAATATTTCATCAATCCAACTTCCTTATAGTACTTAGCTGCTCCATCATGGAGTGGGGCAGACAAGCCATCAGAAATCATTTCTGCTTTCTTTAAATTAGCAAATGCAGGGTGAAGCTTTTTGAAACTATCAAAGTTTTCAAATACACCTTTCACAATGCTATGGATTACATGCTCGGATGTTGCGGTTGAAGATACAACTGTTGCACCCACACCAAATGTTACGGTGTCATCTGGGTTTCCATTGTACATGCCACCTGGGATTGTAGCAGTTCGATAGAAGTCATTATTAGCAACTAGCCCATCTACTGCAGATCCAGTGACATTTACTAAGACACTGTCACATGATGTTGTGGCCTCTTTAATTGAGCCTGAAGGGTGGCCAACAGTAAAGACCATTGCATCAATTTTATTATCGCAAAGTGCTTTTGATTGCTCTGAAGACTTCAGTTCAGAAGCAAGAGCAAATGTTGATTTATCCCAACCAAGCGCCTCCATAAGTACTTCCATAGTTCCTCTTTGTCCAGATCCTGGATTACCAATGTTTACTCGCTTACCTTTTAAATCCATAAGGTCACGGATTCCTGAATCAGCCCTAGCTACAACAGTAAAAGGTTCAGGGTGAACAGAAAATACAGCTCTTAAGTCTGTAAATGCTCCAGCATCAGCAAACTTACTGGTTCCGTTATATGCATGGTACTGCCAGTCTGACTGTGCAACACCTAAATCTAACTCGCCAGCACGAATAGTGTTGATGTTATAGACTGAGCCGCCTGTAGATTCAACTGTACAGCGAACAAGGTGTTTCGCCTTGTCCTTATTGACTAGCCTACAAATTGATCCACCCGTCGGGTAGTAGACTCCTGTTACGCCTCCAGTACCGATTGTGACAAATGTCTCCGCAGGTTTAACAACGTCACCAGCTATTACCGGCGTTGTAACCGTCACACTACCTAAAACAGCAGCTGCAAGTGCGCCACTCAAAAAATTAATTTTTTTCATTTTATCTCCTTTGTTTTATTAGACAAAAATTTAAGTCCAAAATAGTTATACCATATTTAGTACAATTGTTTTAATATTAATTTTAATAAGATACAAGTGTTTTTATCTTGTTCAAGTTTACATAGTCATATTTATAGTAGAATATTCTTGTATGAATTCAAATAACTTTTCGACCACTGAAATCAATCAAAAACTGTCTAATGGATACGTTGGTTTTTCAAAAGAGGTAAAAAAAGCAGCTAAATATGTAATGGACAATCCCGCAGAGATTCCTTTGCATTCAATACGAACTGTTGCATCAAATGCAGGAGTAAACCCCTCGACAATGGTACGTCTTATTAACATACTAGGGTTCAAACGTTATGATGAATTCAAGACGATATACAAAAAAGCCGCATCCCAAATGCCAGTCTCCAACTTTACTTCTCACGCCAAAGATCTACTGAATGAAAATCATAATAATCCATTTACTGACGCAGAAGCAAATGTATATAAGTCTCTTTCTGGGGCCTTCAATGAGAAAACTTACAAAGCTATTGATTCATCTGTTGAAAAGTTAATGAAAGCAGAAACTGTATATATTCTAGGAATGAGAAGCAGCTTCTCAATGGCATTTTATTTGCATTATCTTTTGCATTTTATTCTCCCAAAAACAAAATTGATTCGCGGCCAAGAAGGAATGCTGCTTAGTGAAATTTCTCAAATAAATGCAAATGATGTTGTGATTGTATTTGGAGCATCACCTTTATCACTTGAAACAACTAAAGCACTAGACAAAATCAAGAAAAGAGAGGCTTTCATCATTGTGGCAACCGATATGTATACCTCTCAAGCAGCATCAAATGCAGATATCATTGTTGCTCTTGGTAATGAAACGCTTAATTTCCTTCCAAGTATTTTGCCTTATGCTGCATTTTCAGAGATCCTCGTATCCCAAATAGTGACCAAAGGTGGTAAAAACATGCTGGCTCGAATCAAAAAATTTGAAGACGAGCTTTCTGAAATGGGTGCATATATAAGGCCAAATCAATAGCTGGGTCTATTAATTTTCTTTCAGCTCTCTTCTTAGAACTTTACCAACATTTGTTTTTGGGATCTCTTTAATGAATTCAATATGCTTTGGAACCTTATAAGCGGTTAACTTTTCCCTACAAAAACTGATAATTTCATCCTCAGTTGCAGTTTGTTCATCATGAAGAACAATAAAAACTTTCACAAGTTCTTGAGAATTCTCGCCTTCTACTCCAACACAGCCGCATTCAAGAACAGCAGGGTGTTCATTAACCACTGCCTCAACTTCATTTGGAAAGACATTAAAGCCTGAGACAATAATCATGTCTTTCTTTCTATCGACAATAAAAATATTGCCAGTTTCATCAATTCGAGCAATATCACCGGTCATAAACCAGTTATTCTCGTCAAGACCTGAGACTTCGGACTTCCAATATCCGCTCATAACCTGTGGGCCTCTGACGCAGAGCTCTCCAACAGCATTCGTTTCTGAAAGAGCATTACCACTCTCATCCCTAATCTCAATTTCAGTATAGGCAGCAGGCAAACCCACAGAGCCTGTAAATTCAGTCTGCTTGTAGTCATTAACACTTACTAAAGGAGAGGTTTCAGTTAAACCATACGCCTGCCAGATTACAGATTTTGTGACCTCAGCCCATCTCTTTGCGGTTGTGTCTAATGCAGCCATACCGCCACTCAAAGACATGAGCAAATTACTAAAATCTAGCTCCTTAAAGGCATCGTAATTTAATAGCGCCTCATAAAGCGTGTTCACACCTGAAATCATGTGAAATTTATGTTTTTTCATTATTGAGACGAAAGTTTTTAGATCCCTAGGATTAGTAATTAGGACACTTCTTCCACCAATATGGAACAACATGAAGTTATGCACAGTTAATGCAAAAATATGATACAAAGGTAGTGGGCAAATAGCGATTCTTTGCTCGTTTCTTGAATCATCATACATTTTAGGATCAATTGTAAAAAAGGCTTGGATAATATTTGCAAGAATATTTCTGTGCGTCAGAACAGCGCCTTTCGAAACACCTGTTGTTCCTCCAGTATATTGAAGAAAAGCTGTACTTTCAATTGAAATATCTAATGATCCAGGACTAGAGCCTTCATTACTATTCAAAACATCAAGAAACATTGTTGCTCCATCAATGTGATATTTGGGGACTAACTTTTTTACTTTTCTAGTGACTAAATTAATAATCTTGCCCTTGAAACCAAGCAGATCTCCAACAGTTGTTACCAATACTTTTTCTACATTAGCGAGATCTGATTTTGCTGCTACGTTGGCAACGCCCTCCCATATCAATAATAATTTAGCCTCACTATCCCTTAGTACGTGTTCAAGTTCCCTTTGGGTATAAAGAGGATTAATATTGACAACAACAATACCTGCCTTTAAGGCACCATAAACTATAAGAGGATAAACCAGCATATTAGGCATCATGACTGCAACTCTATCACCCACTTGAAAGTTACCGCTAAGCCATGAGGCAAAAGCGTCAACCTTTTCTGATAGGTCTTCATAGGTCAATTCAACACCGAAACTCTCAAAAGCTGTTTTACCTTTGTGCTCTCTACAACAGTTATCAAAGAACTCTACTAAATTTCCATGCTCTTTAAAAAACTCAGTTTCTTCAAGTTTATTTGGTATCTTTGTCTCCATTTTTTCTCCTTAATCAGTATTAACTGTTTTCAATTTTGCCTATTAATATTTCCTTGTATTGATTATAAACCTCTCCATCCTTTTTGAATGCAAAACATGAGTTTGCAAACTTCTTTTCAATTGATTTAGCTTCTTCTTCAGTAATAGTCTTTACTTCACCGCCAGTTTTTTCTTTCCAAAGCGTTTGGTAGGCAATTGTTCCTGCATAAGCTAAAAGATCGGTAATGTGCCTACAGCCCTTCTCTCCACCCATCGTTTTTATAACTTTTCGATTGAATCCAGCAATTAAGTACTCCCCTTTCAATTTTTGACAGTTTTCAACCGCTTGTGGACAAATATTATAAGGAGAGGCATTAATTACTGCCTCAATATCAATAATTTTTCTTTCATCATTGAGAGTCAATCTAACCGCCATATCATGAAGAGGCTCTCCTGAACTGATATAGCCTCGATGCATATTTTCAAAAGAGTAGGTTTTACTGTCAATCAGAAAGACCTCTATATCCCACAACCCATCCTCTCTTTTATAGCCTTTGCCTTTAATTGTTCTATTATGTTTTAGATCTCTCTTGGCTGGCTTAGATAGCATCTATTTATCCCTATATGATTCGACTTTTTGATTTAGTATACTGCTGCTCTAATTCTATCACTAAATCCTCAACACTTGGTACATTGGAAATAGATCCAACGCCTTGGCCAGCAGAAAAAATGTCCTTCCATCTCTTGGCAGTAGCTTTGCTGACATCAAAGTCCACCTTTAGTTTCTGCTTTATAAGAGGCATAAGCATTTTCTTAAAATCGGCAATGGTTGATTTAATTCCACCAGCATTTGGAGAGATTCCAGCATTTTGAAGGGATTCCTCAAGCCAGTTTCCGTTAACGCCTGTAATTTTGTTAGATTTGATAATATCACTCGCTGAGGCATTTAAAATCATTTGCTTGTAGTCTTCTGTCGCATCACTCTCTTCGGTAGCAATAAAGCGCGTTCCCATGTAAGCTAAATCTGCACCTAATGCCTGAATCGCTAGAATTGATTCGCCAGAGCTTATACTTCCACCAACTATAATGGTTCCATCAAATATATTTCTTACCTCGGATACAAAAGCAAATGGAGACAAGTCTCCAGTATGACCGCCTGCACCGTTGCAAACCAGAATAAGGCCGTCTACTCCTGCGCTAATTGCCTTTTTTGAGTGGTACAAATTAATAACATCTGAATATACTAGGCCGCCATATTCATGAACTTTTTGGACAACATCTTTAGGGTTTCCAAGTGAGGTAATGACGATAGGCGGCTTATGCTTAAGAATTAAGTCAATGTCATCATTACTCCTGGCATACATTTTACTGACAATGATATTTACTGCCCATGGAAGTGCATCCTTGCCGGAGCCTAGAGCTTGATTTATATTAGTAAATTCTTGATCTAAAGCTTCTAAAGTTCGGCAATTTGCGGTCGGAAAAGAGCCAACAATGCCTGCCTTTGATGAGGCGATTACAAGCCTTGCGTTTGAAACAATAAACATGGGTGACTGAATAATTGGCAGTCTAAGTCGGTCAATGTAGTTTTGATTTGTCATAAACTATTTAGCATCTTTTAATAATCCCTGCTGCACCCATTCCGGTTCCAATACACATGGTCACCATACCATAATCAATCTTTTCTCTTTGCATAGCTGAGATCAGCGTCGCAACTCTGATTGCGCCCGTTGCTCCAAGAGGGTGCCCAAGTGCTATTGCTCCACCAAGCGGATTCACTTTTTCAGGGTCAAGGTTCAATTCCTTAATGACAGCCAAGGATTGGGCAGCAAAAGCCTCATTAAGCTCTATCCAACCAATGTCATCAAGACTAAGATTCAAAGAATTAAGAACCTTTGGAACTGCCTTGACTGGACCAATACCCATAATTTCTGCCGGAACGCCTGCTACAGAAAAGCCCATAAATTCAGCCTTAGGCGTTAGATTATACTTTTCAACAGCTTCTTCACTGGCAACAAGAACAGCTGCGGCTGCATCTGACATTTGCGAACTGTTTCCTGCCGTAACTGAACCATCTTGTGCAAATACGGTTCTAAGTTTTGCTAGAACTTCTAGACTTGTATCTTTTCTGGGCCCTTCATCTTTAGAAACAAGATTGGTATTTTTTATATACTCATTAGATTTAACTGAATAGCTATCCTCGACAGTTGATATTGGAGCAATTTCATTCTCAAATAAGCCGTTATTATTTGCATGAATAGCTTTTTGGTGACTCTCATAAGCGAATTGGTCTTGGGCTTCTCTAGTGATACCATATTTCTGAACTACCTTCTCAGCTGTCAGCCCCATACCATAAGCAATAGAAATATTCTCATCAGACAAAATTTTAGGGTTCATTGAAGGCTTAAAGCCTGTCATCGGAACACTACTCATGCTTTCGACGCCAGCAGCAATGACCAGATCAGATGATCCAGATTTTACTAGGTCAGCAGCATTAGATACGGATTGAAGCCCGGACGAGCAAAATCTATTTAATGTATAAGCAGGAGTCGAATCTGGCAGACCAGCAAGTAGTGTAGCAATTCGAGCAATATTTAATCCTTGGGGTCCCTCTGGCATGGCACAGCCAACAATAATATCGTCAATACTTTTGTTGACTTCTTCACTTGAATCTGATGCTTTAAGCACACTTTGTATGGCATGAACCAATAAGTCATCTGCTCTAGTTTTGGATAGTAATCCTCTGGCTTTTCCTACTGGAGTTCTTTTTGCATCAATAATATAAGCTTTTCTCATCATATTCTCCAGTTAATTGCGAAGGGGTTTACTATTTCGAAGCATAAACTCAATTCTGTCTTGAGTTTTCTGCGTGCCCAAAAGCTCAACAAAGTATTTTCTTTCAAGATCTAATAGCATTTTTGAATTCACTACAGTGTTCTCCTCAACTAGCGAGCCTGTCATCACTTTGGCTAATGAAGAAATGCAATATTTATCATGTTCGGACATAAAGTTTCCCTCAAAGAGGTTGGCAACTTGAGCCATGATGTTTGCGTAACCAGCCTTACCAACTACTTTGAATGTGTCATCCAATGGAGATCTGAAGCCTGACTCTAGCATTGCTAAAGCTTGATTTTTTGCAACGTAAAGTAATTCATTTGGATTAGCAATAATGACATCTTCAGTCTTCAGGTATCCCATTTCCTTTGCTTCCAGAGCACTAGCAGAGACTTTTGCCATTGCAATCTGCTCAAAATGTTTAGATAACAGAGGAAATATATCATCAGACTCTTTATTTAAATATGCCCTTAGCGCCATCTCCTTGCTACCACAACCAGCAGGAATTCCTCCAATACCAACTTCCACTAGACCGATATAAGAGTTCATTGAGGCAACTACTCTATTGCAGTGAAGTAAAAGCTCACAGCCCCCTCCAAGAGCTAACCCATCTACCGCAGCTATGGTTAATATTTTGCCATGTTTAAGACGCATCAACAAATCTTGCAACATGCGGACCGTTTTTTTAATTGAGTATAGTTTTCCAAGTTTTGGGAGCTCAGGATGCATGACCTCAAAAGCCTTCTTTTTTGCCTTAGATGACAGTCCAGGGTCCTTTTCAAGCAGACCAAGCTTAATTGCCGAAATAACCTCATAGAGGTTAGCGCCAGCACAAAAATGTTCTTGTTCCTGTTTAAAAATAAGGGCGTGAAAGCCATTGTTTTCCAGATAATCAAGGCATTCAGGTAATTCAGTTAATACACTGGAACTTAAAACATTCATTTTTGTCTTAAAAGAAACGCTAGCAACACCGACTCCTATGTCAATTAATTTAGTCGATTCACCATCTATCAAGATATCTAGATGGCCTTTCTTTTCTCCATTAAGGAGTGCCTTATTTAATTGCCTTTCATAGACCGGATGAGAAGACCTCGGAATAAACTTATTCTTATTTGGATTAAATGCACCCTCGTCAGAATAGACAAAAGCTTGATCCATGACCCATGCTGGCAAGGTTTGATTTGAAAGCGTTTTTCCATCCTGAATGTCTTGATTCAGTAACTCTCTTACCTCAGACCAACCAGTCACCTGAACTTGCTCAAAGATTCCTTTTTGCCAGGCAAATCCTGACTTCAATGCTAAATCAACACATCTTGCAGTTTCAGCAACATGCTCAAGATGATAGGCAGTGTAATGAAATACATCTCGATGAACTGACCACAAGAATTGAGCTTGTGGATCATCACATTTAGAGAGCTCCAGAAGAGCATTTTCTATGGTTCTACTATCTTTTATTATTTTCTTAACTTTGGGACTAATCGTTTTGTCAGAGAGCCTATATTCTCCGTCTTTAGGGTCAAAGACAAATATATCTTTACCAACTTTTTCATAGATTCCCTTTCGGGTTTTACTTCCTAGTGAGCCCTTCTCAATTAAAGCCTCGATCCAATCTGGAAGTTGAAATAACTCAATCCAGGGATCATCTTTCGCATTTTCATATATATTTTTAACTACGTTAGCCATGACATCAAGGCCAACAACATCCAGGGTCCTAAAGGTAGCACTAGCAGGCCTTCCAATTCTCTTTCCAGTCAACGCATCTACTGTGTCAGCAGAAAGGTTAAAGTTTTCTGCGTGCCTCAGAACTGCCATAAATGAGAAAACACCGATCCTATTGGCAACAAACGCAGGACTATCTTTTGCATAAACAACCTCCTTACCAAGTGCTGAAGTAATAAAACCCTCAGCCTTTATTAAAAGACTCTCGTCGCTATATGAGGTTCTAATGAGTTCAACCAGCGGCAAATATCTAGGAGGATTAAAGAAATGCACGCCAAAAATTCGACTCCTTAAACTATCGGGTGCTGACTCAGCTATTTTTTGAATTGATAAACCAGATGTATTCGTTACTAGAATGGCATTCTCATTAACATGAGGTGAAATTTGTTTAAAAAGCTTTTTTTTGATATCTAGATTTTCTACAATAGACTCTATGATGAAGTCACAACTTGATAATGCATCTAAATTTTCATAGGTTGATGTCTTAAGTAAGCCTGGAACTGAGGGACTTGCAAATGGCGTAGGCTTTAATTTCTTCATCATTGCTATAGATTTTGATAGAGCTTCCTCACTGGTATCAAACATCAGAGTTTCAAAACCTAAATTGGCAAAGTGGGCAGCAATTTGTCCACCCATTGTTCCAGAGCCTAATACAGCAATCTTAGTAAAGGCTTTATCAAAAAATTCTTTCATAGTTACCCCAAATCTTTATTTATCCAAACTCTCATAGTCATCAACTTTTAATGCTTCGAGAACTAAATCATTTAACCTTAACCAATTCTCTCGATCTTCTATGGTTAGGGTTTTATTATCAACAAGTCCTTGAAGCCAAAACTCCAATGTAATGCTGGGCTGGTATTTGTACCCTGCTTTTTTTGCCTTATCTCTTAAAACTTTTAATTCTTTTCCAGCCTCAAAGCCTTTGAAAAGAATGTTAAAAGGGTGATCAGGCTTGTCTTTAAGGTTAGCGCAAATGCATGTTGATAGGTTTTTTTCTATCCACTCAGTATCAAGAACAGCTCTTGAAGTATTAATAATCAGCTTGTCGTCGATTTTAGAAGCGGTAACTGAAAATGGAAAAAACAAAAGCCTTAACAACCATTTAGCCACTCTGTTGATTGGCATGCTTTCAATATTTAGAAGCATTGAAGTGTCTGCCTCTTGAATGAGTCTAAGAATTGAAAGCTTAAGTATGGTCTTTGCGTAATCATCATTCAGAAACTTCTCTTCATAAAGTTTTAAGCAAGAACTAATTTCGTACATTGCTGAAATCGAATCTGCAAACCTTCCCGATATCATTTCTTTTCTTTTAAGTGAGCCACCTAAGAGCAGAGAGGCAATATCAGTTAAACAGGCAAACTTGGCTGACAATACAGAAAGATTACGATAATAGACTTTGGTAGTGTGGTCCCCATATGGTTTAGCTAGTCGTCCACGAGACCATGAAAACAAAATTGCTCTGGCAATATTATTAATAAAACTGCCGACATGAATGACTAGTGCATTGTCAAACCTTTTGATAGAGTCTTTGCTTTCATCATGAAGTGCTCTCAACTCATCAAGCATTGTTTTATGACATCTAATTAGGCCTTGGCCAAAAATCATCAAGCTTCTTGTTAGAATGTTTGCCCCCTCAACTGTAATGGCAACGGGTGCACCTGAATAAACATTCGATACATAATTTCTCTTGCCCTCCATGACCGCTCTTCCGCCATGGACATCCATTGCATCGATTGAAGAGCTTTGAAGTAGCTGTGTATTTCTATATTTAACAATCGCAGAAATAATGGAAGGTCTGTGGCCTGCATCAAGAGCCCAAGTAGAGAGGTTTATATTTGCAGTTGCCCTAAATGCATTTGTTGCAAGATTTGAAAGCTTCTCCTGGATTCCCTCCATTTTTGCAATCGGTATTCCAAATTGCTCGCGCGTTTGTGAATATGTGCTTGTTGTCAAAAGCATTGCTTGCGTAGCAGATGCACCTGTTACTGGAAGAGAAATTCCTCTGCCAACGCTGAGACACTCCATGAGCATTCTCCAACCATGGCCAATCATCATGTCACCACCAATGACCCAGTCCATTGGAATAAAGACATCCTTACCGAAGATGGGGCCATTTTGAAATGGCTCTCCTATTGGTTTATGTCGGGTTCCTATACTTAGACCGTCCGTATTTCGTGGGATCAATGCGCAAGTAATCCCTAAGTCATTTTTTTTGTAAAGAGGGTGGTCCTCTGCAAGCAAGTTATCAGGGTCATAGGCCTTAAAGGCCAAACCAATGACAGTAGCAATTGGGGCAAGAGTGATGTAGCGTTTTTCCCAATTCAGCCTTAATCCTAGTACTTTTTTTCCATCAAACTGGCCATAGCAAACGATTCCATTATCAACTAAAGATCCAGCATCAGAACCTGCCACTGTTGATGTTAATCCAAAGCATGGGATCTCTTTGCCTTTTGCAAGGCGGGGCAAGTAGTGTTGTTTTTGCTCCTCAGTACCATATTTTAAAAGCAGTTCACCCGGTCCAAGAGAATTTGGAACCATGGCTGCAATTCCTAAAAATTGTGAGGCCGAAGAGAGCTTACCAACAATAATAGCATGGGCAAAGTGAGAGAAGCCTTTTCCATTGAACTCTTGAGGAATAATTAAACCTAAAAATCCTTTGTCAAAAATGAACTTCCAGACTTCCTTAGGGAGATCGTGTGTTGATTGAATTTCATGAGAGTCGACCATCGCGCACAATGTCTCAACCTCATTATCAATAAAGCTTTGCTCCTCATCTGTCAACTGCGTAGCCTCTAGATCAGTTAATTCTTTCCAATTTGGATCACCTTGAAAGAGTTCTGCATCCCACCAAACACTGCCAGCCTCGAGGGCAATACTTTCTGTGACACCGATTGACGGTAAAGATTTACGCATTACTTTGAAGAGGGGCTTGGTAAATAATATCATCCTAATGTTTGGTACGATAAGTAGACCAATGACAAAAAGAATAAGGAGGAGGAATTGTGCTCCAAAATGATTTGCAATGACAGCGCCTGGGTAGGTCAATCCTAAGGCCAGAAGCCATAGCTGCCACATCTTTATATTTGTCTTAACAAGAACCAACAGCATTAAGACTATGGATAAAAGAAAAGAGAGTAGTGAGTATTCAAATATTGTTTCAAGCATAAAAATTCCTGGTCAGCATGGATTAACTAACAACGCTACTAAGCATTTAGTGAGTTTATTAGTATAGATATAAATATCAAATTATAGTTATCATATTATTATATAATATTATCACTTTATTATAATTGATGCGTATTACTGTAACTTTATGTATTATCTACAATAATGAATACTTTCAGCGGAGTCTGGAGGTGTATCCAAAGACTTCATCAAATTCACCCTTATGAGGTGGAGACAATATTCCAAAGGGTTGGAATAGCAAAGAGTTTATTAACCAATCAAAATGTCTCAATACCTGTCGAAATACTCCTAAACTTTGTCATTGATGCCCAGACCGTTTTTAAAGATGAGCTAGTGTCAATTAATTTTGGACGGATGGCGCAAGTAAGGCCTAACTATGGAGAAGCATTTGGGTTAGTATTTGTGTACTCAAAAAATCTCCAACAAGGTTTAAAGCTTTTGCAATCCTTCATTAATACAGAATTAGAGGGTCTAAACTTTCTAATCATTGAAGAGAAAAACCACATTAAAATTCAATCTGTTGTTGACCCAAAAATAAAAAATCCGTCAATTTATGAAAATCTTGGACTATCTATTCTTGCATCATTTATAAGGTCAAAACGATTTCAGATCAAACAAATTAATACTAAAACAGTCACTCAGATTGACGATATTAAAGAAAAATCTGTATTTAACTGTCCGGTTTTTACATCCTGTGAAGAAACATCACTTTTAATTAGTAAAAAAAATTATCTTAAAAAAAATAGCCTCTCTAATCCTAATCTGGTTAATTATCTGAGTACTATTCTGGAGGCAAAAACAAATAACATGACTTCAAAGATTAGTCTAACTGAGAAGGTTGAGAGGCTCATGAATAATTATGAAAATCATTTCAACTTAATCAATATTCAGGATGTATCAATCCATCTTGGATTAAGTACAAATTCTCTTCGCAATCAATTACTAAAGGAAAAGACAACTTTTCGTAAGGTGCTTAATAACTTTAAGCTTAGTAAATCAAAAAATCTATTAAATGGAGGGCTCTCTGTAAAAGTGATTTCATATCAGCTAGGATATGCTGATCCTTCATCGTTTGTCAGATGGTTTATCGGTCAAACGGATTTAACTCCATCTGCTTATAAGTTGTTATTTAAAGTTAAAGTGCTAGCAGATTTGCATTACCGCCAGAAGCAGTAGTGTCTATTGTAATAACCTTCTCCTTGATTAACTCCCATGCCTCATAGATCGAACTTACCACTGGAATGAGTTCATTTCGAGAAGTAACAATCAGCTTATTAACTGAATTGTCATCACCAAAGTAAAGCACCGCGTTATAAGCATTACTTTCTATTAGACTTAAGCTGGGAGAATCATTCAGTTGGGATATATTTTCTGTTTTGAAGCCTATTTCGACTAGGGACTCATATTCCTGCTTACTAATTTGGCTTATGACACAGTTGCCTAGGAAAAGTGATAAAATTGTCTGCATTAATGTGTCCTTGTGTTTAGGGCCTATACATAAAACGGTTCCTTTTGGTTTATAGATGAGTTGGTTTGATTCTCCTGTAGGTCCTGGTAGTTTAATGTCATGGCTATATCTAGAAACCTCTTGATCTAAAAATTCAAGGAATTCAGCTGTTAGACTTGGGAACTTAGCTCTTAACAGTGAAAGAATATATTTACTTAACTGAAGAGTCGGATTGATAAGATTCTGAATCTCAAAGTGTTCTCGAGTAAAAGTTATTTTATGTTTAGATTGTTCACTACGCAACATGTTGCTGCTATAACCATGCAGAGAGTTTGGCCCTCCTGCTTTTGGACCGGTCCCAGATAAACCTTCGCCTCCAAATGGTTGTGAGCCAACTACAGCTCCAATTTGATTTCGATTGATGTAGACATTACCTACATTTACTCTGGATGAAATCTCTTTGACCTTCTTATCTATTCTTGAGTGAATGCCAAAAGTTAGCCCATATCCTTTAGCATTGAGTTGGTCAATGATTGTTTCTAAGTCATCATTCTTATAAGAAATCACGTGCAGAATTGGACCAAAGAGCTCTTCATGAATATCCTCAATTGAATTAAGGTGAATCAAGGTAGGTGCAACAAAATGGCCGTTTTGAGGTTCAAAAACAAGCTCTTCAATAACCTGATTGTTTTGTCTTGCTTTTGTGATGTATTTTTTGAGTTTAATTTGAGCAGCTGAATTGATGATTGGTCCGCAGTCTACATCAAGGTTTTTAGGGTTTCCAATACTAAGCTCCTTCATCGCTCCTACGATCATATTGATAGTATTTTCATAGCAGTCATCTTGAAGCAGTAGAATTCTCAGCGCTGAGCAGCGCTGACCAGCGCTCTTGAATGCGCCATCAATAACATCTCTTGTGACCTGTTCACATAATGCAGTAGAGTCAACGACCATGGCATTTAAACCTCCCGTTTCAGCAATGACTCTTGCCTCTGAGTTTCCATTATCAATTAAGCTAATTTTGATTTCTTTCGCTACTTCGGTTGAGCCTGTGAAAGCAACTCCATCAATTAAATTGCTGCTTGATAGATAAGCGCCAGTCTGAGAACCTTTACCTAAACATAGCTGAAATCGTCCAATCGGAATGCCAGCCTCAATCAATAACTCACTTGCCCTATAGGCAATAAGGGAAGTACTCTCTGCTGGCTTAGCAATGACAGAGTTTCCTGCAGAGAGTGCTGCAGCTATTTGTCCAGTAAAAATTGCTAATGGAAAATTCCATGGGCTAATGCAAACAAAAACTCCTCTGGCTTGTCTTTGGCTAGGCATCACTATTCTTGATAAATTTGCATAGTAACGTAAAAAATCAACTGCTTCTCTCACTTCATCTGTTGCATCTTGATAAGTTTTTCCAGCTTCTCGCATTGCAAGGGTCATTAATTCGTATTGATTTTCCTCATAGAGGTTAGCTGCTCTCTCTAAGCCCTGAAGGATCATTTCATGCTCGATCATATTTGACTCGAATGCATTTCTTGCAGATTCGAGTGATTGAGTTAGTTGGCCCTCATTCGCAAAAAGAACATGTCCAACAACGTCGTCCTTATCAGCTGGATTAGTTACCTCTTGATTCAAACCATCATTAATCTTCATTCCAGCAATGATTGATTTGGCTTGCCATTGTTTTCTAAGCCAAGGGCTTTGATTTTGGTAGAGCTGATTAACTTCATCCTGTTCAGTTAGAATAACGCTACGTGAATTTTGACGATTATTTTTAAAGATGTCCTTTGGGAGTTGAATCTTGGAATGAGATTTCTCGGAATCCTCTTCTACAATTGTAAAGACATCACTGGCTAAAGTCTCAGGACTAATACTCTCATCAAACAAGTGATTAATGAACGAACTATTAGCTCCATTTTCCAGCAAGCGTCTCATTAAATAAGCCAGCAACTCTTTATGACTCCCTATAGGAGCATATACTCTTGAAGGAACTCCATATTTATTTGAAATGGAATGATGCAAAGACTCACCCATTCCATGAAGCCTCTGAACCTCAAAGCCTTCATTATTACCTGCCATTTCGCATACACTGACCAGTGAGTGTGCATTATGACTGGCAAATTGAGGGAAAATATTCGCTCTCATTGCTAGTAGTTTTTGAGAGCAGACCAAGAAAGAATAATCAGTATTTGTTTTTTTAGTGAATACAGGAAAGTCAACCTCGCCCAGAATTTGAGACTTCTTAATTTCACTATCCCAGTATGCCCCTTTCACCAGCCTTACCATTATTTTTAAGTTATGCTTATCACAATTGTCATTAAGCCAATCAATTACGAATGAAGCCCTTTTTTGGTATGACTGAACAACAACTCCAAACCCTTCCCAAGAGGAATTTGCAATTATTTTCATGATGCTCTCAATCACATCTAATGAAATATCTAGACGATCAGCCTCTTCTGCATCAATATTGATTCCTATATTGTAATGTTTAGCAATTTCAACCAACTCAAGGACCTTGGGTAGTAATTCTGATATGACTCGCTGTTGGTGCATAAAGTCATACTTTGGGTGGAGTGCAGAGAGTTTGACTGAAATACCATTTGCATCAGTCACTGTTTTTGATGTGTTGCGCTTACCAATTTCAATCAATGCATTTCTGTAGGCTTGGAAGTACTTATCAGCATCCTTCATTGTCCAAGCAGCTTCACCAAGCATATCAAATGAATACAAAGTATTTTTTACATTACGACTTTTAACAGCACTATGAATAGACTCTGCAAATACAAATTGCTTAGCAAAAAACTGCATGACATTATTTGCACTGAATCTAATACCAGGCCTTGAGAGAATCTCCAAAGCTTTTCTGATTCTGTTTTTTATTTCTTTATTGCTTCCATGTGCAATCATTTTGTCAGCAATATTTAATGCCAGGGTTGCAATATTAACCATAGAAGATTTACTAGTTCCAATATGCTGAGACCAGCCCTTCATTGCAACTTTATCAATAAATAATTTATCTCTTGTCTTATTATCGGGAACTCTTAAAAAAGCTTCAACAAGAGTCATTAAAGAGAGGCCTTCGTCACTTGTCAAGTTATACTCAGATACAAATAATGACAAGAGGTCAGGCTGGCTTGAGGAGCGCAGTTGCTGAATTAAGTGGGATGTATTTTTTTGGAATTCGATCCGTTGATCTGTATTGGTGTAATCAAACAAATGGAGATGATCTAATGAATCCTCTTCACTCATAACTCTTGCTTCGCGGAGTTTGCTCCTTATATTAGAGCTGTCTACTTCAAATTTGAAGTCTGCTAGAGATTTCATTGCCCAAAAAACTTCTTAGTATTTTGGAATTTTAATTTATAAGTAATAGTTATAATGACTATAAAATAAATTATTTAAAGTTATTTATTATATAATTTATGTAATATAATTTATATATTAACTAATATATTATAAATAATAGGACTTATGACTACTTTAGATAATTTTGATCATAGAATACTTGAGCTTTTACAGAGCGATGGACGAATGACTATTACTGATCTATCTGATCAAATTGGACTATCCAAAACGCCCTGCTTGAAACGTGTTCAAAAGTTAGAGACTGCTGGATATATTAAGGGATATCAAGCAATCATTAACCATGACTTGATCGACAATAATCATATTGCTTTTGTTCAAATTAAACTTAATGATACGAAGACAATGGCACTTAATGCTTTCAATAAAGCCATTAAAGAAGTTCCTGAAGTTGAGCAATGTCATATGATTGCCTCAAATTTTGATTATTTATTAAAGGTGCGAACTGAAAATATGGAGAGCTATAGACAAGTGCTTGGTGAGAAAATTTCAGCACTCCCCCACGTTCAAAACAGTTCTACTTTTGTTGTGATGGAGGAGGTCGTTACCAGTCGATACGCTTAATTAAGAGAGTTTTGACTTAATGAATTGAGAGACTTGACCCATATCAGCCTTTCCATCTAACTGACCTTTTAGAATGCCCATGAGTTTTCCCATATCTTTCATAGAGTCAGCTCCTGTGTCAGAAATTGCCTTGACCACTGCTGCCTCAATTTCATCTTGGCTTAGCTGCTTAGGCATATATTTATTAATGATTAATAACTCTGCTTCTTCAACTTCTACTAAGTCAGTTCTGCCTGCATCTGAGAATTGAGAGATTGAATCTTTGCGCTGCTTAACCATTTTCTGAATTACTACCATGACTTGATTGTCATCCAATTCAATACGTTCGTCTATCTCTTTTTGTTTGATTGCCCCTAGGATCATTCGAATCGCTTTGAGAGCAGGTTTGTCTTGGGCCTTCATAGCCAACTTCATGTCATCAGTAATGAGTTGTTTGAGCTTAGACATATTATTTTGCTTGCTTTAGTCGTAAAAACAAGTTTTAGTACATGCGTTTACGATGAATTCTATTCTTTGACATTTCCTTGTGAGTTCTTTTAACTGCAGCGGCTTTTTTGCGCTTGTTAACCCACGTAGGCTTTTCGAAAAACTCTTTCTTTCTTACATCTGTTATAACGCCCGCTCTGTCACATAGACGTCTAAAACGACGAAGTGCAATATCAAATGGTTCGTTCTCTCTTACTTTAATTGCTGGCATATAATAATTCCTTTAAGATTCTTTTTTTGCTGCTTTAGCTTCTTTCTTTGGCGCTGCTGCTTTAGCTTCTTTCTTTGGCGCTGCTGCTTTAGCTTCTTTCTTTGGTGCTGCTGCCTTAGCTTCTTTCTTTGGTGCTGCTGCCTTAGCTTCTTTCTTTGGCGCTGCTGCTTTAGCTTCTTTCTTTGGCGCTGCTGCCTTAGCTTCTTTCTTTGGCGCTGCTGCCTTAGCTTCTTTCTTTGGCGCTTCTACTACAACTTCTTCTTCACCTTCAAAGTCAACTAGCTGAACTAAAGCCATTGGTGCTTTATCACCGGTACGAAAGCCTGCCTTCAAAATGCGGACATAACCACCGGGACGGTCCTTATAAAAAGGCCCCAATTGCGTAAATAACTTAGCAACCATTGCATCATCTCTTAGTTTTGAGAAAATGTGACGGCGGTTTGCAACACTGTCTGCCTTTGCTCTTGTAATTAAAGGCTCAATTACTCTTCTAAGCTCTTTAGCTTTTGGCAATGTTGTTTTGATTGTTTCATGCAATATCAAAGAATTAGCCATATTTTTAAACATAGCTTTCCTGTGCGATGAATTTCTATTTAGTTGTCTTCCTGACTTTCTGTGTCTCATTGTTTGTCCTTATTCACTCATTAAGTCAACTGGTGGCCAGTTTTCAATTTCAGTACCTAGCTCTAAGTTCTTTTCAGTTAAAACTTCTTTAATTTCATTAAGCGACTTACGTCCTAAGTTAGGTGTTCTCAATAAGTCTTGCTCTGATTTTTGAATTAAATCACCAATGTAATAGATTTGCTCTGCCTTTAAGCAGTTTGCAGAACGAACTGTCAACTCTAACTCATCAACTGCAGACAAATACATCGGTGGGAAATCATCTGATGTTGGTTGAGGCTCTTCTTCAATAACTGGCTCAAGCTCAACAAATGATGACAATTGATCTTGCAAAATAGTAGCAGCTCTTTTAACTGCTTCTTCTGCATCAACAGAACCATTAGTCTCGATAACAATGTTAAGCCTGTCAAGGTTAACTTTTTGTTCAACCCTTGCAGCCTCAACAGTAAAACTAACTCTTTTGATTGGAGAAAAACTAGCATCCAACTGAATACTGCCGATCGTTTCAGAGTCAACATTCCTTGCAACTGCGACGTCATAGCCAACACCAGTACCGACTCCAAGAGTCATTCTGATTTTTCCACCTTCATTAACCGTTGCAATCACTTTTTCAGGGTTAAATACTGAAACGTCAGTTCCATTTGCCTCAATGTCAGCAACAGTTAGCTCGCATGGACCTTCTTTCTCAATGATTACTGTAGCGCTCTCACTTGCATTAAGACCGATTGATGCTTCTTTTAAGTTAAGAAGGATATCTAGAACATCTTCCTGCACGCCTTCAATTGTTGAAAACTCATGCATAACACCATCAATAGCAACTTCTGTAATAGCAGAGCCAACCATTGAGGACAATAAAGTTCTTCTTATTGAGTTTCCTAATGTATGGCCGAATCCACGCTCAAAAGGTTCTAGAACAACACGATATTCATTCTTAGATAATTCAACAGAATCGACTAGTTTTGGTTTTAAAAAATCTCTTGCACTTCCTTGCATATTTAATTCCTATTTAGAATATAGTTCAACGATTAATTGCTCTGAAATATCAGAAGATAATTCATCACGTGCTGGCACGCTCTTGAAGACACCCTTTAGTGCTTTGTTATCAACATCTACCCATTCAGCTAATCCACTTTGGCCAGAAATCTCAACAGCGAGTTGGATACGGCTTTGTTTTTTTGCTTTTTCTCTTATAGCGATTTCATCATTTGCGCTGACCTGGAAAGAGGGGATATTTACAACTTTTCCATTCACTACAATAGACTTATGAGAAACCAACTGCCTAGCTTCGGCACGTGTTGAAGCGAAACCCATTCTGTAGACAACGTTATCAAGACGACACTCTAGAAGTGACAAAAGGTTTTCACCGGTTGGCCCTTTCTTTGAGCTTGCTTTTTTATAGTAGAGACTAAATTGCTTCTCAAGAACCCCATAGATACGTCTAACTTTCTGCTTTTCTCTGAGCTGGAGACCGTATTCACTTCCCTTTTGGCGACGTGCATTCGCACCATGGACTCCAGGGAGCTGTGTGAGTTTACATTTAGAGTCAATCGATCTAATACCACTCTTAAGTTCTAAGTCAACACCCTCACGGCGTGCTAATTTACATGTAGGACCTGTATATCTTGCCATAATTTATCCTTATACTCTACGTTTCTTTGAAGGACGGCAACCGTTATGAGGTATTGGCGTCACATCTGTTATTGATTGAATTTTTAAGCCCTGTGCATTAAGTCCACGAATCGCAGAATCACGACCTGGACCTGGACCCTTGACTCTAACTTCAAGATTCTTCATGCCGAATGCTTGTGCTTTTTCACCACAATTACCTGCTGCTACTTGAGCTGCAAAAGGTGTTGACTTTCTTGAACCTCTAAAGCCAGCTCCACCAGAAGTTGCCCAACAAAGGGTATTTCCGTGACGGTCAGTAATCATCACAATGGTATTATTAAAAGTCGCATGAATATGCGCAATACCGTCTGAGACGATCTTCTTTGATTTCTTCTTAGATGCTTGCTCTTTTGCCATAGTATCTTGTGCCTATATTATTTAATTAAACGACGCGGACCCTTTCGAGTTCTTGCGTTTGTTTTAGTTCTTTGTCCACGTAGCGGTAATCCCTTTCTGTGACGAATTCCGCGATAACAACCTAAATCTCTAAGGCGCTTGATGCTCATGGCAACTTCACGTCTCAAGTCTCCTTCAACTTCATACTGAGCGACTGCTGTACGAATCGACTCTAACTGATCTTCAGTCAAAGCTGATACCTTCGTACTTGGGTCTAACTTTAATGCTTCACATATTTGCTTTGATCTCGTTTCACCAATACCAAAAATGGATTGTAAGCCAATCACAATATGCTTATTTGTTGGAATGTTTATTCCTGCAATACGTGCCATATACTTTACCTATACCTCAAATAAATAATATTTTTGAATGGTCATTCCACTCAAAATTTTAAAGTTGAAAAATCGTGCAATTTTACTTTGTAAATTCAGCTCTGTCAATGTAATCAGCCCTGTCTTTGCTTATGACGTGGCTCTTTACAGATAACACGAATGACTCCGTGCCTCTTAATAATTTTGCAATCTTTACAAATTTTTTTAACTGATGCTCTTACTTTCATAACTTACCCTTACTTTAAATTAGCTTTACGCATTAAGCCATCATATTGATTCGACATCATATGAGATTGCGCTTGAGCTATAAAATCCATTACAACAACAACAATAATCAGAAGACTCGTACCGCCAAAGTAGAAAGGTACATTCCAATATAAAATTAAAAACTCAGGCAGTAAACACACCGCCGTAATATAGATGGCACCGACCGCTGTCAATCTTGAAGTAACAGCATCGATGTAATCAGCCGAATGCTGTCCTGGTCTAATACCTGGTATAAATCCACCCGATTTACGTAAATTATCTGCCGTATCTTTTGCGTTAAATGTAAGCGCAGTATAGAAGAACGTAAAGAAGACAATAGCAGCACCATAAAACAGAATATACAAAGGCTGTCCTGGTGAAATGCTCGATGTAATATCTGCTAACCATCCCATTCCCTCTGACTGAGAAAACCAACCACCAAGAGTTGCCGGAAAAAGAATGATGCTTGATGCAAAGATTGGTGGAATAACGCCTGCCATGTTAATTTTGAGAGGTAAGTATGAAGTTTGACCACCAACCATCTTTCTGCCTTGTTGTCTTTTAGCATAGTTGACGGCAATTCGTCTTTGACCACGCTCCATAAAGACTACAAAAGCCATGACAAGAACAACCATCGCAAGCATCAGAACAACTGTAAATACGCTCAACTCTCCAGTACCAACCATGCTCAGCGTGTTACCGAATGAAGCTGGCAAACCAGCCACAATACCTGCAAAGATGATCATTGAAATTCCATTACCAATACCTTTTTCACTGATTTGCTCACCAAGCCACATCAAGAACAAGGTTCCAGTTGTGAGCGTCACTACTGTTACAAAACTAAACGTTAGTCCAGGATTTGTAACCAATGCAACACCACCACCTGACTGAGACTGCAGTGCAATCGAGACACCATAAGACTGGAAAACAGCCAAAAATACAGTTCCCATACGAGTGTACTGAGTGATTACTCTTCTACCACGTTCTCCCTCTTTCTTAAGCTGTTCGAATCTTGGAACAACTGAAGTCATTAGGTTCATAATAATCGAAGAGGAGATGTAAGGCATGATTCCTAAGGTGAATATAGAGAGCCTCTCTAATGCACCACCGGAAAACATATTCATCATTCCTAGAATACCCGTCCTATTATCTTCAACCAAAGACGCAAGCGCTGTCTGTGAGATAAAAGGAATCACAATATGTGTTCCTAATCTGAAAACTATTAGAGCACCAACTAGATAGAGGATGCGTTTTAGTAGATCTTCGCTCATCAATTACTCGCTTATCGTTCCTTTCGCAGCTTCAATTGCTGCTCTAGCACCCTTCGTTGGCTTAATTCCAACCAAGTTGATTGCTCTGTTAATTTCGCCTGAAAGCATGACCTTGACTCTTAAAATATTTTTAGTAACAAGGTTATGTTTTTTAAGGACGTCAATATTAATATCAGTTTCCGTTAGCTTATCGAGTTGTGACAAGGTAACCTGAGAAGTAATGATAGATACTCTTGAACTAAAACCAACCTTAGGTAATCTTCTTTGAAGGGGCATTTGACCACCCTCAAAACCAATCTTAGTAAATCCACCTGAACGAGATTTTTGTCCTTTGTGACCTCTACCAGAGGTTTTACCCATGCCAGAACCCATGCCTCTACCGACACGCTTTCTGTTAGTTTTTTCACCCAATGCAGGCTTTAATGTATTTAAATTCATTCTTTAACCCTCAACTTTTAGTAGGTAAGAAACCTTATTAATCATGCCTCTTACTTCTGGCGTATCTTCAAGAACCACCGTATGGTTAATTCTTTTTAAACCCAGGCCAGTAACCGTTGCACGATGCTTTGGTAATCGACCATAGAAACTTTTAACCAAAGTAACACTAACTGTTGGCTTTTTAGATACAGCCTTTTTTTCAGGTGCTTTCTTTGTCTCAGCTGGCTTAGTAGCCTCAGCCTTAGGAGCTGCTGCTTTCTTAGGAGCTGCTGCTTTCTTAGGAGCTGCTGCTTTCTTAGGAGCTGCTGCTTTCTTAGGAGATGCTACTTTCTTAGGAGCTGCTGCTTTCTTTTCTACCTTTTCCTCAGCCATCAGACTTCTCCAGTAATTTGTTCAACAGTTTTGCCGCGCTTTGCAGCAACGATCTGTGGTGATGACATTTTAGTAAGACCTTCAACTGTAGCTCTGACAACACTAATAGGATTTCGAGTTCCGTTACATTTTGCTAATATATTGTGAACACCGACTGCCTCTAAAACACTTCTCATTGGACCACCAGCAATTACGCCAGTACCTTCAGATGCAGGCTGTAAATAGACCTTAGCAGCGCCAACCGATGAAGTAATAGGGTAGTGAAGAGTACCATTAACTAGTGGGACTGGCTTCATTGCTCTTTTTGCCTTGTCCATTGCTTTTTGAATAGCTAAAGGAACCTCTCGCGCTTTACCGGTACCATAACCAACCTTACCGTTACCGTCACCGACAACAACTAAAGCTGAAAAGCCAAAAATTCTACCGCCCTTAACAACTTTAACAACGCGTCGAATGTTTACCAGCTTTTCGATAAATTCACTTTCTTCTTTATAATTATTTCTTTTATTTTCAGCCATTCTCTAAACCTTAAGTTCTCTTAATTAAAAATCTAATCCGCCTTCCCTTGCTGCATCAGCAAGTGCTTTCACGCGACCGTGGTATTTGAAACCTGAACGATCAAATGCGACCTTAGAAACTTTAGCTTTTTTAGCAGCTTTTGCTATTAAATCTCCGACCTTAGATGCAGCATCCACATTACCACCATTTTTCATCTTGGAAGAAACGCTTGATGCAGAAGCTAATGTCTTCGTTCCGCAACTACTGATAATTTGCGCATAAATATGCTGCGAAGATTTATAAACGCACAAACGCTCTAGATCTCTTTCAGCATGTTTAGCTCTAAATTTTGTTGCTCTTCTTATGCGAGCATCTTTTTTTGATAATTTCATTTAACTACCTTCTATCAATTATTTTTTCTTAGCAGCTTTGCGAACAACCTGCTCATCTGAATAACGAACACCCTTACCTTTGTATGGCTCTGGTGGACGAAACGCTCTTATTTCTGCAGCAGCTTGACCCACTTTCTGCTTGTCAATTCCTTTTACAACAACTTCAGTTTGCGAAGGCGTCTCAACAGAGATTCCTTCTGGTAACTGATAATTAACGGGATGCGAAAAACCAAGAGTCAAGTTCAAAACTTTACCTTGCGCTTTGGCACGATAACCAACTCCAATTAAAGTGAGTTTTTTCTCCCAACCATCTGTAACACCTTTGATCAAGTTAGCTGTATTTGCTCTCACTGTTCCCGCTTGAGCCCATGCACTTTTTTCTAATTTTTTACTGACCTGGTTTGGCTCAAAAGTTAGCACATTATCATTATTAGATACTTGAACGAGAGAATTGACATGCATTGTCATTTCACCAAGCTTCCCTTTAACGGACATTAGACCATCAGCATGAGTAATATTCACGCCTTCTGGGATTGTAATTGGTGCTTTTGCAATTCTAGACATTATTAATCTCCAATATTATGAAACGCTACACAAGACTTCACCACCAATATTTTGAGCTTTGGCAGCTTGGCCTGTCATAACACCTTTAGGGGTAGAAACAATGACAATACCAAGTCCATTCATTATGCTTGGCATATCATCTTTACTCGCATAGTGTCTTAAGCTTGGCTTTGAAATTCTATCAAGCGTCTCGATCACCGGCTGGTTATCAAAGTACTTCAACTTGATGACTAAAGTTTTGTTAGCCGCCTTATCACCCTCAATTGCAAAAGAAGTAATGTAACCTTCGTCCTGCATAACACTCGCAATGGCAGACTTTAAATTTGAAGCCGGGATGCTTACTTGCTCTTTATTTACTGATTGTGCGTTTCTAATTCTAGTCAACATATCAGCTATTGGATCAGACATACTCATATTAACCTCCTACCAGCTAGCTTTAGATAAACCAGGAACTTCACCGTTCATGGTGCGCTCTCTGAGTTGTGATTTGGCTAAACCAAACTTTCTATAAAAACCATGTGGACGCCCAGAAAGACCGCAACGATTGCGTTGACGAACTGGAGAGGCATCTCTAGGTAAGGATTGTAATTTAATCACTGCCTGAAAACGATCTTCATCAGAAGTATGAATACTCTTGATTATCTTTTTCAATTCAAGACGTTTTTCCTTATATTTTTCGACCAACTTAGCTCGCTTTACATCTCTATGTATCATAGACTTTTTAGCCATTATTTCCTCCTTTGAATGGGAAATTAAACATCGCCAATAGTTTCTTAGCATCTTCATCATTTTGCGCATTCGTAGTAATAGCTATATCCATTCCGCGCACTTTTGTTACTTTTTCAAACTCAATTTCAGGAAATACGATCTGCTCTGTAATTCCCATGTTGTAGTTACCGCGACCATCAAACGACTTGTCATTTAGACCACGGAAATCTCTAATACGAGGTATAGCAACATTAACTAAGCGATCTAGAAATTCATACATTCTCTCTTTTCTTAATGTCACTTTACATCCAATTGCGTTGCCCTCTCTTAACTTGAAGCTTGCTACTGATTTTCTAGCAAGGCAAGTGACAGGCTTTTGTGAAGAAATCAAACCCAACTCTTCCAGTGCACTCTCTAATACTTTCTTATCTCCTAATGCACTTCCTAGTCCCATATTGATTGTAATTTTTTCAATCTTAGGAACTGACATTGAGTTAGAGACACCCAACTCTTCCTTAAGTTTAGGAAGAATTTCTTTTTTATATTGTTCTTGTAATCTAGACACTTGTCACCTATTTATTTGTTATATCAAATTACGGCTTCGCCGCTTGATTTAAAAAATCTCTCTTTAACGCCTTTATCATTAACCCTAACACCAATGCGATCTGCTTTTTTGGTTGTCGGGTTGTAGATTGCAACGTTTGAAACACTCAATGGCATTTCTTTCTCTTCGATCCCACCCTGGATACCTTCTTGAGGGTTAGCACGAACATGTTTTTTTGCTAAATTGAAACCTTCAACAATAACTTTTGGTCCTAGGACTTTTGTCACTGTTCCAATAGATCCTTTATCTTTTCCAGCAATAACTATAACTTCATCATTTTGTTTAATTTTCATCATCACAAAACCTCAGGTGCAAGTGAAACAATTTTCATAAACTGAGCGCCTCTTAATTCGCGAGTTACAGGGCCAAATATACGAGTACCGATTGGCTCTAATTTGGGATTAAGAAGAACAACTGCGTTGCTATCAAAACGAATACGCGATCCATCTTTACGGCGAACACCTTGAGCAGTTCTAACGACTACTGCATCATAGACATCACCCTTCTTCACTTTGCCGCGAGGCGAAGCTTCTTTGATGCTGACCTTAATGACGTCACCAATATTTGCATAGCGGCGCTTTGAACCACCTAATACTTTAATACACATAGCTTTAACACCACCACTGTTATCAGCTATATTTAATCTTGTTTGCATTTGAATCATATTCTTTCTCTCTTTAGCGCGACTATTTAATCAATACTCACTGATTTTTCAACAACTTCTACCAAGGCCCAGTTCTTTGTTTTTGAGAACGGCTTTGATTCAGAAACTCTAACAACATCACCAAGACCACACTCATTCTTTTCATCATGTGCATGTACTTTAGTGCTGCGTTTAATATACTTTTTGTAAATTGGATGACGCACCTTACGCTCAACTAAAACAGCGATTGTTTTGTCGCGACTATTACTTACAACTTTTCCTGTAAGAATTCTTTCTACTGCATTAGTTTCACTCATGAGCTTTTCTCGTTAATAATTGTTTTAATTTGGGCAATCGCTTTTTTTGTTTTACTAAGCTTTGATAAATCAGTTAACTGAGAAGTGCTTTTTTGCATACGAAGTTCGAAGTGCTCCTTCAACAAAGTGATAAGCTGCTCATTTAACTGAGTGACATCTTGATCTCTTAATTCTTTAACATCCATTACATTATTGTCCGTTTAATTACTGTTGTTTTGACGGGTAGTTTCGCTGCAGCAAGCTCAAAAGCTTCCCTAGCAACAACCTCATCCACACCCTGCATTTCAAATAACATTTGGCCAGGCTTAACCTGTGCGACCCAATACTCAACACTACCCTTGCCTTTACCCATTCGAACTTCCAATGGCTTTTTAGTGATAGGCTTATCAGGGAAAACACGAATCCAGATCTTTCCTTGACGCTTCACATGTCTCGTCATTGCACGACGCGCAGCTTCAATTTGTCTCGCAGTCATTCGGCATCTTCCAGTAGCCTGAAGGCCAATTTCACCAAAGCTGACATTGTGACCAGCTGCCAAACCGCGATTGCGGCTTTTCATGGTCTTTCTATATTTTGTACGTTTAGGTTGCAACATTGCTATATTCCTTTACTTCTTTCCAATTTGTTTTGTAGCACCACGTTTTGAAACTTCTTCAATAGTGCCTTTGTTATGATCAAGAATTTCGCCCTTGAAAATCCAAACCTTAATACCAATGACTCCATATTGCGTGTTCGCTCTGAAGCTACTGTAGTCAACGTCTGCTCTAAATGTATGAAGAGGGACGCGTCCTTCACGGTACCACTCTGAACGAGCAATTTCTGCACCATTTAATCGTCCACTAACCATCACCTTAATTCCAAGCGCTCCAAGTCTAGTAGCGTTACCAAGTACTCTTTTGACAGCACGTCTATACATGACTCGCTTTTCAAGCTGCTGAGCAATATTTTCAGCAACTAATCGAGCATCAAGCTCAGGCTGCTTTACTTCTTCAATACTGATATGGACTGGTACGCCCATTTTTTCAGAGACTATATTTTTAAGTCTTTCAATGTCAGCGCCTTTCTTTCCAATAACGATTCCAGGTCTAGCTGTATGAATTATGACCTTAGCAGTATTAGACAATCTTTCGATTGAGATTCGACTTACAGAAGCTGAAGTCAACTCCTTAAATAAAAAGTCTCTTACTGCGATATCAGATAACAAATACTCAGAATAGTTTTTACTGCTGGCATACCACTTAGAATCCCAATCCTTAACAATTCCTAATCTAATACCTATTGGATTTACTTTTTGACCCATAATTATTTACTCGCTTACGCCAACACTAATGTGGCTTGTTCGTTTAAGAATTCGATTCGCTCTTCCTTTTGCTCTTGGACGAATTCGCTTCATTGTAGAGCCCTCGTTTACGAAAACACTACTCACTTTTAACTCATCAATATCTAGACCGTCATTATGCTCAGCGTTAGAAATTGCAGAACTTAAAACCTTCTTGACTAAGACTGCTGCTTTTTTATTGCTAAATGTCAAAATATTCAAAGCCTCTTCAACAGGCTTGTTTCTGATCTGGTCAGCAATTAATCTCACCTTGAAGGCAGAGATTTTTGCATACTTATGAATTGCTTTAACTTCTTTCATTTTTATAACCCTTTGCTAAAACTACTTTCTATCACCTGAGTGACTTTTAAATGTTCTTGTTGTGGCAAATTCGCCTAACTTATGTCCAATCATATTCTCGTTAATCGAAACAGGAACATGAACTCGGCCATTATGAATAGCTATTGTAAGACCAATCATCTCAGGCACGATTACTGAACGGCGTGACCATGTTTTAATTGGTTTTCTATCATTACTATCTTGAGCCTTTAAAACTTTTTGAATTAAATGCTCATCTACAAATGGACCTTTTCTAAGTGATCTTGCCATAATTACCCTTTATTTTCTTCTACGGACAATAAGCTTGTCAGTACGTTTATTAGTTCTTGTTTTGTAACCTTTCGTTGGTGTACCCCATGGAGAAACAGGGTGTCTTCCACCACTTGTCTTACCTTCACCACCACCATGTGGGTGATCGACAGGATTCATAACAACACCACGAACTGTAGGCCTAACACCTCTCCAACGAGTGGCACCAGCTTTTCCAAGTTTTCTTAAGCTATGCTCTGATTTAGATACTTCACCAAGAGTCGCACGACACTCAGCCAAAACTTTTCTAACCTCACCAGAACGCAATCTGATTGTTACGTAGTTACCTTCCTTCGCAACCAATTGAACTGAAGTGCCAGCACTTCTAGCAATCTGTGCACCTTTCTTAGGCTTTAACTCAACGCAATGAATAACACTACCGAGAGGTATGTTGCTCAAAGGAAGACTGTTACCCTTTTGGATTGCAACTGAATTTCCAGAGACGATCTTATCTCCTGACTTGACGCCTTTCGGAGCAATAATATAACGTCTCTCACCATCTGCGTATAAGACTAAAGCAATGTTTGCACTTCGATTTGGGTCGTACTCAATTCTTTCAACTGTTGCTTCAATATCATCCTTATTGCGCTTAAAGTCAATAATACGATATCTTTGCTTATGGCCTCCGCCTCTATGCCTTACAGTAATCTTTCCGCGGTTATTACGGCCATTAATTCTATTTTTACTTTCTGTTAATGCAGCAAAAGGCTTACCTTTATGCAAGTCATTATCAACAACACTTACAACAAATCGTCTGCCTGGTGAAGTTGGTTTTCTTTTAATAACTGTTGCCATAATAAATTCTCTATGATGCAGTAGCGTCGATCATCTGACCTTCAGATACCCTAACGACTGCTTTTTTCCAATTAACGCGCTGTCCAGTTTTACCTCTGTAAATTTTCTTTTTTCCTTTTACATTTGAAGTCGTAACGCCTTCAACAGTAACACCAAACAATTCCTCGACTGCCGCACTTATTTCTCTTTTATTGCTATCAGTTCTAACTTTAAAAACATACTGATTATTAGCCGTAGCTAGAGTAGTTTTTTCAGAAACAATTGGCCCAAGGAGGACGCTCAATACTTTTTCTTGATTCATAACATTGCCTCAACTTTCTTTAACGCAGCTTTAGTTAAAACTACATTCTCATAACCAATTAAACTGACTGGATCGATGCTTTGCGTATCACAAACGCCGACATGGTACAAATTTCGTGAAGACAAGTACAAGTTCTCATCTAACTCGTCTGTCATCAAAAGAGCATCCTTTAAATCTAAGGACTTCATAAGTGATGTAATGTTTTTTGTTTTAGGCTCTTTAATTTCAAGATCTGAAACAACTTTCAAACGGTCATTGCGAAGGAGCTCAGAAAAAATAACGCTGATTGCACCCTTGTACATTTTTTTATTTACTTTTTGAGAGTAGTTGCGAGGCTGTGCTGCAAAAGTTACACCACCACTTCTCCAAATCGGTCCTCTTGAAGTTCCCGCTCTTGCACGGCCAGTACCTTTTTGTTTCCAAGGTTTTTTACCACCGCCACTCACTGCTGAGCGATTTTTTTGCGCCTTCGTTCCACTTCTTCCACCTGCCATATAAGCAGTCGTAATTTGATGCACTAGTGACTCATTGTAGTCACGGCCAAAAATGTCTTCAGAAACTTCTTGTGAAGTAGATTTGTTTGTTTTTAAATTCAATACTTTTACTTTCATCACTAGACCTATATATATTCTATTTTTTTAAGCTTCAGCTTCTTTATCTTTGCCTTCGTCAGCTTCGTCAGCTGACTCTGCTTTTGGCGACTCTACTGGAGCCGCTTCTTCTGCTGGAGCTTCTGCTGCAGCTTTTGCTGCCTCAGCCTCTGCTTTTGCAACTTCAGCTTCTGCAGCTTCATTAGCTAACTTATCTGAAAGCTCTTTGGTTACTTTAGAATTAGCATTATTTTTCTTGTCTGACAAAAACACTCTCACAAAGCCATTTTTTGACCCTGGAATCGCGCCCTTAACTAATAACAAGTTACGATCACTATCAACTCTTAAAATCTCAAGGCACTCTTCAGTCACCTGAGCATTACCCATTTGACCCGCCATTTTTTTACCTTTAAATACACGGCCAGGCTCTTGGCACTGACCAGTAGATCCAATAGCACGGTGAGATATAGAGTTACCGTGTGTTGCATCCTGCATACTAAAGTTATGGCGCTTTACACCACCTTGAAAACCTTTACCTTTTGATTGTCCAGTGACATTAACGAAGTGTCCTGCACCAAAAAATGAAATATCAAGATTAGGCATTGCTGAGATTTCAGCATCGCTTACTCTCATCTCCCATAGGCCATCGCCTATTTCTTGAGATGCCTTAGCGTAGTGACCCTTAAGAGAACTACTAACGCGTCCAATTTTGGCTTCGCCTTTCTTGTTCATCTTTCTACCAGTAGTCACTTGCACTGCATTGTAACCATCAGAATCAACTGACTTAGTCTGCACTATGCGATTAGGTTCTATTTTTATAACGCTTACAGATGCTGCTGAACCATCATCAGCCATAAGTCGCGTCATTCCTACTTTTTGTCCTACTAATGCAATTGCCATTTTCTTAATCCTATCTTTATCGATTAGTTAAGTTGAATTTTTACGTCAACTCCCGCAGCCAGATCTAATTTCATCAAAGCGTCTACGGTTTTATCAGTTGGACTTATAACGTCCATCAACCTAACATATGTTTTTAACTCGTACTGATCTCTAGCATCTTTATTTACGTGCGGAGAAGTCAATACAGTAAAGCGTTCTTTCTTTGTAGGCAAAGGGATTGGGCCCCTTACACTAGCACCTGTGCGCTTAGCTGTCTCGACAATCTCTACGGCTGATTTATCGATTAAACGATGATCAAATGCCTTTAATTTAATTCTAATATTTTGATTGCTCATTTGCCTATTTGCCTTTTCTAACTTCCGAAACGAAAAAACCGTCGATTATACAATAATTCGACGGCCTTAATTTAACTAACTTGTTATCTTCGAGACGACTCCAGCACCTACCGTGCGTCCGCCTTCTCTAATTGCAAATCTTAAACCCTCTTCCATTGCAATTGGAGCAAGTAACTCAACTGTCATCTTCACATTGTCGCCTGGCATAACCATTTCAGTACCTGATGGTAATTCACATGCGCCAGTCACGTCTGTTGTTCTGAAGTAGAACTGTGGACGATAGTTGTTGAAGAATGGCGTATGACGGCCACCTTCTTCTTTGCTTAAGATATAGACTTCAGCTTCAAACTTAGTGTGCGGGTTGATCGTCCCTTTCTTAGCTAAGACCTGACCACGCTCAACTTCTTCACGCTTGGTACCACGAAGAAGAACACCAACGTTATCACCTGCTTCACCTGAGTCAAGCAACTTTCTAAACATTTCAACACCCGTACATGTAGTCAACTGAGTGTCTTTAATACCTACGATTTCGATTTCATCACCCACGTTTACAACGCCGCGCTCGATACGACCAGTAACAACCGTTCCACGACCTGAGATTGAGAACACGTCCTCAATAGGCATAAGGAATGTCTTATCTGTATCACGCTCTGGTGTTGGGATATAAGTGTCTAACGCTTCAACTAACTTCAGGATTGAAGGAACACCGATATCTGATGTGTCACCCTCGAGTGCTTTTAGTGCTGAACCAAAAACAACTGGCGTGTCATCACCTGGGAATTCATATTCTGTTAGAAGCTCACGGATTTCCATTTCAACAAGTTCAACGAGTTCTTCATCGTCAACCATGTCAGCTTTATTCATGTAAACCACAATGTATGGAACACCGACCTGACGAGACAATAGAATGTGCTCACGTGTTTGAGCCATTGGTCCATCAGTTGCAGCGATTACAATAATAGCGCCGTCCATCTGAGCAGCACCTGTAATCATGTTCTTCACATAGTCAGCGTGTCCTGGACAGTCAACGTGTGCGTAGTGACGAGCTTCTGACTCATACTCTACGTGTGCTGTTGAGATAGTGATACCACGCTCTCTTTCTTCAGGAGCATTATCAATATCTGCGTAATCCTTGAACTCACCACCACGGGCTTCAGCCATCACCTTAGTAAGGGCTGCAGTTAAAGTCGTTTTACCATGGTCAACGTGACCAATTGTTCCCACATTTACGTGTGGTTTGGTTCTTTCAAATTTTTCTTTTGCCATTTTTAATCCCCTATTAAGAATTTAATTTTTCAATAACATCTTCTGCAACATTTCTTGGAGCAGCAGTATATTTGGCAAACTCCATTGAATAGTTTGCACGTCCTTGTGACATAGAACGAAGGTCTGTCGCATAGCCAAACATTTCAGCTAAAGGTACTTCAGCTCTAATTTGCTTTCCAGCAGGCGTATCATCCATCGCACTTACAATTCCTCTGCGACGGTTAAGATCACCCATCACATCACCCATGTAATCTTCCGGTGTTGAAACTTCAACTTTCATCATGGGCTCAAGCAATTGAGGATTAGCAAGTTTCACACCCTCTCTGATGCACATTGAAGCCGCAATTTTAAATGCCATTTCATTAGAGTCGACATCATGGTATGAACCGTCATAGACTGTTACCTTAACGTCAACTAATGGGAAGCCAGCAATAACACCATTCTGCATCTGCTCCTGAACACCTTTGTTAACCGCTGGAACGTATTCCTTAGGAATAACACCACCTTTAATTTCATCAACAAACTCATAGCCAGTTCCTGGTTCTTGAGGCTCTATTCGCAGATAGACATGTCCGTACTGACCACGACCACCAGACTGTTTAGCAAACTTATGTTCGTGCTCGACTAGAGTCGTAATTGTTTCACGGTATGCCACTTGAGGCGCACCAACATTACACTCAACATCAAACTCACGCATCATACGGTCAACGATGATATCTAAGTGAAGTTCGCCCATACCAGCAATAATAGTTTGGCCAGACTCTTCATCTGATGAAACTCTAAACGATGGATCTTCGTTAGCGAGCTTACCTAGAGCAATACCCATCTTCTCTTGGTCAACCTTAGTTTTAGGTTCAACAGCAACAGCAATAACCGGCTCAGGAAATTCCATTCTTTCAAGAACAATTTTGTCCTTCATGTCACACAATGTATCACCAGTAGTCACATCTTTAAGACCAATCGCAGCTGCGATGTCTCCGGCTCTTACTTCCTTAATCTCTTCACGGTCATTAGAGTGCATTTGTACAATACGACCGATGCGCTCTTTCTTGTCTTTCGATGAATTGTATACAAAATCACCTGACTTCAAGACACCTGAGTAAACTCTGAAGAAAGTTAAGTTGCCCACGAACGGGTCAGTCGCAATTTTGAAAGCTAATGCAGCAAATGGCTCAGTATCTGTTGGAATTCTTGGCGCAACAGTTTCAGCTGCATCATCTAAGATTCCACTAATTGGCTCAACATCTAAAGGTGAAGGCATATACATAATCATTGCGTCTAGAACAGCCTGAACGCCTTTGTTTTTAAATGCAGTACCACAAAACATAGGAATGATTTCATTCGCAATTGTTTGTAAACGGATACCTTCTTTAATTTCGTCATCAGTCAGAGTACCTTCTTCCAGATAGCTTTCCATTAATTCTTCTGTTGCCTCGGCTGCAGATTCAATCATGAATTCACGCTTCTCATCGGCTAGGTCCTGAAGCTCAGCAGGAACATCCTTGACTTCATAGGTAGCACCTTGGTCTGCTTCATTCCAATAAATTGCTTTCATTCTAATAAGGTCAACAACACCCTCGAAAGCATCCTCTGCACCAATAGCAATTTGCATTGGAACAGGGTTAGCACCTAATCTAGTTTTAACTTGTTCAACAACTCTCAAGAAATCTGCGCCTGCTCGGTCCATCTTATTAACAAAGCCGATTCTTGGAACGTTATATTTGTTAGCTTGTCTCCAAACTGTTTCGGATTGAGGCTCTACACCGCCAACCGCACAAAAAACGGCGCAAGCGCCGTCTAATACTTTTAGTGACCTCTCGACCTCAATCGTAAAGTCCACGTGACCTGGGGTATCAATAATATTGACACGGTGATCATCGAATTGACCATCCATACCATTCCAGAAACATGTTGTTGCAGCTGAAGTAATTGTAATACCTCTTTCTTGCTCCTGCTCCATCCAGTCCATTGTTGCACTTCCGTCGTGAACTTCACCAATTTTGTGAGTACGGCCTGTATATAAAAGAATACGTTCAGTTGTAGTTGTCTTTCCGGCATCAATATGTGCCATGATTCCGACATTACGATAACGATTAATAGGTGTGGTTCTTGCCATGATTGAGTCCTTAAATTACCAGCGGAAATGAGCAAAAGCTTTGTTTGCTTCTGCCATTCTGTGAGTGTCTTCTTTCTTCTTGAATGCAGTACCACGATTCTGAACCGCATCAAGAACCTCTCCAGCTAATCTAAGCTTCATACCCTTTTCACCACGTTTTCTTGAGGCTTCTATAATCCAGCGCATTGCCAAAGCGACCTTTCGATCTGATCTGACTTCGACTGGAACTTGATAAGTTGAACCACCAACACGGCGAGACTTGATTTCGACTTGAGGACCAATATTGTCTAAAGCCTTTTTGAATGTTTCGATTGGCTCAGCATTACCTTTAGATTCGATTGTATCCAATGCATCATAAACAATCTTTTCTGCAACTGATTTCTTACCATCAAGCATCAGAATGTTTACAAATTTAGCTAGTACGAGATCGCCGTACTTAGGATCTGGTAATATTTGTCTTTTTGGTGCGGCTCTTCTTCTCATATTAGTATTCTCTTAAAAATTATTTTTTAGGTCTCTTGGTACCGTATTTTGAACGGCCTTGCATTCTTCCATCAACACCTGTTGTATCTAGTGCTCCACGAACAGTGTGGTAACGAACACCAGGTAAATCCTTTACACGGCCACCACGGATAAGAATCACAGAGTGCTCTTGAAGATTGTGACCTTCACCACCAATGTAAGTAGTAACTTCAGCAGAGTTAGTCAGTCTGACACGAGCAACCTTTCTAAGAGCAGAGTTTGGTTTTTTTGGAGTTGTAGTATAGACTCGAGTGCATACCCCACGCTTTTGCGGGCAGCTGTCTAATGCAGGAACACCAGTTTTAACTATCTTCTTACTTCTCGGCTTTCGTACCAATTGGTTAATCGTTGACATAAAGGTTTATACTCCAATGTATATTTAGTTTTTCGCCCACTTTGGGGTGAATAAAGCCGGCAATTATACTTTGGTGGTATCTACGATGTCAATGAATATTGGTCTTTTTTTCGATACTTTCATAAAAAGACAAACAGGCTGAGTGGACCATTTTGAAGACTTCATCAAATTTCCCTTCATAATAGGGGTCAGGAACACTAGCACCAGGATGCTCATTAGAATAATCTAACATTAATTCAATCTTTGAATGACTATCCTTAGGGCACATTGATTTCAATCTCTCAAGGTTGTCAAAATCCATAGCAATAATGAAGTCATAATAATAAAAGTCACTCTCATGAACTTGACGTGCTCTCTGGCTTGACAAGTCAACGCAATGATTGATCGCAGCTTGTTGAGATCTTTGATCAGGTGAATTACCTATATGATATGCATGCGTTCCAGCTGAGTCTATTTCAAAATATTGAGACTTAGTCTTTTTTTCAACAATTGATCGAAATGCGCCCTCTGCAGTTGGTGAGCGACAAATATTACCCATACAAACAAACAAAACTTTATTTTTTAATTCCACTGATTTAGTTCAAATAAATATGAATGGCAAAAGTTTTCCATCATGGAATTATATTTCAATTTGTGCTGATAAGATGGATAGAATAAAAAGTATTAGATGCTTTCGCATGGGCTAGTTAAAATTCTCTATTAATACTAATAAAAGTCTAATAATTTTCTTTTTTGAAGTCGATAATCACATCATAAAAGGATGGATAAAAAATTTTATCAAGGACATACTTTTTTGTATTGTTATCCCATGACTTTATTTCATCAAATCTTCCTCTCAACTGAAGAGAGTCCATACTTCCAGAAAATTTAATATTCTTAGATTCAACCATATACCTAATTGGGTTGAACTCAAATGAGACATTTATGTTTCCTTCTTTATCAATTACACCTTCAAAAGTATCATAAGTGCTGATTGCACTGGTATCGAGGTATCGATATTTTCTTGCAACACTAATCTTCCCATCTTTGATTATGAATTGTGCGCTGCCGATATTTTGAATGCCATTATCTGATTCGGTGGTAAGCAAGAAAGCATAAGATCCATCAAATGAATTAGCTGCCTCGCTAACTTTCTTGGCAGGCTCAATAGACTTGATTGGCTTAATTTGGATAATCATTTCAAAATAATCATCAAACTTTCCTTTTATTTGGAGCTCATTCATCCTTCCCGAAAAAATCACTGGCTGGGGGCTACCTTTACCCTTCAGTGCATTCACAGTAAATGAGGCAGTTATATTACCTTGTTTGTCTATTTGGCCTTCAAAAGTATCGTAATACGAAGTTGAACTTGTTTTAAGTTGTCGAGATTTCTTCGCAACACTTATCTTTCCATCTTTTATTTCTAATATACCTCTACCTAAATCTATAGACCCTTCAGAAGAATTAAAGCGGTCCAACGTGAATGAATAAGATCCATCAAATGCATTAGATACCTCGCTGACTTCTTTGACTGACTCAAGAGGCTTGGCAAGATTAATAGTTGTAGCTTCTTCTAGGAGCATGAAAGCCTTAAAGGAATTTTTAAAAGCAGTCTCACCCCATATCTTCTTATCTTTTATCGATCCATTAAATTCATAAGGTTCTGGTGCATTTTTTCCATTTAAAACATCGAGCGTCATAGATGCAGAAACTTTTCCTTTCTCATTAATTTGGCCACTAAAAGTGTCATAGAAATCTGTTGAACCTGTTTTGAGTTCACGATTGTCTTTTTCTATCATTACTTTACCATTACTAATATTAACAAAACCACTCCCAACTCTCTGATTATCTTCATTATCAGAATATCTAAATACATCAAAACTATATCGTCCATCAAATAGTGGGCTACTTTTGTTTTCTTCGGTAAGTACTACCTCTAGTTCACCATGTTCTTCCAACACCACTTTCTCTTCCGAATTTAAAGCTATTTTATTTATTACTATGCTGTTATTATCTAACTGCTGAATAAGCTCACCAGTATCATGATTGAATTCGAAGTAATAAGGCTCAAAATTAAAATCAAAAATAACAATCTTATCTTTATCAAGCATCACTTTATAAGGAAAATGGTTTTCTGAAACATTTTCTTTTTTAAACTTACCTGAGTTCATAATTCTTAAATTTTTACCATCTTTTATAAGTGTTGAAAAACCCCAGCCTTGGTGGTTATTACTTGTAAGTAGTAGAAATTTATCATCAAACTCCATGAGATGATGAATCATGGAAAAGTCATTACTCCATGGATCACCTCCGCATTGATTGGCTTTTTTAATAGGCATTTGAATTAGGTCAAATGTTGAGAAAGAACCGCTTCCATTATTTCTAAGAATGCTAGGAGCATGGCTACAACCATTTGTGCCAATAAGTAAATCAAGATAACCATCGGAGTCCAAGTCTGCAAGCTCAAGATAATTTGTGTGATGTTCGATTTGAATAATGCCTTGATTTTTAAAATTTCCCTTTCCATCATTAATATAAATGACTGACCTATCTACATAGGAAATGATAAAGTCCTGGTCGCCATCATTCTCTATATCACCAGCAGTTATTCCATGTGCTTTATCTAATATGCCAAATTCAACATGTTTAAATTTATCGCCTGTGCTCATAAAAAGATGACTTTGATAAGACGGTTTGTAGCTATAAGGTGGATTGTCCCAACCAGCTTCAGCAATAATATAATCATCAATGCCATCACCATTAAAATCTGCAATACGAATCATGCGAGCATTTTTTACATAAGGAGCATTTCCACTTACAAAAAATTGACCAGCATCTTTTGGCCCTTGGGCCTTTCCATTTTCATCAGTCAAAAAAGCTACAACTTGAAATACAATGTCTCCACTTACACAACCCTCTCTGCTGCAGTTCTTATATATTTCGCTTGAATTGTCCTTTTTCACCTGAGTAAAGCCATACAAGAAAACAAGCCAATCTTTATCGCCATCATGGTCTAAGTCAATACTGATAAAGTCTTCAACTAAAGCTGATGGATTGTTTTGTCCGATCCATCCAACTTTTTCACTAATTTCAACTGTATCAAAGTATAGTTTAGCACCCCACTTTTCTTTGTCTGGAAACTCTGAAACCCTTTTCTTTTTGAACAATTTATTTAACTCAGGTATCCCATCAAGTTTACTTATTTGAAAAGCTTCTCCTTTTCCTTGAATTTTTGCTATTCGCATTCTTGTATCAAGTAATTTAGCATAAGCAAAATAAAATGGGGGTTCTGAGTGATACTTGTTGTTGTGGGTATAAGTACCTTGCGATATTGGTGAAATTATATTTTCATTAATTTGTTCGGATGCTGCATTATTAATATTATCATTTCCACCACCACAGTTGAATACAAAGTAGGTACCATCCTCTGAAATACTTTTGACTGGCTCACTACCATCTGGGCATGGCCCGGCATATGCCTGGATTGAAGAAAGGGTTAGGATTAAAACTAGGAAGATTTTTTTCATTCAATAATTATATTTCATTCTGAACTATTATTTATCTTTAAAAAATATAATTTTCAATTCAAGTAGAAAAACTCAAACTAAAGCTGCAGTAAAAAAATTGTCATGTCTATTTTTATAAGTAACAAATGATTATATAACCTATTCTTGTAAATAATATTTATAATCTCTGTATACATAACAAAGACCAATTCTACTGAACCTGTGGGTAAATCATTAATCGATATCGCTAAAGAAGTCATTCAAACTGAATCTGACTCTGTTTTATTACTTAAGGATAGAATCGATCAAAATTTTATTGACGTTTGCCATACTCTCAAAAGCTGTATGGGGAAAGTTGTTCTGATTGGAATGGGTAAGTCTGGCCATATTGCTAAAAAAATCTCTTCAACCCTAGCATCTACAGGGACTCCTGCTTTCTACTTGCATCCCGGAGAGGCGGGTCATGGCGACCTAGGAATGGTAAGTCATGATGATGTTGTTATTATGATTTCTTATTCTGGGGAGTCAGATGAGATTATTGCACTGCTCCCAGGCATCAAAAGAATGAATGTACCTATTATCAGTATGACAGGTAATGCTAAATCTTCAATCGCCTCATCTAGTGATTTTCATATGGATGTCAGTGTCGATAAGGAAGCGTGCCCTCACAATTTAGCACCAACCTCAAGTACCACTGTGGCTTTGGTGATGGGAGATGCCATTGCTGTCTCACTTATCTCTTCAAACAATTTCACATCAGAAGATTTTGCGATGTCTCATCCTTCAGGATCTCTAGGCAGAAGACTACTTACCCTTGTTTCCAGCATTATGAAATCAGGGAAAGATATTCCAATGGTCTCTAGAGAGACCCTCCTTATTGATAGCCTTTTAGTGATGAGTGAAAAGGCGCTTGGAATGGTTCTCATTGCTGAAAATGAAAAGCTTACAGGGATCTTTACAGATGGTGACTTAAGAAGGGCGTTGGAGTCCAATGTCGATTTTCAGAAGCTAGCCATTGGAGATGTCATGACCATAAATTGCAAGTCCATTGAGCCACATGAACCTGCATTAATCGCTATGAAATTGATGGAGAAATACAGCTTAAACTCATTGCCAGTTGTTGACTCAAGTAACAATATAGTTGGCGCAATCAACATGCATACTTTGATTCAAGCAAAATTATTTTAATAAGTATAAATTACCTTAATAGGTTTTAATAATAATGGACATTAAAACCCTTTTATCTAGCATTCATCAAACAACTGAAACATTCGACGTTTCTGGGATTTCGCTTAATTCGAATACACTTTCAAAAGGTGATTTATTTATTGCACTTCAAGGTGAGAATAGTCATGGTGTAGAGTATATCGACAGTGCTATTGAGAATGGCTGCGTAGCAGTTTTAATAGAGGGTAAAGACTTTGAATGTGATGTTCCCACTATTCGAATTGACAACCTCAAGACGCACCTATCTAAACTTGCTCAAAATTTTTACACCAAAGCAAAGAATGTTGATCTCATTGCGGTTACTGGAACAAATGGTAAGACCTCTGTCAGTCATTACATTTCGCAGTTACTAGATTTCTTAGAGGTTGATAATGGCGTCATTGGAACTCTGGGAATCAGCAAGGTGGATAAGAAGAGTGTTAATACAACGCCAGACATCTTCTCAATATACAGTTCACTCGAAGAATACTGGAATCAGGGAATTAAGCTAGCCATCATTGAGGCCTCTTCTCATGCGCTCATACAAGATCGACTTGAGGGGCTTTCATTTATTCATGGCATTTTTACTAACTTGACTCAAGATCATCTTGATTACCATGAGACAATGGACAATTATCGAGAGGCCAAAGTCAAACTATTTAAGAATGACTTCTCAAAAAAAGCTATTATTAATCGGGATGATGAAAGCCATCAATACTTTTTAGATAATGCCTCAGACAAAAATCCAATAACATTTGGGCTTGATGATTTAGAATTCTTTAAAAATAGTGAGAATGGTTTTATTTGTCAGCTCAATAATTACGTCTTTGAATTGCCCTTAGTGGGAGAGTTTAATCTTTCGAATGCGATGGCTGCATATCAAAGTGTCAAATGCTTGGGATACAGTGACGATCAAATTATTCCTTTTCTCGCAAAGCTTTCACCGCCGCCCGGAAGAATGCAGCAGCTAGAAAACTCTCACATTTGGGTAGACTATGCCCATACGCCAGATGCGCTCGATAATGCCCTTTCTACACTTAAGACACACTACCCAGAATTCAAAATTAGGGTCCTATTTGGCTGCGGTGGTGATAGAGATAAAGGCAAAAGACAGATTATGGGCAAGATAGCGAGTGAGACTGCTGACAGCATTATCTTAACTAATGACAATCCTAGGAGTGAGGACCCTCAGTCAATCGTGAATGATATTCTGGCAGGAACAAAAGTTGAAAATGATGTTCAGGTCATTTTAGATCGGGGTGATGCAATCAAATCAGCCGTCCAGACACTTGGTGAAGAAGAGGCACTGCTGATAGCCGGCAAAGGTCATGAAACGACTCAAATTATAGGATCCAAAACTCTTCAGTTTAGTGACATTGAGGTAGCATTGAATGCTCTCAACTAATATCCAAAAAATTGCTAAGGTTGTCAATGGCAAGTTAAATAGTAACGAAGCTAGAGAGTTTAATGGGGTCTGTACTGATACCAGGGCAGATATCAATGGGAAACTTTTCATCGCACTCGAGGGTCCAAATTTTGATGCCCATAGCTTTGCACAAAACGCAGAAGAGTTAGGCGCAATTGCAATCATTGCTCATAAGAAAATTCATTCAAACTTACCTGTGATTCAAGTCAACAATACTGAGAAGGCTTACCAAGATATTGCGGCCTGGCATCGCCAATTTCACTCCCCCGTTGTCATTGCAATCACAGGAAGTAATGGCAAAACTTCGACTAAAAATATGCTCAACTCTATTTTGTCGATTGCTGCGCCCACCCTATCAACAAAAGGTAATCTTAACAATCATCTTGGTGTTCCAAAAACACTCCTTGAGCTGGAAGAGAGGCACAAGTACTGCATTATTGAGATGGGTGCAAATCATCAACATGAAATCTCGCTATTATGCTCCATTGCGTGTCCAGATATTTCAATCATTACCAATGCGAATAACGCTCATTTAGGTGAATTTGGAAGCGAAGAAAACCTAGTAATAGCTAAAGGAGAAATATTAGAATCATTAACTAAAGATGGTGTAGCCCTAATAAATATTGCCTCTCCGCATAAAGAAACCTGGCACGAAATGTCTGGCACCCAGAGTCTCACCTTTTTTGGTAAGGGTAGCGGAATATATGCAAGTGAAATCACTGAATCCAAATCTCACATCAACTTCAATCTTAACTATAGTAATGATTCTTTGAATATAAATCTTTCTATGATTGGACTGCATCAGGTTGACAATGCATTGGCTGCTGCTGCTTGTGCCATTGCACTTGGAATTGAGTCAGATGTTATTAAAAAAGGCCTTGAAAATACCCTGCCAGAAAAAGGCCGACTAGAGTTGATTGAACTTGAGAATTTTAAGATACTTGACGATAGCTATAACGCAAACCCAGAGTCAATGAAGGCTGCAATAGATTGTATTGGTAATTTTTCTGGGGAGAAAGTTTTGGTGCTTGGATCTATGGGTGAACTCGGTATAGATTCAAAAAAATTGCATCAAGAAATCGGTGACTATGTTCGTCAATCCAAGATTGATCATCTTTTAACAATTGGAGAAGACGCTAAGGAATATCAGGGCCAACAGTTTGAAGATATAAACTCTATTTTTAAGTCAATTCAAACTAATCATCAAGGCTCCACAATACTAATTAAAGGATCAAGGATGATGCGGCTAAATGAATTAGTTGATAATTTAGTAAATAGCGAAAACTCTTCTTGACCTTTAGATGAAACATGGCGATAATTACGCAGCTGCGCTCGTAGCTCAACTGGATAGAGTACTCGGCTACGAACCGAGCGGTTGCAGGTTCGACTCCTGCCGAGCGCGCCAACCTTATAAAGTTTATTCTAAACGCAATGAGTCTTTGATAGAATTAACATTATGATGACTCTCCCAAACCTAATCACCCTATCAAGAATCTGCTTAATTCCAGTTTTCATTGGTTTATTTTACTTACAACCGGACTATGTAGAAGGTAGGCCGGGTGAAATTCTAGAGTCGCTATCCGAAAATAGTCTTAGCTGGGTTCATTACTCAATTGTTTCAATATTCGTGCTTATAAGTGCAACCGATTTTATAGATGGTTTTTTAGCAAGAAGGCTTAATCAGGTCTCTAAACTTGGGGCATTTCTTGATCCGGTTGCAGACAAATTATTAGTTTGTACAGCGCTTATTCTTTTAGTCGACTATTATCACACGTGGTTTGTAACAATACCTTCAATCATTATTATCTCTCGAGAAATTCTTGTTTCTGCCTTAAGAGAATGGATGAGCGAGATTGGCCAAAGGGCCAATGTTGCAGTATCTTGGATTGGTAAATCTAAAACCCTTGTTCAAATGGTGGCGATAATTTTTCTGCTGATTCATCAGCCACTCTTCACTTTTTCAGAAGAAGAGATAAATATAATGGGTTTTGCACTGTTGTTTTTTGCTACATTTCTCACTTTGTGGTCTGGTATAAAATATCTTGTTGCCGGCTTAAAAACATTTGACAGTTAGAAAAAAAACACTATAATTTCACACCTTGTGCGGGAATAGCTCAGCTGGTAGAGCATCACGTTGCCAACGTGAATGTCGCGAGTTCGAATCTCGTTTCCCGCTCCAAATTCTAACTGCGTTTTTTGGCCTGTAGAAAACAGGCTTTTTTTAGTTAAAGCTAAAATGGCTGGGTAGCAAAGCGGTTATGCAGGGGCCTGCAAAGCCTTTTAGACCGGTTCGACTCCGGTCCCAGCCTCCAATTATATTTGTATCTTAGTGACATTCATTAAAAACAAGCGCTTGACATTTTTCGCACTTGCTCTTATCAAGCCTTTCATAAAGAACCTTAATTGCTTCCGACTTAGTGTCAAAGAAGTTATCTCGTCCTATCTCATTGACAAAGTTAACCTTCTCCATAAACTCAAAGGCAGTCGACTTAACGGCAACAAAATATAGACTTCCATTTTGAGCTTTAAGGCGCTTGTTTTCATTTAAAAGTGCCTCAATTCCAGCAAGGTCAATAAAGTTAACCCCACTAGCGACAATTAAAATATGATAGATTCTTTGGTTGTCAACAATTCTGCTGAGCTGTTTTTGAATATGATTTATGGATCCAAAATAGATTGACATATCAATGCGAATAATTTTGAGTTGTGGACACTGCACTAAAGGCGCTTTTCGAATGCTTTGCAGTCTCCTATCACCCTCACCAGGCGGCGTAGCAAATGCAAGTGTGTGAACATCTGGGGTTGAAGTTTTTGCAATAAAGAGCATTAAAGATAATAGAACTCCTAAATAGATTGCAAACTCTAACTCAAACAACAAGGTAGCAAGAAATGTAGCTGTAAAGATCACACTTTCCGACTTACTATACTTAAAGGTTTTTCTAATATTTTTAAAGTCAACAAGATTGTAGGCAACTAGCAAAATAATTCCTGCCATTGCTGCAAGTGGCAAATAGGCAATTAGTGGAGCAACCAGAAGAACAATTACCATCAAAAAAAGCGCTGCCAGGATAGCTGATAGTGGCGTTCTTGCCCCGGCTTCAAAGTTTACACCTGACCTGGTAAAGGAGCCAGAGGATGCATAGCTGGAAAGAAAACTTCCAACAATATTAGAAGCGCCTTGACCAACAAACTCCTGATTAGCATCAATTCTTTGGTTTGATTTTGTTGCTATTGACCTTCCAATAGATGATGCCTCTATAAGGCCCAATAGTGCTATAGCAAATGCTTCAGGAGCAAGCTCCTTTAATGAATTTAATGAAAAGTCTGGTGTTGATAATGGTGGAAAATAAGCAGGCATCGCTCCAACAGTTTTTATCGTGTCGGTCAGTCCACTTAAATAAAATGCAAGAACGCCACCAACAAGCATACCGATTAACAGATTGGGATACTTTGGCCTTAAAATTTTAACCAAAATTGCACTCATTAATGTTCCTAGCCCAACAATTAATAAATATATATTGAACTCACCAACGCCCCAATAGATATCAAACCAAGTGTGGATAAAATCTTCCCCTCTCGCTATGTCAATTCCGACAATATATGGAATTTGACTACTAGCAATTAGTAATGCAGCTCCTGCTGTAAAACCAATTACTACGTTATGCGAAACAAAGTTTATCAAAAGACCAAATTTAGCCAAACCGAATACAAGTTGATAGACACCTGCTAAAAAAGTAAGCGTCAAAGCCAATGAAACAAACTCTTGAGTACCTGGCTCAGCATACTTACTAACTGCTGCAAAAACAACGATTGAGATTGCTGTAGTTGGTCCAGAGACAAGATGAAAAGACGACCCAAAAAGTGCAGCAATAATGGGGACCACCATTGCAGTATATAGACCATATTCTGGGGGCATTCCAGCAATTGTTGCAAACGCAACACTTTGGGGAAGAACAATAATTGCACCAGTCAAACCTGCGAAAAAATCAGCCTTAATTGTCTCCAAAGTGGTCAGCCTAAACCAAACTATAAATGGAAAAATTTTTGCTAATTGAATCATAAATGTTACGGCTTAAAAAGTGTTGATATTCGGTGGGTGGTAGATTATATAGTAATTCCTATGTGCTTATAGTTCTGAAGATATATTAATTCATTATGGTCCATATTACATTTGAACAAAAAACATATAAACAATAGTCCCAGAAACAATACTTAATAATGCGTTTCTCTTTAAAATTTGAAGACCTACAGTAACAGCTAAGGCAAATAAAGTATAAAAAATTTCAGTCGATAGGTAATCAACCTCTTTCAACATATAAATGACAAGAATCATCATGACCATCGGTGGAGTATTTTTTGCTACAAAATTGAGCTTAGCATTCTCTTTTCCAGGAGTAAACATCAAGAAGGGAGTAAGCCTTGTGAGATAGGTTGAGATTGCCATCACCAATATCGCAGCCAAAAGATATTCTATTTCATTCATCATGAGATTTGTTTATTAGTCGAAATATAAGGATTGATCCAATTGAGATAATAATCGCCACAATAAGCATGTGATCTATAAAAAACACTAGTGCGATAAAAGAGGCAATAAAGCCAATCATAAAAGGCAATAATCTTTTAACCATGATCCATTGCTCGATAAGCAAAACTACAAATAAGGCCGTAGCTGCAAACTCCATACCTTCAGTATTGAAAGATAAAATCTCTGAAGATAATGCGCCAATAGTGCAGCCTAAAACCCAGTAGATTTGGGCAAATAAAGTAATGAAAAAGAAATACTTTTTTTTATCAAAACCTTTAGGAATATTGATAGAAGTCATGAGTGCATATGTTTCATCTGTAAGTCCAAAAATCATATATAACTTTCTTAAGTTCCAATTGCCAAAGCTTTCAAGAAAAGCGATCCCATAAAACATATGTCTAGAGTTAAGTAAGAAAGTTGACATTGCAATTTCAACCAGCCCAACACCGGCAGCTAAAAGCCCGATAGCCATGAACTGTGCAGCACCTGCATAAACAATAATTCCCATGAGGGATGCAAAATACCAAGGGTAGTTTAATTCTTGAAATAAAAGCCCAAACGCAATTCCCAGAGGGATAAAGCCAAACAGGATTGGTAGAGATGTTTTTAGGGCAGTTTTTATCATTCTTAGATTTCTTATAAACCTTTATTTTTTAATATATAAGTCAAAATGAGTGTTGCAATCAAAAGAAAAAAGATTAAAACATATATATTAATTCATGTATACTTTTTTAGGTAGAAAATTAGTACTTTTTAGATCAAGATTTAATTGACTTATACTATCAATTAAACCTATGATAACATATCGTTAACTCATGTATATGAGTATAAAAAAATCTAAAAAATTTATTAAAACTTTTAAAAAATTATATGTCCAAACTTGTTCCGCCTCATGGAAGTAATGAACTCAAAATCCTTGCCTTAGAGGGTGATGACTTAGAAATCGAACAAAAGAAATCAAGTTCATTAACTCAGGTTATTTGCTCGTCTAGAGAATTTGGTGATGTCATCATGTTTGGTATAGGAGGATTTACTCCCCTTGAAGGCTTTATGAATAAGGCGGATTGGTTAAGTGTTTGCCACAACATGACACTAGAAAATGGTACTTTTTGGCCGATCCCTATAACCCTGTCTTCAGATGATGAGGATATTAAAGTAGGACAAGAAGTTGCGATCGTATATGAAAAAACTAATGAGATTATTGCGACCATGCTCATCTCAGAAAAATATACAATCGATAAAGAACTCGAATGCAAGAAAGTATTCAAAACAAATGATACCGACCATCCTGGTGTGGCAATTGTCATGGCTCAGGGTAAATACAATCTAGCTGGCTCAGTAAAGGTCTTGTCTGATGGCGGTTTTCCTGAGCAATACGGTGAACTTTACATGACCCCTTCAGAAACCCGCTCTTATTTTGATGAAAAAGGTTGGTCAAGCATTGCTGCATTCCAAACTCGAAATCCTATGCATCGCTCTCATGAATACTTGGCAAAGATTGCAATAGAAATATGTGATGGTGTCATGATTCATTCTACATTGGGAGAACTTAAGCCTGGAGATATTCCTGCTGATGTTCGATCAGAGGCTATATCAACATTGATTGAAAACTACTTTGTCAAAAATACCGTTCTTCAGTCAGGCTACCCATTAGATATGAGGTATGCTGGACCTAGGGAGGCACTATTACACGCCTTATTTAGACAAAATTATGGCTGCTCTCACTTAATTGTTGGCAGAGATCATGCTGGTGTTGGTGATTATTATGGTCCGTTTGATGCTCACAATATATTTGATGATATTGGTGTTGATTTAGTGACTAAACCATTAAAAATTGATTGGACCTTCTGGTGCAACAAATGTGCTGGAATGTCCAGCATGAAAACTTGCCCTCACAGTCACGAAGACAGACTCCTTCTCTCAGGATCAAAATTAAGACATCTCCTTAGCGAAAAAGAAGATGTCCCGGAAAACTTTTCAAGGCCAGAGGTTCTTAAAATTCTCCAAAAATATTACTCTGAAATTAAGGATAGTGACAAAGTTAAAGTGGAACTTAAGGGACACTCTGCGAAGTAGGCAATGATAACAATACATAATATCGACTGGTCCATTAGTTATGAGTTTTCTGGTTCTATAAAATTCACACTTCTAGAGCCTATTTCACCTACAATTGCACGCTCGGAAATATAGTGCATTTAGTTTGAAAAACGTAGTTCGTAATGCAATTAATTAAAGGAAAAATATAACATGATCTCTATAAACCCATTTTCTGAAATATCAGCCTTCATACCATCACTTGTGATGCAAACCTATGTTGTTGTGATGTTTCTTCTTGTGATTGGTGCAACTCTTTTTGACGTTGTACATAAGAAAAGTGCTAAATACTTTTTTAATAATTCAGTGAAGGCAAAAAAATCTGCTACAAGAGAAGTTAGCTCAGGAGAGAAAGTTTCAATTGCTTTCAAAACTGCTACTAACGAAGTCTTAACCTCTTCAGAGTTTTGCAGCACTAGAAGAAGACTCGCTCATCTTCTTACAATGTATGGATTTGTGCTGTTTGTCATAGCGACTGCAGTCATGATATTCTCATACTCCACTCCAAGCTCTATAACTCCATCACTATGGCCGTTATTATGGCATTTAGGTGCTGCAATGTTATGTGTTGGTGGCTACTGGTTTTGGTTCTTCATTAGAGTTGATGTCGCCGCAGAGGGAAATAAGTGGTACAGAGTAATGAGAGCAGATCTATTTGTTCTATCACTTATTGCGATGGCAACTTTTGCGCTAATCTGGTCCTATTTTCAAGCTAACAGTGTAGCTATTTGGCAGACTCTATTCTTTGGTCTTTTTATAGTTGCTAGCACAGTTCTTTTTGGTGGCGTTTTGTGGTCAAAATTTGCACACATGTTTTATAAGCCGGCTGCAGCTTTTCAAAAAAGAGTTACCAAGGCAGATGGATCAAGAGAAAATCTTCCAGAGCCTGCAGACTTGCCAGAGAAATTTGGCCTTGGAATCAAGCGTGAAGCACCACGTCACTATTAATAATTAATTTTTCGGAGAAAATATTATGCCAACTTTTGTATACATGACAAGATGCGATGGATGTGGACACTGTGTTGATATCTGTCCATCAGATATCATGCACATCGACAAAACTATTCGTCGCGCAGTTAACATTGAACCAAATATGTGTTGGGAGTGCTACTCTTGTGTGAAAGCATGCCCTCAAAATGCAATTGACGTAAGGGGTTATGCCGACTTTGCTCCTCTTGGTCATAGCGTGAGAGTTCTTCGTGAGGAAGAGAAAGGAACTATCTCATGGAAAATTAAGTTTAGAGATGGCCGTGAGAAAAATTTTGTCTCACCTATCACTACTCAACCCTGGGGAGAGAAAATCCCTAAGCTTGGTGATCTAGAAGTTCCTGATCAAGCAGCCCTTGACTCACAACTATTGTGTTTTGAGCCTGATGCACTTAATGTTGAAAAAGGTTTACCTGTCATCAGTAAGGACAAGCTTAAAGAGGGAGTATATTACTAATGGCAAAAAGAAAAACTGTTTGGGAAGACTGTGACATTCTAGTTGTTGGTGGTGGAATGGCTGGAACTGGTGCCGCCTATGAGGCGAGATACTGGGGCCGTGATATGAGAATTATTTGTGCAGAAAAAGCAAACATTGATCGAAGTGGTGCGGTTGCTCAAGGCTTATATGCTATCAACTGCTACATGGGAATGCAATGGGATGAGAACCAACCTGAGGACCATGTGAGGTATGCAAGAAATGACTTAATGGGACTTGTTCGTGAAGATCTTGCTTTTGATATGGCTCGACATGTTGACTCAGCTGTTCATAAATTTGAAGAATGGGGCCTGCCCATTATGAGAAATGAAGAGACTGGTCGCTATCAGCGTGAAGGAAAATGGCAGATTATGATCCATGGAGAGAGCTATAAGCCAATCGTTGCAGAAGCTGCACGTAAGTCAGTGGATAAAATTTATAACCGAATAATGATTACCCATCTATTGATGGATGAAGCAAAAGAAAACCGCGTAGGTGGTGCAGTTGGATTTAATTGTAGAACCGGTGATTACCATGTGTTTAAAGCTAAAGCAGTTATTGTTGGTGCTGGTGGTGCTTCTCATATTTTCAAGCCTCGCTCAGTTGGTGAAGGTATGGGTAGAACTTGGTACGCTCCATGGAGTAGTGGTTCTGCATATGCACTTCCTATTCAAGTTGGTGCTAAGATGACGCAAATGGAAAACCGTATAGTATTAACTCGATTTAAAGATGGATATGGACCGGTTGGTGCTTATTTCCTTCATCTTAAGACTTATACTCAAAATACTTATGGTGAGGAATATGAGTCAAAGTGGTATGAGCATACCAAAGCTATGGTGGGTGAGTACATTGACCATACACCAACACCAACTTGCTTAAGAAATCATGCATTTATTGAAGAGGTTAAGGCTGGAAGAGGACCAATTCATATGGTTACAATGGAAGCCTTCCAAGACCCTCACCTTGAGGTTATTGGCTGGGAGAACTTTCTAGGTATGACTGTTGGTCAAGCTGTAGTTTGGGCGTCACAGAATATTGATCCTAAGTATACAAATCCTGAGCTTACCACCTCTGAGCCTTACGTTATGGGCTCTCATGCGACCTGTTCAGGTGCATGGGTGAGTGGTCCTGAAGATATTTCTCCTCCTGAATATTTCTGGGGATACAATAGAATGCTTACTGTAGATGGACTTTTTGGAGCGGGTGATACGGTTGGTGGAACTGCTCATAAATTCTCATCAGGCTCATTTACGGAAGGAAGGATAGCAGCTAAAGCTGCTGTAAAGTACATCCAAGATATGGGTGATGATAAGATCCAAGTTAGCAACAAGCAGTGTGATGAACTTAAAGAAATAATTTTTAAACCTCTTGAAAACTATACTGTTGGTCGTAACGAAATTACTGCTGGTACAGTTTCTCCTAGCTATTTATTGCCAATTCAAGGCCTTCAAAGACTTGAAAAAATTATGGATGAATATGTTGGGGGTATTAGTGTGAATTATATGACCAATGGTAATCTTCTTACTCGTGGTATAGAGTTGCTTGGTATCCTTCAAGAAGATCTTGAACATATTGGTGCAGAGGACTTACACCAACTGATGCGTGGATGGGAATTAAAACACAGAACAATAACTTCTGAGTGTGTTGCTCAGCATACTCTGTTTCGTGAAGAAACACGCTGGCCAGGATATTATTATCGAGGCGATCATATGAAACTTGATGATGATAATTGGCACTGTCTTACTGTCTCTAGACGTGATCCAAAGACTGGTGAATGGGCAATGGAAAAAGCACCTCTTTATCATATAGTTGATTAGTCAATAAAAGATAAATAGTGAATTGAGGCCTCTTACTTGAGGCCTCAATAATTTTAACTACCGGATGAATAAATGAACCTTCTTGAAAAAACTAATGATGAAATTCTAGAAATAGCAGAACCACTATGGGATGATTTAGTTGTATCATCAAATAAAAGAGACTACCTCGGCTTTATTAAGCATTTTTCAAAAGAAATGCTAATGGGTGCCAATGAAATTGAGATTGGCAAACAATGGACAAAAAATAAAATGCTATCTAGTCTTTCCGTTGAGAGAGAATTTTTAGGTTGTCTTAGGCGAGGTGAATACATAACAGTCCTATACAAGCAGACAAGTGATGAGGTTCCTGGAGAATTCTTAGGTCGACTTGTTTTGGGTATTGAAGAGGGTGAAGTTAAAATATTTGGTGCAACAATTTTCTAAATTTTTTAGTTGAAGGCATGAGTAATACAATTACAACGAATAAATTTGTTGAACTAACCTATAGAATCATCGACCAAACTAATGGTGAAGTTATAGAGCAAGTTGAAGAGCCTTTGGGTTACGTTCAAGGTGACAATACGCTTTTATTCAATCAAGTTACCAAAGAGTTAGAAGGTAAATCAGTTGGGGATGAGGTAGAAATTCTTCTTAAGGCTGAAGATGCCTTTGGCCCAAAATTAGAAGAGTTGATTTTTACTGATGAAATTAATAATGTACCTGTAGAGTACCGATTTATTGGTGCAGCTGTAACCATGCAAAATGATAAAGGTGGCACTAAAGATTTTATTGTTTCAAGCATTGAAGATGGCAAATTGACCATTGATGGAAATCACCCTCTTGCAGGAAAAGATATTATTTTTTATGTTGAAGTATTGTCAGTTCGAGATGCAACTGCTGATGAAATCATTGAAGGTGGATCAATCGATTAAGGCTAATTGATTAATTAGAAAACATCATCAAAAATTTGTGGCTCAATATCCCATTCATTATTATTTTTAATAGTGAGCTGTAGGCATTTTGCTGCGCCATAGTTCCGAGTCTTTCCAGCTGAACCTGGATTGACCACCCAAGTAGACCCTTCTTTGTCAATGACCTGTTTATGTGTGTGCCCATATACAACTATTTTGGCGTTGGGGTAAGTATCCCTTAAAGAATCATGACTTGGCTGAATATGACCATGCATATGGCCATGCTCTACCGCTATATTGCCGCCAGGAAGGTCAAGCATCTCTACCTCTCCAAGGGAACTGATATGCAAATCATTATTGCCCTTAACAGCAATCATTTTTTGTTTTGGCCTTAACACTCTTAGAGAATCTTCATCGACTATATCGCCTGCATGAATCACAAAATCACAGTCGTTCATGAGCTTAATAATTTCAGGATGAATTACTCCATGAGTATCAGAAAGGATGCCGACTTTTATCACTATTGGAGGGATTTCAATCTAAGTCTTAGTGCATTAAGCTTGATAAAGCCCTCCGCATCTTTTTGGTTGTATGCGCCTCCGTCATCCTCAAATGTTGCAATTTTCTCGCTAAACAAACTGTTGTCAGATTTTCTTCCAACAACTGAAGTATTGCCCTTGTATAGCTTAACTCTGACAACACCACTCACATTTTCCTGAGAAGCATCAATAGCTGCCTGCATCATTTCACGCTCTGGTGCAAACCAAAAACCATTGTAAATAAGTTTGGCATATTTGGGCATTAGCTCATCTTTTAGATGAGCCGCTTCACGATCCAAGGTTAATGACTCTATCGCACGATGCGCTTTAAGCATAATAGTGCCAGCTGGAGTTTCGTAACAGCCTCGTGACTTCATTCCAACAAAACGATTTTCAACAATATCAAGACGCCCTATGCCATGCGCTCCAGCAAGCTGATTCAATGTCTCCATTACTTTTGCTGGTGACATAGGCGAGCCATTAATTGCTGTAATGTCACCTTTTTCATAAGTTAGCTCAATATATTCAGGCTTATCAGGAGCGTTCTCAGGAGATACTGTCCAGCGCCACATTTCATCTTCAGCTTCTTGCCATGGGTCTTCTAAAAGATCGCCCTCATAAGATATATGGAGCAGATTTGCATCCATAGAGTATGGAGATTTTTTTGATTGTTTCTTATAATCAACCTCAATATTATGCTTTTCTGCATAGTCCATTAAGCTTTCACGAGATGATAAATCCCACTCACGCCATGGAGCTATAATCTGAATTTCAGAGTTAATAGCATAAGCATTTAATTCAAACCTTACCTGATCATTTCCTTTTCCAGTTGCTCCATGAGAAATCGCATCAGCGCCAACCTCCTTAGCAATCTCCACAAGTCTTTTAGAAATTAAAGGTCGAGCGATAGAGGTGCCTAAAAGATACTCGCCCTCATAGATTGCATTTGCTCTAAACATTGGAAAAACAAAATCACGTGCAAACTCTTCTTTCAAGTCTTCAATATAAATTTCTTTGATTCCCATTGCCTCGGCCTTCAATCGGGCTGGTTCAACTTCTTCGCCTTGACCGATATCAGCCGTGAAGGTAACGACCTCACAACTATATGTATCTTGGAGCCACTTAGCAATGATGCTAGTGTCTAAACCACCTGAATATGCCAATACAACTTTTTTCATTATTTATTTATGTAGTTAAATTCTTTTTGATAAAGTACTTCACCATCCGCGCTGAGTACTTCAACCCTCCATAGCCCAATCCAAGTTGGCCACAAATTTTTAGAAGACCAGACTCTCCATCTTGGTCCGCCAACATCAAACACAACATCTGCCATTACTTTGTTATTGTATATCCAGCGATGCGTAACTCGCTGACCTTGAAGGTTGCGGATATTTGTAAAAAAATAGATTTTACCCAAAGAATTGTCAAGCTCTTCAATAATATTGATAGGTGCCCTATCTTTAATGTCTAGAGCAAAGACTGCTTTTGAAATGTTTTGATGTGGCCAATCGTTAGCCAAAACATTGAAAGTGATGAGCAAGCTGAATATTAATGTGATTAATTTTTTCATCTATTCCACCCATTTAATAACATGTTCGAATAATTGATCTTCGTTAATTTCGTTATCCCTATAAGTTCTGCCTCTGACTGAAATTCCCGCTAAATGAACGCTATTTTTGTCTCCACTGATAAGTGGGTGCCACTCATGAAGGGCTTTTCCTTCATATAGTAACCGATATGCGCAGGTAGTTGGCAGCCAATTGAACTTTTCACCCCAACCAGGATTAATAGTTAAGCAATCTGGGACATACTTTTGACGATCTAAATAATGTGGACAAGAGCAGCTCTCTTCATCAAGATAATGGCATGCAACATCTGTAAAGTAAACCTTCCCCGAACTATCATCTTCTAGCTTATGTAGACAGCATCGCCCACATCCATCGCAGAGTGACTCCCACTCCTCAGCGCTCATTTCTTGAAGCGACTTAGTCTGCCAAAAAGGTGCGTTTGAATTTTCCAAAGTTATTTAGAGGCCCTCTTTAATGTTTAGTTCACTTTCAATTATAGACTCAATAATGAATATAGTCTCTCAATCCCAATGGCTACTCCAGAGCATTTAGGGATGCCTTCTTCAAGGTCCTCCAGGAAGCCATGATCAAGGAACTCAAAAGGCTTAGATAAGGCCTTCCTTTTATTGAGTTCAGTATTAAAGCGGTCTCGGTAATCATTCGCAGACTGTATTTCTTGGTAGCCATTGGCAATCTCAGTGCCATTCATGTACATTTCAAATCGATGTGCTATAGGGCCATGAATTTCGGCAAGGGCAGCCTGCTGTTTCGGAAAATCATAGATTAAGCATATGGGGATCTCTTTGAGCTTTGGTTCAATTAAATGAACAAAAAGCAGCATTTGGATATCTTCAATCCACTCGTAATCAGAATTTAGACCCAATGAATTCGTTATCTCTTTGAGATCATGAATGTCACTATTGAGTATATCAATTTCTGAATACTCAAAAAATACTTGGGCATATGACAGCTTCTTTGTGGGTGCACTTGAACCTAGAGCAGCCAATAGCTCTATGATTTCATCCATCAGTTGATGTATGTTAAATTTAATACGGTAAAACTCAAGCATTGTGAACTCATTAGAGTTAATTCGTCCATGCTCGTTGTCTCTAAAAACCTGACAAATTTGAAAAATATCACCACTCCCTTTAGATAACAGTCGCTTCATTTCAAGTTCTGGTGAAGTGTGCAGGTAAAGCTTGGATGATTTTGCGAGGGCCTGATTAACCAAGACTTCAATGCTATCAATGTAAACGTCGGTTGATGGCGCTTCCAATAGAGAAGGGGTTACTACCTCAATGACTTGACGTGAATAAAAGAAATCTCGAATTGTTCGAGTAAAGTCTTGATACTCCCTGAGATTTTTTTTAACTTTAGACATGAAGACGTCAATTAAGCACGCCCTGAGTATTCATTCGTTCTTGTATCAACTTTAACTTTATCGCCTATACTTACAAATAAAGGAACTTGAACAACAACACCTGTATTTAATGTGGCTGGCTTTCCACCAGTACCTGCTGTATCACCCTTGAGTCCAGGATCTGTATCAGTAACTTCCAAAATAACATGATTAGGTGGGTTGACTGATATTGGATTATTATTCCAAAGCGTTACAATACAAGTGTCTTGCTCTACGAGATAGTTTAAGGCGCTACCCATTGATTCCTGACCTAAATCAAATTGTTCAAATGATGCAGGATCCATAAAATGCCACTTTTCTCCATCACTATACAAATACTGCATTTCCAATTCCATGACATCTGCGGCCTCAAGTGACTCACCTGATTTAAAAGTTTTCTCTAAGGTTTTTCCAGTAATTAAGTCTTTAAATTTAACTCGATTAAAAGCTTGTCCCTTTCCAGGCTTTACAATTTCGTTATTAACAATTGAACATGGGTTGCCTTCAAGCATTAATTTCATACCATTTTTAAACTGGCTGGTGTTGTAGTTCATAATTTATAAATCCTAAAATTTTTTGAAATAGTATGTGGTGTAATTTAAATTGATATTTTAATAAGATAGATTAGAGAGGTTTTCATAATTCGAATAAATAGCCTAATAAAATATAGTCGGCAATCGAAGAATGATAAAATACTCTCCCTGATATTTTAACCCTAATTCTTTTAATTATATGCATATACATGAACACCAGGCTAAAGACTTATTTAAGAAAAATGGTATTAAAGTGCCAAACTTTATCGTCGTTTCAAATGCGACAGATACTGAATCTGCTTGTATAAAACTAGGTGGCTCCATATGGGTTGTAAAAGCCCAAGTTCATGCTGGTGGTAGAGGCAAGGGTGGTGGCGTCATTGTGTGCAAAAATATCAAAGATGCGATTGAAGCGAGTGAGAGTCTTCTGGGAACTAATCTGATAACTCCACAGACTGATGCAAATGGACAACCTGTTAATGAAGTCATCATTGAAGCAGGCCAAGATATTGCTAAAGAATTATATTTAGGTCTACTAGTTGATCGGGCCTCAGAAAGAATTACTGTTTTAGCCTCTACAGAAGGAGGAATGGACATTGAAAAGGTTGCCTCTGATACTCCTGATAAGATTATCAAGATGAAAACCAATCCGCTCAGCAAACTATCTTTAGATGAGTGCAGCGAAGTTTCAGTAAAGCTGGGATTGGACGAATCACTTCATGAAGAGTTCTCTCAAACTCTTATGGGGCTGTATGAAATTTTTACAACGCATGATGCCAATCTAATTGAAATTAACCCACTCATTATTACCGGTGATAATCAAATTATGGCACTCGATGGCAAAATTGACTTTGATGATAATGCTCTCTATAGAAATGAATCAATTTTGGCTCTAAGAGATGTTGCTCAAGAGGATGAGAAAGAGAGAAGTGCGAGTGAATATGAGTTAAATTATATTTCACTGGATGGTACAGTAGGATGTATGGTCAATGGTGCTGGACTGGCAATGGCGACCATGGATTTAATTGAATACCATGGTGGCTCTCCTGCTAATTTCTTAGATGTTGGCGGCGGCACTACATCTGAAAGAGTTGCAAAGGCTTTTGAAATTATCCAAAGTGGGGAAAACGTTAAGGCAATTTTAGTCAATATTTTTGGAGGTATTGTTCGATGTGACCTCATTGCTAACGGCATACTTCAAGCAATAGAAAAAGTAGGTCTAACACTTCCAATTGTGGTTCGACTTGAGGGAACAAATGCTAAAGAGGGATTAAATATTTTAAATGCTAGTAACTTTAACATTATTACTGAGGCTGACTTAACTCAAGCCGCTAAACAAGTTGTGGAGATGGCCAAATGAGCGTATTAATTAATAAACAAACAAAAGTAATTTGTCAGGGCTTTACTGGAAAGCAGGGTACTTTTCACTCTGGACAGTCTATTGCCTATGGAACTGACTTTGTAGGTGGGGTTACTCCAGGAAAAGGAGGCCAAACTCACCTAGAGAAACCGGTATTTAACTCTGTCAAAGATGCAATGAGTGAGACCGGCGCTAGCGCCACTATGATTTATGTTCCACCTCGATTTGCATATGCCTCCATAGTTGAGGCAATTGAGGCTGAAATGCCTGTAATTGCCTGTATTACCGAAGGCATACCTGTTCAGGATATGATTAAGGTTAAAGCGATTATTGCTGATAGTAAATCAAGACTCATTGGTCCCAACTGCCCTGGCGTTATAACTCCAGATGAATGCAAACTTGGGATTATGCCTGGCAACATTCATAAGAGTGGTACTGTAGGTATTGTTTCTCGATCTGGAACCTTAACCTATGAAGCGGTTCACCAAACAACACTCGCCGGACTCGGTCAAAGTACATGCATCGGCATTGGTGGCGATCCAGTTCAAGGAATGAACTTTATTGATTGCCTCAAATTATTTGAAACGGATGAAGACACCCATTCAATTGTAATGGTTGGAGAGATTGGTGGGAGCGCTGAAGAAGAGGCAGCTGAATACATTAAATCCAATATTACAAAGCCTGTAATTTCTTACATTGCTGGACTCACAGCGCCAAAAGGAAAAAGAATGGGGCATGCAGGTGCGGTCATCAGTGGTGGCTCGGGAGATGCAAAAAGTAAAATTCAAGCGCTCAATAATGCGGGTGTAAGCGTTTCACCAACCCCAGCTTTAATGGGTCAAACATTACTTGAAGCTTTATAATAGTGATTCAATTTTTTTAATAAAGTTGCATGAAATTCGTTAGAAATAGTAGATTTGCAGTTTCAGTAATTTTTGCGATCAATGGAGTTGTCTTTGGTACATGGGCATCTCGCATCCCTGAAATTTCAGATCTCCATAACTTATCACCAGGCGCACTGGGTTTATTAATCTTTCTTCTTGGCTTTTCAGCTGTTATAGCGTTTTCGGTTTTTGGAAGGGCTGCAGATCGTTATGGAGCCTCAACAGTTACCAAGAGGACCACCTGCATCTTTATTCCTCTAACTCTGGTATTTATAGCTCTTGCTAATTCAATATGGGCGCTAGTTGCTGCTATCATTTTCTTTGGTGTCATTCATGGCGGTGATGACGTCGCGATGAATGCTTGGGCTGCAGAAGTTGAGCGAAAGGATGAGCGTCCTCTCATGTCCTCTTTTCATGCAATGTGGAGCCTTGGAGCAGGGATTGGTGCTGGGACCGGTGTCATCACATCTTTCTATAAAGTTGCTATGCCAATGCACTTTACCATTACCTCAATTGTCATTTTTTTGGCCATGCTTCCCATTATTACTATCCCTTTCAAATCAGAGAAGAAACAAAACAGCAATAAAGAGCCATTTATTTCGCTCCCAAAAGGAGCATTGCTTCCCGTTGCTTTAATCACATTTTTTGCCTCACTCGGAGAGGGTATCGTTGCAGATTGGAGTGCCATTTTTCTGAGAAGTGTTGCAGAACTCAATAATAGCAGTGCAGCACTTGGATTCACCGTTTTTTCTGTTTGTATGTTTACCATGAGGCTCATGGGTGACAAGATAGCACTCAATTTTGGCGCTCACATGACGGCGCGTTACTCTGGATTAATTGCCTTGCTGGGCTCCATCATCGTATTAACATTTAATTCTCTTGTGCCATTGGTTATCGGCTTTGGCTTTATAGGCATTGGCATTGCTGTCATAATTCCGCTAGCCTTTTCGCGTGCAGGTAAAGACAAAGAAATTTCCCAGGGGTCGGCTATTGCAAGCATTGCAACCCTTGGATATGGCGGCATGTTGCTTGGCCCCCTATTTATAGGCCTTATTGCTGAATTCACTTCAATTAAAACGAGCTTTTTGCTTTTACCAATATTAGCCTTCCTAATTTTTCTGCTTTCAAAGCACCTTTCAACAAGCCCAAGAGTCTAGCTTTTTTCTAAAAGCATAGCATCGCCATAACTAAAGAAACGGTACTCTTTACTGATAGCGTGCTGATACGTTTGATGCATTTCTTCAAAACCTATAAAGGCGCTAACCAGCATCAGTAATGATGATTTTGGTAAGTGGAAGTTTGTGATCATTGCGTCAACCACTTGAAACTTAAAGCCTGGATAAATAAATATCTCGGTATCACTTTTTTGGCTTCTAAGGTCGCCGCCCAAAGATGCAGACTCTAACGTTCTTACAGCAGTTGTACCAACTGCTATTACACGTCCCCCCTCTGCCTTGGCTCTCTCTATCTTGTCTACGGTGTCCTGATTAATTTCGTACTGCTCACTATGCATTTTATGGGCTTTAATATTTTCAACTTTGACAGGCTGAAAAGTTCCAGCTCCAACATGAAGGGTTACGAAAGCATGATCAATGCCTTGCTTCTTCAGATTAGCTAATAGTTCATCATCAAAGTGAAGTCCTGCTGTAGGAGCTGCAACGGCGCCATCATTTTTTGCATAGACTGTCTGATACCTTTTGGCATCCTCATTTGAGTCATCTCTCACAATATAAGGTGGCAATGGCATATGTCCAATTTCATTGAGCGTTTCAAGGATAGAGCCTTTATCAAAGTAGATGTTATATATTCCATCATTCTTTGAGGTCACCTGAAACTGGCAGTCATTTTCTAGAATGATGTAACTTCCCAACTTAGGAGACCTGCTTGATTTAATCATCGCCCTGGCTTCCCTTTCATTAATTAATCTTTCTATTAACACCTCAACTTTTCCACCTGACTCTTTGTGACCAAATAATCTTGCTGGAATAACTCTTGTATCATTAAGAATAAGTAAATCTTTTGGCTTAAGAAATAGGCCTAAGTCAGCAAAATGACTGTCAACTAAATCATGACCCCTCACCAGAAGGCGTGAGTCAGTTCTTTTGTGGCTTGGGTGTTGGGCAATTAATGATTCAGGCAACTCGAAATCAAAGTCACTTAGTTTCATTTTTTTCCTTTGCATTTTTGATTCGCAGCATTGCTGCATTAATTTTTTCTTTTTGAGCCTTATCCTTTGCCATTTTTTCTTTTAAGGCAATCATTTTTGATTTTAATAGCTCATCTCTTTCGCGCTTGTTTCTCTCTATACGAGATTGATGAAACTCAAATCTGTTTCTCCAATTGTCTCGGATTGCCCTCTCTTGATCTTGCCTAATATTTAAAGTTTCATTCTGCAGGATATTATTTCCACGTTCAATTGGGTTAGACTCAATCATATCTATACAGTCAACTGGGCAAACGGGCAAGCATAAATCGCAGCCAGTACATTCTTCTGCAATCACCTGCGTCATAACCTTTGAAGAGCCTACAAAAGCATCTACTGGACAAGCTTGTATACAGAGAGTACATCCTATACAGACTTTTTCATCAACCACAGCTATTCGCCTCGGTTTTGTTTCTCCATGAGCTTTATTTAATGGCAGCGTTTCGCGTCCTAGAAGTTCTGCAAGAGCGTTAATTCCATCCTGACCCCCAGGTGGGCACTGATTTATTTCAGCTTCTCCCGCTGCAATTGCTTCAGCATAGGGTTTACATCCATCAAAGTCGCACTGGGTACATTGCGTCTGAGGTAAGACTGCATCTATTTGCCCTACTAAGGATTTTCCTTCAGCTTTTGCGGTATTTCCTAAGCCTAAAAGAACTAAAAAATTCTCATTCATATACTTAGTAATTTTAAACTAAATATAGTTAACTTTTTTCTTTCACTATGAATGAAAAGCCACAACTGGCTTTGCCATAAGAGACATTTAGTAATTGCGAGTGAAAAAGACTGAAAGACTAATTAAAATCTAGGATTCTACAAAAGCACGCTCAATAACAAAGTGTCCTGGGTTGATATTGCGCGCCTCAATAAAACCCTTGGACTCTAAAATGGCAACTAAATCTTTAAGCATACTTGGACTACCACACATCATAAAGCGATCATCTTCCAATGTAGGATGGGGCTGATCCAAATCTAAAAATAACTTGCCACACTCCATAAGCGTTGTCAGACGTCCATTATTCTTGTATGGCTCACGCGTTACAGTTGGATAATAAACGAGTTTTTCACGCACCATTTCTCCCAAGTATTCATCATTGGGAAGAACATTTTCAATATAGTCAGAATAAGCTAGCTCTGAAACCTCACGAACACCATGAGCCAAAATAATTCGTTCAAATTGATCATAAATTTCTGGGTCCTTTATGATGCTCATAAAGGGAGCCAGTCCAGTGCCAGTAGCTAACAAATATAGGTAGCGCCCAGGCAGCATATTATCGGGAACCAATGTTCCTGTTGAGCGTTTTCCAACTAGAACCTCATCACCTACCTGAAGATTTTGTAGCTTTGAGGTGAGTGCTCCATCCTGAACTTTAATGCTGAAGAATTCCAGTTCTTCCTCATGATTAGAGCTTGTAATGCTATAAGCTCTCATTAAAGGGCGATCATCTGATGGAAGACCAATCATTGTGAAATGACCGTTTTTAAATCTATAGCCTGGATCTCTTGTAGTTCGAAAACTAAATAAGTTATCATTCCAGTGGTGTACATGTGTTACTTTTTCGGTCATTACTGACATAAACTCTTTCCTTAATTTGTCAACATTTTATGTTAAAAAAACGCTATTATTATACTCTTAAATTGTTATCTTAAATTAGTCTGCATTGATACATTAATTTCTACCAAATGCTAATCCATTCCAAGCTCTTTCATGAAAGTAATACAGGATCATTTTAGTCAAAACCTCTATAGATCCTATTGATGCAGCAATAGCAAAGCTTCCTGTAATTAGATATGAGATTAAAACTGTATCACATGATGCCAGAATCCTCCAAGAGATTGATTTCCCTATAGATCTTGATTTCTTATCCTTCATAGTTAATACTTTAAATTGAGGCCATTGTTGTTTGCTGCAGCCTGGTAGCAAATACTGAATCCACTAGAGTAATCTTCCTCATTAAAACCTTTATAGGACTCGAGAAGCTGGTAACTTGTAATGCCTGACCTGATCATAAACTGAAGTTGATCAAGGTGGGCATTGATGCCAACAATCTCACCTTTAAACTTCCACCTTTTGCTCAAAAAGTAAGCTTGAGAGTAGCCTCTTCCATCATCAAAGTTTCTAAAATCTAAAGCAATTAATTCAATAGAGTCAAGGCTTTCTTTTATAAATCCAACATCATTCGAAGGATCTAATATTAGGCCAACACCAAGCCTGGATAATTTGTCACTATCTTCGAGCCACTCTTCAAATGTAACAAGGTTTATCGTTTCATAATCTTTACTAATGAGACTGATAGGATTTTTTATTTCATCCATAGACCTTCTCCTTAAAGGGTGTTATACCGATGCGCTTAAAAACATCAGTAAATTTTTCTTCCTGCTGACGGTTGTCTATGTATACATTGACGATGTCTTCAACGGCATCAACAATTGTTTCTCCGCTTACAGATGGCCCTAACTTTTTACCAATGTTAGTTTGATGAAGTGTTTCTCCTGCCAAAGTAATTTGATAGTACTCTTCACCATTTTTTTGCATACCTAAAAGTCCAATATCAGCGATATGGTGATGCGCACATGAATTCTCACAGCCAGAAATATTGATCTTTAAATCTCCAATATCAAGTAACCTATTCATATCATTGAATCGCTCTTGAACCCTTGTAGCTATTGGGATAGAGACCGCCTTTGCTAAATCACAGTAATCCCTTCCAGGGCAGGCAACAATCTGAGCCAGTGTCCCTTGGTGAGGACTTGAGAGATCATACTGCTCTAATGATTTCCATAGGTCGAATACTTGATCTTTTCGAACAAAAGGAAACACAATGGTTTGCCTTTTGGTTGTTCTAATCTCTCCCGAGCTGAACTCATCAGCGAGTTTTGCAAGAATTCTCATCTGCTCTGATGTTGCATCTCCCGGGGCAGTTCCCAGCTTGGTAAGAGAGATATTGACGATGCTATGGCCAGAAACTTTGTGGCTTCGGACATTGTTTTTCTTCCAAATACCGTAATTGAAGTCGACTTTGTCCTTAAAGCCATCAAGATCAATAGGCTTAATTGGTAAAGCGAAATCTTTCTTTAAGCTTTCTAATTCGTTTAGATTTAATTTCAAATCAGGATCATCTTTAGTTTGTTGCCAGTCTTCATCAACCAATCTTGAAAACTCAGTTGCGCCTAATTCTCGAACAAGAAACTTAATACGAAGTTTCTTTTGATGGTCTCTGCGGCCCTTTAGATTGTATATTCTTAGTGATGATTCTAAGTAACTTAATATGTCAACTACTGGAACAAAAGATGCTGTTTCAGCAGCAATCATTGCTGCTGCCCCTAAACCACCTCCAACAAAAACGCTAAAGCCAAGCTCTCCCTTTTCATTTCGACCTAGTCTTAATCCTAGGTCATGTATTTTTAATGCAGTTTCATCAAGCTTTGCGCCATTAATAGCAATTTTAAATTTACCAGGCAGCCATGAGAATTCTGGATGCAGGTTAAACCATCGCCTAATCAGCTCACAATATGGCCTCGCATCTTCAATCTCACCTTCAGTTAAACCTGATAAAGGATCAGCAGTGATATTTCTTGTCGCTTTACCGCTGGTTTGGATTGCATGAAGTCCGGCATCTGTTAAATCACGAAGCAAATTGGCAATCTCAGGGAGCTGTATCCAATTAAACTGGATATTTTGACGCGTTGTAAAGTGACCAAAACCACGGTCATACTTATCAGCAACGTCAGCAAGTGCTCTGAGCTGATCCGAACTCAAAATACCATAAGGTATTGCAATTCTGAGCATGTGCGCGTGAAGCTCCATGTAAAGACCATTCCTAAGCCTTAAGCTTCTGAATTTAGCTTCATCTAGTTCACCAGACAAATGCCGCTTTAATTGCTTTTCAAATTGATCGACTCGCTCAACTAAAAACTGCTTGTCTTGTGCGCTGTATTGATACATCTTTTTGATTAATATATATAATATGCAGAATTATAGTAAAATATTCTATTTTCAATTACAAAAAGAAACAAAAAAGGAATTTTTTCTTTATAAAATATCTTAAAAAGAAAAATATTTTATTTTATGCCTTTTTTAGATAACATTATGGATGCAATCGATATTAAACTATTAAAACTGCTTCAGCATAACGCTGAACTCACAATTCAAGAGCTCTCTTCTGAGGTGCATTTATCAACAACGCCCTGCTGGAAGAGAATCAACCAGCTTAAAAATAATGGCTATATAAATAAAACAGTCGCTCTGGTTAATCGAAAGAGAGTTGGCTCTAATGTCACTGCGATGGTTGCTGTCACTGTAACTAACCATAACCAAGAGAGAATTAGTGTTTTTGCTGATACCGTTAAAGAGATCCCTGAAGTCATTGAATGTTATCGTATGAGCGGTGAAACAGACTACCTTCTTAAAGTGGTTGTGAGCGACATAGAGAGCTATGACAATTTTTATAAAAACTTAATTGAAAAAGTTAAATTTCTAAAGGTTACTTCTAATTTTGCAATTGAAGAAATTAAAAGCACAACCGAAATACCTATCAACACAATGGATTAACTCATTATAAGTAATGCTATTAAAAGATTACTTTTGATAGACCTACTATACATATAACAATTAGCGCACTACCCATCCATCTTTTGAATTGGATATCGTTATCAATGATTCGATCATGTACTTTAAGTCCAACAAAGTGTCCAAGTCCTGCTACTGGAATTAACATCAAAGAAAACTGCCAGTTAATGTATACATCAACCATCAAAAAAGCCCCCATCTTTATTGTAACTAATAAAAACCATAGAACAAACAAAGTATTTCTAAGCCTTTTAACATCAACATTTTGCATATAGACAGCGACTAATAATGGCGCACCATTGAGTGATGTTCCAGAAATGTAACCACCGAGTATAAGCAGTAATCGACTTCCCCAGCCACTACGAGAAGCAATTTGAAAGTTCATAATCCATGTCAATGCATAAAAAGATGTTATCGAATAAACAATGACTGTCATTACGGTTGGTGGAAGACTGATTAGACCTATAACACCAATAATTTTTGCAGGCAGAATCCATGGCAATGACTGCTTTAAATAACTCCAATCGACTATTTTTAGTGATCTTGCGAGCGCAATTCCTGAAAAAAATAGTAAATGTATCCCAATAATGGGGAGCCAATCGATTGGAGACCCTCCAACCAACATTAATAGTGGAAGACCTAAGACTGCGCCACCAAAACCAAGGCCTGTTCTTACAAAACCAATCCAGATAAAGATGAGTGAAATGATGACTATGTCAACTGGAGTGAAAACCATAATCTTAAATTATGCTAAAGATAATATAGTAATTACTTTGTAATTACATTGATTGAATTGCTTCTGATATTTGTTTTGCAGATTCATTAGCCAGGGCATTATCCGCACATTCAACCATAACGCGAACCAGAGGCTCAGTTCCAGATTCTCTAACTAAAAGACGACCTTTATCAGAGAGCTTTGACTCAACAGCACCAATTAACTCTAATAGTTTTGAGTCATTTAGGTTGACCTTACTCTCAGTTTTAATATTAATTAGAACTTGAGGGTATTTAGTCATTTCGCTTTTGAGATCGAAAAGAGATTGCCCAGATTTTGCAACAATCTCCAAAACCTGAAGGGCTGCTATGATAGCGTCTCCAGAGGTAGACTTATTTAAGCATATAATATGTCCAGAGCCTTCACCGCCCAAAATAGCTTTGTTTTTAATTAAGTGATCCATGACGTGCCTATCTCCGACATCAGCCTCAATAAACTTCATTCCATTGTCTGTTAATGCGTTGCGAATTCCTAAATTTGTCATCTTAGTGCCGACAACGGTGTTGGATTTTAATTCACCTCTTTTTTGCCAGGCATTCGCAATAATAAAGACTAACTCATCACCATCTACTTTTTCACCTTTATGATCAACCATAATGAGCCTATCACCATCACCATCGAAAGCGATTCCTAGATCAGCACTGTTTTCTATCACCTCGTGCTGGAGATGAACCGTATCAGTTGCACCGCACTCGCGGTTTATGTTGTAACCATCTGGCGTATTATTTATCATTGTGACTGAGGCGCCAAGCTCAGTAAAAACGTCTTCAGCAATATGGTAAGTTGCGCCATTGGCACAATCAATTACAATCTTTAAGTTGGATAAGTCGCATGATTTATCAAATGTTGACTTACAAAACTCGATGTATCTACCGACTGCTTGCCCATAGCGCTTTGCTTTTCCAATGGCGGCTGAATTAACGCTGACCATTGGCATTGAGAGCTTCTTTTCGATTGCTTTTTGAATATCATCACTCAGCTTGACGCCTTTAGATGAAAAGAACTTTACTCCATTATCGTGGTATGGGTTGTGAGATGCGCTGATAACGACGCCCGCTGTTGCTCCGAATGCTTGCGTCAAGTAAGCAATAGCAGGAGAGGGCATCGGTCCAAGCATGCCGACGTTGACGCCAGCAGATAGGAATCCAGCTTCGAGCGCTGACTCAAATAGATAGCCTGAAACTCGGGTATCCTTTCCAATAATGACGCTAGCACTTCCACTTTCTCTTAAAACAGAGCCTACGGCCCAACCCACTTTTAGTAAAAAATCGGCTGTGATTGGCGCTTTACCAACTTCACCACGAATCCCATCAGTCCCAAAAAAATTACTCAAAACTACCCCCTAAAATTCTTAATTTGTTGCCAGACTCTGAGTGCATCACTTGTCTCTGCAACATCGTGGACTCTTATAATATCAGCCCCATTTTCGACAGCAATTAATGCTGCTGTCACGCTCCCAATCATTCTTGAGTCAACGTCTTTGTCACCCAAAAGGGTTCCAATCATTGATTTTCTAGAGAGTCCCGCAAGAATGGATACGCCAAATTCATGAAACTCTGAGAGATTCTTTAACAATGCTATATTATGACCTAAGTTCTTTCCAAAGCCAAATCCAGGATCTAATGAGATTGATCTGAGCTCTATACCTGCTAGCTTACAGGCATCAATTCTTTCCTTAAAGAATACTTTTATATCCTTGACTACATCTTCATAAGTAGGATTATTCTGCATCGTTCTTGGACTTCCCTGCATATGCATGAGGCATATATCAGTTTTAAGTTTTGCAGCCATATTCAAGGCACCGTCAGCGCGAAGTGCATTGACATCATTGATAATACTTGCACCTGCTCCAACAGCTCTCTCCATTACCTCAGGCTTAGAGGTATCAATCGAGATTGGGACATTAATTTTTCCTTGTAGAGCTTCGATAACCGGAATGACACGGTTAAGCTCATCTTGGACACTGACAGCTTTTGCACCAGGTCTTGTCGATTCACCACCAATATCAATAATGCCAGCACCTTCCTGGACCATTGATGAAGCCTGATCAATAGCGGAATTAGCATCGAAAAATTTTCCGCCATCAGAAAAGGAGTCGGGTGTTACATTGAGAACACCCATAATGATTGGCTGAGAGACAATCATAGCGAGGATAAATTATGCAAACTGCTCAGTACCACCATCTGCATCAGTTTTAGTGTCTGATGAAGATTTAGAGCTTTTTGAATCTTTACCTCCAGTCCCAAGTTCCGAAGAAACCTCTTCAGAATCAACAACATCTGCTGGCTCCCTCATAGGAACTCTTGCCATTAAATCATCTATTTGACTCGTATCAATCGTTTCAAATTCAACAAGGGCTGCAGCCATTGCGTCCAAAATGTCTCTGTTGTCCTTAATAATCTTATACGCTGTTGAATAGTTCGTATCGATAATCTTACGTATTTCACTATCTACCTTTGTAAATGTTTCATCTGAGATGTGCTTATGCTTTGTAACCTGGCGTCCCAGAAAGACTTCTCCCTCATCTTCACCGTAAGCCATTGGTCCCATTACACTCGACATACCCCAAAGCTTAACCATCTTGTGAGCTATTTCAGTAGCACGTTCAATATCATTACTTGCGCCTGTAGTGACAGCATCCTCACCATACACAACCTCTTCAGCAATTCGCCCACCAAACAAAGAGGCCACCTGCGAATTAAGTTTGCGTTTTGAGATACTATAGCTATCTTTTTCAGGAAGAAACATCGTAACACCAAGTGCCCTTCCTCTCGGAATAATACTGACCTTGTAAACAGGGTCATGCTCTGGCATTAAACGACCCACAATAGCGTGGCCAGCCTCATGGTATGCTGTCATTTCTTTTTCAGAGGCATCCATTACCATGCCTTTTCGCTCAGCGCCCATCATAATTTTATCTTTAGCCTTTTCAAATTCTCTCATACCAACAAGCTTTTTACTGAATCGAGCAGCAATAAGTGCTGCTTCATTCGCTAGATTAGCAAGGTCTGCACCAGAAAAACCAGGTGTTCCTCTAGCAATATCCATCGACTTGACATTTTTTGCAATAGGCAGTTTTCTCATGTGTACTTTCAAGATGGCATCGCGTCCATTAATGTCAGGAAGCCCAACAGTCACCGTTCTATCAAATCTACCAGGTCTTAAAAGTGCAGGATCAAGAACGTCAGGTCGGTTAGTTGCAGCAACCACAATGATGCCTTCTGAACCCTCAAATCCATCCATTTCAACTAGCATTTGATTAAGTGTCTGCTCACGTTCATCATGACCACCGCCCATTCCAGCGCCGCGCTGACGACCTACAGCATCAATCTCATCAATAAATATAATGCAAGGAGCATTTTTCTTAGCTTGATCAAACATATCTCTTACTCGAGAAGCACCAACACCTACAAACATTTCTACAAAATCTGATCCAGAAATGAAAAAGAATGGGACATCTGCCTCACCGGCAACTGCTTTTGCCAAAAGTGTTTTACCTGTACCTGGAGGACCGACCATAAGAACGCCCTTAGGAATCTTACCACCCACTTTAGTGAACTTACTAGGGTCCGATAGAAAGTCGACGAGCTCTCCAACCTCTTCTTTAGCTTCATCTACACCAGCAACATCATCAAAAGTGACATGAGACTCATCCTTTGTGATTAAACGCGCTTTTGATTTACCAAATGACATTGGGTTTTTACCGCCCATTGATCCTCCAGCACCTCTCATCGTATACATGATGACTCCAATAAGAAGCAGTATAGGTGCCAAGGAAATAATTAGCTGTTTTACAAAGCTTTCTTTGGCAGGAGGCGTCGCCTCAACTGAAACGCCGTTATTTAATAAGTCACCCATCAGCCCAAGATCGCCAGGGCTATAGGTTTCAAACCTTTCACCAAGAGCGGTTACTCCGCTAATATTACTACCTGCAATCTTAACGCTTGAGACGCTTCCTTGCTTAACACTTTGAATGAATTGAGAGTAACTAATCTCATTCTTTTCATCAGCTACATTAAATTGCCCAAAAAGCGATGCAAGCACACTTCCAAGGACCAACCATAGTAAAATATTCTTATACATAAACTTAAATTTATCCTAAATTAGAAAGGTAAATATACCCTATTGTTTTTTATATATAGTGTTTGATGGCATTTTTCAAGGTTTAATCAATATTTTTTATAACTATGACATAATGAATGAGGGCATACTTAATTTACTTCTGTATAAGAAGCCAGAGTAACTATAGATACTAAATGAATATTAAACCTGAACAGCTTCAAAATAATCTTTCAAATCAACTCGCTTCAATTTATTTCGTATTTGGAGCAGAAATACTCCTCGTTGAGCAGTCTTTATCTTTAATCAAGGATTCAGCAAAGACAAATGGATACAGTGAGCAATTTAGGTTTGACATTGATGGCAACTTTTCTTGGGATTCAATATTTAGTCTAATTTCAAGTCCATCTTTGTTTGCTGAAAAAAGGATTATTGAGTGCCGCCTAACAACTGGAAAAATTGGAGTGAAAGGGTCTAAAGCACTCACAGAGCTTGCTGAAAGTTTGCCAGATGATATTTTGATATTAATTTCCTCTGGAAAATTAGATATGGCTCAGCAAAAAAGTAAATGGTTTAAGTCACTTGATAGGAATGGAATTGTCATACAGCATTGGGAAGTTCAAAGCAATCAACTTGTGGGCTGGATTTCAACTAACATGTCGCAACTCGGTTTAAATTCCAATCATGATGTTGCCAACGCTATAGCTTACTGCACTGAAGGAAATCTTTTGGCCACTATGCAGGAGATCCAAAAACTTAAAATTGCCTACCCTGATGGCAATATCAAACTTCAGGAATACTTGAATCAGATTGATCAGCAATCTCAGTATTCAGTTTTTGGAATGATCGACTCAGCCCTTCAAGGTGACAGCGAAAAAGTAAACAAAATTTTTAAATCACTTGTCGAAGATGCGACCCCACCCGTCATTCTGATCTCATCGCTCTACCGAGAAATTAAAAACCTAGTGACGATGGCTATTGAACTCAAAACCAACCAGACCATTGAAAGTGTTCTTAGTAATCACAGGGTCTGGCAAAAAAGAAAGCCTTTAATATCGAATGCGCTCAAAAAGCATAGCTACCAGTCGCTTCAAAAACTCCTCCTAACCCTGGGTCGTATTGACCGCTCTCTCAAAGGTATGGATAATCTAAACGTTTATGACGAACTACAAGGCGTAGTTACTTCTTTATCAGGAAAAAGCAATGGGCTCAATAGCTGAATTAATTAAAATAATTGGCCAGAAGGCTAGGTTAGCCTCTGAAACTTTAAGAATTGCCAGCACTGATCAAAAGAATAATGCATTAATCAGTATTGCTAGTCAAATTCAACAGAACAAACAATTTATCTTAGATGCCAATGACTTAGACTTAAAAGCTGCTAGAGAAAATAGTATTGATGATGCGCTTTTAGATCGACTAATGCTTAATGATGAGAGACTAGATAGCGTCGTTGAAGGACTTCATCAAATCTCAACCTTGGTTGATCCGATAGGACAAATCTCTGACTTTAAGGAAAGACCAAGTGGCATCAAAATTGGAAAAATGATGGTTCCTTTGGGCGTCATAGGGATGATTTATGAGTCTCGTCCAAACGTTACAGTAGACGCTGCAGGACTGTGCATTAAATCTGGCAATGCCATCATACTCAGAGGTGGCTCTGAGGCTATCAACTCAAACATAGCCTTTTATTCTTGCATCGAGAGAGGCCTCGAAGAGGCAGGACTTGATCCAAACTCAGTGCAACTGATTAAGGTTACTGATCGCGAAGCAGTCATTGAACTCGTTAGTGCAAGTGATTATGTCGATGCAATTATTCCAAGAGGCGGCAAAGGTCTCATCAAAAATATTAGTATGAATGCCAGAGTGCCAGTTATCAAACATCTGGATGGAGTCTGTCATACCTATTTAGACAAAGATGCAGACCCTCAAAAAGGGGTTAATATTGCCTTCAATGGCAAGACTAGAAGATACGGAGTTTGTAACGCAACTGAAACCCTTCTCGTTCATAAAGATTTTGACTCCAAAGCCCTATCAAAATTAATCGAGCTTTTCATTAAAAAAGAAGTTGAAATTAGGGGTTGTGAAAAATCTCAGATGCTATCAAAGGTTATTAAAAAAGCAACTCAGGATGACTGGAGTGAAGAGTACTTAGCGCCAATTCTTTCGATGAAGATTGTTGATTCAGTCGATGAGGCCATATCTCACATTAATACATATGGATCTGCCCATACCGATGCAATTGTGACTGAGAATAATGTCAATTCAAAAAAATTCCTATCCGAAGTTGACTCATCCTCTGTTATGGTTAACGCTTCTACAGGTTTTGCAGATGGATTTGAGTATGGTTTTGGCGCTGAAATTGGAATCAGTACAGGTAAATTCCATGTCAGAGGTCCAGTAGGACTAGAGGGACTTACATCACAAAAATACATCGTCATGGGTGACGGACAAATAAGACCATAGAGAGCATTTAAAATGACAATAGACGAAACACTAGCAATTATTCAAAGAGGAGCAGATGAAATACTACCTCTTGAAGAGCTCAAGAAGAAACTTGAAAAAAACAAACCCTTAAGAGTCAAGCTGGGAATGGATCCAACTGCACCAGACTTACATCTTGGGCATACTGTCGTCATCAATAAAATGAAGCAGCTTCAAGATCTGGGTCACGAAATTATTTTCTTGATTGGTGACTTTACAGGCATGATAGGAGATCCTACTGGAAAAAATGTAACCCGAAAACCGCTCACAAAAGCAGACGTCCTTGAAAATGCCAAAAGCTATGAAGATCAAGTCTTTAAGATCTTGGATAAGGATAAAACTAGGATTGCCTTTAACTCTGAGTGGATGGGCAAAATGAGCTCTTCTGAAATGATCTCACTGGCATCAAAACAAACCGTTGCAAGAATGCTTGAGCGCGATGACTTTTCCAAACGCTACAAAGGTGGCCAAGCAATATCGATTCATGAATTTTTATATCCTCTCGTGCAGGGTTATGACTCTGTTGCACTGAGAGCCGATATCGAGCTAGGTGGGTCTGATCAAAAATTTAATCTTTTGGTTGGCAGGGAGCTTCAAAAGCAGGCCGATATGGAGCCTCAAGTCATCCTGACAATGCCAATTTTAGAAGGCCTTGATGGCGTTCAGAAAATGAGCAAGTCACTCGGCAACTATATTGGTATTGATGAAGATCCTGATAGTATGTTTGGCAAAATCATGTCGATTTCAGATGACCTTATGTGGCGCTATCTTGAACTGTTAAGCTTTGAATCACTTGAAACCATTGAATCCTGGAAAAAAGAAGTTGCAGGTGGTGAGAACCCAAGAAACATTAAGTTTCGATTAGCGGAAGAGATAGTTACGCGATTCCATGACAAAGATCAAGCACTCAAAGCGCAGCAAAACTTTATAGATAGGTTCGCAAAAAATCAAATTCCAGATGAAATGGATGAATTCTCTTTTTCTAAGGGAATTAAGGTGGCAAACCTTCTCAAAGACTCTAATCTTGTTAGTTCAACCTCAGAGGCATTTCGAATGATTAAGCAGGGCGCCGTAAAAATTGATGGTGAAAAGCTTACTGATAAAGACTTAGCGCCTGACGAAGGAACGCTCGTATTTCAAGTAGGCAAAAGAAAATTTGCTAGAGTGACAATTAGCTAAATTCAATTAATCAAGCGTATAATGAATGCATCTGGGGATGACATGGCTTCGACGAGGAGTTGGATTTCAAGGATGCATGTCGAGGACAAAGATTGCTCGTAAAAACGTTCTTTAAATAATAGTTGCAAACGAAGACAACTACGCTTTAGCAGCATAATGCTAACCGTTACTTAGGAGTTGTCTGTACTTTTAGGATAACGGTCGCTAACAGACTCGCCACTATTATTATTTTAGGATAATAGGGTTAAAACCTAAACTAAAATCGCTTTCTACATCCCTGTTGGTCGGGTGGTAAAAAGTTAACTCAATAGACCTTTACTAAGCATGTAGACTTCTTGACTGAAGGTTTTCGGACGGGGGTTCAATTCCCCCCATCTCCACCATTTATGTCTTGCGATAATAAGCATTTTTAATTAAAATGCTGCACTTTTGTGTATCTAAAAAGTAGATACGTGAATACTTCAGTATAGAACTATTACAACTCTTTAAGGGCAAAACAATGAATTACAAAGCAATCCTATTTGGATCAATTGGAACACTTATTGAAACTTCAGAGCTTCAACGAAGTGCATTCAATCAAGCGTTTTCTGAAAATGGACTTGATTGGAATTGGAGTCCAGCACAATATCAAGATTTACTAAAAAAATCTGGAGGTCGTCAGAGAATTGAAGACTTTGCGGCTCATCAAGGCATTGAAGTGGATGCAAAAAAACTTCATGATGAAAAAACAAAAATCTTTGATGACCTTATGGTTAGTGGAGATGTCTTGCTTCGACCTGGCGTAGCCAGCCTTATAGACCAAGCGCTTGATAATGGGATAAAGCTAGCATTTGTGACTAGTACCTCCAAAGACAATGTAGATGCCGTCTTTCAAGCACTTAAGAATCAATTAAATAGAAGTGTTTTCAGCTTCATAGGCAATGACAGAATGGTTTCAAATACAAAACCAAAGCCTGATATCTATCTAAAAGCACTTTCAGAGCTTAATTTAGAAGCAGAGAATTGTGTTGCTATTGAGGACACTGAAGTTAGTATGCACTCAGCATTAGCAGCCTCAATTAAGTGTATTGGCTTTCCGGGAGCGTTTGCGAAGGATAATGATTTCAGCAGTGCTATACTTGTGACAGATAAACTAATTTTTAATGATCTGACATAGCGTCTGATAATATGAAATCACCATTACTCAACATGCAGAACCGACTTAATATTCTTTCGCCGGGGCTAATTGTTGTTGGAACCATTGCGGCCGCAGCTGGCTTTTTGAGTCTTCATTACAAAGCACCAGTGATGTTGTTTGCTCTTCTCATTGGAATAGCGTTTAACTTTCTCTCAAGTGATGAACGTTGTGCACCAGGTATTGAATTTTCAAGTAAAAAGATTTTGCGTTTTGGTGTTGCATTATTAGGCTTTAGAGTTACACTTGATCAAATTTTAGGGCTTGGAACAAACGCTCTTTTGTTTGTTCCTATTCTAGTTCTCTCATCAATTGGCGTCAGCTGGCTTATTGCAAGATTAATGGGGAGACGACATCTGTTTGCACTTTTAACTGCCTGCGCTGTTGCAATTTGTGGTGCTGCTGCTGCACTCGCTGTCGCCTCAGTCTTTCCAAACTGGAAAGACAGGCATCGTGATACATTGTTTGTTGTTGTCTGTGTGACCTCTTTATCAACAATCGCAATGATTGTCTATCCCATCCTTTTTTCAATGGCTGAGTTTAGTGAGGTTGAAATTGGAATTCTAATCGGCTCAACGATTCATGACGTTGCTCAAGTTGTTGGCGCTGGTTATGCAGTTTCCAATGAGACAGGGGATATAGCCACATTTATTAAACTACTTCGGATCTCAATGCTACCTATCATTGTGATTGTGATAGCTATTTTATTGAAAAGAGGCGATGCAACCAGCAATATCAGCCCTAAAGCCTTCCCTTGGTTTGCACTTGCATTTGCTATGTGCTTAGTAATCAATAGCAGTGGCTTTATACCCTCAATTCTCTCTGAATTCCTTGCTGGTGTTTCACAGTGGTCCTTAGTATTCGCGATTGCAGGTCTCGGGGTAACAACTTCCCTAAAATCAATGATGGAATTGGGTGGTAAATCAATCGCACTGCTAGTTCTGCAAACACTTGCTCTTTTGGCTATTGCAGTTCTGGCTGTCTCAACTGAATTAATCTAGAAGGCGTTATTATGAAAAGTAAAGTTTTTGAATGGTTCGGAGTGATTACAGCAATCTTGTATTCGATGATGGTGGCGTTGAATGTTGGTGTTGAATTTGCTGGCTTTCTTCTACTTCTTATATCAGCCATCTCCATAGGCTATTGGGCATATCTAGGTCAACATAAAGGAATTCTCTTTCTTCAATTCTTTTATGCGACAGCAGGAATTATAGGTATGGTAAGGTGGTACTGAATTAATCACATCCGGGATCATCAAATTAATATTCAATTACAATGAGCCCAACAAAAAAGAAAACCATCGCAATCATTGGAGGCGGCGCAAGTGGTATTTTTGCCTCGATTCGCTGCGCTGAAGTTGCCAAAGAAAAAAATATTGATGTAAATATTTGCGTCTTTGAAGCAACAACAAGTTTTTTAAGAAAGGTTAGAATTTCTGGCGGTGGTCGCTGCAATGTGACTCATCATCTTTTTGATATTAATGATTTCAGCCTAAAATACCCGCGTGGACAGAAAGAACTCCTCTCTCCCTTACAAAAATTTCATGCATCCAATACCATCGAGTGGTTTGAAAATCGTGGAGTTGCCCTTAAACATGAAAGTGATGGCCGCATGTTTCCAATAACAAATAACTCAGAAACCATTATTAACTGCTTTCTCAAAGAAACTCATAAACACAAAGTTAAATTAAAAAATAAAACGAATGTTACTTCTATAAATAAACTTCAGAATGGAAAAATAGCTTTATCTATCAATAAGGATGAGTCATTCATAGCTGATTCAGTTTTAATTGCTACTGGTAGCAAGCCATTAGGATACGATCTTGCAAAATCTCTTGGCCACTCAATAACAGAAATTGCTCCATCTCTTTTCACATTCAAAATTGCCGATCCCGTCTTAGAAAACTTATCCGGCACCTCTTTTACTAATGCAACACTAACCCTTAACATTGAAAACGCAAAGCCCTTTGCTGAAACTGGCGCTCTGCTAATCACCCACTGGGGCTTGAGTGGTCCTGCCCTCTTAAAGCTATCAGCCTGGGCTGCACGTGAAATGATGCATGCTGACTACAAAGCTAAAATTATTGTGAATTGGCTAAGCATTGAAAATTTGAGTGATGCTGAAAACCTTCTAAAAGATATTAAAAATAGCAACACTAAAACCTCAATTGGTAATGCCTATCCAAAAGCCCTGACCAAAAGATTTTGGCTGCAGCTTCTTGTTAAATGCTCAATTTCAAAAGAAAAAAATTGGTCTGAAATTAGCAAAAATGAATTAAAACAAATTATAGAAAATTTGATTCACTGTGAACTCAGTATTCTTGGAAAAAGTCGATTCAAAGAAGAGTTTGTCGAATGCGGCGGAGTCGACCTCAAAGAAATTAATCTAAAAACGATGGAAAGCAAAATTTGCTCGGGATTATTTTTTTCTGGTGAAGTTATGGATATTGATGGTATCACTGGAGGATTCAACTTTCAAAGCGCATGGACCTCTGGATGGATTGCTGGAGGCAATATGGCTCTTCAAGAAAGCGGTAACTACTGATCAAGAAGCTGACCCGCGCATTCAATAATAACCTCTGACAAATGAGAACAGTCACCAAGAGTAAACGTTAACGGCAACCTTAAGTCAAATAAACAAGACAAGATTTCATCTGATTTTTTGAGCTCTTGGGAGCTCACATATTTCCAGCTCTTATGATTACTTGTAAACCCATTTGGGTCATCATTTCCAAACCATTTAAGCTCAACACCTAGTCTCTTATTACTCTCAATAAACGTTTTGGCTTCAGAGTTTGAAATTCCTGGAATTCTAAACTGGATTGAGCTTCCAACGTATCTCTCTTCTTTAAAGCGAACTGGAACCTCAATTCCTCTGACTTGTCTTAACTTACTCTCAACTAACTGGTAGCGCTCATTCCAACGCTCAACATTATTATCTAGATTACCCAGTTGCGGCCTAAGAATGGAGGCCCTGAGATTGTCCATTCGCCCTGAATAGTTTGGGGTTTCAAGCCTAATATTTTCAAATACCTCTGCCTTTGGAGAGGCCCCATGCCTTTCATAAAGCATATAGGACCCAGAATATATTATTGCACGGGCCATAAACTCCTCATCATTTGATGTCAAGAGTCCGCCCTCACCAGAATTCAAATGCTTATAGGTTTGAGTACTAAAGCAACCAGCAAGCCCAAAATTACCGCTCTTTTGTTTACCCCATTGGGCACCCATAGTATGAGCACAATCCTCAATAAGTATTAAATTATTTTCATTGACAATTTTCATTAACTGATCCATATCAACGAGGTGACCACGCATATGAGAAATCAGTAAAAAACGTGCACCACTTGAATTGGCTTTCTTAGATAAATCATCTAGATCTAAGACAAGGTCTTTTGTAATCTCTATGAAAATTGATTTTCCGCCCGCATTAGAAATTGAGCCAGGAACAGGCGCAAGAGTAAAGGTATTTGTGAGAACACTCTCCCCAGGCTGAAGGCCCGCAGCTCTAAGGGCAACACTCATAGCATAACCACCTGACGCACACGCTAAACAGTATTTTGATCCCTGATAATTAGCATATTCTTGCTCCAAAAGGGAAACCTCTGAAAGCTCATCTTCAACGGTATTATATCGATGAAGTCTGCCAGACTTAAGGACCTCAACTGCAGCATCAATGGCCTCTTGGCTAATTGACTCTTGCTGTGTGAAAGGACGTGAAAACGCTTTGATTGCCATTATGACTTCGAATATTAAATGATTTAAGTCATGAAATAATATAGAAAATCTTTGGCTCAAAGGTATTATTTACATGAAAAAGTAAAGAAAGAATCTTTATAATTCGTTTTATGAAAAACATCCCGCCAGTCGTCATTGCTGCCATTATCATCGCAGTTTTAGTTTTACTTATACAGAATTTTATTTACTAACTACTATAGGTCCTGCAGCAATAATTGACTCATCGACATTAAACTGTTTAAAGTTTTCAGAAAACAATTTTGCAAGTTTTGATGACTCATTATCATAGTCCAACTTATTCTCCCAGGTATCACGCGGGTTGAGATAAGTATCGTCTACTCCTGGTATTGACAACGGAATATCCAGATTTAAATCATCAAGATGCCTGACCTTTGAATTTAGTAAATCACCGCTCTGACATGCTGAGACTATTGCCCGAGTGACCGGGATTGGGAATCTCGATCCAGATCCTCCAGGAGCACCAGAGCCCCCAGTCCAACCAGTATTCACCAGGTAAACCTGGGTATCAAACTCTGCAAGTCGTTTAATAAGCAGATTGGCATAGCTTCCTGGCGATCTTGGCATAAACGGCGCTCCAAAGCATGACGAGAAGGCTGGGTTTATGCCAGCTTCAGCGCCTAGCTCTGTTGAGCCTACTCGCGCAGTGTACCCTGAAAGAAAATGATAAGCTGCCGCCTCTTTACTCAGAATTGAGACAGGTGGAAGTACTCCAGATACATCACAGGTTAAGAAAATAACAACCCTTGGTTCGCCTGCTGAGTTTTCTTTAACACGTTTTTTAACATGCTCTAATGGATACGAACACCGACCATTCTCAGAAATAGTCGTATCGTCATAATCAGTTAGACCATTGTGATCAACTTTTACATTTTCAACAATGGCGCCATGATGGATAGCATCCCAAATAATAGGTTCATTTTTTTGGGAAAGGTTAATGGTTTTTGCATAACAACCTCCCTCGATGTTAAACACTGAACCTTTGGACCAGCCATGCTCATCGTCTCCAATCAAATAACGCTCAGGGTCAGCTGATAGGGTCGTCTTTCCAGTTCCTGATAGACCAAAAAATAAAGCTGTATCTCCATTTTCCCCAACGTTTGCAGAGCAATGCATAGGTAAAACGTCTTTTTCAGGAAGTAAAAAGTTTTGTACTGAAAACATTGCTTTTTTCATCTCACCTGCGTATCTCATTCCAGCAAGTAAGACCTTCTTTTGAGCAAAATTAATAATAACAACGCCATCAGAATTTGTGCCGTCTGATTGAGGATCACAGGCATAGGATGCAACATTCAGAATAGTCCATAGCTCTTTACCCTTTGGGTTAAAGGTATCAGGCTTTATAAACATATTTCGTCCAAACAAGCCCTGCCAAGCAGTCTCCGTATTGACCTCAACTGGAAGGTAATGTTCAGAGTGGGCGCCTACATGGAGGTGTGATCTGAAGGAGTCATTTTTGGACAAATAATTCTCAACTTTAGTCCACAAGGCGTTGAAATTTTCTTCAGAAAAAGGTCTATTGACCTCACCCCATTCAATAAATTCTGATGTCGAAGGCTCATCAACAATGAAACGATCGTTTGGGCTTCTGCCAGATCGGCTTCCAGTCTCAACTAATAAAGCGCCCGTATTTGTGAGGGAACCCTCACTTCGATTCAATGACTCACTAATAAGCTCCGTGGGAGCTAAATCAATATAAACCATTAACTTTACCCTAAAGTTTCAAAAGTGAATTATCACAGATAAACCCTATCAAAAATAAGGATTTTATAAATTTTTTATATTGTGAATCTAGACTACATGCACTCCCACAACATGGGCGATGAAAATAACAAAAATTTCATTAGATTTGGCTGAATAATTAGAAAAAATAATACACAAAGAATGGTGATTATGAGCCCAAGTTTAAATTGAGATAACTCAAGCATCGCTGGCTTGATATTAGCATTTTGAGAGTCATTATTGATAGGATTTTGATGCATACTTTAAGTTTTGTCTTTCAAGGAAAGTGTAAGCTCAAACCTTGCAACTACATCAGAGGAGATAGATGGCACTATAGCTTCAATACTCAATGTATAGTTATGCCTTTCAGTGGAATGCGCAACTTGATTAACCAACTCTTTTATTGCCAGTCCATCTTTACATATGAAATGAACATCACCCTCAGGCCTTTTAAGAAAGTCGGCCTTAAAGTCTTTAAAGATTAAAGTAATATTACGCCCACTCTCTTGGATTGGATCCATAGCAAGAAACCCGCCAGTAATGTCTGCACCAACTGCCAGGACGCCAAAGTACATGCTTCCTAAATGATTTTTTGTTCTTCTTTTAAGAGGTATTCTAATTTCAATCTTTTCGTCATTATGCTCAATGACCCTTGGGCGACAATACCAAATCATGGGGACCTTAGTCAAACCAAATAACCTAACAAGTCGATTTGTTTTTACTGCTCTTGAAATCATAATTTCAAATATAAAAGGGTTAATACTTGTTGACTATACAGAATAATCATCTACAACAGCGCATTCTGCACTTAGCATTGTTGCTGTAAGTTTGTTTATACCCCCTGATGGCCGCCTAAAAACATCGGCAAAATAAAAACTGCCATACGAATATTCAAAATTTTCTCCATAAAACTCTTCTCCATTAGATGCAAATTCGAGCACCTTGAGCTCAAGACCACTAAAGTAATTTGCCTCTTGTCCAAACTCTATTAAATCACTTTTGATAATTCTAAATTTAAATTTTTGGGGAATATAATTAATCAGCTTACCCTCTTTTATTTCAACTGCCTGAGTCATCTCACAGTAATAGAGATCTCCCACTTCAGATAAAACTGATAAAGGAGCCCAGCTCAATAAAATAATTAAGAAAAATTTTTTCATTTTTAACCTCTATTGATTAAATTATTATTTTAAAAATCTAATTCTATTGCCTTGAATTTTATGCCGAGATATTTCAGAATAAAACTAAATTTTATATCGATAATTTACAATTTTTTTCAATATCTCAGTAAAAAAAAATTCATATATATGATATAATATACTTCTCATTAAATTTTATTGCAAAATTTAATCACAGATTTTTTTAATTATTTAGAAAGGAGTAGGCATGATTCAATTTATAGTTCATGACGAAGACGATTCCGTCGGCGTTGTTACAGTTGAAGGTCTAAAAGCAAATGACACTATAACGGGATGGATAATGGATCAGGATGTCTTAATAGACATTAAGATCAATCAAGATATTCCTATTGGTCATAAACTTGCGATTAAAGACCTTAATGAAGATGATACAGTCATCAAATATGGTGTAGATATTGGCAGAACAATTGCAAAAATTGCAGTTGGTGACCATCTACATGTTCATAACGTTAAAACAAAGAGGTGGTAATGATAAATTTAGATCAAAAAATCTACGGCTATAGACGCGACAATAATAGAGTTGGAATACGCAACTATGTAGTAATCCTCCCTGTTGACGATATTTCAAATGCTGCTTGTGAAGCTGTTAGTAATAATATTAAAGGGACGATTGCACTGCCTCATCCATATGGTAGGCTGCAATTTGGTGAGGATTTAGACCTCCATTTCAGAACCATGATTGGAACAGGTGCTAACCCAAATGTTGCTGCAGTTGTTGTCATAGGAATTGAGCCAGGTTGGACTCAAAAAATTGTTGATGGTATTGCTGCCACTGGTAAGCCAGTTCAAGGCTTCTCTATTGAAAAGAAAGGTGATATCCAAACAATTGCTGATGCTTCTAAAGCTGCGTATGACATGGTTCATTACGCTTCAGGACTTCAAAGAGAGCCGTGTGATATCAGTGAAATCTGGGTCTCAACGAAATGTGGCGAATCTGATACAACCTCAGGCTTTGGAGCAAACCCAACAGTTGGAAATGCATTTGACAAGCTTTATGAAAAACAAAGCACCCTGCTTTTTGGTGAAACATCAGAGATTACAGGTGGTGAACATTTAGTTAAAGCAAGATGTGCAAATGATGCTGTTGCCGATCAATTTATGTTTATGTTTAATCGCTATCAAGACATGATTGAGCGTTTTAAAACAGATGACTTGTCAGACTCACAGCCTACTAAAGGTAATATTGAAGGGGGCCTAACAACAATTGAAGAAAAGGCACTTGGAAATATTCAAAAAATTGGTAAAAAATGTATCGTTGATGGTGTTTTAGATAAAGCTGAAATGCCTACCAGTAAAGGCTTGTGGTTTATGGATTCTTCTTCTGCGGCTGCAGAGATGGTCACCCTATGTGCAGCCTCTGGCTATGTCGCTCATTTATTCCCTACTGGTCAAGGAAACATTATTGGTAACCCAATCTTGCCTGTTATTAAGGTTTGTGCAAATCCAAGGACAGTAAGAACAATGTCAGAGCATGTGGATGTTGATGTAACTGCTTTGTTAAAGCGAGATATTAATATGGATCAAGCTGGTGATATGCTGCTTGAATCTCTTATCCATACTTCAAATGGAAGAATGACTGCAGCAGAAATCCTGGGTCATCAAGAGTTTGTATTAACGCGCCTGTACGAAAGCGCATAAATTAAATTTAATTGGATTAAAAAATTATATGAAATACTTAAAGAAAGCTGATAAGTCTGCAGAATCAAATGTACTCGAAGCACAAAAGGTTGTCCATGATATGCTCGCTAACATTGATAAAAATGGTGAGCAAGCTGTCAGAGATTATGCTGAAAAATTAGATTCCTGGACAGGTGATATTTTACTATCTGCTGCTGAAATTGACGAAATTACAGCTGACGTTCCACAAGACGTCAAGGATGATATTGATTTTGCTTGTCAGCAGGTTTACACGTTTGCAAAAGCTCAGCGTGACTCAATAGAAGAGTTCCATACTAAAAATAACGGCGTTGAAGCTGGCCAAAGATTACTTCCAGTTAACGTAGCGGGCTGCTATGTTCCAACTGGAAGGTATGCCCATATTGCATCTGCGTATATGAGTATTGCCACTGCAAAGGCTGCCGGAGTTCCTTGCATTATTGCTTGCTCTACGCCATACAAAGGCAAGAGTATTCATCCATATGTCCTCTATGCAATGAAAACTGCTGGAGCAGATCATGTGATGACGCTTGGCGGTGTTCAGGCGATTGCAAGTATGGCTTATGGTCTATTTACTGGGAAGAAAGCAGATATTATTGTTGGGCCTGGAAACAAGTTTGTAGCAGAAGCGAAGAGAACTTTATTTGGTGAAGTTGGAATCGATGTTTTTGCAGGACCATCAGAAGTCGCAGTCATTGCAGATGAAGATGCTGATGCAGATGTTGTTGCTATTGATCTAGTTGGTCAGATGGAGCATGGTCATGAGTCTCCTGGTTGGCTATTCACTACCTCAGAGGCTCTTGCTGAAAAAGTAATGGATCTGATACCAGAGTATATTGAAAAACTACCTCCAACAGCTCAAGATGCAGCGTTCTGTGCTTGGAGAGATTATGGAGAAGTGATTGTTTGTGACTCTGATGAAGAAGTAGTTAAAATTTCTGATGAGTATGCTGCAGAACATCTTGAAGTTCAATGCAAGGACCTTGACTGGTGGCTTGAAAACTTGACTTGCTACGGCTCATTATTCCTTGGAGAAGAGACTACAGTTACATTTGGTGATAAAGCTTCAGGTCCAAACCACATTCTTCCAACGAAGGCAGCAGGTCGATACTCAGGTGGGCTCTCAGCACACAAATTCTTGAAGGTATTAACATGGCAGCGTATGGATCGTGAATCAACCCGTCAGGTTGCACAGGCATCTTCGAGAATTTCCAGACTGGAAGGGATGGAGGGTCATGCAAGAGCCTCTGATGTCAGACTCAGTAAATACTTCCCTGAAGAGACTTTTGATCTTGGCGCTCCAGTATTAGAGTAAACCATGAGCTTGTCAGACTTTTCTCTTGAGAATAAAGTTGCTCTGATAACTGGTGGTACTAGCGGATTAGGAAAAATGATGGCACTTGCGCTTGCAAAAGCAGGCGCATTTGTCTGGATTGCGAGTAGTCGAGATAATGCAGATGAAACGCTCAAAGAATTAAAAGATCAGGGCACTGAGGGGCGATTCATTCAACTGGATGTCACTTCCAGTGAAGCCCTTGAAAATGTTGTCTCCCTGATCCATCAAGAGTCCAACCGAATAGACATTTTAGTGAATGCAGCAGGAATTAATCTGCGAACTTCAGCTGAGGACCTTACGCTTGATGAATGGCAAAAAACAATCGATATTAACTTAACAGCACCCTTCCATTTAAGTCAACTTGTTGCAGACTCAATGAGAGAAAATAATTGGGGTAGAATTATAAATATCGCCTCACTTCAATCTCTTAGGGCTTTTGATAATAGCATTCCATATGGCGCAAGTAAAGGTGGAATTATGCAACTAACACGCGCTTTAGCGCAAGCTTACTCTAAAGATGGCGTCCTAGTGAATGCCATAGCTCCAGGGTTTTTTAGAACCAACTTAACGGAATCATTATTCCAAGACCCGGGTAAATTACAAACTTTAGCTGACAAAACGATGATGGGTCGTAACGGCGAAGAAAAGGATATATTTGGAATAAGCGTCTTTTTATGTAGTGATGCTAACTCATATGTCACGGGTCAAACTATATTTCTTGATGGAGGATTTTCAGCAGCATGATAGATAAAATGGAAGCAGTGGTATATACCGCACCTAACGAAATGACCTTTATAAATGATTATCACTCTACCCAAATTGACCGCGATGATGATGTTCTTCTGCGCATTGAGTCGGTTGGTATTTGTGGCTCTGATATGCACGCATTCCATGGAAAGGATCCAAGAAGAAATCCTGGATTAATTTTGGGACATGAGTTCTGTGGTGAGATTGTTGAGGGTGCCCATAAAGGACAAAAGGTAACAGGCAATCCACTTATTACGTGTGGAAAATGTGAATACTGCCTCCAGGGTAGAGATAACTTATGTAGCGATAGAGATATGATAGGAATGAGCAGACAAGGTGCTTTTGCTCAATACATGACCATACCCAATCAATGCCTTGTTCATGCACCCAATGCCATGAACTCAAACCATGTAGCGCTGACTGAGCCTGCAGCCACAGTAGTCCACGCTGTCAATCTTGCCATAGAGAGCTCCTTCAAACCAATCAGCGAGTGTAATGTGCTTGTTATCGGTGCGGGTGCTATTGGTCTTCTAGCTGCACTTTTACTGAAGTCTCATGGCGTCACAATGACTGTCCTTGAAACGAATGAGGCTCGTCATTCTTGTGTTAAAGATCATGTTGGTGTTAACCCAGTTAACCCAATTACTGACTCAGTCAAGGAAGACACATATGATGTCGTGATTGATTGCGTGGGAAGTGAGAAAACAAATGCACTATCCGTTTCCTCTGTCAGAGCTGGAGGCGTAGTGGTTAATGTTGGACTCCTTAGCTGGAGTAGCAACATTGATATTCGAAAAATAACCCTCCAAGAAATAAAGCTTGTGGGATGTTATACCTACAACATGGAGGACTTTAGATCTGCATTAAAGTCAATTGAAAATGGAGATTTTGGAGATTTATCCTGGATTGAAGAGATGCCATTATCAGAAACGAATTTAGCTTTTCAAAGTTTACACAATGGTACAATGGCGTCAGCCAAGGTGATCTTAAAGCCTTCTTTTTAAATGATTTTTATTAATTAATCTATGAGCATTACTGATCTCAAATTTGATATCGATAGAGACAGTAAAACGCCTCTTTGGCTACAAATTCGCAATGAACTATTCAATTGCCTTTACAGAGATGAACTCAGACCTGGGCAACTCATTCCAAATGAAAAGACACTCGTTGAACTTTTTCAGGTATCTATTGGCACAATCAGGAAAGCGGTAGGCGTTCTAGAAAAGGAAGGCTTTCTTATTCGCAAGCAAGGTCTCGGGACCTTTGTCTTTCAGCACGATAATAGCAGTTTCCTTTTTGAGTATTTTCACTTTGCTTTAAATGGAACTGAAAAACAAGAAAGTCCAACTGTCGAATTTATCTCTTTTGAAACTAAGAAGGCATCTAAAGCTGAAGCTGAATCTTTAAATATTCCTACTGGAAGTGCTATTTATAAAATTTATAACAAGCTAGGCCTGAATAAGAAATTCTATATCGTTGATAAAATTATTATCTCTCAGGATAAATTTCCTGGACTTAATGAAGAGATTTTTAAAAATAGAGCAAACACAATTTACAATCTATATCAGAATAAATTTAATATCTTTATCACTAACTGTTCAGAAAAACTAAAAGCGATCACTTCTAATGAAAAAATCTCTAAGCTACTGAATATTGAGTTAGGCTCACCTATTCTTAAGATAGATCGGATTGGTCAAACCTATCACAATGAAACTATTGAGATTCGAACATCATACGTTCATACGAGTGACATCGAGTACATTCACTCTCAAAACAGTACATTCGGTGAATCACTGTAATTCGATTTTTCAGTAATTAATTCTTAATTACTTTTCAACCAAACCTTTTTGAACCGCTCTCTTTTTATCCATAGAGGTAAGTTGGTAACCAAAGTACAATTTGCGGGAAGATAATGATCAATGCAAGTCCAACAACCTGAATCGCCATAAACTGCATCATCCCTTTATAGATATCTGCCAAATCCCACTCTGGGACCACTCCCTTGAGGAAGTAGGCGGATAAGGCAACAGGAGGTGACAGCCATGCCGTCTGGAGATTAACAGCAACCAGTATTCCAAACCAAGTTAGGTTAAATCCTAGTTGCTCAATAAGAGGCAAGACAATTGGAATAATGATGAGCACAATTGGAACCCATTCTAATGGCCAGGCTAACAAGAAAATAAAGGCCATAATGATTAACAGAATCGCAGTTGGTGGAAGATCAAGCAGCATCAAATATTCTGTGATCATTGTTGGCGTACCCAGTCTTGAAAATACTGATCCAAAGAAGTTAGACGCACACACCAAAACCATAATTAAAGTAGTGATCTCTAAAGTTTTTAGAAGAGAGCTTTTAAAAGACTCAAAAGTAAGCTTACGGTAGGCTAGAGTTAGTAATATTGAACCAACGGCTCCCATCGCAGCACCTTCAGTTGGTGTTGCCCAACCAGCCAATATACTTCCTAGAGATGACCCGACTAAAAGAACGGGTGGCACCAAGCCTTTAAAGAACTCCACCCAAACCTCTTTCATAGAATCTGGAATCAAGTCCTCTGGAACGACTGGGCCTAAATTAGGGTTTAGGTGACATCTAATCAGCGTGTAACCTGTATAAAGGACAGCCAACATAAGGCCAGGCATAATTGCTGCTGCAAACAAATCTGTTACTGGAACGTTGAGTATTGGGCCCATAACAACAAGCATAATACTCGGCGGAATTAATATACCCAGCGTACCGCCAGCCGTAATCGTTCCTGCTGCTAAACGCACGTCATAACCCGATCTATTCATGGTCTTCGCAGACATAATTCCAAGAATAGTAACCGAAGCACCTACAATTCCTGTTGCCGCTCCAAAGATTGTTGCAACAAAAAGAACTGCGACAAATAATGAACCTTTGGTTCTGGCAAGAGCCATTTGAACGGATGTGAACAACCTCTCCATGAGGTTGGCCTTCTCCATGAGAATACCCATAAAGGTGAACAATGGAATTGCTGCGAGGGTTTGCTCAAGCATACTCCCAGAAAACTGGAAGGTCATTAAATAAAAAACAAGATCTCCAAAACCTATGTAGCCAAAGAAGACCCCTAAGAAAATTAAAGTAAATGAAATTGGAAAGCCAATAAATATGGCAAACAACATGGTTAATATTAGGACAATGCCTAGAACTTCTGGACTCATGGCCATCTCCTATTTTTAACTGCATACACACACTTAAGTACCTCTGAAACACCTTGAATTAAGAGGAAAATAAATCCAATAAATAGGGCAAACTTTATTGGATACATTAAAGGCATCCAGGCAGTATCCATTCCTCTTTCCATGATTGACCAAGATTTATAGGCATACTTGTAGCACGCCCATGATGCGCCTATAATCCCAGGAAAATAAAATAATATGTAGAGCGTTAAATCAATGATTGCTTGAGTCTTGACCGACCAATCTCGATACATAAAGTCTGCTCGTATATGAACACCTTTGGATAAAGCATAACCAGCACCGAGCATAAACATTGCCCCCGCACCCATTCTGCTAATATCATATGCCCACATTGTTGGAGAGCCAAAGAAGTGTCTTCCCACAACCTCAATAAACATGGCAGTGAATACTGGAACGGTCAACCAGCATGCGATCTGACCAACCCTGAGACTAAAGAGGTCAATACTGAGAATCGTTTTTGCCATTAACTTAGGCATATCATCCGGCATGACCCCGGTGTATGATCTGCCCTCAGCGATCATTTCATCTGTAATGTCTAATTCACCAATATCTTCTTTTTCTGACATAAATGCACCTAATTATAAAACTAAAAAAACACTACAGCTATTGTAACAAATTTTAGGATTCATTAAATAAAACCCTTCTATTAATATGGCTTTTCTAACTTCAGGATAAAGGAGAACCTGAAGTTAGAAAAAACATATTTAGATAAAAAAAAGTTGCCAACAGTTTTCACTATTGGCAACTTAGTTTTTAAGTTTTACGAAAAATCTTTACTGTAAAGTTTTCGCAAAAGCTAAACCTAACTTAGCGTTAGAAGACTGAGCTCCTGACCAGAAAGGTACCGCTTTTTCAGCGAAATCTCTCTGTGATGCCCATACTTCAGCAAAGAATGCATTTTCATCAGCATTCTTTTGAAGTGTTGCATTCGCAGCAGCCATAAACTCTACGAAGTAGTCATCAGGCGTATCCATTAGCTGAACGCCTTGCTCTAGCAAGTCTGCCATTGCAATACCGTTTGCATAGATACGATTTGACATAGAGTCAAGTCTTGCTGCTCTTGCAGCAACATGGATCGCTCTTTGGTCACGTGGAGATATTTCATTCCATCTGTCACCGTTGATATACATATCAGCATTCACAACGTTCTGGTGAAGTCCTTGTAGGTAATAGTACTTAAGAACTTTCTGGAAACCAAAGTCTCTGTCCGGCTCTGGGCAGCACCATTCTGCTGCGTCAATTACGCCTTTCTCAAGTGCTGGAAGAATATCACCACCACCCATAGCTACAGCTGCAACACCAATATCTTTATATGTTTGACCTGGGATTCCTGGAGGTGCACGGAATCTTAGCTTACGGAAGTCATCCATACTATTGATTGGCTCTTTAAACCAACCTAGCGCTTCAGGACCAACTGGTTGAAGCATCAAGCCAACAACGTTTAGGTCCATCTCGTCCCATAATTGATCATATAACTCTTTACCACCCGCACTGTGGAACCAAGAAAGCCATGCGATATTATCAATACCAAGGCCAGCTCCAGCGATTGGTGAGCCAAACAGCATTGCTGCTGGGTGCTTACCAGACCAGTAGTGAGTCCATGCAAATCCGCCATCAATTAGACCAGCGTCTACAGCATCAATAAGGTCAGAGTTAGGTACAACAGAACCTCCAGGGAGGACTTCCATCGTTACTCTGCCATCAGTCAATGCAGCAACATCTTCTGCAAAATCTCTAACATAGCCAACTTCACTACCAGTAGAGTTTAATACAGATTGTATTTTTAAATGGATATGACCATCAGCCATAGCGCTTGAACTAAACGCAACGACAGCAGCGGCCAATAAACCAACTTTACTTTTAAACATAAAATCTCCTAATAATTTATATATAAGTAGTTAAACACACAATATAATATGCATTTAGCTAACAACCAGTATACATCAATTGATATATATGTTTCAATCTATTTATAAAAAAAACGTAAGTCAATCTATTTTTTTATTCATAACTAGATGCTTTAAAGTTTTACCTATAATTGAAGTCCAGTTAGTCTAATCTTTATTAAAAAAATAAAACTACATTGAATAGGTAGTGATAATAAATTACACAAATAAAAATGCTTAAGGAATACGATTACATTGTTATTGGTGCAGGCTCAGCAGGGTGCTTGCTCGCCAACCGACTCTCTCTGGACCCAGAAAACAAGGTTCTATTGATTGAGGCTGGTCGAAGAGACAATAACATCTGGCTTCATGTCCCAGTTGGATATTTCAAAACCATGAATAATCCCAAATTTGATTGGATGTATAAACTTGAAAAGGACAAAGGTTTAAATAACAGAAGGATTGATTGGCCAAGAGGAAAAGTACTTGGAGGCTCCAGTGCCCTTAACGGACTTCTCTATATCCGAGGCGATAGACATGACTATGATAACTGGGAGAAGCTGGGAAATAAAGGCTGGTCATATAAAGATGTTCTTCCTTATTTTAAAAAGTTTGAGTGTCAAGAAAATGGTGCAAATGAATTTCATGGTATTGATGGAGAACTTAAAGTTTCGAATCTCCGACTTCGAAGAGAAATAGCTGACCTTTTTATCCAAGCCTCTGAAGAAGTAGGGATTCCTTTCAACTCAGATTGCAATGGAGAGAAGCAAGAAGGGGTTGGCTATTTTCAACAAACAACACATAAAGGCTTCAGAAGAAGCTCATACCGTTCATTTTTAAACAGAAAAATTAGATCTAGAAAAAATTTGACCATTGTTACCAATACACAACTGGGAAAAGTAATTTTTGAAGGGTCAAAGGCGATTGGTGTTGAATGTTCTCAAAATAAAGGACAATCTAATCAGATAATTCATGCAAATAAAGAAGTTATTCTGTCTGCAGGAGCAATCAGTTCACCACAAATATTACAACTTTCTGGGATCGGGGATGATAAACACTTAAGTGAACTGGGTATCAAAACAATTCATAACAATCCTTCAGTTGGAAAAAACTTGCAGGACCATCTCCAGGTTAGGATGGTTTATAAAACTAACACAAGAACCTTGAATGATGAGCTCAACACATGGTGGAAGAAAGGGCTGATTGGTCTTCAGTATATGCTTTTTAGAACGGGTCCATTAACACTGAGCGCAAGTCAAGTCTTTGCCTTTACCAATACCTCCCTGGACGGCTCAAGGCCTAATATACAATTTCATATGCAGCCATTAAGTGCTGATAAACCTGGAGATGGTGTTCATCCATTTTCTGCATTTACAATGTCTATTTGTAACTTAAGGCCGGAAAGTAGAGGAGAAGTTTCAATTAAATCTTCAAATCCAAACGATCTCCCAATAATCATTCCAAACTATCTATCGACAGAATCTGATAGACAAATTGCAATTGACTCTATTAAAGTTGCAAGAAAAATTGCGAAGGCTAATTCGATTAAAAATAATATTCTTGATGAATATGTTCCCGGCTATTCCTTTGAATCGGATGAGGAGTTATTAGAAGTGGCTAAAAATCATAGTCAAAGTATTTATCATCCTGTCGGCACCTGTAAGATGGGACATGATGAAGAAAGTGTAGTTGATGATCGTCTCAGGGTTCATGGAGTCTCTGGATTAAGAGTTGTTGATGCCTCAATCATGCCTGAACTTGTATCTGGCAATACGAATGCACCAACCATGATGATTGCAGAGAAAGCAGCTGAAATGATTCTTGAAGACAACCATTCCAGTTTGACTAAATAGGCGAGTTTATGTATTGTTTAATTTATTTTGGTTCAGTTTAATGCCCTCCTCACTTAATGATTTTCGTCGTAGCAAATTATTTAGGGCAGCGGTTATTGTCCCAATCCTTATCTCATTAATCTTTTCTTTATTCAATCTGACAGCTCCGAACGATCCCGAAAAAATTGCATCGAACTTTAAACTCGGGATAGTAAACCTAGATACAAGTATAACGATTCCTCGAATTTCAACTCAGGCAATAAAATCATTGTCTAGATCATTACCCTTCAGAGTGGGTTTATTTAAGACTGCGGATGAGGCGAAAGAAGCACTGTCTAAAGGTAGTATTTCTTCAGTCATTATTTTTCCAGAAAATTTTTCAGAACTAGCATTAAGTGATCGCAGCATAGCTGTCAAAGTTATCAGTACAGAACACTTAACTGTCTCTGAAACTCAGATTGCGAAGCAGCTCCCATCAATGTTCCAGATGGGACTCTCTACTTTTGTTTCAAACCTTCGTTTATCAAAAATTAAAAATGAGCAGTCCAGCCTTGAGATTCCGATCATGATTGAAAATGAAACTTTGTATAAAGCCCAAAGCCTTGCCTCTATGCCGTCGCCCTTTGTCATGAATTTTGTGACCTGGCTGACTGCGATGGTTGGATCCGTTCTGCTTTTTCTTGCAACTAATCAAATGACTCTTCTGAATAGAGCCTATGTAAGAACTGTTATTCCAATAATGACAATGGGAGCTTCCAGCTTGGTTTTAGCAATCGTTGTGACAACTTCTACTCTGCAATGGGGGTCATTCATCATGCTTTGGCTAGCGCCTTGGCTGATTAGTGTCTGTTTGAGTTGGCTTTTCCTTGGAATTTTTACTATTATCGGACTTTCCGCGATGGTTTTAATTCTTCCAATTGTCTTTTATCAATCAGTGTTGAGTGGAACTATGATTCCTTTGAGCGCAGCGCCAGAGTGGTTAGAGCTCATTGGGACCTGGATTCCTTTTGATTCAATTGGAAGCGCTTATAGAGCAATAATATTCAAATCTAATGGCGGCCTTCCTTATCTATGGCTTGCAGGCGCAGCCCTCCTTGGGCTTATTCTTAACTGGGGATCAGATATCTTTAGAGGGAGAATGAAAAGACGCTGGTAATCTATTATTGCTTAATCAAATTATTAATATCAGTTTTATATCTTGAAAGTTGCGTGCGTAGTTTCAAATCTTGTTTATCAGTGCGTGAATTTAATACTTCAATAAGAAGGTTTTGGTTTACTGAAATGTTGTGCGCATAAGTTTTACGATAATTCTGAGCTACTAAATCGTCCCTGTGAGTTATATTTTCAAGAGCCAGTTCCCAGCCATCACCTCTCTCAAGAATGACCTTAAGTTTTTCAATGAGAGCCTTTCGGTTATCAATCCATTGACCATCTACTCTAATCATTTTTTTACTTGCGGTCGTAATCAGGTCAAGCTGATCTTTATTGAGACCCCCCATAAAGCGCCTTAAGTTTTTTCTTAAACGCTTATAGTTATCATTCTGATAGGTTAGCAAATTACGACTTAAGTATTCATTTTCACGCTGCTCTGTTTTAGTTTCCATAGTTTGAATAAACCCATCTATTTGTTTTTCAGACAGATCCCTGGTCATGGGTATAGCCCACAAAAGCATTCTATCTTCCAGTCTGAACCAAGATTCTTCAACATCATTAGTTATTTCAGCGATACTCTCAAACTCAACTGAAGAATCAAGAGTCAACTCTAAGTCCTCAATAATAGCTACATAACTAGGTAATTCTTCCTCCCTATGCCATTTAAAAAATGGAATTAATAACTCCTTTAAATCCTGTTTTTGCCCTCGGTTAAGGTCCACATAACTTTCAAGATACCAAGGTAATAAAAAATCAATCCGGTTATACACAAAAGTCGTTGAACTACAACCAACAAGGAAAATAAGTGAAAATAACAGCAATTTTTTAATTAATAATTTCATAGGTAGCACAAACTTTATAAAACAAACTTTAGATTTATGTTTAAATCTTCGGTCACAGTAATAAAATAAACTTACATGACTAATCAAATTCACAATAAAAATATTGAAACCGAAACGGTTATTACCTCACCGATTGAGTTGAGACAACAAATCTCTGTCAGCGAGCAAGGCAAAGAGAACATTTTATCGAGTCGAAATACTGTTGAAGACATTTTTTTAGGAAATGATGACAGATTAATTGTAATTGTTGGGCCATGTTCAATTCATGATATTAATGCTGCCAAAGAGTATGCTCTAAAATTACTAGCCCTTCAAAAAGAGGTTGAAAAATCAATTTTCATTGTTATGAGAGTTTATTTTGAAAAGCCAAGAACGACTGTTGGCTGGAAGGGCTTAATTAGTGACCCAGATATGGACAACTCGCTAGATGTAGAAAAAGGTCTTCGCCAGGGGCGTGAGCTTTTAGCATGGCTTGCAGAAAAAAATATTCCCACTGGAACTGAGGCACTTAACCCGATCACACCTCAGTACTTAGCTGACTTGATTTCATGGTGTGCGATTGGGGCAAGAACAACTGAATCACAAACACATCGAGAAATGTCAAGTGGACTCTCGATGCCAGTTGGTTTTAAAAATGGTACCGATGGAAATTTAACTATGGCTATTAATGCCATTAAAGCCTGCTCTTCAAAACAAAGCTTTCTAGGGATTAATGACAAAGGACAGATTTCTACATTCAAGGCAAAAGGTAATAAATCTTCTCACATAATCCTTAGAGGGGGAGTCAAGCCTAATTATGATAAAGATGCTATAAATCATTGCGAAAAACTTCTCAAAGAAAACGGTTTGGCTGAAAGAATCATGATTGACTGCTCTCATGATAACTCTAATCAAGACTATAGAAATCAAGGTAAAGTTATTGAAGACATTAAAAGTCAAATACTTTTAGGTAATAAATCAATTTTTGGTGTAATGCTTGAAAGCAACTTATTCTCGGGTAAACAAAAAATATTAGATAATAAAGATGACATGCAATATGGCGTATCAGTCACTGATGGATGCATTGATTGGCAAGAGACAGAAGAAGTCATTAGAAGTCTTTCAAAAGCAATATCTAAGTAGGAGATGATTAATCCTGGTTTTATTGGCCAAGCAGATCAATAACCTTTGTTGCTGTATCTTTTAAATCGGGAATCACTTGTTGCATGATTGTGATTCTATCAAATAGCTCCGGATTAGAGTTCAGTGTAGCTCTTAATGAACTTCCAAAACTTTTTCTCAAAACTGTTCCAACATTAAATTTAGTGACGTGACGCTTTGATAATATTTTAATATCTTTATCATCTAAGCCACTTGTTCCATGAATAACTAAGGGAATGCTTAGTGCCTTTTCAAGTTCATTAAAACGCTTCATATCAATTTCTACAGATCCGTTCTCTAGGCGATGGACATTGCCAATTGAAATTGCCAGTGCATCAGGACTGCCCTGTTGCTCCATAGCTAAAGCATCTGAAACCTCAGTTAATGCTGACTTGATATGATCTCTTCCTGACGCATATGGAACAGAACCTACCTCAGCCTCAACCGATACACCTTTTGGATGGGCATAAGAAACCACATCACGTATATGAGCGATATTTTCAGCAATTGGTAATTGAGAGCCATCAAACATTACTGAGGTAAACCCAGTATCTATTGCTTGCTTCACCACCTCAACTTCATACGTATGATCAAGGTGAATACAAACGGGCGCTTTTGAGCTCTCAGCCATAGGTCTTAGCATTCCAATAATTTGCTCCATAGACATAAACTGACGCATATCCAAATTGATTGAAAGAATGACAGATGCATTTCTAGCTTCAGCAGCATCTACAACTGCCTTTGAGTCCTCAAAGCCAAAAACATTAAAGCATGCGACTGCGTAACCTTGGTTACTGGCTGGTAAAAGAATATCTTTAAGATTTGAAATCATTATTTAAATTTATTAAGCATGTCTTGCATGCCAGGAATGGTTTCAAGCTGATAAGCATATTCTTTTTGATAGTTCATATGTAACGGCCTTTGAGTCTCACCAGCTAGAATAGTAAAGTAATACATTTCAAAGCCAGGTGCCGCAACGCAGGGATGATAACCCTTGTCAAAGAAAAATGTAGACCCGTCTCGTACGTGATAGATAGGCCCAAAATCCTCTCCATCAGGCGTTAAAAATTGAGCACCAAAACCATTTGAAGGATTAAATCTAAAGTTATAAACTTCATTATGCCGACTCTCATCTGGCAGCATATCTGTCTCATGTTTATGAGGTGGAAAGCCAGACCAGCCCCCTTCTCCAACAGTGAATAATTCACTTACTAATAACTTTCCAACCTTTCCGGCTGGATCTTTTCCTAATATATGTTTGATTTTACGATGGGTTTTAGTGTCATCAGATCCATACTGAACTTTGTCAATATCTTTTTGCCGAATGACAAAAGCATCATGAGTTTGATCATGCTTAGCGCCTGAAATAAAAACTTCAACCTCATCACTGATGCAGACTAATTTAGCTTCACAACCGACTGGAACATAGACACCTTCAGGGTCAGCTTCCCAAATATGGTTTCGTTTTCCAACTGCTTTAAAAGTTTGACCTTGAACTTGTACATCAACACTTCCTGTTGCAGGAACAATACACGTCTCATAATCAGAGAGTTGATAAGTGAAAGATTCTCCAACACTCAGCTTTACAATATTGAAATAGCATAGAGGCACTATTTCATTATTGCAGTCTACGATTGCCTTGTTGTTGTTGTTATGATGGGGGATATGCATATTTAACTCCAAATTGTTTTTGGTTTAATGGTTGTGTTTTTTTGTAATAGTTCAATTTCTTCCATTTTTGGCATTGCACTTGAGCATCCTTGTTTTGAAACTACTAAAGCTGCAGCAGCACTTCCAGCTTCTATTGCCAATTGCCAGTCCTCAGAAGACATATAATTCATTATGACATTGCCCAGAAAGGCATCACCTGAACCATAGGGTTTAAGAGCTGGTAAGCTATAAATTCCTGTATCAAGTCGATCTTCACCAAAAAAAAGACTGCAGCCATCCTTACCTCGTTTAAGAATCATGAGTTGATTTTTTGAGCCACTCTGGCTGATTTGTAAATTAATATCTTCTTGAAGAATTTGAAATTCTTCTTCATTGCCAACCAATACATTTGCAAGCAGTGCAGCCTCTTGATAAACCAAACGCGTCGTTTCTTGATCTGGCCAATTCCATTTTCGATAATCTAAATCTAACCAAACTTTGCATTTATTTTTATACGCATGCGCCATCATTTTTAAAGTTTGTTTTCGTGAATCAGCCTCAATCAAGCTGGTACCAGTTACAACTAGATTACTGCTATGTTCAATGGCAACTGATATATTGTCATCAAAGACGACTCTGAGGTCTGCAGGGTTATTACGATATATTACTACTTCGCAGTCCTCTTGACGCACTTCAGCAATTGCCAAACTAGTTCGCTCATCCCCGAAGGTAGTTTGCATAAACTGAAGTTCGACACCTTCAAAATCAAGCCTCTTTCTAACAAACTCTCCAACAGGATCATCAGATATCGCTGAAATAAGCCCCACTTTCCCACCTACACGCCTCATAGCAATAGCTATATTTGCTCCAGACCCACCTACATCACTTGCAAAGTATTCTGCATCTCGAGTCTTGCTCCCTACAGGCTGAGGATAAAGATCAAGCCCAGCTCGCCCAACCACTAGCGCATCATAGTGTCGTTTTTCTGAGAAGTGCATATTGAGCAGTTTGGATTTAGACATCAAGCCACTGTCCAGTCATTGCGGAGCGGTCTATTGCATCCATCACTCTTTCAATTTTTAAACCATCTTCAAAGTTTGGCCATACTGGCTTGCCAGTTTCAATTGAATCTAGTAAATGTTTAAGTTCACATACCTTGACATCGATAAAGCCTAGACTATGTCCTGCATTCGGTAAAAAAGCATCATAAGGTGGCTGAGCAGGGCCACTCAAAATCGTTTTGAAGCCTTCTTGCCTCGGATCATCGCTTCTAGTGTAAAGCTTAATTTCATTCAAACGCTCTTGATCATGACAGATCATCCCCTGTGACCCATGTATTTCCCAACTTAATCCGCACTTTCTTCCCCAGGCCACTCTGCTTACTCTCAAAGTTCCTTTAATGCCACTCTCAAAGTGAGCCAATGCAGTACAAACATCATCATTATCAACAGGTAATGTTTGGCTTGGATTTTGAGGATCAGTTCGCTCTTTGTGAACAGTATCGTAATCTCCCACTAGCCTAGTTATTGAGCTACCAGTCATATAATGAGCCATACTAACCAAATGACACATAACGTCAGCATTTGCACCAGAACCAGAGGCTTCTCTATTCATGCGCCAAGAATGAGGGCGATCTGGATCAGCCTCATTATCAACATCATATATCCCATGAAATCCAATTACTCGGCCTATAGCCCCTTCTTCAATAAGCTCTCTAGCACTTTGAACTGCAGGGTTTTGAGTATAGTTGTAGCCTAGAATAGTTTGAGCCTTACTGGCTTGAGCAGCAGCCAACATAGCTTCAGAATCAGCTAAATTAGTAGACATTGGTTTTTCACACCAAACATGCTTACCAAGCTTGAGGGCAGCCACAGAAATTTCTTTATGAAGCGAATTGGGAACACAGACTGAAATCAACTGTACCTCAGGGTCATTCACAACATCCATCCAATTACTAGTGCACCGAGAGAAACCCATTTCAGTTCTCATTACTTCAGCTCTTTCAGGATTGTAATCACAAATAATCTCTAATCTAGGTCTTAAGGCATCTCCAAAAACACTTCCTGCAGCTGCATAAGCAATAGAATGGGCTTTGCCCATAAAAGCGGTACCAATAACTCCTACACCAATAGTTTTCATTCTTTTTCCTCTATTTGAATTCCAAATTTTTCACAATAACTTTTAATATTTTCATAGCCCATTGTGACATAGGTTAGTGGATGTGCTTTTGCTGGGTCTTGTTCAGCCTCTACAACCACCCATCCATTAAAATTGTTATCACTCACCATTTTAAATAGCTCAGGAAAATTAAAATCACCATCGCCAGGGACTGTATATACCCCATTCAAAACTGAATTTAAAAAACTTGAGTCAGTTTCTAGTGACCGATTTAATATCTCACCTCGAACATCTTTGCAGTGAATATGCATAACCCTTCCACTATGTTTTTTATAAACCTCTAAAGGATCAGCACCTGCATAAATTAAATGACCAGTATCAAATACCAATCCAAGATCATGGGTCGTCATAGCCATTAACTTGTCTACTTCTTCCTCGACTTGAACTACTGTTCCCATATGATGATGATAAGCAAGCTTCATTCCATGTGACAACGTATATTTGGCCAACTGACTCAACTTATCAGTCCACTCCTCCCATTGTTCATTATCAAGGACAGGGCGTTTTGAAAGCGGCGAACTAATATCTCCATGAACACAAGAGTCCATTTCACAATAAACAATTACCTCGGTCCCCATATCTTTAAGAAGATTCATATGTGGGGTTATTCGCTCTATTTCACCCTCTAAAGAATCCGCTAATAAGCCTCCACAAAACCAACTAGAAACTACGTCCATGTCATATTTATCAAATAACGGTGTTAATATTGCTGAATCCTTAGGCCATTTTCCTCCTAATTCAAATCCACTAAAACCAGCTTGCTTTCCTTCTTTAAGGCAATGCTCTACAGTAGTATCTTTACCCAGTTCAGGCATATCATCGTTAGTCCATGAAATCGGACTAACACCAAGTTTTACACTCATCTTAATTCTCCAAATTATTGTTAATATTGTTTAATTAGTAAATCTAATTTTCTGATGCTCCAAAAGCTTTAAGCTAAAGTTTTCTAAATTAACCAAATCTAGAAGTGATTGCTTAGTTAGTTCAAACATAGTCATTCCCTGCAACTTAGAATTTGAATTTTTATCATTATCAAGATTTGTAGGGAACGCATAACCGTCTGTTGCACACACAAGGACATTCTCAATTAGTTTTTCTGAAAGAGTTTTATTAATTGAATGCTCCAGCAATAAAGGATAAATTCGGTTAATGATTTTTAAATAATCTATTCTCTCCATAGTCTTTCCAAAAGGCGATGAAATTTGCAAAAGATTACCAATTCTATGAAAGTCTTTTGTAGTGTTGGACCCTGCTCCATGTAATAAAGCAGGATTAAAAAAAATGCCGTCGCCTTTATTCATTTGATTTTGAACTGCATTGTCATTAAAAAAGTCAGTACATGCATTATCTCTCCAGGCAAGGTAGCCCAGTTCATATTGCTGTGAATATGGCAAAACCATGGTGGGTCCAGATGCTAATGGCATATCAGTATGAGCAACCCCACCTTGAAGAGTTAAGTAGTTTGAAAGACGGTGAGCTGAAATAGGAAAGAGTTCAACAACTTGGTTTTCTTGAAAGCCTAAATGATAATCACGATGTGGTTTTTGCATTTCACCACCAGGCCTTACAATGTTAACTTGAGCAGTCATTTGAGAATTTGGCCCACACCAGGATTCTGCAACTAACTTTAAGAGGTTGTTTGAATAGTAACTAATAAATGCGTTAGGATCCTCTAAAGCAACTTTTTGAAAGGCATTCCAGATTCTTGTATTTGTTCCAAAGGCAAAATGATCATTACCAGTATTACCTTCACTTTCAACGATTTTTTCAAAGATATTATTACTCTGGTCAATTGCATCATGCCTATAAAGATTTCGAATAACAAAAACACCAGGACCTCCTTCCAAAACCTGATGCAGCTCTGTTTTTAATCTTAATTCATTTTCTGGATCGCCAATAAATGACTCAAGGTAATTCGCATCGTAAATAACAACATTATTTGAAACTGAGTCAGCAAAGGGATAATCCTCTTGAAGAGTTTTTTGAGAGCAGATTTTAGCTAAATCATCATAATCAATATCAGATTGACTAAAGTAAACTTGTTGATTTATTTTAACTGCTTCTTCTTTCATTTCTAGTATGGCTGTTTTGTTTTAGATTCCTTATATGAACTAAGAATTTGTTCACTTTTTTCATTTGAAGATACCTCAGGCACAGCTACCTCCCACCAACAACCGCCCTCAGGACTAATTTTATGAGAGTCAGTAACCAGACTAATAACATAAGATTTAGTTGATGATCTAGCGCGATTTAGTGCAGCAGCTAAATCATCAATATTTTCAACATGCTCTGAGTTTGCTCCGAGAGACTGTGCATGCATTGCAAAATTAATTTCTGGATGCCCATCATCGATACTCTTACAATCCTTCAATAAATTATTAAATGAGGTATTTCCAGTTGCATTTTGCAGTCGATTGATACATGAAAAACCTCTATTATCAAGAATGACAGCAATAATTTTGTGGCCCAACATGATGCTGGTTGCTAGCTCTGAATTAAGCATTAAATATGATCCATCACCCACAAGTACAATGACTTCACGATCTGGCTCTGCCATTTTTACACCCAGTCCTCCAGCTATCTCATAGCCCATACAGGAAAATCCGTATTCAGAGTGGTACCCTCCAGTTTGTTCAGTTCTCCAAAGCTTGTGAAGCTCTCCAGGCAAACTCCCAGCCGCACAAACCACAATGTCACTTGCTTCACCATTTCGCTTAACTTCGCCAAGTACTTGTGCATCTGTTGGCAAACTGCCCTCGGCAGCGGAAGAGCTATTAATTGATGTAATGTCATCATAATAGTTATTCCAATTTGAGGCTTCTGCTTCTGCTTCTTTAAACCAGTTTTCAGATACCTTCCATTCATTAAGACATTCATCTAAATTACTGATTCCTAACTTTGCATCCCCCCACAAAGAAAAAGCATTGTGCTTGATCGTATCAAATCTAGCAACATTAAGTTGTATAAGTGTTTTGTCAGAAAATAACGCCCTTGATCCCGATATAAAATCATTGAGTCTTGTGCCTATAGCTAAGACTGTATCGGCTTCTCTTGCTAAATTATTAGCTGCACTTGATCCAGTCACACCAATTGCACCAACATAACCTGGGTGGTCCCATGTCACTGCGCCTTTCCCGGCAGATGTCTCTGCAACTGGAATTTGATATTTTTTAGAAAATGCTTTGAGCACATCACAAGCTTTAGCATAATGAACTCCACCACCAGCAATGATTAGAGGCTTTTTTGAGTTTTTTAAAATGTCAACTGCACGATTTAACTCATCATCATCAACTTTTATCTTGCGAATTTTATGTATTCGCTTTTTGAAAAAAGCTTCAGGATAGTTAAACGCTTCTGCCTGAACATCTTGAGGCAATGAGAGAGTAACTGGGCCACAATTTTCAGGATCTAGTAATGTTTGAATTGCTACAGGCAGGCTGTTAATTATTTGCTCAGGCCTCATGATTCGGTCAAAGTATCTGCTGACTGGCCTAAAACAATCATTCACGCTTACTGTGGGGTCAGAAAAATCTTCTAACTGCTGAAGGACAGGGTCTGGCGTTCTACTTGCAAAGTAATCTCCTGGCAAAAGTAAAACGGGCAATCGATTAACGTGAGCGAGTGCAGCTGCTGTAACCATATTGGTTGCCCCAGGGCCGATTGAGCTTGTACACGCCATCATTCTTTGACGGTTATTAGCCTTAGCATAGGCAATTGCAGAATGGACCATACCTTGCTCACTATGTCCTCGATATGTTGGCAGCTTGTCTTGACATTCATTAAGGGCTTGCCCAATTCCTGCTACATTTCCATGCCCAAAAATAGCAAACACACCGGTAAATATTGGCTGAATACCTTCCTCTGTTTCAATAAATTGGGACGATAAGTATTTAACTATAGCCTGAGTCATTGTTAGTCTAATAGTTTTCATTTTTATATTTCCTCTTTATATTTTTTCCAAGATTGAATCAATTCATTGTAATTAGTTGATACAGAATCAACTAACTCTTGATCGCTTATTTTATGTTGCATCCAAAGTTTAGCTGGCTCATAAAAAATAGTTCGGCCCACTGTAAAGCCCTTACAAATATTATATTTTGCCGCCACACTAAATGATTCTCTAACAGTATCGATTGGCGCAGAGAGACCTAATAATAATACACCTTGGCAATGAGGATCATATGAATTTATAACATCACTGACCTGAACCCAAGATTTATCCTTAAGAGCTGGCAATTTCCACCAGTCAGGCTTAATTTCTAGGTCATAAAATCGCTTTAAAATGGTTGGAATTATTTCTTCATCCATTTCGTATTCTGAAGGAGGAATAACCTCAAGTAACAATTGATGTCCACTTTGAATACAAGCAAAATAGAGCTCTTTAACTTTTTGTTCTTGCTTAGTTTTGAGCTCATCTGAGTCATCTGGGTGGTAATAAAATAAGCACTTAACAACGTGTGATAGAGGCCATGACTGCAACTTTGAGCCAATAGACTGCTGACCTTCAAACTTTAAAGGTCGTGATCCTGGCAGCTCTACAGGTCTTCCAATCCACCATGCTTTTTCAGCAATTGAATTCAGGGCATCTTCACCATAAGTATCGTCAATTAATACACCAATATTTTTTTCTGGAATATTTAATTTTTCTATAGTGTTTTCAACTGATCTAATAAATAGTTTTTTAAGTTCTATAATTTTGCTTAAACCCTCTCCATACATTTCTGCAAGGTCAGCAAGTTGTTTTCGATGATCAAAAGCAAATCCAAAAATTTCTTGCTCTTCTTTGCTTCTAAAGCTCACTCTGTGGAGATGATTTAAGGTTATATCTGAAGTTGGATCTGGAATATTGGCTGCATTTTCAATGTAGTAAAGTAACTCATTTTCTCCAGGAATTGCTGGAGCGCAGCCGTGACGTGACACAACCAATGCGCCAGACGCGTTAGCATAATTAGCACTTTTTTCGAGACTCTCACCTCGAAGATATCCTCTTAAAAAGCCTGACATGAATGCATCGCCAGCACCCAAAACATTAAGAATATCTACAGGGTTCCCTTTGACAACATTGAAATCATCGATGCTATTTGGAATGTCACTAGTTATAACAGTACATCCCAATGGGCCAAGCTTTAGAACAATAATTGAATTACCAAGCTCACGTATCTTGCTCAATGCGGTAATAGTATCTTCACTACCTCCCGCAATGTGAATCTCTTCTTCAGTTCCAACAATCACATCACAATAGGGAAGAATCGTTTGCAAATGAAGACTGACATCATTACTCGCAACAAATCGAGACTCTCCATCACCCAACTCTGTTAATCCCCAAAGCACAGGGCGATAATCAATATCAACAATGACCTGGGTATCAGATTCTTTTGCATACTCGATTGCTTTCATGCTTGTTTGATAAGTTTTATCAGATGAAAAGTGAGTGCCTGTAATGAGTAATGCTCTACTGCTCGCAATAAACTCTTTTGTAAAGTCTTCTTCACTGATAGCCATATCAGCACAGTCTTTACGATAGAAAATTAGTGGGAAAGTTTCTTTGTCTTGAATGCCTAGGACAACTAATCCAGTTAATCGCTCTTTATCTGTAATTACATGGGACGTATCTACGCCAACACTTGCAAGTTCATTGCGGACAAAACGACCCATATGCTCGTTACCCACTCGAGTAAGCATTGCTGAGCTTAAACCTAGTTTAGAGCAGCCATAAGCAATGTTTGCAGAAGAGCCTCCCAGATATTTAGCAAAACTCCCCATATTTTCTAATGAGGATCCAATCTGTTGACCGTAAAAATCAACAGCAGCTCTCCCTAAACAAATAATGTCAATTGTTTTCATTATTTATTTAGCATCCATTCATGATCAGGATGGTTTTTAAAAATCCATTGTCTTTTAGGGCCTGCCATGACATTCAAATAATATGAATCATATCCATGAGGAACCCCAACTGGATGGTAGCCTTTTGGAACAAGAACAACACACCTATCTTCAACTGCCATCGTTTCATCAATTGAAAGGTCGTCTGTGTAAACCCTCTGGAAAGCAAACCCTTGGGGTGGGTTAATTCGATGATAATATGTTTCTTCTAGATATGTTTCGACTGGAATGTTATCTGAATCATGTTTGTGAGGAGGATAGCTTGACCAATTTCCTGAAGGGGTTTTGACTTCAACTACAAGAAGACTGTCAGCCTTTTCCTTCTCAGGAAGTATGTTACATATAAACCTAGTGTTACTTCCCTCACCACGAACCTCACTATCCATTTCATCAGGCTTAATATGTCGAGCTGGAAAATTACCAAATCCAGGTGCAACTGCTATTGCTAATTCCAATTTAGTTAAAGCGGTGACTTTAATTTGTTTTTTGTTAGGAACATATATAGCATGAGGGTTTAAGTCATCAAAAACGCTCATTCTCTCGCCAATATTCAAGAACTCTTCATCATCAACAATGATGTTTGCCAGTCCAGACAGGATGACCAAGCATGATTCATTTTCCTGATCCTTCCAATCAAGAATCTCCAACTCGTTTAGGTCATGAGCCTCAAAACCAACATAATCCCAATTTGCTGATTTTGGTGTAATTTTTTGATAACAACTACCTTTAGTATGTTTTGGTCGACTTAATAATGACATTTAATTTCCTTGTTGATGGTATCCAATAGAAATACATATAGCCTGAACGAGACACATCGTTGCGCCTAGTGACCTGAAAGTATGGATTTCAGCCTCATGAATACTAAATAAAAAATCTGCCAAATGAGCTATTGGATTGAGTTCTGTATCTGTAAGCAAAATTACCTTTGCATTAGCTTGCTTTGCTTCCTTAACAGCTTCAGTTGTGAGATTATTGTAGGGATTATAGGTAATAGCAATAAATACTGTTTTATCATCAAGCCAGCTTGATAAGTTCTCAACTTCATTGGTATTATTTGCAATACGGCACCTAATTCCAAGATTATTTAACATGTAATAAAAATAATTGGCTACAGGTTGAGCTCTGTTTGTTCCACAAAGAATCACTTCATTAGCATTACATAAAGCTTGAACCGATTCCTCAATTACTTCTCTATCAATATTTTCAGAAAGCAGCTCAGTCGCAGCAATATTTCGCCTAGTGATTTCACTAAATATATTTGAGCTGTCAGGCACAACATTGGTCTCAGTGACTTTCTTAACATCGGTAATACGTTGGCGATAATTGATGGCAGATTGTGAGATTTTGACTTTAAATAGATCCTGTAATTCAGCAAAACCGCTAAAACCAAAATGCTTAGCAAAACGAACTAAAGTTGAAGGATAAACGCCAATCTCTGATGCAATAACTGCTAACGTATTTATGGCAAGGTTTTGAGGCTGATCAATAATATAAAAAGCAATTAACTTCATTTTTTTGCTTAATTCTGGATAACTTTCTTGAAGCAAGCTATTCAAATCATTAATATTTTCTGGTGGCATTTATTTAAGTTTATAAGTTAATTGAATTTCCACTTAACAGTGATTCTTTGGCGGCTTCTGCAATTTTTAGAGCAAGAACTCCATCTGAAATATTCACACTTGGTTGAACGCCTGACTGAAAAGAATCCATAAAATGCACAAGTTCGTTGTGGAACGCTTTTCCATACCTTTCTAAAAAAAAGTGTTGGTTTTTAGCCTGCTTAATTCCAGATGAATTACTTAAAACAACGTTATCCTCAAGGGCATTTTTTACTTGTAACATGCCTGTCTCACCAAAAGCTTCAATTCTTTGATCATATCCAAAGGAAGCCTGTCTACCATTCATAATCGTAACAATTGCACCCTTTTTCATATTCATGATTACACTTGCTGTATCGACATCACCCTGGCCTGCAATATCATCATTTACAGCATTTGCTGCAACATAAATACTGCTCGGAGTATCATCTAAAATCCAGCAAGCCATGTCAAAATCATGAATCATCATGTCGAGAAATAAACCGCCAGAACCTGCTATATACTCCATCGAAGGTGGCTCAGGGTCATGAGAGGTTATCACTAAAGACTGAACTGAACCAATTGCATTTGCATCGACTTGGCTTTTCAAACTTGCCATATGAGGATCAAAACGTCTATTAAAACCTAGCATACATACGATGCCACTCTCTTCAACTGCCTTAGCGCATGATAGTGCCCTATCAAGGCTCAAATCTATAGGCTTTTCACAAAAAACTGGCTTACCTACCTTCGCACATTTTTCAATAAGATCGGCATGAGTAGAGGTACTACTAGCAATAATAAAGGCGTCTATTTCATTGTTTTCAAATGCCTCATCCATTGAAAGAGTGATGGCATTGTATTTATTTGCAAGCTTCTCAGCGGACTCTTGATGAAAATCGACAACAGAGTGGAGATTAGCATTTTCATCACTGGCTATCGCGATAGCATGAACTGCTCCTATGCGACCTGCGCCGATTAGACATATTTTCATAATTAACCTCTATTTTTTTAATACTGATAATTCTTTATTACCAGACATCATGGCTTGTAATTCTTGGAAATCAATTTCACCTGCCTTAGCAGTACCTAGAGTCTCACCTCGAGATAAAACCGTAAACTTATCCCCCACTGCTAAAGCATGGGAAACATTATGAGAAATAAAAATTACTGCAACACCTTTTTCTCGAACCCTTTCAATAGTTTTTAGCACATTTGAGGTTTGATAAACCCCCAGTGCTGAAGTTGGCTCATCAAGTATCAGTATTTTGGCGCCAAAAAATACAGCACGGGCGATAGCAACTGTTTGCCTTTCACCACCAGACAGAGTCCCAATTGATTGAGTGGGATCACGCAATTGAATTCCCATTTTGTCCATTTCAGTCATCAAAATTGAGTTGCATTTCTCAAAATCCATGACAGTGATTGGGCCCACTTTTTTTGTCAATTCTCTTCCGAGCCAAAAATTACGAGACACTGACATCAAAGGAATTAAGGCTAAGTCTTGATAGACTGTAGCAATTCCAACATCAATTGCTTCGCGAGGGTTATTTATTTCAGTATCTTGTCCATTAATACTTATCTGTCCACTTGTTGGCTGATGAACACCAGACATGATTTTAATAAATGTCGATTTACCTGCTCCGTTATCACCCAGTAAACAATGACATTCTCCAGCTTTTATAGAGATTGAAACACCTTTAAGAGCATCTACATTTCCGAAGCTCTTATGGATATCTTTAAGTTCCATTAACGGTAATTCACTCATCATTTTGCCCCTGTAATTAATTTACGAACATGTGTATTAAGGATCACTGCTAACAATAGAAGAACGCCTAAGAACACTCTAAACAAAGAACTCTCTACTCCAATAAAGAATAAGCCTTGTTGAACTACTCCAAATATGACTGCTCCGAGTGCAGCTCCAATAACTGAGCCGTAACCACCCGTTAATAAAGCGCCGCCTATCACAACTGAAATGATCGCCTCAAACTCTTTAAGAATTCCTCTATCCGCTGAAGCTGAACCAAACTCAATTACCTGAGTGGTCGCAAAAACTGTTGCACAAAAGGCAGTAAAAACAAACATCAATATTTTAACTCTATTAACTGGAACTCCGATGTGACGAGCAGCTTGCGCATCACCGCCTGAGGCATAGATCCAGTTACCAAAACGCGTCTTTGTTAATAAAAAATGTGCAAAAATAACGAGTCCTATAGCCCAAACCATCATCATTGGGATGCCTGATACAACTGGCTGACCAGCCTTTGTGCCAGCGACAAAGGTTTGAATGATGCCTTGCTCAGCAAGCCAGTCAAATACGCCTGTAAATATCTCGCCACCAAAAATTGGCGCTAACCAGTCATTTTCAGCTACCTCTGTAACCCCACCAATAATGGTTTTTTTCGTACTTATGATTGCAATAAAGATTGTCATGCCTCGCAGGATATATAAAAATGCAAGACTCACAATAAAAGAAGGTAAATTTGTTGTGACTGTAATGTAGCCAATTAATGCGCCTATAGCCATCGAAACAACGAACGCTGTAATGATACTGAGCCATACTGGCCAACCCCAAACTACTGAGGTCACTGCTATAACAATTCCGGCAAAACCGATCATTGATCCAACTGATAGATCAAATTCTCCAGCGATCATGAGAAGGCAGGCGCCAACAGCAATAATAATAAACTGTGAAGACACGATTCCCCAATTCATAGAACCTTCTAATGAGAACATGCCAGTATCTCGTGCTACTAAAAAGAAGAATAGAAAAACTAATACAACGCCAACAATGGCTCCTAAGTCAGGACGAAGTAATGCGACACTAAATTTGGAACGCAATGATGAAAATTTTTTTTCAGTTGTAGACATGATTAGATCCTATTGATTAATCTAAAAGAATTAAATTGAATTTTAAATCTGATGAAGATAAAAAAAATGCTACCCACCATTTTGAAATTATGATGGGTAGCACGTTAATAAACTAAATTAACTATTAACGGTAAACGCCTGCATATTTTTCAACTAAGCTAATGTTACTCTTAGTGATAAATCCAGGACCAGAGTTAATTGCACCAGAAGGCCATACTCCATATCTTGACATGTTAGTCAAGAAAACAACTGGAAGGTAACCTTGGAGGTAAGGCTGTTGATCAATCGCGAAAGAAATAACGCCTGATTTAACAGCAGCGGCAATTTCACCTGACAGATCAAAAGTTCCAAAGTACATATCTCCCGAACGCCCCATATCATCAAGAGCTGAAAGCGTTGGATGAGCAGAAGTTGGACCTAAAGTAAGAATTGCATCTGTATCAGGGTGTGATCTAAGATGAGCCATGACCTTGTTTTTAATTTCAGTTGGATCTTGACCTGAATCGATCATTTGATCGCCTAGATCTACACCAAGTGCATCTGCATATCCCTGGCAACGATCAACTGATACCGGGTTTGTGAAGAAGTGATTAACACATAAAAACTTAGTTACTCCAGCAGCTTTTGCTCTCTTACCAGCACCAAAACCAGCATCATACTCAGGCTGACCAATGTGTGCTAAAGCACCTAGCATTTCAGATTGCTCACGAGTACCAGAGTTAATTGTCACAACTGGGATTCCTTTTGCTATAGCTGAAGTAATTGGTCCTTTTAGGACGTCATAATCAGCAATCGTAACAATAATACCGTCAGGGTTACTTGCAGCAGCCTGCTCAACGATACGAGCCATATCAGCAAGATCTCCTGTAGTTGGGTTACGATAATCAACATCGACTCCCATTTGCTCACCAGCAATTCCGATTGCATTTTTAATTGTATTCCACCATGAATCAGAATCTGGTGCATGGCTAATTAGTACAAACTTTTCTCCATCTGCCATCGCAGCCGTACTTCCCACAGTTGTTCCAAAAAGAACAAAAACTGAAAGAAATAGACTTGAGACATATTTATTAATTTTCAACATAATTTTGTATCTCCTTTCTATAAGTTTTTTTGAGATCAAAATTGATCTCAATATTGAAGGGTTTTAAAAACTTCAATAAATTTAGTATACATGAAGAGATATATATGTTTTCTAATATTTAAAAAATAGAACGTATGTTATAATATTGTTTGTTTTGCTAGGTTTATACTAAGCCTTCAAAAAAGACTTCCGGTAAGTGAATTAATATCAAAATAAATCAAGTTCTTGGTATAGTGTGCTCAAATAATTAATATTATGTCTACTCATCTTTTAAAACATTACATTAATGGAGAAAAAGTTTCAGGATCATCAGGTCGAACACTAATAATTTTTAATCCATATCTCTCTAAATTTTGCTAAAGTTTTTCTCTAGAAAATAACTGTTAAAAAAACAATTGACAGTAGTTAAATTTCGTATCAAAATGATGTCATATTACAAACTCATGTTTCAGTTATGTCTAGAAGAAAATCGGGCGGAAGAGAAGCCAGGATCGCATTAAGAAATGCGCCTCTAACAGAAGAAGAAAAACCGGTCAAAGCTGGAGAAATAGGTGGCAGATACAAGCCACTTAGTGAAAAGCAAGTTACAGCAATCGAAGCCAACATTTATCGCATTCTTGAGGAGATTGGGTTTGGAGATGCAACTCCCCACTGCATAGAAAAGTGTGTCGAGTTTGGCGCCACTTTAGGTGATGATGGCAGATTGAGAATGTCAAGAGAGATTGTTGATAAGGCGATCAATCTATCACAAAGAAACCTAACTCTTTTTGGCCAATCACCAAAACATGACCTTGATCTGAGCGGCTCAAGAGTTCATTTTTCAACTGCTGGCGCAGCTGTTCTCATTGCAGACCCTGAAAATAACGAATACAGAGAATCTGAAAGTCAAGACTTGTACGATATGGCAAGGATAGCTGACCAATGTGAGCATATTCATATGTTTCAGCGTACCTGCGTTCTTAGGGATATTGCCAGCCCTCGTGAGATGGATCAAAACTCAGTCTACTGCGTAGCAATGGGAACTGAAAAACACGCTGGCGTTAGTTTTACTGAATCTAAGCATGTGACTGATGCCCTCGAAATGCTTCATATTATTGCTGGAAGTGAAGAGAAATGGCGGGAGAGACCCTTTGTAAGCATGAGCAACTGTCACGTAGTACCGCCAATGAAATTTGCAGAAGAGTCATTAGAGTGTGTCCGCGTCGGAGTTGAAGGCGGTATGCCAATATTACTTCTGTCTGCTGGCCAGGCAGGGGCTACAGCGCCGCCATTACTTCCAGGAGTCGTCTCTCAAGCCTGGGCTGAATGCCTCGGAGGACTCGTTTATGTGAATGCAATCAAGCCGGGCGCTCCAGCTATTTTAGGTACTTGGCCATTTGTCTCTGATCTGAGAACTGGCTCAATGTGTGGCGGCTCTCCAGAGCAAGGATTAATTTCTGCTGCATGCGCCCAAATGGGCAATCACTTTAATCTACCAACGGGAACACCAGCAGGAATGACAGACTCAAAATTTCCTGACTTTCAGGCCGGGTCTGAGAGAGCTTCAACGCATGCAGTGACTGCAATCGCTGGTGCGAATATTGTTTATGAATCTGCAGGTATGTATGCAAGCCTCCTTGGAACATGTCCAGAAAGTTTGCTTTTGGACAATGATTTACTGGGCGCCTCTATGAGGATGACCAAAGGATTTAGTGATGACAGTGAAGAATCGCTTTGCTTTGAAACTATTAAAGATGTTTGTTTGAATGACAAGGCTCACTATCTTGGCTCAGATCAAACTATTGATGTTATGCAAAGTGAATACATCTACCCCGAGCTCAGCGATAGAGACAGCCCTAATGATTGGGCAGATATGGGAAAACCCATTATTTTAGAAAAAGCAATTCAGCAAAAAAAAGAAATATTGTCCGAATATTTTCCAGGTCATGTCAGTGATGCTGTGGATAAAAAAATACGCGACAATTTCAATATTAAATTAACTAGAAAAGAGATTGGTCGCAAGCCTCTATAGAAAAGGTCATTAATATGAAGTCACATGCACAAGTTGTAATCATTGGTGGAGGGTCATTAGGAGTTAACCTAATGTATCACCTAGGTCTAGAGGGATGGACAGATGTTGTTTTAATTGAAAAAGGTGAACTCACCAGTGGCTCTACCTGGCACGCTGCCGGTTTATGTCCAAACTTTAACGGAAACCATACGCTCTCTAATATTCATGAGTACACCATCAAGTTGTATGATGAAATTCTGCCTGAAAAAACAGGGCTCCCTTCATCATTTCATAAAACAGGATCCCTACGAGTGGGTCATACTGAGGTCGAGGAGCAGTGGTTTAATAATATAATCAGTCGCGCAAACCATATTGGCTGTGAAATGCATTTTGTTTCAAAAGAAGAGGCATCAATCATCAATCCAATGATGGATTTTAGCAGTGCGAGAAACATCTTATACACCCCAAATGATGGTCATGTAGATCCCACAACAGTTGTCACTCAACTAGCTCAACTGGCTAAGAAAGCTGGCGCAGAAGTGAGCAACTTTAACAGGGTTACAGACATCAATATTCTTCCTTCTGGAGAATACGAAGTCATAACAGAGCAAGGAAATATTATTGCCCAGCACGTCGTCAATGCTGGTGGTTGTTTTTCACCTCAAGTTGGAGCGATGGTTGGATCATATGTGCCTTTAGTCAATCTTCAGCATCAGTACTTAATAACTGATAGCCATCCAGAAATTGCCGCACTCACTAAAGAACTTCCAGTGACTCGAGATTCAATTGCAGCCTCCTATATTAGGCAAGAAGGAAGTGGCTTCTTAATTGGTCCTTACGAAACCAGAGGCTCTAAACCATGGGCTCTGGAAGGCGTCGACTGGTCATTTGACAGGGAGCTCTTTGAAGGAGACTTAGAAAGACTGATGCCTTGGCTGGAAAGATGCATGGATATTTTTCCTCTCTTCAAGGAGGTAGGAATTAGCACAGTGATCAATGGCCTCATTACTCACACACCAGATGATAATTTACTTGTTGGACCCGCGAAAGGACTCAAAAACTTTTGGAATCTTTGTGGTGCAAGTATTGGTATTGCTCAAGGCGGAATAGGAAAGTATTTAGCGCAGTGGATGGTTCATGGTCAAACAGAGCTCAATATGTCCTCTCTTGATAGTCGTCGCTTTGACACATGGGCAGATAAAAATTACTGCACAACAAGAGCCATTGAGTCCTACGAACGCATGTATGCCTACGCGGCGCCCAATGATAATCGCCCACATGGAAGGCCTATAAGGGTGAGCCCTCTGCACACAGTATTAGCTCAAAAAGGTGCAATTCATACAGTCAATACAGGCTTTGAAAAGCCATCTTGGTTTGCAACAGATGAGATCAGGGGTGAAACCTTATCCTGGACTCACACAGAAGCGCATGAAGCCATCAAAGAGGAATGCAAGGCAGTTCAAAACTCTTGCGGCGTTACCGACATCAGTGGTACGGCAAAATTTAGAATCACTGGTAAAGATGCCTTTGATTTTCTTGACAAATTATCTTGCAACAAGCTTCCCGCGAAAGATGGAAGAATTGGTTTGACACTTTTTCATGCTCCGAAAGGAGGCATAAGGGCGGAGCAAACGATTAGTCGTATTAGTCAAGAAGAATTTCTATTAATGGGAGCTATTGGATCTGAAGTCAAAGATTATCAGTGGCTTGAATGGCACGTCGGTGAACTCGATGTAACGATTGAAAACTTAACTGAGGAATGGGGCGGGCTTTTATTGACTGGCCCTGAAGCCAGAAATGTTTTAAGCCAATGCACCCAAGAAGATCTAAGCAATACTGGGTTTTCTTGGCTAAGCTGTAAAACCATTAGAATCGACTCAGCAGACGTTTTTGCAATGCGCGTTTCTTATGCTGGAGAGCTTGGGTGGGAGCTCCATATGCCAAGCTGGCAGTTAATCTCCATCTATGAATCTTTATTTGAAATGGGCTCCCCTTTTGGGATAAGAGATTTTGGTAGTCAAGCTTTTAACAGCATGAGACTTGAGAAAATGTATAGAGCATATGGCGCTGAGTTTACCGAAGAGATATCTGCGCTAGAAGCAGGAATGGACAGGTTCTTAGACCTGAGTCGTAATTTTATTGGCTCTGATAATATTAAAGAACGCCAATCAAAAGGGGTGGAAACTCAGCTAGCCTATTTGATCTTTGATGATGAGATTCCAGCCGAGTGTTTTGGAAATGAGGCTGTGTTTGATGGTGATGAACTATCTGGAATCATTACGAGTGGAGCTTATGGCTATAGAGTTGGCCATAGTGTCGCATTTGCCTACCTCAATCCGAGTCACTGCTCTGAAGGAAAGACTCTCAGAGTGGAAACCTCTCTGGGAAGTCGAAATTGCCATGTCTCTATGAATGCTGCATACGACAACGACAATGAAAAACTTCGCTCGTAAATAAAAACTCAACTAAAATGCATTTCAAAAAATATAAGCTATGAGTGAACAAGCTAGACTAAAGCAAATCAAAAGCCCTTGTGTTAGTATTTGTAAATACAATAAAAACAACTTCTGCGTTGGTTGCAAACGTCACATGAATGAAATTTTTGATTGGTTTGATTATACTGATGAAATGAGAACAGCAATCATGACAGATTTATTGTCTCGTGATATAGATGCTGATACCCAATTAGTTTAAGGTGTATTAGTTTAATATCTGTGAGCGAGAGCTTTTAGCTATATGTATGAGAAATGAAGGGCCCAGGCTTTAGAAATAAAAAAGGCTAAACCCAACACCAATCATTATTACTCCAAAAATCCTGTTTACTCTCAAGGCCATTTTGTCACTACTTATTAATTGCCTTAATTTTTTTCCTAGAATACCAATAAATAGTAAGCCAAACAATAGTGAAATAGCAACAGTGGCTACGATTTTGAGTCCATAAGATAAACTCACCTGATTGAGATCAATCAAAGATGGAAGGACAGATAAATAAAAAATCATCACCTTTGGATTTGTTCCAGCTAAAAGGAAGCCCATCAGAAGTTCTTTCAAATGAGATTGAGCTGAAATGTCATTGTCCATACTGAATTTTCCAGCCCTCCACTGAGAGTAACCCAAATAAAATAAATAGCAGGCACCAAAATATTGAACCGCATTTGTAACAGGAGTAATCAAATCAGCAAGAGCATTTAAAGAAAAAATAACAATGGTTAAATAAGACAAATCACCCAGCGTCATTCCAATTGAAAAGAATATTGCTGAGGCTAGACCTCTCGAAGTAGAAATAGAGAGAAGTGCTAAAGTCCCAGGGCCAGGGGTCACTGCAAAAATGAAAAGAGTAAAGCCAAGGACTAAAAAAATATTTATTTCCATAATTTATTGCTACCCATAATTATCGAAAAGGAATTAGATTTTTAATCTTCAAGTCGTTAAGAACAGCGAGAGCCGAAACGGCCATTAGAATTCCAATAGCATTTTTTATAGTAATCATTTCTTCAAAGAAAATTGCACCAAATGCGATTGCAAAGAATGGAGTTAATATACTAAAAGCAGAACTCTTTTTAGAGCCAATAATTCTAATGCCCATATAGTAGAGTGCTGTTATTGCAGTTCCAGCAATAAATGACACGAAAAAAATATTAACCCAAAATATATAATCCATGGCTCCTAAAGTGAAAAGATGATTGCTATCATAAGATAAGTTCCAATCGATTAAGAAGCCTATAAGACAAACATAAAAGTTAATAGTCAAGACATGGATATTTCTCATGTAAGAGGCAGCTACTGTGAACATTGCATAAGTAAGAGCAGCCAATACAAAATAAATATTACCCCCACTTACAAGTGTATCAAGATTCATTTGTTCCAGATTAAGCATTAAAGCGACCCCTATTGCTCCAATTGTCAGTGCGAGCCAATCCTTCAAAACAGGTTTTGATTTTTTTGAAAAAATCATCATGACATAAACAAAAATTGGAATCAAAACGGTTACTAGAGCCGCGCCTAAACCAACCGCGCCCCTCTGCATTCCCATGAAGTAGGTTCTATAGTTCCCGATTAGGAAAAAAGCTAGAAAAATACAAATCACAAAGTTTTTTAAACTAATTTTTATAGGAATTTTCATCCATACAAGCAGAGGAAAGGTTGATAAGGCTGAAAGAAAAAAACGATATACAACAACTTCATCTTCGCTGATATAAAAAGATAAGTATTTTGCAGAGACGCCTGACAAGGCCCATACCAATGGAACAAGAAGCATCACTAGTGTCATTGTTTTTTCAGATTGGAACATCTACATCCTTTTATATTTAATAAAGTGCGACAAAAACACCAACAAGAATCATAGTCACGCCAGTCACTTGATTGATCCTCCTGATGCTATCGGGATTTTCAATATAACTTCTAAGTCTAACACCTAAAATATTTGCCAAACTCAAAACAAAAAAAACAGTCAAGCCAATTGCTACTATCACCTGAACTTCTGTATTTAAAGTCAGATTATTTAAGTCTATAAAAATTGGAAGGAAGGACAGGTAGAAGATAATTGTTTTTGGGTTGGTCACTCCAACAACAAAACCAGCTATTAACAGCTTTATGACTGAGCTCTTTTGACTTGATGGCTCAAAACTAATCCCTTTTGAACGGAATTGTTGATAGCCAATAAAGATTAAATATGATGCTCCAAGAATCTTCACATAGAGCATACTCTCATTAATCACCTCTGCTAAGGCATTGAGAGCTAGCATTACAAGAGCTACATAAATAATATCACCAACTGTGTGACCTATGGAAACCCAAATTGCAGGTATTGGTCCAAATCGAGTAGAAATCGCCAACACTGCAAATAAACCAGGGCCGGGTGAAATTGCATAAACAAAAGTAGCAATCATCAGAGAAAGTAGGGTAAGCAAATCCATTGCAAGATTATAAACATTGCATCTGCTATAATTATCATTAAATTTCCTTTCACAATAAGTGCATTAAATGAACCTAAACTACTTAGACTTCGAGCAACCAATCGCAGAACTTGAAGAAAAAATTGATGCCCTTGAAAGCATTAAGGATGACGCAGATATTGCTAAAGAGATGGAATCTCTGAAATCTAAAAGTGAGCTATTAACAAAGAAAATTTTTTCGTCACTTACTGATTGGCAAATCTCTCAATTAGCTAGGCACCCTCAAAGACTTTATACCTTAGACTATATTGATAATATTTTTGATGAGTTTACCGAGCTATGTGGAGACCGAGCCTATGCAAATGACCATTCTTTGATAGGCGGTATTGCAAAAATAGATGACCTAACATTTATGTTTCTAGGTCAACAAAAAGGTCGATCTACAAAAGAAAAAATTTATCATAATTTTGGAATGACTAGGCCTGAGGGCTACCGAAAGGCACTTAGACTTATGAAGATGGCTGAGAAATTTGGCTTGCCTGTCATTACTTTTATAGATACCCCGGGTGCTTATCCTGGTATTGGCGCAGAGGAGCGTGGACAGAGTGAAGCAATTGCAAAAAACTTATTCGAAATGTCAACTTTAAAAACGCCAATTCTATCCGTTGTTATTGGAGAAGGCGGCTCGGGCGGGGCCCTTGCTATTGGACTTTGTGATACGATGATGATGTTTGAGTACAGCATTTACTCGGTCATATCTCCTGAAGGCTGTGCATCTATACTCTATAAAGATGCATCTAAAGCTCCCATTGCTGCAGAGTCTCTTAAGCTAACTAGTAAGCATTTGAAAAAAAATAAGCTAATTGAAAAGGTGATCCCTGAGCCATTGGGCGGAATTCATAGAGACCCTGAAAAAGCCTCTAAATTTCTAAAAAAAGCACTCATCAAAGAGCTTAAAAATCTAACTGATTTACCTATTGAAAAACTTTTAGAAGATAGGCACGAAAAATTACTTAGCTTTGGAAGATTTAGCGAATAAAGATCCTTTCCTTATAGACAAAAATATTGTCATTGCCTTAAGTGGAGGGATTGACTCAGTGGTCCTGCTCCATTTCTTAAACTCTCATTACCCTGGCAATATTAGAGCAGTCCATATCAATCATAACCTTTCGAAGCACAGCAAAGACTGGTCTCTATTCTGTAAAGAACAATGTCACAAACAAGGGGTTGGGTTTAAAAGCATAGATATTAATATTAAAACTTCGTCTAACGTTGAAGAAAATGCACGTAAAAAACGCTATAATTCACTAAAATCAGAATTATCTAAAAATGAAGTTCTGTGTACTGCACATCATCAGGAGGATCAATCTGAGACCTTTTTACTTCAACTATTTAGAGGAAGTGGGGTAGCGGGCTTGGCATCCATGCCAAAAATGAAGAGCTTTGCTGACACATTCTTATACCGTCCCTTCTTAAACATTTCTAAGCAATTGATTGTTGACTATGCAACAAAATATAATCTCAACTGGGTAGAAGATGATAGCAATATTAATTTAAATTTCAAAAGAAATCTCCTAAGGTTAGAGTTTATTCCAAAACTTGAATCTGGCTTTGAAGGAGTAATAAAAAATATTTCTAGAAGCGCTTTTCACCAGTCTGAGGCATTAAAACTAATAAACGATCTCGCTAAAATTGATATCGAAAAGTTTAATCTTGTCATTAATCATAAAATTCAAGTGCTGCCTTTAACTGAGCTCCCAGAAAGAAGAGTTGCTAATGTACTGCGTTATTACATAGCACAAAGGGGCTTCTTGATGCCATCCAATAAAGTGCTAACTGAATTAATTTCTGTTTTAAGGGCGAAGGATGATGCCAAAGTGATTTTAAAATGGCATCTTTATGAAGTCAGAAGATATGACAATGAGTTATATTTTTTTGATGGCGAGCCTGATAGATCCAATGAAGATTGCCCTCTCTTTAATAAACTAAAGGATCAAACTAATTTTACAATTCGATTTCGTCAGGACGGCCAAAGAGTCAGACTCAAGGGTAAAAAGCACTCAAGCTCTCTAAAAAAAATACTTCAGAGTGCAAACATTCCGCCTTGGGAAAGAGACAAATTGAGGATGTATTACATCAATGACACTCTTGTTGGAATGGAGTCAATAGGCGAAATGTCTGAGGCTTAAATTATAATTTCTAGCTAGTAAAATCACCACTTAAAACTTTCTGTGATTCTGTGTCTAGAGTCATTTCATAATCATAGTTTGGATGCGTAGACCCTACCTTTATAGTTGACCCTGCAATGAAATCATCAATCATCTCCTGGGTAAACTCGAATCTCATAAAGTGAACCGCTGAAGTTTTAACATCGGTCTCTCTCTCCAAATCTTCATTACAAATCGGGAAGGCTTTTTCATGGTTGCCTACTTGGAAATAAATACTTTTTTCAACGCCAATGAGCTCTGTGAGAGCAACTATGCGCTCTGCAACATCTGAATACTCAATCATCATTGTTGCTTTTAGATTGGCGCCATTGGGTACAAGTGCATTGTATACATCCAGCTCATCTTGAATCTCACTTGATTCAAAAATTTTCTCGATTCGAAGCATTTCTTGAACTTGGTATTGAACAGTTTGCTTATTTTCAAATATCATCCTAATATGCTCACCCAAATGAACTTCTCTAAGCTTTTTAACCTGGATTGTTTCCTGGCGAATCGATGAACGCTTTTCTGCATACTCTTCAAGAGTTAATAGGTCTTGTCTTTCTAACATAATTATTTCCTCAAATTGTGTTTATAAATCATAAGCCAACTTCACTAGGCTAATCGGATGAATAGATTCTATATCTTGTGTAGCAATATGTGCAACATGGTTACCTGCCATAACGCAATCACTAACAACAAGGTCGGTAGTGTCGGTAATTTTTTTGGCAACTGGCATTCCAATTTTGACTGAGTAAGTATGTGTCTCTTTTCTCACACCATAGGTACCATCATGTCCTGAGCATCTTTCTGCAATATTGACGTCTAAATCAGGAATTAGACCTAGGATTTTTTTTGTGTGCGCTCCAATATTTTGAACTCTTTGATGGCATGCCACTTGATAAAGAATCTCTTTATCAATGGCCTTAAATTTGTCATCAAAATGATTGTTTTCTATCAGCAATGAAAGGTACTCAAAGGGGTCATAGAATGCATCAGAAATAGCTTTTATATCTTCATCTTCATTCAATATCATTGGTAGTTCATTCTTAAACATTAAGACGCAAGAGGGTATAGGCGCAATAAGCTTGTAGCCATCTTTGACTAGCTCCATTAATGGCTCAATATTTTCATTGGCATACTTCTCGACTGAGTCAAGATCTCCAAGCTCCATTTTGGGCATTCCGCAACACTGAGTCTTTTTGATTAGCTTCACCTCAACATTGTTATGTCTTAATACATCTACTAGGTCAATGACTGTTTTTGGATCATTGTATTCTCCATAACAGGTTCCAAAAATTGCTACCTTGAATTGACTATCAGAGCTCTCTTCAACAAAGACCTTAGATAACCTCTTAGAGTGGTAAGTTGGCACAACAGCATTCTCATGAACGCCGAGTACCTTTTGAGTAACCTTTCTGAGAGTTTTGTTTTTATTTGACCAGTTAACCACAGGCGATATAACTGGCTTCGATGCAATAGCACCAACCTTTTGAGGCGATGTTAAGATTTTATGTGATAACTTAGTTTCGCCCTTTTTAAATTGAATGGCTTTCGCTCTAAGCATAAGATGCGGAAAATCAACATTAAAGTCGTGTGGCGGCACATATGGACATTTAGCTATATAGCACAAATCGCACAAATAACATTGATCCACAACTTTTTTGTAATCAGCCTTATCGACACCATCTACCTCAAAAGTTTCAGACTCATCGATCAAGTCAAATAGTGTTGGAAAAGACTTACATAAACTTACACATCGTCTGCAGCCATGACAGATATCAAATACCCTCTCAAGCTCATTGTTGAGAGAATCTTCATCATAAAAATCTTTATCTTTCCAATTTAGAGGGTGACGTGTTGGGGCCTCTAAATTGCCTTCTTTGAATTTAGACATATTTATTAGGTTTTAAGGGTTATTACTACCACAGACTAAATCTGTGGTAGTAGTGACTTTAGATACTATCTAAAGCTTTTTGATAACGGTTAGCATGAGAACGCTCAGCTTTCGCTAAGGTTTCAAACCAATCAGCAATTTCATCAAATCCCTCTTCTCTGGCTGTTTTAGCCATTCCTGGATACATGTCAGTGTACTCATGAGTTTCTCCATGAACTGCACTAGCAAGCATATCTTTGACTTCCTTAGCTGGCATATCAGTTCCTGGATCACCAACTCCACCCTCAATTAAGTGCTCCATGTGTCCGTGCGCATGACCGGTTTCACCTTCAGCAGTTGATCTGAAAAGAGCAGCCATATCTGGCTCTCCTAAAACGTCACATTGATTTGCAAAATATAAATAGCGTCTATTTGCTTGAGATTCTCCAGCAAATGCATCCTTTAAAGATTGTTCTGTTTTACTTCCACTTAAATTCATTTTTAGCTCCGATAGTTTAAATGAGCCACAATCATACCATTCATTTATATAAAGTTAAATTGAATAATACTGTATATAATATTCGGTAAAAACGAATATAAAAATGACACCCTCAATTAAAAATTTACAGTATCTAGTTGCATTGAAAAAAACGAATCACTTTTCAAATGCTGCCAAGGAATGTTTTGTCAGTGCCTCAACCTTTAGCGCTGGGATTTCAAAACTTGAAAATGACCTTCAGGTCAAGTTAGTTGAGCGAGACAACAAGAATGTTCGCTTTACATCGGCCGGAAATCGTATCACTAAACAAGCAATGTCAGTTTTAGCAGAAATGAACGTTTTGGTAAGCACTTCAAATTTAGATTTTTTTGAATCTGAAATCACGATCGGAGTTATTCCAACAATATCGACTTATATTCTTCCAAATTTTCTATCCAATTTAACCCATTCTCACCCAAAACTTAAAGTTTCATTTAAGGAAGACACAAGTGAGAACTTAGTAAAACATCTCGATCAAGCTAAAATCGATTTTGCAATCTTTGCTTTTCCCTATGAGCTGCCTGATTTTATTGAAAGTTTTCAAGTTTTTGCTGATCCTATTTATTTTATTCAACACAAAAATCGAAAGTCGAAAGTAATCGATAACGGCTCCTTATTGATGCTGGAACAAGGCCATTGCCTTCGTTCACACATTTTACAAAATAACGAGATTTCAACTAAACACATATCAAACTTCTCGTGTACCAGCATTTCTACACTTGTTGCTATGGTAGATACTAATATTGGGGTGAGCTTCCTGCCAAGGATGGCAATTGACTTTGGAATACTGAGTCACTATCCAAATATCAATATAGATCTAGAATCAACGAAAGCAAAAAGAGATATTGGCGTTATTTATAGAAAAAACAATCCACAAGAAGAAAACATCAAAAAACTGGCTGCGCTCTTGAACACAGACTAATTTGGCACTAGTTGTATGGGTTGCTAATACCAAGATTACCTAAAAAATTAATCTCTATTGATTCCATCTTATTAGCTGAAGAGACATCTTCATGATCATGTCCAATCAAGTGAAGGATGCCATGAATCGCCATATGAGTTAAGTGGTCTGTAAATTTTTTGTCGCCGATTAGCGCCTCTTCTCTAACAACATCAACACAAATAACAACATCACCAAGGATTGACTCTTCGACTTCCTCTGGAATGTCGCTCTGGAAAGAGAGCACATTGGTGACCTGATTTTTATCTCTATACTCTTTATTAAGGACTTGAATCTCAACAGGAGAAACAAGACGAATTAATAACTCAGATTCCTCTAAAGCATTTTCATTTAAAAAATCCTGACAAACCTGACTAAGGTTGTCTTCGTCAACATTTGAATCGTTAATGATATTTTGAATAACTACCATGGCAAGTTAATATTGCTAAAATACTTATTTTATCCCTAAAACTTTTTTAATTGATGCAAATCACAGAAGTTGCAATTCCGGTCCCATTACACAATACGTTTGATTACCTGTGTAAAGATAAAGTCGGCATTGGCTCAAGAGTAAAAGTTCCCTTTGGAAATAAAAAAGTTACAGGCATTGTCCTCTCTCACAAAGACAAGAGCAGCTTTACAAAGCTTAGAGAAGTTGAAGAAGTGATAGATCACGAAGTACTCTTATCGAAAGAGATTCTTACATTTTTATCTTGGTCTGCTAACTATTACCACCATCCAATTGGAGAAGTGCTTTCCAATGCGATTCCAAAAAATCTAAGAAATGGTAAGCCAGCTGTCATTAAAAAGCCGGGTGAAGCGCATGACAAAGTCTTATCAAGCGGCTTTGAACTGACTAATGAGCAGAACTTTGCTATCTCTGAGGTGATCAAGAATTCCTCAGAGTTTAATGGCTTTTTGCTTCACGGCGTCACTGGCAGTGGCAAGACAGAGGTCTACCTCAGTATCACTGAGCAGCTTTTAAAAAAAGGAAAACAAGTTCTCGTTTTAGTTCCAGAGATAGGATTAACCCCTCAAATGATTTCCCGTTTTGAACAGAGAATAGAAGGCCGAGTTGTTGCAGTTCATTCTCAGCTCAATGACACTCAAAAACAAGACGCCTATCTGATGGCAAAGGATGGCGATGCAAAAGTGATTCTTGGAACTCGATCTGCTATTTTTACACCCATCCCTAATCTTGGACTCGTGATTGTGGACGAGGAACACGACAACTCCTTTAAGCAGCAATCTAACTTTCGCTACTCCGCAAGAGATCTAAGTTTTATGAGAGCTAAATTTGCCAATGTTCCACTTATACTCGGAACTGCAACACCCTCTTTAGAAACCTTGAAAAATGTTATCGAAAAAAAACTTACTCGACTGACTCTGACCTCTCGCCCCGGCGAGGCAATCATGCCAAGTGTTGATCTGATTGATATGAGAAGTCAGCCCTCAGAGCCATTATCAAAGCCGCTCATCGCAAGAATCAAGCATCACCTTTCAGAAGGCAAACAGGTCATGCTCTTTATCAACCGAAGAGGTTATGCGCCTATATATTACTGCACAGAGTGCGATTGGCAGTCAGAATGCAGCAGTTGTGATTCTAAGCTGGTATACCACCGAAGCATTAATCGACTTAAGTGCCATCACTGTGGACTAGAAAAACCACCCGAATCCTCTTGTCCCTCTTGCAGTAGCCATGAGCTCAAAATTCTTGGTTATGGAACAGAGAGGCTAGAAGAAAATCTAGAATCATTCTTTCCAAATGCAGAGGTCATTAGAATTGACAGAGACACCACGCGAAAGAAAAAAGCTTTTGCAACTCACTTAAAAAAAATCAACTCAGGAGAGCCCTGCATCATTGTAGGAACTCAAATGCTCGCCAAGGGTCATGACTTTTCTAATCTAGCATTTGTTGGTATTTTAGATGTCGATGTTGGGCTGATGTCAACTGACTTTCGGGCAACAGAACATTTAGCTCAACTGCTTGTTCAAGTCTCAGGAAGATGTGGCAGAGGAAAATATAAGGGAGAGGTCAATATCCAGACGCGTTATCCGAACCATCCTATATTCAACTATGTGAAAGATTCGCGTTACATTGAGTATGCTAAAACCCTCTTATCAGAACGCAAAGATACGAAACTGCCTCCTTTTGCCCATCAAGCGTTGATTTGTGCAAATGCTAAAAATAAAAATTTAGCTGAGAATTTTTTGACCCAAGTCGCCCAATTAACGAATAGCATTGAGATTGATTCAGTCGAAATTTGGGGTCCAGTTCCTGGAGTAATTGAGCGTAAATCAGACTACTACTACTTTAATCTTTACTTGCAATCAGAAGACAGGGGACAACTTAGAAGACTAATTCAAACCTTTTACCAGCATGTTGAAACCATTAAGGTGAGCTCATCAGTTCGATGGTTTGTTGATATTGACCCTATCGAATAGAAAATTTATTTGATTGAGTCGTCAACAATCTCGGCCATAGCCTGAGTAATGACTAACAACTCGTTATCGGATATTACAAAGGGTGGCATGGTGTATAGTAACCTGCCATAAGGCCTCAGCCACACACCAGACTCAATCAACTTTTCCTGAGTTTTTTTCATGTCCAATGCTTCATTGAACTCTATCACCCCAATTGCACCAAGAACCCTGACATCAAATATAGATTGATGACTCTGAAGAGGCATCAATTGATCTCTCAAAATAGTTTCAATTTCACTTACTCTTTTTTTCCAGTTACTTTCTAAAAGAAGATCAATACTAGCAATCGCTGCAGAACAGGCCAGAGGGTTAGCCATAAAGGTTGGTCCATGCATCAGTACACCCACTGTTTCAGAAACCTTTTGATTGGTGATGGCGGCGGCCATTGTCATATATCCACCAGTCAAAGCTTTTCCAATACACATAATGTCAGGCTCAATATTGGCATGATTGCAGCCAAATAGTTCACCCGTTCGCCCAAAACCAGTGGCTATCTCATCCACAATCATAAGAACGTTGTACTTGTCACATAACGCTCTAGCGCCTTTTAGATAATCCATCTCATAGATGTTCATTCCTCCAGCGCCCTGAACAATTGGCTCAAGAATCATGGCTGCGATTTTTTTATGGCTCTTACTTAGCCTCGACTCCAAATCAGAAAGTGCTTCATCAGTGTTATCATGTTTAGGTTGATTAACGAAGTAATGCTTTGGCAAAACCTCACTAAAAAGATGATGCATTCCCTTATTTGGATCACAAACACTCATAGCACCGAAAGTATCACCATGGTAACCACCCCTTGGCGTTACAAAATATGACTTTTCTTTTTGCCCCTTATTTTGCCAGTACTGGATGGCCATTTTTAAAGACACCTCAACTGAAACAGAGCCCGAATCAGCAAAAAACACCTTATCTAAGCCTTTGGGCGTCAAATTGATGAGTTTTTCACATAAATCAATGGCTGGTTGATGAGTCAGACCCCCAAACATTAGGTGCGACACTTTATCAATCTGAGACTTGACAGCATCATTAATATAGGAATTATTGTAGCCATGTATCATGCACCACCAAGAACTCATACCGTCAATGATGCGTGCTCCATTTTTGAAGTTAAGGTACACTCCTTCGGCGCTTTCTACGTGGTATGTTGGCACCTTGTTTGGGATATTGGCATAAGGATGCCAGATATGATTTTCGTCAATATTCACTATAGGTAGTCTCGCAATTGCGCCATAGAATCAATCACGAGATCAGGGTTTTCATCAGCAATATTATTTCCATGGTTATAGCCGTAAGACATACAAATGATCTGAAAACTTGCTGCCCTAGCCGCCTTGACGTCACTCACCGAATCCCCAAGCATAAGGCACTCATTGGGCTTAATATTAAAAAAGTTAGCGCCATGAATCAGAGGGAGTGGGTCTGGCTTTTTCTTTTCTAAAGTATCGCCAGAAATAACGGTCCCAAAATAATCAATAATTCCTAAAGATTGAAGTAATGGAAGCGTAAACTGCTCCGCTTTATTTGTAACGCAGCCTAAAAGGTAATCTTTAGATTTTAAATAATCTAAGCCCTCCATTACGCCCTCGTAGAGAGTAGACCTGACCGATGAATTTTGGGCATACAAATCTAAAAAAATGGGATACGCTTTGTCAAAAGCCTCTTTACTTGGAGAGCCATCCAATTCACCAGTCAAAGCCCTTTCAACTAGCCTAGGGATTCCGTTTCCAACCCAATGCCTTACTGTCTCTTCTCCTCTGACTGGCATATCCAGACTGAGCATCATTTGATCAACGCAATACGCTAAATCAGGAACACTATCGACCAAAGTTCCATCAACATCGATCATTACTAGTTTTGGCTGAAATATTGTCATTAATGTTCTTTATTTATTGCAAGTTTGGTAGAATTGAATTAAGCATTCAATACAAAGATATTTTATATGGAAAACAAAACAGTCATTGGATTTATTGGCGCTGGCAATATGGCATATGCTCTTATTAAAGGGCTTTTGAGTGATGGATTTGAAGCCAAAAATATTAATGTTAGTGATGCAAACCTTGAGCTTCTTGAAAAACGTAGCTCTGAACTGGGTGTGACTACTTACTCTGATAATGTCTCACTTCTCACCAATAGTGATATTGTCGTTTTTGCTGTTAAGCCTCAAGTACTCTCAGTTGTTTGTCATGAGCTCAAAAATAAGGCTTCATCAGATCAGCTCTTTGTCTCCATTGTAGCTGGCATTAAAAGTAAAGATATTAATCGTTGGCTTGGCGGTGACTTTGCACTCGTAAGGACAATGCCCAATACGCCCGCTCTTTTTCAATCTGGAGTAACAGGTCTTTTTGCAAATGAACTCGTTAATGACACTCAAAAAGAGTCAGTAAACTTGTTGCTATCGGCTGTAGGTGAGTGTTTTTGGGTCAATGAGGAAAACCTTTTGGATGCAATTACAGCGATATCAGGTAGTGGGCCCGCTTATTTTTTCTTAATGATGCAGTCCATGAAACAGGCTGCTATGGCCTTGGGGCTGGATGAAGAAACAGCTGACGCTTTGAGTATCAAGACCAGTCTTGGTGCAAGCATAATGGCCACGAACTCTGGCAAAGACTCTCGCACGCTTCGTGCAGAAGTCACATCGCCAAATGGAACCACGCAGTCAGCGATTGAAACCTTTCAAGATCAGAACTTTGAGGGAATCGTTGCAGCTGCAACCAGAGCTGCCTATGATCGGGCTAGAGAGCTGAGTCAAGAATTAGGCAACATTGACTAGGGTTTCCTTTATTACCTATTAACTTCCCCATAGCAATTGCATATTAGCAATTGCTGCTAGAGAAGCAGTTTCTGTTCTTAAAACCCTCTTTCCAATAAGGATTGACTGATATCCAGCGACCTCAGAATCACTAACTTCTTTTTCAGTCAGGCCCCCTTCAGGACCAATAAGTATTGTTGCTTTTGACGTTTCCTTAAGCTGACTCAGGCTAATTTTTGCACGATGATGCAAAACAAAGCCATTATGATTCGTCTCCTCTAATAACTCTTCGAGTGAGAGTGGGTCAGACAGACTGACAATGACTGAACGGCCTGATTGTTCACAGGCATGGTTAGCAATTTTTTGCCAGTGATCAATTTTTTTTTGAACTTTTTCATCGCTCAGCCTGACAACACACCGCTCTAATTTCATTGGGATTATTCTAGTCACTCCCAACTCAACCGCTTTTTGAATCAAAAAATCCATTTTTTCGCCCTTTGCAATTCCTTGGGCGAGTGTTAAATCTAATTTTGATTCTGTATTATTTCGTGCCTTAGAAATGACTTTAAGACTGGTTGTTTTTTTCGCGTCTTGAACTAACGCTGTGTAATCAAAACCATCACCATTAAACACGGTAATATTTTTGCCAACTGGAAAACGTAAAACCTTATTTAAATGGTGACTATTGTCACTATCTAATTCAGCAGTTTTACCTTCAGTAAAAGGTGTATTTTGATAAAGTCGTATCGTTTTCATGGTATCTTTCTTGCGTTATATATCTAAGAATTAATACACCAAACAAAATGATACATCAAAAAAGAAGAGAGGAGTTGTTAAGCATGCTGGGTCGAGACGCAGTAGTCATTGTGTCGACCAATAGTGAACAAAAAAGAAACAGTGATGTGACTTATCCATTTCGCCCCGATAGTAATTTTTGGTATCTTACTGGTTTTACAGAGCCCGATGCAATAGCGGTATTTAGTAAAGAAAGCTATGTGATGTTTTTGAGACCGAAGGATGAGACTAAAGAGATCTGGAATGGAATCAGACTTGGTGTTGCACTTGCTCCTGAAACTTTATTAGTGGATCAAGCTTATGATATTGATACTTTCTTTGATAATATTGACTCTTTTACTCAGAAAAGATCTGTCATATATTTTGATGCCCCAGGAAGTGGTGGTTGGAAAGACAATTCAAGCACAAATATTCATAATCAACGCATTCATTCTCTTTTTGAAAGCAGTTTAAAGCCCTTAAATCCTTGTATTTCAGAAATGCGATTAATAAAAGATAAGGAAGAAGTAAAAAATATGCAGGATGCTGCTGATTTAGCATCTGAAGCTCATATGAGTGCCATGAGAGTGGCCTCACCTGGACTATATGAACATAATGTTGCTTCTGTGTTTGATTCACAATTTACAAACGGCAACTCTGAGCACTCCTATCCTCCAATCGTTGCAAGTGGAGAGAATGCATGCATTTTGCATTACAATGAGAACAACCAAGAACTTCAAGATGGGGATCTACTGCTTATTGATGCAGGTTGTGAAATCAATGGTTATGCTTCAGATATTACAAGGACTTTTCCAATTAATGGAAAGTTTAGTGAGGCCCAAAAAGAGATATATGGCATTGTTTTAAGTGCACAAAAATCTGCTATTGATTCTATTAAACCTGGAGTAAGCTGCAACAAGCCGCATGAGACTGCTTGTCAAATCATAACAGATGGCCTTATCAAGCTAGGCATTATGAAATCTCCTGAAGATTTGACCAAGTTTTATATGCATGGAACGGGGCATTGGCTTGGGCTCGATGTCCATGATGTGGGTGTTAAACTAATCAATGATGAGTTCCGTGAGTTTAAAAGTGGTATGGTAACAACTGTTGAGCCTGGAATTTATATTCGCAGGGATGATAAAATTGAATCTAAGTACTGGGGCATTGGAGTCAGAATAGAAGATGATGTCCTAGTGACTGAAGCAGGAAATCATGTCCTCTCCAAAAAAGCAGTTAAAGATATTGATGAAATTGAATATTTAATGAGCCAGCGATAATTATGAATATTAGCGAAGCTATCAAGGCAGTTATTTCTAAACAAAATTTAAATGAAGGTGAAATGCATGATGTCATGAATAGCATCATGACTGGCCAAACGACCGATGCACAGATTGGTGCGTTTCTAGTTGGGCTGTCAATGAAGGGTGAGACAATTGAGGAAATTACTGCCAGTGCTAAAGTAATGCGTGCTCTTGCTACATCAGTAGAATTAAGTAGCAATGATTACCTAGTTGATACCTGTGGAACTGGAGGAGATGGCCTTGGTCTATTCAACATCTCAACAGCTTCAGCCTTTGTAGTCGCAGCGGCCGGTGGAAAAGTTGCAAAACATGGTAATCGCTCGATATCTTCAAAATCTGGAAGTGCAGATGTATTGGAAGCGGCTGGTATTAACCTCAATATAAGTCCAGAATTAATCAGTCAGTGTATCGAGGAAATTGGTTTAGGGTTTATGTTTGCACCGGCTCATCATAGTGCTATGAAACATGCAATTGGTCCTCGCAAAGAGCTGGCAGTCAGAACGATATTTAATGTGTTGGGCCCTTTGACTAATCCAGCCAAAGCGCCAAATCAAATTATGGGAGTTTATAATAAAAGCTTGGTTGAGCCAATTGCCAATGTTTTAAAAGGTCTCAATTCACGACACGTAATGGTCGTGCATTCCGAAGATGGTCTTGATGAGTTCTCCATTGCTAACACGACTTATGTTGCAGAATTAAAAGATAATAATATTTCGACTTATACTGTTCACCCTTGTGATTTTGGGCTTGAGGAAGGAAACCTAAATTCAATTAAAGCTGAAAATGCTGAGCAATCTCTCGCTTTAATCAATGAAGCGTTTTCTGGGAAGAAGGGTGTCGCTAGAGATATCATTTCATTAAATGCAGGCGCTGCGATTTATGTGAGTGGCCTTGTGAATTCATTCGATGAAGGCGTCACAAAAGCTAACCAAATTTTGTCAGATGGATCTGCGCAAGATAAGCTTGATGCTTACACTCTTGCAAGTAATAGTTAATAATGAATAAAAAAACAAATCTAATCTGGATAGATCTTGAAATGACAGGGTTAATTCCTGAAAGTGATGTGATCATTGAAATTGCAACAGTTGTAACGGATGCTAATCTTAATGTTATTGATGAAGGCCCATCTTTAGCTATCAATCAAAAGACTGAATTATTAGATGGCATGGATGAATGGAACACCAATCAACACAACCGCTCTGGATTAGTTCAAAGGGTTAAGGAAAGTTCAATTTCAGTCGCCGAAGCGGAATCTCAAACCCTTGATTTTCTCTCTCAATATGTTGATTCGGGTGCATCTCCAATGTGTGGTAATTCAATTTGTCAAGACAGAAGATTTTTGTATAACTATATGCCCGACCTTGAAAAGTTTTTTCATTATCGGCATATTGATGTCTCAACACTAAAAGAACTAGCTGTTCGCTGGAAACCAGACATCATTTCTAGCTCGTTCAAAAAATCTAGGCACTTAGCTTTGTCAGATATCTATGACTCCATCGATGAATTGAAATACTACAGAGAGCACTTTATCAAACCTTAAATTGACTTACCTATCACCCGCAAAAATCAATTTGTTCTTACACATCAACTCAAAAAGAGATGATGGTTATCACAATCTACAGACCATTTTTCAACTCTTGGATTTTTATGATGAGATAAATTTTAGTGTAAGAGAGGATGGAAAAATAAACCGCATCCTTGGTAACGAAGATATTCCTCTGGCCAATGACTTAATGATTAAGAGTGCTAAAAAGTTACAAAAATTGAGTGGAGTCAATTTGGGTGTTGATATTCGAATAATAAAGAAGATTCCTTCCGGCGGAGGGCTTGGAGGGGGGAGTTCAAATGCAGCAACCGCACTCATGGCATTGAATCAGCTTTGGGGCCTTGAGTTATCAAAACAACAGCTTATAGCTATAGGCAAGGGTATTGGAGCAGATGTTCCAGTTTTTATAGAAGGTCAAAGCTCTTGGGCAGAGGGAATTGGTGAAATTCTCTACCCCTTGAATTTACCAAAATACTTCTATTTAGTTGTTTCAATCAATAAACACGTCTCCACTCAAGAAATATTCAGCCATAAAGCATTGACAATGACACCAGTACAAAGGAAAATGTCTGATTTTTCATTAGTCTCAAATCCACATAATGACTGTCTGGATGCTGCAATTGACTTGGAAGATGGCATTAAAGATGCTCTAAGGCATCTAGATTCCACTCAAAATCATATTGATATTGCTAGGATGACAGGAAGCGGTTCATGTGTATTTGTTGCATTTGAAAATGAAAGTGATGCATTGATAGCAAAGGAAGAATTGCCATCAAAGTGGGTTGGTTTTGTCGCGAAAGCGATTGATAAATCACCGCTATACAATTGGGATGTCGCCAAGCGGTAAGGCAACGGGTTTTGATCCCGTCATTCGCAGGTTCGAATCCTGCCATCCCAGCCAAATTTTTTGTTACCCATCAATAGTTCATCTTCATCAACTCAACACTTCAGATTCATTTGAAGTGAGTACAATTTAATTTTTTAACTAAAAAAGGATAGCTATAGATGAACATATATCAATTTGATTTTAAGAATATCGTTGGAGAAGAGGTTTCATTTAAAAGCTTTGAGGGAAAAGTTGTTTTAATTGTAAACACTGCAAGTAATTGTGGTTTAACTTATCATTACAAGGGCTTAGAAGACCTATATCAAGAATATAAGGATACCGGTCTTGAAATTATTGGGTTCCCTTGTAATCAATTTGGAAAACAAGAACCAGGGACTTCTGAAGAAATACAAAGTTTTTGTGACCTTAATTATGGAGTTACTTTCCCCTTATCCGAAAAAATCGAGGTAAATGGCTCCAATGCTCACCCAATATATAAGTATTTAAAATCTGAACTAAAAGGCAAACTTAATGACAGCATTAAGTGGAATTTCACTAAATTTCTCATTGATCGTGATGGTACGCCTTATAAGCGCTTCAGCGCAACAGTGGAACCTGAAGATATCAAGCCCTATATTAGTGAACTCCTATAAATCTTTTGTTTTCTAGAAAAACTATTATCTTTAGTCATATGATTTCTTTGTATAATTACCATCTTAAACAATAAGAATCTATTAGATGTCTTTAGAAAGAATTAAAATCTTCAGTGGTAATGCAAACCCTGATCTTTCGTCCGAAATTATTGCAAATCTAAATATAAATCAAAGCAAGGCTTTTGTAGGTCAATTTAGTGATGGTGAGTCTCAGGTAGAAATTCTTGACAATGTCCGCGGCTGTGACGTTTTTGTGATTCAGCCTACTTGTGGACCTTCATCGGCAGAAACTTTAATGGAACTATTGATAATGGTTGATGCCTTAAAACGCTCTTCAGCAGGCAGAATTACAGCTGTTGTTCCCTACCTTGGATATTCTAGACAAGACAGACGTTCGCGCCTAACCAGAGTCCCAATTACCGCAAAACTTGTAGCACAGATGATAGAAACATCGGGTGTTGATCGCATATTAACAATGGACCTTCATGCAGATCAGATCCAGGGCTTTTTTAACATACCCATAGACAATATTTATGCGCAGCCCGTCCTTGTCCAGGATATATTAGATCAAAACTATGAAGATGTGGTCGTGGTGTCGCCTGATGTAGGCGGAGTGGCAAGAGCAAGAGCTGCAGCCAAGAGAATTAATGATGCTGATCTTGCCATTATTGATAAAAGACGTCCAGAGCCAAACTTGGTCAAAGTAATGAACGTTATTGGTGATGTCTCTGGAAGAACCTGCATCATGATCGATGATATGGTTGATACTGCAGGTACACTCTGCCAAGCTGCTGAAATACTAAAAGAAAAGGGCGCCAAAAAAGTTGTTGCGTATGCAACACACGCAGTCCTTTCTGGCGGTGCAATAGATAATATCTCTAACTCAAAGTTGGATGAATTAGTTATTACAAATACGATCCCATTAAATGGTAACGCTAACAAATGCAGCAAGGTAAGACAACTATCCATTGCAACAACACTTGCTGATGTCATTCGTAGAATCAGTGATGAGCAGTCAATCAGTACAATTTTTGCTGAATCAAACTAACTAAACGCTGTTATATCAATAAATTAATGGTTAAAAAACCTTATACGATTTAGGTATAATTCCCCCTCTGTTTTTTAAAAAACAATGCTATGAAAACAACTACCGAAGCTCATAAAATTGCACTTAATAGTCTCATAACGATAGGAAAAGAACAAGGATATCTGACTTATTCTGAAATAAACGACCTCCTTCCAGAAGACTTATTAACCCCTGAACAAGTTGAACCAATTGTAACTATTCTGGAGGAGCTTGATATTGTAGTCGCTGATGAAGCGCCAGATGCAGATACCCTCGTGATGCAAGAAGGTGGAAAGGCAGAAGCAAATTCAGCAGAAGTTGCTGTTGCGGCTCTTGCAGCTTTAGACTCTGAGTTTGGTAGAACCACAGATCCTGTCAGAATGTATATGAGAGAGATGGGCGTTGTTGAGCTTTTAGAGCAAAGTGATGAAGTAAGAATCGCCAAGGAAATTGAGGCGGGTGTCTATCAAATTATGCAAGCGATTTCTCTTTACCCTGAAATATCTGATTATTTCTTCAAGGCATACACAAGACTTGAAGAAGGTAAATGTAAGATGACTGATGTGGTTATAGGGTATCAAGGTGATGCCGAAGAATTCGAAGAAAAGCAAGCTCTCATTGTTGAAAAGCAAGCCCTTCTTGATGAAAAACAAGCGAAATTAGATGCAATGGACCTTGATGAAGATCCTGAAGAGCTAGAGGATGAGGAAGATGAGTTTGACGAGCTAGAGTACACTGGACCAGACGAAGGAGAAGTCTATGAGCGCTTCGATAAAATTCAAAAATCACACAACAGTTACGTTAAGTCATGTGAAAAAAATGGCTACCTTGATGCAAAGACTGTTAAAGCTAGGCACAAATTTTCAAGCTGTATTTCTGAATTAAGACTTGCACCAAAACTTGTAAGCACGATGATGGAACTCGTTTCAACAAGAGTCGCAAAAGTTAAAAAAGAAGAGAATTTAATTCGCAATGCTTGCCTTGATGCTGGAATGACCTCCGAAGTTTTTTATAAGTCATTTCCTGGCAATGAAACTAACTTCGACTGGCTCAAAACTGCTGGAATTGATAAAGCAACGTTAAAGTCACTAGAAAAAAATAAGAATGAGATTTACTATTCTCAAAAAAGTCTCTTAGAAAACGAAGAAGCAATGGAACTAACTATTGCTGAGCTTAAGGAAATAAATAAAAAGCTTCGCCAGGGCGATAGAAAAGCTAAAAATGCTAAGAGTCAGATGATTGAAGCTAATCTAAGGTTAGTAATCTCGATTGCAAAAAAATATGCTAACCGTGGCTTACAGTTTTTAGATCTCATCCAGGAAGGTAATGTTGGCCTCATGAAGGCTGTTGATAAATTTGAATATCGCAGAGGTTACAAATTTTCAACGTATGCAACTTGGTGGATTCGCCAAGCTATTACAAGGTCAATTGCTGATCAAGCTCGCACGATTAGGATACCGGTCCATATGATTGAGACAATTAATAAGCTCAACCGTGTAAGACGCCAACTTCTTCAAAGATTTGGAAGAGAGGCTACACCTGAAGAGCTTTCAGTAGAAATGGAACTTCCTGAATATAAAATTAATAAAATTCTTAAAATTGCTAAAGAGCCTTTATCTATGGAAAACCCGGTAGGTGATGACGAAGACTCTACAATTGGTGATTTTATTGAGGACGAAAAACTTTCTTCACCTGTTGAAGTAACTACTCGTGAAAGTTTGAAAGAAACTACTGGTGATCTATTAGCGAACTTATCACCTCGTGAAGCAAAAGTACTTAAAATGCGATTTGGAATCGATATGAGTACTGATCATACGCTAGAGGAAGTTGGAAGACAGTTTGATGTGACACGTGAAAGAATCCGTCAAATTGAAGCAAAAGCACTCAGAAAATTGCGCCATCCTTCTCGTGCTCACAAGCTTCAAAGCTTTTTAGAGTAGCTCTTTACCCGGGCCTATAGCTCAGTTGGTTAGAGCAGTCGACTCATAATCGATTGGTCCTTGGTTCAAGTCCAAGTAGGCCCACCAAAATAAAAAAAACCTAGTTTTAACTAGGTTTTTTAATGCCAAAAATAATTTAAATTCCTACAAGTATTTTGGCTCAATAATGGATTCATTAATTTTTCCATTCTCTGCACTAACATTGTAAGCTTTTGCATTGGACAGCGATGAAACGCAACACTTAAGTTTTCCATCAACAAAATGTGCAGCCACTCCATCATCACACGCAATACCTTCCATCATTGATCCATTTAAAATGGCTTTGTGGTATTCAGGCCTCCTTTGTGACTCACTATCAAAATGCGGGCAGTTGCTGTTCGGTAAAAAACCTAAACAATCTAATGGTAAGAGCTTTCCCGTCACTGAGTCAGTCAATCCTTTTTCAAACCAGCAAATTGAGCCTGCACTGAGACCTGCCATAATCGCTCCATTGTCCCAAGCCTCATATAAATATTTATCAAGACCCCACTCTTTCCATAGAACCATCAGATTGCGAGTATTTCCTCCACCAACATAAAAGATATCTTTATCTAAAACAAATTCTCTTAAATCTCCCTCAGGAGGCCAATAGAGTGACAAATGGCTTGTCTCACAGTTTAGTTTTTTATATGAAGAATAAAATCTTCTTCTATAGCTCTCATCATCTCCACTTGCAGTAGGAATAAAACACACTTTTGGATTTTTTTTATTGGATAAAGATAGGAGATATTCATCTAACTTTAGATTTTCAGGTTTCGAGGTAAATCCACCCCCTCCCATTGCTAGTACATGCTTTTTCATATTCAAATTTGATAAATAATTTTAGTGAAATAAATTTTACTTAAGATCGAAGCTGAGAATAAATAATTACGACTCTCGATGATATAATGAAAACAATGAACTCTAAAATTCTTTCACAGCTCATCAATTTAACGACTCAAGCCGGTGAAATTATTATGGACCTTAGAGCTAATTCCAGTGATTACTCTATCAAAGCTGATAACACGCCTGTGACCCTAGCAGACAAAGCTTCCCATGAACTGATAGTTAACACATTACAAAAATTAACACCTAACACTCCAATCCTCTCAGAAGAATCATCTCACATTCCCTTTTCAACTAGAAAATCATGGGATGAATATTGGTTGATTGATCCTCTAGATGGAACTAGAGATTTTATTGATGGCTCTCCTGATTTTTGCATTAGTATTGCCCTTATTCGAGATAATTATCCTGTTTTTGGACTAATTTATTCACCCTTCAATAAAGTGCACTACTATCGATTTGAAAATAATGCTTCTGTTAAGCTAGTCAATAAAACAACTTCTACAATACTTACATCAAAGCCAAAAAGGTGGGAAAAAATTGTTGTTGGTAGATACTCAAATAATAATAAAGGGCTAAAAGAGCATCTCAAATATAAAACAAATTTTGAAACTTTCAAGCTGGGTAGTGCGCTCAAGTTTTGTCTTATTGCAGAGGGAATTTATCACTACTATCCAAAATTTGGTCGGTGCTCTGAATGGGATACTGCTGCAGGAGTTTGGATACTTGAAGGGGCAGGAGGCAAAGTAACTGACCTCAGTGATAACGCCTTACAATACAATTCTACAAAAGACATTATTAGCCCAGCATTTAGAGCAATAGCCTAGGAACTAAACCTTAAAGACAAATCAATTGACTTTATATCTTTTGTAATTGAGCCAATTGAAATATAGTCCACACCTGTATTTGCATACTCCAATATATTAATCTCAGTAATGCCCCCCGATGCCTCTAAAGGGCAAATTCCTTCTGAAATTTTTACAGCCTCTCGAAGATCTTGAAGACTAAAATTATCGCACAGAATTCGCTTTATACCTTTAATTAGGAGCGCTGATTGAAGCTCTTCAAGAGACTCGACTTCAACAATAATGGGTGTTTTTGGAAATTGATTGATTGCATTTTTAATCAATTGCTCTAAAGAGCTAATTGATAATATATGATTCTCTTTTAGCATGATACAGTCATACAAACCCATCCTATGATTCACCCCACCACCACACTTAACCGCATATTTTTGCGCCTTTCTAAGCCCAGGTATTGTTTTTCTTGTATCAAGCAATTTTGCATTCGTACTGTTAATCAAACTGACAAGGTAACTAGTTTGTGTTGCAGTAGCACTTAATATTTGCAAAAAGTTAAGTGCGGCTCTTTCAGCAGTTACTATCGTTTTTGTATTGCCTTTAAGGCCACATATTTTGTCACCTGACTTGGCCCTTGAGCCATCTTCAACCTTCCAATGTATTTGAATTTTTGGATCAATTGATAAAAAGCATAAATTAAAGAATTCAACTCCGCAAATTATTGCATCATCTCTACAAATTATTTCAGCCTCGATAATCTTATTATCAATTAAAGCTGATGAGACATCTCCTTGACCAATATCTTCAGATAATGCTAGTTCAACGATTTTTTCAATATCATTTTTCATTAATAAACTCAATTATTGCCTCAGCAGATTTGGAGCTAGAATCATGATTTAATAGAACATGAATCTTTTCTAATTCACTAACAAGTTCGCTATTATCAGAACCTAGTAATGTCATAGCATGATCAGAAATATTTTGGCCGTTAGCATCATTTTGAATTAATTCAGGTACAACTCTTTTTCCTAAAATCTTATTGGGAAGTGAAACTTCTTTGGTATTGAGTAGACGCTTTACTATTTGATAACTTAAATAGGAGAGCTTATAAACAACAACCATTGGAACTGCTAGTAAGGCCACTTCAAGTGCTGCAGTGCCAGATGCAACTAGAACTAGATCAGAATCAATAATTCTTTTGTGTGCATCACCAATGCTGATTTTTATAGATAAACCCTCTATACTTTTCTCAACCCAATCTCTATGATTATGATTGGCAAGAGATAAATTAAAAGTTAGTTCGGAGTCTCTAGACTGCATTACCTTTACAGCCTCAATCAATTCTGGCAAAAGCGTTTTAATTTCTGACTCTCTTGAGCCTGGCATTAATAAAACGCTTTTGTTTGGTTTATATTTCTGCCTTGGTTTTAAGGTTTCAGCAAGTGGATGGCCAACAAAAATAGCTTTTTGATTATGCTGTGCGAAGAAATCCACTTCAAAAGGGAAAAGACATAATATTAGGTCAGTTGAAGCTTTAATTTTTTTAATACGTTTAGAGCGCCAAGCCCAAACTGAGGGGCTAATAAAATGAATTGTTTTGACACCTTCTTTCTTTAATGAATGTTCAATCCTAAAGTTGAAGTCTGGTGAATCAACACCAATAAATACATCAGGCTTATTTGAAATGTAGTGATTAGTGACTTTAGTTCTTAACTTTAAGACGGATGGCAGCTTCTTCAATACCTCACTGAGACCCATCACATTTACTTCATCAGTATGCCACAAACTATTACAACCTGCTTCAATCATCTTGTCGCCGGCCAGTCCATCTATTTCACAATGGTGATCATTGTTTTTTAAAGCAACGACCAAAGATGAAGCTATCAGATCGCCTGAAGTTTCTGCAGCACTGAGGGCAATTTTCATTTCAATTAAGTATTATAAGAATACAATAAGCTATGTTAAATTTATTATGATCTAGGTAAGATAATATCAGGGTTGTCTTCAAAAGGCCTATAAATAACTATTACGCCCCCAATAACTTGAACTAATTCAGCTTCAGAAAACTTAATAATCTTGTTGATTATCCCTTGCTTTTCATCACGATCGCTTACCCTTAGTTTGATTTTAATGAGTTCATGTTTAAGCATTGTTGACTCAATCTCAGCAATAACTGACTCACTTAATCCATGCTGACCAATCATTACAAATGGATTTAAATCATGCGCCAAAGATCTTAAGTACTTTTTTTGATTATTAGTTAACTTCATCTTTAAATATAGTTTCATTCTCAAATAGTGATTCGATAGTTTCTCTTTTTCGCACCAAACTATGGCTCTTTTCACTCACCATAACTTCAGGCACTCTGGGTCTCGAGTTATAATTTGAACTCAAAACAAAACCATACGCACCTGCAGTTAAAATTGCAATATAGTCTCCTTTTTCTAAAGTTAGTTCTCTATCCTTAGCCAAGAAATCTGAAGTTTCACAAACTGGTCCGACGATATCCCATAAGTCAGTAACGCCCTTTGATTTTTCTTGTATTGAAACCGCCTCATGATATGAACTATAAAGAGCAGGCCTAATCAGATCATTCATTGCACCATCTACAATTGCAAATGACTTAATATCATTTTGCTTCAAGTATTCAACTTTTGTTACAAAAATACCTGCATTTCCAACAATTGATCGCCCAGGTTCAGCCAAAATTTTCATACTTCCAACTTTGCTGATTACCCTATTGATGTAATCCTCAATACTGATTATTTTTTCTTGATCATAAGTTATACCTACTCCACCTCCAATATCAATGTGGTCTAAATCTATGTTTTCTGATTTGAGCTCTTCAATCAGATCTAATGCTTTTTCAAGAGCCTCTATAAATGGAGATTGATCTGTAATTTGAGAGCCAATATGGTAATCAAGTCCACAGACATCAAGATAATCAGAAAGGCTTGCTTTTTTATACATAGACAAAGCCACTTCAGCACTCACACCAAACTTATTTTCAGTCAGGCCTGTTGAAATATATGGATGAGTCTTTGCATCTACATCTGGATTGATTCGTATTGAAATTGGTGCACGAACATTCAAAGAGGATGCCACTGATTCAATCCGTTCTAGTTCTTCCTCAGACTCTACATTGAAACAGTAAATTCCATACTCAAGTGCTTTTCGTATTGAGTTTTCATTTTTTGCAACACCTGAAAAAACGCATTTAGCTGGATCTCCGCCTGAAGCAATAACTCTCTCTAGCTCTCCAAGTGACACAATATCGAAACCAGATCCTAAATTAGCAAGAATATTTAATACTGCAAGATTAGAATTAGCCTTTACAGCATAACAAATAAGGTGAGGATGGGTTCCAAATGAATTTTCAAAAACCTTCCAATTGAATTCTATTTGACTTTTTGAATAAATATAAAGTGGCGAGCCGTACAAATTCATTAAGTCTGAAACTGGCACAGACTCAGCATAAAGATTTTTATTTTGGAAATTGAATGCGTTCAATGGATTTTTCGCTAGTAAGTACTAGTAGTTGATTGAACTGTATCTTTTATCGGCACTAGATCACCCATTCTGCCACATGCTGCTAACGTAATAACAAGTGAGGCCAGTAAAACGAATTTAATATGGTTTGACATTGCGTAATAATCCCTAATTTAATGGGGTATATTTTACACAAAGGCCTTAAGCTGTTGCATAAACAAATCTCTTGGGATATTGTAGGCACCCAAACTTTCTAAATGTCGATTCTCCACTTGACAATCTATTAATTGATAATGACTATTTTGCAATAAAAATGCGAATGCTACTTTTGAAGCATTGCTTACCAATGAAAACATGGACTCACCAAAAAACACTCCTCCTAATGCAACCCCATATAATCCACCCACAAGCTCTCCATTCTCAAACACTTCGTATGAGTGCGCATAACCTTCCTTATGCAAATTTGTATATGCTTTGACCATCTCATCATCGATCCATGTTCCTGACTGACCAAACCTAGGAGCCTCTTGACATTGTCTAATTATATTATTGAATGATGTATCCACTAAAACATCAAATCTTGATGAGTTAATTGTTTTTTTTAAACTTTTTGATAGGTGAAATGAGCTCGGCGTAATAATCATTCTGGGATCAGGAGAATACCAGAGTATAGGTTCATCTTTACCATACCAAGGGAATATACCTCTAGAGTATGCCTCCAAGAGCCTATTTAATGATAAATCACCACCTATAGCGATTAGTCCATTTGGCTCTTTGAGCGCTGACTCTATTTCAGGGAATTTTAATTGATCTTCATCCAGCCAAAATGACTGCGGTATATCTATCACCCTGATCGATTATTAATGATATCTCTTGCCATATAAAGAGCTAGAATGCTTCTTGCTTCAGTTAAGTCTTCGTTATAGGTTAGTTCCTCTAACTCTGAGAGTTTTTTAGGGACGATTTCTAGAGGTTCAGGCTCATCCCCCTCTGCAGTTTCCTCAAACAGATCTTCAGCAAGCACGATGTGCGTCTCACTTGACTGATACCCAGGCGCAAGTGTGATTGTTTTGAGAAAGGTTAACTTATTTGCGCCAAACCCGATTTCTTCTTTTAGCTCTCTACCCGCAGCCTCAATTGGAGTTTCACCCTTATCTATTTTCCCTTTGGTAAGTCCTAATTCATAGCGCTCAGTACCTCCAGAAAACTCATAAATCATGAGGACAGTATCATCATCGAGCATTGGTACAACTAGAACTGCTCCATTTCCTCGAGACATAAGCCTCTCATAGACACGAGTTGCGCCATTAGAAAATTCGACATCAAGTGACTCAAGATTAAAGATTCGACTCTGAGCAACGGTATGAATATTTGTTAATTTTGGCTTTTTTCTCATATCCAATATTATGCCATTTAATAGTGTATGTGGGTTATCACAAAGCACACTCTTGAAATAAGTTAGCTACTAGATAAGAATTGAGGCGAGAAACGGGGCTCGAACCCGCGACAACCGGAATCACAATCTACTTATTTATTTAACTCGTCAAACATCATTAAAGCAGAGGTATCACTATAAGTATGACCTTTATCCATTAAATTAGTATAACGGTCATAGATCTCTTGAGTAAAAGCAAGTTTTGTATTGTTTCCCTCTGCTTGATCTAAGCAGTAGCCTAAATCCTTTACCATCCACTTTATAGCAAAACCAAAATCAAACTCCCTTTGATGCATTGTTTTTCCTCTATTTACCATTTGCCATGATTGTGCAGCGCCTCCTGAAATAGCAGACAACAACTTATCCATATTCAAATTCTCAGATTCAGCAAAAAGCAACCCCTCAGATAAACCTTGTAACAAGCCTGCTATACAAATCTGATTAACCATTTTTGCCAATTGCCCAGACCCAGATTCTCCCATCAGAGTAATACTTTTAGAATATGTTTTAATGATTGAGTCGCATGAATCCAATATGTCAGGGTCACCGCCCGCCATAACGCTTAGAACTCCATTAATAGCACCAGCTTCTCCTCCACTTACTGGGGCGTCAATGAATGCTATATTCTTTGATTTCAATGCTTCATTGAGGTGCTTTGCTAGCTTAAAGGAAGTTGTAGTATGATCAATAAAAATGGAGCCCTTTTTAAGGTATGGCATCATTCCAACATCTGAAAAAACAATTTCCATCATATCTTCATCTCTTCCAGTGCATGTAATAACTACATCAGCATCTTTTACGGCGTCTTCAATAGTTAATGCAACCCTGCCTTCATATTCTTCTCCCCATTGGGAAGATTTTTCTGAGGTTCGATTAAAAACACTTACATTAAATAACTCTGACCCTGATAAATGTCCAGCCATAGGATAGCCCATCGTTCCCAGACCAACAAAAGTCACATTTCTTTTTTTACTCATACTATTCCCTGTTTTTTATGTTGTTAAAAATTAGTATAAATTATACGACAATGTCATCTATACTAGATTCTCAGTTAAGATAAACAACTAACTTTATCCTCTTATCAAAACACTTTTTATATTTATAAATGTCTCTTCCAGCTTATTGGCAGCAATCTAAAGAATTCTTAACGCACGCTGACCCCAAGCTAGCAAAGTTAATTCTCGAACACCAGCAATACAGTATTTCTTCTCGTGGTGAGGCTTTAGAAACACTTCTTCGATCAATAGTTGGGCAACAAATTTCAGTTCAAGCTGCTGCGAGTGTATGGGGAAAGTTAGAAAAAAAAATTGGCAAAATAAAACCAGAAAACGTACTTTTGATGAGCTTCGAAGAACTTAAGTCTTGCGGACTATCAAAACAAAAAGTTCAATACATAATCAATATTTGCAATCATTTTATAAACTTCTCAATTAAAGACCACTTGTATTGGGAAAAGCGCTCATTCAAAAGTATTTATGATGAATTAATTACTATTAAGGGAGTTGGCCCTTGGACTGCAGAAATGTTTGGAATGTTTTACTTGCTGGAAAAAGACATATTTCCAATTAAGGATATTGGAATAATAAGAGCAATGAATCAGATATATGGCGAAGGAAAACCCCTAGACTTAGAAAAAATAATTGCAATTTCAGAAACATGGAGGCCATATAGAAGCGTAGCCTGCTGGTTTTTATGGCGCTCTATTGACAGTGAGGAAGTTCTTTACTAAGTCTCAAGCTCTTCAATGACCAGATCACCCATCTGCTCTGTCCCAACCACTTTGTCCCCATCAGAAGCAATATCCTCTGTTCTATAGCCTTTATCTAAAACCTTGCTTACAGCTGAGTTAATTTTGTCAGCTAATTCTCCTTGATTAAGTGAATACCTAAGCATCATCGAAACAGACAATATCGTGGCAAGAGGGTTTGCTATATCCTTCCCAGAAATATCAGGTGCTGAGCCATGGATAGGCTCATACATTCCAAAATTATTTTGATCCAATGAAGCGGATGGAAGCATTCCAATTGAACCTGTTAGCATTGCTGCACAATCCGACAATACATCACCAAAAAGATTACTCGTTACCATTACATCAAATTGTTTTGGATCTCTAACGAGTTGCATAGCAGCATTATCAACATACATATGAGAAAGCGAAACATCAGGATATTCCTTAGACACTTCCTCCATTACCTCTCTCCATAGTTCGCTCACTTCCAAAACATTCGCCTTATCAACTGAACATACACGCTTTCCTCTTTTTTGAGCAATTTGAAAAGCAGAATGTCCAATTCGTGCAATTTCAGATTCATAATATGTAGCAGAATTTATTCCAAAACGTTCGCCATTTTTTATTTTTACACCCCTTGGCTCACCAAAATAAATCCCTCCTACAAGTTCACGGACAATCATTAAGTCTAAGCCAGATACAATTTCAGCCTTAAGGCTTGAAGCATTTGCTAACTGAGGATATAAAATAGCAGGTCTTAAATTTGAAAACAATTCGAGCTCTGAACGTATGCCTAACAACCCTCGCTCTGGCCTCAAAGCCCTCTCTAAAGGCTCCCACTTTGGTCCTCCAACAGCACCTAAAAGTATGGAGTCACACTCTTTTGCAACTTTTATAGTCTCATCAGGAAGAGGTGTGCCAGTCTCATCATAAGCAACGCCTCCTAGGAGTCCATCCACAAGACTCATTCCCATTGAATGATTCGAGTTTAATGAATCTATGACCTTGACAGCTTGAGCAACAATTTCAGTTCCAATGCCGTCACCAGGCAAAATTAGTACTTTTGACATTATTTATTCCTTATTTCATTTGTGTAAACAGAAACCTCATCTTAGGTTTCGAACCCTTAATACCTAAATTTCTACCATTTCAAAATCTTCCTTTCCAGAACCACAAACTGGACAAGTCCAGTCTTCAGGTATATCAGCCCAAGCTGTGCCAGGAATGATCCCTTCATCTGGAATTCCTTTCGCTTCATCATAAACCCATCCACACATTTTGCATTGAAGTTTCTTCATCATAGGCTGACCTCGTACGAAGTATTTTGCATACTTTCATTAAATTACTATTGAGAAAATAATTATACATTTTGTAAGTGATTAATTGATAATCAAAATTAAAACTGTTGGCCATATGAGAACTAAAATAAAGGGTATTAATATTAACCCAGGAAATCCAGTATAAAATATCGCAATGCTCAAAATTTATAACACACTCACCAACCAAAAAGAAGAGTTCCAGCCTATTGACACAAATAATATTGGGATTTATGTTTGTGGAATGACAGTTTATGACTTTTGTCATATGGGTCATGCCAGAGTATTAGTTATGTTTGACGTGATTACTCGGCACCTAAGGCGGAATTTTTTAAGCGTTAAGTATGTAAGAAATATTACAGATATTGACGACAAAATTATTGCGAGGGCTGCCGAAAATAATGAAGATATCTACTCACTAACAAATCGATTCATTGATGCAATGCATGAGGATGAAAGGGCACTTGGTGTTTTGAGTCCGGACATAGAACCACGTGCTACTGAATCTATCGATAAGATGATAGAAATGATTGAATCTCTTTCAAAACAGGGATTAGCTTATCAAGGTAAAAATGGTGACGTATTTTATTCGGTCAGAAAATTTAAGGATTATGGCAAGCTCTCTGGTAAAAATTTAGATGATCTTGTAGCGGGTGCAAGGGTAGACGTTGAGAGTGATAAAGATGACCCACTTGACTTTGTTCTCTGGAAAAAAGCAAAGTCTGATGAGCCCAGTTGGCCTTCACCTTGGGGAGATGGAAGACCTGGGTGGCATATTGAATGCTCAGCAATGTCAAATCACTTTATTTCAAACCATTTTGATATTCATGGCGGTGGAATGGACTTAACGTTCCCTCATCATGAAAATGAAATTGCTCAATCTGAGGGCTCAAATAACTGTAAATTTGTTAATAACTGGATGCACGTTGGATTTGTCAATATTGACGACGAAAAGATGAGCAAATCTCTAAATAATTTTTTTACTATTCGTGATGTTTTAGAAAAGTATGATGGTGAAACGCTCCGGTATTTTCTTATAAGTAGTCATTATCGCTCGCCTTTAAATTTTAGTGACACCAATATTGAAAGCGCCAAGTCTGGACTAAAAAGACTATACAACGCTACAAAAGGTCTATCTACAACTGCAGATAACATTGGCCCTGAAGCAGATTATGAAGCACGCTTCAACGCTGCACTAAATGATGATTTCAATACCCCTATTGCACTGAGTATACTTTTCGAAATTGCAAAACAAATCAATATTGAGAAAGCCATAAACAATGAAAAAGCATGTGGTTTAGCCAAACAACTAATTAAGCTTGGTAACTCTCTAGGTATTCTTGAATACAATGCTGAAGATTACTTAAAACAGGGCTCTGAATTATCAGAAGATGAAATTTCAAACAAAATTTTACAAAGAGAATCCGCAAGAGCATCAAAAGACTTTGCGTTGTCAGATCAAATTCGTGATGAGCTTCTAGAACTTGGGATTATTCTTGAGGATAGTGTAAATGGAACAACATGGCGCAGAAAGTAATCTAAACATAGACTGGAATCTGATTGATACTGTCTTGCTTGATCTTGATGGAACGCTTTTAGACTTAAATTTTGATCTTGAATTTTGGCTTGAATATATTCCAGAAATTTACTCAAAAAAACATAACATCAAAATAGATGAAGCTAAAGAAGTAATTATATCTATGATTAATTCACAAGAAGGAAAGCTGACTTGGTATTGTCTCGATTACTGGGAAGAGACACTTGACTTAGATATTATGAAACTAAAGGGTGATATTTCTCATTTAATTCAAGTTCATGATCACGCTTTGAATTTCCTTCAAATTGTAAAAAAGCATAATAAGCGCATATACCTTGTTACCAATGCTCATAGAAAAGGAATAAAGCTTAAGATGCAAAAATCTGGACTTCATGATTATTTTGATGAAATCATCTCTTCGCATGACTATGGAGTTCCAAAACAAGAGCAAAAATTTTGGGAAGAATTAAGTAATCAAATTAACTTTAACAAAGAGAGGTCAGTATTTTTTGACGACTCTTTAGATGTCCTTGAATCTGCTTCAAAATATAATATTAAAAATGTAATTGCAATCAGTAGGCCCAGCACTAAAATTCCTAAAAAGCATGTTCCTGGATTTATCAATATAGTAAATTTCATGGAGGTCACTCCAAAATAAGACCTTATACATACTCTTAAGCATTGAGAGGCAGCCTAACTCAATAGCATAAATATTTATATACCCCTCACATACCAAATAAAATTTGAACTTCTATTTGAACTGTAATTTTAGTAATTAAAATATAGCACTTAACTTAAGTACTTCATTAAATAGGTAATTTATGATCAAAAAAAACAATCGAGTTGCATTAGTTGGTATAGGCGCTATGGGAACTGCATTAGCTCAAACCCTTCTTGAAAATGAAATAGAGATTCATGTTTGGAATAGAACCCCAGAAAAGATTGAAGCATTAGCTCAAAAAGGGGCTATAACTTATACTCAACCGCACAAGGCAATTGAATCATGCGATATAGTCATTGTTTGCTTGTCAGATTATGACGCATGGAAAGAGATTATTGACTATGAAAATGTACGCTCCAGCTTAAAAAGCTCCATTCTAGTCCAATTGTCAACTGGAAGTATGGCTGAAGTTGAAGCAAACTCTTTAATTATGAAAGATCTTGATGTGGAGCTAATAGAGGGTTCTATTTTATGTTTTCCAGAACAAATTGGCACAGAGCTTGCGTCAATTATTCTTGCTGGCAAATCAGATGTGATTGAGTCATGTGACTCAATTTTAAGACTAATGTCTCCAAAGATTAGTTACCTTGGTGAAAGTCTTTCCGCTCCTGTAGTCTTAGGTAATGCAATTATGTCTAGTGTATTGGGTTTTTCAGCTGGCCTAATAAATGGTGCTGCCTTATGTTTAAAGGGTGATGTCCCTTTAAAATCGTTTAGAGAACAAACTGTTCATAATTTTGCACGCATGCAAACAGAGCCGCTGCGTATTTTGGATGCTATAGCTAACAAGGATACTGAAAATACACAAGCATCTGTTTCAACTTGGTATGACGCACATTTAAAGTTATTGAAAATCTCAGATAAACTTGGAGTGGATACAAGATTTCATCAAGGATTAAGTTTGATGTTTAAAGAAACAATTGATCAAAACATAGGGGGGCATGATTTATCTGCTATGGTAAAGGTGTTTTCAAACAAGAATTGAAGTTCTCTAAGAAATATAACTGATATAGAGCTTCAGGAGTTTGGGCTTTTAAAATGCAAGACTTTTATCACAAGACTCTTTAATATATTTACTTGCTATTGGCGGTGAAACAAATTGACACATTCATATTGTTTATGCACTTTAAAATCTCTAATTAATAAAATTAAACCCTAGTTTAGAATTTTTCAGAGCCACATTTATATCAAATGATATACTCACATGTTAAAGATAAAAATCTATAAGTTTTGAATAAGACTTCTATACTAAATCCAATTCTAAATCTTTTTTTAACTATTAACAATATCAGAATATTATGAAAAATGCCTTTTATGCACAATCTGGCGGAGTAACAGCTGTAATTAATGCTTCGGCAAGTGGTGTAATTGAAACAGCTCGAAAACACTCAGACAAAATTGGTACTGTCTATGCCGGAGAGAATGGCATCATAGGGGCACTAACAGAAAATCTCATTGATACATCTGCTGAATCGGATGCAGATATCGCTGCTCTAAATCATACACCCTCAGGTGGCTTTGGGTCTTGTCGCTACAAGATGAAATCACTGGAAGCAAATAGGGCTGAATATGAGCGTTTAATTGAAGTTTTTAAGGCACATAATATTGGTTATTTTTTCTATAACGGTGGTGGTGATTCAGCTGATACCTGCCTGAAAGTTTCTCAACTATCAGAAAGTATGGGCTTTCCAATTCAAGCAATTCACATTCCTAAAACTGTTGATAATGACCTACCGGTGACCGACAATTGCCCAGGTTTTGGGTCGGTTGCGAAGTATATTGCGGTCTCTACCATGGAGGCAAGCTTTGACGTTGCTTCAATGGCTGCCACTTCTACTAAAATCTTTGTCCTTGAAGTGATGGGTCGGCATGCTGGATGGATAGCAGCAGCGGGAGGGCTAGTTGACTCTTCGATACCTGTAGTTATTCTGTTCCCTGAAGTTGACTTCAATGAAGAAAAGTTTCTGGCTAAAGTTGATCAAAATGTTAAAGAGTATGGGTATTGCACCATTGTTGTTTCAGAGGGAACTAAGTGGCCTGATGGCACATTCCTCGCTGAACAGGGCACTAGAGATGATTTTGGTCATGCGCAACTGGGTGGTGCAGCTCCAGTTGTTGCTAACATAATCAAAAAAGCTTTAGGCTATAAATTTCATTGGGCTGTAGCAGATTACCTTCAGCGTGCAGCTAGGCATCTAGCTTCAAACTCTGATGTTGAGCAAGCGTATGCTCTTGGAAAGGCGGCAGTTGAAATGGCTCTTGATGGCAAAAATTCAATCATGCCCTCAATAGTTAGAAAATCAAACAACCCTTATCAGTGGGAAATTGGATATGGGGAATTAAAAGATATTGCAAATGTAGAGAAAATGATGCCAGAAAGCTATATCTCCGAAGATGGATTTTCTATAACAAATGCATGTCGTGAATATTTATTTCCGCTTATTGAAGGCGAGAATTATCCACCGTATAATAACGGATTGCCAGACTACGTTGTAATGAAAAAAATTAAGGTTGGGAAAAAGTTACCACCCTTTGAAGTTTAAATAAAAGGTGCTCAAATGAATGTTATTTTATTAGGTCCGCCAGGTGCAGGAAAAGGCACTCAAGCGGCACATATTTGTGAAAAATTTAATATTCCTCAGATTTCAACTGGAGATATGCTGCGCGCTGCTGTAAATTCTGGATCACCTGTTGGGGTAGAGGCCAAAAAAACTATAGACGCAGGAAATCTTGTTCCTGATGATCTAATCATAGCACTTGTTAAAGACAGAATACAGTTGCCTGACTGTCATAATGGTTATTTATTAGACGGGTTTCCTAGAACTATAAATCAGGCAAATGCACTCAAATTGGAAGGAATCAGGATTGATTACTGCGTTGAGGTCAAAGTCCCAGATGATGATATTGTTGTCAGAATGTCGGGACGTCGTGTTCACCTTTCCTCTGGCAGAACATACCATGTTAAATTTAATCCCCCTCAAGAGTCTGGTAAAGATGACATTACCGGAGGAGAACTCATTCAAAGGGTCGATGACAAAGAGGATATTGTAAGAGGCCGGCTAAAGATTTACCATAAGCAAACTGAGCCCTTAGTTAAATATTATCAAAATGATTCAGAAAAACCTGAAATAGGTACAAAGTTCATAGCTATAAATGGCGTTGGCACACTTGAAGAAGTTAAAGAAAGAATTTCAACTGCACTAGTGAGCTAAATCTTTCTATAGTTCAATTTTAAACTTCACCCTTTTGGTTCCGTCTTCTGAACCCTTTACTAGGACCTTATCATTGTCGATGTCATAAGTCAGTGACTCGCCACTAAATGAGTCAAATCCTTGAACTAAGGAGGCATTACCAACTAGAAAAATCATCCCTTCGTTCACATCATAAGTAATTAAGATTGCAGTAGCCTCAATATAGCGAGCCTGACTTTCTTGACTTTGAATATACTTAGCAGGCTGGTCAAGAGTTCCTTGTGCTTTCATTGTTTGGACTCCATCGTTGTTACTTTGAACTTGAATAAGTTGAGCTGCCATAAGTAATGAACCTTGCCTTACTTTTGCATCACCAATAAACTCATTAAAACCAGATGTCTCATTTACCATTACAGATTCAGCCTCAATCTCTATAGGTTGCTTTGCATCGCCAGGCAAAGCGAATGCATGTATCGGGAAAAATAAAGCGGCCAACAAAATTAATTTATTCATAATTTGCAATAACCCCATCCGTTAATTTAAGTTTTTTTGCAATAATATCATAATGCATTTTTTTTGCCTTTATGTCAACTGTATCTGATTGAAAATGTGATGGTGAATCAGACTTAAAAATCTCACCGCCATTTGACTTGTCAATTAGTAGATCATAACTAGTAAGTGAGCTCCCAAAACTATTAAGAACTCTAACATCACCAAAAAGTTTGGTTTTTTCTGAATTCATATTAATATCAACTCCTTTGTCTGAGGTTACTTTATTTTGATTAGATTTATATACTGTTCTATCTTTACTAATATAACTTTTATCATCCACATTATGGGTAATGAATAAATTTTTTGTAACTAAGATTCCGCCATCATCCTGAACAATTTCAACATCACCAATTAGATTTACTATGTCATTATTAGTATTCATATTCATACCCTGGGCTTTGATTTTTGCACTCTCCCCGATATAAAAGACATCTCTATTGCTATTAATTTCATCATCTTTAAAAACTAAAAGCTCGGTATCAATTTGATGAGAAATACCGCTCATAGTTTTAATTTCAACTTCTCCAATAAAATGAATTGAGCCAGATTTAAAAATTTCTGCCTTATTGGACTTTAGAATTAGGGTTTCTTTTTGAAATTCATCAAAAGTTACTAACTTTACAGTTTCTAATTGGATCGGAGAGTTCTTAAAGCTTTTATAAACATCGGCCTTTATGGTATGCAAGAGAACATGGTTTTTAGAATATTCCTTTATAACAAAGTTGTCTATTTTCTCAAGAGTAAGTAGTATTTTCAACTTTCTCTTTATTTGTTACTAACTCTTTATTTGTTTTATTTATAAACGATAAAGATAAAATATTTTTCTGGAATATCCAAATAATACCTACTAAGACTATAATAAAGGTAACAATTGTTCGAATTTTATTAGTTTGTAAAATTGCCATACTATGCTAAATCAGAGAATACAAGGATTGTACGCAATTACTCCAGACAAAGGTTTTGATATGGCCCTTATGGAGAATGCAATTAAAAAACATAAAGTTAATATTCTCCAGTATCGCCGTAAAACTCTAGACATAAAAAATAAGCTCTATGAAGCTAATAAATTGATTGAACTATGTAAGCAACATAATACTTTATTTATTGTCAATGATGATATCAACCTTTATGAGAAATTAGATGCAGATGGCATTCATATTGGTCAAGGTGATATTAATGCTAGACTAGCAAGAAAGGCTCTAGGTGAGAATTGCATCATTGGTGTTACCTGTCATAATAGTATTGAACTTGCGATCGATGCTGAAAATAATAGTGCTGACTATGTCGCTCTAGGAGCAATATTTAAATCAATCAATAAGCCAAAAGCGATTCATTGCCCTCTTTCTATAATCAAAAATATTAGAAAAGATATCAATATCCCTATTGTTGGTATTGGTGGCATTAACTTTGAAAATCAAGGTTTGGCTTATGATGCTGGTTGTAATGCAGTGGCTATGATTGATGGTCTTTTTGGACATTAAATCTGGCATGATTCTTATAATTGTAGCCGCCTTTTATGCCGTTTTTAGACATCACTAGTTGCCATAATTGATTTCTCCGAGATCGAAAGGTTCCAGCACACATTAACAAGTAATACTCCCACATTCGCTTAAATCTCTCATCATATTTTTCTTTTAAATGATCATAGTTATCTTGAAAATTTTCATTCCATGCCGTTAAGGTTTTATCATAATCCTGCCCAAAGTTATGCCAGTCCTCAATAACAAAAATGCCCTGCGCAGCGCCACTAATCTGAGCCGGAGAGGGAACCATTCCATTAGGGAAAATATATTTATTTGTCCAAGGGTCAGTTGATCGTGATGGTGTATTTCGTCCAATTGTATGTAGCAAAAATAACCCTTTGTCACTGAGGCATCTATGAGCAACTTCCATATAATCTCGATAATTTTTATACCCCACATGCTCAAACATTCCTATTGAAACGATTGCATCATATTTTGTATTTAACGCCCTATAATCTTTTAATTCAAAGGTTGTATCTAACCCTTCACAAGATTTTTTAGCATAAATCATTTGCTCTTTTGATACAGTGATTCCATGCACACTAACACCGTAATTTTCTGTCGCATATTTTGCAAAAGCGCCCCAACCACAGCCAATTTCGAGCACGCGCATACCAGGCTTCAGATGAAGTTTTCTGCAAGCTAAATCTAATTTATTGACTTGAGACTGTTCTAAGTTAAAGGCATTTCTCCAATAGCCACATGAATAATTCATTCTTTGATCAAGCATCAATTTAAATAAATCATTGCCAGTGTCATAGTGCTCCTCACCAACAATATAGGCGCGATTTATGTTTTGAGCATTGAATAGATAGGCTTTTAAAACATGTATTAGGAAAGAAGGATTTGTAACCTTGACTTGTTTATCAATTCTGCCGCGAAGTAATCGACAACTAAACTCATCTAATGCTTCACAATCCCACCACCCATCCATATAACTTTCACCTAGCGCGAGTGAACCACCACTTAAAACGCGTGAATAGAAAAGTTCATTATGAATTTGAGGGTCACACAGACGAGAGCCATTGATTTGAATATCAACTGATTCAAATAGCTTAGTTACTGTTTCTTTAAAATCAGCCAAATCTTAAAAATAAGTTACCCCGTTTCCTATAAATCTTACCATATTACGATTTAATATGGAAATTTGCAGATTTTTACTATGAAGCAGACTTAGAATTAAAAATCGCGGTTAAACTTAAAATCAAAATAACAAGGAACCAAACAAAAGACCAGCCAGCCATGCTCAAACCCAAGAATTGCCAAGGTATCTCAGCACAATTCCCATCACCCATAAATAGTGCGTTAATTACGTCAGCAAAAGGGAACACATCAATAATATATTCGAGTGGTGGACCGCATAAAGGAACCTCATCTTCAGGAAGCCCTTGAAGCCATATCTGGCGACCAGAAATCCACAACCCAGCCAAAGCAAAAAGTGATAATAAGATTGAATATAATTTACTAAAATTAATTTTTGGGTTATGAAGGAAGGCTACGAATGAGCTAATGCCTATTAAGCAATAAAAGAACTGCTGGGTAAGACATAGTGTGCAAGGCTCCAGGCCTAGAATTTTCATACTGTACGCAGCATAACCAAGCAGTGAACCAACAATCAAAAAAATGATTAAGTAAATCTGACGTGGTGAAAAATTATTAAAAAAATAACTCATTACAGTTTCCTTATATTATCTATTTCCATGTCTTGCAAGTTGCTCGGAGTCATCTAATCTTGGACTAGAAAAAAACCCATTGATCATAGGTATAAAAAATTCTAACGGCTTTGATTTATAGTCAGGATCAAAACAGTTTTGGTCATAATGATGACAAAATCTTACGGTATCGTCATACCAAGGACTATCAATAAAAGCCTCCCTGGCATTTCTATCGCCGCCAGAGTGGTGCGCATAATAATACATTTGAAAAACACCATGATGCTTAACAATCCAATAGATTTTCTCTGAGACAAATGGTCGAAGAATCGCAGCAGCCATTTCAGAGTGAGAGTGGGGTGCAAGAGAGTCACCAATATCATGAAACAAAACAGCCATAACCAGTTCTAAATCTTCCTCAGCTACAAAAGCTCTTGTTGCTCCTTGCAAAGAGTGTTCGAGTCGACTAACTTGATAACCTGATAGACTAAAATCTAATGCTTTTAAAGCCTCAATGAGTCGAGAGGGGAGATCTTCTAAATATTGATTTTCGAGCTTATCTAGAAAGGCATACTCTTCAGCAGTACCATTTTCCATGCTTATAAAATCAACCTTATTCATAGCTCACATCTTACAGCAATATAACTGCTTATAACCTTTTTGCACTATCCTTTAGTAGCCCCGCAACATAATGTGAAAAGGAGTGTCTCACCATCATAAATAAACTTTTTTTATAACGATAAACAAACACAGGGGCCTGGCCAAAAGTAGTTGAAACAGCCTTTCCATCCTTAAGAGAGCCTTCAATATCATAGCTCATCCATCTAGCTAATAGATTGTGAGTTTGATCTCCAATAAACTCAAGTATTCCATAAGCTCCAGAATTATCACTTATTGAAATACCCTTAGGAAGTGATGATAACTTTTCTTCTATTTCTATCTTATGGTTTCGCGATAACAAAACCCAAAATTCATCGGGGCTAACCCAAAAACATTTCGAATCATTATCGCCAGAAGTTATCTCAAGCGCTCCAGGAAGCTTAAGATTAAAGATATCTTTTGCCACCTTAGTATTATTTTTTGAACTTGCAGATGTTCTTAGAACAATCAAAGAGTGTCCAGTTACTTCCTGAGAGATAAGATTTTTCTGATTGATTAGAAAACCATCAGCATCTGTAACAGGATCAAAAGTGGATCTAAATATGGGTTCAATTTTATTTTTAGAATCACTCATTTCCATCCACCTTTTCACCTTTAGCATCATAAAAGACGCTGCTAGAAACTTCACAAGGTATCTCTTTCAATCCTTGTTTCTCTTGAACAATTTTCACCAAAACTGTTTCAGTTATCTTAGAAAGCCCGCCCTTCAGTTGAGCAAGCGCAATAGACCTTCCTAAAGATGAACTGTAATAGCTTGAGGTTACATAACCGATAGAGACCCCTTTATTACTAATAATATGAGACCCTTCAGGTAACACGACCTGGGCATCTTTTGTTAATAGCCCTACTAATTGAAGCCTATCATTTGAATTCAATGCAGCAATACTAAAAGAGCGTTGACCAATATATGAAAATGACTTATCTTTTGCAAGAATCCAGCTCATATTCACATCCATAGGTGTCATTGAACCATCTGTATCTTGACCAACAATAATATAGCCTTTTTCTGCACGAAGCACATGCATTGATTCAGTACCATAAGGCGTTATATTCCAAGACTTCCCTGCTAGTGCAACTTGATCCCAAATGAAGCGACCATAGTTGGCTTCAATATTGATTTCATAAGCCAGTTCCCCTGAAAAACTAATTCTCATAATTCTTGCGTTGACTCCGCATACAGTTCCAGGACGCCACTGCATGAACTTAAAACTTTCTTTATTAAAGTCAACATCTTCACACAATACTTCCATTAATTTGCGGGCATTTGGCCCCACTACTGCGACCGTTGAAAATTGATCTGTGACACTATTGAGATGAACATCCAAGTCACTCCATTCAGTTTGAAGCCACATTTCTAGAGTGGAGTAAACACTCGCTGCACCGCCTGTTGTCGTGGTCATAATAAAATGATTATCATTAATACAGGCTGATACACCATCATCAATAATCATTCCTTTTTCATTACACATTAAGCCGTAACGACAACTTCCAGGAGCAAGTTTCATCCAGGCATTGGTATACACTCTCGATAAAAATTCTCTTGCATCTTTTCCTTGGACATCAATTTTTCCAAGCGTTGATGCGTCCATCATGCCTAGAGAGTTTCGAACAGATCTACACTCTCGGTTGACAGCTTGATGCATATCTTCCCCTTCCATTGGATAAAACCAAGGTCGGAACCATTGACCAACTAACTCAAACTCAGCGCCACTCTCCACGTGGGAGTTGTGAATCGTTGTATATCTTTGTGGGTCAAAAAAATCACCTACTTCTCGGCCTGCCATCGCACCAAAATCAACTCCAGTGTATGCTGGTCTAAATGTCGTAGTTCCAACATCTGACATTGGAACATCTAAGAATTCAGCTGCTACAGCGATTCCATTAATATTTCCAGTTTTACCTTGGTCAGTACCAAAACCCATTGCTGTATAACGCTTAATATGCTCGATAGACTGATAGCCCTCTCTAATTGCAAGCGCAACATCCAAAGTAGTGACGTCATTTTGCATATCAATAAACACTTTAGGCTTATTAAGGATTTCACTTGGAGTAAAGAATCGATCAACCTTGTAATAGTTTGAGCACTCCTTAGTAAGTGGTTGAATAATGGCCTTTTTAACTTCACCCATAGACTCCAGGGACTGTTGCGCTTTATTTTTAGCATCTAAAATGGCATCCTTCCAATACCCAACAGAATTTACAGCACCGCAAACTTTTCTACTCTTTCTCTCTTTTTGAGGCAAGAATGATTGGGAATACTCATCAAAATAAGTCTTACCACCACAATGACAGTCCAAGTGCACAACAGGATTAAACCCGCCTGACGTAGCTAATAAGTCACATTCTAGTGTTTGTGTATCTTTGGTAAGCCTCCATTGGGATTGCCAATGAGGCGGCTTAGATTGTAATTCAACTTTTGAAATTTCAACACCTTTAATGCTGCTTGCTCCATTCGCCTTTCTAATTGCAAAGCCTTGAAGAATGTCGATACTTGAATTCTTAGCGTTGAGAACAATTTCACTTTCACCACCAGGAGCTCTTACATCAATCACTTTACAATCAATATTGTTATTATTTAGACTGATTGCAGTGCTATAAATACTGTCATTGTTTCCATACAAAATAACCTTTCTACCTGAGACCACACTAAACTCTTCAATGTAACGTCTAACAGACTGACTTAGCATAATATTGGCCAAGTCGTTGGTTTCAAAAAGCATTGGTCGCTCATGGGCTCCGGTAGCTAAAATAACCTCTTTTGCTCTAATCTTATGTAGAACTTTTCTTGCTGATCGAACACCATCTTTTAAAGTAGATTGACCCGTAGCATTGGTTTGTAAAATTTCAATATAGTTATGATCATACCAAGCATAAGCAGTCGCTGATGTGAGGATTTTAAGACGACTATTATCTTCATTCTTAAACTTCAATAGACTATTAATGCTTTCTTCATGCCAGTCGTATGATGATTCATCAGTTGAAAACTCACTCAGCAATTCTCCGCCCAAACTCTCTCTTTCGTCAACCAAAATCACCCTAGCATTTTTTGAGTGGTTTAGGATCTCTAATGCTGCTGTTATGCCAGATACTCCGCCGCCAACGATAAGAACCTCAGTATGCTGAAATACATGATCATACACATCCTCATCTACTTCAGTAGGAGCTTTAGAAAACCCAGATAAGGATCTCAAGCTATCTTCTACCAAAGACCAAACTCTTTGTTTAATAAATGTCTTGTAGTAAAAGCCCGCTGGCATAAAACGATGCAGTGGCTTAATCATAGCGCGAAAATCAAATGAATTTGGATTGCTGGAACTAACAGCACTCAAACCATTATAAAGCATCACCTCAGTAGCCTTCATATTGGGAGTATATCTTCCCCCTATCTCGAGAGAAACTAAGGCATTTGGCTCTTCAACTCCTGCCCCCATCAATCCACGTTTTCGGCCATACTTAAAGCTTCTTGCATAGAAGAGGACGTTGTTTGCAATAAGCGCTGAAGCTAGCGTATCCCCATGAAAACCCTTGTAGGATTTATTATTAAATATAAAACTCAGTGGCTTTGAATAATCTATGAGACTGCTTTTGTGATTATCTAGTCTCATGATATGTTCTCACTGTTAATCTCTCCAAAAGTCGACACCTGGATGACTTCATGACTAATGGTTGATCTTTTGACTAATAAGTATTTTCGACAACCAGCCGTATGAACCCATTGCTCCCAGTGGTCACCCTTATGATTTGTTCGATAAAATACATAATCAGCCCACTGTTCATCAGTCAATGCCTCAGGGTTTTGAGGTCTTGCAATGAAAGCTTCCCCTGCAGGCGCAAATTCATTCTGATCTCTTGATTCTTTACAGTATGGACAATCTATCGAAAACATAATATTACCTTTTACTAAACTAGTGGGCTACGCCTGCGGCGCCATGCTCATCTATAAGAGCGCCAGTTGTGAAGCGATCAATGTGAAATGGAACTGCCAATTCATGTTGCTTGTCTTGTGCAATAGTATGCGCAAAAACATTACCTGAACCAGGTGTCGCCTTAAAGCCGCCCGTTCCCCAGCCGCAATTAAAGTAGAGACCTTGAACTTTAGTTGGGCTAATCACTGGACAGGCATCAGGACAGACATCAACAATACCGCCCCATTGTCGATTCATGCGAACGCGAGAAAAAATTGGAAACAACTCCAGTATTGCCGCTGCACAGTGCTCTACTATTTTGGCGCTACCTCTTTGAGCATAAGAGTTATAGCCATCTATTCCAGCACCAATTACTAAATCCCCCTTATCACTCTGACTGACATATCCATGAACAGCGTTGGACATTACAACCGTATGGAGAATAGGCTTCATTGCCTCAGATACAAACGCTTGCAAAGGATGACTCTCAACTGGCAGTCTTAATCCGGCCATTTTTGCTATCACTGAAGAGTGTCCTGCGCTGACGCATCCAATTTGATCTGCAAAAATATCTCCTCGCGTGGTTTTTACACCTTTCACTCTACCCTCTTCAACTTCAATATCAATGACTTCACAATTTTGAATAATATCGACACCTAAGTTTGAGGCTGCTCGAGCAAAACCCCATGCTACGCCATCATGTCGAGCCACACCAGCACGCGCCTGGAATGAAGCACCCATAATTGGATACCTGACATTTTTGGAGGTATTGATAATCGGAATTTGTTCTTTAATCTCTTTATGGTCAACAACGACAGCATCAACGCCATTAAGTACATTGGCATTTACTCTTCGTTCAATATCCCTCATGTCCTGAAGGGTGTGTCCAAGATTGTAGACTCCTCTTTGACTGAACATGACATTAAAATTTAAATCTTCACTTAGCCCTTCCCATAGCCTCATTGAGTGCTCATACAGACTAGACGCTTCATCTCTGAGATAGTTTGACCTAATAATTGTAGTATTTCTACCGGTATTTCCACCGCCAATATATCCCTTTTCAACAACTGCAACATTAGTAATCCCGCATTCCTTCGCTAAATAGTAAGCTGTAGCAAGACCATGACCTCCTCCACCAATAATAATGACGTCATACTTCGACTTTGGCTTACATAGTGGAATTGCTTTATCCCACTCTTGGTTGGACAAGCCTGCTTTCAACAAGGAATACCACGAATATTTTTTTTGCATAACTTTAACTCAACTAATAAATCTATAAATCCAGAACAATATCACTGGTTGGGTAAGAGCAACAAGTCAGTATGTATCCTTCTTTTTCATGTGACTTTAAAAGCCCACCTTGAGCATCCATCTCAACTGTCCCATCAAGCATTTTAGTTCTGCATGTTCCGCACAAACCCTGAGAGCATGCAAATGGGACTGTAATTCCCTGTTTTTGGATTGAAACCAAAATACTTGTATTACTTCCACATTGCAAAACTTCACCACTCTTTGACAGGGTGACATTATATTCATTTATTTCACTTTCTGAAACTTTATGCTCGGGCAAATCTGCATCAATAGCCATGTTATTTTGAGCAGTTGAACTCTCAATATCAAAACTTTCTTGATGGTATAGACTCATATCATAATCACAAGAGTTAAGAATTTTCTTAACGTTTTGCATATAAGGTTCTGGTCCACAACAATAGATTTCTCGTTCTGTGAAATCAGGCACCAGATCAACCATCATCTCTTCACTAAGATAGCCACTCGCACCATCCCAAGTTTCACTAGCGACATCGCATACATAGTGCCTCTTAAAATTATCCTGAGTTGACTCGTAATAATCGAGCTCTGCTTTTGCAATCAAATCGTTTTCAGATTGAGCGTTATGAATAAAAACCAAATCAAGATCCATTGAAAGGTCAAAAAAGTATCTCGACATAGAAAGCATCGGCGTAATTCCACTTCCACCTGATAAAAGTAAAATTTTTGGCTTTGGTTGATCAAGGGCTACACTAAATGACCCGCCAATATCAAGTGCCTCAACGCAATCACCTACTTTAAGGCTGTCATGCATCCAGTTTGTCACCACGCCATCTTGCATTCTTTTATTGGTGATAGTAATTGTATTTGGCTTTGTAGGGCTTGATGCAATCGTATAAGTGCGCATGACATCCTTACCATCAATATTCAAAAAAAGAGTTGTATGTTGTCCAGGAAAAAACTGAAACCAAGCGTCTTTCTTTGATTTGAAAGTAAAGCTTTTTACATTATGAGTCTCATCTTTAATATGAATACACTCGAGTGGTGAAACGTCACCAGTCCAACGCTCAAGGTTATCAAAATTAATATCAGGAAAAACTAGCTCTTTCATTTAATTTAATTTAATTGTAAGAAGTCAATTGTAGCATTAGAGTTGATAAATAAATAAATTAACAAAGACAATGATAGGTAATTATTTATTACAAAAAATGAAACTATATCCAATCTAACGTGTCAGTGCTGATTTGCTAAAAAGGAGGAATTTTAGCAATAAAGATTGGCTAAAGCAATCTTTCAAATAAAACAAAAAAATAAATATATTACAAGAGCTTATGGCATTGGAATAACGTGCTTTTTTCTGGCATATATCCCTTGAAGAATAATGGCCAAGATAATTGCCATTCCACCTATTAAGGTATTTCTAGTTGGAACTTCATTAATGCCTATAACTGGAAGCCAAGCCCAAAAAATACCTAGCACGACTTCAAGGAGTGAAAGCATTACTAATTCACCACTAGGTAGGTATTTTGCACCAAGTCCATAGAGTATTAATCCACAGCCAACTACTAATCCATGGGACATGCTGATTCCAATATTGATAGTTGGCATCTCAAAACCACTACCATTAATGAGAATTAGGATAGTTGCCCATAGCATGCACCAAAAGCCAGCAAGAGCGGGTGTCAATAACTTCGGTACTTCGGGATTTTTTCTTAGTGTTATTGTGTATATAGCAAAACCTAAAGCTACAAAGAATCCATAAATAGCTCCAATGATAGTAGTTGATTTATCAGAATCCCAAACCATAATTGTGATTCCAGCAGCCACTATTAACATATTTAAAAAGGTGATACGACTTAGTCTCTCTCCTAGAATAACAAACCCCAAAAATGCTGACAAAACGGGTGACAATGCAAGCATTAATAAAGTGATTGCAACTGTAGTAGTAGTTAGTGCATAAATCCAACCAAAGAAAGTGACCGACATGACGAGACTACCCACTAAGCTCCATGAATCAATCCGTTTAAATGTTTGAAAAAAGTGTCGACCCTCTCTGAGCAAAACGAATATGAGTATGACTGAGGTAATGGCCAGACCCCTGTAAAGCAAATACTGAAGCCTAAAGCTCTCAGCATCTTCAAGTAATCTTACTAGTGGTGCACCAAAGCTCCAAATTATGCCGCTAATAACGACCAAGCTAAAGCCAAGTAAATAATTGTTGTTCATCCTATTGCCCCCTTGAAATATCTGGATAGAACTTTTTTGCATTTTGTTCCTAAAACTACCTCATGTCAATCATTTTTTTAAGCGCTCTAGTCATGCTAACTTATATCTATTTATTTGCATATATAATTTAGTTCAGACTTATAAGTAAATAAATTTTGATGGTAACTAATGAAAGACCTAAGTGGCAGTTCTGGATTGATAGAGGGGGAACCTTTACAGACATTATTGGTAGAAGTCCAGAGGGGCAAATTTCAACGCGCAAACTACTTTCTGAAAATTCAGCTCAATACAAGGATGCAGCGATACAAGGCATAAGAAACCTATTAAACTTAAAAGATGCAGATAGCGTTCCGATTGATCAGATTGACTCAATAAAAATGGGGACAACAGTTGCAACTAATGCTCTGTTAGAGAGAGAAGGTGAGAAAACTTTATTAGCGATCACTTCAGGCTTTTCAGATATCTTAAGGATTGGCTATCAACAAAGACCCCAATTATTTTCACTGGATATCCAGCTTCCTGACATGCTCTATTCGGAGATTGTTGAGATTGAAGAAAGAGTCGATATCAACGGAAAAATAATTAAAAAACTTGATCTAATTAATACAAAAAAATTACTAAAAATTGCTTTTGATCAAGGATTTAATTCGATAGCAATTGTTTTGATGCATGGTTATAGACACCAAGGCCATGAACAACAAGTTGCTGCAATTGCTAAAAAAATTGGGTTTGTACAGATCTCAGTTAGCCACAAAGTCAGCCCACTCATGAAAATGATTCCAAGAGGAGACACGACAGTCGTTGATGCATACTTATCACCAATTTTGCGTCGCTATGTCAATCAGGTCAAAGATGCACTTGGCCCAACTCAAAGCGACTATGGAAAATTAATGTTTATGCAGTCCAATGGAGGTTTGACGGATGCAAACTATTTTCAAGGCAAGGATGCCATACTCTCAGGACCAGCTGGTGGAGTCGTTGGCATGGTCAAAACTGGGGAAAAGATTGGTCTCAATAAGCTCATCGGTTTTGATATGGGTGGAACATCCACTGATGTTTGCCACTTTAATGGAGAATATGAAAGAACTCTTGAGACTGAAGTAGCTGGCGTAAGGCTTCGCTCACCAATGATGTTAATAAATACAGTAGCTGCAGGTGGGGGATCAATTCTTCATTTTGATGGCTCAAGATATCGAGTAGGACCTGATTCTGCAGGAGCATTTCCCGGCCCAGCTTGTTATCGCAATGGGGGTCCTCTTACTGTTACAGATTGCAATGTGATGCTAGGTAAATTAAATCCAGAATTTTTTCCTAAAGTCTTTGGACCCAAAGCCAATCAAAAACTTGACTTCAGTATTGTTGATAAAAAATTTACAGACCTTGCTAAAGAAATCTCCTTAAAAACTAAAAAAACAGTCCATCCGTCTGCTGTTGCAGAAGGATTTTTATCAATCGCTGTTGAGAGCATGTCCAACGCTATAAAAAAAATATCAGTACAACGCGGGTATGATGTCAGCGACTATGCCCTATCTTGTTTTGGTGGTGCTGGCGGACAACACGCATGCTTAGTTGCAGATAGATTAGGTATAAAAAAAATCCATCTTCATCCTTATGCAGGCGTTTTGTCTGCTTACGGTATTGGACTTGCCGATAGTCGAACTATCTATGATTTAACTGTTGAATTGCCTCTTGGAAATAGTGCAATTGATGACCTTTCAAAGAATTTCAAAAGGCTTCATGTCAAGGGTAAGAAAGATTTAATCTCACAAAACCTCAATAAAAGCTTATTTCTTTATACTGATCGAGTCTATCTCCGCTATAAGGATTCTGACACGTCATTAGCTGTTCCATTTGAAGATGTTGAGGGAATGAAACATTGTTTCGAGAGAACACATAGAACAAGGTTTGGCTTTATTTCACCCGAAAAGATTGTCATCATTGAATCAATCCAGTCAGAGGTTTCGTGTCAAAGTGAGCAATTTGAGTCAACTAAAATTATCTCTGATAAGCTAAAAACTAAACCTCTTAAAACCCAAGATGTATTTATCAATGGAAAACTTGAAAAGACTATTTTTTATCATCGGGACAATATTAAACCCAATGAAAAACTTTCTGGTCCAGCTGTAATCATCGAACCAACCTCAACTATCGTAGTTGAGCCAGGATGGGATGCAACTCTTAGAGATAGTAATGATTTACTTTTAACTCGAACTCAAAAAATCATAAGGTCAAGTGCTATTGGAACAAGTGTAGACCCCATCATGTTAGAAATATTTAACAATTTATTTATGAGTGTTGCAGAACAAATGGGTATGGTTCTTGAGAATACAGCCTCTTCTGTTAATATAAAGGAGCGTCTAGATTTTTCATGTGCATTATTCTCCCCAACCGGAGATCTTGTAGCAAATGCACCCCATGTTCCAGTTCATTTAGGTTCAATGAGTGAATCCATTAAGACGATCATTAGAGAAAATTCTGCCACGATGAATCCAGGAGATGCCTTTCTTATTAACGCCCCATATAATGGGGGCACACATTTGCCAGATATTACACTTATAAAGCCAGTATTTGATGACAATAATGAGGACGTAATTTTCTATGTTGCTACAAGAGGTCACCATGCAGATATTGGAGGAACAGTTCCTGGCTCTGCTCCAGCAAACTCGACTCATGTTAAAGAGGAGGGGGTACTAATTGACAACTTCACCATAGTCGCTCAGGGTGTATTTCTTGAAAAGGAAATATACAAATTATTAAGCTCAGGTGAACACCCTGCTAGAAATATTAAACAAAATATTGCTGATTTAAAAGCTCAAGTTGCAGCTGCAGAAAAAGGGTCTCAAGAACTAATGAAAATAATCAAGCACTATGGCCTGGAAGTTGTTCACGCATACATGAGCCATGTTCAAGATAACGCTGAGGAATCTGTTCGAAGAGTTTTAGATGTATTAAGTGATTCAAGCTTTACATATAAGATGGATGATGGTCATCAAGTCACAGTCTCAATAAGCGTCAACAAACTAAATCGTTCTGCAACCATTGACTTCACTGGCACAAGTGGTCAACACCCAGGAAATTATAACGCTCCAAGTTCAATTTGTTACGCTGCAGTCTTATATGTTTTCCGTTGCCTAGTTGATGACGATATCCCTCTTAATGCTGGATGCCTAAAACCTTTAAATTTAATCATACCCAAACATTCAATGATCAACCCCCAATACCCAGCAGCTGTATTTTCTGGGAATGTTGAAACTTCGCAATACATTGTTGATGCTTTGCTCGGAGCTCTAGGAGAATTTGCAGCATCACAAGGGACGATGAATAATTATATTTGGGGCAACGATAAAGTCCAAAACTATGAAACCATTTGTGGTGGTTCTGGAGCCAGTTCAAACCAACCTGGTTGCAGTGCGGTTCATACCCACATGACAAATTCAAGGCTGACTGATCCAGAGGTTTTAGAGTGGCGCTTCCCAGTCAAACTTGAGTCATTTAGCATCAGAAAAAATTCTGGTGGAAAAGGTCTTAATAGAGGGGGAGATGGAGTGGATAGAAGGATGCGGTTCCTGGAGCCAATGACAGTGAATATTATTGCGGGCCATAGGAAAATTCCGCCCTACGGAGTGTCTGGAGGTGAGTCAGGTGCCGTTGGAGAAAATTACGTTATTCACTCAGATGAAAGTATCACAAAATTAGGCACTAAAGGTCAGGTAGAGGTCGGGAAAAATGATCTTTTTGTTCTAAAAACACCAGGTGGTGGTGGATTTGGAAAAGCACTCTAAAATCAACATAATGGTTATGGTTTTATCAATAGGAGACAACTATGAAAATAATTAATCAAAGTCCAGAGCCAGATGATGCAAAAAGTCGTCGTGGCATTAAACCAGTCATATCTTATCCCATTGACAATCTACCAGCTTATGACGCAAATATTTATCAATCTGCCAGAGAAAATATGCATCTAATAGAGTCAATCATAATTCCTCCAAGAGATGCTAAAACTTTTGAAGTTCCTGCGGGTTGTTTTTTCAGAATTATCAGTGTTGAAGGGCCACAAGTTGGAGATTTAAATTTATGGAACAAACATAATATTAGTGAACGTTTTTTTAGTGGCAAAACGCGTGCACTTTATGGGACGCATTTGAGTACTGGGGATAGACTTTATTCGAATCTTCCTTTTTTAAGGCCGATGGCTACCATTACCCATGACACTCTAGACTGGTATGGCTATGATGAGGATGGTGGAAGCGTTCATGATGTAATTGGAACAAGGTGTGACCCCTATACACACGTCGCTTTAAATAACAAAGAGTATCACTACTGTTGTCACTCAAATCTATGCAGAGCACTCTCAAATCAGCAACAAAAGCCAATTTCTCAAATAGAGGATAACGTTCATGACGTACTAAATGTTTTTATGTGCACCGGATTTACAAAAAATACTCACCAGTACTTCATGAAAGCAAGCCCTGTAAGGCCAGATGATTTCATAGAATTCTTTGCTGAAATTGATCTTTTGGGAGGATTGTCATCTTGTCCTGGTGGCGATTGTAGTTCCAGCCATTCAAGCGATGAGGCGAATTGCTATCCTCTAAAGGTGGAGATTTTCAAACCATCAGCTGACTCCTTGAAACAATGGACTCCTCCCAAAATAAATAATTACTCAAGAGGGCATGGCTACAGTTAAAATTCAACTTTAATATCTGGGTCAACAAAAATGGATAACTTAAAGGGCATCCTATTTATGATTCTCGCGATGGCAGGTTTTGCATTTGAGGATCTTTTTATTAAAATGCTCTCAACTTATTTTCCAATATCAGAAGTAATAATAATCCTTGGGTTTACTGGGACAGTTGTATTCCTAATTATTGCACTTCTGCAGCGTGCGCCAATTATTCATAAAGATCTATTAAACAAACATGTAATAATTCGAACAATTTGTGAGCTTTTAGGAGCAGTTTTTTTTGTTACAGCAATTGCTTTAACGCCTCTTTCATCTGCCACAGCAATTCTACAAATAGCGCCATTATTAGTAACAATTGGTGCTGTAATATTTTTTAAAGAAAAAGTAGGTTGGAGACGCTGGACGGCAGTATTTATTGGCTTTATAGGTGTATTATTGATTGTCCGTCCTGGCTTTGAAGGGTTTATGCCAGCATCAATATTTGCATTACTTGGATCCGTATTTTTAGCAGCTCGCGATCTAGCAACTCGCGCTATGCAAGTTAAACTTCCTTCGGTAACAATTGCATTGTATGCCTTCATAGCTTTTGGAATCTCAGGTATTCTAATTATTCCATTTAACTCACCAATGGTAATTCCTACATCTAATCAAATTCTATATTTTATTGGCGCATCTGCCTTTGGTGTAATTGCTTATTACTCACTTGTTATCTCTTCAAGAATTGGTGAAATGTCAGTTATATCTCCGTTTAGATATTCAAGAATAGTTTTTGCTATGTTGCTTGCAATTATCATTCTTGAGGAGAATCCAGATAGCTTAACCATAATTGGAGCTTCAATTGTAGTAGTCTCAGGACTTTATACATTCGTCCGTGAAACTGTTTTAAAAAAATCACAATAAATTAGAATGTTTTAAAAATATAAGGCATATCTTCATTTTTAAAAACTTAAAATATTTTGTTTGAAAAAAGCTTGCTATACTTGTCAATATTGTCTAACATCCGCTCAAATTAAATATATCCAGGATTTGCTATGAACATGCCCAGAACGATTCTTATTCCAAATGGTGATAATATCACCCATACATTTAGTGATCAAGAATACTTAGATAGGCAAAAAAAACTAAAAGATCATATGGCTCAATGCAATATTGAGACTATTATTTTTACCTCTATCCATGGCATTAATTACTATAGTGATTTTCTTTACTGTTCGTTTGGTAGGCCTTATGCACTTGTAGTAACTCAAGACAAAGTGACATCTGTTACTGCTAATATTGATGGCGGTCAACCTTTTAGACGTACCTTTGGTGAAAATCTGGTCTACACCGATTGGCAAAAAGACAGCTTCTTTCATGCCCTACAGAAGCTTGTCAAAAATACTGGAAAAATTGGTATTGAATATGACCACATAACCAAAGAACGTTTAGATAAACTTGGCGCAGCATTCGACCAAGCAGACTTTGTTGATATTTCCGTTGACTGTATGAAGATGCGTTCAATTAAATCAGATGAGGAAATCGCACACATCATCCAGGGAGCAAATGTTTGTGATATTGGTGGTGCTGCATTAGTTGAAGCAATTAAAGAAGGAGCTCCTGAGCATGAAGTTGCACTTCACTCCACACAAGCCATGGTTAGAGAAATTGCAAAGCGCTATCCGCATTCAGAGCTAATGGATACTTGGACGTGGTTTCAATCTGGAATCAATACTGATGGTGCACATAATCCAGTCACCACAAGACAAGTTCAGAAAGGAGATATCTTAAGTCTTAACTGTTTTTCAATGATTGCTGGCTATTATGTTGCGCTAGAAAGAACCTTGTTTTATGATCATGTTGATGATGCATCTTTAAAGCTATGGGAAATAAATGTCAAAGTTCATGAAGAAGGTATGAAACTAATTAAGCCTGGAGTAGCATGCAAGGATATTGCGCTTGAACTGAATAAAATTTTTGAGGAATACGGTTTACTCGAAAGTAGAACTTTTGGCTATGGGCACTCGTTCGGAGTCCTGTCTCATTACTATGGCCGTGAGGCTGGCGTTGAATTAAGAGAGGACATTGATACTGTTTTACAAAAAAATATGGTAGTTTCTATGGAGCCAATGATTATGATTCCAGAGGGTAAGCCAGGAGCAGGAGGTTATAGGGAGCATGACGTAATGGTTCTTACTGAAGATAGTGCTTATGACATTACAAAATTCCCATTTGGCCCAGAGCACAACATTATCACTTAAGCTAAGTGCCTAATCAAATGATGCAGATAGATTATTCGCAATTACTTGAAGAGTTGCGAGAAGTTGCTCGAGACGCTGGTCGTGAGATCATGAGAATCTATGAAAGCTCAATCGAGGTCAACTTCAAAGATGATGGATCTCCAGTTACTCTTGCTGATGAGGCTTCAGAGAATGTCATTCTAGGGAAGTTGAAAGAAATTATTCCTGATATCCCAATCATTTCAGAGGAAAACTCAAGTAGCCATCAAGCAGAGGTTACAGAACAATTTTTCCTAATTGACCCGCTGGATGGAACCAAAGAATTCCTTAAAAAGGATGGGCTTGGATCATTTACAGTCAACATTGGTCTAATAGAAAATAGAATTCCTACTTTAGGAGTTGTCTATGCACCAGCTCTGGATCGGATGTTTTTTGCTTCAAGCGCTACAGGAGCTTTTGAAGAATCAAAAAAAGGTATTCAGAAAATTACAATAAGACCTGTCCCAAATTCTGGCCCTATAGCTGTTGCAAGTGTCTCTCATCGAGATGAATCGACGAATAATTGGCTTAATAGCAATCATATTAAAGATACAATTTCTATTGGATCTTCATTAAAATTTTGTTTAATTGCCTGCGGTGAGGCTGATGTTTATCCTCGATTTGGACCAACTATGGAGTGGGATACAGCTGCTGGAGATGCAGTATTAAGGTCAGCAGGTGGGAAAGTCTTACTACCAAGTGGAGAGTTCTTTAGCTACGGAAAGTCAAACTACAGAAACAGCGCTTTCATTGCCCATGGTAGTTTCTGATTAATTCTAACTTTCATAAGAGTATATTTCGACCATCATCTCATCAGCAATTTGCTCTAGCTTATCTCTGATTAGATTTTCATCAAGCGAGTTGGGCAGGTGAAGATTAATTTGGGCTTTAAAGAGCTGCTCTCCAGACATTGAAGCATCAATTATCTCAGTCTTTAGCTCTTCAACATTAGCTTTCAACTCATCAGCTAAAACATGAGAAAGCTTATTTATAATTCCTACATGGTTTTGGCCAATCAGTTCAATGTTATAACTCATAACGTTGTTAAGTTCATCAACTGGTTTAGTTTCCTCACATGCAATTTGAAGACCTAAAGTGGAAGAGGTCAGTTCTTTTTTTAGTTTTACAGCATTACTTGAGGGCACATTAACTTTAAGAATGCCTGCAAACTTTCCTTCAAAACTCGACATATTACTTTCAATCCAATCACCATTATTTGCAACAATGATTTTGGAAAGGCCGTCAACAAGCCCAGACTTATCGTCTCCTAAAACACTAATCAAAAATGATTTCATATAAATCTACTTATAATCTTCTACACTTGGACAAGAACAAACCAAATTCTTATCTCCATAGACATTATCCACTCTCGAAACTGGCGGCCAATACTTAACTCGCCTCAGACTTTCGACGGGATAAGCCGCCTCTTCTCTGGAATATGAAAAATCCCATTGAGACGATGTTACCATTTCTAAAGTGTGGGGCGAATTAATTAACGGATTATCTTCAGTAGAATATTCACCTGACTCAACCTTTTTAATCTCTTTTCTGATTTGAATCATTGCATCACAGAATCGATCAAGTTCATCTAATGATTCTGACTCAGTTGGCTCAATCATTAACGTTCCAGCAACTGGGAAAGACATTGTTGGAGCATGAAATCCAAAATCAATAAGGCGCTTAGCAACATCATCAACACTAATACCTACTGAATCTTTAATAGGTCTTATATCAATAATACACTCATGAGCGATTCTTCCATTTTCATCACTGTAAAGTATTGGATAGTGCTCCTCAAGCTTTTTAGCTATGTAGTTTGCATTGAGTATGGCATTACATGTTGCCTCATAGAGTCCATCTTTTCCAAGCATTGCAATATACATCCAACTAATTGGCAAAATACTGCCAGATCCCCATGGTGCACCAGAAATACTTCCAACATCGGTATTATTTAAAGGTGTTCTTGGTAAAAAGTCGATGAGGTGTTCTTTTACACCTATGGGACCAACACCTGGACCGCCTCCACCATGGGGTATCGCAAATGTCTTGTGAAGGTTCAGATGTGATACATCACCTCCAAACTCTCCTGGAGCAGAAACTCCAACCATCGCATTCATATTTGCACCATCAATATAGACCTGACCACCTGCGTTATGAACAATGTCACACACTTCTCTAACATCTTTTTCAAAAACACCATGCGTCGAAGGGTATGTAATCATTATTGCTGCTAAATTTTCTTCGTGCTCTTTAGTTTTTGCTCTTAAATCCTCAAGATCTATATTGCCATCAGAGGCACTTTCAATCACGATAACCTTCATTCCCGCCATTTGGGCAGAAGCAGGGTTAGTTCCATGAGCCGATGATGGAATGAGACATATATTTCGATTTTCATCGCCTCTACTTCGGTGATATCCCCTTATGGCAATTAAACCAGCATACTCGCCCTGAGCTCCAGAATTAGGTTGCAGTGAAATGGCTGAGTAACCTGTGGCTTCACAAAGCATTTCCTCAAGCTCACTTATCATTTGCTGATAGCCAATTACCTGGTTCATTGGAACTGCTGGATGAATTTGTGAAAATTCTGGCCAACTCACTGGTATCAACTCAGCTGCAGCGTTAAGTTTCATAGTGCATGACCCTAAGGGAATCATTGAACGATCTAGAGCAATATCTTTATCCCCTAAATAACGGATATATCTCATCATATTTGTTTCAGAACGATAAGTATTAAAGACTTTATGCGTTAGAAATTTAGAATTTCTTTGTAAGCTCTTTTGAATTTTTGATTTATTTTTTTCAAACAACGACTGTGCACTAAGATCTGACTCAGTATTGAAGATCCTCCATAAATACTCAATATCTTCGGGTGTGCTAAGTTCATCAAAAGATACTGAAACAAGTGTTTTACTAAACACATTAACGTTGTATCCATTTTTTTCAGCTTGCATAACAATAGCATCTGAGTTTTTAACCTCAATCGTTAACGTATCAAAATATGAATCATTAAGTACTTTAAATCCCATTTGCTTCATGCCATCTGCAAAGACACTGGCATATTGAAAAATACGACCAGCAATGTTTTTTAAACCCTCTGGACCATGATATACCGCATACATGCTGGCCATGATTGCCAAGAGAGCCTGTGCAGTACAAATGTTACTAGTTGCTTTCTCACGGCGAATATGTTGCTCTCGAGTCTGGAGTGCTAAACGATATGCTAGCCTTCCCTTTGTATCAACAGATGCACCAATAATTCGCCCTGGCATTGATCGTTTGTACTTATCACTAATTGACATGTAAGCAGCATGAGGACCACCATATCCTATTGGAACACCAAATCTTTGGGTATTTCCTACTACTATATCTGCTCCCATTTCACCAGGTGGTTTTAAGAGCGTCAAAGCTAGTAGATCGGCACTAACACTAACAAGTGCTTTCTTTTCGTGAATAGATTCGATTAATTTTGAATAGTCGCTAAAAGCACCATAAGTATTTGGATACTGCAGAAGAACACCAAAACAATCGAGGTCTTTTAAGTCAATCAGAGGATCACCAACAACAACCTCAATATTTAGAGGCTCAGCTCTAGTTTTAATAACTTCAAGATTTTGAGCATAACAATCATTTGCCACAAAAAAAGTATTACTCTTTGATTTACTAACGCGATGACACAGAGTCATGGCTTCTGCACACGCAGTTGCCTCATCAAGCATCGATGCATTCGCTAAATCCATACCTGTCAAATCTGAGACCATGGTCTGAAAATTCATCAAAGCCTCTAGTCGGCCTTGGGATATCTCGGGTTGATAAGGAGTATAAGCTGTGTACCATGCTGGGTTTTCCTCGACATTTCTCTGAATAACTGGAGGCGTGATGGAATTATAGTAGCCTTGGCCAATGAAAGATTTGTAACGAATATTCATCCTTGCAAGATTTCTTAGCTGTTTAAGTGCTGCAAGTTCTGACATACCATCTGCAATATTCATCGGTTCTTTTCGACGAATAACATCTGGAACTATTTCATCAATTAATTTATCAAGGTTATCAAAACCAAGATAGTTAAGCATTTGATTCTTTTGTTCGCTTGAAGAGCCAATATGTCTATTGGTAAAAGCGTCATTATTCAATAAATCTTCAATCTTATTTGCCATTAAAGTCTCTCTTGTTATTCCTCAATAAAGGTGTTGTATGCGTCCTCATCCATAAGGTCATTTAACTCTTCAGGATTTGATAGTTTCACCTTGATGAACCAACCCTCACCCATCGAGTCCTCAGTGACAATCTCTGGCTCATCTTCTAGTCGAGAGTTTACCTCTATAATTGAACCTGAGACTGGCGCAACTAGGTCAGAAGCAGCTTTGACAGACTCTATAACTGAAATGTTTTCGCCGCGAGAACACTCATCACCAACCTCTGGCAACTCAACATAAACTAAATCCCCAAGCTGCTCCTGGGCAAAATCAGTTATCCCAATAACCACTAAATCATCTTCCTTCTCATCAACCCACTCATGATCTTCAGAATACTTAATACTCATTTCTTCTCCTTATTAATTTTCAACCTCTGTAATAATTGTGTTTAACAAACGGCAGATTGACAACCTCAACTGCTATTCTTTTTCCCCTTACCAGTGCAAAAAGTTTTGACTGGTTCATAGTAAATTTTGTTTTTAGTCTCGCAATCGCTATCGGTTTATTCAAAGTTGGGCCAAAACCTCCACTGGTCACCTCACCAACCTGAACTCCCTCTTCATTTTCAATCAGGGCGCCATCTCTCACAGGCATTTTGCCCTCAGGAAGTATTCCAACAATCCTTGCTTTAGGGCCATCACTTAGGTGGCTTAAAACTATATTGTCCCCCAAATAGCCGCCCTCACGCTGGCCTCCTGTCCTTCTGACTTTAGAGAGTGCCCAATTTAAAGATGACTCAACCGGACTATGATTATCATCAAGCTCATGTCCATAGAGCGATAAGCCAGCCTCTAATCGAAGTGAGTCTCTTGCGCCTAAACCTACCCACTCAACCTCATCACTAGAAAGAATAAGTGCAGCAAATTTTTCAGCATCACTTGATGGCATTGATATTTCAAATCCATCCTCGCCAGTGTATCCAGAACGAGTCACAAAGCAATCAATATCTTTTATTGTTAAATGCTTAGCAGTCATAAAGGTCATGTTAGTGACAGAGGGAGCAATTTCTCCCAACACTTCTACAGCCTTGGGCCCCTGTAATGCCAACAAAGCTAAATTTTGACATAGTTCAACTTTACAACTAAGACCTATTGACTGGTTTAAATGCTCCAAATCAGAATCTTTACAAGCTGCATTCACTACCAGAAACAAACAATTATCACCAAGATTGGTAACCATTAAATCGTCTGATACGCCGCCATTGCTATTAGTAAAAAGGGCATAGCGCGACTTCATTAAGGGTAAATCTATAATATCTACAGGTACCAATGACTCAAGAGCACTCATTGCTTCTGCACCTGTTATTTTAATTTGGCCCATATGTGAAACATCAAATAGGCCTGCCTTTTCTCGAGTTTGTGTGTGTTCTTTTTTGATGCCAAGAGGGTAACTAACTGGCATTGCATATCCAGCAAATGGAACCATTTTTGCACCTGCATTAATATGCATTTGATGCAAAGGGGTAGTTCTAATTTCGCTTCCTGCAGACATTATATTTTGTCCAAAAAAAGGTTATTATATAAGATTAGTCTTTTTAGTTGAATTCAATTGGTCATGAATTCACATAAATAGCACTCGTACATCACTTGGTGCATGATTTCTGTTGATTTCTAAACAATTCTTTATATCTCGATTAAGAAAAATAAAAATTAATTAATACCCACTATCATGGCTATATATGGGATATGGAGCTTCACCATTTTGAATTAGATGGATATTTTCTGCAATAGTTTTAGCTGCTGAGCGAGGATTGCTTTGACCCGCAATGTGAGGGGTTACATAAACTGAAGGGTGCATCCAAAGTGAATTATTTTCTGGAAGAGGCTCCTGTGCAAAAACATCTAAAGCTGCTGCTTTAATATGGCCACAATCCAGAAAATTTATGAGATCATTCTCATTAATTATGCCGCCTCTACCAATATTTATAATAAAGGTACCCTGAGGCAAAAAAGTAAGTTCATTTTTTGTTAGTATATTTTTAGTATTGTCAGTTAGTGGTAAGACATTTATCAAGATATGAATTTGACTCAGAAAATCTTCAAGCTGTTCATGGCCACAATAATATTTTATGCTCCCAAGTGACTCCTTAGGGCGAGCACCCCAACCAATAACTTTAAAATCTAAGTTAACAAGTGAATCACCAATAGCCTTCCCAATGTTTCCTAACCCCATGATTCCAATTGTACGATCTTCAGATTGAATTGAGCTTTGCTGAATCCATTCGCTGCTTTGTTGCTGAATTCTATAGAGGTACTGATCACTATGAAAATGTAATACCCAGTGCAGCGAGTGAAGGATCATTTCATGCGTTAACTTTTTATCAACTAAACGGACTATGGGGAGACCTAAAGGCAAATCAGGATCGCTAATCACGTGGTCTACTCCAGCACCTAAAGATAGAATTGCTTTTAAATTTGGATATTTTTTAAGAATACCCCTAGGATGCTTCCAGACTACTGCATACTCTACATCATTAACATCTCCCTCATCAGGGTATACGTTAATATCCATCTCTGGCATCGACTCTTCAAGGCCACTACGCCAAACCTCCATGTCCTCCCAGAAATCAGTAGAAGCTAATAATATTGACATTGTTATAAATGAAAATTTGTAATGAAGATGAAGTAAATTTTGGTCATTATATCTTTGAGTGTGCGCTTAAATAATCTAAAATTTGATTCACAAGATCATCTATCTTTGCATCACTGTTCTGAAGGACAATTTCTGACATCTCAGGCTCCTCATAATCAGAGTCAATTCCGGTGAAGTTTTTTAATTTTCCAGCCCTTGCTTTCTTATAAAGCCCTTTAGAGTCCCTGGCTTCACAAACCTTAATAGGGGTATCTATATAAACCTCAATGAACTCTCCATCATTAAATAAATTCCGAGCCATTAAACGTTCAGCTCGGAAAGGGGAGATAAAAGAAACTATGGTAATCAATCCTGAAGAAACCATCAGCTTTGAAACCTCAGCAATTCTCCTTATATTTTCAACCCTGTCTTGATCTGTAAATCCTAAATCTCTATTAAGCCCATGACGAACATTGTCACCATCAAGCAGCATAGTATGCTTTCCAAGCTCATATAGTTTTTTCTCAAGATCATCGGCTATGGTTGATTTTCCAGAGCCAGAAAGCCCAGTAAACCAAAGCACACATGGCTTTTGTTTTTTATTAATGGAGCGAACTTCTTGGTTAATATTTGTTTCATGCCAGCTAATATTTTGAGCACGCCTGAGTGCAAAATCAATTAAACCGATCCCGACTATAGAATTATTTAATGAATCAAAAATTTCAAAAGAGCCTTTTATTTGACTTTCACTGTAGGCATCAAAAGATACTTTCTGACCTAAGGACAATTTACAGTAACCATACTCATTTTGAAAGAGCTTTTTGGCTGCAAGTTGACTATGTGTCTTAGCATCGATTTTGAAGCTAAGGTCAGTTACCTGAACAGTTGTGCTTTGAGTATCAAGAAGAATACTGTAAGTTCGCTCTGGGATTAATGGATCGACATCAAGCCATAAAATATAAGCAGCTAGTTGATCTGATACTTTTGGTATATCTTCAGTCTTACTGGGGCTCTCATGACCGTCAAGAACCTTTTCAAGGAGTTCGTAGAGTCGATCAAAGTGCTCGTTCTTTGGCATAGCTTATTTGTGAATAAAATTATGGATTGGTAGGGATATTATAATTAATTAGTCAATTCAACTTTTAGTGAATTTTTTAATAGCTAGAATTACTTTCATAATGTAGAATGTCAGTTTTATAATCTTCAAAATTACCATGTTTATCAGTGTTTTAGACTTATTTAAAGTTGGTATTGGGCCGTCCAGTTCTCATACGATGGGACCTATGGTTGCGGCTAGCGCTTTTCTGCAAGATATACGTCATTATATTGATTCAAATTCAGATACAAAAAACTATCATGTCAGGTGCACTTTAAAAGACTCCCTGGCCTACACTGGAGTTGGTCATGCCACGGATAAAGCTGTAACTTTAGGTCTTCATGGGTATTTACCTAACACAATAATTAATGAAAATATGGATGAGGTTCATGATAGAACCTGGAACTCAAAAACTATCAATATAAGTGATGATATTTCAGCATCTTTCTTTTCGGAAGAAGATATTATTTTCGATACTCGAAACTCGCTCAAACAGCATCCAAATGGTCTTGTTTTTGAACTATTAGATGACTCTGGTGGATTATTATTATCTAGCACCTTCTTTTCGATTGGTGGTGGCTTTATATCTACCTTAGCAGAAATCGATAGCGTCGAGGCCCCAATAGCCGCTGAACCAAGTTCAGCCTACCCATATCCATTTGACAACTCAGACCAAATGCTGGACATGTCAAAGAAGAATAAAAAGACGATCTGGGAGATGAAGCTAGCAAACGAATTAGAAAATCTTCCTGAGGAAATACTCAATTTAGAGCTAGACAAAATTTGGAATGCAATGAAAACTTGTGTTGAAAAAGGCCTATCTACTGAAGGTATTTTACCAGGTGGCTTGAACACTAAAAGACGAGCAAAACAATTGAACGAAAGTCTCGAAAATGATAAGGAAAATGCAGGCTCTAGTGATTGGCTATGCGCATACGCTATGGCTGTTAATGAAGAAAATGCTGCTGGACATATGGTCGTTACGGCGCCTACCAATGGTGCAGCAGGTGTTGTGCCAGCAACACTCTACTACTACTATAAACATAAGGCTGCTTCACAAGAACAAATTCGACAATTTCTTTTGTCAGCTGCTGCAATTGGTGGCTTAATTAAACATAACAGCTCAATCTCTGGAGCGGAAGTTGGATGTCAAGGAGAGGTTGGTTCTGCATCGTCAATGGCAGCTGCAGGGCTTTGTGCAGCAAGGGGTGGAACAAGTGAACAAATCGAAAATGCAGCAGAGATGGCTCTTGAGCATCACATTGGAATGACTTGTGACCCGGTTAAAGGCCTAGTTCAAGTTCCATGTATTGAGAGAAACGGCTTCGGAGCCGTTAAAGCATATACTGCAAGTTCACTCTCACTTAGAGAGAGTGGAGAACACTTAATATCTCTAGATCAATGCATCGCCGCTATGAAGAGAACTGGACTCGATATGTCGACTAAGTATAAAGAGACCTCACTTGGTGGCTTAGCGGTCAGTTTTATTGAGTGCTAAATTAATCTGTATCTACTAAACCAGCACCCGCACCTGAAGCTCTCGATTCTGCGCTAGATTTCACTAAGCAACGAGAGAAATATTCATAGATTTCAGGCCACTTATCACCCACATTAACACCATTATTAAGAGTTTTCAGCCTTTCTTCAGCAATATTAAGTGTCTTTATTTTGCCATTACTTATTGAAGTTTTATTATTAACATCAAAAGTCGAAATGTAAATATCAGCACAATTGCTAAGCTCAATGGGAGCCTCTGATGAGCTTATAATTTCCCACTCAATATCATCTTTTAGATTAACCTCATAATGATTATTGCTTTTGTCTGTCCATGACACTTGAATGCCAGTGCATTGGTTTGCACCAAGGGCAGAAACAACCAGTAATGGGGAGTCTACATTAGTTAATTTTAAGTCTCCATCAAGGCCATTAAACTCGAGCCAATCTACGCAGCTTACTGAAGCCTCAATTGCTGACAAAACTTTGTCTTCAGGGCAAAAAAGGTGGCTTCCATCACCGGTCTTTTCGAACTGAATAGAGAGGCTACTGGTTTGGCTATCTAAATTATCAAGTGCCAGAAGGCTGCACTCTGAGGGATCAAAACCATTTTGTGCAATCCAGATATTGCTTCTGGCAAAGTCTTCTGAAACTCCGATGGATGCATTAACACCAAACCCAGCACGAGTAAAATAAAAAAGAACTTCGTTTAAGGAAATCGTTAAACCGTTTTTCGACATGTGCAATTTATACACGGATAAGACTGTGGTTTTCCAGCTATAGGAAATGACCAACAATCGTGGTTTGGCTCCGACAACTGGTCGGGCATTGGTGCTCCTTGGTACATTGAAATTCGAGTCCATAAATCTGACTTTGGATCAAACTTTGACGCTCCAAAGAATGCTAATTTGAATCGTAATAAATCGAGAGGCCTCATAGATTCACTTAGTAAATTATCTTGAACTTCTGAGTAAGGCCTTTCAAAAGTATTTTGAACCCTTCGAATAATATGCCTAAACTGAGGGTGCATCATTGCAAATTCTCCAATAGACATATCATCGTCAATGCCTTGCAATACCTCATTCAAATCATGAACATCGCGCCCAATAGCTAGTGGCATCTCTTGATCAACCCCATCATCGACTCCTTTAGAACCGAATCTGGGCTCTAATTTATCTTCAGAATAGTACCAAAAATGGTGTTGGGACTCTTCTAATGAGAAGTCAATAGTTGTCGCCCAATTATATGCATCAGCAACAACTTGTTTCAAATGAGATAAAGTCATATCAGCCTGAAATTTAGGGATCACAGTTGAAGACATTGTATCTGCAAGGTCATCAACAAGTGTGCCATGTGGCTCAATTATTAAGGAGACAATCATTTCTTGGCATTCCAAAGAAAAGTTATCCTCAACATACTGATAGATTCCATTCCATGGATATGGTCTATATATATTTGATTCATTTTCACACCACATTCTCAAAGCTTGAATTTCATCTGTTAAACGAGAAATTCTTGCAGACTGAACTTCATCTGCAACATTCCATTCATCGACATGCTGGCTAACCTGAAGAAGTGACTTTAAGAAAACCTCAAGAGTTCCCACAATTGGAGTTTCAATGGACCTGACTCTTGCCAATGCTGTTTCTTTTGCGACAACCCAGTTATGGATTAATGCTGGGTGCTTAAGTAAAAATGGCGCCATACCCAAACCCGTTGCATTTCCAACTCCAATGAATTGACGAGTAGTCTGATCAAATTTAACAGCTTTTTTTCCACCTTTTTCTTTTGCAAGCTCTTCAACTGAGTCAATCGTAAACCAACGTATTAAGTAAACAGTGAGTAACTCTATTTGAAATGGTGCTTTGCATTCTTCTCGATCAGCAATTTTAGCTCTATCTGCACACCCAAACTTACCGCTTCCATAAACTGCTGAAGTTCTCATTAAATAACCTACAGAAGTTAATAAATCTAGATCTGGTTGTTGACCTTTTGATAATGAATCAACAGCATTTTTAAATACTCTTAAGCTTTTATTGGCCCTTGCCAAAGCAAGTTCGCTTGGTCTGTAACGACCGCCTTCTTGCTTAGGTGTATTTTGTGCCAAATAATCTATATCCTCTTGTGTTGGCACACCATCAAAAAGATTAAAGGTTGCATCCCAAACTTCTGCGATAACTCTATCCGTTCTCATGTCAGCTGGTATTTCTTGTGTAAAACCAACCAATGAGTAGGTTCTATTTGGAGTAGTAACCGAATAAACGCTTAAGCCGTAACCATCCTTATCAACTTCACGGCGCGTTCTCTCAAATTTCCAATTCTCCCGTGACATTCGCCTAATCAAAGTTCGCATAAAGCTCAACCGGGTAGGAAAAGATGAGCCCATTCTATCGAGACGCATAACCGTTTCAGGTGATCTCATAAAATCAGATTCATTCTCTATTAATACAGTTTCGCTAGACATAATAAATATTATAAAGATTCAAAAGATGCGTCGAAAAAATTTAACCAGTTTTTACCCATGACCAATTCAACGTCATTTTCAGAAAAACCTATGGACTTTAAACCATTTGAAATGTTTACAAAATCACGATTATCTCGAAACCACTCGGGCTGATCTGGAAATCCTGCAAAACTGGCCGAACCTTCACCGAAGTCACGATCATTAGTCCATGTGCCATTTCGCATCCACTCTACAACGCTATCAGGTTGATTTTGACATAGGTCAGTTCCAATACCGATATTATTCATCCCCGTAATTTCTGCAGTATCGGCAATCATATTACAAAAACTTTCTAATGTGCAGTCTGAACCATCCTTAAGGTGGTGTGGGTAGACAGAAAAACCAAGCATACTATTACTTTCTCCAAGCGCCTTTAGAACTTCGTTTGACTTATTTCTCAGCGCAGGATGCCAGAACGTTGGATTTGCATGCGTGATTGCAATAGGACGCTCTGATATTTCTATAGCCTCTAGGGTAGATCTCTCTGAAGAATGACTCATATCGACCACTAGTCCAACCCTATTCATTTCTTTAATAACCTGTTTACCCATTCTCGTAATTCCTGGGTCGTTTTCTTCATAACAGCCAGTTCCTAAAAGACTTTGATTGTTATAGGTTAACTGCATAAACCTTGCACCTAGTTGATGACATACTTCAACGAGGCCAATATTATCTTCGATAGGGGAGCAGTTTTGATAGCCAAAAAAGATTGCTGTTCTTCCTTCTTTTTGAGCCTTTCTGACATCAGCTGCAGTTCGGCCAAGAAAAATTAAATTTGAGTAGTCCTCAAAACGACGGTTCCAGTCAATAACATTTTGGACCATCTCCTGAAAGTCTTCGTGATAACAAATTGTAACGTGAACAGCACTCAGACCGCCTTGGTTAATTTGCTTAAATATCTCCTCACTCCAATTATTGTATTGAAGTGCATCAATAAATAGTGAAGGGTGCGCCATTATGGATTTCCGCTAGAAATATAAGAAGTCTTAACTTGAGTATAAAGCTCTTTGGCATAAGTTCCTTGCTCTCTAGGGCCAAAGCTTGAATTTTTTCTACCTCCAAATGGGACATGGTAGTCCGTACCTGCTGTCGGTAAGTTCACCATAACGCAGCCACTTTCTGCATTCCTTCTAAAGTGACTTGCCCTTGAGAGAGACTGAGTAATAATTCCTGAAACAAGTCCAAATTCTGTGTCATTTGCAACCGATAATGCCTCTTCATAATCTGCAACTTTGATGACGCAAGCCATCGGTGCAAAAAGCTCCTCACGATTAACTCTCATAGAGTTGTTTCCCCCAATTAATAATGCCGGTTGCATATAAAAACCAGGATTATCAAGCTCAAGCTTGTTACCTCCGCAGACCACTTCACAGCCCTCTTCTTTTGCTAAAGCCATATATTTGAGGTTGGAATCAAGTTGCTGTTGACTTGCGGCTGGACCAATTTGAGTGCCTTCTTGAAGCGCGTCACCGACCTTGAGAGCTGAAGTGGATTGGCTCATGCGTTCTACAAACTCATCATGAATGGAGGCATGAACAACTAGTCTAGAAGACGCGGTACATTTTTGACCAGTACTACCAAAAGCACCTCCAGTAGCAGCCGCAACAGCGACATCCATATCAGCATCATCCATTACCACAAGTGGGTTTTTAGAGCCTAACTCTAACTGAAACTTTGTTAAATTTTTAGCGGCTGCGCCTGCAATCTGACGACCCACATCATAAGATCCAGTAAAACTGATTGCATGCACTTTTGGACTTTCAGCCAACGACTGTCCAATTGATGAACCTGAGCCCATTACTAAATTAAACAAACCCTTTGGAATATCTTGCTTGGAAATGATTTCAGTTAATGCGACTGCACTTGCTGGCGTTAAGTTCGCAGGCTTCCAAATAACAGCATTACCAAATGCTAGTGCTGGAGCAATTTTCCAGCTCGCCGTTGCTGTTGGAAAGTTCCATGGCGAGATGATTGCGACTGTTCCCATTGGCTCTCTGCGAACGTCAATTTCAATATTAGGTCTGACTGAATCTGCAGTATCACCACCCTGCCTTAGGACCTCTGCAGCATAGTAAGTAAAAAATTGACCTGCTCTATATACTTCTCCTTTGCCTTCAGCAACTGGCTTACCTTCCTCTCTGGATAGTAGCTCCCCAAGTTCAGCACTTCGCGCCATCATCTCTTCACCAATCTTCATCAATACAGCTTGGCGCTGCTCAAGGCCTATTGCAGCCCATTGTCTTTGGGCAACCTGAGCCGAATTGAGAGCATCCTCTAATTGTGAGTTACTGGCTTGAGCAAATTCTCCAATGACATCGTTTGTATTCGATGGATTGATATTAGAAATTGAACTTGCGCCTTTTACCCAGTCGCCCGCAATGTAGTTGTTAGAATGATTAGACATGATTTTATTTCATTTTCCAAAAATTTAAATTTTACTCTTTATTATTGATTTATCAAGAATATAAGCACATATCTAAATATAGTATTTTTCAAGTTTCCATGAAAAAAAATGTTGCATTAAGTGATTAATTAATCTAGGATACTTTCATTAAATAGAAAGAAATTAATATGCCTAATTCTGCTGAAAGACTTGGAAGAGCGGCTCGAAGAAGTGACCGCCTAAAAGTCAAAATTGAAATGCTGCCGACTTTACGTCGAAATATCCCTCTTACAGAGCCAATGAATGAAGAGCAGATTGAGAAAATGGATGACGCTTCACTGTCTATTCTGGAGGAAGTTGGCGTAGAATTTCATGATCCTATTGCACTAGAACACTGGAAGGAAGCTGGAGCCAGTGTAGAGGGGGAGAGGGTGCGCTTTGATAGAGGTCTAATTCGAGAACTCATCAAATCAATTCCAGAGAGCATCACAATGCATGCCCGAGATCCAGAGAAGTCACTTGAAATTGGTGGAAATAACTCTATTTTTGTTCCAATGACAGGTGCTCCGTTTCTGACTGATCTTGAAAATAAAAGGCGTATGCCTACCCTGGATGATCTTGCTAACTTTCATAAGCTTTCTCATATGCTCCCTGCTATTCATTCGAGTGCCCATCACATCGTAGAACCCATGGATCATGCAATTTCTCATAGACATTTGAGGATAACTTATTCATCAATGAAGCACTCCGATAAGACCTTTATGGGTATGACCAGTAGTGGTAAGAATGCTGAGGATGTAATTGAGATGTGTAAGATTCTCTTTGGTGAAAAATTTATTGATACGCACCCAGTAGTCACCGGCAACATTAATGGAAACTCCCCACTAGTTTGGGATCAAACCATGCTCTCAGCTTTAAGGGTTTTTTCAGCACACAATCAACCTGTTCTCTGCTCTCCTTTCGTTCTTGGTGGCGCCAACACTCCCGCAAGTGTTGCACCAACGGTAGCTCAGGTCAATGCAGAAGCTCTATCTGCTCTCGCCTATACTCAAGTCATACGCAAAGGAGCGCCAGCAATTTATGGCCATTACTTAGCAACAGTATCAATGCAATCTGGGGCGCCTATGGCTGGAACGCCTGAAATCTCTCTCATGAATTTTATGATTGGACAAATGGCAAGACACTATAAAGTCCCTTGGAGAAGCTCTAATACGCTTGGTGGATCAAAAGTTTTTGATGCACAATCAGGCTATGAAAGTGCATCAACAATGATGGCTGTCCTGTTATCTGGCACAAACTATATATGGCATTCTGCGGGATGGAATGAGGCTGGAATGCATTGCTCAATGGCAAAATTTGTGGTTGATGCTGAGCAATGCGAAATGGGCTATAGAATGGCTGAAGGAGTGAGATGGGATGATTTTGAAGAGGGGCTGGCTGCCATTAGAGATGTGGGTCCTGGTGGTCATTACCTTGGCCATCAACACACCATGGAAAATTTTCAGAGGGCTTTTTTTATGCCTAAACTATTTGACAATAATTCTGTTGAGCAATGGCAGGCTGATGGAAGTAAAGATACAATTCAAAGAGGACTTGAAGGGGCAAAAAAACTACTTGACGATTATCAAGAGCCTAAGCTGGATCAAGCTAAAGATGAAGAGCTCTTGGATTACATCGCTAAAAGGGAAACTACAATTCCCAAAATGGAAGCACTTAATCAGGAGCATTAAACTATGGTCAAAGATAAATCAAATGTTGTGCTTGTGACTGGTGCCACTGGTGGTATTGGAAAGTCCATAGTAAATAAATATTCACAGCAAGGTTTCACTCTAGCCATTGCTGATAAGGACGAAGAACAGGCTAACAAACTTGTTCATGAAATCAACCGCGGTAATGGAAAGGCAATGGCATTTCCTGGAGACCTGTTGGATCAAAATTATTGTGATCGTCTTGCAAATGAGGTTCAAAAAAAACTTGGAAGCATTGATATTCTCATCAACAATGCTGGTCTTATGCGTCGTGGTGACATCACACAGACTTCTGATGAGGATTATGATCTATCAATGAAGATAAATGTTGAAGCGCCGTTTAAACTCATTAGAGCTGCGATTCCCTTGATGGCAGCAGCTGGAGGTGGATCCATTGTCAACGTGTCATCCTGTTGGGGCATTAATCCAGGCCCAAATCATCTAATCTACTGCACTACCAAGGCAGCATTAGCAGCAATGACGAAGTGCCTAGGCAGAGATCATGCTCATCAAAATATCCGAATCAATGCAGTATGTCCTAACGAAGTTAATACACCAATGCTCAGAACAGGTTTTGAAATAAGAGGTTTAAATCCAGATGATGCTATTGAAGAGTTGAATCAATCTGTCCCGATAGGTCATATAGCTGAGCCAGAGGAGATTGCTAATGTGGTGTCTTTTTTAAGTTCAGATGAGGCGCGTTATATTTGTGGTTCACTAGTGGAGATTAATGGTGGAAAAGCGGTTTACTAATAAAATTGTTGTTGTTACTGGAGCCACTCAAGGCATTGGACTTGCTTGCGCTGAGCGTCTTCATGAAGAGGGAGCAACCGTTTGCGCCATTCAAAGAGGACAATCAAAGTTATTTGACTCTTTTAAGTTTGATCTAAGTAAAGAACAAGACTGCTCTAAAAGTATTGATATCATTGTCAAAAAGTATGGTCGCATTGACGTATTAGTTAATAATGCTGGCATCATGAAAGAATCTTCGTTGATGGACACTTCACTTGAGGATTGGAATCAAACAATATCGGTTAATCTCACAGCCCCCTTCTTATTGAGTAAATTTGCTATGCCTTTTCTGATTGAATCTGAAGGCTGTATTGTTAATATCGGTTCAATTGAGGGGATAGGAGCTAATCCAAATCATGCGGCATATTGTTCTAGCAAGGCTGGGCTTCATGGGCTAACGCGAGCCATCGCAGTCGATCATGGAAAGGATGGGGTAAGGTGTAATACTGTCGCTCCAGGATGGATAGATACAGAGCTAAATGAGGACTTTATAAACTCAATGCCTGATTCAGACCATTTTAGAAAAAATATTGGTAGTATCCACCCACTTAATAGAACAGGTAAAACAGAAGAAGTTGCCTCATTAGTTTCGTGGCTTGCATCTTCAGAATCAAGTTTTTTAACTGGACAGGTATATACTATTGATGGGGGAAGGATGGCAAAAATTAGCTTACCAAACCCGTAGGAGATCATATGAAGTTTGAAGGAATTTATACGCCATTACTTACACCGTATGATGACAATCATGCAATAAACTTTGACGCCATCGAGCCTATGATTGAGGATCTCATTAACAGTGGTGTTCATGGGATTGTCGTTGCTGGAACAACTGGCGAGTACTATACTCAGGATACTAAAGAGCGCCTTCAGGTAATGAAGATAAGTAAGGATATCATTAATAATAGAGTTCCCTGCATTGTTGGTACTGGTGCCATTCGAACTGAAGAGTCAGTTTTCTTTGCAGAGGAGGCAGCCAAAATTGGAGCGGACGGAATATTAATAGCAACACCTCCCTATGCACTCCCTACAGAGAGAGAAAATGCGCTTCATGCACTAGCAATTGACCGAGCAGCTGATCTTCCAATAATGCTCTACAACTATCCTGGAAGGATGGGCTCTATGATGGGTGAGGAATATCTTGACAGGGTGGGTAGGTCATCAAACTTCTCTGCCATCAAAGAAAGCAGTGGAGATATAAATAGACTTCACCTATTAGCAAGAGATTATCCTCATATCCAGCTTTGCTGTGGAATGGATGATCAGGCCTTAGAGTTCTTTGCTTGGGGAGCCAGTGGTTGGGTCTGTGCTGGATCTAATTTTGCTCCTGAAGCTCATGTTGCTCTATACGAGGCTTGTAGAGTTGAGGGAAACTTCGATAAAGGGAGGCGAATCATGTCAGCAATGATGCCGTTGATGAGAGTTCTTGAACAAGGTGGAAAATTTATCCAATGTATCAAGCACGGATCAATTATGAGAGGACTTCCAGTAGGGCCTCCAAGAAAACCACTTCAAAAGTTGAATAAAGACGATAAGCGCCAATTAGAGCAAGTCATTCGAGTCATGAATCAAACTGTCAATCAAATCAAACAGGAGGGGAGTTAAATGTCAAATCTTCTAACCCATGAGGAATATAGTGCAATTGCAAATTCACTTAGCTTTCCAACCAATGCGTTCATTAATGGACAATTCCAATCTTCAAAATCAGGAAAAACATTTGAAACTATAAACCCTGCAACTGGAAATGTTATTGCCAAAGTTGCTGCATGTAATGCAGATGATGTAGACCACGCTGTTATAAAAGCAAGGGAGGTATTTGATCAAGGTCACTGGTCAAAACTTCATCCAAGTGAGAGAAAAAAGGTGCTCATTAAATTCTCTAAACTGATACAAAGAAATCTTAATGAGCTGGCCGTTATGGAGAGTGTTGACTCAGGTAAACCAGTTCGTGATTGTGCAACGATTGACCTTCCAGAAACGATTGAATGTTTACTTTGGCATGCAGAAGCCATTGACAAGGTTTATGATCAAACTGCTCCAGCAGGAGAAGATGCCTTATCCGTTATCGTTCGTGAACCGGTTGGCGTTGTTGGCTGCGTTCTGCCATGGAACTTTCCGCTTCTCATGATGGCCTGGAAAATAGCGCCCGCACTTGCTACAGGGAACTCTGTGATTGTTAAACCCGCAGAACAAACTAGCTTAACCGCGCTTAGACTGGCCGAATTGGCCATCGATGCAGGACTCCCAAGGGGCGTCCTCAATGTCATACCAGGGATGGGGCCAGATGTTGGTGAGCCGATTGGCCTTCATGCTGATATCGATATGGTTTCATTTACTGGATCAACAGAGACTGGTAGACGTTTTCTGCGCTATTCAGCAGACTCAAATCTTAAAAAGATTGTGCTTGAGTGTGGCGGTAAAAATCCAGCAATTGTTTTGGATGATGCTGAAGATTTAGACCTAGTTGCAGAGCATATTGTGAACGCCTCTTTTTGGAACATGGGAGAGAACTGTTCAGCAAACTCAAGGCTCATTGTTCAAGAAAACATTAAAGAGGCTTTACTTGAAAAGATTCTTGCGCACCTCAGAGATTGGAAGACGGGTGATCCCCTTGATCCATCAAATTATCTTGGCTCTTTAGTGGATGATGAACACTTTAAAAAGGTTTGTAGCTACCTCAAGCAAGACAACATTTTAGTTGGCGGAACAACTGAAAAACCAAACTATGTTCTTCCTACTATTGTTGACCAGGTTGATCCTGACTCCAAAATAGCACAAGAGGAAATTTTTGGTCCAATCCTCTCTGTAATTACCGTGAAGTCATTTGATGAGGCGATTGCTGTTGCAAACAACACAGAATATGGATTAGCTGCCAGCGTCTTTACCTCAAATGGAAAGAAAGCAATCCGAGCTGCACGAGCCATTAAGGCGGGCACAGTGACTGTTAATTGTTATGGTGAAGGAGATATGAGTACGCCATTTGGTGGTTACAAGCATTCAGGTTTTGGCGGAAGGGATAACTCCATTCATGCCCATGACCAATATACAGAGCTCAAGACAATATGGATTGATCTCTCTGATCGTGCACCAGAAGAGTCGGTAGATTAGATAAGAAATGGGTCAGATCAAGCTACCTAAAAATCCTGGTGATACAGGCTGGAAAGAAATCCTTCCTAAAAGAAAGGTCAATCCAAAGCTTTCAGATCATATTAATGCAGACTATCTGATTATTGGAGGCGGCTTTGCTGGGTTATCTGCCGCACGGCGTTTAAATCAAATCAACAAAGAGGCAACAATTGTCTTACTTGAAGCCTGTGAAATTGGTGAAGGCCCCGCAGGAAGAAACTCAGGCTTTATGATTGATCTTCCTCACAACTTAGCTTCAGATGATTACGTAGGAAGCCTCGATAAAGATCGTGAACAAACCCTGATTAATCGCTCCGCTATTGAATTTGCCAAGAGCGCTTCAAAAGAATATGAAATGCCAGCTGAAGCGATACAACTTGTTGGCAAAACGAATGCAGCAGCAACTCCAAAAGGAATGAAATTCAATACTGAATATGCAAAGCATCTAGACAAAACGAGTGAAAGCTATAAGATGCTCGACTCTCAAGAAATGAAAGAACTGACCGGAATAGATTATTACCTAAATGGTCTATGGACACCGGGAACTGCAATGCTACAACCTGCCCTTTATATCCAGTCACTAGCAGATGGCGTCTCTAATAACCCCAATACAACCATCTATGAAAACTCTCCAGTCAGTTCTCTTGAAGAGGAAGGAATGCATGATGGACAAAAAGTATGGAAGGCTAAAACTAATCTTGGATCAATATCAAGCCCAAAAGTTATATTAGCAGTCAACGGCTTAGTTGAAAAATTTGGATACTTTCAGAATAGGCTAATGACTATTTTTACCTACTCATCCCTATCAAGAGAGTTAACTTCTGAAGAGTCTAATATGCTGGGCGGCACTCAAGATTGGGGATTAACTTCAGCTGACGCTATGGGCTCTTCAGTAAGGCGCATTTCTGGAATGGGTGGCAATAGGATTCTGGTTCGAAACAGATGGTCTTATAATCCAAGCATGGAAGCCTCAGATTCATTTATGAATTCTGCTGCAAATAGTCATAATGAATCATTTAAAGCTCGCTTTCCAATGCTTGATAAAGTATCTATGGATTACTCATGGGGAGGTCGTCTTTGTCTGAGCCTTAACAACGTCTTTGCTCAGGGAGAGGTTGATGAAGGTGTCTACTCTGCGTGCTGTCAAAATGGCCTTGGAACTGCCAAAGGAACTGCGATTGGTATCATTACGGCTGAAAAAATTACTGGAACTATCAATAGCCTAGTGCCAGACTTTGTTGACGAGGAAGTACCTAAAAAACTGATGCCGAAACCATTCATGTGGTTTGGTGTTAATAGCTATATGCGCTGGAAAGAACTAATGGCAGGGAAAGAAAAATAACTTATTCTACTAGCTCTTCATTATTATAAATACAGCAGTGCTTTGATGGAATTTCTAGCAAAATTTTATCTTCAGGAATGATGCTTTCTCTCTTTACTTTTACTTTAATTTGAATATTATCATTAGTTGCAGAAATGAGCTTATAGTTACCAAAATCTTCAACTAAATTTATATTAGCTTCAACTGTATTTTCTGATTTCTTATTCACTACATTGATATACTCAGAGCGTATGCCAAGCTTTAAATTACTTTTTTGAGAGCCTGGTAACTTTGTATTTACTTTTAGCTTTAAACCTCCAATAGACACCTCATCATCTGAAACAGCATCGCAAGGATAAATGTTCATTGCTGGAGAGCCAATAAAGTAGCCGACAAAAGTTGTTTTAGGTTTCTCAAAGAGCTCTTTTGGAGTGCCTATCTGAACAACATTTCAAAACTGTAATTACAATGTTGCTTTAACGGCTCGTCAACTTGGCCTGTCAAGAAATACAATATATCTGCATACTAAGAATTCCTAACTATTCAAGGAATTAGAAAAAATAAATTTGGTTAAACTTTATTTGGGCAAAAGAACCAACTTACCCACATACTTCTTTGATACAAAGTCTTTTTGAGCAGTAATAATATCTTTTAAAGGATAGGTCTTCGAAACGAGAGGAGTTATTTCGTTTCTTTCAATATATCCAATTAAATTTTCAAAAACTTTTCGATCTTGAAAAGTACATCCTATTAAAACCAAGTCTTTTAGGTAAAGTGTTCTAACATCAAGTTCAACAAGTGGTCCTGCGATAGCTCCAGCTGCTGCATACCTCCCACCTTTTTTTAATACATCCAGCAAGTCTCCCCAGCGCTCCCCAGCAACCAGATCAATAACCACATCAATACTCTCATTTTCTATAGAGTCTGTTAATTTATCCTCTCTATTAACAACTGTATTTGCACCAATCTCTTTAACTAAATCTGACTTTGATTTACTAGAAATTGCAACAACGCTAGCACCTCGTCTCTTAGCTAGCTGAATAGCAGCTGATCCAACACCTCCAGAAGCTCCAGTTATAAGAACAATTTCACCCTGTTTAACACCTGAACGTTCCAGTAGGTTTTCTGCTGTCGAGTATGCACAGGGAATGGATGCCAGTTCCGCATTCGACCAATTACTTTCAATCTTGAAACTTTCATCACTAAAAGCGAGCATATACTGAGCAAAAGCCCCATCGCACTCTGAGCCCATTGTCCAGCACTCATAGGGCCTGTAATCTACTGCATACTGCTGCATTGTTCTAACTAATACTCGCTCACCAATTCGCCCAGCATCGACATCGCCTCCAACAGAGACAATTTCACCATAACAATCCGCACCCTGAATGATTGGAAATTCTAAAGGCTCACCTGACCAGCTTCCATCATCATCTCCTTGAGAATGATTAGCATTGGTTTCACCTTTGACTGACTTTGAATACCAAGCTGTTCGAGTATTTATATCGGTATTGTTAATGCCTGCCCCTAAAACTTTAATCAGAACTTGATCTGAATCAGGACTCGGGACTTTAATATCTTTTCGAAACTCCAGCATCTCATACCCACCATGGCCAGTTGTCAAAACTGCGCTCATTTTTTTTGGAATTATGCTCATGTTACTGATAATTATTTGAAAGTTTAATTATAGTTTAGATTAATAAATCCTTTTCAAACGGATAACTTGTTAACAATTCATGGCCACTTTCAGTCACTAATACTTGTTCTTCAAGTTTAACGCCTGGCCCTCGACTAAATCTACCAACATAGGTTTCTACGCACAGAACCATTCCAGGCTTTAGGACGCCATCAAAACTATTCTCATTTAGCTCCCAGCTAAAAGGTATAGCAGGGAACTCATCACACAAACCTACGCCGTGGAAAAGGACCGAGTAATGTCGAAACTCCTGCTTCGAGTACTCCTTAGCATTAAGTGTTAACTCTTTAAAGGTTACGCCTGGTTTTAACAACTTCATATTATTTTGAATTTGTTCATAGCCCATGGTGTAGATTTCTTTTTGTTCATCAGTCGGCTTCTCATCGCCGCACAACCATGTCCTAGACATATCAGTACAGTATCCATAAGAGCCAACCAGGTCCGTATCAAAACCCATTAACTCACCGCTTAGTATGGGTCGTGATGAGCACTCCTGATACCATGGATTTGCTCTGGGACCTGAGGCAAGTAGTCTCGTTTCAATCCACTCTGCTCCCCTGGAAACGGCCTCCATTTGGAAACGACTCCAGAGCTCTTGCTCCGAGATCCCAGGCTTAAAGTGATTGCGCATCAGCTCCATTGATTTTTCACATGAAAAGATAGATCGCCTCATCGCCTTCATCTCATCATCAGACTTAATAAGCCTTGCGAGCTCCATAACCTCTTCACCATTAGCAAGTTCAAGTCCATTTGACTGAAGTTCATGAATTCCCTCTGGCGCACAATGATCAAGCGCTAGTTTTTTGTTTCCTTTACCGTATTCACTAACTATATCAACAATTTCTGACGCCCATATCTTGGCTCTCTCTTTACTCTTGTCTCCAGCTGTGAAGTATAAATAGGTGACTGCATGTCTGACTTCAGTAATTAAAGGATTGTGATTTGAGAGAAAATCATGGGCATCAAACTCAAAAATAATAACAGGACCATCCGTCATTACTAGCGCGTAACGAGCAGCATTATGGGAGGTCCACAAAGACATATTTGTACTGTCTGTTGCGTAACGAATATTCAACGGATCATAGAGAAGAATACCTGCACAGTCAAATTCAACAAGTTTTTCTCGAACTCTTTTGAGTCGATATTCCCTAATTTTTGTCATATCTGGGTTTGCCAAACCAGCCTCTAGCCATTCAGACTCAGCAAGCTCTCCGGGGCCTAATGCATGTTTATTTAGACTATAGATATCCTCTTCACCTTTTAGGTGCGAACCTATTTTTGCATGGTGTCTTTTAGTTGCAGTAAAACTCATATCTTTCTTCCTTCAATTAACGCATTTTTGATCCAGATGGATCATAAAGTGGCTCCATTACAATAGATGCCTTATGAAACTCACCGAGTATTTCTACTTCAAGTGTTGTTTTGGAATCAATCAACTCCACAGGTAAGTAAGTCATCGCAAGTGATCTTTGAACAGAGTGTCCATAACCACCTGAAGTAATATAGGATACACATTCTCCGTTATGCATCACCGCCTCATCACCACTAACATCCGTTTTAGTTTCAATTTGAATCACTGAAAGCTTCTTGGTTGGGCCCTTCATTTTCTCAATGAGGGCTGCTTTTTTCCCGATAAAGTCTTTATCCCAGTCCACAAAAAAATCAAGACCCGACTCCATTATTGTAAAGTCTGGCCTGAAGTCCATGGTCCACGCACCCCAACTCTTCTCAAGCCTCATAGACATCAAAGCTCTGCCTCCAAACCACTTAAGATCTAAATCTTCTCCAACCTCTTCTATAGCCTCAAAGAGTTTCAGTTGATACTGAGGGGCCACATAAATCTCATAGCCAAGCTCTCCAGTAAATGAAATCCTTACGCAGAGCGCTGGCACGCCCCCAACAAATGTATCCCTGATATCTCTAAATTTAAACCCATCTGAACTAACATCTTCTCTGGTAAGCCTTGATAATAGTTCTCGAGAATTGGGCCCTGATATTGCAATACCATGAAAGTCATCTGTCATGTTCTGATAGACAACGTCTTGAATGCCCTCAAGATGCATCTCAAACCAGCGAAGGTGCATATTTTGTGCAACACTGGAGCCAAACAAGTAGTAAGTTTCATCGTCAATGCAGGCCACAGTCAGGTCTCCATTGAGCTTACCGCTCTCCAAAAGCATGGGTGTCAGATTCACTCTTCCAGGGCTTGGAATCCGGCCTGCAAGCACCTTATTTAAAAATGCTTTAGCGCCCTTGCCAGTGAACTTGTGGTTAGCAAAATTAGCGACTTCACTTGCACCAACAGACGCCCTCACAGCTTCGACTTCCTTAGCTACGTACTCATGAGATCTTGACCTGTGAAATGTTGGCTCTTCGTAAGCATCCTCCGGGGAGCTGGCAAACCAAAGAGCATTTTCAAGGCCAAAAGAATCTTGCCATACCGCACCTTTCTGGGTTAGACGGTCATAGATTGATGTTGTTTTCTGACGCCTTCCTTTAGGAAGCGTTTCGTTAGGGAAGGTCATCACAAAACGTCGTTCATAATTTTCTGATGACTTAATAACCCCCCATTCAGGAGTCGCAAAATCTCCAAAGCGTGCAATATCCATAGCCCAGACATCAATCGATGGCTCTCCTTCAATCATCCATTCTGCTAGCGTCTTTCCTACTCCACCAGCCTGACAAAATCCAGCCATGACGCCAACTGCTGTCCAGTAATTCTTCATTCCAGGGACTGGACCAATCATAGGATTGCCATCTGGAGAAAAAACGAATGGTCCATTTATTGTGTCCTTGATGCCAGCATTCTGAAGTGATGGGATACGCTCAAAAGCTAAAGCCAATCGATCGGCGATTCGGTCTAAATCTGGCTCCAGTAAATCATGTCCAAACGTTTGCGGAGTACCATCTAAAGACCAGGGTGTTGACTGAGGCTCATAGGTTCCTAGTAGAAGGCCTGAGCGCTCTTGTCTGAAATAGATATTAGCTTCATAATCAATACATGCAGGCAATCTCTGCCCCTCTGGAAGTGCAGTAATCTTATCTATCTCTTCGGTAATTAAGTAATGGTGCTCCATGGGCACAACTGGCAAATGGATACCAGACATGCGTCCCAATTCTCGAGCCCATAGCCCTCCAGCATTGACAATATGTTCAGCATGAATATTTCCTTTCTCAGTCACCACATCCCAAGAGCCATCGGGTCTTTGATTCGTTTCAATAACAGGTGTATACGTATAAAACTCAGCTCCATGAACTCGTGCTGATTTTGCATAAGCATAAGTCACACCTGACGGATCTATATCACCATCAAGTGGGTCCCATAAGGCTGCAACATAATTTTCAGGATTAATAAGAGGATGCTTTTCAACAACCTCATCTAAAGAAACAAACTCTTGCTCAAGACCCATTGACCTTGCCTTGGATCTTTCCCTTTTAAGATAGTCATGCCAGCTCTGGTTAGAGGCCAAATAATATCCTCCAGTGCTATGCATTCCTACAGAGTGCCCTGAGGTCTCCTCAATCTCTTTATAAAGGTTAATTGTGTAATCTTGAAGTCTGGAAATATTTGGATCAGAACTAATCGTATGAATTTGTCCTGCTGCATGCCAACTAGAGCCAGAAGTTAACTCATTTCTTTCAAGTAAGATAACATCCTTCCATCCCATTTTTGCAAGGTGAAAAAGGATTGAGCAACCAACAACGCCGCCTCCAATTACAACCACTCTTGCCTGATCTTTCATAATAAATCCATTAATAAACTTTAAATGTTAATTCAAAAAAGAATGAAACTCAAGTTAAAAAATATTGAAAAAATTTAGCACTTACAGTGGCGCTGCCCCTCCTTCAGAAACTCTTCTATCTACAAATCCTGAAAGCTCCTCCTCGACCTCAGGAGCAAGCTTAGGCTCTTTATAATCATCTAGAAGCTGCTTCCATATTTTATTAGCCCTTTGGGAAGCCGTTTCGGATCCTGCATCTCTCCATGATTCAAAGTTACGCCAGTCTGATAGCATTGGATTATAGTGCTCAGTTTCATAACGATCTAGGGTTTGCTGGGCTGCAAAAAAATGAGATGCAGGGCCAACTTCTGCAATAGCCTCAACCCCCAGAGTGTCATTATTAACCGGCGATGGCATAAGAAATGCCTCCATCATTTGATTCATCTCTGCATCTAAGATGACCTTCTCATATGACGCACAGAGCCCACCCTCTATCCAGCCGTGCCCATGCAAAATAAAATTCACTTGTCCAAGTAGGCATGCCCACAAAGACATCTGAGATTCATAAACGGATTGCTCATCGGGCGCATTGGAGGCGTTTGCATTTGAGGCGCGAAGAGGGATTTTATATTTTCTGGCGAGTTGGCCACTTGCTATGGTCGCCTGAGTATATTCAGGTGTGCCAAATGCCGGGGAGCCGGACTTCATATCCACGTTTGATGTGAAGCTGCCATAGATCGCTGGAGCTCCTGGGTTGACACATTGATGAAAAGCAAGGCCAGCAAGTGACTCTGCATTTTGCTGAACGAGTGCTCCTGCCACTGTAATTGGGGCCATAGCTCCTGCTAAAGTGAAGGGCGTATAGATGACAGGCTGATTATGTTCAGCCATTTCAATGGCTCCCTCCAAGAGTGCCTTGTCGTAGACTAATGGAGAGTTCGCATTGACGACCGTCGTAATTGATGGCTCTTTTAAAAGAGTTTCTCTGTCAATACCTCTTCCAATTCTAACAATTTCGATGGCATCTAACATTCTCTCGCTGCCGATAGCGTATCCAAATAATGGCTTTGTAGATAAACGAGCTGCTGCCGATACTGCATGCAAATGTCGCTCACTAACATCTAAATCACAAGGCTCAACGGGGTATCCTCCTAATGCATGAACCGTATTCAATATCTCTCCGAGCTTAATTAAGTTTGAATAATCTTCAAAGTTACCTAAGATCCGGCCTCTATCCAGATCGGAGACATTGGGAGCACTCGATACTAGAGTATTGATGACTGATTGGCCACCAACATGAACGTGTCTGCCCTTGTGTCTTCCATGAAGAGTAAATTCGCTAGGGGTTGTAGAAATTTTTTCCATCACAAAGTCAGGATCAAACCTAACCCGGCGCCCATCACTACCAATCATTGCGCCTTCTCTCTTGAGAATTTCGACAGCGCGCGGTGACTGGATATCCATTCCAGTATCACACAATACCTTTAATGATGCCTGATGGATTGCTTCTATCTCATCCTCAGAAAAAATAGACATCGGCTGAAAGGGGTTCTTTTTTTGGCCATAGGGAGCCTGCTGAAAGTTAGTAACCTCTCTAACGCTTTTACTTCGACCTCTTCTCATATTTTGAGATTTAAATTTGCTTCAATATAACTGATGTTAATTTAAAAAAGTATCAAACTCAAGTTAAAAAAATTAAGTAAAAATAGTGAGCTGTGTTCTGCTCACTGATAAGTTTTTAAGTTCTTGGAGTCTTTTTGATTCGATCTAAAATATCAACACCCTGTTGATTCCAAAAATGCAAGAGATCAATAAAAATCCAATTTTCAGAGAGTTTATCTCCTTCACGACGATACATATCTATAACCCTCATATCTCCAGGTTTTTCCGAAGCAGGCATTCCCATAAAACCACCTGTAGGAGTTAGAGTAAGGTTAGGCCATCCAAAAAAACCTCCAAAATGACCTTCCGCAAGTTTACAAAGATGGCCATTAGAGATACGATCCTTAAAACCAGCCCTAAATGGACCAGAGTGCTGCTCAGCATACCTTTCAATTGTATAACTTGAGCCAATACCAGCAGGACCCCACCAAATCATGTCTTCGTTCCAGCTAGCTCTGAGCTCATCAACTAATGATATTTTTCCTGTGTGCTTCCAACCTTTAATATCTTCAATCATAAAGTTTATTGAAGCTAGTGTCTTTTCACCTTCTTCCATATTTTGCTCTTCGAACAACAAACCCTCATGAGTCATCGGTCCTGGCTGAACAAGATGGGCACCTGTTTGAGGTGGAAAGGGGTTTAATCCAACCTGCAGCATGACATGTGGAATATCAAAAAACATGGCTGTTTCAGTAATTTTTCCATTTTCAACTTTATTAAACTCACAGTAACGAAGGAAGGCCATTTTTCTCGAGGGCTGAATTCCAAGCCATTCATTATCAAATAGACCCATAAGATTTCCCATAGAAATTACCCAGACAGATTCAAATCCGTCAATTTGATTTTTTCCTGCAATGAAAATATCCATACGTCTTTGAATATTTTTAAATGCATGACGAAATGGCTGCCAGAAAATTTCAGAAACCTCCTTAGCATCCGAAATCTCATTAAAAGGATGGAAACCTCTCCAAATATAATCCTCACTAATATAGTTTTGTAAAACTTTTGTAATATCATTACCATTCGCAGAATCTAGTGCTTTGTAATAATCACGAATTAAGTTTTTTTCGTTTTGAAAATTTGTAGTCATATTTATTCCTTTTCTAATATCATTCTAGCTCCTCGCTCAGCAATCATCATCGTTGGGGCAGAGGTATTACCACTAACAATGCTTGGCATGACTGAGGCGTCAATCACTCTAAGGTTGCTCATACCTTTTACTTTTAAATCACCTGATGAAACGACTGATAGATTGTCAGTACCCATTTTGCAGGTCCCTACAGGATGATAGACGGTAACTGCAGTCTTACGAATATATGCCAATAGATCCTCATCAGATTGGATAGATTTTCCTGGGGCCATCTCCTCTCCTCGAACTTCGTCAAACTCTTCAGATGATAAAACTTCTCTTGCTTTTTTAATTGCCTCAACAATGGTTGCCTCATCCCTGGTATCAGATAAAAAATTGTGGTCAATCAGCGCCTTGTGTATGTCTCCATCCTTCTTAATTTTTACTGATCCTCTACTATGGGGTCTTAATAAACATGTAAAGAGTGAGTATCCATGCCCAAACTCAAACTTTCTGCCTCGATGACTCCGGTATATAGGCGTGAAGTGAAACTGAACGTCGGGATAATCAGGTTGGCCAAGTTTTGTATTTGCAAAACCTCCAACTTCAACATAATTACTCGTCCACCAACCCATCCTCCTCAGAAGAAAATTGAATGGAGAGGTAATGACTTTTGGCAACAGAGACCTCCAAGAAATACCAATTGACTCTGCTTTGTTTGATCGAACTGTGACCATAGTGTCGAGGTGATCTTGAAGATTCTCACCAACTCCTGGAACATTGTGTTGACATCTAATCCCTTCGGCTTCAAGCTCTTCCTTATTCCCTATCCCTGAGGATAAAAGTATCCTTGGTGACTCAATGGCACCAGCAGATAGCACAATCTCTTTATTGCAATGTAATTCTTTATCAACACCATTCACTTGAATCTTCAAACATTTAGCAGTATCACCTTCAATCTCAATTGATTGGACTCTGGCATGAGTCATTATGGTTAGATTGGTCCTCGAAACAATAGGCTTAATAAAGGCTCTATACGAGTTCACTCGAGTGCCTTTATCCTGAGTAACCTTGTAATCACCCAGACCTAACTGGGAGGCGCCATTAAAGTCTGTGTTATATGCAAGTCCTATATGATTTCCCGCACTGATAAAGCGTTGGGCCGTTTTATTGATCTCTTGTTGAATAACGACTGGCCACTCTCCATCCATCGAATGGTAAGTAGGGTCTCCCCCTGTTTGATCGTTCTCAAGTTTTTTAAAGATTGGCAAAACATCATTATAAGACCAGCCCTTGCATCCTAGTCTTTCCCAATGATCATAATCATTCTTATTACCACGGATATAGATCATGCCATTAATGGAGCTCGATCCTCCAAGACACCTGCCTCGATTGACCTTTATTAATCGGTCATTCAAATGTTTTTGGGGAGCGGTCTTATAGTTATAATCAAGTTTTTTATGGTCAATGGCCATAGAAAGACCGGCTGGGATTTTGACCCATGGACTCTTATCGCTACCACCGCCCTCAACAAGGCAAACAGTATTATCAGGATTTTCACTCAGACGATTGGCTAATACGCATCCAGCAGAACCTGCACCAATGATAATATAATCAAACGTGGACAATGACTAGCCCTTGACTGCACCAGCTGTTAATCCACTAACAAGCTGTCTTTGGAAAAACATAACCAGAATAAACAATGGAATTATGGAGGATACAACTGCTGCAACCGCAAACATAATATTACCTTCTGTTTGAGTAGTGCCCATAAAGCTGGCAATTTTAGGGACCATGGTTTGGTTTTCTTGAGATAGCAGTATCCCTGTAACAGCAAAATCATTATATGCCAAAAGAAATGAGAAGAGTCCAGCAGTAATAACTCCTGGCCACATCACTGGAATAATGACATGTCGAAATGCTTGGAACTGACTACAGCCATCTACCTTTGCACTCTCATCAAGCTCTTTCGGAATTGTTTGAAAAAATGAGTGCAGCATCCACAATGTAAATGGCTGGTTTATAGCCACTAAAACAATAATAGTGGTCGGAAGTGTTCCCCAAACATTCCAGTCATAGAAGGGTTGTAGATACCCTGAAACAAGAGTGATTGGGGGCAACGCACGAAAAACAAGTGCAATTATTAATAGCCAAAATGAATAACGAAAACCAGACCTTGAAAGTGCATAACCACCTAAAGTTGCAAGAGTTAATGATGTGAGTACCGTACAAAAACAAACTATCGCTGTATTAAGAAAAGCGCGCCAAAACTCTTCTTGGATCCACGCCCCATCATAACCTGCACCCGTAAAAGACTTTCCATATACTACTTGCGTTCTTACCCCAGAAAAAACATTAGTCCAGTCTAACTTAGAGAAAAAATCCAGCTCTACTTTGAATGAGCCCCACATAGTCCACATAAATGGAAAAGCTGCCAGAATAAACCAGAACAATACAAAGCCATATATTAATATCTGGAGTGCTAGTGGTCTTTTTATTTGATTTGAAGTCATATTATTTCTGAGGATTGAATTCACGCCATGTTCTAATCAAAACTGGCATTAGAAGTATGATGACACCAATTATTGTCAACACAGATGTTGTGGCAGCGGATGACATAAGCCTGATTTCTTGACCAATATCATTCCATATAATCCATGAAAGAGAGGTCGCATGTGCCGAGGCACTAAAACCAACTATTGGCTCAAATACTCGGAAATTATCCATCAGTTGAATTAAAGCAACAAAAGCTACTAATGGAGATAAATGGGGCACAACGACATGATAAGTTTGCTGTAAACGAGAGGCTCCATCAATCATTGCTGCTTCTATAGTTTCTTGCGGAACAGTCTGGAGTCCAGCATAAAAAACAATGAAGGCAAAGGGGGCAGAATGCCAAACACCATATACAATGAGTGTTATCCAAGTTAGACCAGTTGATGCCTTTAATGACAGATTAGGATCTGCAAATAATTCTTGGAGTCCTGAACCAATAATACCTCGTGAATCAATCATCCAAAACAGAATCAACGAACCAACTAGAGGAGTTACAATCATTGGTAGCAATGAAAAGAAAACCATAAGCCCTTTAAGATGTCGATGAAGCGAGTTGACTGCCAGTGCAATTATCAATCCAAATAATATAACTAATGGTGTTACCACTAGGACAAAAGTTATCGTGAATCCCATTGCTCTATAGAATGGAAGATTATTAAGACCTGACACAAAATCAATTAAGTTTGTCTTATTCTCCCAAAGCTCACCGACCTCTTTAAAGGCTAGATGGTTTCTATCAGTATAGATTTGAAATCCAACCCACTTGCCTTTTGGCTGCTCTTCTTTGATTTGTTTACTCGCCTCATGATCAATAGTGGTTTCAGATTTACAACCAAATGGATCACACGATTCAACAACAACCAGAACCGCATCATGAGGTGTATGAAGTGACTGACTTACAATCGAAGTTAAGGGCAGGGCAATGAACAAAAACATTGCTAAGGCTGTAGGTAAAAAGAACCAGAAAAAAGTCTTATGCTTCATATGGAAATAATAAGATTAGATCAACTCAATTATACAAAAAAAGAAAAGGGCATGTATAACACACGCCCTAATCTTAGGAGATAAACAACTTATAAAAGCTTATAAATAACCTTTTTCTTTCGCAGCTGTTGTGTATGCCGCTTCTAAGCCAGCTAAAGCTTGCTCAGCAGTTTCTTTACCTTGCATGAAGTCTACTATTTCAACTCCTGCAGCTGAATGCATTAGACCTGCATATGGCAACATTGGATACGGCTTAGTTCCCATTGCAGCAGCAGCAAATACGCCTGCAGCAGCTGGAGTAGGCTCATAACCATCAATTAGCCAAACCGCTTGTGGTGAAGTCGTTTCGTTCAACATTTCTGGACGAATTGCATGCATCAAAGCCATAAAAGTAGCCTCTGCATCTGCATCTGAAATGTTCTTGGCTACAGTAAATCCATCCCACCATAGTGTTGAAGCTGCAGTTGACCCGCCGCCAACTGTCATTGGGCCAGCAGTAGCTGTAGCAGCTACAACAGTTGCATCAACCTCGTCACCTCTAAGAGCACCGATACGTGATCCCCACATATTCATAAGTGCAACATTACCAGCTTTCCATTCAGCACTTGTTGCGTTTGAGTCATGAGTCAAGAAATCTGGATTCATATACTCAGATAATGCTTTCATCATATTAAGTGCATCAATACCATGCTGATTGTTCACAGCAATCTCAGCTGTACCAGGCTTAAAGAACTCACCGCCTTGGCCAATGTACATATTGACAAATTCTTCTGCTAGATTCCAACCCGCTGCGTAAGCACCGCCAAGAGGGTACGGCATACCTAAACCCTCATATCCTGCAATTTTTTTACCAGCCGCTAACATTTCTTCATAAGTAGTCGGTACCGCAATTCTTAACTCTTTGAGTAAATCAGATCTGTAAGTAAGATGTTGAGCATTCGCCATAAAAGCAATACCCATAATATTTCCATCAATTGTAACTAACTGGCTTTTCTGAAGACCTTGTCCATGTTTTTCAACAAGATCATTCAAAGGTCTAATCACATCATTGTTCATTAGTGCAACAATAGACGAGTTTGCAACAATCGCTGATGTAAATTCAGCTGGATTACCAGTCATACCTGGAAGATTAATTTTTTGATGATCAGCTGTTAAGTTTGTTTCAACTGTAACACCATCACCAGCACATTCCATTGCTCCCGCTCCAATAGTTTGGATCGCTGGGAACTCATTACCAACAATACTTACTCTTCCTTCAGAAATGCCGCAACCCGCCCAGGCACTTGAAGCTAGAGTAGTAAGAGCTACAACTGTAGCTACCTTTTTTAAAAACATAATATCACTCCTTTTTTTCAATTAAATACTCATTAATAATACATCATATGAAACCATAAAACTTTTTTTGCATACGATTGCAAATTATTATAACACAGTAAAATATCTTTGAGCTATCATTTTGCATTCGTATTCAGTAAATAGTATATCTTAATAACTTAAATCCTAACAATAAATAGTTATGCCTAAGTGCCTAAAAATTATTTTTTAAAGCCACTCTACTTCTGCCAATTCGGGAGTGGGTCATATCCCAACTGCAATAAAAGATGCGGTACATCGACAAACACCCAATTTTCTACTAAAAGCTCATTTTCACGGCGCCACCAATCACAAACACGCATTAAAACGCGTTTATTTGTTGGTCCTTGTCCTAAGAAGGGTTTAACGTTGATACCGGTCAAGGATGGCCAGCCTCCTGAACAGGTGTAATTACCCTCGCCAAATCTTGTGAAGTGTTCTGTAAGGCCATTATTTTTTGTTCCGCCTGACCATCCTTCAAACTGAGATTCAAATGGAACCTGAAATGAAGCGAACTCCTCAATACCAATAAAAGAGCCAAACGCACCCGGCCCATACCACATCATATTCTTATGCCAATAGGGACGCCAAGCCTCATCCTTTGTTGCTAATTTGTCTAGCATATCAGTCACAATTTGATAGCTTTGCTGACCTTCAGCAGGGTCTAAAGAATTTATAAGGACGCCATCCCTTGATGCAGGGCCCTGTATCAGCCCGGTGTATCCTCGCGAATCCCCTGGCCCCATATCCAAAGGCCATTGATTACAGGCAATCATCAGTTCTGGAATGTCAAGATAGATATAGCTTTCAACAGCTTGGCCTTTCTCAATGCGGTGGAATTCACCATAGCGCAAATAACTCAGTGTTTTCGTCGCTTTAAGGCCAATCCAATCTCTTACAAATTGCCCTACATAATAACCAGTTGAACTGATCCAATTTTGTCCCTCAAATTCTCCAGCCATGAAGATGTCATCTCGCCGATAAAGGCCTTTAAATGAGTGTTGAAGTGGCAATAAAAATTCATTGAGGTAGGCATCTGCACCAGCCAGCTGATTAAAAGGGTGGACAACATTAATGTCAGCATCCTCACTGTAAAAACTCGCAATGTTCGAAGAGAAGTCTCCCGGATGGCTCAAAGCCTTTGCATATGTTAAATAAAATTTACAATCATGTTTTGACATAATTTTTTCTTTTAAATTAGATAATCTTTAGATCAACTTGGTGCATAAATGATTTAAAACTAGGTGCGGGATTTTTCAAAATCCTCCCATGCTTTTTGAAAATCATCAAAACTAAATTCTGTTTTTTCTGCAGGATCTAATATGAGCCTCTCAGATGCAAACAACTTGTGAATTGAATCTTTCAAAATAGGTATAACTTCATTTGGAATTACAACAGCTCCATGACGATCAGCATGAATTAACTCGCCTGGTGTCACCGTCATTCCAAAAATATTTACAGGGGTATCTATCTCACGCACATGGACAAAACCATGACTAGGACCAACCGATCCTGCAACAACCGGAAAGTCTTCAGCAAGATCCCCTAAGTCTCTCATTACTCCATTTGTTAGAGTTCCTGATAGTCCAAACCCTTTGTGAACTTTTGTATTAATCTCACCCCAATAAGCACCAATACAATCAGGATAGTCAACATCCTCAATTACAGTGACCATTGGCCCATCAACCTCGGACATATATCGGTAGTAATTCATTCTGCGCTCTTTAATAATATCTTGATTTTCGGTCGGTGGATCAAGTGCAGCAATTTTTGCAGTCTTGGCAAAACCAACCATAGACCCACCTTCAGGATCTGAGCAAATCATTGTGCCTCGTGTAAACTTTGAAAAACCCCTTTTGCCTTGAGCCACTTCGATAGCGTTACAGACCGTTGGCGTATCAACTGAGCGAAGGAGTGTGAGTAATTCTGGATCTAATTTAGCCATTTTTTTAATACCTCTGTTGTTTCTTTTGGTTGCTCTAATGTAGGAATATGACCAGCATTGTTAATAATTTTTAACTTTGAATCATTGATTATACTATGCATCAACTCATGCCTTTCTACTGGACATAATATATCGTTGGAGCCACATATCACCAATACTGGAACCGCAATTAAGCGCAATGTACTTTGTTGGTCTACTCTTGTTTTCAAGGCCTTTGATTGATTTATAAATACTTCTGGGCCCATCGATTTAGCCATCTCCATACAGGTATGGAGGATACTCTCTCGATTATCACTAGCATCTAAATAGTTAGGCTTCATCTCATCACGCATGACATCAACAAGCTTGCCTTCCTTTGCAGCCTTCATTTGAGGGTCTCTCATCGCTTTAACCTCTTCAAGCTCCGCTTTATGATTGGTATCCATAAGCACCAACTTTTCAATTCGACTGGGCTCCTGGGCGTACATCTCCATAGCGACAATACCTCCCATAGAATGACCTAAGAGATGAAACTTGGGTGGTGATTTTTTCAGTACTTCAGCTGCTAAGTCCTGAACAGTTGAATGTCCAGAAATATCTGCGACAATAATCCTTATTGAATCGCTAAGTCCTTCAATTTGTGGTGCAAAAATACGTTCATCACACATCATTCCAGGAATCATAACAAGAGTCTTCACTATTGATTGCTCGCAATCTTAGCACCCTCGGATAGTGACTCTAGCTTAGCAAATGCAATGTCTGGATCCACTGCACCAAAACCTGCAAAAGTACCAAAACCGCAGTCTGAACCCGCAATGACTCTCTCTTTTCCGACTATATTGACAAATTTATTGATTCGTTCAGCCACCAACTCAGGATGCTCAATAAAGTTAGTTGTTGTGTCTACAACACCTGGAACAAGTATTTTAGTATCAGGTATTTCACTCTTACGATCACGAAAAACTGTCCATTCATGAGCGTGTCTGGGGTTTGATGTCTCAAATAAAGTATATCGAGCCTTTGCTTTCATCAATGTTCCAAAAACTTTATTCATATCAATATCACAGCAATGAGGTCCCTCATAATTACCCCAACAAATATGAATTCTTACTTTTTCTTCTGGAACATTCGACAAGGCATGATTCAGTGCCTCCATATGTGATTCTGCAATCTTTATGAATTCAGAGTCAGATAGATCACTGAAAAGCATATGCCGAGATAAAGCAAGATCAGGGCAATCAAGCTGCAAGTCTAAGCCCGATCCGACAATTGTTTCATACTCATCTTTCATTGCATCAGCCAGTGCTGCTAAATATGCATCTCGAGTTGGATAGTAATCATTCTGCAAAAATAAAGAAATGACGCCAGGTGACGCCGCATTCATAAAGCCTCTTTGAACGTCATTTACAGACATTGCTTTTTTTAAGTTTAAAATATCTTTTTGAAGTTCCCCCTGTCCTTTTGATTTAACTTCACCTGTGCACATCGGCCTAGCATATTGAGGCGTTCCACCATCATCAGAAAGTCTTTTTAAAAATCCTGGGAAGAGCTTCAGATCTTCTGGAGCATTTCTAGGGCTATCTCCAGAAAATCCCGTATATCTGTCTTTAACATAAGTTGCGTATGATATTTTTGAGGTTTCTCCATCACTCACAATATCAATGCCCGCTTTTTTTTGCTTTTCAACTGTAGTCAAAACGTTGTTTTGCATGCATGCATCAAAACTTTTTTCATCATATTCTTGATTATTTTCTCTTGCAAAAATATAATCTACAACCTCTTGACCTCTTGGCAATGAACCTACATGGCTCGTTAAAATTCTACTCAATTAATTCTCCTTTATAAATTAAACTATTCTCTCCAAGTTGACCCTGCTGGGTCGTTTGTTTTTGTAACTTTAAATAAGCTCGCTTCATCTAAACCAATAGGGGTCATCTTGTAGGATAAATCGGGGCGAATTAAGCAAGTATCTCCAGCAGAAATGCGAGTTGAATTTCCATCCCACTCGAGAGTCCATTCGCCTCTCATAACCATGTTGACTTCGTATTGGCTGGGTGAGTGCATTTCGTCAACAAAGGTCTCATTCGAAATGAAATCCACCTCAAACCCTGGCTTATCTTTCAAAAGACCATTAGCTCCTATCACCTTAAGTGGTGTGTCTTTAGAGTGGTGAGATAAGTCTGATGCACTGACAAAAAAATTACTCATAAAAACTTCTGTCGTAACCTTTGGGAAGTTTTTAAGCTCTTCATCAGTTAATAATTGCATGGGCGCAATATGCTCTGGAAGCAACTCTCCTTTTTTTGTATCATATAAGACCCCGTTATCTCCAAGCAGAAGTCCAAAATCCTTAGCGTCATTAATCACCTCAGGGGCCCATGTCACACCGCCCCCTGCATCATCGCCACCAAGAATGGCCATTAACATTCCATAGCCATCTCCAACATTTTCAAAAGCTCTAAATATCCCTGTTGGTATATTCACCAAGTCGCCTTCATTTGCAAACAATTCTCCATCTTCGCCATAGCGTCCCCAGAAAAAACGCCAGCTTCCCTTGAGCACATAAAAGACTTCAGCAGTTGTGTGAGTATGCAAAGAGTTCTTGCAACCAGGTGGTTGTCCAGCCGCACCTATATTAAAACCTGGAGTTTCATTAATATGTACATGCTGGTCTCGACTTTCTGAAACGCCACCACCTATAATAGTAAAGTTTTCTTTTTGATCAGATCCTGGTGTATGGGCATCAATGAAAGCGGTCTTGCAAGGCTTCAAGTCTGAATACCGAACGATAAATTTTTCCATTTCTTCTGGGGTCATTTTTTAACCTGTCTTAATGATGATTTGTTTCCAGATTGCTGTTTCATCGAAGAGTGTATATTCTCTCCTAAGCCCCCAAGGTCCAAATTCTGCATGTGAAACGCCCATTACATATAAGTCAGCACCAGTAGGTTCACCAAAAATACCCCAACCATCATGCTTGCCTTTAAGGTTCCATCTCACTGCAACTCTGGGAGAGAGGTGACTATCTTCACGTCCAATTTGATGTTCGACTCTAAAAACTGCGCTTGGCATAGAAGAGCGTATCCCTCTCCAAAACTCTTCAGCATCCACATACGAATGACCACATACCCCTCCTGGGTATTCTAGATGACATCCACGATCATATTCAGATCTATAAACCGAAGCGTCATCGTTCATAATACGATTAAGTATATCGACATACTTTTCACCCCACGCATTCGTATTTCCATTGCCGATGTAGGGGCCTTTCTTGTCCTTAGAATCATTAAATGGATGGTTGCATTTTTCTATGCCGCCTTCGAGATTTATTTGATCTCTTGCAAAATCCTTTGGCATCATTCCAAGCTGGCGAACAATAGCGCCCTGATCTCGAATTAACCATTCATCATTTACTTGATTGTTAATAGCATGACAGTCTGCGATTGTTCTAAAAACAACCTTCTTACCTGTTGCCTTCCCAAATGAGCCATCTCCCAGATGAGAAGCTGTAGAAATAATTCTATGTGAGGACAACATACCGGTCTCCGGTGTCCCTGACCAAATTACATCTTCTCCTAATAACTTACGATCAGGAAATTCTGATAATGTTGCTTTTGTTGCATCAATAACCGTCTTATTTCCAATCACAAGGGAGGGTGGGGCCCTTAAAATAATATCATCTGAGTACAAGTAAAGGAGCTTATCAATACCCCTTTCTTCCCAAATTTCATGAGTAATGCCATTAATCCAGTCAGGAAAATTAGCATATTGTGAATCAAACCCTTTCATTCTATTCTCTCCTATTTATCAGAAATTTTTGCAGAACCCCTAACCATTAGTGGTCCATCAATTTCAACTCTTCTAGCAGTTGTTGTTTTATTTTCAATGCTCTCAATTAGAATTGAAACCGTTTCAGCTACCATTCGATTGGCTGGCTGTCGAACTGTTGTTAAATCATAAGCAGGCCATGAGGAAATAGGCACATCATCATAACCAACGACAGAAACTTGTTCAGGGACTTGTAATCCTAGCTCAAACCTAATAACATCGATTACTGCAATTGCCATAGCATCATTAGCAACGAATACTGCATCTGGAAAATTTTGTTTAGAAAACATTGTTCGCGCCGCTTGTCTGGCTTCATCAGAATTAAAGTTACCTACTTCTCTTGCATATAATTCCTGTCCATTTCTAACTAGTTCTTCAGTGAAGCCTTTTTCTCGGTCTCGTTGAGTCGATGCCCCCTCCCAACCAGCAATATATCCAATACGCTTATGCCCACCTGCCAAAAGAAATCTAGCAACTTTCTGACCACCTTGAAAATTATCAGAGGTTACCGCCGATAGCCTATCATCATCTTGAGTTCGATTAAATAAAACAACTGGAACACCTGCAGAGGTGCATCTCTTAGCAAGGTCTGAGGACATAGAAACCGAAGCAGCTATAATGCCATCAACTTGATAATCTAAAATTTCATCTACCGCATCAGCAATGTCACCCTCTTTGTTTCCAGACATAAAAATTAAAACGTGATAACCTTTCTTTTGAAGAGCACTTGAGAGTAACTCCAAAGCCTCTGGATAAAAGTAGTTATCCAAATATGCCACTACGAGCCCAATCATTCGAGACTTTCCTGTGATTAATGAACGCGCTAACACATTGGGCCTATATCCTAATTCTGCTGCTGCTTTACGAACTAGCTCGTTTGTTTTCTTAGAGGATGAAGCGCCAGGTGTGAAGACCCTTGAAACAGCAGACTGGCTTACACCAGCTAATTTTGCTACCTCCATTGATGTAATTTTTTGAGTGCTCATTAGTCCGCTGTCCAGCCTCCATCAATCATCAATGCTGAACCTGTAATCATGCCAGATGCCTCTGAGGCTAGAAATACCACTGCCCCCATAATATCTTCAACTTCACCTGCACGTCCAAGTTTTATTTTTTCTTCAATCCACTTTTTGCGTTCAGGATTATCAAATGTAGACTGTGTTAACGCCGTTCGGATAAATGTTGGGCAAATTGTGTTGACCCTAATTTGATGACCTCCCCATTCAATTGCCATGGCCTTTGTAAAGCCCTCTACAGCATGCTTTGAAGCAGAATATACCGCTCGGTCTACTCCGCCAACATGTCCCATTTGAGAAGAAATATTAATTAGTGAGCCTGGTTTTTTTGCCTTTATCAGTCCTCTTGCTACTGCTTGTGTCAAAAAGTAAGCGCCCCTAAGATTGACATCCATGACCTCATCAAAATCCTCAGTAGAGGTTTCTAATGAAGGTGAATGACGACCCATGCCAGCACTATTTACAAGGATATCAAAGGGCTTTTGATTTTTAAAAAAAAGCTCGATTGCGTCTGTATCAGCAATATCCAGCTGAACAGCCTCAACACTATTGCCCTTTAATTTTATTGCATCAGAAGCTTTTTGAAGAGCTTCAATATTTCTTGATGCCAAGACGACCTCAGCGCCTGCATCCGCAAGTGCTACAGCACAAGCCAGACCAATGCCAGATGAAGCTCCCGCAATAAGGGCAGTTTTATTATCTAATCTAAATGATGGTGTAGTCGGAAGTTTCAAAATCAATTACCGTTTATGTTTTTAGCTTTGTTAAATTCTCTTAATCTACCGAGAACATCAACACCAATTTGATTATAGATATCCAGAATATCTATCATGACCCAGTTTTCCCTTATTTTTCCTTCTTCCAACCTCCAAAAATCAAGTGACCGAAGAAAAACCTCTTTATTACTTGGGGCGATACCCATCCAGCCATCATGAGTGAGTGTTTGTTTCATATTTGGCCAGCCAGTTACAGCTGCATATTCTCCATCTCCAAAAAAGTGATATCCAATTTGATCACCCCAACCATCTCTCTTACTATAAATTGTATCTTTTCCTCTGTCTGGCATAGCATTCAAAAATGGTATTTGATGCCAGTTTCTAAAACCTTCAATGCCTCTTCCACTTCCTATTCCAGAGGGACCATACCAATTCATTTTGGAATGCCAATAGTAATCCATTTTCATGACCTCAGGACCGCCCTCAGAGGGATGCTTTTTCATAGCATTAGCCATTCCTAGAATATGCTCCATTGAGGCATCACTTTTTTCAGGGTCATATGGACTATCTGAAATCCCATCCATTGTTGCTGGGCCTGGGACGCACCATTCTCTTCCAAGAGTTGGGGCCATTGGCCAAGAGTCAGACTGCATCATAAGTTCAGGTATGTCCCACAACGCCTGAACTTCAATTATTTTGTCCTCCTGAAAGCAATAAAATTCATGGAATCGCATATGTGCAATATGGCCAGTTGGAGGGATATCTAAAAATGACTTTAAAAAAGTACCATTGTAAAAGCCAGCACATCCAACCCAATGCAAATCCTTTTCAGTTTTCCCCGCGATAACGATATAGTCTCGTCTTTCAAGATCAGGCATTGATTCAAACAGTGGTTTAAGTGCTTGATTATAAAAACTAGTTGGACCTAGAATATCTCCAAAAGGGTGGGATAGATGAATAATTGCCTCCTCATCAAATAGAGACTCGAGGCTACTTCGAACTCCATCCTCCGTAAAACTATACATACTCAATCTTAGAGGCTTTATTAGCTCTTTAAGATGGTTGGCTCTATGCACTACTGGGCCGCCTTCCCATATGGTACGTCTTCACCGCCATAGCGCCTAACCCTTATATTGGCTTGCTCTGCATGACCAACAAAAGACTCTAGCATGCAAAGTCGAGAGCAGTATCTTCCAATCTTTACGGCTGCCTCATCCGTTGTTATTTTTTGATAACTATGCGTTTTGAGATACTTTCCTACCCAGAGACCGCCTGTATAACGCCCCGCTTTTTTAGTCGGCAAAGTATGGTTAGTTCCAATCACTTTATCACCATTCGATACGTTTGTTCTTGGACCCAAGAATAGTGCTCCATAAGAATGCATATGATCTAAAAACCAGTCATCACGGTCAGTCATAACCTGAACATGTTCTGAGGCAATATCATTGGCAACTTCTAGCATTTCATCATAAGTATCACAGACAACAACCTCGCCATACTCTGCCCAGCTGACACCCGCCGTATCTGCTGTCGGAAGAATCGTTAGTATTCTATCAATCTCTACTTGTGTTTCTTCGGCAAGTTTTTGACTGTTCGTAACCAAAACCGCTGGTGAGTTATAGCCGTGTTCGGCTTGACCTAAAAGGTCAGTTGCACATAGTTCAGCATCAACTGTCTCATCAGCAATAACCATCGTTTCTGTAGGTCCGGCGAATAAGTCAATACCAACTCTACCAAAGAGTTGTCTTTTAGCCTCAGCCACAAATGCATTACCAGGGCCAACGAGCATATCTACTGGATTAATCGACTCAGTTCCAAGAGCCATAGCTCCAACAGCTTGAATACCTCCAATCACATAAATTTCATGAGCACCGCCAAGATGCATTGCAGCAATTACGGCTGCGTTTGGCGCACCTTGATATGGCGGAGTGCAGGCTACAATTCTAGGAACTTTTGCAACACTAGCAGTCACAACTGACATATGCGCTGAAGCGACCATAGGAAACTTTCCTGCTGGTACGTAGCAACCTACTGACTGTACAGGAATATTTTTGTGTCCAAGAATAACACCTGGCATTGTTTCAACTTCGATATCTTGCATTGAGTCTCTTTGGGCCTGGGCAAAATTCCTGACCTGTTCCTGTGCAAACTTGATATCTTTCATATCTCTATCAGACACATTTGCAATAAGGCCATCAATCTCAGCTGAACTTAACTTGTATGATTTTGGTGAGTAATTGTCAAACTTTTCTGAGAACTCTCTAACAGCAGAATCACCTTTTTCTTCAATTACTTTTAAAGTATTTTTGACAACTTCACTAACCTCAGCATCATCAATTGCTTTGTCAGCAGCTGTCTTTCCTTTTTTTAAATATTTAATAGCCATAATAATTCCAATTAATTAGGTTTTGGTGGTTGGACTTCACCTCGATCAAACGTTTCCCAGCCCATTCCATTGAAAACATCAATTCCAAGTTGAGACAATATGCTTGGAAAATCAACATTAACCCAATTATCAATAATGAGACCATCTCTGACTTCCCAAAAATCTGTGTAATGAATTTTCACACGCTGATTCGTTGGCTTAATACCCATGAATTCACCACTATGAAGCGCATCGATGTGTCCAAAACAGGAAGCCCATTCACCATCCACAAGAAACTTGTCCGTCTTATATATCCGATCTGTAAAGGCTGCCCTTAATGGCAGCTGCCAGTTATTTCTAAACTCCTCAAGGTTATTTTTTATGCCGCAGCCCTGGTTGCCCATCCAGCGAAACTCTTTATGAAAATATTGATCCATGTTATTTGAGTTAGCTCCCAAAGCATCTTCCATTGCCTTAACAACTTCAAGAGTTTTTTGAGATTTTGAATCATAACTCATAGAAAGCTCAACACTCATTTTCTAACATTTGACCAGTTTCACTGTCAAACAATAAACACAAGTTAGCAGAAATATTGGCCATCACATTAGAGCCAATATCAACATGATAATTCTTATCCGACTTCATCGAAATAAGTTCGTCACCAGGTCTAACTGAAACCATAGTCATATCACCAAGTAGCTCCATTGAGAATGCTGGCGCTGAAATATCACCCTTGGATTTGACGATTACAGCGTCCTCCGCACGGAAACCCAGGGTTATACTTCCATTATGCTTTTTACTCAACCCTTTAATCTTAACTCCCTCACTCGTAAAGATGCCATCGCTTATTGATCCTTTTAATAGGTTCATCGCAGGTGATCCAATAAAGCTTGCTACAAAACTATTAGCCGGTTTATTGTATATTTCTTGAGGTGTTCCAACCTGTTGTACAATTCCAGCATTCATTACTACAACTCGATCTGCAAGCGTCATGGCTTCAACCTGGTCATGGGTCACGTATATTGTGGTAACTTTTAAATTATGCTGTAGATTTTTAATTTGCGCCCTTGTGGAAACACGTAACTTGGCATCTAAATTTGATAACGGTTCATCCATCAAGAAAACTGTCGGCTCCCTCACAATTGCCCTAGCTAGTGCTACTCTTTGTCTCTGTCCTCCAGATAGCTCGGCAGGTTTTCGATGCAAAAAGTCATTCAATTCGACCATCTCCGAAGCGTTCATTACTTTTTCATCATGAAGCGCTTTATCAATCTTCCTAACCTTAAGTGGAAAACGAATATTTTCATAGACTGTCATGTTGGGATAGAGCGCATAGGATTGAAAAACCATTGCTACGTCGCGATCCTTTGGCTCTAGAGTATTGACTACTTTACCCTTAATGAGCACTTCTCCACTGGTGATGGTTTCTAAACCAGCTATCATTCTCATTGTCGTAGTCTTACCACAGCCAGAAGGGCCTAACAATACTAAAAACTCTTCGTCAGCTATTGTAAGGTTAAAGTTATCAACTCCTACAAAACTACCCCATCTTTTTGTTAGATTTTTTAATTCAATTTCTGCCATAATATTTGTATGTAAACTAATTCCTAAAACTTAAGTATTGCAAGCAAAATGCATACGATTGCAAAATATTATAGCACATGGTTTTTTCTTATAAAGATAATGTTGCAATCCTATGCAAAAATAAATTTATTTTTATTTCAAATTTACAAGTTTTGCAAATAAAATAACTAATGTTCAGATAAAGGGGAAATGACATGACAAACCTTCAACCATCAAGAGAAGTCTTTATTACCTGCGCCGTCACTGGCTCTGGTGATACAACTGGTAGATCAGAAAAAGTACCAATTACACCTCAACAAATTGCAGACTCATGTATCGAGGCAGCTGAAGCAGGCGCTGCAATTGTGCATATTCATGTTCGTGATCCAGAAACTGGAACTCCAGCTCGTGATCCTAGACTATACAGCCAAGTTGTTAATATCATCAAAGAGTCAAAAGTTGATATGGTCATCAACTTTACTGCCGGAATGGGTGGTGACATTGTTTTTGGGTCAGCTGAAAAGCCTTTCCCACTCGATGAAGCTGGTACCGACATGGTTGGAGCAACAGAGCGGCTTGAACATGTCCGTAATCTACTTCCAGAGATATGCACCATCGATTGCGGCACTATGAATTTTGGTCATGGCGATTATGTAATGACCAATACCTCCTCAGTTCTGCAAGAAATGGCACGCCAGGTTCAAGTGCTTGGGGTCAGGCCAGAGATTGAGTGTTTTGATACTGGACATTTACAATTAGCTATCTGGTTAAAAAATCAAGGACTTATTGATGACCCTGTGATGATCCAGCTATGCATGGGCATTCCTTGGGGAGCGCCAGATGATATGCATACATTCTTAGCAATGACCTCCAGTATTCCAAAGGACTGGACTTTTTCAGCCTTCTCTATAAGTAGGAATCAGCTTCCATTTGTTGCAATGTCAATCCTAGCAGGGGGTAATATTCGTGTAGGACTTGAGGATAATATTTATCTTAAAAAAGGAGTTCTTGCGACAAATGGCGACCTTGTTAAACAGGCAGTTAAGACTGCTGAAGGAATGGGTTGCACAATCATAGGACCAGAGCAAGTTCGTAAAAATTTAAAGCTTGAAAAGCGCTGGGGATAGTTATGAAAAGCATTAAGTCTGCAGGTGTAATTGGAGCGGGCGTTATTGGAAGTGGTTGGATTGCAAGGCTAATACTCAATGGAATTGATGTCTGTGTTTTTGACCCTTCAAAGGATGCTCCAAAGAGTGTTGAAAAAGTCATTAATAATGCAGAGAGAGCTTATAAAAATTTACTCAAGTCCCCACTTCCAAAAAAAGGGGTGTTGTCATTTCTTGATACTGTTTCAGAAGTTGCAAAATCTTCAGAAATAATTATCGAAGCTGTTCCAGAAAGGCTTTCTGCAAAGCAATCTGTTTATAAAGAAATTGAGTTAAATGCTTCTAACGAATTAATCATTACCTCATCTACCTCAGGAATTCTTCCATCTGATTTGCAGTCAGAAATGAAAAATCCAGAAAGATTAACTGTTGCCCATCCATTCAATCCAGTTTATCTTCTGCCTTTAGTTGAGGTCGTTGGTGGATCCAAAACTTCACAAAAAGTAATCGACGAAACGTGTAGTATTTTTTCTAATATTGGGATGTTTCCTCTTTATATTAAAAAGGAAATACCCGCATTTATCGCTGACAGGTTACTTGAGTCTGTCTGGCGAGAAGCATTATGGCTAGTCAATGATGATATTGCAACGACAGAAGAGATTGATGATGCAATTCGTTATGGTTTTGGGCTTCGCTGGGCACAAATGGGGCTGTTTGAGACATATAGACTAGCTGGAGGTGAAGCAGGGATGCGTCACTTTATTTCACAATTTGGGCCCTGCCTAGAATGGCCATGGACTCACTTGATGGATGTACCTGAATTTACAGAAGAGCTTGTAGACAAAGTGTCAAATCAATCAGATGACCAATCTGGAAAGTACAGTATTGACGAACTTATGCAAAAGCGAGACGACAATTTAGTTGACTTCTTAAAGGTTTTAAAAGAAAACCGATGGGGCGCTGGCAATACCTTAAAAGAATTTGATGATACCCTAGGTAAGTCTAGGATAGACTTTTCTGAATTAGATGTATCTAAACCCTTAAAAACCTTTTCAACTCATATTCCTAAAGATTGGGCTGATTATAATGGTCACATGACAGAGGCGCGCTACCTAGATTGTTTTTCAGAAGCAACTACTGAGCTGATGGCCATCATTGGCGCTGATGAAGAATATATTGCGAATATAGGCTCCTACTTTACTGTTGAAACGCATATTCGTCACCTAGATGAAGTACTTATTGGTGAGGGTATTCATTCTAAAACTCAAGTAATATATGGTGAAAATAAAAAACTACATCTCTTTCACTGGCTCCATCATAATGACGGAAGGCTTTTAGCTACAGCAGAGCATATGCTCATTCATGTAGACTTAAAAACACGGGGCGCGAGTATGCCAGGAGATTCAGTCATTGAGAAAATGGAGCGCATATACAGCGCACATAAAAATTTGCCTAAACCTGAGGGCTTAAGTCGAGCTGTTGGAGACAAAGTTTAATACCATTCATCTTCCATACTCTCTTTCTTTTTAGCAATAAAATCAACTAATTCTTCGTCTATAGACTGATCGAGAGATGGCTCGACATAGTTATCAAGCATTTCATTCCAGCGCTCATAAGCTCTTTGCTGAGAATCCTTTGAGCCATCTTCTTCCCACTGCTCAAAAGAGTTGTTGTCGGGCAGTTCAGCACGATAATTTGCGGTTTCAAAATTTTCTGCAGTATGCTGAGTACCAAGAAAATTTTCACCAGGAGAGTTTTCTAAATAAGCAGTTGTAGCTAATGAATTGTCATCAATAGTAAGCCCTTCAAACATTCTATGAAGCATTCCTAGACGGTCTACATCAAGCATAAATTTTTCATAGCCAACTACCAATCCGCCCTCCAGCCAACCGGCTGCTTGATGAATAAAGTTTGCCCCAGCTAAAATTGCTGGATAAATTGAATCAACCGACTCTTGCATAGCCTGAGCATCAGCAACCTTTGAGGCAGTGTAGTGACCGCCCGCCCTAAATGGAAGGCCTACCCTTCTGGCCATCTGCCCAACTGCATAGGTAGCTAAACTTGATTCAGCAGTTCCAAAGGTCGGTGCGCCTGACTTAAGGTCCATCGTTGTCAAAAAGTTTCCATATACTGCAGAAGAACCTGGTCTAATTAATTGCGTTAGCGCAACACCGACAAGGGTTTCAGCATGAGCCTGAGCGATGGCTGCTGGCATGGTCACAGGAGACATTGCCCCGCCAAGAATAAAAGGAGTGATTACGACTCCTTGATTTGCCCTAGCATAACCTTTTAGAGCGTCGGTCATGGTCTTGTCATACACAAGGGGTGAGTTCACATTTATATTTCCTTGTATAACGCAATTTTTATCAACGATATCCTTACCAAAAACAATACGCGCCATTTCAATTGAATCCTCTACTCTGTCAAGTGCCGTTACAGATCCCATAAATGGCTTATCTGAATATTTTAAATGTGAATAAACCATATCCAGATGACGCTTGTTCACTGGAACATCAACTGGTTCACAATTAGTGCCACTGGTATGATGAAGCCATGGGGTCATATGCGAAAGTTTTATCAAATTATTAAAGTCTTGCATATTGCCTTGACGTCTCCCCCCCTTTAGATCGTATACAAAAGGAGATCCATAAGCTGGACCTAGTACCAGCTTATTACCCCCAAATATGGTTGATCTTTTAGGGTTTCTTGCGAGCATTTCAAACTCACTGGGAGCAGTTTTACAAAGGCTTTGGATAAGACCTTTATCAAACTTTACAAGGGTTCCTTTAACGGTTGCCCCTGCTTCTTTAAATAAGTTTAATGACTCTTCGTCATCCCAAAACTCAAGGCCAACCTCTTTAAGAATCCAGTCAACATGATCATCAATCTTTGACAGCTCTTCTTCACTGAGCATGTCATAACACTTGATATTTCGTGTTAAATACCTAGGAGGTTCAATTTGTTCAGCTTTTTTTCGATCAGCAATTTTTGCTGACCGTCCACCCACTCTCCTTCTGTGCTGATGATCTGACATATAAATCTTATGATAAATTTAGAATTTAAAAGAAATCTAAATTCATGTTAACTAAGAGCAAGTCAAAACTCAAGTTAAAAAAATTAGAGGGATTTGTTGAATAATTTTAATTAATATAAATATATTAGTTGTTTAGAGTGAGCGTGTTTGACAAAGCACCCTTCCACTTATAGGTGCAGAAATAGTTCTCCTATATGCCTCAATAATACGTTTTTCAGATGTCGGCTCAAAGCCATCAAAGACCATTCCATAGTCCTCAACTGAGTTCTCAATAATAGAAGGCGAAACAATATTTATTCGAAGTCTACCTGCATACTCTGCAGCCAATGTTGATACACACATGTTTAATGCCCCATTAGCAGCAGCTGCACACGAGCCTGACAAAATTGGCTCGTCACCAATGATGCCACTGGTTAGAGTGATTGATCCATTTTCAGTTAAAAAAGGAATTGCTGCCTTTGCTAAATTAAGTTGGCTGAAGCACTTATTAGATAACCCTAAAGCAAAGTCTTCCATGGTCAATTCCTCAAATGTTTTGAAAGGGGCTCGAACACCAGCACATGAAATTAGAGCATCGAAAGATCCGATCGAAGCAAATACATCTGTCACGCGTTCAAAGTCCAAAGCATCAATTTTTAAGTCTGGTCCGGAGCGGCCAGCACGAATGACCTCATAATCTTTAAGTCCTCCAACTACAAGTCTTCCAAGTCTTCCAGTTGCACCAACTACAATAATTTTTTTCATAATACCTCTTCCAGTTTAAATAATAAAATAATGATATCACTAATTAAGCAAAATACCGATTTGCTTTTTAACTTCCTCTTTGGTCGTATTTGAATTCAAACCAGTTCCAATTTTGACATTAACTTCGCGACGAAGCCTAAACTTCATTCTCTTTTTAACTGGCCTGGGTGCTTTTGAAAAAAAACTCCCCCACATATTTTTGATAGCAAAAGGAACAACGATGACAGCTTCTTTTGATTGAGATAAAACTTTTTCAAAGCCTCTTTTTAAGTCACTTAACTCTCCACTAGTTGAAACATGTCCCTCAGGAAATAAACAAACAACACAGTCATCGTTTAATAAATTTATAATGTTTTGCATGGCATTTCTGCTATTCTCAGGTCTTATTGAAACTGCTCCAACTCCTCTAAGAATCCAATTAAAGACTGGCTTACTGTAATAATCATCATGCACTACAAATCTTATTGTCCTTGGTGTCGCCCACTGAATTAATGCAAAATCAATATAACTAATGTGATTACCTAGAAGCAATACAGGCCCATCTTTAGGAATGTTATCTATGCCGCTCACCTTTAATCGATAACGCCATCCAAACAATAGGAGGCCAGCCAGTTGACGCATAGCTAGAGAATAGCTTTGAGTTTTTTCAGAACAATGCTAAAACCTGCGACCGCAATGAATGCATTAAAGTAGAGAATAAATTCACTACCAAAACTAAGGTTAGCTAGAATAACTGTAAAAATTAAAAGACTGATCATAGCTATATTTTGAAGCCAGTTCTTGCCTGCAAGCATACTGCCTAATCCATCTTCAGGAGAGTGGGCTTGCATCAAAGCATTAAGTGGAACGATCATCATTCCTGCACCAACGCCAAATAATAGTATGACTGAGGTCACCAAAATAAGTGCGGTCGAGTTGGGAATAAATGTAAGGCTAGAAATGACAGGGACCAAAATTGCACAAACTGTAATCAGAATCGAACCTGTATATATATTATTAATACGAATAAAATTCAAACTCTTTCTTCCAGAAAGGAATGCACCAATCATTATTCCAATGACTGAAGATGCCAACATTGCATTTACAACTAGTGGACTTTCGACACCAAAATTGACTTTTGCATGAGCGGGAATAACGGCAACTAAATTTTGGGACATTCCCCAAAATATTGCTGTACCCAAAATAGAATACCAAACAATTTCATTGGACCTCATTGCTTTAAAGTTTGATGCTAAATATTTAAAAGAAATCAGCTTAGGGATTGAAAACTGGGCACTGATTAACTTAGTTGGATAAAAACGAGTCCCAAGGGTAGCCAAAAATTCTACCGTTGATAGGCCAACTAAAACCCAACCAACAGGAGCAATTTTCATCAATATCTCCTCAGGACTAGAAGCTTGCATAGTCCCAAGAAATGCTTCAAATAAATAGGAGAAGAAAACGGTTCCTAATAGAATAGCAATCAACACAACAGAAGAGTGTAAAGCGTTCCCTCTACTTAAGCCAGCCTTACTCAGACACTCTTTAATATAACCCATTTTTGCAGGAGAATATATTGCGCTTTGCGTAGCAAGAAGTAGAGTGAAACCAAATGCAGTTTTATATAAACCATTGTAATAACAGTATGTAATGCCCAAGGTAATTATGACAGCTGAAAAGGCGCTAAAACGCATTACACTTGTCTTGGCGAATTTATCAGAAAGATGGCCTGACAAAGTAAAGAGAAGAATAAAAGGAACTAGGATCATGGCATTAACGATGGCAGTCAAAATAATTTGCTGCTGCTCACCATAAATCATAAAGATGGTATTCTGAATGATTATTTTGTGACCTAAATCTACAAATGCATTAAGAAAAACAGCAACTAGGTAGATCGCAAATATGACTGATCGTTCTCTACTAATTTGTTGACTCTCTTCCATGACTCCCCCAACACCTTTAAAGTAAACAGTATAAGAGAATTAGAGATTCGTTATTAGTAAATATTAAATTTGTCTAAAATTCAATGCCTTCAACTTCAGCAATGGTTTGCATATCCTTATCACCTCTTCCTGAGAGGTTAATGATAATAGATTTATCACTAGACCACTCTTTGGCGAGTTTTACAGCATATGCAATTGCATGTGATGGCTCAAGAGCAGGAATAATACCTTCCACCTCAGTCAATAAATGAAATGCTTCTAATGCCTCTTTATCAGTAATAGCAACATACTCTGCTCTTCCAATATCTTTAAGGTAGGCATGCTCAGGACCAACTCCTGGATAATCAAGACCCGCTGAAATTGAGTGTCCCTCAATAATTTGACCATCATCATTTTCCATCAAGTATGTTCTGTTTCCATGCAAAACACCTACGCTTCCTGCAGTCAATGGAGCCGCATGTGCATCAGGTCCTAAGTCAATTCCACGACCACCAGCCTCAACGCCGATAATTTTCACTGAGGTATCCTCAATAAATGGATAGAACAGGCCTATTGCATTTGAACCACCGCCAACACAGGCAATAACAGCATCTGGAAGACCGCCAACCTGATCATCAAATTGCTCTTTAGCTTCTTTACCAATGACGCTCTGAAAGTCCCTTACTAACATAGGATAGGGGTGTGGTCCAGCTACCGTTCCAATAATATAGTAAGTGTCATCAATGTTAGTTACCCAGTCTCGCATTGCCTCATTCAAAGCATCTTTAAGAGTCTTTGAACCTGAGGATACAGGAACGACAGTCGCACCAAGGAGCTTCATACGATATACATTCTGGACTTGTCTAACAACATCAACTTCGCCCATATATACAACACACTCAAGACCCAGTCTGGCTGCAATAGTTGCCGAAGCTACGCCATGCTGACCTGCACCTGTCTCAGCAATAATTCTAGTTTTACCCATGCGCTTGGCAAGAAGCGCTTGTCCAATTGTATTATTAATTTTATGAGCACCAGTATGATTTAAGTCCTCACGCTTCAGATAAATTTTTGCACCACCAATCTTTTTAGTCAGGTTTTCTGCGAAGTAGAGTGGCGTTTTACGTCCAACATAGTGTTTAAGGTCATCCTCAAACTCTTTAAGGAAGTCTGGATCATCTTTAAATTTCTCATAGGCCTCTTTTAACTCTGTGACTGCTGTCATCAGAGTTTCGGCAACAAAGATTCCACCGTATTGATCAAAATGACCTTTTTCGTCAGGAAGGTTATAGCTCATGAATTGGTATGTCTGATAAAAGCTTCTATTTTATCAATATCCTTAACTCCTGGTGCACTTTCCACGCCACTTGAAGCATCAACTGCATATGGATTTACTTGTTTAATTGCATCGGCTACATTGTCAACAGTTAAGCCACCAGCCAAAATAATTGGCAATGATATTTTGACACACGCCAATGACCAATCAAAAGACTCACCGGTTCCTCCATAACTTGAAGGGCTGAAAGAATCTAAAAGGAGTGCGCTAGCTGATGAAAAATTTTCAGCTATTTCTTTAACATTAGTGTCTGGTTTTACGCGTAAAGACTTGATAAATGGCATTTGATATTGAGCACAATCAAGAACACTTTCATCACCATGAAACTGAAGAGTATCAAGAGGTACCTCACAAAGAATCTCATCAATAAAGCTGGGGTTAGCATTAACAAATAAACCCACTCTATTTATGAAAGGAGGAAGCGCTTCAATTATTTTTTGAGCAGAATGGATATCTACATTTCGTGGAGATTTATCATAAAAAACCAGGCCGATTGCATCAACGCCCGCTAAGGCAGCATCTCTGGCATTATTAGGTTCAGTAAATCCACAAATTTTTACCTTAGTCATTAACTAAATCAATTTCTTTAAAAGAATGATTTTCTCATAGCCTCGCTATGTAATGAATACAATTAAGGAATGAACTTAAAATTTAACTAGAAGCTTTTTTTTTGGCAGGCGCTTTCTTTTTAGATTTTTTTGCTTTAGCTTTTTTGGCTTTAATTTTTCCCTCTATAGCTTTTTTGCACTCCTCAAGGGATAAGTCTGCTGGCTCTTTGTCACCAAAAACTTTTTGAACAGTGACATTTTTTTGACCTTTACCTCGCTTTTTACCATTCCAAATATATGGACCAAAACGACCATTCAAAACCTGAATTTCAGAGTCTTCAAATACCTTTATTATTCTTTCAGCATCGAATTTTTCTTTTGCAGCAATAAGCTCTAATGCAGTCTCTAAAGAAACCTCTTCTGGTGAGACCTCTTTCAAAGAGACATACTTTTTTCCATATTGAATATATGGACCAAAACGTCCATAATTAGCCTTAATTACTTCACCACCATCTGTCTCTCCAACAGTTCGAGGCATTTTGAAAAGCTCTATTGCTTCATCAAGTGATATATTTTCAATGTCTTGCCCTGTTCTAAGTGAAGCAAAAGTTGGTTTTTCCTCATCATCTTGAGTGCCAATCTGAGCATAAGCACCATATCGACCGAATCGCACACTTACTGGCTTACCAGAAACTGGATCTTCTCCTAAGTCCCTCTTTCCATGGGTTTCATCTCGCGAAATATCCTTAGCAAGCTCTATTTGCTCATGAAAGGGTTCATAAAAATTTCGAATTACGCCTGCCCATGGCTTGGATTCTTCAGCAATAAGGTCAAAGTCACTTTCAAGATTAGCTGTAAACTCATACCCAATAATATTTCTAAAGTTTTTAACCAAAAAATCAACTAAGAGGTAGGCTACATTTGTTGGGAATAACTTATTTTTTTCAGCTCCTGTATTCTCAGTTTGCGTCAATTGTGAGATAACACCATCTGCAATTTCTATCATTTGGTACTCTCGTTGAGCACCTTCTCTAGTATCTTTGACAACATAATTTCTATCTTGAACTGTTGTAATCATTGTTGCAAATGTAGACGGTCTTCCAATCCCCATTTGCTCAATCTCTTTAACTAATGAGGCTTCAGTGTATCTTGGTTTTGCTCTAGAGAATGACTCTCTAGAACTCATATCCATGAGAGTGAGCTCATCACCCTTAGACACCTCAGGCAACAATTTATCTTCAGCAGCAATGTAATCATAAACCTCAAGAAATCCAGCAAAAGAGAGAATCTCACCATCTGCAATAAAGTTTTCACTTCTTTCCGAGATACTAATATTGATTTTAGTTTTTTGTAACTGGGCATCACTCATTTGAGATGCCAATGTCCGCTTATAAATTAAAGAATACAATTTTGCTGACTGATCATCTAAACCCAAAATAGTTGGCTTAGTTAGATCCGTTGGTCTGATTGCTTCATGCGCCTCTTGAGCACCAGTGGAACTTGTCTTATATCTTCTGGCCAGATGAAAATCCCTGCCATATTTAGAAATAATTTCATCTTGGGCCGCTGAAATTGCCACTTCAGATAAATTTAACGAGTCAGTTCTCATGTATGTGATTGCGCCTTCACGATATAAGTTTTGCGCAATTGACATAGTCTGCTTGACAGAAAATCCAAGCTTTTGAGATGCCTCTTGTTGTAATGTAGAAGTAATAAATGGCGCTTTAGGTGACCTTTTAGAAGGCTTAGTATCAATAGACTCAACAATTAACGTTGACTTCAAAAGAGCCTCTGCAAAAGCAAGCGCCTCTTCCCTGGAGTCAAAGTCTTTGCCTAGCTTTACCTCAAGGCTTTGACTAGCCTTGTTTACAAGGTTTGCTTTAACTTTATAAGTGCTAACAGGAGAGTGTGCAGAGATTTCACGTTCACGCTCAACCACCAATCTCACAACTGGAGACTGAACTCTACCAGCAGAGCGTGCTCCAGAAATTTTACGCCATAGCACTGGTGAGATTTCAAAGCCAACAAGTCTGTCAATAATGCGCCTGGCTTGCTGCGCATTAACAAGATCAGTATTTATTGTTCTTGGGTTGCTAATTGCATCGGTAATAGCACCCTTGGTTATCTCATGAAAAACAATCCTTGGAGTATCCTCAGCTAAGGAAAGCGCTTGTTGCAAATGCCATGCAATGGCCTCTCCCTCTCTGTCCTCATCAGTTGCAAGATAAATTTTCTCAGCAGTCTTAGCGGATTTTTTAAGATCAGCAACTACTTTTTTCTTATCCGCACTGATAGCGTAGGTTGGCTGGAAGTCATTCTCTATATTGACACCCATATCTTTCTTTGGCATGTCTCGAATATGACCTATGCTTGACTTAACAACATAGTCTGCGCCTAAGAACTTTTCAATTGTTTTTGCTTTCGCCGGTGATTCGACAATAACAAGATTTTTTGACATAAGAAGACCTACTGAAGGGTAGGGTTATCATCATAAAACACAATAGATTCAATCCATTGTGACGGAACAGCAGATTCAGCACTATTTCCGATAACCATCATAACCACCCATTTCAAGTCATCAATACTTAATTTGGAGTCCTCTAGGGACATTACTTGATCAATAACTATTTCTCTTTGGCTCGCATTGAGTTGGCCCATATTTTCCATAAACATTATGAATCCTCTGGCTCTAGAATCTAGTTTTGTTTTTTCTAGATCATTGTAGATTCTCATGGAATTATGCACTGTATTAAAACTTGCAATTTTTCCATCCTGAAGTGCGGCAATATTCTCAAGCCAAACTAAAGCTTTTTCAATTCGATCCGAATCAAATCCTGCCTCAGAAAGATGAGTTTTTAATAGATCATCATCCAACTCTTGCGTCGAGTCTTGCTCAGCCGACTCAAACAAAAAATCAAACATAAAGGTGAGCACATCAAGAATATTATTAGTCATAAGGCCTCATCGAATTTACAGATATTTACTTAATAATTATTTTAAGACCCAATATTAGAAACTTAAAGGTGTCTTTCTTTTGGTATTACTTGTGGGCAACAATCCCTTTTTTCAACCTCTATACAAGTTATAAAGTGTATACAAAATTTAAGTAACTAATTATTTGTTACCTTTCATTATCCACATCTTTACAAAGAGTGGGCTTAATCTAGCTACGAATAGCAAAGAAACTCTTATTTATCAGGCTTACTGAATCAAATCAAGTATGGTAAAATTGCAAACTTTTTGTTGGCATACATAGATTATGAAAAGAACTTTCCAGCCCAGCGTACTAAAACGCAAACGTAATCATGGCTTTAGAGCCAGAATGAAAACTCGATCAGGACGTGCCATATTAAGTGCACGAAGAAAAAAAGGGCGTAAGCGCTTAGCAGCATAAATAAATGTCCAGCTCGCTCGCTCATAGTGTGCGTATTACAAATGCAAAAGAGTTCGCTCACGTTTTCAAAAAAGGCTTTCACTCCCAAAGTAAGTTCTGGAAAATAGTTGCTAATGACTCTGGTAATGGTTTCTCAAGACTGGGCCTTGCCATATCCAAAAAAGAATATAAAAGGGCTGTTGACAGAAACCTATTTAAACGTCTTGCTCGTGAAACTTTTAGAAAAAATCAAGATAATTTAGACCACCTAGACTTTGTTGTAATGGCTAAAAAATCTAAGTCTAAAAACAATAGTGAATTAACCTTAGATTTGATTACTCTTATGAAAAATGCTAAAACGAAGGCAAAAACTCAATGAAATATTTGCTTCTACCTCTTATTAAGATTTATCAATGGCTAGTTAGTCCTATTCTAGGAAATAATTGTCGTCATATTCCAACATGCTCTGAATATACGTTTGATGCTATCAAATATCATGGTGCGATAAAAGGTGTGGCTCTTGGAGCAAAAAGAATAAGTAAATGCCATCCATGGTCTGAAGCTAGCTTTGACCCAGTCCCAAAAAAATAATTTAAAAAATTTAATACTCTATGAATACTCAAAAACTCTTTCTCTTTATAGCAATTTTTTTAACAGTCTTTCTTCTTTGGGACAAGTGGGAGCTCACTCAATCGACTGATGCAAATGGTAATGTAATATCCCAAACTCAACTGATTGATAATAGCTCATTAAGCGAAAAGACTGATATTCCTCTTGCAAGTGACGTTCCTGTTGCTGAGGTTTCAATATCTGATGACTCAACTCCATCAGTAAGCGAGTCAAATATTAATAGTGCGTATACAACTGTTGTTACAGATCTTTTAACAGTTCAAATTTCCCATAAGGGTGGAACAATAATTAGTGCCTACCTAAATGAATATCCAAACTCTCTAAACTCTGAAGACAAATTTCAGTTGCTTAGCAACTCTCCAGACAATATTTTTCATGCGCAGAGTGGATTAATTCCAGCAGAGCAAATGCCTACTCATCAAGATGAATATTTCTCTGAAAGGCAAGATTATTTCTTACAAGGCGGCAATGAATTAGTTGTCCCGCTAAAGTGGACAGGAAGCAATGGTCTTAGTGTTACTAAAAACTTCCGCTTCAAACCAAACAGCTACATTGTTGAAGTAGACTATGAGATTAGTAATAATAGCTCTTCTGATCAAGTAGTAAGTAGCTATACACAACTAGCTCATGGTACTCCTCAAAAATCTGGTAGTTTCATGATGGGCATGCAAAACTTTAATGGTGGTGCAGTCTACAACGATGAGGAAATTTTTGAAAAAATTGACTTTGAGGACTTTGATTCTACCCCTAAAATGGTATCAGTTGGTGGATGGGCTGCTATGATTCAGCACTACTTTTTTACTGCCTGGATTCCCAATGAAAAAGAAAAGCATACCTTCTCAACCAAATCAAGCAGAAATAACTATTTACTAACAACAGTAAACCCAGGTGTAAGTATTGCCGCAGGCACTACTACCAATATTGGGAAAAACCAACTCTATATTGGCCCTAAAGAACATGTTCGACTTGAACAGTTAGCTCCAGGCCTTGACAAGACTGTTGACTATGGCTTTCTATTTATAGTTGCTAAGCCTTTATCAGTTTTCTTGCACTGGATCTATAGTTTTGTTCAAAACTGGGCTATTTCAATAATTCTAGTTACTTTAGCTATAAAACTTGCTTTCTATAAGCTTTCGGAGAAATCATTTCGCTCGATGGCAGGAATGAAAAAACTTGCGCCAAGACTTCAAAAAATCAAAGAAACATATGAGGGTGATAAACAGAAAATTGGCAAAAAGACAATGGAGCTATACAGAACAGAAAAAATCAATCCTGCTGCGGGTTGTCTACCAATCCTAGTTCAAATCCCTGTATTTATATCAATTTACTGGGTCCTTATTGAAATGGTGGAGCTCCGCCAAACACCATTCTTGTACTTGCCAGATTTAGCGGCTAAAGATCCTTTCTTTATCTTGCCACTTATTATGGGCGCGTCAATGTGGTTCCAGCAAAGGCTTAATCCGCCTCCTGCAGATCCAATCCAGGCAAGAATAATGCAGATGCTTCCGGTTGTATTTACTGTTTTCTTCCTTTGGTTCCCTTCAGGACTTGTATTATATTGGGTTACCAATAACGTGCTGTCAATTGCACAACAAGTATATATCAATAAAAAAATTAATGGATAACTACTAATTTATGAATGGTAATAAAAAAGCTAGCAGTATTGCCAAGAACATCAAACTATTAATCTTAGATGTAGATGGGGTTCTAACTGATGGGGGGATATATTTTGATGACACTGGCACTGAACATAAAAAATTTGATTCACAAGATGGTTGTGGGATCAAGTTATTAGAATTATCTGGCGTTGAAGTTGCAATCATTACTGCAAGAAGTACCAAGTCTGTTGCTCATAGGCTAAACACCCTTGGTATCAAAAATTATTATCATGGGATTAAAGATAAAGGCGTTGCTTTAAAAGAACTATCAGACAAACTATCTATCGATCTCAATGAGTCAGCCTTTGTAGGAGATGATGTCATCGACCTGCCAGCTATGTCAAAAGTTGCTTTACCTATTGCTGTTGCAAATGCTCACTCTTTTGTAAAAGAAAATGCATTGATGGTCACAGAAAAGGCTGGAGGCTCTGGAGCTGTTAGAGAGGTTTGTGATTTTTTATTAAAATCACAAAATAAATATGATGACCTAATGCAATCATTTTTAAAATGACTCTATTTCAATCAGAATGTTATAAAGCACTCGAAAAAGTTCCGCCTGGTAAAGTGATTTCATACGCTGGTCTTGCGGAGATGATAGGAAGACCAAAAGCTCATCGAGCTGTTGGAAGCGCAATGAATAAAAACCCTTTTGCGCCTAAAGTACCTTGTCACAGAGTGGTGAATTCGAATGGAGAAATAGGTGGTTTTGCAGATGATATTAACGTGAAAATAAAACGCCTTCATAAAGAAGGCGTTGAAGTACTAGATAATAAGATTGTTAACTTTAAGTCTATTTTATTTAGCGAGTCTTAACGCTTTTTACTTCTCATCTTGGTGATCATTTGAAGCTGAGCCATTGCATCTGCCAATGCAGCTTGAGTAGTTGTTACATCCTGATCGCCTTGAGAATTAGACATAGCTTCTTCAGCTCTTTGTTTTGCCTCAAGTGCTTTGGACTCATCTAAATCATTTGCACGAATAGCAGTGTCAGAGAAGATTGTAACCGTACCAGGCTGAACCTCAATAATCCCTCCTGAGACAAAGATTGACTCCATGCCACTCTCTGTTTCAACCCTCACCTCACCAGGTTTGAGCGTGCTAATTAGTGGAACATGCATTGGATAAACACCAATCTCGCCCATTGAAGCTGGCGCAAAAACACACTTCGCCTCTCCTGAGTATATTTCCTCAGTTGCACTAACTACATCAACATGTATTACTGACATTTATGCTGTCTCCGATGCCTTTTCTTTAACTTCTTGAATAGAGCCTGTCATATAAAAAGCTTGCTCAGGAATAGCATCATGCTCTCCATCTAAGATAGCTTTAAATCCAGAAATCGTATCCTTTAATGAAACATACTTACCCGGTGAACCGGTAAAGACTTCTGCAACAAAGAAAGGCTGTGAAAGGAATTTTTGAATCTTACGGGCACGAGATACAGTCTGCTTATCTTCTTCAGATAACTCATCCATACCAAGGATAGCAATAATATCTTTCAGCTCCTTGTAACGCTGAAGAACACCTTGCACTCCACGCGCAACATCATAGTGCTCTTGACCAACAATTAAGGGGTCAAGTTGACGTGAAGTTGAATCAAGAGGATCTACCGCTGGATAAATACCTAGCTCTGCGACTTGACGAGATAGAACTACCGTCGCATCCAAGTGAGCAAATGTTGTAGCTGGAGATGGATCTGTTAAGTCATCCGCAGGAACATATACTGCTTGAATAGAGGTAATAGAGCCTGTTTTTGTAGAAGTAATCCTTTCTTGAAGGGCACCCATTTCTGAAGCAAGTGTTGGCTGATAACCAACCGCAGAAGGCATACGTCCTAACAGGGCTGAAACTTCAGTTCCTGCAAGAGTATATCTATAAATATTATCAATAAATAGCAAAACGTCGCGACCTTCATCACGAAAATATTCAGCCATCGTGAGGCCAGTTAAAGCAACACGAAGTCTATTTCCTGGAGGCTCATTCATCTGACCATAGACTAACGATACTTTATCTAGTACGTTTGAATCTTTCATCTCATGATAGAAATCATTACCTTCACGCGTTCGCTCACCAACGCCAGCAAATACAGAATATCCTGAGTGCTCAATCGCAATGTTACGAATAAGCTCCATCATGTTAACTGTTTTACCTACACCAGCACCGCCAAACAATCCAACTTTTCCACCTTTTGCAAAAGGGCAAACTAAATCAATCACTTTAATACCTGTTTCTAGTAATTCAGTAGCAGGTGCTAATTCATCATATGCAGGGGCTGAGCGGTGAATTTCCCAATCTGCTTCTTGACCAATTTCACCAGCATTATCAATTGGCTCACCAAGTACATTCATAATACGACCAAGAGTTTTTGTGCCAACAGGGACGGTAATAGATTTGCCAGTATTAGTCACTTCTAAACCTCGCTGGAGTCCTTCAGAACCTCCCATTGCAATAGCTCTAACGACATTATCGCCAAGCTGTTGCTGAACCTCTAAAGTAAGGTTCGCTTTAGTAACATGAAGTGCGTTATATACCTTAGGTATTGCGTCAGATGGAAATTCGACATCGATAACAGCGCCAATAATTTGTGTAATTTTGCCTATACTCATTTGCTTTTCCTTATTTTAAATCTTTAAACAGCCGCAGCGCCCGCTACAATCTCAGAAATTTCCTGAGTAATAGCAGCCTGTCTTGCCTTGTTATAAATCAATTGAAGATCGTTAATCATATCTCCAGCATTTTCTGTAGCACTATGCATTGCTATCATTCTTGAAGATTGCTCACAAGCAATATTTTCTACAATTCCTTGATAAACTAACGCTTCAATATAACGAACCAATAATGCGCTTAGCGCACTCTCTGCATCTGGCTCATAAATATAGTCCCAGTAGTGGTCCATACTTTCTTCTTCAGTAACCTCCATTGGAACAATTTGCTTAACAGTCGGAACTTGTGACATAGTGCTTGCAAATCTATTGTAAGCAATCATAATCTGGTCAATCTCACCAGCATCATAGCGGTCCAACATTACCTTAATTGCACCTAAAAGGTCATCAAAATGAGGCGTATCCCCTAAATCCGTGAGTACAGAGTTAATTGTTAATCCAGTATTCTTGAAGAATGAGGTAGCTTTTTTACCAATTGTACAAAGCTCAACATCAACCTTATCTGATTGCCAAGCCGCGATATCTTTTAGAAGACTTCTAAATAGATTTGTATTAAGGCCTCCACACAAACCTCTATCACTTGAAATTATAATAATTCCAACACGCTTATTTTCTTCAGAAGCAGTCATGTAAGGGTGCTTGAACTCTGAATTTGCATGGGTTAAGTGACCAATAACATTAAGGATTTTTTCAGAGTATGGTCTAGATGCAAGCATTCTATCTTGTGCCTTCTTCATCTTAGATGCTGCAACCATTTCCATAGCCGAAGTAATCTTCTGAGTATTTTTAATACTCGCTATTTGGGTCCTAATTTCCTTGCCTACTGCCATCTCTGTCTACCAAGTATTATTTGCTTTAAAGTCATCAATAGCAGCCTGAAGTTTTGCCGCAATATCATCATTGTAGTCACCAGACTCGTTAATAGAATCCATCAAATCTTTTTGACTTGTGTTCATATATGCCAAAAGTGCCGCCTCGAATGCCACAACTTTATTTGCCTCAACATCATCAAGTGCTCCTGAGTTAGCAGCAAAAAGTGAAGTTGCAGTTTCAGCAACATTTAATGGTGAGTATTGTGCTTGTTTCATTAGCTCTGTTACACGGATTCCTCGATCAATCTGTGCTTTAGTCTCAGCATCTAGATCAGATGCAAACTGAGCAAAAGCGGCCAATTCACGATACTGTGCTAGGTCAAGACGAATACTACCTCCTAGCTTTTTAACAGCTTTAGTTTGTGCTGCACCGCCCACTCTTGATACTGAAAGACCGGCATTAATCGCAGGGCGAATACCTGAGTTGAATAAATCTGTCTCTAAGAAGATTTGACCATCAGTAATTGAAATTACATTTGTTGGAACAAAAGCTGATACGTCACCAGCTTGAGTTTCAATGATAGGAAGAGCAGTCAAAGAACCCGTTTTACCTTTAACTTCTCCATTTGTTACCTTTTCAACATAATCAGCGTTAACTCTTGAAGCTCTCTCGAGTAAACGTGAGTGAAGATAGAATACATCACCTGGATACGCTTCACGTCCTGGTGGTCTCTTCAGAAGAAGTGAAACCTGACGATAAGCCCAGGCCTGCTTTGTTAAGTCATCATAAACAATTAACGCATCCTCTCCACGTTCCATGAAATATTCACCCATCGCACAACCAGCGTAAGGAGCAATATACTGAAGCGCTGCAGAGTCAGAAGCTGAAGCAGATACAATAATTGTATGGGCTAAAGCGCCATGCTCTTCAAGCTTACGAACAACAGCAGCAATTGATGATGCTTTTTGTCCAATCGCAACGTAAATACACTTAACACCTGTATCTTTTTGATTGATAATCGCATCAATAGCTACAGCAGTTTTTCCAGTTTGACGGTCACCAATAATTAGTTCACGCTGACCACGACCAATTGGAACCATTGCATCAATAGCTTTAATACCAGTTTGGATAGGTTGATCAACTGACTGCCTGTCAATTACTCCAGGAGCAACAACCTCAATTGGTCGGCTTGCACTAGCTTTAATTTCACCCTTGCCCTCTAAATCTTCTCCAAGAGGATTAACAACTCGTCCAAGAAGTTCATTTCCCACTGGGACTTCCATGATACGGTTTGTACACTTCACAGTGTCGCCTTCTGAAATATGAAGATAGTTACCTAGTACAACTGCACCAACCGAATCTTGCTCTAAGTTAAGCGCCAAACCAAAAGTATTTCCAGGGAACTCTAGCATCTCTCCAAACTGAGCATCGGCTAAGCCATGAATACGAACAATTCCATCACTCACACTAATTACTGTGCCCTCTGTTCGGGCTTCTGCTGAAAAATCAAAGCCCTCTATTTCTTTTTTAATTAAATCACTGATTTCAGAAGCGTTTAATTGCATACCAAACCTCTCTTTATAAAATTAATTTACAGACAAAGAGACGCTTAGAGCATCTACTTTTGCCTTAACTGAAGTATCAATTACCTTATCGCCTTCCTTGATAATGACACCACCTTTAAGGGTCAAATCAATTTCAGTTTCAACTGATACGGTTGTTTTGTGTTTATTTGTCAAATCTTCTACTATTGCATTTTGTTCTGCTTCACTTAACTCAAAAGCACTAATTACTTTGAAATTTTTGCTCTTGTTAGAATTAGATACAGCAGCCTCAAAAGCATTCGATATACTACTAATTGCAGCTGAACGATCATTATTAAGAATCAAATTAATAAAGGCAGTTTCTTGCTTGCTGAGATCTTTTGAAGTTACTCTTCCAACTAAAGTAGAAATCAAATCAAATTTTTGATCCTTACTTTTACTAGGAGATGCAATAAAAGCTTTTGTATTAGCATCGGCCATGACCAAAGTGGTAGCTGACAAAAGCTGACTCCATTCTGTGACAGAATTATTTTGCACAGCAATTTCAAAAATCGCTTGAGCGTATGGCTTTGCAATTGTTGATAATTCCATCTTACCTACCTATAGTGATTGAGAAAGCTTTGAAAGCATATCTTTGTGCGTTTTAGAGTCAACTTCTTTATCCAAGACTGAATTTACACCTTGCATAACCAAAGTTGAAACTTGGTCTTTAAGCTCATTACGTGCTTTCACAACCTCTTGGTCAAGTTCAGATTTAGCATGTGCCTTAATCTTATCAGCCTCTTCAGATGCTGTACCCTTTGCGTTATCTATCATCACACTAGCTTGCTTGTCAGCATTTGCAATAATTTCAGCTGCCTGAGTTTTCGAGCTTTCGATTAAATCTTCTGCATTTTTCTGGGCTAAAGCATGCTCTTCTTTTCCAAGCTCTGCTGCCTTAAGTCCATCTTCGATCGCTTTTTTTCGAGCTGCCATAGCCTCAACTAATGGAGGCCAAACAAACTTCATGCAAAACCAGACAAACATGGCAAACATAATTGTTTGCCCAATTAGCGTAAGGTTAATATTCATAACTTAATACCCTTGTTCATTGAAAAGAATACGATTTATCCTGCAACCGCAAACAAGATATACATTGATATACCAACTGCGATCATTGGTACCGCATCAACAAGCCCCATTACGATAAACATTTGAGTTCTTAGCATTGGAATTAATTCCGGCTGACGTGCAGCACCCTCGATAAATCTAGCACCAAGAATACCAATACCGACAGCAGCACCAAGTGCGCCAAGACCCATAAGAATAGATCCTGCTAAAAATAATATACTTTGTTCCATTTTTTGCTCCTACTTATTAAAACTATTTAAAAAAAATTAATGCTCTTTTTGGTGTGCCATATCCATATATACAATTACTAGGGTCATGAAAATAAACGCCTGAAGTAATACAATTAAGATATGAAAAATAGCCCACGGTAAAGACAGGCTCCACTGAATCCAGAATGGCAACAGTGCAATTAGAATAAAGATCATCTCGCCTGCATACATGTTTCCAAATAAACGCAATGCAAGTGAGACTGGCTTTGCCAGCAAATTCACTCCTTCTAAAAATAAGTTAGCAGGCAACATCCATTTTCCAAAAGGATGAAGTGTTAGCTCGCCCACAAATCCGCCTAATCCTTTCTCTTTAACACTGTAATAAAGGATTAATATAAATATGCCAATTGACATTCCAAATGTAGCATTAGGATCTGTTGTTGGAACCACCTTCAAATAATCAACGCCCATTGCATGGAATAGTGACGGCAACCAATCGACAGGAACTAGGTCCATTGTATTCATTAAGACAATCCATACAAATGTAGTCAGCGCAAGTGGCGCAACCATAGGATTTTTACCGTTGAAAGAGCCACGAACATTTTCGTCAATGAAGTCGACGATACTTTCAACAAAATTTTGAAACCCACTGGGTGCATCAATAGATGCTTTTTTTGCAGCTCTAGCAAAAAAGAATAAAAAAAGCGCTCCTAAAATAAAAGAAACTCCAAGGGTATCAACATGAACAGCCATGAAGCCCATTTCTTTAGCTTCTGCAGCACTATGAGCAAAACCCCAATGACCATCAGGGAATTTTCCGTAAGTTAAATTTTGAAGATGGTGCTTAATATAAGCGCCAGATGTTAATTCACCACTTGCCATTATTTTTGCCTTAACCTATCTAATATAAAACCTACTTGACCAACTACCATACTCAAACAAAGAGCAGCAGGATCAAGCTCTAAAAAACTAAGCCCCACTAAAGCTAAAAGAATTAAAGAGAGCGTCCTAACAACACTACTATTTATTGCCATCCTAAAGCTTTTTTGCGCATCTACGTCAACTAACGCTTCTTGTTTATCTGTATACCAATTAAAAATTAAAGTATTGCTTAAACTAATTGCGGCTCCATAAAAAGCAGCAAAAGCAAATCCATTAATGGCATAAAAAATAACAACTAAAGCGAGGAGAGAGTACTGAATAAGTGAGTTTGCTGATTTCACTTGCTTCTGACCACCCTGACTGTGCACAAACGCAATATTATACAATTTAATGTTTAATAGTCAAGCACTCAAAGTGGAAAAAATCTAGCGTGAAGTTCAAAAAAAATTCAACTAAATAAGAAGTATGATTCAATAATATTAAGAATGTGTTCAGGAGCCAGTTTCAATCATTTCCTCTGCAGCTATTCTGGTTTTGTTGCTAATTTTAATCCCGCCAAGTATTCGGGCAACCTCATCAGCTCTTTCTTTCCTGCTAAGGCTCGTCACACTTGTAAATGTGAGTCCATCTTTTTGAGTTTTCTCAACCTTCATATGATCTTCGCCTTGAGCTGCAACCTGGGCTAGATGTGTTACACATATAATTTGATATTTTTTTGAGAGTTTTTTTAGCATTTGACCGACAATTTCAGCAACTGAACCACTAATTCCAACATCAACCTCATCAAAAACTACGCATGGTATCAAAACAGTGTTGGTGCCCGAAACTGAGAGTGCTAAGGAGATCCTTGATAGTTCACCTCCTGAGGCAACCTTATTGAGTGGCTTAAAATCTTGTCCTGCATTAGTTTTAACTTGAATAACCACTTCGTCGACACCGTTCAGCTTAACTTCTGAGACAGGCGGTCCAATCTCAAAGATAATTTCACTTCCAGGCATTCCAAGATTCTGCATAAGAAGAGTGACCTCTTTAGAAAGAATTTTGCTAGCCTTTTTTCTCTCTTTTGTAAGTATTTTTGACCTGACGAAATATTCTTTTTTAAATGCTTCTTGCTGTTGATACAGTTTGTCCAAAGCTACATTAGATGAGCTTAATTCATTAACTTTTTCTTCAAGAGTTTTCTGAACATCAACTAACTCAGTAATCTGACAATTATGCTTCCTCCCAAGGCCATGAAATAGCGTAATTCTCTCACTTAAGTGAGTTAAATTATCCTCCTGATTACTAATTTTACTTAGATAGTCGTTTAAGTCATAAACGCTCTCCTGAACCTGTACCTGCGCACTTGAGATTAATTCTCTTATTCCTATAAGACGAGAATCAAGCTCTTTTGATTGCTCCAATTCACTCTCACTTTCAATAAGAATGTTATTAACGCCACGATCATCATTTAATAAATTTAAAATCTTTGATATTTTTTCTACAAGCTTGCTAGAATTTACTGACGCTTTGTACTCGTCTTCAATATTATTTAATTCTTCCACATTAATTTCAGCCTGATTTAGTTCATCAAGTTGATGCATAAGTAGCTCTTTTTGAGAAGAAAGAAGAGCGCTTTCAGCACTTAAGGTTTCGATTTGACTTTTGACATCATGGTAGTTTCCATAAGCCTTATTCACCTCATCACAAAGAACCTGAGCCCCTGAAAAATCATCCAACAAGATTCGATGGTGGTTAGTTCTTAATAAAAGTTGATGTTCATTTTGACCGTGCATATCGATCAGATAACTACCTATATTACTGAGCACTGACAATGGTACTTTTCTGCCATTAACATATGAACGCGACTTGCCATCTGAAACAATTATTCGTCTTAAAATACATTCCGTATCACTATCTAGATCTTGGCTCTCAAGATAGGACTTGAGCTTTAGATTTGAACGGATATTAAAAGAAGCAGTAATTTCTGCCTTAGCTGCACCATTTCTAACTAAAGATGCATCAGAACGTCCACCAGAAACTATGCTTAACGCTTGAACAAGTATTGACTTTCCAGCCCCTGTTTCACCTGTAATAACCGTCATACCAAGATTAAAATCTATATTTAACTCTTCTACAACAACAAGGTTTTTAATATTCAGGTACTCAAGCATACTTTTAGTTTTTTAAACTTTTTGACCCCAGTGAAGTTTTGAACGAATAATCTCAAAATAATCATAGCCCTTAGGATGAATAAGGTGGACAAAATTACTGTGTCTTTTAACTCTCAATGCAACTCCCTCAGAAGCAGACAAAGAAGACTGAGCGTCAAAACTGATTGTCGCCCTTTCATCACAATCTAAAAGGTTAATCAATACTTCACTTTCTCCATGAAGTATGAATGGCCTATGACTCATTGTGTGTGGGCTAATTGAAACCAGACAAATTGCATTTGTGCTTGGATGCATAATTGGCCCTCCGCTTGACAAAGCATAAGCAGTTGAACCCGTCGGAGTTGTGATGATAATTCCATCAGCTCTTTGGTTGTTAACAAAGTCTTCATCAACATACAGCTCAAACTCAATCATTCTCGGTGTTGCGTTTCGATGAATAACCACCTCATTAAAGGCTAGATGTTGAGAAAGAACCTCATCATTTTTCTCGACCTGGCAGCTTAAAAGTGCCCTTTGCTCTTTTATATATTCTCCATTAAGAATTTCAGTCACCACTGTAGCCATTGAATCAACCGAAACATCCGCCAAAAAGCCTAATCGCCCTAAATTCACCCCAAGAATAGGGATATTAAAATCAACATAGGTTCTTGCAGTATTTAAAATAGTACCGTCGCCGCCAACAACGATTATTAAATCCGCTTCACTTTTAAACTTCTCTTGGTCCTGTAAAAAATTAACGCCAAGATCCTTAAGAAGGACTCCAAGCTCCAAAGCAGTTTTTTGACTGGTAAAATCATTAGGTTTACAGATAACGCCGACAGAATTAAACATAGGCCTTGAAATATTTTAAAGAGTAACTAAATAACACATTAAATATACATTAGTTTGATAAGACAATGACAAAAAAGAAGGAACAAAAAACTCAAAAGAATGCCTCTGATAAAGTAAATGAAGAGATATCTGATAGCTCAAAAATTGAAGACTTGACATCTCAACTTGAAGAGGCGCAACAGTCAACCAAGGATAATTGGGATAAACTTTTGCGTTCCCAAGCTGAAATGGAAAATCTCAAAAGAAGAACCTCAAAAGACTTAGAGAATGCCCATAAATTTGCCCTTGACGGATTTGTTAAAGCACTTCTTGAGGTCAGTGATTCACTCTCAATGGGTCTAAAATCGGCAACAGATGAAAAAGCTACCTTAGAAAATACTGTTGAAGGACTGGAACTTACAAACAAAGTCTTCAGCTCTACACTTGAAAAATTTGGCGTAGAAACAGTAAATCCCGTTGGTGAAAAATTTAACCCAGACCTTCATGAAGCCGTAACAATGGTTCCAATGCCTGACAAAACATCTAATACTGTGCTGGAAGTTATTCAAACAGGATTTACACTTAATGGCCGTCTAGTTCGACCAGCGCTAGTCATAGTCGTTCAGTAAAAAATAAACATAAAGTGATTTAAAACTTAATCATCAAAATTATTTTGTTAGTGTTAAGTGATTCTGTATGAGAACTTTTATGCGAATTGTATTTACATTATTATTTTTTCTAAATTTAGTAATAATTTCAAAAGTTGCTCTAGCAGAAACTATTCAAATTGAGTTTACTGAAAATGACTCATATAGCCTTGAAATAGCATATATTGATGCTGGAGATACTATAGAGTGGCTGCCAAAAAATGAGGGGCATAATGTTGAGTTTATTGCGGGCCCCAAAATGGACGAACTTCCTAATAATTCCAAAATGAATGAGTCTCACTCTGTTCTTTTTAAAACTCCAGGGGTTTATTTGTATGGTTGCACACCGCATCTAAATATGGGTATGTTAGGTCTAATTATCGTCGGTAATGATTTTCATAATCTAAATGAAGTCAATAAAATTGAATTGTCATATGTTGCGAATTCAGTTTTGAATCGATTAATAAGAACTGCTCAATCTAATTAATATCGGTTAGAAATTAAACGATATAGATATAGGAAATAAAAATTACTCGGCCACTAAAGAACAAATTAAAAATTGAATTCAAAATATTTTGAAGACTCTCCATTACTGGAAGAATTAAGCAAATTAACAGTCAAAAATGGTCAAACTGATTGGACTTACGAACAGTGGACTGAAGTTTGTCTTGATAATGGCTGGGTAGAAGTCTCTAATCAGTCTGATATTTGGGTTGAAAGTATCCAAGACGCAACTAAACGAGGCTTAATAATTGCCTACAATAAACTTAATCAAGACCTTAAATGGAATACTAAAAAGAAAGAGAAAATGCTCTTTAGAAAAGGAGATTTAGTGATCTCATATGAAAAAGACTTAGCCAATTGGTGGGAATATCAAGCCTTATTAAATAAAAATAAATCAATATAAGTCATATTAATCATCAATTTTCTATTAAATATGTCATTTTTATTAAAAAATTAATTAAAAATGTATGTTTTTTGAATAAAAAACCATTTTTTTAAGCATTTTTTTGCAATTTTGATCAAAAAAACCCCTATATTTGATTGAAAAAGACTAAAAATATACATTTATTCGTTATTTATAAGCAAAATAGTCGATGTATCATAACTTGACATACAAGGTTTAATACACTATATTTCTTCATGCTCAAGTCGGCAGGCAGTGAGACAAAAAGGTGTGTGCCATGAAGGTTAGTATATTACTACTAGAGAAAGTGGCCTTATGAGAGACTTGAGAAAACACAATCTAAATAAATCAACCAATCTTTTGGATAAAGATAGCACTGCCTATAGAGTTTTTGGTGAGAGTGGCCCATACTTAATTTTTGTTCATGGAGTTGGTATGTCTGGTGAAATTTGGACACCCCAAGTGAAACATTTTTTTTCTAACTATAGAGTTATAACATATGACTTTCTTGGACATGGCCAGAGCCCAATCCCAAAAAAAACCCCTTCCATTGAGGACTATGTTGAACAACTCAACTCACTTGTAGAAACAATTAATATCTCTAATTTCAGTCTAGTTGGCCACTCCATGGGTGCTCTAATAAGTGTTGCTTTTGGCCTAAAGTATCCAGAAAAAATTACCACATTAATATCTCTAAATATGGTTTACAAAAGAAGTATAAATGCTCAAAGTGATGTAATCGAACGTGCAAATTTAATTTTAAAACAAGGTGAAATAAATAATATAGACCAAACCTTGGATAGATGGTTTAAAAATAAAACAGAATATCATCAAATTCAACAAATAAAGAAAGTACATCAACTTTTAACTGATGTAAATCCGCAGGGTTATGGATACGCATATAAATTATTTGCAGAGTCTGATCGTCACTTTGAAAATAAACTTTCAGAACTTAGCGTACCTGTTTTATACTTAACTGGGAGTGACGATCCAAACTCAACCCCAGATATGTCAAGCGAAATGGCTCATGAATCTCCTCAAGGCAGTTTTATCAGTATCGCAAATGAAGCACATATGATGGCGTATATTGCCCCAGAAAAGATAAATCCAGTAATTGAAAAATTTATAAAAACGAATGAATAAAAAAGACAAAACTAGAGAATTAAGACAAGCATTAGGATCATTTCCTACAGGAGTAACTGTTGTAACTTGTCTCGACTCAAACAATAACCCGCTGGGATTTACTGCCAACTCATTTACATCTGTCTCTCTAGAACCGCAACTAATCTCAATATGTATTGATAAAGACTCCTTTAATATTGAATCCTTTTCAATAGTTGGGCACTTTGCAGTGAGCGTTCTTTCTGAAGATCAACAGGCTATCTCAACAACATTTGCAACTCCAAATGAAGATCGTTTTTTGGATATTGAGTGGGATTCAAAAAATACTGGAAGTCCAATTATTAAAGGCGCTGTAGCCTGGTTTGATTGTGATACTGAACAGGTTATTAGTGCTGGAGATCATCTGATTCTAATTGGGAAGGTTATTGCCTTTGACAGCACCCCTAAGACACCCCTTATGTATCTTAGGGGTAATTATGTTAATCTTGGTCTCGAGCAAAAAATGAGACTAGCAATGGAGAATGAAAATACAATAATAGTTGTGGGTGCATTAATTGAATGGCAAAAAAAAGTGCTCCTGCTAAAAGACAAAACAAGCGGCAAACTTTATTTTCCTTCTGCCTCCAGGCTTGGGCATATTGATGATGAACAAAGTCTTCTTGGAGTTCTAAACAAGCTAAGTATTTCAATTAGCGAACACTATCTTTTTTCAGTCTTTGAAAAGCCTCTGGATAAAACAAGCCTCATTTATTATCGTGCTCAGGCAAAAGAAGGATCAGTTGAATCTCAAAATAACTTTTATGACTTTGATGCAATTCCGTTTGACAAACTTAATGATGAAGCGAGTAGAATAATGCTCAAGCGTTATATTAAGGAGAGAGATCTGAATGCTTTTGGGATTTTTGTTGGAAAAGAAAGTGAAGGTAAAATTGAGGCAATCAGTACAACTAATTAAAATTTATAGGAACTTTTAAAATGGATTTTTCTTTATTTGCTCATATGGAAAGAATAGACGAAGGTCAGTCTCAAAAAAGACTCTATGAAGAGTTTGTTGAACTTTGTCAAATAGCCGACAGGTCTGGCTTTAAAACAATATGGAATGGAGAGCATCACGGCATGAACTTTACAATTGCTCCAAACCCATTTGTGAATCTTGTTGATTTGGCTAACAAGACTGAAAATGTTAGACTCGGCACCGGTACTATTATTGCACCTTTTTGGCACCCTATAAAACTTGCTGAAGAGGCTGCAATGACTGATATTATTTCCGGAGGAAGACTTGAACTAGGGATTGCAAGAGGGGCATATTCTTTTGAGTACGATCGACTAGCTGATGGAATTGATCCATTTTCTGCTGGAAACGCTTTAAGAGAAATTGTTCCAGCAATCAAAGCACTTTGGAAAGGCGACTATACTGGTGAAGGTGAACACTGGTCATTTCCAAAAACTACTAGCTCGCCCAAGCCTCAACAAACCCCTAATCCGCCAATTTGGATTGCAGCCAGGGATCAAAACTCACATGATTTTGCCTTAAAAGAGGGGTGTAATGTCCAAGTAACGCCTCTTTGGTTTGGTGATGAAGAAGTCATTTCGCTAATGGAAAAATTTAACATAGCATGTGAAACACATAAAGAAATTAAGAGACCAAAAATAATGGTTTTACGCCATACATTTGTTGCAGAAACTGAAGCAGAAATTTCTCAAGGTGCTAAAGATATTTCACGCTTTTATTGTTATTTTGGTGCTTGGTTTAAAAATGAAAGGCCTGTTGAGCAAGGCCTAATTGAGAAGCTCACAGATGAAGAGATGGCGAAACTTGAAATGTATTCTCCAGAAAATATGCGCAAAAATAGCATAATAGGTACACCGGAAGAGGTGATTAATCGCATCAAGCTATGTGAAGAACTTGGATATGATGAATACAGTTATTGGATTGACAGTAGCATGGATTTTGAAACAAAAAAGAAATCACTACAGCTTTTTATTGACAAAGTCATGCCTGCATTTAACTAGATAGGACAAATGATGGAGCATTTTAAACACTACATTAATGGCAAATTCAGTGATGGATCAGAACAATTTGAAACGTTGAATCCTGCAAATGGCAAACCTTGGGCTTCTTTTCCTGCTGCATCAGAACAAGAGTCAAACTCTGCAATTGAATCTGCACACTCAGCCTTGTATGATGGCCCATGGTCAAAACTAAATGCAACACAAAGAGGTAAGTTAATTCACAAGCTTGGGGATTTAATTGCTGAGCATGCGTCAGAGCTTGGTGATCTTGAAACTCAAGATAGTGGCAAGCTAGCAGTTGAGACTCGAGCTCAATCTAGTTATGTAGCAGATTATTACTATTACTATGCTGGCTTAGCAGATAAAATCCAAGGCGAGGTTCTCCCAATTGACAAACCTGACATGCAGGTATTTACAACTCGTGAACCTATTGGTGTTGTTGTTGCTATTGTTCCATGGAATGCTCAACTTTTTCTAGCAGCTACTAAGATAGCGCCTGCCTTAGCTGCGGGCAATACTGTTGTAGTAAAAGCTTCTGAACAAGCACCTGCAGCACTATTTAAATTTGCTGAGTTGGTTGACAAAAGCGGATTTCCTCCAGGAGTAATTAATATAATCACTGGTTTTCCTGAGCCTTGTGGCAGGGTTTTAACCACCCATCCAAAAGTAGCAAGAATTGCTTTTACTGGAGGCACGGAAGTAGCTCGGCATATAATAAGAAATAGTGCAGAGAATTTTGCCCATGTTAGCCTTGAGCTAGGGGGAAAGTCACCGATGATAATATTCAAAGACTGTAATATTGAAGGTGCTGTTAATGGAATTATTGCTGGCAATTTTGGAGCGTCTGGACAAAGTTGTGTCGCTGGATCGCGTGTATTCATTCATAGGTCGATTCACTCAAAAATAATTGGATTAGTTAAGGAGCGTGCAAAGAGCATCGTTGTAGGTGATCCATTAGACAGCAAAACTCAGGTTGGTCCACTTGCGACAGAACACCAAGTTGAAAGAGCTTCTAAAGTTGTTCAGAATTCTATTACTCAGGGAGCCAGTTTAGTTTTTGGTGGAAAAAAGCCGAGTCAACATAAAGAAGGTTGGTATTTTGAACCTACACTTCTAGATTGCCCTAATCAAGAATTTGATTGTGTCAAGACAGAGCTTTTTGCACCTGTTATTAGTGTCATTGCATTTGATACCGAAGAAGAAGCTATAGCTATGGCCAATGACTCAGACTATGGACTGGGATCTGGAGTTTTTACTGAAAATTTAGCGAGAGCTCATCGTGTCAGTTCAAAAATACACTCAGGAATTGTTTGGATAAATACGTATCGTGCAATCTCACCTATATCCCCTTTTGGTGGCTTTAAACAAAGCGGTGGCAGTCGCGAAGCTGGAATTGACGCGATTCATGAATATACTCGGACTAAAACAACATGGATAAATACCTCTTCAGAACCCATGAGCAACCCCTTTATAATGAGGTAGTGAAATTAATAATATTGACGCAAGTGGAGTAAAAAATGGATAAAAAATTATTTGAATTAGGCTTATCTAAGAGGAAGGCAACACTGGGGAAAGAATATGTTCAAAAAAACTTAGATGCTGCTGATGACTTTAATGAGGACTTTCAGAAACAAATGACTGAATGGTGCTGGGGATTTGGCTGGGGAGATGAAACAATTGACAAAAAAACAAGGTCAATGATGAACCTTACTATGCTTGCTGCGCTTGGAAAAATGGATGAGTGGGAAATACATCTTAAAGGTGCCCTAACGAATGGTGTAAGTAAAAACGAGATCAAATCAATTCTGCATGTGATTGCAATATACTGCGGCGTTCCTCAAGGTGTAGAGTGTTTTAAAGTTGCAAGAGGAGTTTTAGAGAAGGCAGGTGAAATCTGACAAAACCTTTGCTAATTTAACCTTGCTGAGAAGTTTTTTTTGAGACAGTCATTGCAACAGCAAATGCTATCAATATAACTCCTATTATTGACACAAAGTTCATAGTTTCTCCAAACAAATACCAAGCTTGGATAGCAACAAGAGCAGGCACTAGATAAAAGTAACTTCCAACTTTTGCAGAAGCATCTTGCTTGATCATTGTCATTAATAGAAGCACTGCACCAATTGAAAGCCCAAAAATTTGCCAACCTAAGGTAACAATAAATGTACTAGTCCAATTTATTTCACCTGTCTCAAAATAAAATGATATAAAAACACACAGTATAAAAGCACCAAGGTATTGAATCAACGTACCACTAATTAAATCCATTTCATTACAAAAGCGCTTTTGATAAATAGTACCTACTGAGATGCTAAATAGAGATCCAAATACAGCTAAAACTCCCCAAAAAGAAAAGTTAGTGAAAAAACCATCAAAACCAAAATCAAGTTTTTCAAATAAAATTAAATATAGTCCAATAATTCCTATTAATAAACCTAGCCATTGTCTAGTTGTGACCTTTTCATGGAGAATTATACCTGCTATAAATGCCATTCCAAGTGGCTGAAGACCGATAATCATAGCAGTAAGCCCCACAGATACTTCCCACTTAATCGCCTGAAAAACACCGCCAAGATAAATCCCATGAATTAATAAACCAGTTACCATTAAATGTATAAAAGCCAAGCCAGATTTTGGCCAAATGCTTTTATTGACTTGTGTGAATATAATCAGCACTATTAATGTTAGTCCATTACGATAAGACAACAAAGTGAAAGGCTCTGCGAATTGAAGGCCATATTTAGCAGCTACGAAACCTGTGCTCCAAATCAAAACAAATAGCCATGGAATTATTTTAGAGTTCATTCTAAGATCTCTCATTTAGTTATCTATTTGTCAGATCTTTCATTAATTTAGAATAGACAAATTACTGAATTATTTAAATTTTAATTTTATACAGAAACACTAGACTTAGAACAATCCTAACATAAGAGAAAGCTTCATTAGACTATAATTAGATTTATCATTTTCCAAGTAAGTTTTATGAAGCATTTTTGTGTCACAATTCTACTGATATTACTAAATATTTTTTCTCAAACATCTGCAGAAACTAATACAGTTTTAAATGATACAAGCAAAGCGACTAATGCAACTTCATCATCGTTAATTCTTGATAATGATGGTTCATCGGACTTAGGTCGGCCTGTTCCAGTTAATGAAGCTTTTGAGTTAAGCACTATCTTAACTGGATCTCATTCACTTTCAGTTAAATGGAACATAAAAAAGAATTACTATCTTTACCAAGACAAAATCTCATTTGCAGTTGAAGAAGCAACAATTAAAAACGTTGTATACCCGGAGGCAACAATTAAAAACGATGAATTTTTTGGAGAAGTCAGCGTTTATACCTCTCCTTTAGAGATTCAAATTGAAGTTGAGGATGAGCTAAGTCCTTTCGTAATATTGACAGTTGAACATCAAGGGTGCTGGGAGGGTGGAGTATGCTACCCACCTCAAGTTGACAGACTCAAAGTTAGCACCACAGGTGCAGAAAGGATAACAGGTTCTAACAGACCAACAGCAACCGATTCAGAAAAAATCACCTCTAAAAAATTCGAGCAAGGAGGCATTACTCTATTTTTAGCAGCCTTTCTAGCCGGTCTCGCTTTATCTTGGACTCCTTGTGTATATCCAATGGTTCCAATCTTATCTGGGATTATTATTGGACAGAAAGAGACCCCTAGCAATCTAAATGCAATCTTAATGTCAGTCACATTTGTTTTTTCAATGTCCCTAGCTTATGGTTTAATCGGAGCTTCTGCTGGCTACTTTGGAGCTGGAATAAATCTACAAGCTGTGATGCAAACCCCCTGGATCTTATTTGTCTCCAGCTTAATCTTTATTGCTCTAGCCCTCTCCATGTTTGGCCTTTATGATATTCAGCTGCCCTCAAAAATTCAAACTAAGCTCACAAACCTAAGCAATGCACAATCTGGTGGAAGCTTTGTTGGCGTTAGCATAATGGGCTTTCTTTCTGCTTTAATTGTTGGGCCTTGTGTGACACCATTTCTTGCAACCGCCTTAAGCTATGTTATTGCTGGTGGAAGTGCTGCTAAAGGCGGTGCAAGTCTTTTTGCCATGGGCCTTGGTATGGGTGTGCCACTAATAATAATTTGTGGCTGGGGCGTCAATACACTTCCAAAAGCAGGGGCATGGATGGAAAACGTCAAACGAGTCTTTGGGTTTGCAATGATAGCTGTTGCCCTTTACCTTTTAGATCGAATCTTATATCCTTTTTTATCACTTATTCTTTGGGCATTATTATTTTCAGTGGCACCAGTTATGCTTGGTGTTTTCAAAAATTTAAACAAAACAATTTCTCCTCTAAACATCTTATTCAAGCTACTTTCTCTGGCCGTTCTAGCTTATGGATTGATGTTATGGTTTCTTGTTGCAAAGGGAAATGGAGATGTTCAGCAACCACTAGATTCAATCATATATGGTGATAAAATTGATATATCAAATAGCATCAAATTTCAAATAATTAATGATGAAGAGCGTCTCGATAATTTAATTTTAAGCACTAATGAAAACAACAAAATGCTTGTTATTAAATTCTACGCCGAATGGTGTATAGCTTGCAACAAGATGGAAAGGGTAGTTTTTACAGACACTCTTGTCAGTCAATCACTTAAAGGCTCTCAAGCCTATACAGTTGATGTCACTGATAATAACGCCTTTAGTCAGTCAATATTATCAAGGTTCTCTCTCTTTGGACCGCCAGCAATCTTATTTTTCAAGAATGGACAAGAGTTGAGGGATCAAAGAATTATTGGTGAAGTGAATGCAGCAGAGCTTACAAAACACATAAATAACATAAATTCGTTATAAGCCCATTTCCCTCTAAATGCCTCTAAATGTGGCTATTTTTTGCTAAATAGCTGGTAAAATACTTAATCTTAATACTTAATAAAGAATCACATCTTTAGGCTTATCTTTAATATTTCTAAGCCAAAACATGTACTTATAACATTTATAGCTTGCAAGCTAGTTTCATATATTTAAGTTTTAAATAACAGTTAATAAAATAAAAAGGAGCGTCAATGGATATTCGAAAAGTTAAAAAATTAATGGAGCTTCTGGAAGAATCTGGAATGTCAGAGATTGAAATTAAGGAGGGTGAAGAGTCCGTAAAAATCTCAAGATATGGCAACTCCCCAGCTCCTGCCCAGCATCCAATCCAATCTTTTGTTCAGCAGCAAGCTCCAGTTAGCTCCGCTCCCACTTCACAAACAGCAAGCCCAAATGAACAGCCTCAAGAAACTGGCCAATCTGTAACGTCTCCAATGGTTGGAACATTCTATTCTGCCCCATCTCCAACGGCAAAACCATTTGTGTCAATTGGACAAAAAATCAATCAAGGAGATACAGTTGGAATTATTGAGGCAATGAAAATAATGAATCAAATAGAGTCTGACCAATCTGGAACAGTGGTTGAGATTCTTGTTAAAGATGGTGAAGCAATTGAATTTGGACAATCACTAATAGTTGTAGAATGAGCTCAATTAAAAAAGTTTTAATCGCAAATCGTGGCGAAATTGCTCTGCGTATTCTTAGGGCTTGTAAGGAGCTTGGCATTCAAACAGTTGCTGTTTATTCAACTGCAGATAAAGACTTAAAGCATGTTAGGCTAGCTGATGAAGCTGTATGTATTGGTCCCCACCCATCAATCAAAAGCTACTTAAACATTCCAGCAATTATTAGTGCTGCTGAGCTGACCCACTCTGATGCAATTCATCCTGGCTATGGCTTTCTTTCAGAGAATGCTGATTTTGCAGATCAAGTTGAACAAAGTGGCTTTATATTTATTGGTCCTAGAGCTGAAAACATAAGGGTTATGGGTGACAAAGTTGCTGCTATTGAAGCAATGAAAAGTTCAGGTGTTCCTTGTGTGCCAGGTTCTGATGGTGCACTTGATGACAATGAAAAAAGAAGCGTTAAAATTGCAAAAGAAATTGGTCTACCAATAATTATTAAAGCTTCGGGTGGTGGTGGTGGTCGGGGCATGAGAGTGGTTGAAGAAGAAAAAGATTTGGCTGACTCAATTCAACTTACAAAGTCTGAAGCATTAAGCTTTTTTGGAAATGGTGAAGTCTATATGGAAAAATTTCTGACAACACCTCGCCATGTTGAGATACAAGTCCTTGCTGACCAGCATGGTAATGCTATTCATCTTGGTGAGAGAGATTGCTCTATGCAAAGGAGGCATCAGAAAGTAGTTGAAGAAGCTCCAGCTCCTGGAATCTCTTCAGAACTTAGAAATAAGATTGGCAATATTTGTGCTGAAGCATGTAAAAAAATTAATTACCGTGGTGCGGGTACCTTTGAGTTTCTTTTTGATAATGATGAGTTTTACTTTATTGAAATGAACACTAGGGTTCAAGTTGAACACCCCGTAACAGAAATGATTACGGGCGTTGATATTGTTCGAGAACAAATTTTAATTGCTGGTGGGGACAAATTGTCTTATGAGCAGAGTGATATAAAAATCCGCGGCCATGCAATTGAATGCAGAATTAATGCAGAAGACCCCGAGAGCTTTATGCCTTCTCCTGGAAAAATTACCCAGTATCATGCTGCAGGTGGTCTCGGGGTTAGGATAGACTCTCATATCTACAACGGATATAATGTTCCGCCCCACTATGATTCAATGATTGGAAAGGTTATTACATATGGCGATAATAGAATTAATGCGATTATAAAAATGCAAAATGCGCTTGATGAGATGGTGATAGATGGCATCAAAACCAATATTCCTCTTCAAAGAAAAATTATGGTTGACAAGGTTTTTCAAAAAGGTGGGATGAATATACACTATCTTGAAAAGATGCTTGGAGATGAAAAATGAAAATCAAAGTTGGAATAATTGGTGGCTCAGGTTACACTGGCATTGAGCTTTTACGAATCATACATCAACATCCCAATGCAGAGGTTCATGCGATTACCTCAAGAGCGCTTGAGGGTAGAAAGATCTCTGAAGTTTTTCCTAATATGCATGGAATATCTGAGCTAACTTATCTTCTTCCTGATGATAAAAGCCTATTTGAATGCGATATTGTATTTTTTGCTACACCACATGGCGTTGCAATGAACAATGCAGCACTTTTTTTGGAAAAAAATATTAAAGTTGTTGACCTAGGAGCAGACTTCAGGATCACTAATGCAACTACCTGGTCTGACTGGTACAAGATGGAACATACCCAAGAATCTCTTCTTAAAGAAGCCGTTTATGGTCAACCAGAAATGAAAAGAGATGCCATTAAAGATGCTCGGCTAGTTGCAAATCCAGGCTGCTATCCAACAGCAGTTCTTTTAGCATTAAAACCACTCCTTCAAAATAACCTAATAGATACGTCAAATATAATTGCGGACTGCAAGTCAGGTACAAGTGGTGCTGGCCGGATTGCAAACCAAGCTACTCTTTTTTGTGAAATTACTGAAAGCTTTAAGCCTTATGGGGTTAGTGGACATAGGCATTTTCCTGAAATCAAACAAGAAATAGAGTCAATGACTGAATCACCAGTTGGCCTGACATTTACCCCTCATTTGCTTCCAATGAGTCGTGGGATTGAAGCTACAATTTATGTTGACTTAATAGACTCAGATATCGATATATTGGCATGCTTCGAAAATGCCTATGAAAACGAAGAATTTGTTAAAATATTGCCTGAAGGTGTCTACCCTGAAACCCGTTCAGTTAAATCTTCTAACTATTGCCAGATTTCAGTTCAGTATGTTGAACATAGCAATAAGCTTGTTATTATGTCTGTAATCGACAATTTAGGTAAGGGAGCAGCTGGACAAGCAATTCAAAATATGAATTTAATGTTTGGACTAAGCGAACAGGAAGGACTCAAACAAATCGGACTTTTGCCGTAATTATTTGACTAATAGATTTACTCGGAGATAACCCATGGTTGCCACTGAAATACAAGACGAAGCTGACATAGTTTTTAGTGATAGTGCTGCTAATCGAGTTGCACAGCTAATCAAAGAAGAGAAGAATCCTTCTTTGCGACTGCGTGTCTATATTACTGGTGGAGGCTGTTCTGGTTTCTCTTATGGATTTACCTTTGATGATAACCTCAAAGAGGGAGATAGTGGGGTTAACAAACAAGGCGTTGAGCTAGTAATTGACCCAATGAGCTACCAATATCTGATGGGCTCAACAGTAGATTACTTAGAGGATCTTCAAGGTGCAAGGTTTATTGTAAGCAACCCAAATGCCAAAACCACTTGTGGTTGTGGCTCTTCTTTTTCAATTTAAAAACTAATTATATGACTGAATACATTCCAGGCCTAGCAGGCGTTCCAGCAACCAAATCATCCATTTCTTCAATTGATGGAGAAAAGGGAATACTTGCATACAGAGGCTACTCAATACAAGACCTTGTTGAGCACTCCTCATTTGAAGAAACTGCACTTTTATTAATGAATGGAGAACTTCCATCTCCGCAAGAGCTGACAAACTTTAAAAATACCCTAAACAAACGCAATGAAGTAAAACGCAAAATTCGCCATTTGCTTTGGTCGCTTCCTTCAACTGGACACTCAATGGACGTGCTTCAAACTGCTATCGCATCTATGGCCACTTTCTATCCTGATGCTGGAGCTTCTGAACCAGATTCGTCTTACACTCAAAACGCTCTGATCAAAATAATATCAAATATGAGCACCTTAGTTGCTATGTGGACTCGAATCAGTAGAGGTTATGATCCAATTCCGCCAAGTAAAACAATGACTTATGCGGAAAACTTTATGTACATGTGTTTTGGAGAGGAGTCTGACCCAGAAATTGTAAACCTATTAGATGCCTCATTAATTTTGCACGCTGAACATACAATCAATGCCTCAACTTTTTCTACTATGGTGACGGCGTCCTCACTTGCCAACCCTTTTGCCTCAATTGCCGCAGGAGTTGGAACGCTTGCGGGGCCTTTACATGGAAATGCAAATGAAAATGTACTTATTATGCTCGATGAAATTGGCTCTCCAAAGAATGCTCGTAAATGGATTGAAGATAGGCTCAAAAATAAACAAGTCATCTGGGGAATGGGTCATCGCGAATATAAAACTAAAGATCCTAGGGCAACAATTCTTGAGAAAATGATTAAGACTTATATCAAGAAAAATGGCCTCAAACTCTCTAACCGCTTTGAAACAGCGCTTGAGGTTGAAAGCATCTGCAACGAGCTTCTGTCTCAAAAGGGGGTTTACCCTAACGTAGACTTTTACTCGGGAATCCTGTATTCAGAGATTTTTAATTTTACTAAAGAGCACTTTACTTCTATTTTTGCTATGGCGCGCTCTGCAGGGTGGGTGGCTCATTGGCATGAACAAGTGAGCGACAATAGAATATTTAGGCCAACACAAATATATATTGGGGCTGATTTTAGGGATTACCCCGCACAATAGAAATGGAAAAAACCACCCACTTTGGCTATAAACAAGTCGATGTTGAAAAAAAACAAGGCCTTGTAAAAGAGGTCTTTGACTCAGTTGCAGGTAAATATGACCTCATGAATGATGTGATGTCAATGGGTACTCATCGACTATGGAAAAACTACACTATTTCAAGTAGCAATGTTAAAGAGGGGGATCATGTTCTTGATATTGCTGGAGGCACTGGCGATCTGGCCATTAAGTTTAGAAAAAAAGTTGGCACTTCTGGCAAAGTAATCCTTTCAGATATTAACGAATCTATGCTTCATGAGGGAAGAAAAAACCTTATCAATCATGGAATCATTGACGTCGAGTTCGTTCAAGCCAATGCTGAATCGCTGCCTTTTGAAGACAATACTTTTGACTGTGTAAGCATTGCCTTTGGACTAAGAAATGTTACCGACAAGGATGCCGCCTTAAAACAAATGTACCGTGTTCTAAAAAAAGGTGGAACTCTTTTAATCCTGGAATTTTCCAAGGTTGAAAATCAAATGCTAGAAAAGGCTTATGACTTCTATTCATTTAATCTTATTCCTAAATTTGGAGAATATTTTGCAAATGATGAAGATAGCTATCAATATCTTGCAGAGTCTATTCGAAAACACCCTGACCAAGAAACCCTAAAAACTATGGTTCTTGATTCTGGATTTGAGTTTTGTGAATACCACAACCTAACTGGTGGAATCGTTGCACTTCATAAAGCAGTAAAGACTTAAGCAAAATGTTTCGTCTTGCCATTGAAAAAGCGCTCAACCTTATGATCAATGCTAATAACGTTGACATATCTCACATTGATAATAAAATTATTAGCTTAAATGTTGATGAGATTGACTTGAGATTATTTTTTTTGTGTCTAAATGCTCGTATCTTTGTTATAAACAATACTCAAAATGAAAAAACTGATGTTGAAATAAGAATGAATAAAGTATCGTTCCTATCTTTATTTAAAGGTGTCGCTTTAGAAGATTTAATCGAAAAAGAAGATATAGAGATTAATGGAAGTATTAAAACAGCACAACAACTTGCAGACCTTCTGGCCTCATCTTCAATTGACATAGAGGAACTGATTTCACAATATACAGGTGACATTATTGCACACCAGGTTGGTCAATCATTTAAGCAGATTAAAAACATGTCATTAAAAAATGATGGTTCAATCATTGACACTTTAAAAGAAGAGCTAACCACCCTTTTAATAGCGCCCAGTCGATCAACAATTTTTAAAAGCAGGGCATCATAAATGAAGAGTTTGTTTCGATTTTTAAGCATTTTAAGAACACTTATTCGTTATAGGTTAGACCACTTAATACTATCTACTTCTTTTCTAAAAAGCCTAAAGCCTTTAATCTATTTAACTCCATGGCATTATTTTCCTAGCAAAAAGTTTTCAAGGGGCGAGCGGATTCGTTTGGCGCTTGAAGAGCTAGGGCCGATATTTATTAAGTTCGGCCAAACTTTATCTACGCGCAAAGATCTTTTGCCTGATGACATTGGCATTGAACTAGCCAAACTTCAAGATAAGTGTCCTCCTTTTCCTGCTGATGAGTCAAAAGCAATTATTGAAGATGCGCTTGGTGGCGAAGTTTCCAAACTTTTTTCTTCCTTCGATGACACCCCCCTTGCTTCAGCCTCCATAGCACAAGTTCATACTGCTATAACTCAAAAAGGCGAAGAGATCATTGTTAAGGTGGTTCGCCCAGGAATTGAAAAACAAATTAAAAGAGATATTAGACTTTTATATACTTTGGCCAGCCTAGCTGAAAGACATCAAGATGGAAAAAGACTTAGGCCAAAAGAAGCTGTTGCTGAATTTGAGAGCATTATTTACAACGAATTGAACATGATGGTTGAGGCAGCTAATGCATCACTTTTAGGTAAAAATTTCAGTAACTCTAGCCTCTTGTATGTTCCTAAAGTTCACTGGGACCTTTGTCGTTCAAATGTCTTAGTTACTGAACGAATTTATGGAACTCCAGTAAACGACATAGAGGCCTTAAAAAAGAAAAAAGTTGACTTTAAGTCCCTTGCAGAAGATGGTGTAATCATATTTTTTACTCAAGTATTCGACCATAACTTTTTCCACGCAGATATGCACCCTGGTAACATTTTTGTAGGTGAGAATAATCAATATACTGGTGTTGATTTTGGAATCATGGGCACGCTCACTGAAGCTGATCAGTATTATTTAGCTCAAAACTTTTTAGCTTTTTTCAACCAAGATTACAAAAAAGTATCCCAAGTTCACTTAGAGTCTGGATGGATTCCTGAGGGAACTAATGTAATGGAATTTGAAAATGCCATAAGAAGCGTTTGTGAACCAATTTTTGAAAAACCTCTCAGTGAAATTTCTTTTGGTCAAGTTTTATTGAGCCTGCTAAAGGAAGCAAAGCGTTTTGACATGGAGGTGCAACCTCAGCTACTTCTGCTATATAAGACATTGCTTAATATCGAGGGCTTAGGACGTTCTCTTTATCCTGATCTTGACCTTTGGGCCACAGCAAAACCTTATCTAGAAAAGCTTGCTAAAGAAAAGTTTAGCCTCAAAAGCACTCTAAGGAAAATGTCTGATCAGATGCCTCAGCTAATTTCAGAGCTGCCTGAAATACCAATGCTGTTAATTAATGCTCTTAAAGAAATTGAAAGCGGTTCATTTAAGAAAGAAAACTCAAAAAAACAAACTGAAGCCATCGTGTCTCAACTTAAGGAGAATGCAACTAAACAGCGATCGGCAATTTTTGCTCTAGTGTTCATAATAAGTGCAGGATTACTTGCCACCCAATCAGCTTGGGTTTTGACTATTGCCAGCTCAACTTTCGGTATTATATTTTGGCTAAAGTCACGATAGAGAAATTTAGTTATTGGAAAAAGATTTCAGGTAAAATGTTCCCCCAGTCTATCTGGTCGCAAGATAGACAAATTGGTTGCACCGCATGATGTGGTGTTTTTTCATTTAATGGAGAACTCAAAATGAGCATTACAGTAAACGCCATAGAGCGTAAAGACCAGGGGAAAGGTGCGAGCCGCCGCCTGAGAAAAGAAGAGAAAGTTCCTAGCATTATTTATGGTGGTAAAGCTGCCCCAAAAATGATTTCGCTTAGCATTCACGAAATCACTCACTTACTAGAGGATGAAAATACATTTACATCTGTATTAGACTTGGTTGTGGGAAAAGAGACAGATTCTGTCGTTCTAAAAGACATACAGCGCCATCCCGCAAAAAATGTTGTTACTCATATTGACTTTTTACGAGTAGATGCCAAACAAACTCTGGTTACAACTACACCACTTCACTTTATTGGTGTGGAAGAGAATGAGGCGTTAAGACTAGGCAATATGCTTAATCAGTTTGTTGTTTCTGTTGAAATCTCTTGTCTACCAAAGGATCTTCCTCATGGTATTGACGTAGATGTAACTAAGCTTGAAATTGGCGATCATCTCTCATTAACGGATCTAGTATTGCCTGAAGGTGTTGTTATTACCTCACTTCAACATGAGGATATTGAAGCGCACGACCAAACAGTATGCTCTGTCTCAGAGCCTAAGATTGTTGAAGAGGAAGAGGAAGAAGTTATTGAGGGTGAAGAAGGCTCTGAAGATGGTGACGCAGACCAAGCTGATGAATCTGAAGGCTCAAATAATGATGGTGACGACACAGAATAAAGTATCGTCAGCCTTGTTGTCTCAACAAGCGTAAAATGAAGCGTTGTAATGATTAAACTAATTGTTGGACTGGGAAACCCCGGAAAAAATTATCAGGAACATCGTCACAACGCTGGCTTTTGGTTTGTTGAGTCTCTAGCGTCTATTAAAGACTCTAAATTTACAAGTCAGTCGAAGTTTTTAGGAGAAACTACGAGCGTTGCCTTTGGCTCAAACAAGGTTTTTCTTCTTAAGCCCCAAACCTTTATGAACAACTCTGGCGGATCTATTAAAAGCTTCCTAAGCTACTATGATATTTCACCAGAAGAGACTTTGGTTGTGCATGATGAGCTTGACTTGCCTATTGGCGCTGTCAAAATAAAGCTTGCTGGTGGTCATGGCGGTCATAATGGACTGAGAGATACCATAAAAGCGCTTAACTCAAAGGACTTTTACCGCCTTAGAATTGGAGTCGCTCATCCAGGCTCTAAAGATGATGTAGTAGATTATGTTCTTAATGCTCCCGGTAAATCTGAATTAAGCAGCATAAAACAGGGGATGTCAAATGCAATGAGCATTATTGATCTCTTAGTGAATGGAAATTTTGAAGATGCTATGAAAGCTCTTCACACATAGTATTGGAGAAAGATAATGGGTTTTAAATGTGGCATTGTTGGATTGCCAAATGTTGGAAAGTCGACGCTATTTAATGCCCTGACTAAAGCTGGAATAGACTCAGAAAACTATCCTTTTTGTACAATTGAGCCCAATATTGGAATCGTTCCAGTAAATGACTCCCGATTACAAAGCCTTGCAAACATTGTAAGTCCTGAAAAGATCCTGCCAACAACCATGGAATTTGTTGACATAGCTGGACTTGTTGAAGGCGCATCAAAAGGAGAAGGCTTGGGGAACCAATTTCTCTCAAATATTCGTGAGACAGATGCCATTCTTCATGTTGTAAGATGTTTTGAAAATGATGATATTATCCATGTTTCAGGCAAAGTTAACCCTCTTGATGACATAGAAACGATTAATACAGAGCTTGCTTTAGCAGACCTTTTTAGCGTTGAAAAAGCTTACCAAAAGGCTATAAAAAATACCAAAGCTGGTCAAAAAGAAGGCTTACCTTTAAAAAACCTGCTTGAAAAAATTCTGCCAATACTTGAAGAGGGTTTAGCTGTTAGATCACTAGATCTCAATGAAGATGAAGACAAGCTTGCAAAAGGACTTCAGCTTCTCACGTCCAAACCCGTCCTGTATGTTGCTAATGTCAATGAGGATGGATTTGAAAATAATGCACATCTAACAGCTTTGACTAATTATGCGTCCAAAGAGAGAGGCCAAGTTGTATCGGTGTGTGCAGATATTGAGGCTGAAATTGCAGAACTTGAAGAGGAAGACAAACAAGGTTTTTTAGACGAAATGGGACAGACTGAGTCTGGACTCGATCGCTTAATCAAAGCGGGCTATAAGCTCCTTGGACTGCACACATATTTTACAGCTGGGCCCAAAGAAGTTAGGGCCTGGACAATTAATATTGGAGATTCTGCGCCAGCGGCCGCAGGTAAAATACATGGAGACTTTGAAAAGGGCTTTATTCGCGCTGAAACAATCTCTTACAATGACTTTATAGAAAATCAGGGCGAAAAAGGAGCTAAAGACGCTGGCAAGTTACGCTCTGAAGGAAAAGAATATGTTGTTAAAGATGGAGATATTGTTCACTTCTTATTTAATGTTTAAGTGTCCTCACAAATGAAAAATACAAAATTACTTCTAATTCTTGACGGATGGGGCTATTCAAGTAATTCTGCAAATAATGCTATTGCTCTAGCAAAAACGCCAAACTGGGATCTCTTTATAAAAAACTATCCTAATACACTTATTGGAACTTCCGGAGAAAGCGTTGGCCTGCCTATAGGTCAAATGGGAAACTCTGAAGTAGGTCACCTAACAATAGGATCTGGAAGAATTATTGAACAAGACTTTACTAGAATTGACAATGACATCGACTCTGGTGAATTTTTTAACAATAAAACTCTTTGTAAAGCTCTAGAACTGGCGTCTCAAAACAATAAAGCTGTCCACATTCTTGGCTTATTATCGGATGGCGGCGTTCACTCTCATCAAAATCATATTTTTGCAGCACTTGAGCTTGCCAAACAAAAAAACTGTAACCAAGTTTATTTTCATGTCTTTACCGATGGTCGTGATACCCCGCCAAACAGCGCCTCAAAATATATCGAACAACTAGAATCTAAAATTTCAGAAACAAATGTTGGAAGAATCGTCTCAGTAGTTGGCCGCTTTTATGCAATGGATAGAGATAACAGATGGGAGAGGGTTGCTCAGGCTTATGATTTAATTTCTGGAGAGAAGGCTGAGCGCTCCTCACAGAGCGCAATAGAGGCCATTCAACAGGCATATAAATTAGGTGAAAATGATGAGTTTATAGCTCCAACATCAATTGGTGAGGCCGTTAAAATCAATCAAGATGACCTTGTAATCTTTATGAATTACCGAGCAGACAGAGCAAGAGAAATAACGCTTGCTCTTACCTCTAGAGCATTTGATGAGTTTATCCGAAAACATTTTGTGAAGTGCAATTTTATTTGTCTAACAGAATATAAAAAAGACCTTAATCTAGAGTGTGCTTATCCGCCAATTTCAGTTAAAAATACCCTTGGTGACTGTGTCTCTAGCTCTGGCTTCAATCAACTAAGGATTGCTGAAACAGAAAAATATGCTCATGTTACTTTTTTCTTTAATGGTGGCGAGGAAGAAATCCTGCCTGGAGAAGATAGAAGGCTCATTCAATCGCCCAATGTCAAAACATATGACCTTCAGCCAGAAATGAGCGCATATGAGCTTACTGATAATCTTATTTCTGCGCTAGAAGAAAACAAATATAAGCTAATTGTATGTAACTTTGCCAATACTGATATGGTTGGCCATACTGGTAATCTAGATGCTGCTATTAAAGCTGTAGAAGCGGTTGACAATTGTCTCGGCAAAATATACAAAGTGGCCTCAGAGAATGCTACTGAGATTTTGATCACTGCTGACCATGGAAATGCAGAGCAGATGGTTGACTCTAATACTCAGAAGAGCCATACTGCTCACACCACAAATCCAGTGCCATTAATTTATATTGGAAAAAAGAAAGCCTCACTACTGGGGCCACATCTTGGTACACTTGCAGACTTGGCACCAACACTTTTAGCCCTCATGGACATTAAACAACCCGCTGAGATGTCTGGCCAAAACCTTTTAATTGAGTAACGGAGATAATCATGAAACAAGACAATTTTATTGCGCCTTCAATTCTCTCTGCAGATTTTGCCAAACTCGGCGAAGAGGTTGATAACGTTTTAGTTGCGGGTGCTGATATAGTGCATTTTGATGTGATGGACAATCATTATGTACCCAATCTAACAATTGGCCCTTTAGTTTGTGAAGCGTTAAGAAGCCATGGTGTAACTGCACCAATTGACGTCCATCTCATGGTCAAACCTGTGGACAGAATCATCCCTGACTTTGCTAGTGCCGGCGCCTCGTATATCACCTTTCATCCTGAAGCTTCAGATCATGTTGACCGTACGATTGGCCTGATTAAAGAAAGCGGCTGTAAAGCTGGACTAGTTTTTAATCCAGCCACACCTCTTCACTATCTAGAGCATACAATTGAACAACTCGATATGGTGCTGCTAATGTCCGTTAATCCAGGCTTTGGAGGACAATCTTTTATCCCTCATACTCTAGAAAAATTAAAAGCTGTCAGAAAACTAATTGACTCTCATGGCCTGGCAACAAGGCTTGAGATTGATGGCGGAGTTAAGATTGACAACATTAAAGAAATAGCCTCTGCCGGTGCTGATACATTTGTTGCAGGGTCTGCTATTTTTAATACTGAAAACTACAAAGCGACAATTGATAAAATGCGCTCAGAGCTGGCTTTAGCAAAGTAGCTTTTTATTCGCTTAAAGCTTTCAATTTTCGAAAGTAAATTCGCGTAATTTCAAAACAACTCTACAATTAGTTGTGAGAAAATATTGGTTTGTTTTCTAAAACTATTGCTTATGGGTAAGTCTTCCTTTTTTGGGCCTGAAACTATTTCGCTTCACACTGGGTATCAACCAGACCCTTCGTTTGGTAGTCGCGCCGTCCCGGTTTACCAAACAACATCTTATGTCTTCGAAACTGTAGATGATGCCGCTGCACTCTTTAACATAGAAAAAGGTGGTCACATATATAGCCGTATGACTAATCCAACAGTGGCTGTTTTAGAACAGAGAATTGCTGCACTTGAAGGGGGCGTTGGAGCAATCTGTACGGCTTCTGGAATGAGCGCCCTGTTTGTAACATTTGTAAGCTTATGTTCAGCTGGTGATCATATTGTAAGCGCCTCACAAATTTATGGGTCAACAGCGACCCTTCTTAAACACACACTTAAACGGTTTAACATTGATTGCACTTTTGTTTCTATTAATGATGAAAAAGCTCTTAAATCTGCCATTCAAGAAAATACAAAACTTATTTTTTGTGAATCGATTGGCAACCCTGGGCTTGAGGTTTCAGATCTTCCAAAAATTTCAAAAATAGCTCATCAAAATAGCTTGCCGCTCATAGTTGATGCAACTTTTTCAACGCCTATCCTTTGTAAACCTTTTGATCATGGCGTTGATGTTGTAGTTCACTCTGTGACTAAGTGGATGGGAGGTCATGGTGTTGCCGTTGGAGGAGTCATTGTTGATGGCGGAGCTTTTGACTGGGGCTCCTCTAAGAAACACCCTGTCCTCACTACTCCATACGAGCCATTTCATGGAATAAACTTCTGGGAGGAGTTTGGACCGTCAGCTCTTTCAATGAAAATTAGAGCTGAGTCTATGCGTGACTTTGGCCCTGCAATGAGTCCTCATAGTGCGTTCTTACTTCTCCAAGGAATTGAAACCCTTAGTCTGCGAATGAATCAACATGTAAAAAATGCGCTAAAACTTGCAAAATGGCTTCTTGAGCAATCCGCAGTTATGTGGGTTAATCATCCTGACTTGCCCGAAAATCCTACCTATGAAATTGCAAAAGCACTTTTCCCTAATGGTGCTGGATCAATGCTATGCTTCGGTGTTAAAGGAGGAAGAGAGGGTGGCGCAGCATTCATTAATGCTCTTAAATTATCTTCAAATTTAGCAAATGTTGGTGATTCTAGAACTTTGGTTTTGCATCCAGCTAGCACAACTCACTCTCGCCTTGATGATGAAGCGATGAAGGCTTCAGGCACTAGTCCTGACTTAATTCGAGTTTCAGTTGGAATAGAGTCTGTTTCAGATATTATTAATGATTTTAAAATCGGCCTTAAGGCAGTAGAAAAGGCAACTTCATAATGAACATTGTTGTTGAGGGAGTAAATATATTTGCAGCAACTGGAGGATGTGCTTTTGACCCAAAAAAACCGACAGTGGTTTTTGTTCATGGAAGTGGGCTAGATCATAGATCATGGGCTCTTCAGTCGAGATGGTTTGCCTTTCATGGTTACTCAGTATTTGCGCCTGACTTTCCAGGTCACAGCCTGTCAGAAGGAGAGCCCCTAAAGTCAATAGAGAGCATGGGCAAATGGCTTGTGAAAGCTATCAAGCATTCTGGTGCAGAATCTGTACATCTTGTAGGTCACTCTCAGGGCTTTCTTGTTGCTTTAGAAGCTGCAACGTTACTGGGAGAAAAGATAAAATCCCTAACAGCAGTTGCTAGCGCCTCTGCAATTCCTGTTAACGAGTCTCTAGTCGAAACTGCCAAAAAAAATACTGAAGAAGCTGCTGAGATGCTTTTGAAATGGGGCTTTGGATCTCTATCTCATTCAGGCAGTAGTGCCATTCCTGGAATGCAGCCGATAGGTATTGGACGACAAATCATGTCAAAGAATCCATTAGCTGAAGACCTCTTGGCTTGCAATAACTACAAAAATGGAGCTAACTGTGCAAAAGCAATTAAAGTGCCCTCAAATGTAATTCTGGCAACTGAAGATAAAAATACTCCTTACAAATTTGGACTAGAGTTAGCAGAGCTGCTGGGTGCAAAGACAACAACCATTTCTGGTGCTGGACATATGCTCCCTATAGAGTCGCCAAAGAGTACTTTAGATGCTATTAAAACATTCATTTTAAAAACAAGCTCATGAATAAAATTAAAAAAGTTGGCGTCATTGGCGCCGGAACAATGGGGGCTGGCATTGCTGGCCAAGTAGCAAACGCTGGCATAGAAGTGTGGCTTCTTGATCTTCCTTCTGATAGCGATAATGTTAACAGCTTGGCGGAGAGAGGCCTTCAAAGGCTCAAAGACCCAGATATGCCAGGGATTATGAGCAAAGAGGCCGAACAGCTTATTAATCTTGGAAACACCAGAGATCATTTTGATGAACTCAAAAATTGTGACTGGATTGCTGAAGCTGTTGTAGAAAGGCTTGATATAAAACAAGCGCTCTACCGGCAGCTTAATGAAAGCTGTAAAGACTCTACTATAATCACTTCTAATACCTCTACTATTCCGATTAGTCTTCTGACTGAAGGCATGCCAAAAAGCTTTTGTGAGCGTTTTGCAATTACTCATTTTTTTAATCCAGTTCGCTTCATGAGACTTCTAGAACTAGTTCGAGGTGAGCAAACTAGACAAGACGTTATGGACACACTTGATGTATTTTGTGAAACGATGCTTGGAAAGGGGGTTGTCCCTTGTCTCGATACGCCTGGCTTTCTTGCAAATCGAGTTGGTGTTTTTGCAATTCAGTGCGCCCTTCATAAGGCATTTAAATATAATCTCTCCCCAATAGAAGCGGATGCTTTTTTTGGAAGGCCCCTTGGTTTACCCAAAACTGGAGTATTTGGACTTTATGACTTGATTGGCATCGACCTTATGGCTGATGTTGCAAAAAGCCTGGAAAATATCTTGCCCGAAAACGATGCTTTTCATAAATACGCATCGCCAATAGAGTTCGTCTCTAACATGATTGCTAATGGCCAAACTGGGAATAAAAATGAACAGGGTTTTTATAAGCAGGCTGGAGATGAAAAAAAGGTTATCGACTTTTTACGTGGAGACTATGTTGATCATGAGAGACTGAAAACACCTTTGTTGGAAAAGGCGGAAAAAGTTGGTGTAACTGCAATTATCAGCGATGAAAGTAAATACGGCCTCTTCATTTGGGAGGTTCTCTCTGAGACTTTATGCTATGCAGCCTCATTAGTGCCAGAAGTTACTGAAGATCTTGCCCAAATTGATGATGCTATGAAGCTTGGCTATAACTGGGTTAAAGGGCCATTTGAACTTATTGATGAGATAGGTATCGATTACTTGGTCAACAGGCTTAAAAAAAGCGGCAAAGATGTACCTGACTTCCTTTTAAGTAGCTTAAACAATAAGTTTTATAATACTACCAATTCAGTCTTAAGTGTTCTATCTCCATCTGGAAAGCTTAGCCCAATTGTTAGGCCAAAAGGTGTTCTTAGGTTCTCTGAAGCAAGACAAACACTAGTGCCCATCAATGTTAATGAGTCTGCTAGTTGGTTTGAATATGAGGGTGCGGCCATAGTCGAGTTTCATTCAAAAGCAAATGCACTTGACAGTCAAAGCTTAGATATGATTTCTGAAGCAGTTACTTACTCAGAGAAAAAAGGACTTAGAGGTGTAATAGTACACAATGACTTTCAGCATTTTTCTTGTGGTGTTAGCCTTTGGAGTGTTAGAGAATGCTTTGAAAAAAATGATTTCGATGGGCTTGATGCCTTTCTTACCTATTTTCAAAATACAATGCTTCAAATGAGAGACTCGAAACTTCCTGTTATTGCTGCGCCAGTGGGTATGTCTATCGGAGGTGGATTTGAAGTTGTGTTGCATGCTGACCATGTAGTAAGCCACGCCAACTCTGTGATGGGCCTAGTTGAGTCTTTTGTTGGAGTTGTGCCAGCAGGAGGTGGGTGTAAAGAAATGCTTTATCGATGGACTGAAAAATTAAACGATACCCAAAAAGGGGCTTGGAAATCATTTATGAATATAGGCCTGGGTAGAAAAGCTAACTCGCCTCAAGAGGCTGATGCATTAGCTATGCGAAGGGCTGATGATGTATTTCAGATGAATCGTGATCGAATTTTAAATATTGCCCTTTCAAAACTTGACGACACAAAAAAAGCTAGCCAAAGGAGCCCACTTGCCTTATCAGGCGCTGAGCACTTCAAAGAAATGCTAGAATGGCTTGAGGTTAACAACAAAAAAGGAATGCTTACACCGCATGATGTCACTGTTGGAACCGAGATTGGCCGAATAATGTCTGGAGGTGACTGCCCAGCAGGCACTGTTTTTTCTGAACAGGAAATTTTAGATGCTGAGCGCTCTTCTTTTATCACTCTTGCGCAAACTCAAGAAACTCAAGCAAGAATTGTGTCCATGCTAGATAATGGCGTTACTCTAAGAAATTAACAGTTAAGGCTATGAATAAAAATCCTGCTAATTTTGTACCCCTTACTCCTATCTCTTTTTTACATAGAACTGCAGATATCTACGGAGAGCATCAGTCTGTTCTCTATGAAAATAGGTCTTATACCTGGAGAGAATCTAGAGAGAGGTGTGTTCGAATTGCCTCCAGTCTAAATGGTCATGGTGTCATGCCAGGAGACACCGTTTCAGTGCTCGCATTCAATACACCAGAAATGTTTGAGTCACATTTTTCAATTCCTATGGCGGGCGCAATTCTAAACACGATAAATATCAGGCTTGACGCTCCAACTATCGCTTATATTTTTGATGATAGCAATGCAAAAATGCTCTTTGTTGATAGAGAGCTTTATAGTGTTGCCTCAGAGGCACTAGCTATAGCCTCAGTTAGTCCAAAGATAGTTGTAATAGATGATTCTTTTGCCAGCTCACAGCCGGACGTCTCCAGTGAAGCAATAGACTATGAATCTCTTGTTAAAAATGGAGACCCTCTTTATAGCTGGACAATGCCCAGCGATGAGTGGAGCCCGCTCTCACTTAGCTACACCTCTGGAACAACAGGTAAGCCCAAGGGCGTGGTTTATCATCACCGTGGTTCGTATTTAATGAGCATGGGCACTGTTGTTGGCTGGAACCTTCCTAACCATCCTGTTTACTTATATTCTGTTCCATTATTTCATTGCAATGGTTGGGGACATGCCTGGACAATGGCCGCTCTTGCTGGGACCATAGTTTGCCTCAGGTCTTTTGATCCTGAAAAAGTATTTAGTTTGCTTGATGAGCACCGAGTCACTCATTTTGGCGGGGCTCCAATAATGCTTAATATGCTTGCCAACGCCTCTAAAGAGATAAAAAAATCATTTAAAAGAGAAATCAAGGTAATGACTGCTGGCGCCCCGCCTCCCGCGAAAGTTTTAGAAAGCATGATGTCGTTAGGATTTAACGTTATGCATGTCTATGGGCTGACAGAAACATATGGACATATTCTTCAAGCAGCTCCTCAGGCATCATGGCTCAATGAAAGTCCAGCAGAGCTTGCCAAACTAAGCTCCAGGCAGGGTGTTAGGTTTCCGATGACTGAAGATGTTAGTGTAATCGATCAAGAGACTGGTGAGCGCGTTCCTCACAACGGTGAAGCTATTGGTGAAATTGTGATTCGCTGCAATACTTGCATGATGGGCTACTGGAATAATCTTAAAGCCACAGAGGAGGCGTTTGCTAACGGCTGGTTTCATAGTGGTGACTTGGCAGTAATTCATAATGATGGCTATATCCAAATCAAGGATAGGTCAAAAGATATTATCATTTCGGGTGGCGAAAATATTTCCTCAGTAGAGGTCGAAAATGTTCTTTACCAGCACCCCTCAGTTGGAGAGGCTGCAGTTGTTGCAATGTCAGATGAAAAATGGGGAGAAGTGCCCTGTGCTTTTGTCGAGCTTAAGCCCAATGAAGAGGCATCTGAAGACGAGTTAATTGCTTTTTGCAAAGATAACATGGCTAAATTTAAAAGGCCAAAAAAAGTTGTTTTTGGCTCGCTTCCAAAAACTGCAACAGGCAAAATTCAGAAGCACGAATTAAGGGCGGCTATTAAAAAACTAGGAGAAGAGTGATGTCAAACTATACTGCTCCAGTTGAAGATATGGGCTTTGTTTTAAAAGAGGTTGTTGAGATTGAAAAGCTTTGTAATGAAACTGGGCTTGATAGCTCAACAGTTGAAATAATTGATACTGTTTTAGATGCTGCTGGTAAGCTTGCCAAAGAAGAAATAGAGCCCATCAATAAGTCTGGTGACTCAGAAGGCCTAAAGATAGATGACTCAGGAAAAGTCACAACTGCAGCCGGCTTTAAGGAGGCCTACCGACACTTTGTTGAAGGAGGCTGGGGATCACTGCAATTCTCTCCTGAATATGGGGGCCAAGGCGTCCCGTTTGTTGTTGCTGCAAGTGTTCAAGAAATGTGGCATTCTGCTAATATGTCATGGGGCCTATGCCCTCTTCTTACACAAGGAGCAGTTGAGGCTATCACACTCAATGCGACTGAAGGTCTCAAACAACGCTACCTTCCAAAACTAATCTCTGGAGAATGGAGCGGCACAATGAACCTTACGGAGGGTGATGCTGGAACTGATGTTGGCTCACTTAAAACGCGTGCAACTCAGAATGGAGAGCACTATTTAATCCGTGGTCAAAAAATTTATATCACCTGGGGTGAGCATGATATGTCTGAAAATATCATTCATTTGGTCTTAGCCCGACTGCCAAATGCTCCCGATGGAATTAAAGGCATTTCACTATTTTTAGTGCCAAAAATACTGGTTAATGATGATGGCACTCTTGGAAAGCCAAACGACTTAAAGGCATTGTCAATTGAACATAAAATTGGCATTCATGCATGCCCTACATGTGTCATGAGCTATGGCGAAATAGATGGGGCAGTTGGCTACCTGGTGGGTGAAGAGAATAAAGGAATACAGTGCATGTTCACAATGATGAACAACGCAAGACTTACTGTAGGCCTTCAAGGAGTTTCAATTTCAGAACGCGCATACCAGCAAGCACTTAGTTTTTGCAATGAGCGTGTTCAAGGCGTTGCCCCTGGCTTCACAGATATTGGCCCTATTATTAGGCATCCAGATGTTCAAAGAATGTTAGCTAATATGAAGTCAATCACACAGGGCTCTCGTGTATTAACATATGCAGCTTGTGCCGAGGTAGACTACTCTTTAAGCAAGCTTCCACTCGAGAACCTAGAAAAACACGAAAGGAGGCTTGGACTATTGACCCCAATAGTTAAGGGCTGGTGCACAGAGACTGCTCAGGAGGTTGCCTCTTTAAGTCTCCAGTGCCATGGAGGAATGGGCTATGTTGAGGAAACGGGTATTGCTCAAATCCTAAGAGATGCACGAATTTTGCCAATTTATGAGGGGACAAATGGCATTCAAGCGATGGATCTTATGGGCAGAAAGATTATTAGTGATGGTGGATTGGGCGCCCGAGAGCTAATTTCAGAGATGAAAGAATGTACTAAAAATCCAGCAATTGCGGAGTTAGTTTCTGTCTCTCAGTTAAAACGCTTTTCAAAATCTATTGATGACCTTGACAGCACTATTACAATTATTATAAATCACTCAGATAATAAAGAGCTAGTTGGAAAAATTGCCTTTGATACGCTCATGATGGCTGGCACAATTACAGCGTCTTGGCAGATGCTATTAAGTCTTGATAGAGCATCAAATGCCGTGAATAATCATAAATCTTCAGCTGAGTTTTTAAAAGAGAAGGCTGACACTGTAAAGCATTTTATTGACTTTATCTTGCCTCGATATCTCTCGAGCTTTACAACGATATCCGCAAGCGCCGAGTAATTATTAACAACAAAGTTGTTGCAATACTATTGCGTTTACGTTATATTATTCTGTTTTAATCAAGCAGGGACTCATATGTTTAAACTTAGCTTTCTATCTTTACTGTTAGTTTCTTCCTTCGCAAGTGCTGAAGAGGCAAGACGTGCTAACGCGCATGTCCACGGACTAAACAACTTATCAATGGTTATCAGTCAAAACCAAGTTGCTATTACCTATGAAATGCCAATAGTCCAATTATTTGACGAGCATGACGAGCATGACGAGCATGATGAGCATGATGAACATGACGAGCATGATGAACATGACGAGCCAACCTTATCAGATGAATCATTAGCTGAATTTCAAAATTATTCGCAATTATTTGCACTTCCTGAAAGCGCTAATTGTGACTTAGTTTCTTTTGAGTCTGGACTTCATAGCGTTTCAACAGAAGGAGACCACAAAGATGTTGAATTAGCCTATGAATTTTCTTGCAATGAGCCAAGCCAATTAAAAAGCATTACAATTAATGCATTTAATCGCTTTAGCGAACTAGAAACTTTAAACTTCGAGGCAGTAATAAATAATAAAGCTATAACAAAAAGCCTAAAATCAGATGTCAATAAAGTAATATTTTAAATGAGGATCTGATGCTAGAAACGCTAGGTCTGGAATACCATTATCAACAAGGTAAAAAAATTGTATTTCCAGACATAGGGCTTAAAAGGGGACAGCGATTATTGATTAGTGGCTTTTCAGGCTGTGGCAAGACTACCCTGCTCAGCCTGATTGCTGGAGCCTTAAAGCTTCAAGCGGGTGATATTAAGTTTGATGGCATTAACTACTCTACAATGTCCTCTCTGCTTTTAGATCAATTTAGGGCTGATCACATTGGCTATATTTTTCAAACGCTAAACCTAATTCCATTTTTAAGTGTTTCCGAAAATATCGCTTTGGGTATTAGATTCTCTCAATCTAGAAAATCTAAGGTTAGCAACTTAAACCAAGAAGTTGTAAGACTAGTTAGCTCCTTGGGGCTTGAAAGAGAAGCATTAAAAATACCAGTAAGTCGCTTAAGTGTTGGACAGCAGCAACGAGTTGCGGCTGCTAGAGCTTTAATTGGCAAGCCAGATTTAATTCTTGCTGACGAGCCAACATCTGCCCTTGACTCTGACACAACTAAAAAATTTTTAAACGAAGTCATGGAGACTTTCGATTCAAATAAACAAGCAATTATCATGGTAAGTCATGACGAGTCAATTGCACCTTACTTTGACACTGTCATAGATTTTAATAAACACTATGCTTAGTCTTTTACTTAAATCTATGCGCTCAAGAATTATTCCAACATCGCTTGTAACGATATCCTTGATGGCTTCAATGGTTCTGCTGTTAAGCATAGAACGAATTCAACAAGGCACAGAAGAGGGCTTTAATCAAAGCATTTCAGGAGTTGATGCAATTATTGGGCCTAGGTCTAGCTCACTTGAATTAGTTTTATATACTGTTTTTCATCTTGGCAGGCCAACAAACAACATCACAACAAAGACTATCAATGAAATCAAGCTGAGAAGTGATATAAGCTGGCTAGTTCCAATTGCATTAGGAGATAGTCACAGAGGATTTAGGGTTGTGGCAACTCAACCAAATTACTTTGAGCACATTAAATACAGAAATAGCCAATCATTAACTTTTATGAATGGAGTGGCATTTTCTGAATTATCAGAGGCAGTCCTAGGATCTGATGTTGCTGAAAGACTTAACTATAAAGTCGGCTCAGAAATTCAAGTCACCCATGGCTCAGTTGAGTCAATAGGTAGCAAGCATGATGACTTTTCATTCAAGGTTACTGGGGTTCTTAACAAAACAGGAACCCCAATTGATCAAGCTATTTTTTTGGATCTTAAAGGCTATGAGCTGCTTCACCTTGGATGGATGAGTGGTAAAAAAATATTCAGCCTTGATGATATTGACTTGTCTTCTCTTCCAGCTGATGCTTTAGAACCAAAAACTGTTACAGCTGCATTTGTGGGCCTCAAGTCAAAGATAACTTTATTTAACTTCAGCAAGAGCATTAGAGAATATCCAAAAGAGGCGATATCTGCTGTAATACCTGGAATAGCATTGTCAGAGCTTTGGTCAATTGTTAGACTAGTTGATAAAGGATTTCAGCTTTTAAGTTGGATTATTATTACAATCAGTCTCATTGCAATGGTCACTTTAATTATTGCTAGTTTAGATAACCGAAAACAGGAAATGACAATTTATAGAGCCAATGGGGCCTCACCAAAATTTTTAGCCATAATGGTAATATGTGAGTCTCTTGTAATTGGGCTGATAGCAATTATTGGTGCAATTATTCTTGTAACAATTGTTACTTATTTTGCAGCCGCCCAGTTAAACCTAGCTTTGGGCGTTTCGCCTTCTTTTAGGTGGATTAGCATAGATGAAATTAAAGTTTTTAGCTTTATTTTATTAGCTGGAGCCTTAAGCAGCTTGATTCCAGCAATCATGGTTTTTAGAAAAAATTTACATCAAACATTAAGCTAAATGACAAAAAAAATAATAATTACCGCTTTACTTTTTTTCTCAATAAGCTCTTTTGCCATAGTTGTAACTGATGAGCAACTGACTACTATAGAAGACAACTGGTTGAGCCTTGAGCCAGCAGATGCTTATGATTTTATTCCTGAAGACTTAACCTATGAAACATATAGCAGCCCTGAATTTCAAGCCAAATTAGAAGCAGCCGGGACAAAGCTTAAAGAATCTTTAGAGGGAGTAGATATTGTCCTTGCTGGCTTCATGGTCCCAGTTGAATATGTTGGGTCTGATGTCAGTAAGTTTTTACTTGTTCCAGAGGCTGGCCAATGTATTCACGTACCCCCGCCCCCCTTAAACCAAACAATTCTCGTAGATGTTTCAAGTGAGCCAACAAAATTTCGTGATTTATACATGCCAATAATCGTTTATGGGAGAATATCTGTAGGATCACAAAGCTTTGATATTGCTGATAGTGGATATACTGTTAGCGATGCAATGGTTGATACCTTGTATTTTAGTGAAGACGACGAGGAATATATCTATAACCTTGAGGATGCTCATGATTAGCAAAACCCAGTTAATGTCTAAATGCTTAGAGTCGGGAAGAAGTGCTACGCCTCAAAGAATGTCAATAATTGACGAGCTAGGCTCTGCAAGTACAAATCTATCTGCATATGAGCTTCGAGACTTGCTAAATGATAAAGGCTATTCATTTAACATTAGTACTATTTATAGAGTCTTAGACTTTTGGATTGATATCGGGGTTGTGCATAAAATGGATTCAAGCAATACTTATCTAGTTTGTAATGATAGTCACACTCACCATTTCCATGTGTTACTTCACTGCACTAGCTGTAAATCCGTACAAGAGTCTTGTCAGCTCTCAGAACAGCTATCATTGCCTAATAGCAACAAGTTTGCAGTTAATGATTCTCAGGCCGTTGAGATTAATGGTGTCTGCAATAAATGCCAATAAAAGTCATGGGCCTTTATTCACTTTACTGATCTAATTATGGTTAGTTTTTGGGAAGAAAAAGACAAGAATATGATACTAAAAAATTATTTATCTATTAATTCTTACCATTAGCTCGTTTTTGCGAAACATGGAAATTACATAAGGGGCATTAAACTGGGCAACCATAAAGCCACCGTATGTTTCAATGTTGTTCTGCTGGAGAAGCGTTGCAAATTTTTTTTGAAAGCTCTTGCTTCTAGACTCTGTCGCCCAACCCCCAAAAGCATATACTGCAACCTCGCCCAAAGTTTCTTTTTGAATTGAAACATTTTCTGTATTGGATTTAGGAAGATCCGTTAATGAGTGTTCTCTGGGCATAACAAAAGAAATATTATAAGCCTCTAAGTTCTCTGAAGGACAGTCAGCAATAACAGGGGCTGTCATTGCAATTTTCATTTCCTTATCGTTGCCGCCAAAAATATAATTAGCTATTCTTCTAAAACCAGACGATGTAGAGCCTCTATAATCTGAGCGAACTGATGTCGTGGCAATTATCATTTCACTGTAACAGCGGACTTCAAACCCATCATGTTCAGAGGTTAATTCGTATTGTGGAGTTTCAAGAGCCATATAGTATCAATTTGTTAGTGTCTTTTTCCAAAAAAAGGAATCAGTATGGGTGTTTTATTTTTGTATTCGACATAGGCTTTGTCTTTTCCCCATTTTTTTTCAGCCTTCTCTTCTAAAAAAGGAAGGCCACTTATTCTTGTCAAAAGAAGAAACACAAATACAGGAGAGACAAGGGTCACAAACTGCCAACTTGATAGAAATGGTAACGAGATGATTGCAATACCTGTCCACAAGATAATTTCTCCAAAATAGTTTGGGTGTCTAGAAACAGACCAAAGGCCATGACTGATAAACCTATCTATATTTTCAGGCTGTTCACTGAAGTGCTTTTTTTGTCTGTCAGCAACCACTTCAAAACCAAAGCCTAAAAGCCAAAGCACTGTTCCAAGAACAAAAAATACGCCAACTGGCTCAAGTGGGTTCAGTGTGATTATAGTTATAGCATTTACAGTAGTTAAGAAGACCCACAGGGCTGACAAAGTCCAGGTCATTAAAAATTTTGGAAGTGACTCTTTAATGTCTCTAAACCTTCTGTCTTCTCCAGCTTTCACTATTCTTTTATAAAGAAATATTCCCAGCCTTAATGTCCATACAGACACAAAAGTAGCAACGACCACTGCACGAATTGAGGCTTCTTCTCCAGAACTCAAGAGCGCAAATATTGAGGCTGAAACAACAAGAAGTGTTGCAATCATTCCCGTAAAGTCAAAATATTTTTCTGAGCTTGTAATTAATGAAGGCACTGCAATAATCCAATGCGTCACAAAACTTACAACAGCACAAAAAAGAATTACAGGAAGCCCATAAAAAACTACCCCCTCAACTGAAGCCGCTATAGCAATAACATACGCCGTTAGAATGCATAAGGCAATGGCGCCAAAATCTTTACTCATTGTGGCTTCTCAAAAAGATAGTGAGAAACTCCCCATTCAGCACCGCGGTTAAAGCCAAAAAGAACCTCACACGACATGAAAAAAATACGCCATCTTTGGAGCCATGAGTTGGCGTCGCTTTCACCATAAGTTTTCTTAAAGAGCTCTAAAACTTCAGCTTTATTTTTATCCATCTTTTGAAGCCAGGCGAGAGAGGTTTTTTCATAGTGAGTGCCACTCACCCTCCAGTCTTTTTCTATTTTCATTTGACCTGGAAAACTCATTAATAACCTATGGGAAGGCATTTGGCCTCCACTAAAAAACTCTCTTGCCATCCAATCAGCATCGTCATTATCTTCAAATGGATAGGCAATCTTCTGATGGGAGAAAATATGTACAAACAACTTCCCATTATTTTTAAGCCAAACGTTCACCCTTCCTAGCAATTTTTCATAGTTGCGCATATGCTCAAACATTTCAATGGAGACGACTCGGTCAAATAGCTTTGCCGTCTCAAAGTCATTCATATCGGCTGTAATTATTTCAACGTTTTTTAAATTGCGCTCTTTGCATCTTGTCTCAATAAATTGCCTCTGATCATTTGAGTTGCTGACTGCAGTAATTTTAGATTTTGGAAAACACTCTGCCATGTAAAGAGTTAAAGACCCCCATCCACAGCCCAACTCTAAAACATCTTGGCCGTCTACCAAGCCCGCCCTCTGAATTGTTAACTTGAGCATAGCAACTTCAGACTCATCTAACGAAGAGACACCCTCAGGCCATAGGCCCGAGCTGTACTTTAACCTATCTCCCAACACTAGTTCAAAAAGCCTTGGCGGAACCTCATAATGCTGTTCGTTTGCTTTTTCTGGCACAAGTGCAATTGGACTCTCTTTCAAAACATCAATCCAGGCAGAATGCTCTTGCTCCATTAGTGTCTCATTAGAGCTTGAAGCTTCAACTAAGCGTTGCCTGCAAAGACGCTTGATACCGATTCTAATTATTGCGTCTGGCAATAGTCCTTTTTCTGCAAGTAGTATTAATAAAGTAATCATAAGTTAGTATGTAATTTGGATATTTTTTGAGTCTGGCTTGGCAAAAACAAACTGAAAGTCTCCAATTAAGTTTTCAAGAAATCCTGCTTCACAATAGACCAAGTAAAAATTCCATATCCTTGTGAATGACTCCGAAAACCCAAGCTCTTTAATCTGTGGCAAAACTTTTTGAAAATCTTCTCGCCAAATTTCAAGCGTTTTAGCATAGTGCTGTGTTATATCTTCAGAGTCCACCATAACCATATCCGTTTTTTCCTTAATGGCATTAAGTATTTGTGGCATCGCAACTAGGCACGATCCTGGAAATATATATTTCCTTATAAAGTCTACTGAGTTTTTGTAGGCATCAAAATCAGGATCGTTGTAAGTTATTCCTTGAAGCGCCATTAGTCCATTTGTTTTCAAAAGTGAGGAGGCCTTTTCAAAAAAACCAGGAACATATTCTGCCCCAACAGCCTCAATCATTTCGATTGAGACCACCTTGTCAAAAGTTCCTTCAAGCTCGCGATAGTCTTTACTGAGAAGCGTTATCTTATCTTTAAGTCCCTCTCTAGAAATGAGCTCAGAAGCGTATTGAAACTGATTGTCAGAAATAGTCGTGGTGGTGACTTTACACCCATAGTTTTTCACAGCATGAACTGCAAAACTACCCCAACCTGTTCCAATTTCCAAAACGTGGTCTTTACTTGAAAGATTAAGTTTTCTGCAAATTCTATCAAGTTTCTCTACTGAAGCCTCTTGCATGCTTGCGTCTTTTTTTGAAAAGACTCCACTTGAATATGTCATTGTTGGATCAAGCCATAGCTTATAAAAATCATTACTCAAATCATAATGCGCCAGGATATTATTCTTGCTGCCTTGAAGTGTGTTTTGTCTTTGTTTATGAATAAATTTTGTTATTGGATTGGCAAGCCTTGCCATTCCCGACTCTAGGCCCATCATAGTATCTTTGTTTTTTATGATGAGTTGAATTAAGCCTACAAGATTATTAGAGCCCCAATATCCAGCGGTGTATGCTTCTGCAGCACCATTCGTTCCTCCACTGCCCAAAAACACATAAAATTCTTGCGAGAACACTTCAAGCTCAGCTTTAAGCTTGGAACTTGAATTCCCAAAAGTATGCTTGTTGTTGCCATCAATAATCGTAAGCTCTCCACTGCTGATGCCCCTTAGTTTTCTAAATAATACGCTTTTAAAAAAAGAAGTCATTCGAGAGCCCTTCTGTTTTTTTTGAATACTGTTAGCTAAACTATCAACAGAGAGCTTATCTTTATTTTGTTTTTCTATAGTCATAATTTATCTGGGTGAGTGAAAAAAGGCGCCCTTCTAATCAAAAGCATAAGGGCCTGCCAATGTATTCTGTAAACCACTACAAGGGTTGCAAGAGGGAATCTAAGAACAGCCTTGATTAAGCCCTTACTATTAAAGGCTTTTCTTTTGAGGCTGAGCGCAACATTGAAAACCTTTTCTCCATCTTTATAGTTTTTCATGATTACGTTTAAGCCCTCCTCTGGATTAGAGAAAAACCACTCATAATCATGGTCCATTCCCCAAAAAGGGCTTACATGAAACTGTTTTTTTGGTGTCGCAGTAAAGCTCATCTTTTTATCTGTTTCTGATTTTTCGTGTATGACATAAGTGTGTCTCTCTTTCCATGGTGTATTTGTAACTTCTGCCATTATAGCCTCCACTTTTTTATCCTTATCATCGAAACAATAATAGAAGCTTACAGGATTAAAACAATGACCAAAATATCTTAAATGCGTTAGAAGTCTTATTGGGCCATTAAATTGTTTTCCGGTTTTTTCAAAAAGGGTTTTTCTTACTGCGCTTTCAAGCCCTATTGAGGGATCACCGTGATAGTCCTTTCTTTTGAATGAGACAATCGCAGGCTTATTAATGTTCCATAGTAAAGATGTCTTCATTATTGAAGCTAAACTTGAAATATCAACATATGCCATAAAAATGGGGTAGCTGAAAAAACGATTAAATGGGGTATGTCGATGATGGCTGATGGTGCCCCAATATAGGTGATGCGTTTTGGAGAGGCTCACAACAACACCCCAAAGTCTTTGCAAACCTCAAGAGCACTATTAACACCGTCTTCATGAAAGCCATTGCCCCAGTATGCGCCGCAATAAAATGTATTATTAGCGCCACTAATCTCTGTTTTTCTCTTCTGCGCCTTTACACCATCAACTGTAAAGAGGGGGTGGTGATATTCAATCTTTTTAATTATTTTAGTTGGGTCAATCTCACTGCTACTATTAAGCGTTACCAGGAAGTCTGGCTGAGCATCAAGCGACTGCAAGATATTCATATTATAGGTAAGCGTAACTGGCTTGCCTGGATCGTTGCTTAACAAGTAATTCCAGCTTGACCATGTTGTTTTAATTTTTGGCATTAGAGAGTTGTCAGTATGCAATATTGCTATGTTTTTTTGATAGGGCAGTGCACTCAAAATTGATAACTCATTGTCACTTGGATCTTTCAGCAAAGCCAGGGCCTGGTCACTATGGGTAGCAAAAATAACTTTATCAAATTTTATAGGGTCCTTATCTTTATCATGATAAATCATAACACCGTCAGGAGTCCTAACAACCCCTTTAACTGCCGAAGAAAGCAAAATATTTTCTTTAAAGCCTGCAATTATCTTTTTAACATATGACTTTGAGCCGCCCTTAATTACGAACCATTGAGGACGATTAAATACTTGGAGCAAACCATGATTCTTAAAAAAACGAATATAAAAAGCTGCAGGCATTTCTGTTGTTTTTTCAGCAGCTGTAGACCAAATTGCAGCACCCATTGGAATAATATAGTTCTCAATAAAATGACTACTAAAGTTATGTCTCTTAAGAAAATCGCTGATTGTTGTTGACTGGTCAACTGTTAAAAGCTCTTTAACTGCAATACGGTTAAAACGAAGAACGTCTTTGAGCATAATCAAAAACGAGGGCTTTAATAAGTTTTTTCTTTGGGCAAAAATCGTATTTAAAGAGTCGCCTGAATATTCAAGATTCTTAGATGGCGATTTAACGCTGAAACCCATTGAAGTTTTTTGAACCTCAACTTTTAGTTTTTGCAAAAGACTTATAAAATTTGGATAAGTTTTTTCGTTATAAACAATAAAGCCTGAATCTACACTCCAGAGTTTATCATTTTGTTTGATTTCATGAGTATGCGTATGGCCGCCGATATAATCATTAGCCTCGAAAACAGTAATATCGTGATCTTTGTGTAACAGATACGCCGCAGTCAAGCCGGATATTCCGCTTCCAATAATAGCAATCTTCATAGCATAAAATCAAATATGTAATATAGAGCCTCCCCTTTATTTAGGCCTAACTACCATCATAACCAATATTTGGTAATAATTTTTTATAAAAGACATTATTATAAAGTGTGTTTTTTTATAGTGTTCGGTTTATGTGCATAAGCTGAATGCCAGTGCCTAAGAGCAAAAGACAGGCAAATAGTCTTTGCTTATTTCAAAAAAATATGGGATAATTGTCGCCTTTCAGCAATTTGGCTGGAAGCGGTCTGGTCTTGTAATAACAAGACTGGTAATTTAACGTATCACACAGAGCCCCAATATTAGCCAGGGTGCCCTTTAAAAGGGGTTGGCTAATAGGCAATGTGGAAGTCTTAACCCAGGAGAAATGTATGGCGAAAGCGTCAATGAAAAAAATGTTAGAGGCCGGTGTTCACTTCGGCCATAGGTCTCGTTTTTGGCACCCAAAAATGGAGCCTTATATCTACGGAACACGAAATGGTGTTCACATAATTAATCTTGAAAAAACATTACCGCAATTTAATGATGTCCTGAATTTTGCAAGCAAAACTGCTTCGCAGAGTGGGTCTATTCTTTTTGTTGGAACAAAGAGAGCGGCAAGCAATATTATCAAAGAAGAAGCAATCCGATGTGGAATGCCCTACGTTAATCACCGCTGGCTAGGCGGAATGATGACAAACTATAAAACTATTAAGGCCTCGATAAAACGCCTTAAGGACTTAGAGTTTCTTGCTGAAGAGAACTTCGCACAATTTACAAAAAAAGAAGCCCTAGTAATGACAAGAGAGATGGAAAAGCTAGAGAGAAGTCTTGGGGGAATTAAGGATCTTGGAAGCATTCCTGATGTTGTTTTTGTTGTTGACATTGGTCACGAAAAAAATGCTGTCAGAGAAGCGCGAACTCTTCGCTTGCCTATCATTGGTGTTGTTGACTCGAATCACAACCCTGAAGGCATTGATTACGTCATAGCAGGAAATGACGACTCAATTCGGGCGATTAGTTATTATGCAAGAAAAATTGCAGATGCAGTTCTTGAAGCTAAAGCTTCTATTGTAGAAACTAAGCCAGCTGCTAAGAAAGCTGAATCAGCTGCTAAAAAGCCAGCTACTGAAGCTGCTGCTGAAGAAAAGAAGCCAGCTGTTGAGCCAGCTACTGAAGCTGCTGCTGAAGAAAAGAAGCCAGCTGTTGAGCCAGCTACTGAAGCTGCTGCTGAAGAAAAGAAGCCAGCTGTTGAGCCAGCTACTGAAGTTGCTGCTGAAGAAAAGAAGCCAGCTGTTGAGCCAGCTACTGAAGCTGCTGCTGAAGAAAAGAAGCCAGCTGCTAAGAAGCCAGCTGCTAAGAAGCCAGCTGCTAAGAAGCCAGCTGCTAAGAAGCCAGCTGCTAAGAAGCCAGCTGCTAAGAAGCCAGCTGCTAAGAAGCCAGCTGCTTCAAAAGCTGAAAAAGATTAACAATCAAGCACAGTATTCAAAGGAGATGAATTATGGCAATTACAGCCGCTTTAGTTAAAGAATTAAGAGACAGAACAGGCGCAGGAATGATGGACTGCAAAAAAGCATTGGTTGAAACCAATGCGGATCTTGAGGCAGCAATTGACTTGATGCGTGCATCTGGTGCAGCAAAAGCTGCTAAAAAAGCAGGTCGTGTTGCATCTGAAGGGCTTGTTAACGTTACAATTAGTGACGACAACAAACAAGCTGCTATTCTTGAAGTCAACTCAGAAACAGACTTTGTCACAAAAGGCTCTGCTTTTATTGATTTTGTTGACTCGCTTGGTCGTTTAGCTCTTAAGAACAAGCCGGAGTCAGTAGAAAGTTTTTTGGGTCAAAAGCTTAACTCTGGGGAAACTGTTGATGAAGCAAGAGAAAACATTATTGCAAAGATAGGCGAAAATATTTCTGTGAGAAGGGTACAAATTATAAGCACTGAAACAGGCATTTTAGGTGCTTATAAACATGGCGATCGTATCGCGGTTCTAACAGTTCTAGCATCTCAAGACTCAGCCTTAGCAAAAGATGTGGCTATGCATATTGCCGCCTCAAGGCCTGAATGTATCAGCGAAGATCAGCTCTCTGAAGAACTCCTTGAAAGAGAAAAGGCAATTTTTATTGAACAAGCTAGAGAAAGTGGAAAGCCAGAGAACATTATTGAAAAAATGATAGTTGGAAGGATGAAAAAGTTTATTAACGAGGTTACACTTTATGGTCAATCCTTTGTAAAAGATCCAGATGTCACTGTAGGAGAACTTGTTAAATCTAATAACTCCAAAGTTGAGTCTTTTGTTAGATACGAGGTTGGAGAAGGAATAGAAAAGAAAGAAGATAATTTTGTTGAAGAGGTTATGGCTCAGGCACAAGCTTAAAGTCAAATAAATAAAACTTCAAAGGGCGCGTTAGCGCCCTTTTTTACGGCTCTAGCATTATGTTATTTATAAACTAGTTCTGTCTTTAATGATTAACTTCATTATTGCAGGCATCAGGAAAAAATCAGCCAACAGGGCCACCAAAATTGCACTTGCTGTAAGCACGCCAAAATCAAACATGTTGTTCATTTGTGAAAAAGTAAGCACCAAAAATCCGAGCGCTAGAACGATTGAAGTTAAAGTTATAGCCCTTCCAGTGCCCATCAAGGTTAATCGGACAGCCTTATCCACATCATTGTATTGAAGCTCATATCTTCTAAAGTTGTGCATAAAATGCACGGTATCATCAACAGCCAAGCCCAGCGCAATTGCTCCAATCAACAAAGTGAACATATCTAGTGGCATTTTAAAAATAACCATAATTGTTGATAGAATGACAATCGGCAGCAGGTTGGGTATCATGCTGATTAGCCCAATTTTTAAGTTGCCTATTAATAGCACCATGAGAATTGTGATAAGTGAAAAAGCTAAAATATAGCTCACTGCGCTGCTATAAATTGCCTCTTCAAAAGTCACTGTCATCAAGGTTCCTATTCCAGTAAAGGTCACCTTTGCCAATGAGCCAAATTTTTGGTCTAAATAGATTTGAGCATTATCAATAAAAGCATTTGCCTCAAGAGAATCAATAAAAGGTGTTTTTAATGTTAGCCTTGCCTTCGAATAGTTTGCATCAACAAGGCTTGCAAGGTCATTATTACCGCTACTTTCAAAAAGCAAAAACTCTTGGGCTATAAGATCGGAATCATCAGGAATAGCATAGTATTCATCCCTATTTTCGTTAAGCGCTCTATTGGTCTCTTTAATGACATCAATATAGCTTATAACCTTTCCTACAAACATGTTCCCAGTAGATATAGAGTTTATATTTTTAGATACATCATCAATCACTCTTAGTAGTTCAGGATTGTAAAGTCCATTTGTTTTTTCAGTATCAATAATGACCTCAAGCGTGAGTGAGCCTTTTAAATTTTCATCGACAGCCTCTGTTGCCACTCGAGCAAAATTATCTTCTGGAAGCCATTGAAGAGGAAAATGAGAAAACCTCAACTGGGCTGCAATAATGGCCGCACAAATTATCAGCACCGTACTAACAGAAATAATTAATTTTGGCCTAGTGGTGGCAAAGATACTAATTCCAATAAGTGCTCTATCCATTAGAGAGTATTCATCCTCACTAGATTTTTGTTTAACAACCTTAAAGTTAGTTACTGAAACTAGTGCAGGCAAAAAAACAAGTGTGAAAACTAGCCCAACCATAACGCCACTGCTCGCAAACACCCCAAGATCTGCTACAGGCGCAACACCTGAGAAAGAAAAAGACCAGAGTCCAACTGCCGTAGTTACGGATGTCATAATAATTGCTAACCCTGAATGTCCCATCGCATACCTAAGGGATTTCTTTTTGTCCTTTGTTTTAGCAAAGTCTTTATAGAATACGGCTAAGAGATGAATTGAAGCACTCGTAACAACCGCCAACAAGAAAGTTGGCATGATTTGGGTCGCCATAGTAAACGGAGCTGAAAAAATAGACATCAATGAAACAGTCATTATCAGCGTAAGAGAAACGCATGATAGAGGAAGAATGACGCCTGAAATTCTTCTGAACAAAACAAACAGGACAATCATAATAACAATCATCATTAAGCTTATAAAAATAACAGAATCGTTCATTAGTGCTTGCTTGAATATTCCTGCAATTGCTGCAGAACCTGACAAGTATATTTCAAAATTATCATCATTAAAGCGCTCCATTATTTGTTGGGTTTGAGAAATAATTTCATCATTTTCAGCATCGGTTAAATATAGCCTCTGCCCGCCAATAGAGTCATCATCAAATTCAAGGCTGTCGTCAAATTCAAGGCTGTCGTCAAATTCAAGGCTGTCGTCAAATTCAAGGCTGTCGTCAAATTCAAGATTAGTAGCATCTTGGGAAGCGCCATTGTTGGAGTAAGTTTCTGTGTCAATTGTGACCGTAGTCATCCTAAAGTCTTCACTGTAAAGTGAGTTTTTATAAAGACTATTGTTAGTAACTGTTTCCTTAAGACTAATCAAATCTTCATTATTTTGGGGAGGGTTATCAATTAAAGGCTCAACAATTAGCTCTCCCTCAATCCCATAGGTGTTTCTGGCATTGATCAGGGAATCTACTCCTTTAATATTTGGAAGCTCGTCTTCTAGGGCATGATGAAAGCGATCGAGTTTTTCTAAAAAGTCTAAATCAAAAATATTTTGAGTTTTAACTGCAATCATTAACTTTTCGTCTCGACCAAACTGGTCTCTAAACTCATCGTACTGAACTCGCATTGGGTCTGATTTATGCAAAAAACCCTCTGTCGTTGTATCAATTTTTAATGAAGGAAGTTGAGATGCAATCCCAGCAACAAGGACAAAAATAACTACAATTGTTATCTTTGCATTTTCAAAAAGCCAATCAGAAAAGAGCTCAATTTTTGATTCTGTTTTTGTTCGCCAGTTCATAAAGATATTTATTTATTTGAATTGTTAGATATATAAGGACATTATTAAAAAAATAAACCTGAAATATTATATTGGATCGATTAAATCTTGTGTCTTCAATAGGTCAATAATTTCTTAATAAAAATAGGTGATAATTAGCATTAAGAGCTTATAGTGGCTCTATAAGTTTTTCTTTATCTTGATCATCTCCTTGATTGTTTTTCATTACGTGCCAAGATACATATAAACCGCTTCCAATAATTACAAACAAACCCAGTATCGCTTGAAAATTTGGGACATAGCCAAACACAATGTAACTAAGTGAGATGGCACCTACAATTTCAAAGTAATTAAAAGGACTTAGTTCAGAGGCACTTGCAAATTCAAACGCTTTAATAATCATAAAATGTGAGGCGGCTGCAAAAAAGCCCATAGCAGCCCCTAACAAAAAACCCCTTAAATCTGGCGCAGACCAAGAAGCAAACGCAAGAGGTGACATTATTAAAATCCCTACAAGGGCAGAATAAAAAAGAGTAAGTACGGGCGGCGCCTTAAAAGATAGTTTTTTTGTAAAAATAATATAAAGCGCGTAGCAAATGCCTGCAACGACAGCCAACAAAAGGCTTGGCTTAAAATCACCTCCTGTTGGCTGCAGAACGATTACCACCCCAAAAAACCCAACTAAAACCCCAACACCAATAAATAGATCGAAGCGCTCACCTAGAAGCATTGGAGACAGCACTGCAACAACCAAAGGTGATATAAAAAGTAGTGTAAGCGCACTAGGGATAGGGTTTGATTTTATTGCCGCAAAAAAGAATAGGGTAGCCATAGTAAGCATCAGCCCCCTTAAAAATTGAAGGCCAAGACTATCAGGAACCCTTTTCCAATTAACTTTTTGCCAAAAAATAATTGGGAGCAGCCAAAATGCATGAAAAAAGAATCGTGTCCATGTCACCTGCATCACAGAATAATCTTCGCTTAGAAGTTTGGCAAAAATATCTAAAAAGGGGACTGTGCTCATGCCCAAAAGCATCAGACCAATTCCTTTAAGAACGGTTTTGTTAATGAATTTCATAGGTCAGCAGTTAAGAAACTATAGCGATTGTACAATATCATGCATGCAGGTCATGCTTTAATTGAGGATGGTGCCGTCGGACGGAGTCGAACCGTCACAGCTTGCGCTACAGCCCCCTCAAGGCTGCGTGTCTACCAATTTCACCACGACGGCTAGAGTAATTAATTACTAGGTATTTCGCTAGTGTCTTCGTTGGAAGCGTCATCAACCACAACGCTCTGTGACATGATGCTTTGATCTGAATCAGAAGCGGCTCTTTCATTCGAGGCAAAGTAAGCAAGACTAATACTTGTTACAAAAAAACCAATAGCTAAAATTGCAGTTAACTTGTACAAAAAAGAGTGTGCCCCTCTTGCACCAAAAACTGAACCCGCCGCTCCAGAGCCGAACGCAGCACCCGCATCAGCGCCTTTACCATGTTGTATTAAAATTAGCCCAACTAGCCCTAAAGCCAACAATACATGAACCACTAAAATTATTTGAAATGTCATATTAACCTGCCTTACAAATTTGTAAAAAATCTTCCGCTTTTAACGCAGCGCCGCCAATTAAGCCGCCGTCTATATCAGCACAAGAGATAAGCTCTACTGCATTACTAGCATTCATGCTGCCTCCATAAAGTATGGCTGTTTTATCAGCAATATCTTGACTGCTACTAGCAAGAAGATCACGAATAAACTTATGAACTGCTTGTGCTTGTTCTGGAGTGGCTGTCATTCCAGTTCCAATTGCCCAGACAGGCTCGTATGCAACAATAATATTATTAAACGCCTCTATTTCAACCATCTTTATAACTTTATTAAGCTGTTCTGAAACTACCGACTCAGTTTTTCCAGACTCTCTTTGATCAAGTGACTCACCAAGACAAAGAATTGGCGTCAAGCCAGAATCAATTGCAGCTTTAGTTTTTTCTGCAACAATTTCACTCGTTTCGCCATACAAACTTCTTCTTTCAGAGTGACCAACAATAACGTGATTGGCGCCAAAGTCTTTAATCATCTCTGCACTCACCTCACCCGTAAATGCTCCTGAAGCATTCAAATTAAGGTTTTGAGCGCCAAGCATCAAATTGGATCCTTCAATTAAAACCTCAACCTGCGAGAGGTATGGAAATGGTGCGCAAACTATGATTTCAGCACTAACATCACTTGCTCCTAACAAAATATCAGTCACAAGACTCTCAACTGAATCTTTGCTAGCGTTCATTTTCCAGTTTCCAGCAACAATCGTTTTGCGCATTTTTTTGGCGTTCATAAAAAGAGGGCAATGTTACTCTAAAACACACAGAAAATCAATTAGGAACTAGCCTCAACAGCCTATTTAAAATTAATCATTTAGGCTAGGCATCTCCCTCATAAACAATGCCTTTTCAATGTCAGTCTCTGTAGCCTCAAAGTCTTGGGCAGCTAAATGCCCTGAAAACACTGCATCAGCTATTAGTCCTGGGGCTTCAGCATCTCCAATCAGTCGAATATTTTGAGCAATTGAATGAGGTTTATTGCTTACTTTTTGTTCATTTAGTTGATCATAAAGCGAGGTGTTTGCTATCCTCTCAGTTACCATAACCACAGACTTACAAGATAGTTCTGTGATGGCCCCTGTAAAAACACACTCAAGGTGGGCTGTCTGATTTTCAATTTTCTCTATCAATGAATTACAAACAATCTTAACACCAGCACTGATGAGCGATTTTTGTACTCTTTTTTGTTCTAAAGTAGACTCTGTCCAGGGAGAAACAACACTAGCCGGCGTAACAAATGTTACATCAATGCCTTTTGAGCTTAAATGGTCAGCCAAAACGCCAGCTAAATACCCCTGCTCATCATCATAAATAATCACTGGGTCTTTGATGTTTTGCTCTTCCTGAATAATCTCTTCTGGTGTAAAAACTTTAACACTTTCAATACCTTTAATTGGAGATCTTCGACTTCTACCCACCCCGTCTTTACGCCATTTAGAGCCTGTAGCTATGAAAATGTTTTTTATCTCAAGTTCGTTGATGTGGGCCGAAGTAAGCTTACTTTCTTTATATATTTCAATATTGTTTTTTTGAAGAATCTCATGCACCCTGTTGTCAACAACTCGCTTCCAGGCTGCAAGACCCTTTAGGCCTGACTCAAACAAAACCCTGCCCCCCAATTGACTTTTTGATTCAGCTAAAGTTACTTGGTATCCTCTTCTTGCAAGTTGCAAGCTGCACTCCAAACCTGCTGGCCCAGATCCAACAACAAGTGCCTGTTGGTCTGACAATTTTGGTTTTATGTGCTCTGGATCCCAACCCCTTCTCCACTCTTCACCCATGGTTGGGTTTTGCGTACATCGAATTGGAACTGAAAAATTATCACTTGAAACGCAAATATTACAGCCGATACATTCTTTAATTTGATCTGTGTTTTCTGTTTTTATTTTATTTGGCAAGTAAGGGTCTGCAATAGATGGTCTGGCTGCACCTATTAGATCTAAGGCGCCCCTATCAATAAGCTTTACCATTAAATCTGGTGACGTAAGCCTACCAACCCCAACGACTGGCTTCGTAGTTAGGCTTTTTACAAACTCAACATAAGGCATTTGATATCCCTCATTTGGCTCAAAGCGTGAAGTTTGTGAGTCATTAGACCAATCAGAAACATTAACATCCCATAGATCTGGGTGTTCGGATAACAGCTCAACAACAGCCCGCCCTTCTTCCTTAAATTGCATGCCATCTTTGCCTTTAAGCTCGTCTACTGCAAAACGAAAAGCAACTCCACAACTATCTCCAATCGCCTCTTGGGTTTCCTCCAGCAGTTCTCTGGTGAGTCGCAAACGGTTTTCTAGACTACCGCCATATTCGTCAGTTCTATTGTTCATGTCTGGCAATATAAACTGTTGTGCTACCGACATGCCATGACCTGCATATACATAAACTATATCAAAGCCCGCTTCTTTTGCATTCAAAGCGGCTCTTTTGTGCCAAGCCCTAAAGTTTGAAATATCCTTTTTTGACATACGTCTTGATTGTTTTGGATATAAAAAATTAACAGGCTGAGCATTGGGTGACATAGCAGGAATTCTAGAAAAAAGGTTTGTAGAATTATGCCCACTATGTGTTAATTCTATTGCAGCCAGAGCGCCATGCTTGTGAACCGCCTCAGTCATTAAGCGCAATGCTGGTATGTCTCTTTTATCCCAAATTCTTTGCTCAACATAGGGGGCTAAGTCGGAGCTTGGATGTATCTCTGCCTCCTCTGTGCTTACAACACCCCAACCACCTTTTGCTTTGGTTTCTCTCATGGCTGCATGTGCTTTTGGCCTCAGGTGTCCCATGCCGCAACAATGTGGCACCTGATAGAACCGGTTTTTTGTTACAACTGGGCCTATTCTAACTGACTCAAAAAGCTTACTATAAGGATTATTACTCATAGGCTAGTTATACAATATTAATAAGATTAAAATCAAATTATTCTACCAAATGCTTTGATCATTTTTATCGGCATTACAGGTATCATTAGATTTTTAATTCTATGCTTTATTAACCAACA